>NZ_JBHTTM010000003.1:0-533793 GCF_042794545.1 Agromyces sp. NPDC056523
CCGCGGAAGCCGAAGCGACCTACTTCCGTCAAAGCCCGCCATCTGAAACCCTTCAAATGGCACAAGAAACCCTCCATTGAACCCGGGGCGGTTCATCATTGGCCCGCGGGACTGCCCAGGTCACGCCGGCGAGGACGGCGAGCATGACGAGAGGCTGCTGGTGATCGCGACGATGTTTCTTGGGATCGACACCTCGATCGCGGACCAGGCGGTGGTGAGTAGGTCACGGCGGCGGTGAGCTCGAGCGAACATGAACCTTCCCCTCCTGGCGGTCCCGAAGCCCTCCCTCTCATTGGAGGTATGCGGCGGCGATGGCCGGTGCGAGACTGACCGTCGAAAGCGAGAGGCCGCGAATGGATGGCAAACACGTGCTCGATCCGAGCGAGGGCCGCGGCGGCGGCCGCGGCTCAGCAGGGAACTCGAACCCGGGCTCGGGCGGAGGATACGATCCGGGCGGAGGTGGGGCGGGGTCGGACTGGGTCGAAGCTCCGGGCGACGGAACCGACCCGCAGGAGAGTCAGCAGGAGAGCTGACGGCGCCACCAAAACCTCACGGATGGTACACGCCGACGTGCACCGACATCCCGGCTGGCCCGTCATGATGGGCGGTCTCCACCAGCCGTCGGCGGCCGACCGGGTTCGATGTGTGGACGATGATCGTCGCAGGCCACCACTGCCATGCTCGACGAGGTGACGCATCACCCGCCGGGTGTCGTCGACGCCGGATTCGTTCTTGCCGAGGTCGTGGTCGAAGCTTCGTCGTGGTGCACCAAGCTCGAGCGCCGATCGGGCCGAGGTTTGCTGAACGAGAAGGACTTAGGGGCGGTGACATGCCAGTACCGGTTGGGCAGGACGTAGATCCCCAAGTCGTATCCGACCGTGCGTCGACTAAGCCCTCGCCTGCCACGGCAACCAGGTCGACGTCATCCTCCACGATGCCACCCGCTCCCCGCACCGCAGAAGATGGTCCTCAAGCGGATTATCACCGCACCACCGGGAAGCCGTTCGCCTGCACCAACGACGGAGACATCCGCCGCACCCTCGGCAAGCTGCTCCAGGAAGGCCTCGTCGACTTCGCCGGCCACGGCAACGGAGTCTGCCGACCGGGGCAGGGGTCGACGCGGGCTCCTGGTCGCACCGCGATCACCCCCCTACCGGGGTGTTGCGCACCCGCCGATCCGGTAGCACCCTGAACCCAACTGCGTGACAGCTGGGGGTAGCTATGGTCCGCGACAGATTCGACGCCACGACCTCAGGTTCGCTCCTGAGCCCGACCTGGGCGGGCAAGCACCACAAACTGTCCTACATCGTGAAGGATGTGCCGGCCAGGTCCGTCGTCGTCCGGGACGGCGGAAAGGCGTCGCCGAAGGATAATTCGAGCCGCGCCCGGGTTAGGCCCGCCACCGCCGCCGGCGCCGAGCCGGAACGTGAAGAAGAGGACGAGGAGGAGGTTGCAGCCTTCACTCCGATCGGGAAGGGGCTGCCATTCAAGGCGGTAGTCGAGAGTCTCTATGTCGGCGACATGACTCGCGCGAGAGGTGAGCTGCTGGTGATGTCGTACGCGAAGGATCGCGAAGATGGCGCGGAAGCCCCGAAGTCGATGAACTGGTGGGGGAAGAAAGTGAAAGCCCGCTCTCACCCGAACATGTCCGACGGTGAGGTTGGCAGCGCCGTCATGTACTACTCACCAGCGGAGACGGCCCGCACACTCGAGATCGGTGTCTGGTTGAAGTTCGACTACTTCCCGGAGGAGGTCTGGAAGGCGTGGAGCGACGCCACGCAGAACATCTTGAAGCTGCCTGTGCTGGTCGGCGGCTTGGCGTTCGGACCCGGTGGTGCTGCCGCCGCGCAAGCGATCGTGGGAGTCGGAGGCGCCATCTCGGACCTGACAGTCGGCCTGCTCAACCACTCGATTGACGGCAACAGCGGGACAATCATGGGTGGCGACCTCACGATCAACCAGCCCGGACGCCCGCTCGCCCAAGCGGGGTTCCTAGTGGTGACGCCCGACGAATACCCCGTGAAAAGCACCGGGGCCAACGGCTCATCGGTCATGGTCGGATACACGAGCAACGACGGATATCAGAACTCGGTGAATCAGGGAAAGCAGGAGAAAGTGCAGGTCGAGGACCTCGACTTCTACGTCTTCCGTGACGATGCCTCATTACGGCACGCCTCTGACGGAGCTTGGAGACAAGATGGGAAGGTGATCAAGAAGTTCCAGACGGGTGACGTCGTCGAGGGGCCTTGGCCGTACGCAGTCATCTCGATCGACGGCGAGGCAGATCCGAAACTGAAGAAGTGGAAGCCGGCATCGGTCTCAGCGGATCTCGTCTCGAGATTCCTCGCACCGTCCGCCAAGGCTCCGGACCTCCCGAAGCTCACCGAGAGGGTGTTCTCGTCATATTCGGACGCACTGATGGTGAAGCAGGCGTCAGAGCTCGCGGAGGAGATCGACGCACTCTCGAAGGAGATCGAGGATGCAAGCGATGCGAAGGTGAAAGCGAAGCTCGAGAAAGACAAGAAGGCCAAGGAGCGGCAACGGACCGGCTTCATCAACGCGATCGACGACGAGAAGCTGAAGGAGTTGATCGAGTCCGGTTCCTGAGACCCGCGGATGCCGGGACCGTCCGTTGGGCGAAGCGGGTCGGGTTCATCTCGTACAACCGAGTGTACGCCGAACTGGATCTCGATGACACCGTCGGCCACGCGGTGAACGCCTACCGGACTCGCTGGCGTTCACGGCGACGAAGAAGAGCGTGAACCGATTCCTGTCGATGCTGCAGTTCTCGGAGACCGACCTGCAGCAGAAGATCGGCACCCTCTCCGGCGGCCAGCACGCTCGCGTCACGATCGCCCAGTGCCTGCTCTCCGGCGCCGCGGTGATCGTGCTCGACGAGCCCACGAACCACCTCGACATCACCTCCACCCAGGTGATGGAGCGCGCGCTCACCCACTTCCCCGGCGCAGTGATCGTGGTCTCGCACGACCGGTTCTTCGTCGACAAGCTCGCCGACCGGCTGCTGGTGTCAGACAAGTCTTGTTCGGCACCCGAGCAACTGCAGGGTCGGATGCTCCGAGCCCGCGCTCGGCTTCCACGCGTCGCCGATGCAGGCAGCGATATCGCCGATCCGACGAGGCTCGCCATGAGGATCTGCAGGTGTGGCTAGCTTGTCTCTCCTGAAGAAACCGCGCTCTGACGACGAGTTCGCCGCGCTCCCTTGCCAGTAAAGACTCCTGCCCGGTTGGCCCATGCGCGGAACTGCTTCCCCGCAACCTCGACCGTTCCCTCGGACCAAGATGTGTTCTGAGCGGCCCGGAGAACTTCGCCGATCTTGGAGCCGGACTCCCGTGGGTCTGCCTCAAGCAGAGCGAGCGACTCTGTACCGCCCGGGACGGCCTTGATCGTCGACAGCAGTTCGGCGGGTGAGTAATGTCCGTCATCGACAATCTCGGGCCTGAGGAGGCGGTAGTACCCTGACCGATCCCGCTCTACCAAGCCAAGTGCGATCAGATCCACGACATTGGACGAGGGGGTCTCAGACGCCGGGAGCATCTGGTCAGACGCGCCGGACAGCCGCTCGAGAAATCGCAGTGCTGGATCGGGCGCACGTTGCGGGAAGACCTTCGAGCCGCGACTGGTCCCGCTTGGGTCCAGGATCAATACGGAGGGAGCGAGCGCGACGGGCTTCAGAGTTGTACCCTCAAGCGATACCAACCCGGCGTAGTCAAACCACTTTGCGAAGACCGTGGCATAGATGTTCCAAGTGTTCGGCGCCGCCGTGATCGCGGGGAACAGAACAGGCAGACGAGAAGCTAGCTCGGAGATCGTGACGTTTCCCTCGAGCCGCTCATTCAGTGATTGGTACGCGCTGTAGACGCGATGACGCTTGAGCGCAACGCTTACTCGTGCCCGGATAGCGTCTTCCGGATCCTCGTCTTCGCCGTTCCCGACGAGAACCTCTACTCGTCTGGACCCGCTTCGGACGAGGCCCAAGACTCGCGCGTCACGCACCGCGTTGAAGAGGGCTGGCTCAGCCCACCCCAACAAGTCAGCGAGAACGCCCACGTCAGCGGACCCGCCGACGTCGAGCAGAGTCTGGAGCAAGCGGCCGACCGAGTTCACGCTCACGCGAAGGGTGTACGCATCCTCGATCGGCACTCGCCCGGTCGTCAGATAGTCGCGGAAGATGTCCCAGTACGTGTCGAGTCGCTCACCAACCTGCACGATGAGTCGTCGATCGAGAAGCGATTGAACGATGCCAGCCGGGAAACGCTCAAGTGCCTCTGAGAGCAGCACCGGCGCGAACTTTGCGACCCAGTTGAGCGCTTCCCGTTCGCCCGGCTGTAGAGCCTGCAGGTCGTTCTCGAATAGCCGTTGGACATTCAGTGCTTCCGAAACCAGATCGTCCTGCGAAATGCCACGCCTCGTCTCGTCAAGGACGTGGCTCGCAAGCTTCTTCATCAACCACGGCAGACCCTGCGAATACTCACGAAGCTTCACCTTCAGGTCGGAGCGTAGTTTGCTGCCGAGTTCCTTTTCGAGTCGAGACAAAAGCGTCCCGATCTCGCTCGGACCTAGTGGGCTTAGATTGACGATCCGCGCCGACTGGCGGATCTCGTCTCTCAACTGGTAGGGGTACCCCTCGGTCCAGCCGACAACGTCTGTCTTCCAGGCGAATCCGATCACGATCGGGAAGGCTGCGTCCGAGGCGAGCAGAGCCAGATCTCTGAAGTCACGAGTCAGGTTCTCGTCACGGAAGACGTTTTCGAACTGGTCGAAGATCACGAGCAGCCGGCGCGAAGGGGCTGCCCAGCGGGACGCCGCCAAGGTTCGCATGGCGCTTGCGAGGCTGGCCCAAGACGCATCCTCGGTGACCGTCAGCACACCTGCCTTCGAAGCAGCCTCGGCCGCTTTGCGCAAAGCGGAGGCGACGTAGGAGGTCCGTGACACGGTTCGACTGTCGAAGACCAAGCCAACGCCCGCATCGGCTTCAATGACCCGCCGCAGCCGGAGAGCAAGCGAGCTCTTCCCCCATCCGGACTGCGCATTTATCACCATAACCCGTGAGCCCTCGTCCAGAGCGGTGGCCAGCGAGTGGAGCACATCACGACGACCGACAAAGTACTTCGGCGATGCGGGCAACTGATACTCGAAGTCGCTACTGCCGCCTCGCACCTCGATAAGAATGTCCTCAGCAACCTCACCCCGGCCGACGGCCACTGACGCGCCCGACTTCGAGAGCGCTCGGCATGACAAACCCCCGGCGTAATCCGAGGTTCGTATTAGCTCCACTGCAGGGTCGGGCACATCCACACCAGGGCCCCAGATCAACACCTCCGTCGGAACCCGCGACACCGGGTCCAATCGCTTCGCGGCGCTGTACACGCCATGCTCCGTAATCGCGACGAGACGATCGGAGACGATGGCGGAGCCGACTTCAGCAGGCTCCGCCCCGAGTATCTTCGCGTCGACGAGCAGTTCGTACACTGCCGTGGCCGACAAGTAGTGGAATGACTGGTCATGCTCCTCGATGGACTTCGCTTTCTCGACCCCCTGGCTCGTCAGTCGCGGCAAACAGATGAAGTAGCCCTCAAGGTCCTTCTGCGCATGACGCTCGGCGCTGAGCTTCCCAACGAACGCCAGCATCTCCTTCGCAGCAACCGCGGACGAGTAGGCCTTGCACTCTACGAGGGCAGGCTTCCTGGTGAGCTTGTGCCTCGCGACAAAATCAATCTCAATGCCCTCGCTGGTGACATTTGCGTCTTCGCTCTTCACATCCTCGTACCCGAACGATTCGAGAAGACGTGCGCAGAAGCGTTCAAAGAGATGGCCTCGGGCGTGTCTGGACGCACCGGCATCGACTGCCTCAGACAGCACAATCAGGGCGACATCGTCTTTGAGAAGCGACTCCACGACGCGACACTATCGGCTTTCTGGCATGACGCTCGGAAGGTAAGCACCGCCGCCAACAGATCCGGCACTAACCTCCGCAGTCGTCCGGCGCGTCAGAGTAACGGGTCGAACCGGGGCGGAACGCCATTAGCGCGAGACCCCGGCGCGCCCGAGACCAACCTTGACGTGCCTGTTCGCGTATCGCTTGCACCGATCTTTGCCCCCCATTTCGTGACCGTCCGGAGTCCGGAGTCCGGAGTCCGCAGCGCCATCGCGAGAGATGTCGTCGTGCACGAGACGATGGTGGCATCCTGCTTCACCGCATCGCGGGTCGATTCAACCCGAGAACCCATCCGGCTACACGGGGTGCTTCGAGCGCACCGTCGGTGGTCGTCCGTCGCATCCTGCCTCCTGAGGGATGCGCTAGAGCCTCACGCCGTTGTGTCGTTCGATACGCCCAGCGAATCGCCGCGTGGCGGACTGCTCCGGCATGAAGCACAGATGCAGCACGGTCGCCTTCAGGCGTCGGCATACAGCTGGATGATGAGTGATCCCGAGCCGCCCGGTAGTTCGTCATCCACGATACTGAGACCTCTGATGTCGTCGGCTCTCAGAGCGCACGGGTTCGCGATCCACCCCGCCCAGGGCGAGTGCGGGACTTCGGGGGGACGGTTCGGCAGACTTCTGCGGATCCTGTCCCCTCGATGTCCGTGTACCCGGGCCATTCGTCGCCGTAGACGCCTGAGAAGCATCGCTAGCGTGGGACCATGCCGAAACAGGAGCCGTTCCTTATCGATGGAGCCGTGTACGAGCCCGAATCATCCCTTGGGCAGGGCGGGTCAGCAGTGGTCTGGAAGGTTCACCGGAAGCTCGACGGCGAGGTGTTCGCGGTTAAGCGGATCGAAAAGGATCTCAGGGAGGGTTCCGCCCGCAACAGGCGTTTTGAGCAGGAGATCGAATACGGCCAGATGACCAGACACCCGAACGTCGTGAGGATCCACGCGTACTCGGAGGACGTGAAGTTCTACTACTACGTCATGGACTTCTATCCGATGACGTTACGCGACGTGATCAACGACGAAATCGATCCCGACGTGTTGCTCGTCTACATGCGCCAGCTCTGCGAGGCACTCGCGCATGTGCACGGGGACGGCATGGTGCATCGAGATATCAAGCCCGAGAATGTCCTCGTCGACCCGGACGCGCGCCGCCTCGTTCTCGCCGACTTCGGCATCGCGCACTTCAGAGACTCCGTGCTCACGAAGCGCGACGATCTCTTGGCGAACCGGAACTATCTCGCCCCGGAACAGATGCTGAAGAGCAACGCGCAGGGCGTCGGCAAGCCGGCGGACGTCTTCGCGCTCGGGCTCGTCATCACCGAGATGTTCACAAAGCAGAATGCCCGCGGGAGGCGGCACGCGCTCATTCGCGACCGCTACCCGTTCCTCGCGGATCTCGACCCGATCGTTGAGCGGATGTTGCTTCAAGATGCGGCGCAGCGGCTTCGCGTGGAGACCGTGCGCGGCCTTCTCCGAGTGATGCTTCAGCGGCTCGATTCGACAATCGCGGAGAGCGCCGATGAGATGCGTCCGAATGAAGTGCCCACTGGCGCGTCGTCCGCTGAGGTTGAGCGAGTCCTCGACCGTGCTGCCCGGGACGTCCTGTCGGCAAAATACGTCTTCGAGCGGGTCGCGGAGGAGGATCTGAGTCGGTACAACCTCAATTATCACTGTGAGATCTCATACGAGGCGAGTGAGGAACTGTTCAACGCTTGCGCGCAGGCCGTTGTCTTCTCGCTGTGCAAGGCGAAGTTCGACTACGAAGGCGCCGGGGCGTGGGACGAGCATGACGACGCTCTGGTGTCATCAGCCGCTAAGCCGAAACTTATGCGCGACTTCGAGAATATTCTGGCTGATCTGCCTCTCCCACAGGGGTCGCTCTGGGATGGTCTGCCACGGCAGTCGGCTCACCTGTTTCGATTCTGCAAGGACTACCACTGCGAAGAGCTTCTGACAAGCATCCGAGCAGCAGTGTATGGCGAAGACTACGACTCGCTGCGGACGAATCTAATCAACGCCCCGATCCTCTGGATCATTCGCAGCATGCGCCGATATCTGAACACTGACTACTTGGCGTTCGACCCATCAGTTCGCGAAGAGATCGGGGTCGAGCGCCACCTCTCGGTGGTCTGGAACGATACGCTCCCGCTGGATCCAGCGCGCGAAGCGACGGGTGCGGAGCTGTTCATCGAGCCCTTCAACGCCGACGACATCGCCAACGCGCTCATCACGCTTGAATCGAAGTGGGATGTTTCTGTTGGAGAACTCGTAGGCGGGGACTACTCGGTCATATTCCGCTCGCGCGAGAAGTACCGTCGCTTTCGCGACGAAGTGCTCGGGCTTGCAGAATCGGGTTCAGTATTCGAAGCTGACGTACTCAATCTGCTCCGTCCGGAGGCTGAGTACGACGATCTCGTCGCGCTTACTTGGGATCGGGAATTTGACATTGCCATAACGCTGGGGAAGGTTCTCGGCACCCGCACCCGCACCCGCACGCGCTAACTTCTCTTTCAGCCGGGAGAGCGCTCGCGGTAACGACTTACGAGTTCGTGACGGTCCATGAGTGGATGCCTGTAAGCGGATCCCCCCGCGCACACTCGAAGTGCCCGCCGAACGTTGCGGGAACCGAGCGGCCTGTCGGGAATAGTCCTCGGTCGAGTGCGTTGAACTTGAGCGTACCCAACTCAAGTTCCCTCAGGAGGACCTAGGTGCCCGACAACTTCAACGAGGCCGCCGCGAGCTCGTTCGACGAGTTCCTCGCCCGCTACCTCGCGGGTGAGCAGGCCAGGCAGGCCCGGTCGATCGACCTCAGCCGGTTCCTGACCTCGCGGACCCAGAGCATCCTGCAGCGCGCCGGACGCTTCGCGCTCGAGCGCGGGCAGACCGAGCTCGACGCACTGCACATCCTGCGTGTCATCGTCGAGGACGAGTCCGTCGCGCAGGCGATCACGCGCGTCGGCGCGAGTCCCGAGCGCATCATCACGGCGACCGAGGCGCGGCTGCCCGCGGCATCCGACACCGCCGACGTCAACTCGGCCATGATCACGCCGAGCGCGAGCCGCGCGCTGTTCCACGCGTACCAGGTCGCACGCTCGAGCGGGTCGACGTACATCGACCCCGAGCATCTCTTCTTCGCGCTTGTGCTGGGGCAGGATGCGCCGGCGGGGCAAGTGCTGGCGCGGGCCGGAGTCACGGCCGACGCACTTGCCGCGGGGCTGGGGGAGCACCTTGAGCAGACCGAGGGGCTTCGAGACGGCGCTGGGGCGCCTCCTCAATCCGCGGAGGGCGCACAGGCGTCGAGCACGCCGATGCTCGACAAGTTCGGGATGGACCTCACCGAGCGCGCCATGAACGGCGAGCTCGACCCCGTGATCGGCCGTGCCGACGAGATCGAGCAGACCATCGAGATCCTCAGCCGCCGCACGAAGAACAACCCCGTGCTGATCGGCGAGGCCGGCGTCGGCAAGACCGCGATCGTCGAGGGCCTGGCCCGCGCGATCGTCGAGGAGAACGTGCCCGAGGCGCTGCTCGGCAAGCGGGTCGTCGCGCTCGACCTGCCCGGCATGCTCGCCGGCACCCGCTACCGCGGCGACTTCGAGGAGCGCCTCACCAAGACGATGGAGGAGATCGCCGAACACAAGGGCGAGCTCATCGTGTTCATCGACGAGGTGCACACGGTCGTCGGCGCCGGCGGTGCCGGTGAGGGCGGCATGGACGCGGGCAACATCCTGAAGCCTCGCCTCGCCCGCGGCGAGCTGCACCTCGTGGGTGCGACCACGCTCAAGGAGTACCGCACCATCGAGAAGGACCCCGCGCTCGAGCGCCGGTTCCAGCCGGTGAAGGTCGGCGAGCCGTCCATCGAGGACTCCGTGCTCATCCTGCAGGGCCTGCGCCCCGCGTACGAGGAGCACCACGGCGTCACCTACACCGACGACGCCCTCCGTGCCGCCGTCGAGCTCAGCGCCCGGTACCTCACCGACCGCGTGCTGCCCGACAAGGCCATCGACCTCATCGACCAGGCCGGGGCGCGCCTGCGCCTCAAGCTGGGCGTGAAGGTGGATGTCTCGGGGCTGATCTCTCGCTTGGCCGAGCTGGAGGCCGACAAGAACGCGGCCGTCCGTGCCGAGCACTACGAGGAGGCGTCGCGCATCCGCGACGAGATCTCGAAGGTGCAGGAGCGGCTGGACGAGGCGACCGAGAAGGCGGCCGCGCAGGGTCGCGTCGCGACATCCGGTTCGACGGATGACGCAGCCGCCGCCTCGACGACGGTCGACGAGGCGCAGATCGCCGCGGTGATCTCGCGGGCCACCGGCATCCCGGTCAACCGCGTCACCGAGGGGGAGCGCGAGCGCCTCGCGAACCTCGAGGGCGAGCTGCACGCTCGGGTCATCGGGCAGGATGACGCGGTCACCGCCGTCGCGCGCTCGGTGCGCCGCAACCGCACCGGCATGGGCGACGCGCGCCGGCCCGTCGGCTCGTTCCTGTTCCTCGGACCGACCGGCGTCGGCAAGACCGAGCTGGCGCGGGCGCTGGCGTCGTCGCTGTTCGACGACGAGGGCGCGATCATCCGCTTCGACATGAGCGAGTTCGGCGAACGGCACACCGTGTCGCGGCTCGTCGGTGCCCCTCCCGGATACGTCGGCTACGACGAGGCCGGCCAGCTCACCGAGCGCGTGCGGCGCAACCCGTACTCGATCGTGCTGTTCGACGAGATCGAGAAGGCGCACCCCGACGTCTTCAACCTGCTGCTGCAGGTGCTCGACGACGGACGCCTGACCGACGGCCAGGGTCGCACGGTCGACTTCCGCAACACGGTGGTCATCATGACCTCGAACCTCGGTTCGGAGTTCCTCGCGTCGCGGTCGGGTGCGCTCGGCTTCGTGGCGTCGACGGATGGCTCGGGGTTCTCGTCTTCGGATGACGTGCGGGCTCGCGTGATGGGCAAGGTGCGCGAGGCCATGCGGCCGGAGTTCCTGAACCGCATCGATGAGATCGTGCTGTTCCAGAAGCTGTCGGCTTCGGAGATCGCGTCGATCGTTCGGCTGATGCTGGGCGCGACCGGCGCGCGGCTCGCGGCTCGCGAGATCGGCTTCGAGGTGACGGATGCCGCGGTGGCGCTCCTCGCGGAGCGCGGCTACGAGCCCGAGTACGGTGCCCGTCCGCTGCGTCGCCTGATCCAGCGCGAGATCGACGACCGCATCGCCGACCTCTTCGTCACCGGCGCCCTGGGCGACGGCGAGGCGGTGCGGGTGGATGCCGCGGACGGCGGGTTCGTCGTGGCATCCGTGCCGAACGCGACGGTGTCGCTGCCCAACGCCGCGTAATCCACTCAGAGCGATCCGACCGGACGCCCGCTCCCGTTCTGTCGGGGGCGGGCGTTCGGCGTGAGCGCGGCCTCGCCTTCTTGCATCATCTCTTCGCACCTGCGCGCGAATCGAACACTGGACAAACCCCTCGAATGGGGCTCACGCCTCCTCATGTTCACGCGCGAAACTGGTCAGGAGTCTATTCCTGAGGCCCGAATGCTTCGTATCTTCGGGTGCCCAATGAGGGGCACAATCCGAGTGCGGAGGGGGATGAGATGGACGAGCAACTTGCGAGCATCGGTGAGACGGTAGAGGCGCTTCGAAGCGAACTCAGTCGCGCGCTCGAGCGCGCCCCACGTCAGGGAATCGGCTTTCACGTCACCGAGGCGGCGGTAGAACTGGAGATCGCGGTCATTCGTGACGCTGGGCTTGAGGGCGGTGTGCGACTCGGCGTCGTGTCGGTCGGCGCCAAGGCATCCACCGTTCATCAGCGCACCCACCGTGTGACGCTCCAGATGGAACCGAAGCTCCTCAGCCCGGATGCGGACCCTCAATCGGTCGTCATCGCTGGCAACGCCGGAGAAGTCGAGTAGTCGCCTATTGGAGTGGCTGATGCACATTTCACCACAGCGCATCATCGAGATATGGGTTCCAGGGCGCGGCAAGATCGGCTCGGGATTCGCGCTCACGCCGCACTTGGTCCTCACCGCGAAGCACGTCGTCGACGGCTCCGAGTTGCCGACAGTCGAGCCTGCACGACCACCCTCGCAAGATGTCGCGGAGGCAGCGCGCGATACGGACTTCCCTGTTAGGGTCCGATCCCTCCCGCCGGAGAAGGGGGCATTCGATCCTGCCGGTCCGAATGCGCGATTCCGACATGCGCGCGTGATCTGGCCGAGGGCCGACGACGATTTCGATGCAGCCGTCCTGCAGATCGTGGATGGCGACGGACTGGACCTCGACGACGAGATTGCATGGGCCCGAATCACCGGCGGGTCAACCGTTGAATGCACGGGGGTCGGATTTCCCAGCCTCGATGCCAACCGGAACGATGGGAAAACGCGTCGCGAGTCCAGGCAGTTCGAGGGGGAGATTTCTCCCTTCACCCACTGGAAGGGCACTTCGATCGTGATCTCGGTTCGCCACTCGATCGGTTCGGAGTCTCGATTGGACAGCTCGTGGGCAGGTCTCTCGGGCGCCGCCGTGCTCTCGGCCATCGACCACGACGATGCCGATTCTGTGCTTCTCGGGGTCACCATCGCAGACCCGAGCCCCACCGATCCAAGCCGGCTGGAACTGTGGGCACTCCCGATCACCAGACTCGCCGAGGACCCGGAACTCCTCTCGCTCATTCAGGATGACGACGGGTCGGCATCATGGCAGGAAGTCGAACTCGAACCCCGACCAGACGAGCATGGGGAGCAGCATCCGGTACTCAGGAGTGGACTTCCGGCAGCACCAGAGGGTGGGCTGGTCGGGAGAGAAGGGCTCATCAGGGACGCGATCAAGCGACTGCGCGGTGGGTCCGATGTCGTGTTTCTTTCCGGATTGCCGGGCGTCGGGAAAACAGCGCTTGCGGTCCAGTTGGCGAAGGAGCCACGCGTCGAACGAGAGTTCAACGACGGAATCCTGTGGCTCGCCGTCGGAGATCCCGAGGGATCAGGTCTGTCGCACTGGCGGCACAGAATCTCAGAGTGGTGCCGTGTGCTCGGAGTCAGTCCGGATCGGGTCGGAGACGCGGTAAGCCGTCAGGACGACGCCGCGCTCGCAGGCCTCGCCAGCGCGGCGATCGGTGATCGGCGCATGCTGCTCGTATTCGACGACGTGTGGCTTGAAGACGATGCGCGGCTGTTCAAGCGCATCGGAACAGACTGTCGCCGCGTCCTCACTACCCGCATTCCGGATGTGGGGCACCGATTCACTCAACCCGCCTACTACGTGCCCGACTTGACGTACTCCGAGTCCATCGAACTCCTCGAACTCCACTGCCCTGGAGCGCACGCGAAGTTCGGCCCAGAACTCGACGCGGTCCTCGAACACATCGCGGGTCTACCGCTGACGCTGACTGTGGTAGGCACCGTCCTGTACGTGACCTCATCGCGCGGTGGGAGTGAAGCCGGAGTGGAATACCTTCGTGAGCTGTCTGCTGCCGGCACGACGCTCAAGCTCAAGGTCGACGACTACTTGGACGATGATCGTCTGCCCCGCTTGAAGGAGGCGACTCTTCGCGCAGTCATCGAGTTGTCGACGAATCGGCTCACGCCCGAGCAGCGACTGTCCTTGGCAGCGCTCGCCGTGTTCCCGCCGAAGGCGAACACGTTCTCGCGGGAAGCGGCGAAGCACGTGGTCAAGAAACCGGATCATTTCGATGCCATCACCCAACAAGGACTCGTAGAACCTCCGGATGCTCGTGGTCGATTCGCCCTGCATCAGGCCATCGCTGACTTCGCCGGGGAGGGTAAGCGCGGCAGCAGCGCAGCCTATCGGCGGCTCATGAAGTACCTCATCGACCACGTCGAGGCCGTCACAAAGGGCGACGATTGGGCCGGGTGGGTCGGTGAGCTCAGGCCCGAGGCAGACAACGTGCGCGCGGCGCTCGACTGGGCGGTGCGGGCGAAAGAGACACGGCTCGCGGTGCGATTGATGACGACGCTGTGGCCCTACTTCTATCGAACGAGCCAGTTCCAGCGGGGTCTGGACCTCGCGAACGGCGTGCTCGAGCTCGGAGACCCCGTCGGCGCAACTCGCGAGGATCGAATCCTTCGATCCCAGCTGTTCAACGACGCCGGGAACTACGCGTACAACTTGGCTGACTTCGCCGCAGCCGAAGCATCGCATACGACTGCATTGCAGATCAGGAAGGAGGAAGGTGAAGAGGGTCTTACCGCAGGCTCATTCAACAACCTCAGTCTGCTTCGGCGCGCTCGAGGTGACTACGACGAGGCGCTTCGCCTGATCGCGCTCGCCGAAGAGATCAATCTGCGGACGCAGCACAAGCGCTGGCGATTGTGGTACGGCATGAATCTCAATAACCGTGGCCTCACGCTGGCCGCGAGTGGCGACATCGAAGCCGCCATCCGGGCCCAGAACGAGGCAATCCAAACTTTCTCCTCGATGGACGACAAATGGGGAGTGGCGATGGCTCGGACGGATCTCGCCGAGGCCTTGGTCGCCGACGAAGAGTGGGAGGACGCTCGGACGATAGCGCAGGACGTCATGGCTGATCGCGTGGAAGATGACGACCAGAAGGCGGTCGCTGCCGTACTTCGTGTGGAGGCGGCCGTGGAACTGACAACGGGTGCGCCCCCGAAAGCGGTCGGACTTCTCATCGACTCCCTCCGTCGGTCGGCCTTGGTTGGCGATCGTCTCGGACAAGGAGGCGCGCTGGAACGGCTCGTGCCCTCAGCCGTCGCATCGGGCGATATGTTGCTCGCTGCTCGCGCGATCGGTGCGCTTGACGCATACCAGACGATGAGCGGCGCACGAAGCACGCTCGCTTCGGCAACAGCATTGCAGCATGCGTGGGACACAGTGCAGGCCAGTAACGACTCCGAAGCTGCAAGATCGGTGCGCCAGACGTCGTTCGGTGTGGCCCAAGGTGGCCTTGTTCACCTTCTCGATGCTGTGGATGCCGTTGCTACCAGCTGACGGGACACGAACGACGGCCCTCGAGGCAGCCCGCGCCATCCGATGCCGTGATCACCCGTGAATTGGGGTCGTGAAGTGATCCCCGACCGAGACAAGGTGGGGCCATGGCGAAGCTCGGTTGGCGGTCGAATGCGATCAGGGTGATCGGATGGGTCACCGGCGGGTTCCTACTGGTGCTCTTCTTCGGGCTGGTCGACCTGACCGTTCCGCTGACCATGCAGGCTCGACCCGAGTTCTACGCCGGCTACCTGATCGAAACCGGGTGGGGTGTGCTGTTCACGTTCTTCGCCGGACTGCCGTTCTGCTTCCTCGGTGCGCGTCCGGACTGGAGCTCGGCGGCATTGCTCACGGGTGCGGCGGGAACGGCGGTCCTCGTCGCCGGGATCGCGTCAGGCCAGCCGCTGCAACTGCTGGTCGTCGTGGGCCTGCTCGTCCCGACTGCCGCCGTCCTCGTGCTGTCGCCCCTGCGAACCGACTCCGGTGGTGACTCCGGCCTGGCGGGACCACTCCGCGAGCCGGCGCATCTCGCGTCACGCGTCGCGTACCTCGCCATGTCCCTCGTCGCGCTTCCGCCGACGATCGTCTACGCCACGGACATGATCGGCACGGCGATCGAAGGCGTTGCGCCGGTGCATGAGACCTACGTCTTCGACCACTACCCGATCCAGGCGGCATTCGCGCTCGCGATTCCGTTGGCGACCGCGCTGCTCGCGCTGCGTCTTCCGGGCTGGCGTCCGATGACCATCCTCGTCGGGCTCGGGACCGCCTGGTTCGCCGTCGTCGGCATCGTCTACCCCGATCACCTGGGCAGCTGGGGCACGACGTGGGGCTGGATCGGCCTGGCGTGGGCCGTGGTCCTCTCGTCGTTGACGATCCGCTTCGGCCGCGGCCGACGTCGTGCCGAGGCGGCGCGCGGCGAGGCGAGCGACGAGCAGGTCGCGAGGAGCTGAACCGCACGCGAGTCCCGAGTTCCTGCGGTGTGACCCGCAGGAACTCGGGACTCGCTGCACCCGGCGGGTGGCGGCCGGCCTCAGGCGCCGCTGCTCGAGATGGCGATGCCGCCGAAGATCAGGATGAACATTGCGGTGAGGGCGCCCGCCACCACGGCGAGCCAGCCGACGATCACGGCGGTGAGGGCGAGGCCGCGGCCGCGCTCGCCCGTGTTCTTGATCTGCGACAGGGCGATGTGGCCGAAGATGAGGCCGAGGATCACCGTGAACCACACGGTGATGATGGCGACGATCGCCCAGACGTTCCACTTGTCGGTCTGCGGGGTTGCGGGAGCAGTCATGGCGGGAGGCTAGCCTCGCGTCGCCGACCGAGCAGGGACGTTGGGCCCGGCGCCCGCTCAGGGCCAGCCCTGTGGCGAGAGCCACACGCCCCGAACATGCTGGGCGGATGAGCGGAGCCCTGTCCGACGCCCACGACGCTGGTGTGCACGCACCGGTCGCTCCTGATCGCGCAACCTTCGACCTGCGAGTGCGCGCCAAAGAGACACTCGTGCTCGTGGCATCCGTCGTGGTGCTTCGGCTGGTGGGCGTGCTGCTGCTGGTCGCCTCGTCGTACGAGCTCGGTTCGTTCGACGCGTGGCTTCCACTCGTCGCCATGGTCGCCGACCCGAACCTGCTCGCGTGGATCGCGCTCACCGCAGCGGTGCAGTTCGGGCTGCGGTCGATGCGCCGGCCCGGGCGCTGGGCGCTGATCCTGCTCGCCGCACCGGTCGCGGTGCTCATCGCGACCGTCCTGCGCAGCCTGCCCGGCCTGGCGGTTGCCGGGTTCGGGGCGATCTTCGCGAACAGCATCGCGTGGATCGACGCGGGCATCCTCACGGCCGTCGTCGCGCTCGGCATCGCGTCCTCCGTGGCGTTCCTCAGCCGCGAACGACGCACGTCGGCGAGGATCGCGGGCGGGCTGCTCGCGCTCGGCGGACTGCTCACGCTCGTTCTCCTCTGGCAGGCCTTCGAGGTCTATTTCACGCTCTTCGGTTCGGAGCCGGAGGTCACACCGGTGGACGGGGACCGGTACCTGATCACGGCGGCGCTCACGCTCGGCGCCTTGGTGGGCGCGGTCGTGTTCGCCGCGATCAGCCGGCGGCCCGCGCTGATCGTCACGGCATGCATCGTCGGATGCCTCGGGCTGATCGTCGCGTTCGCCGTGCCGGTTCCGGCGGACCGCTTCATCCCGGACCAGCCGCCCGCGCCGGCCGACGACGGCGGCGGAGGCGGCAGCTGCTACGGGCCTGGCGACCCGAACTGCATCGGCGGATAGCGGGGGAGCCGTCAGTCGAGGAGACGGGCGACCGCGGTCGTCACCACGTCGCGGACCCTCGCGTCGGAGGCGCCGTCGAGCAGGACCGGCAGGATCGACGAGAGCACCTGCACGAGCGCGAGGATCTCGGTGGGGGAGAACCGGTCCGAGATCGTGCCGGATGCCTGTGCGTCGGCGATCGCGGCGAGCTTCGCGGCATCCGTGGCCAAGAGGTCGTCGGAGCGCATGCCGGCGCCTCCGCGCTCGAGGCGGTCCCATAGGGCGAGACGGACGAGCTCGGGTCGCTCGAGGGAGGAGTCGACGAGTTCGCCCGCGTACCGGTCGAGATGCTCGGCGTCGAGGGGGTTCTCGGCGACCAACCGGGCCACGAGCGCGGCGAAGACGGCATCGAAGAGCTGCTCCTTGTTGCCGAAGTACGAGTAGAGCAGCGCCTTGTTGCATTCGGCGGCGTCCGCGATGCGATCGACTCGGGCGCCCGCGATGCCGCGAGCCGAGAACTCGGCGGTCGCCGCCTCGAGGATCCGGGCGCGGGTGCGATCAGCGTTGCGTGCCATCCTGTGAGTATATAACCAGTTAGTTGCAAATCGTGGGAGAACGTGCTTCACTCGAAGCATCCGAAGTAACCAACTGGTTAGGAAGTTTGACATGGAACGACAGGTCGCCCTGGTGACCGGTGCCTCGTCGGGCATCGGCGAGCAGACCGCCCTCGAGCTGCTGCGCCGCGGCTTCATCGTCTACGGCGCCGCGCGGCGCGCCGATCGCATGTCGGCGATCGTCGACGCGGGCGGTCACGCGATCGCCATGGACGTGACGGATGACGGGTCCGTCCGCGCCGCGATCGACCGCATCACCGCCGAGCAGGGGCGCATCGACGTGCTCGTCAACAACGCCGGCTACGGCTCGTACGGCGCCCTCGAAGACGTGCCGATCGACGAGGCGAGGCGCCAGTTCGAGGTCAACGTGTTCGGCCTCGCGCGCATCACCCAGCTCGTGCTGCCCGGCATGCGCGAACGCCGCTCGGGCACGATCGTGAACATCTCGTCGATCGGCGGGCGCATCTACGAGCCGCTCGGCGCGTGGTACCACGCCACGAAGTTCGCGGTCGAAGGCCTAAGCGACTCGCTCCGCGTCGAGCTCGAGCCACACGGCATTCGCGTCGTGGTCATCCAGCCGGGCGGCGTCCGCACCGAATGGAACGGCATCTCGCGGCGCAGCGCCATGGAGCGCTCGGGCGCGACGGCCTATGCCGCGCAGGCGCGGGCGCTGGTGCGCACGCTCGAGGCGGCCGACCAGTCATCGGCATCGAGCGAGCCGCAGGTCGTCGCCGCGACGATCGCCAAGGCCGTGACGGCGGGACGTCCGCGTACGCGGTACGCGACCCCCGTGAGTGCGAAGTTCATCGTCGGGCTGCGCCGGGTGCTGCCCGACCGAGTCTTCGACCTGGTGATCCGCAGGGTGTTCGCGCCGACGAAGACGGAACTCGCCGAGCAGCGCGCCGACGAGGTGTTCGCCACGGCGAGCCGCTCGGGCGACTCGGAGCGCGCCGCGGCGTAGCCCGGCGTTGCGAGTCCCGGGTTTCTGCAGTGTCACCCGCACGAACCCGGGATTCGCGGCACTTCCACCCTGCACTCAGTGCGGCGCCTGCAGGTCCTCCAGCGTCGCCGCGGTGCGGTGGCGCGCATGCTCCGAGCATGCGCGCGATGCGGCGGTCTCACAAGCGCGCTCCGGCCGCGCGCCAGCCGCTCGCCCGTCAGGAGCGAGCCTCCGCCGCCTCCAGCTCGTCGGCGATGTCCGTCGCCCACGCGTCGATCACGTCCCACTCGCGGAAGTCGCCCTCGTCCATGAGGTCGCGAACGCCTGGCAACCAGGCGACGAACCGGTCGCCGCGGCTGACCTTGTCGTGGTCGTATGCGCCCCGGAACACCGTCGTACCCCGCGGGTGGACGAGATCCTCGTACTTCGCGAACTGCTTGGGCGCCGAGTCCTTCAGTGCGTGGTTGCCGTCCTTGTGGACGTCCTCGGCACCGAGCGGCCCGCTCGCGAACAGCCACGTCGGCTTCGAAGCGAGCACCTCGGCATTGCGCTCGACGAACTTCCTGGCGGCCTTGCGCCAGTTGAACTCGTACACGGCCGAGCCCACGACGAATGCGTCGTAGCCGGATGCGTCATTCACCGTCTTGCATGCCGCGACGACCACGTCCAGGCCGCGTGTGGTCAACGTCTCGCCGATGCGTCGCGCAATGCCCTCCGTCGCGCCGTACTTGCTCGCGTAGGCGACCAGCACCTTCATCGCGATCTCCCCCTTCATGGCCTCTCGGAAGCACGCTACGCCGAGGCCATGCGGACGCCCGTGACGAAGGTCACTCCGCGGGCGGGCGGAGACGCGCCACGCGTACGACCAGGTCGATAGCCTTGATGGACAGGGCCGATCGTCACGGCTCGCCGGTCGGTAGGGGGCATGGTGGGCGCCGAGAGCCACGCTGAAACGCGTCGGCGCGGGTTCCGCGTCGATCGCGTCAGCGACCACGTCCACTTCGTGCACACCCCGCACGTGAACTGGGCTGTCTACGCCGGCCCCGACGGCGTCACGCTCATCGACTCGGGATACGTCGGCCAGCGCGACCTGCTCAACGCCTCACTGCAGGCCATCGGATGTCGCGTCGAGGACGTCTCCGCGGTCGTGCTCACCCACGGGCACGCCGACCATCTCGGCGGCGCGGCTTGGCTCGCCAGCTCGTTCGGCACGCCGGTCTTCGCACATCCGTCGGAGCTGGCGAACGTCCGCCGCGAGGTCGTGGAGCAGGCGGGCGTCGGCCAGCTGGCGCGGCAGGTGCGGCGCCGCGGCGTGCCGCGGTGGTTGCTCGACATCGTCCCGCTGCTGGACGGGAAGCCGCTGCTCGGCGTCCCGGAGGTGGAAGCCCTGCCGGTGCGCGACGGCAGGGCCGACGTCCCCGGGCACCCGCGCGTCCTGCTCGTCGAGGGTCACACGACCGGGAACACCGCATTCGACTTCGAGGACGAGGGCGTGCTCGTCGTCGGCGATTCCCTCGCGACGCGCCACGGCATCTCCACGATCGTCGGCCCGCAGCTCCTGCCGTCGGTGTTCCATCAGGACGTCGCTCGCGCCCGCGCCTCGCTCGAGCGGCTTCGAACCTCGTCGTCGCAGGTGCTGCTCCCGGGCCACGGCGCGGCGTGGATCGGGCCGGTCGATGCGGTGGTGGATGCCGCCCTGCGGGCCGGCTCGGCGTGGTGAGTCAGGGGTCACTCGACAGATCTCAGGGCCGCTCCGGATAACGCGAGAAAACCTCATCACTAACATCGACCGCGAGCCGAGAGATCTGGTGCGGTCATGTCCACAGAACAAGGCGAGCGCAAGCAGCCGAACGAGACCGGCGGGACGACGAACCCGCGACGACCGATCGGGCGCCGAGCCGGGGTCTGGGTCGGAGGCGTCGCAGCGGCGGCCCTCGCGACCGTCCTCGCCGGGGCGATGAGCCAGGGCTTCGGATGGTTCGAGGTGACGGTGAACACGCAGGGCGACCCCGTCGACGTCCGGGTCGACGCGGAGCCGCGCATGGACGACGTCGTGCTCTCACCGGGCGCCGAGCTCTCGACGAGCGAGCTCGCCGAACTCGCCGACCTGCCGGCCGAAGCGCAGGTGGATTGGCTCGAGGACAACGAGCGCGGTGAGGTCTCAGGACCGCGGCGGATCACGCTGTACCTCACCGGCAATCGGGCCGGCACGGTGCGCATCACCGACCTCACGTCGGTCGAGACGTGCAAGCCGATCTCGAGGGGCACGCTCGTGCGCATGACGTCGGGTCGCGGTGCCGGAGTCGAGTCCGAGATCGTGAACATCCATGTCGGCGAGGGCCCGTCTGATGCCTACGTCTACGACGAGGTCGGGAATCCGCACGACTACTTCCCCGAGCGCACGATCACGCTGGCGCGCGATGAGCAGATGGCGCTCGTCGTCGACTTCAGTCCCGCCTTCACCGGTTCGATCTGCGAGGTGCAGCTCGACCTGACGGTCTGGGACGGCAACACGAAGCACACCGAGCGCGTCTCCGGCCCCGACGGCCCGTTCGTCGTCATGTCGATCGAGCTCGAGGAGGACGAGGGCGACTACGGCGCCGTCTACCTCGGCGGCGAGGTCTGCCATCAGTACGTGCCTGCGCCGGCGAACTGGAGCAGCGACGTGAACGCCTGCGGCGAGGGCAACCGCGCCGAGTGGTGACCGCGCTGTCCCGCGCGGTCAGCGCGATCAGCGCCCGCCGCCCGCGTCGCGCTCGACGGCCCAGATCGCGAGCTCGACGCGGTTCCGCACGCCGAGCTTCGCCATGAGGCTCGCGATGTGCGTCTTGACCGTCGAGAGCGAGATGTGCAGCTCGCGTCCGATCTCGGTGTTGCCGAGGCCGCGCGCGACCGCGGCGAGCACGTCCTCCTCGCGGTCGGTGAGCGGGGTCGAGGGGGCGGATGGCTCGGCGCCGCGCCCCGGCCCGGACCGCGGCGCCGCCGACCCCGCGAACGCCTCGATGAGCCGCACGGTCACGTTCGGGTCGATGAGCGCGTCGCCGCGCGCCGCGGCCTGCACGGCCTCCGCGAGCAGCACCGGCCCCGCGTTCTTCAACAGGAACCCGCGCGCACCCACCCGCAGCGCCGCGTACACGTACTCGTCGAGGTCGAACGTCGTGATCACGACGACGGGCATCGGGTCCGCAACATCCGGGCCGGCCAGCTCGCGGGTCGCCTGCAGCCCGTCCATGACCGGCATCCTGATGTCGAAGAGGCACACGTCGGGGCGGATGTCGCGCGCGAGCGCCACCGCCTGGGCGCCGTCGGGCGCCTCGCCGACGACCTCGATGCCGGGCTGCGCGTCGAGGATCATGCGCAGCCCCGTGCGCACGAGATCCTGGTCGTCGGCGATGAGCACCCGGATGGTCACGACGTCCATCCTGTCCGCGGCAGCAGCGCGGTGACCGCCCAACCGCCGCCCGGCGCCGGACCCGCCGAACAGGTGCCGCCGAGCAGCGCGGCGCGCTCCGCCATCCCCGTCAGGCCGAAGCCGGGTGAAACGGATGGCGCGCCCTCGCCGTCGTCGCGCACATCGAGTCGCACCCCGGCCGTGTCCATTCGCACGCGCACGTCGACGCGCGTGGCGCCGCGCGCGTGACGGCGCGCGTTCGTCACCGCCTCCTGCGCGATGCGGTAGAGGGTCGCCGCGACCGCGGGTGGGAGCGCGTCGGCGTCGCCGTCGACGCGAACGTCAACCGCCGGGCCCGCGCCATCCGCCAGTGCACGGAGCTCGGGGACGCCTGGGGTCGGCGCCAGCTCCGACGCATCCGTCGTCTCACCGTCGCGCCGGAGCGCCCGCACGATCGCCCGCATCTCGTCGAGCGTGCGCGACGCCTCGCCCTCGATCACGCGCAACGCGTCGGTCGCGGCCTCCGGCGTGGTCGGGGCGACCGTGATACCCGCCTGAGCCTGGATCGCGATCGCCGACACGTGGTGCGCAACCGTGTCGTGCAGGTCGCGCGCGAGCTGCTCGCGCTCGAGAAACCGCACCCGATCGAGCTCGCGCGCCCGCTCGCCGGCCCGCCAGCGAAGCGCGAGGCCGAGCGTGCTCGTCATGACCACGACCGCGATGCCGCCGATGACGTCGCTCGGGTTCGGCGCCGTGTACACGAGCGAGACGAGGATGCCGCCGGCGACGATCAATCCGCCGCCGATCATCGCGCGACCGCTGCCCCAGCGCGTCAGGGCGTACAGCAGGATCAGGAAGTACGCCGTGGTGAACAGCTGCGGGTCGCCGCCGGTCGCGAGGCCGAACACCGATCCGACGGCGAACGCGATCGCCAGCATCGTCAGCGGGCGGATGCGACGCCACAGCAGCGTCGGCACGAGCGCCGCCAGCACGACCGCCCAGAGCCACCGCCACGGCACATCCGGTCGCAGCGCCGCCTCGAGGAACGCAAGCGGCGGGATCACGCCGACGAGGACCCAGTCGCGCCACACCCGCCGCGGCGGCGCGGGGGCGGCGGATGGCGCATCCCACAGCGCGCGGACGGGGCTCGTCATGCGCTCATGATAGGAGCGGCCGCGCGGCGGCGAGCCGGACGCGCGCCGCCCCGGCAGCGACGGGCGCGCCGGATCACCACCTCGGCGACCGCGAGGTTGATCACCCACCCGGCGCCCATGAGCACGGCGTGGGTCGCGACATCCGGTGCCCCGAACGCGATCGTCCACGGCAGGAACATGAGGACCTGCGTGCCGGCGCCCATGCCGATCGCGTAGGCACGCATCATCCAGGCCCGGTGCGTCGGGATGTCGCCGCGGCGGACCGCCACGAAGGCCATCACGAGGCCCGCGACCATGACGGCGCCGAAGCCCACGCGCATCACGAGCAGCGCGATGCCGTTGCTCGCGGGCAGGTCGGCGCCGAACGCCATCCAGATCCCCGACAGGGCCGACGCGAGACCGGCGGGCAGCAGCACCCGGCCCGCGTACCGATGCCAACGCCGGCGCCGCAGCGACGGCACGAACTGGAACGCGCCGAGCACGAGGAACACGCTCGAGCCCACGATGTGCGCGAGGATCGGGACGGGCGACGCGAAGAACCGCGCGTTGTCGGCGGTGACGGTCGCGCCCGTCGTCAGCTCGGTGAACCGGAACGCGCCGGCGGCGATCGGCACGAGGCTGAGGAGCAGCAGGCCGGCGACGGGGAGCCAGCCGGAGCCGCGAAGGCGCGGGCGGCGGCGCGGGGCGGAGGTCTTCGGCGCGGCGATGGTGGTCATGGTTCGATGCTCGCGACCGACGACGGGGCGCACATCGGCCCGCAGGCCGGACCTTCCTCGGCCGATCGGCCGATGCGGTCGATCGCGCTCAGCTCGGGGCCGTGAGCCGCCACGTCGTGGCCGCGTTGCCGTCGAACCCCACGCCGCGACTGCGAGCGGGATCCCACGTGCCGACGAGCGTGCCCGACTTCGGTCCCATGTCCTGGACCTGTGTCCACCGTCGCTGCGCGCCATCCCACAGCCAGGTGTGGTCGTCGCACGCGACCGCCCCCTTTGGCGACGAGAAGGTGCAGCGCACGACCGACGCCGGACCCATGTCGCTCACGGGCACCCAGGTGTCCTGCGCGAACATGAACGTTCGCCACGGCTGCGCCGGCGTGATGCTGCCGACCAGGAGCAGAGTCCCCGACGGGACATCGAAGACGAGCCTGGGTTCCCCGAGCGTCGGACCCGCGTCCTGCAGCTGCGTCCACCGCGTGCCGTCCCAGAGCCAGGTGTCCGTTCCGCCGTCGCCGCCGAACAGGATCGTACGGCCGGTCGCGCGATCGAGTGTGAGTGCGGCCCCGCCGCGAGGTCCAGGGCCGGAATCCTCGACCTGCGTCCACGTCTCGCCGTTCCACTGCCAGGTGTCGCCGAACACCTGGGCGCCGCGTCGGCCACCGAACAGCAGCACCGTGCCGTCGAACGCCTCCGACATCGCGGCGTCGTGCCGTTCAGAGGGACCGATGTCCTGAGCCATCGACCAGAGGTCGCCGTCCCATTCCCACGTGTCGCGGAGGAAGCCGCCGTTGACGAGGCCGCCGAAGAGCACGACGCGCATGTCTCCGGGATGGAACGCGATCGACGGCTCCACACGGGCACTCGGGCCCATGTTCGAGACCTGGGTCCACATCCATTGACCTGCCACGCCGCCAGAGTAGGCGCGACGACGTGCGACGGGTCGGGTCCTTCGGCCCGAGGCCGTCCGCATCGATCACGAATCGAGAAGCGCCAGTCGACCCCGCGGACCTACCGTCGAGCACATGAACACCACCGACTCCATCACCATCACCTCCATCGACTCCGTCACGCTCGACGCCGCCGATCCCGAGGCCGCCGCCGCCTTCTACCGTGACGCGTTCGGGCTCGACGCTCGGGTGCGCACGCGAGCAGCGGATGCCGCGAGCGAGGGCTTCCGCGGATTCACCATGTCGCTCGTCGCATCGCAGCCGGCGAACGTGACCGCGCTCTTCGAGGCGGCGGTCGCCGCCGGCGCCACGGTGCTCACGCCGCTCACGAAGTCGCTCTGGGGCTTCGGCGGGGTCGTGCAGGCACCGGATGGCGCGATCTGGAACCTCGCCACGTCGACGAAGAAGGACACCGCTCCGGCGAGCCGCGAGTTCGAGCACCTCGTGCTGCTGCTCGGCGTCGAGGACGTCGGCGCCAGCAAGAAGTTCTACGTCGACCGTGGGCTGAAGGTCGCGAAGAGCTTCGGCAGCTACGTCGACTTCGCCACGCCGTCGAGCCCCATCGGCCTCGGCCTCTACAAGCGGCGCGCACTCGCCAAGTCGGCCGGCATCGCATCCGAGGGCTCCGGTTCGCATCGGATCCGCATCGACGGTGCCGGCGACCCGTTCGTCGACCCCGACGGGTTCGAGTGGGGAGCCGCGGAGCACTGAGTCGAGGGCTGGCCGGGCGTCGGAGGGTCGTGCGATGCTGGCCGCATGCCCGAGTCGCCCGAGGTGCAGATCCTCGCCGAGGAGCTCGACAGCGCGTTGACCGGTCGTACGGTCACCGACGTCGACGTCGTCGAGTTCCGTGTCACGAAGACGCGCGCACGACCGTTGACGTCGCTCGTCGGCGAGAAGGTCGCGGGCGTGAATCGGCACGGCAAGCTCATCGACCTCGCGCTCGCCGGCGACGCGGGCCACCTCGTGGTCTCGCTCGGTCGGCACGGGTGGGCGCGCTGGGCCGAGGGCGCGGCGTCCCCCGACCCTGCCGCGGGCGGCGACGAACCGCCGCCCCCGGCGCTCGTCGAGATCACGTTCGACGACGGGCGCACGCTCCAACTCACCGACGCAGGTGACTTCGTCTCGCTCGGCGGATGGATCGTCGATGATCCGTTCGAGGTCCCCGCCGTCGCCAAGCTCGGCCCCGACCCCGCGGCCGACGAGTTCTCGCAGGCCGACTTCGACGCCGCCACCGTGGGCCGCCGCAAGCAGGTCAAGGCGGTGCTGCAAGAGCAGGAGTCCCTCGCGGGCATCGGCAACGCGTACTCCGACGAGATCCTGCACGCGGCGAAGGTGTCGCCCGTGGGGCACGCGGCGGCGCTCGCCGACGACGAGCGCGCCCGCCTGTACCAGGCGACGGTCGACGAGATCCGGTCCGCGATCGACGCGCGCCGCGGCATCCCGATCGACCAGCTGAAGGGCGCGAAGGTCGCGGCCATGCGCGTGCACGGACTCGCGGGCGAGCCCTGCCCGCGGTGCGGCGACACCATCCGCGACTTCACGTTCGGGAGCGCGACCGCGCAGTACTGCGCGACGTGCCAGACGGATGGCGCGGTGCTGCCGCTCCGCGAGGGGTGACGGTGGCGCAGCAGGTCGTCGTGGTCGTCGACGTCGCGAACGTCATGGGTTCGCGCCCCGACGGCTGGTGGCGCGATCGCGCCGGCGCGGCCACCCGGCTGCTCGCCGGCCTGCCCGACCTCGTCGACCGCGAGGTCGACGGGCCACATACGGACGCGGACGCCGACGCCGATTGGAGGGGCGAAGGCCGCGTCCGTATCGAGCGGGTCGTCGCGGTCATCGAGGGCGCGGCGAAGGCGGCCACCGCTCCCGAAGGAGTCGAGGTCGTGCGGGCTCCGGCGGCCGGGGATGACGCCATCGTGGACTCGGCCCGTGACGCCGCGGCATCCGGTGCTCGAGTGCTCGTCGTCACCGCCGATCGCGGCCTACGGGCCCGGCTCGTCGACATCGACGCCCTCATCGCCGGCCCCGGCTGGCTGAACGCGTTGCTCGGCCGCTGAGCGCGCGAGTCTGCGCCCGCGACGCGGGGCGACGCCGCGCGTGCAAGATCCCACCGAAACGGGGGATGGAGCCGCACCGCTCCACGGCAGTACGCTCAGCCCAAGTGAGGTCGGCTCACGCTGGGACGGTGAACCACTCGGCTCGCTTCGCGTGCCGCAGGGTTCCCACGCCCACGGAGGGCCGAGGTGCTCCGGGGGGAGGGCCGCGATGGCCGAGCACGCGAATCCGTATCACTACGGCGTCGTCGTGGGCATCAACCGGTACCCGGGCGGCTACGCCGCGCTGAAGGGACCGGTCGCCGACGCGCGCGCGTTCGCGGCGTGGCTCACCGATCCCGGCCAGGGCGGGCTCCCGAAGGCGAACGTGCAGCGCGTGATCACGCAGCGTCCGTTCCCGAAGAACCTCGGCGAGGCACGGCCCACGAAGGAGGTCATCGACGACGCGCTGTGGGCGTCGTACAAGGCGCTCCGCTCCCAGCTCGACGCGGCGCCCGAGGAGCAGCGATCCGAGCTGCGGAAGACCTCGCGCCTGTACCTCTTCGTCGCGGGCCACGGCATCATGCCCGGGGGTGGGGACGCCGCCCTGCTCGACGCCAAGGCGGAGCTCGACCGCCCCACGAACCTCGACCTCGGCCGGTACCTCGACTGGTTCCGCCGCGACGGGCTGTTCGCCGAGGTGTGCATCTTCGCCGACTGCTGCCGCGGCTTCGAGCTGCTCGCCGAGCCGGGTTCGCCCGGCTTCGGCCGCGCCGGACGGGCTCCCGAAGCGGTGCGGTTCCTGCTCGCGCTCGCGACGAGCGCGGGCGAGCTGTCGTTCGAGGACGCGACATCCGACCCGGATGAATGGCGCGGGCACTTCAGCTACGCCCTGATGCAGGGGCTGGGCGGCGCTGCTGCCGACCCCGACACCGGATACGTCACGAGCGACGCGCTCATCGCATACGCGCGACGCATCGTCACCGATCGGACCGCGGGGCTCGGATCGGGCCGCCAGCAGTCGGTGCCGGAACCCGTGCTGAGCGGCACGCTCAGGTTCGGACCGGAGCGCTCCGTCGCCGAGCCAGCGGCGAACGGCGGCCCCGCTGCTCCGCCCGGTCGCGAGGCCCGCAAGGTCGTCATCGCGTTCCGGCGCCGACGGCGAGGCATGGTCGAGCTCGTCGCACCCGACGGCACGACCCAGGTCTGGGACATCGCCGACGGCCCGTGGACCGTCTGGCTGTACGACGGCACCTGGTACGTCCAGCACGCGGGGAAGCCGATGCACACCACGGGCTTCGCCGATGACGGCGTGTTCACGATCACCGGGGAGGGGCGCGATGTCTCCCTCTGAGAAGCGCGGCCACCTTCGGATCACCTCGCCCGGGGCCGACATCCAAGTGCTCGACGCGTACCTACGGCCGGTGCCGAAGGCCTCGGGCGTCGGCAACGTGAACGCCTCGCTCGCGCCCGGTGCGTACACGGTCGTGAGCACGCTCGAGGGTGCGAGCGTCTCGCGAGACCTCCTCGTGCGACCCGGCAGCGACGAACCGGTGGCGCTGGACGTCCCCCTCGTGCCGGCGGCGCCCGTCTACCGGCTTCCCACCGCGAACGAGACGCACGGCGACCTCGCACGCGAACTCAGCCGGGCGCGACCGGCAGTCGGAACGTCCGCGCTCGTCATCGTGCTGCGCGGACTCAAGGGCCACGACATGGCGCCGCTCGAGCAGTCGCCGGAGATCTCCGACTGGGATGGCGCGCCCATCGTGCTCCCTGCGCCGCGCTTCGAAGAGGTCCGACGCCGCAGGTCGCCACGCGCGGTCGGATGGCGCGTCGACCTCGAACCCGGCGCCTATCGCGTGCGATGGAAGCGGACCGGCACGCAGCCCGCGGAGCACACGCTGTGGGCTGCGGCGGATCGCAAGACGCTCGTATTCGTCCCGCAGGGCGCGAGCGGGCCGGATGTCGCGGGAATGTCGATGCACTTCCTCGCGCGGACGCGCGCCTACGAGGACGGCAATCCGCAGACCGAGACCGTCGAGCTCGCACTCTCGATCCTCCGACGCGGAGCCCGGCGTCGCTTGCTCGAGGACGCGAATCGGATGCTGGGCGCCCGCACGCCGCTGACCGCGCAGCTGTTCGCCGCGGCAGCCCTCGCGTCGCACGCGGACGCGGCATCCGACGAGCGCGTCGGCCCGCGCCTGGCGGCCGCGGTCGGACGCCTGCACGACGAGCTCGGCGACATGCCCGACGTCCTCGCGCTCGGCCGGGCGGTCCCTGCGAGCGGGGTCACCGGTTCATCGGACGTTCCGCCGATGCTGAGCGCGTGCATGGACATCCTGCTCGCCGCGGACCGCGACGATCCCGACGTGATCCCCGCCGGCTCGGTCGTCGAGACCGCGGCGGGCGAGCAGTATGCCTGCCGCCCCTGGTTGCTGTGGCGTCCGCTCGAGGTCGAGGCGTTCGTCGCATCGCGCGCGTCGCGCCAGCGGTGGGCGACCGAGGAGGCGTTGTACATCCCGGCGTTCCGGCCCGCCGACGGCGGGGCCGGCGGCTTCGAGGAGCTTCCCATGATGCCGGCGCCGCCCCCCGGGCCGCCGACGATGTCCGAGCCGGTCTCGCCCACCGTCATGCGCCGGGTGGAGGAGGTCGTCGCCGAAGCGGCGCCGCGCCTCGAACTGCCGGTACGCGACGCTGCCGAAGAGCTCGGGGCCGAGGAGATCGCGAACCGGCTCGAGGTGCCGACCGCGCTCGTGGAGCGCAGCCTTGCAGAACTGTACGGGTAGGGCGCGCCGAACGCGCCGCAGGACAGCCGGCCGGACGGCGGCCGGAACTCACCGGGGGAGGGACCGACGATGGCCGAACACATCATCCGCACGGGCAAGGACGGCGAGCTCGAGAACCTGACCGCTGCCGACATCGACGAGATGGTCCGCGCCGCCGTCGAGAAGGGCCGCATCGTCGTGTACTTCCACGGCGGGCTCGTGCCCGAGGCAGCGGGCACGACCACCGCGAAACGGCTGGGCGCCGAGTTCACCGATGTCGGCGCGTACCCGGTCTTCTTCGTCTGGCGATCGGGGTGGCTCGAGATCATCCGCAACAACCTCTTCGAAATCGCCAAGGAGGATCTCTTCGAGCGGCTCCTGCGGCGGGTCGTCTCGTGGGCCGTCGGCAAGGCCCGCGCACCGGAAGGCGGGCGCGGCACCGCTCTGCCGACCGAGGGCGAGGTGCGCGATCAGCTCGCGCAGCGGCGGCGCATCGAGGCTCCGGAGACGGGCGAGGAACCCTTCGCGGACGAGTCGACCGCTCACACCGCGGAACTCTCGAAGGCCGACGAGGAGGCATTCGTCCGCGACATCCAGATCGACACCGAACTGAACAAGGCACTCGCCGGGGCGTTCGCCGCTCGTGACAAGCCGATGAACCAGGAGGGCTCGCGCGGCGTGCCCGACGTGCCGCCCAAGCCGACCCGGATGGACGACGATGTGCTCGACGAGATCGGCGAGGGGGTGGCGGATGGCGGAGCACGCGGTGGCCTCAGCATCATCGCGCTCGCCCGCAAGGCGTTCCAGGTGCTCAACGCCGTCGTCGCCCGGTTCCGCGACGGAACCGATGCCGGGGTGTACCCGACCGTCGTGGACGAGCTGCTGCGCGTCTTCTACGTCGGCGACGTCGGCGGCGCCCTCTGGAACGCCATGAAGAAGGAGACCGAGGACACCTTCAAGGCCGGCGGCGATCGCGGCGGTCGCCTGTTCCTCGACGCGCTCGCGAAGCACCTGCCCGACGATGGCAGCGTGAAGATCTCGCTCGTCGGCCACTCGACGGGCGCGGTATTCATCGACAACCTGCTGCGGGATGTCGCGCGCCGACGGCGCGAGAACGAGACGCCGCTGCCCGAGACGACGAAGTTCCAGGTCGTGCTGCTCGCACCCGCCGCGACCACCACGCACTTCGCCGAGACGCTCGCGCTCGCCGAGCCCATGGTGGAGCGGCTGCGCATCTTCACGATGGATGATACGAGCGAACGGGCCGACCGGGTCGCCGGCGCGGTCTACCCGCGTTCCCTGCTCTACCTGGTCTCAGGGGCGCTCGAGCGGGATGCCAAGGAGAAGTCGGCGCTGGTCCCGCTGATCGGCCTGTCCCGCTACCTGTCCGCGAAGGAGGACGACGACCTCAAGCGCGTCCTCGCGTCGCCATTGAAGAAGTCCGCGCTGCTGCAGGAGACCCGCACCTACCTGATCGTGAAGGACCGCGTCGTGCTCTCGCCGACCGGGGATGATGCGCTGCCCGGATTCCGCGCGAAGGCGCTGAGCCACGGCGCGTTCGACAACGAGAAGCTGGTCATCGAGAGCGTCACCGGGATGATCAAGGAGTGGTGATCGAGCCTGCTACACCGAGACCGAGTCGGCGTGGCGGTGCACGACGCGCCAGTCGCCGTCCTCCTTGCGGTATACCTGCGTCGCGCGCAGCGTGAAGGTGCGCGGCCGGCCGTCGATCGACGCCGTCATGCGCTCGAAGCCGACCGTGTAGGCCATGTCGCCCACGACGTCGTACGAGATCAGCTGGAGGTTCCAGTCGGTGCAGTCCGAGAAGCTGCCCGCGAGCACCTCGAAGGCCTCGACCAGCTCCTCGCGCCCGACGGCGTTCTTCCAGGCGCCGAGCACGCTCACGGGCGGAATGTGCGACCAGATCGCCCGGCGTGGGCCGTCGTCGCCGCTCATCATCGCCCGCTCGGCGCCCACAAGGTCGCGTTGCACCCAGGCCAGGAACTCGTCGCGCTCGCTCATGGGTTCAGGATCCTCCGGCTGGGCGCGCGACACAATGACCGCGCCGCGCGCTGCTAGCATCCGCTGGTGCGCATCCTCCGCCGCGTCGTCGCCGTCGTCGCCGTCCTCGTGCTGGTCGTCATCGCCGCGTTCACCGGCGTCTACCTGTGGCAGCAGCCGATCCTGCTCACCGGGACCGGATACGCGGCGCACAACGCCTGCGCCGTGACCGAGGTCGCCGGCCGCGACGACCCCGCGACCGACCTGCCGCCGAACCCGCTCGTCCCGTACCTCCGTGTCGACGGGTCGGGCGACCCGACGGCCGCGTCGCTGCTGGGCGCGCTCGCTCGGCAGAAGGCCTGGTACGCCGAGGGCTTCGGCTGCACGCTCGCCCCGTCGCGCCCCGACCTCGGCGCGGCATCCGCCATCGACGCCGGGGCCAACCCGTTCACCGACGCGCCGGCGCCGACGCCGAACCCCGCCCTCGACGAGGCCATGGCCGCGGCGTTCGGCGGCGAGGACGAGATCCTGGCCGGGGCGCTCGGCACCCGCGCGGTCGTGATCGTCAAGGACGGCGAGCTCGTGGCCGAGCGCTACGCCGACGGGTTCGACGCCGACACCCGGCAGCTCGGCTGGTCGATGTCGAAGAGCGTGGCGAGCCTGCTCACCGGCGTGCTCGTCGAGCAGGGCGTCGTTTCGCTCGACGACGACCACCTGCGCCCCGAGTGGACCGACGACCGCGCGGACATCACGATCGAGCAGCTGCTGCGCATGACGAGCGGCCTCGAGTGGGACGAGACGTACGACCTCGGCACCCCCATCACCCGCATGCTCTACCTCGAGCCGAACATGGGCGACTACGTCGCGAGCCTGCCCCTCGTGCACGAGCCGGGCTCGGTGCAGCTGTACTCGAGCGGCAGCACGACGCTGCTCTGCGACATCCTCACCGAACGCACCGGCGTCGGCGCCGACCTGCCGCGGCAAGAGCTGCTCGGCCCGCTCGGCCTGACGTCGGCGGTGCTCGAACCGGATGCCTCGGGCACGCCGGTGTGCTCGTCGTACGTGTGGGCGACCCCGCGGGACTGGGTCGCGATCGGGCAGTTCGCGCTGCAGAACGGCGAGTGGAACGGCGAGCAGCTGCTGCCGCGCGACTGGATGCTGCAGAGCCTCACCGTCACCGACGTCGCCGAGACCGACGACCCCGGCTACGGCATGGGATGGCGCACCAACACGATGCCCGACGGGACGCTGCGCTGGCCCGAGCTGCCCGCCGACACCTACTACGCGGCCGGGCACGACGGGCAGAAGATGCTCATCGTGCCGTCCGAGCAGCTCGTCGTGCTGCGAATGGGATTCACCCCCGAAGCCAGCGAGGAAGACTCGGTCGTGCAGCTCGTTGCGGACGCGATCGCCGCGCTCGGCTGATCTGGCGTCGTCGCCCTTCCGGTCGCCCGTTGACCGCGGGCGGGCGTAGCCTGCCTCCATGCCCGACGAGAAGGTCGACCTCAAGCGCATATACCGCGAGCTGTATGCGCCATCCGCGCGGGAGTTCACGCTCGTCGACGTGCCGCCCATGCGGTACCTCGCGGTCGACGGTCACGGCGACCCGAACACCGCGACGGCGTACGCCGAAGCGGTCGAGGCGCTCTACGCCGTGGCGTACGCCGTCAAGTTCCGCAGCAAGAAGCAGCTCGGGCGCGACTTCGTCGTCGGTCCGCTCGAAGGTCTCTGGCGCGCCGACGACCCGGCGACCTTCGTGACCCGCGAGAAGTCGGCATGGGACTGGACCATGCTCATCGCGCAGCCCGACTGGATCGGCGACGCGCTCGTCGCCGACGCGATCGCGGCCGCCCGCGCGAAAGGCGACCGGCCGGCGCTCGACCTCGTCGAACTGCGCGAACTGCACGAGGGGTCGGCCGTCCAGATCCTGTACCTCGGCTCCTACGATGACGAGGGGCCGACGCTGGCACGACTCCACGACGAGTGGATGCCGCAGCACGGCCTCACCTTCGCCGGCGACCACCACGAGATCTACCTCAGCGACCCGCGCCGCACCGCGCCCGAGAAGCTGAAGACGGTGCTGCGCCAGCCGGTGCGGCCGGCGTGACGGATTCGGCGCCCGGCGACCTTTCGCGAGAATGGAGGGGTGACGACCCCCGCCTCCATCACCATCGACCGCGGCGACCTCGCCGACGAGCGCGTGCTGCGCCTGCTCCGCGACCACCTCGACGACATGTTCGCGACCTCGCCGCCCGAGAGCGTGCACGCGCTCGACGTGTCGGGTCTCGAGGTGCCTGAGGTCACGTTCTGGACGATCGCGGAGGAGGGGGACATCCTGGGCTGCGTCGCCCTGAAGGAGCTCGACCCCGAGCACGGCGAACTGAAGTCGATGCGCACGGATGCCGCGTCCCGCGGTCGCGGGCTGGGTGCGCGCCTGCTCGAACACGTGCTCGCCGAGGCGGCCCGCCGCGGGTACCGTCGCGTGAGCCTCGAGACGGGGTCGCAGGACTTCTTCCGCCCGGCGCGCAGGCTGTACGCGAGGTACGGCTTCCGCGAGTGCGGCCCCTTCGGCGACTACGTCCTCGATCCACACAGCGTGTTCATGACGCTGGAGCTCCCGGCGTAGCACCGGGCGCGTCGTCGGCCTGGTCCTGCCGGTCAGCGTCGGCGTCGTCGTCCTCGTCGTCGCGGCGCGGGGTCATCGCGAGGACCACGCCGAGCGGCGCGATGATCGGGGTGGCGAGCAGTGCGAACAGCGCCCATTTGTCGCCGCCGGAGTACATGAGTACCCGGCAGATCGCCGGCGAGGCGACCAGGATGGCCGTCCACCAGCGGCCCCCGAGGGCGATCGCGCCGATGCCGGCGCCGAAGCTGGCGAGCATGGCGACGAGCGCGAGCGGCTCGGCCCAGGGGTGGGCGTTCGGAATGCCGATCGCGCCGAACCCGTGGAACAGCTCGGCGACGATGACCACCGGCCCGGCCGCGATCGCCACGGCGGCCCAGGTCGCGCGCAGTGCCCAGTGGGCCGCTGGGCGGTGTTCCGACGTCGACGTCACGGCCACAGCGTAGCGAGCGGACGTTCGCGGCGGATCGTCAGCCACGCCGCCGCCTGAGCGGGTTACGGTCGGAGGCATGGCCTCGTCGACCACCGAGTCGCGCCGCGCGACGCCGCGTGCTCGGGTGCGCGTTCGGGGGCGCTCGACGCAGCCCGACGACGAGCTCCCGGCGTGGACGCGAGCGCTCGCCGAGGGCGACGACGCCGGATTCTTCGGTCCCGGCAGCGCCGTGTGGGCCGTCAACGGCGCGCTCCCGACGCTCGTCGCCGGCATCCGCGCGCTGCTCCTGCAGACCCTGCACCCCGGCGCGATGGCGGGGGTGCACGACCACTCCCGGTACCGCGAGGATCCGCTCGGACGCCTCGACGGCACCATCCGCTGGGTCGCCACGACGACGTTCGGCGACCGTCGGCAGGCGACGGAGGCCTGCGCCTTCGTGACGCGCCTGCACGGGCGGGTGCGGGGCACCTACACGGATGTCGCGGGTGAGACGCGCCCGTACGCCGCCAACGACCAGGACCTGCTGCGCTGGGTCCACGACGCGTTCACTGAGGCCTTCATCGGCGCGCACCAGGTGTGGGGCCGACCGATCCCCGGCGGGCCCGACGCCTACGTGCGCGAGTGGGCGCAGGCCGGGCGGCTCATGGGCGTCGAGGAGCCGCCGACGACGGTCGCCGACCTGCACGCCGAGCTCGACGCGTTCATCGGCGGCGCGAGGGTCGACGAGCGCGTGACCGAGGCCGTGCGGTTCATCCGCAGGCCGGGGCTTCCGGGGCTGACCGGATGGCTCTACCCGATCCTCTTCGGCGGCGCCGTCGCGTCGCTCGACCCGCGGTACCGCCGCCTGCTGGGCCTTCGACGACCGTGGTGGCCCGCGATCACCCTCACCCGGCTCGTGCTCGCGACCGGGGAGCGGGTGCTCGGGCGCATCTCGCCGAGCGAGCGGCACGCGCGACAGCGCATCGCGCTGCTCGAGGCGGCGGCGCCCGGCGCCTGAACGGCGCGTCGCGCCATCCGCCGCACGTGACCCGATAGGCGGCCGCGGACTCGCCGCCGACGACCAGGGGTCAGGCGGCTTCGGCGAGTTCCTCGAGCGGCGACTCGACGACCCGGATCGCGCGAGCCGCGGGACGCGCCGGGCGGCTCCGGCCGAGGAACGGCATGAGCCCGCCGATCACCGCGAGCACCGCGCCGATCACGAACGCCGACACGTAGCCCGATTCCGACGGCAGCCCGCCCGCGCCGAGGCTCGCGCCGATCGCGGCGGCGAACACCGTGGTGCCGATGGCGCCGCCGATCGTCCGGATGTTCGCATTCATGCCGGTCGCGATGCCGACCTGGTCGGCGGGAACGCTCCGCACGATCAGGTTCGGCGTCGACGACGTGACCAGCCCCGTGCCGAGGCCGAGCACCGCGGCCGCCGCGGCGAGCAGCAGGATGTCGCCGTGGAACAGCGCGATCGAGAGTGCGGCGGCCGCTGACAGGAAGGCGCCGATCGTCAGCTGCGCCGAGAACGGGAGCACACGGCTGAGCGGCCCGGCGACGAAGCCGACCGATGCCATCGTGACCAGCATGGGCAGCATCATCAGGCCGGCGGCGCTCGCGTCGATGCCCAGGCCGTAGCCGCTGGCGGCCGGCGTCTCGGCGAGGCGCGGCAGGTACGCCCACACGCCGAACATCGCGGCGCCGGTGAGCAGCGCGGTGACGTTCGTCGTCCACACCGCGGGCAGGCGCATCACGCGCATGTCGACGAGCGGGTTGCGCGAGCGGAGCTCGACGGTCACCCAGGCGGCGGCGAGCACGGCGGATGTCGCGAACAGGGCGATCACGAGCGGCGAACCCCAGCCCCACTGGTTGCCCGAGCTGAGCGGCAGGAGCAGTGCGATGAGCCAACCCGACAGGAGCGCGGCCGCGAGCACGTTGATCCGTCCGGAGGAGCGACTCGACGACCGAGCCAGGCCGAGCGCGCCGACGGCGAGCCCGCCGAGCGCGAGCGCGAGCGGCAGCGCGAAGAGCCCGCGCCATCCGATCGCCGCGGACACGGGGCCGGCGATCACCGTGCCGAGTCCACTGCCGACGGCCATGATCGCCGAGAGTCCGCCGATCGCGCCGGCGAGGCGCTGCGGCGGGAAGGCGTCGCGAACGAGCCCGAAGCCGAGCGGGAACACCGCGCCGCCGAGGCCCTGCAGCACACGGGCGATCAGCATCACGGCGAGGTTCGGGGCGAACGCCGCGAGGACCGAGCCGACGGCGACCGCGCCGAGCGCGAGGAGGTACATGCGGCGGCGGCCGACGAGGTCGCCGGCGCGGCCGAGCAGGGGAGTGGCCACCGCGGCGGCGATGAGCCAGGAGGTCAGCATCCACGTCTGGCCCACGGCGTCGGCGCCGATGTCGGAGCCGATGTCGGAGAGGACGGGGATGATCAGCGACTGGAGGCTGGCGACCGCGGTGAAGCTCGTGGCGACCGCGATGAAGGTGAGACGGGTGGGTGGCATTGCGCCTTCCATTCAGGTGCCGGGCAGACTGCCGGGCTTATACTGGAGGGAGTCTCCGATCGGAGGCTGCCTCCGGTTAGAGTAGCGGAGGCAGCCTCCACTTCGCAAGTGAGGTGTGATGACCGACCCCGCGCTCAGCGCGCTGCTCGACGCCCGGCGCCCGACGCGCGCCGACGCGCGCCGCAACTTCGACGCCCTCGTCGAAGCCGGCCGCGATGCGTTCGCCGAGCACGGCGTCGACGCGTCGCTCGAGGACATCGCCCGGCGGGCCGGTGTCGGCATCGGCACGCTGTACCGCAACTTCCCCACCCGCGACGCGCTCGTCGAGGCGGTCTACCTCGACGAGGTGGCCGGGGTCGCGTCGTTCGCCGACGGCCTCGGCGATGCACCGCCCTTCGACGCGCTCGCCGCATGGCTGCGCCGGTTCGCCGACTACGCGAGCCGCAAGCGCGTGCTGCTCGAGGGGCTCAATCGCGACTCCGAGCTGCTGAAGACCTGCCGCAACGTCATGTACGAGTCCGGCGAGCCGCTGCTCCGGAACGCCCAGGAGGCCGACGTCGTCCGCGCCGACATCGGCATCGACGACGCGGTGCGCCTGGTCGCCGGCGTCGCCGGCGTCGCGTTCCCGACGGCCGAGCAGCGCGAGCGGGTCGTCGACCTGGCGCTCGACGGTCTGCGCGCCAGGTAGCGCCCTTCAGTCGGGCGCGCGGGTCGACGTCGGATCGTCGGCACCCGAACCGACCTCGACCTCGGTCACGCCGATGCCGGGCGGCGGCTCGATCGGGTCCCGTCCGGCGATCCGCCGAACGGTGACCGGCTCGTCCGCCGCGTGTGCGGTGCCATCCGCCGCCGCCCGTTCGCTCGTCGGCGCCGGAGCGACCCACCTCTCCTGCGGGAGCGAGCGCGTCGTCGCCAACACGATCACGAGACCGACGATGACGAATGGGATGGCGGGCCACGCGGCCCACATCGGCTCATTCCCCCCGCCGAGCAGGCTCGCGAGCACGACGAAGATCGCTGGGCTGGCCACGAGCATCGCGCCCCACACCGAGCCGCGCAGCACCGCGGCGAGCCCGGCACCCACGCTCAGCAGGAATCCGAGGGCGATGAGCGGGCCGCCGTACCACTCCTCCGCGTAGCTCGGCACGGTGCCGCTGAACACGCCGACGACGCCGGCGAGCATCGCGGGAACAGCGCCGAGTGCCGCGAGCGCGAGCGCGGCATCGGCGAGGAGGGACGGATGGCGCGCGGCGGGGTCGCGGTTCATGGCGCGAGCATAGGGCGCGGCCGTCCGGGGTGTCATGCGGGCGCGCACTGAGCCCCGCGCGGGGAGGCCGGTCGACCGCTCAGCCGCACGGGTCTGGCGGAGGCAGGGCTCCGGTCCTAGGCTGTGGCGCATCGCGGGGCGAGCGCACGCCCCGCGGCGCTGATCCGCGGGGGAGGGGCGGCGTGAACTGGTTGGTGAACACCAGCGTGTGGATCACACTGCCGCTCTTCGTCGGCGGATTCGTCCTGATCTCGTGCCTCATCGTGCTCGCGCTGCGGCCGCTGGTGAAGCGACTGGTCAAGGACCGCAGGGAGTGGGACCGCACGCTCGGCCACGTGATCGGCACGTTCGGCATGTTCTTCGGCATCCTGCTCGCCCTCGTCGCGGTGTCGGTGTACGAGAACTACGCGGCCACGCGTGACGCGACCGTCGAGGAGGCCGGGCAGATCGGCGCGCTCTACCGGGCCACGACCGCGTTGCCCGACGACATCGGCGAGCCCATGCGCGAGCTCATCGACGACTACACGGTCGCCGTGATCGAGGAGGACTTCCCGATGCAGCGCGAGGGCGTGCTACCCGACGCGAGCCTCGACGAGGTCGATGCGATCGAGGACATCATGCACAGTTTCGAGGCCGAGACGCTGAGCGAGCAGGCCGAGTACAAGCAGGTCCTCGAGTCGTTCGACGTCTTCATCGAGTCCCGCCGCGAGCGGATCGATGCGACCGCGCTCTCGTTGCCGACGCTGATCTGGGTCGTCATCTGGGTGGGCGCCGCGGTGAACGCCATCCTGGTCGGGTTCATCTCCGTCGAGGGCAAGCGCCTCCACCTGCTCATGGCGGGCCTGCTCGCGCTCTTCATCGGCCTCGTCATCTTCGTGACCGCCGACATGGACTTCCCGTACGCCGGAACGGTGGCGGTGGACGCGGGCGCCTACGAACGCGTGTACGTGCAGATCGTCGAGTGACGGATGGCGCGGCGCGCGTTCAGCCCGCGCCGACCTCGCCCTCCCAGAACCCCGAGCCGTCGCCGTCGGGCGACGTGATCTGCCAGGGGAGCGCGCCGTCGCCCGGCTCGACGCCCTCGCGCAGGTCGGGGTCGACGAGGCGCCCGGCGATCGTCTCGGCCTCCGCCGTGGTGACGCGCGCGATGTAGAGCTTCGGATGCTGCGGCCCCTCGAGCAGCACCTCGGCGTGCGGGTACTCGGTCGTGATCGCGACGAGCTCGTCGATGAGGTTCCGCGACGTCACGCCCTCGAGGTGCGAGAAGCGGAGCAGCGGCTGCTCCGAGCGCAGCGCGAACGAGCCGCCCTGGGCGAACAGCGCCGTCTCCATGAGTGCGTCGAAGCGCTCCGCGACGCGGTCGGGTTCGAGCAGGGCAGCGTACGGCCAGCCGTCGATGAACGCGAGTCCGACGACGCCGTCGACCTCGGCCGCGTCGAGCAGGCCGCCGACCGTGCCGCGTGCGGTCGCGGCATCCGTCTCGGGCGTGATCTCGAACGACCACCACGGCTCGACGAACGTCGCTTCGGCGGCGGCGGATGACTCGGGCGCGTCGGCCGTGAGCGTGATCGGGTCCTCCCACTCGAGGCCGGCGGCGATGCCCGGCACCTGCTCGGCCGTCGCGAGCACGTCGTCGCGCTCGGCGCCGGCGTCGAACGTGACGGTCGTGTAGCGGGGGTTCTCGTCGGCGGGCTCCATGCCGCCGATCTCGACGGATGCCACGCCGGGAAGCTCCGCGAGATCGGCCTTCAGCTGCGCCTCCGGATCGGCCGGCGGCTCCTCGGCGGCCGGAGCCGCGCAGGCCGCGAGCGCGACGGCGACGAGCGCCGCGAGGGCGGTGAGGCGGAGGCGCGATGCGGTAGGGCGCATGCTTCGAGCATGACGGATGATGCCGGGCAGACCCAATCGGAGGGTGGGGTCCGTCGTCATGGGCTTGGCGGGCGACTCGTGGCCGGACATCGTCATGGGGCTTGCGGGCGACTTTTGAAACGTGCCAAACTGTGGATCGGTCTACAATGTAGATCGGTCTACAAATCTCGCGACGCCGATACCTACGCCGGCGTCGCTTCGCGATCCACCTTCGACGGAGAGGGAAGAACACGATGCAGATGAGCCGGATGCACGACGGGCCGCGAGCCCGATCGCGGCGGCGCCTGGCGGCGCTCGTCACCGGCGCGGTCATCGCCTCGAGCGGCATGATCGCCGTGGCCGGGATGCCGGCCGCGGCGGAGGACTGCTCGACGGTGCCGTGGATGGACACCACCGCGAGCTCGGAGGAGCGAGCGAACGCGCTCCTCGACGCGAGCTCGCAGCACCAGAAGTACCGCTGGCTCGTGGAGCAGCCGGCGAACGACCCGACCCGGACCACCTGGCCCGCCGGCTTCACCGGCGAGGCGCCCGTCGTCTACCCGGCCCAGCTCGCCTGCACGCCGGTCGTGATCTACGCCAATGGACCCGACGGCGTCTACGGCAAGGCGGGCACGACCGCCTGGCCCGGCCCGATCGCCGTGGCCTCGACGTGGAACCTCGAGCTCGGCGAGGAGAAGGCGATCGCGCACGGCAGCGAGTCCTTCGACAGCCGCAGCGCGGTCGTGCTCGGCCCGGGCATCGCGAGCGGCCGCACGCCGCTCTCCGGTCGCGGCTCCGAGTACTTCGGCGAGGACCCGCTGCTCTCCGGGCTCATGGCGGCTGCCAACGTCCGCGGCCTCGAGCAGGGCAACGCCGAGAAGCCGGTCGTCGCGAACCTCAAGCACTACGTCGCGAACGAGCAGGAGACCGACCGCGAGGAGAGCTCGTCGAACATGGACGAGCGCACCCTGCGCCAGGTCTACGACCTGCCCTACGAGATCGCCGTCAAGGAATCCGACCCGGGCAGCGTCATGTGCTCGTACAACCAGGTCAACGGCGTGTACGCCTGCGAGAACCCGATCCTCACGACGAGCCTCGGCGAGCAGGCCGGGTTCGACGGCTACGTGATGAGCGACTTCGGGTCCGTCCACTCGACCGTCGCGTCGCTCGACGCCGGCCTCGACCAGGAGCTGAACCGTCCGGTCTGGTACACCCCGGCACGCCTCGACGCGGCCCTCGCCGCCGGCGAGATCAGCCAGGACCAGATCGACCAGGCCGCCTTCGACGTGGTGCACACCTACATCGAGAAGGGGCTGTTCGACCACCCGGTCCCCGCGACCGCCATTCCGAACGTGTCGACCGCCGAGCACAAGGCGCTCGCCCGCGACATCGCCGAGCAGAGCACGGTGCTGCTCAAGAACGACGACGTGCTGCCGCTGGCGGATGACGCGCCCACCGTCGCCGTCATCGGCCAGACGGCGTCGAAGACCGCCACCGGCGGCGTCAGCGCCAAGACCGGCTGCGCGTGGTACCTCGTGTTCATTCGCGGCACCGCGCTCAACTGCGACGCCATCGCCGATCCGCTCACGAGCATCACCGAGCGCGTCGAGCAGTCGGGTGGCGAGGTCCTGTACAGCAACGGCGCCGACCTCACGCAGGCGGCGTCGGTCGCGGCGCAGGCGGATGTCGCGATCGTCTTCGGCCACTACACGATGGGTGAGACGACCGACCTGGCCGACCTGCACCTCGACGCGAACGGCGACGCGCTCATCGAGGCGGTGGCCGCGGCATCCGACCGCACCGTCGCCGTGCTGAACGCCGGCAGCGCCGTCGAGATGCCGTGGATCGACGACGTCGACGCCGTGCTGCACGCCTGGCACTCGGGCGAGCAGTTCGGTCCGGCGCTCGCGGGCCTCCTCTGGGGCGACGTGAACCCGTCGGGCAAGCTGCCGATGACGTTCCCGACGTCGCTCGCCGACACTCCGACGGCGCAGTCGCCCGAGCAGTACCCGGGCGTCTTCTCCGACGGCTCGACGGTCCGACCTGCGGGCTCGACCGAGATCCGCCAGGTCGAGTACACGGAGGGCCTCGAGGTCGGCTACAAGTGGTACGACGAGCAGGGCATCGAGCCGCTGTTCGAGTTCGGCCACGGCCTGTCGTACACCTCGTTCGACTACTCCGACCTGAAGGTGAAGGTCGACCGCGACCGCACGGGCGAGCGCGGCGTGGCCACGGTCTCGTTCACGGTCACCAACACGGGCGACCGCGACGGCGCCGAGATCCCGCAGGTCTACCTGACGCTGCCGGATGCCGCGGACGAGCCGGGCAAGCGCCTCGTCGGGTTCGACCGCATCGAGCTCGCCGCCGGCGAGAGCACGCGCGTCGAGGTCGTCGTCGACTCGGCGGCGAGCAACCGGCCGTTCTCCATCTGGGATGTCGACGCCGACGAGTGGGTCGCGCCGAAGGGCCGGTACGCCGTGTCGGTCGGCTCGTCGTCGCGCGACATCGCGCTCGACACAACGCTGCAGCTGAACCTCACCATGCCGGCTGCGTCGGCGAATGGTCGCGGCTGATGCGTTGACGCGCTGATGCCGTGATGGCGTCCCGGTGCAGGGACACGGCGGGCGTCCGACCTTCTCCCGGAGGTCGGGCGCCCGTCGCCGTGCCGCCCGGCTATGCGACGACTGCGGTGGGCTGGTACGACGGCAGGCCGCGGCGCCGGATCAGCCACTCGGCCACGACGAGGTTCGGCAGCCAGGCGAGGAACGGCACCACCGCGTACGCGTTCGCGAAGGCGGCACCCGCATCGAATCCGTCCGGCCCCGCGAATGGGATCTGCGCGACGATCAGCAGCGGCAGCCAGATCCGCAGCGTGACGGCCGAGTAGGTGAGGGCGAAGTTGCGCATCATCCAGGCCCGATGGCTCGCGACATCCCTCGCCCGGATCGCGCGGTACCCCCGCCAGCCGGTCAGCAGCCACAGCACGGCGAGCGTCCCGAAGCCGACCAGTCCGACCAGCCCGGCCTGGTTCACCGGCGCGAGCACGAGGCCGGCGACGGCTGCCGCGCCGACCGCGACGAGGTAGGTGCGGCCGATCGATCGATGCACGAGCGGATGGCGCGTGCGCAGGCCGCGCCAGAACTGCAGCGGCCCCAGCACGAGCGCGAGCCCGCCGCCGACGACGTGCACGTAGAAGGCGACGAGCACCGGCAGCGGGCGTCCATCGTACGAGGAGGCGAGGCCGCCGGACGACTCGGCCAGCGGTGCGGTCAGGTACGGCACCACCGCGAACGCGGCGATGCCGAGCGAGGTGAGGAGGATCCAGGTCCAGCCGATGCGGGCCCCGAGTCGTCGGTTTGCGCGAGAACGGCTGACGGTGTCGACCGCCGGCTCAGCGGATGCGTCGACGTCGCGGCTGGTGGTCGAGGTGGCGGTCATGCGCCGACGGTATCGACGTGTCGGCCGGCGCCGACATGCGGCGAACCCCCCGATCGCCCAGGTGGTTGGCCGCCGCGCGTCAGCCGGCCGCGGCGACCGCGGCGCGGATGTCGGCGTCGATGAGATCGGCGTTGATGGCGGCACCGGCCGTGTTGCCCGCGGCCATCGAACCCGGCACGGTCGCGCGCGCCGACACGACGTTGCCCGCGGCCCAGACGCCGCGCACGCTGGTGCGGCCGTCCTCGTCGACGAGCACCCAGTCCACGCCGTCGTTGCGCATGCGCCGGGCCCGGACCTGCTGCAGTACGTCGTCGTTCGGCTCGGGGCGGGGCGCGACGAAGATCACGTCGACCTCGCGCTCGGTTCCGTCGTCGTAGTGGATGGCGCGCAGGCGGCCGTCGCCGTCGGCGACGACCTCGGTGACCGCGCGCTCGTCGACCGTGATGCCGCGGGCCTCGAGCGAGGCGCGGGCCGGCGCGGGCAGGGCAACGCCGTGAGAGTGGAACACCACGTCGGACGAGAGCTGCCGCAACAGCTGCGCCTGGTGCGCGTTGGCCGCCGACGTCGGGATCACGGCGATGCGCTGGTCGCGCACCTCCCACCCGTCGCAGTACGGGCAGGAGACGACGCCGGAACCCCAGTGGTCGGCGAGTCCTGGGATCTCGGGGAGCCGGTCGCGGAGCCCCGTGGCGACGAGGATGCGGCGCGTGGTGTGCCGCTCACCCGACGAGAGCACGACCTCGAACGCCGGTTCGTCGTCGTCGGCAGGCGTGACCGTCGCCACGGTCGCGGACTCGATGACGACGTCGTCGTACCGCGTGAGCTCGGCCCGGCCCGCGGCGAGCAGGTCGAGCGGCGAGGTGTGGTCGCGCCCGAGCACGCCGTGCATGTGGCCCGCGACGCGATTGCGCGGCTCGCCGCCGTCGACGACGAGCACGCGACGGCGCGAACGACCGAGCATGAGCGCGGCGCTGAGTCCCGCGCTGCCACCGCCGACGATGAGGACGTCCCAGGCGGTGCCGCTCATCTACACGGCCCCTTCGGCGTCGGACGCGAGCACGAAATACGCTCCGGTCGGGTCGGTGAGCCCGGCGCGCCGGCCCGCCGGCAGGTCCCACGGCGGCACGACGAGCGTCGCGCCGGCGGCGATCGCTCGTTCCACCGCGCGCTCGAGGTCTTCGACGCCGAACGCGACGCTCCACGACGGCGGCAGGTCGGCGCCGAGCAGGTCCTTCGCATCGAGGATGCCCGCGTAGTTGCGATGCGCGTGCGTATAGACGCCGTACCGCGGCTCGCCCTCGCCGTGGTCGACGCTCCAGTGGAACGCGTGCGCGTAGAACCGCTCGGCCGCGTCGAAGTCGCTCGCGGCGAGCTCGAACCACGCCGGCGTGTCGACCGCGCCGAACGCGTCGAACCCCGCGAGCCCGCCCGGCTGCCAATAGCCGACCACGGCGCCGGTCGCATCGATCGCGAGGCCCATGACGCCCATCTCGGGGATGTCGATCGGCTCGAACAGCACGGTGCCGCCGGCTTCGGCGACGCGCTCGCTCGTGGCGGCGGCGTTGTACGTGAGCAGGTAGACGGTCCAGTGCGGCGGCGCCGGGTCGGAGTCCTGCCGCACCGCCGCGCCGGCGACACGCTCGCCGTCGCGGCGGAAGGTCACGTAGCCGCCATAGCGGTCGTCGCCGTGCTCGGCGGTCCAGCCGAAGAGGGCCTGGTAGAACGCGACCGTGCGCTCGAGGTCGGTCGTGGTCACGTCGACCCAGGCCGGGGCACCGGCGACGAGGTCATCGGGTCCGGGCATGCGCGGCTCCTGTCGGGTGCGATCGGCATCGGCGGCCGCGTGGGCTGCCGTCGAGCGCGATGCTAACACCGCGCGCCGACTCCGCGGGCGGAAGGCGTTCTGGCACGTTCGCGTCATCCGGAGCCCGTCGAGCGGCTCATCTCGGCGTGATGGAGTCGACGAACGCGAGACCTTCCTCGGCGACCTCGCGCCAGCGGTCGGCGCCCGCCGCGAGCGGCACGACCGCCCACTCGGCCATCGGCCGGCCGCGCATGACCATGTTGTCGAGGCCGAGCTCACCGACGCGGTCGCGGTCGAGCTTCACGACCAGGTCGCCCGCGTGCGAGGTGAAGGCGAAGAACTTGCCGCGGATCGACAGCCCGTCGGAACCGAACATGCGGCCGAATCCGACGCCGGTCCGCGCGAGGAAGTCCGGCGCGATCTCATCGAGCAGGGCTCGCCCGCGTTCCCGATCGTCCATGACCCGACGCTACGACCAGCCACCGACGCAGGCAAGGCCGCTGCCCGCTCAGCCTCCCGGCCACGCCTCCAGGATCCGCGCGCGCAGCGCGTTGCCGCGCTCGGCGAACGCACGCTGCCGCCGCACGTACTCGGCCTTGCCCTCGGGTGTCTCGATCCGCACGGGCTCGCCGCTCCAGGGCGCCATGTCGTACGGCGACGCCTGCATGTCGAGGTACCGGATGTCGCGGGCGAGCTCGAACGCGTCGAGCAGCAGTTCGCCCGGCACGAGCGGGCCCAGCTTGACCGCCCACTTGTACACGTCCATGCCGGCGTGCAGGCAGCCGGGCTGCTCGAGCTCGGGCTGGTCCTCTCTCGTCGGGGCGAACCGGTTGCGCGGCACCGCGTCGGGCGTGAAGAAGCGGAACGCGTCGAAGTGGGTGCAGCGCACGTCGTGCGCCTCGACGACCTCGTCGGTCGCGGCCTGGCCGAGGCGCAGCGGCACCGGATGGCGGTGCTCGCCCTGCCGGTACACCATCGCCCACTCGTGCAGCCCGAAGCAGCCGAACCGCCCGGGCCGCGACGCGGTGCGCCGCAGCATCCGCTCGACCGCGCGGAGCTGCGCGCCCTTCTCGCGCAGCATCGTCTCGACGTCGACGGTGAAGCCGGCGGATGTCGCGCCGCGCGTGTACCAGCGCCACTCCGCGCGCGGTGTGCCCGCGGCATCCGCGAGCTCGACGCGCGCGCCGGGATGCCACCGCCGCAGCACGCCGGGCGAGTAGGAGTAGTACGTGAAGAGGAAGTCCTCGATGGGATGCGTCTCGCCGCGCTCCCGGCGCGCCCGATGGCCCGCGGTCAGCGCGTCGGCCCGCTCGGCGTGCGCCGCTTCGCGGGCGCGCCACTCGCTGCCGGCGAGCACGGTCGCCGACGCGGTGGGAGCGGTCGGGGTCACCCGATGAGGATAGGTGCTGCGGCTGGGCGCGACATCCGCTCGTCAGCGACCGCTGCCCGCAGACCAGCCGAGGATCGCCATCTTCAGGGCGAGCAGGAACCCGCCGAGCGTGAGCGGTGTCAGCGTGCGATCCGGAGCGACCAGCGAGTCGCGCCACACGCGTTCGATCGGGTATCCGATCGACATGATCGCCCCGAGCACTCCGAGGACGCGGGCGGCGAGCACGGGTGGTCGCGGTGCGAGGAGCAACGACGTGCTCGCGACACCTTGGACGACGAGCATCACCGTCGGTGCCGAGAGCGAGGTGCCCTCGAGCCAGTGGCGGGACCGCATCTCGTCGACCGGCCTGACGGGGTATGCCGGCACGTCGCCGGCCAGTCCTTCGCGGAGCGCCTTCCGGAGCCCGAGCACGCCCAACACCAGTTGGACCAGCCCGATCGCCCCCACGAGCCGCAACATGCGCCCATGCTGGCACCGTGGATGCCGCGCGGGCAAGGTCGCGGGCCGCGACATCCGCCGCCGATGTACAGGAGAATCCGCGATGTGCCGGACGGATCCGGCGGTTTCGTCCGGCACATCGCCGGATCTCCTGTGAACCGAGGAGCCAGGGGGTGGGGGCGCGCGGCTGGACCGCTCAGTGGTAGCGAGCGCTGTACGCGTTGAGGGCGGGCTGGCCGCCGAGGTGGGCGTAGAGCACGTTCGAGTCCTTCGGGATGTCGCCGCTCGACACGAGCTCGATGAGGCCGGCCATCGACTTGCCCTCGTAGACGGGGTCGAGGATGACGCCCTCGAGGCTGCCCGTGAGCCGCATCGCCTCGTCGGTCGACTCCACGGGGATGCCGTAGTAGTCGCCCGCCCAGCCCTCGAGCACGGTGACCTCGTCGTCGCGCAACTCGCGGCCGAGGCCGATGAGCTCGGCCGTGTCGCGGGCGATGCGGCCGACCTGATCGCGGGTCTCGTCGATCGTCGCCGAGGCGTCGATGCCGATGACGCGCCGCGGCCGGCCGCCGAAGTTCTGCTCGAGGTCGGCGAAGCCGGCGATCATTCCGGCGTGCGTCGAGCCCGTGACAGAGCACACCACGATCGTGTCGAAGAAGACCCCGAGCGCCTCCTCCTGCGCGGCGACCTCGTGCGCCCAGTTGGCGAAGCCCAGTCCGCCGAGCGGGTGATCGGATGCCCCGGCCGGAATCGGATACGGCGTGCCGCCGGCCGCCTCGACATCGGCGATCGCCTGCTTCCACGACTCGCGGAAGCCGATGCTGAAGCCCGCGGGGGAGAGGCGCACGTCGGCGCCCATGAGCCGCGAGAGCAGGATATTGCCGACGCGGTCGTTCACCGAGTCGGGCCAGTCGACCCAGTGCTCTTGCACGAGCACGCACTTCAGGCCGAGGTGCGCGGCGACGGCCGCGACCTGGCGGGTGTGGTTGGACTGCACGCCGCCGATCGACACGAGCGTGTCGGCGCCCTTCGCGAGCGCGTCGGGCACGAGGTACTCGAGCTTGCGGGTCTTGTTGCCGCCGAACGCGAGGCCGCTGTTGACGTCCTCGCGCTTCATCCAGACTCGGGCGCCGCCGAGGTGGGCGCTGAGGCGGTCGACGGGGTGGATCGGGCTGGGCCCGAAGGTCAGCTGGTGGCGGGGGAAGTCATCGAGCGGCATGCAATATATTGCAGACCTCCGAGTCGGCCGTGTCAAGTCGGCGGCACCCTTCTCGATGTCCGTGCTCGCGCGTAGCGTGAGGCGCATCCGAGCGCGGCCGTGCCGACGATGCACGCCGCGGCAGCCGAACCAAGGAGGCATCATGGCCAACCTCGTCGTGCACTTCGAGATCCACGCGTCCGAGCCGCAGCGGCTCATCGACTTCTACTCCGAGCTGCTGGGGTGGAAGTTCACCCAGTACGGCGACACCTACTGGGTGATCGAGACCGGCGAGGGCGCGATCGGCAACACCGCCGGGCAGCCCGGCATGGGCATCAACGGCGGCCTCACCCAGCGCGAGGGTCCCGCGCCCGAGGTGGGCGCGCCCGTCAACGGGTGCAACGTCGTCGTCGGCGTCGACGACATCGACGGCCTGATGCGGCGCGCGGTCGAGTTGGGTGCGACCGAGTCGCTGCCGGCCACCGACTGGCCCGGCATCGGCCGGGGCGGGTACCTCCTCGATCCCGATCACAACGTGATCGGCCTCATCTCGCAGGTGCTCTCCGACGGCACCACGGTGGGGACGGAAGTGCCGCCGAGCGCCTGACCGAACCGTGTCGGCGGCTGGTGCCAGACTGGCCGAGTGCTGCTCGACGAGCTGGTCGCCACCGCCGAACGGGTCGCGTCCACGCGGTCGCGCCTCGCGAAGGTCGACGCGCTCGCGGCGCTCCTCGACCAACTCGAGCCCGGCGAGATCCTGCCCGCAGTCGGCTTCCTGACCGCCAAGCCCCGCCAGGGGCGGGTGGGCGTCGGATGGCGCGGGCTCATCGGGGCGATGGGCGATCCGGCCGAGGTCGCGACGCTCACGATCCTCGACGTCGACGGCACCCTCGAACGGCTCGCCTCGGCGTCCGGTGCCGGCTCGGCGACCGAGCGCGCTCGCATCCTGCGCGAGTTCGGAACGCGGGCGACGGCTCGCGAGCAGGACTTCGTGAGCCGCGTCATCCTCGGCGAACTGCGCACCGGGGCGCTCGGGGGCGTGCTCACCGACGCGATCGCCCGGGCCGCCGACCGCCCCGGCGAGGTCGTGCGCCGCGCCGCGATGCTCTCGGGCGACCTCGGCGAGACCGCACTGATCGCCCTCACCGGCGAGCCGGGCGACCTCGAGTCCGTCGGGCTCGTGGTGGGGCGTCCGGTGCAGCCGATGCTCGCCGGCACGGCGCCGAGCGCGGCTGCGGCGCTCGAGCAGGTCGGTCGCGCCTCGGTCGAGTACAAGCTCGACGGCGCCCGCATCCAAGTGCATCGCTCGGGCGACGCGGTGCGCGTCTTCACGCGCAACCTCGCCGACATCACGCACCGGCTGCCCGAGGTCGTCGAGGTGGTGAACAGCATGCCGGCGCGCGACCTCATCCTCGACGGCGAGACGCTCGCGCTCGACGAGGGCGGCGCTCCGCGTCCCTTCCAGGACACGATGTCGCGCTTCGGCGCCGAGGCCGCGCGCGAGGTGCTGCTGCATCCGTGGTTCTTCGACGTGCTCCACGTCGACGGGCGCGACCTCCTCGACGAGCCGCTCACCGCCCGGCTGCGTGAGCTCGAGCGCGTGGCCGGGCCGCATCGCATCCCCGGCGAGATCACCGACGACTCCGAGGTCGCCGAGCGGGTCGCCCGCGACGCGCTCGCGGCCGGTCACGAGGGCGTCGTCGTCAAGGGCGTCGACGCCCCGTACGCGGCGGGCCGGCGCGGGGCGAGCTGGATCAAGGTCAAGCCCGTGCACACCTACGACCTCGTCGTCCTCGCGGCCGAGTGGGGCTCGGGCCGGCGCACCGGCTGGCTCTCCAACCTGCACCTCGGCGCGCTCGACCCGGTCGGCGAATTCGGCGAGCCCGGCGCGTTCGTCATGGTCGGCAAGACGTTCAAGGGGCTGACCGACGAGCTCCTCCGCTGGCAGACCGAGCACTTCCCGCAGATCGAGACGCGCCGCACCGCCCACACCGTGTGGCTCGAGCCGGTCACGGTCGTCGAGATCGCGCTCGACGGCGTCCAGCGTTCGAGCCGATACCCCGGCGGCATCGCGCTGAGGTTCGCGCGGGTCAAGCGCTACCGCGACGACAAGCGGCCCGACGAGGCCGACACCATCCAGACGCTGCGGGGCCTGCTCCGCGGCGGTGCGGCGGAGGGAGCGGACGATGGCGGATGAGTCAGGGCCGGGTCGGGTGCGGCAGTTGCGGCTCGTCGTCGAGGCCGACGACCTCGAGGCCGCGGTGGCGTTCTACCGCGACGTGCTCGGCATGCCCGAACAGGAGTCGTACGACGGCGACGAGGGCGCTCGGGTCGTGATCCTCGACGCCGGCCGGGCGACGCTCGAGCTGTCGAACCCCGCGCAGGTGCGGTTCATCGACCGCGTCGAGACCGACGGCGGGCGCAGCGACCGGCTCCGCGTCGCCCTCGAGGTCGACGATGCGGCCGCCGTCGCCGACGACCTCGTCGGCGCCGGAGCCGAGCTCGAAGCATCGGCTCGTGAGACGCCGTGGCGCTCGGTCAACGCCCGGCTCCGCGGACCCGCCGGCCTGCAGCTCACGCTGTTCCAGGAGCTCGACGAGCGCTGACCCTCGTCACCGCACGCCACGGCACGGGGTTCAGCGCGGGTTCGACGCCGAGCTGGCGGCGCGTCATCTTCTCCCCACCCCTTCCGCTGTGTTGACGTCAACATGTAGGGTCGGCGTCGGGCGTGTTGACGTCAACATGCTCGCTGCACATCCACTCGACGGTGAAAGAGGACGACATCGATGACGATGCACGGCAGACGGATCGCGGCCCTCGCCACGGGCGCCGCGCTCGCCGCGGGCGCGCTCGTGGCGGCGCCCATCGGCGCGACGCCACCGGCGCACGCCGCCGACGCGCTCACGATCACGCCGAACCCCGCCTACGCGGGTGAGGCGTTCGACGGCTGGGGCACCAGCCTGGTCTGGTTCGCGAACGCGACCGGCGACTACCCCGAGGAGCTCCGCGAGGAGCTGTACCAGGCGGTCTTCGGCGAGGACGGGCTGGACCTGAACATCGCGCGGTACAACATCGGCGGCGGCAACGCGTCCGACGTGCGCGACTACCTGCGCGCGGGGGGCGCCGTCGAGGGATGGTGGGCGCCCGCTCCCGACGGCGATGCCGGCGTGCACGGCGGAGCCGCGACCACCTACGCCGAGCGGAACGACGTGCTCGCGGCGTTCGACGCGGGGGACCCGGCATCCTACGACTGGGACGCCGACGCGACGCAGCGCTGGTGGGTCGAGCGCCTCGCCGCCGACGACCGCATCACGCATTGGGAGACCTTCGCGAACTCGGCGCCGTACTTCATGACCGAGAGCGGCTACGTCTCGGGCGGGTTCAACTCGTCGGCCGAGCAGCTGAAACCCGCCGCGATCGGGTCGTTCGCCGAGTACCTCGTGCGCGTCACCGAGCACCTCGAGGACGAGTACGGGATCGACGTCGAGAGCATCGACCCGCTCAACGAGCCCAACACCAACTACTGGGGCACGACGCTGCAGAACGGCGTGCCCGTCGGCGGCCGCCAGGAGGGCATGCACGTCGGCCCGGCACGTCAGGCGCAGCTGGTCGACGCGCTGCGCGGCGAGCTCGACGGCACCGCCACGACCACCGACGCGTTCGTCGCGGCGATGGACGAGACCAACCCGGGCACCTTCGCCACCAACTGGGCCGCGTACCCTGCTGCGACCCGCGCCGCGGTCGACCGCATGAACGTCCACACCTACGGCACGTCGGGCCGGCTCGTGGTGCGCGACCTCGCCAAGCAGGCCGACGCCGACCTGTGGATGAGCGAGATCGAGGGCAGCTGGGTCAACGGCTACGACCCGGTCAACATCGAGAACGGCCTCGGCATCGCCGGCCGCATCATCGACGACCTGCGTGAACTCGAGCCGAAGGCGTGGGTGCTCTGGCAGCCGGTCGAGGACCTCTACAACATGGAGCCGCAGGGCGAGAACCTCAACTGGGGTTCGATCTTCATCGACCTCGACTGCACGCCGTACGAGGAGGCCGGCGGCGAGGTCTGGAAGTCCGCGCGCCGCGTCGCGGACGCCGGCGGCGACTCGACGAAGGTCGAGCCGTGCGGCGTCGAGGTGAACTCGAAGTTCAACACCCTCCGCAACTTCACGAAGTTCATCCAGGAGGGCGACCGCCTGCTCGCGGTCGACGACCTCTCGAGCACGGCCGCGATCCGGGCCGACGGCACCGGAGCGACCGTCGTGCACCGCAACACGGGCACCGCCGAGCGCACGGTCACGCTCGACCTGTCGGGCTTCGGCGAGATCGCGGATGGCGCGACCGTGACGCCGTACGTGACCACGCAGGCTCCCTCGGCCGACGAGCCGACCGCCAACTCCCTCGTCGAGGGCGACGCCGTCGCGATCGATCGCGAGGCGGCCACCGCGACGCTCACCGTGCCCGCGAAGTCCGTCACCACCTTCGTGATCGACGGCGTGACCGGCGTCGCCGACGACGCGCCCGCACTGCGCGACGGCCACCGCTACCAGCTGGTCGGCTCGCAGAGCGCCAAGGCGCTCACCGCGGGCACGTCCGGCACCGCGACGACCATCACCACGCTCGCCGCCGACGCGGGGCTCGCGGCCCGACAGGCGTGGACCGTGCACGAGGTCGCGCCGGGCGAGCGCGATGCGACGCGCCGCGTCGTGCTCGAGGCATCCGACGGACGCGTGCTCGGCGCGACCAGCGCCGGCACCGACCTCCGCACGATCGGCGCGGATGCCGCGGAAGCGACGGCGGCGACCCGGTGGATCGTGAACACCACCGACGGGCGCGCCTTCACCCTGGTGAACGAGGCGCTCGGGCTGTCGCTCGACGTCAACGGGCAGTCGTCCGCCGAGAACGCGACGGTCGGCGTCTACGGCTCGAACGGCGGAGCGAACCAATCGTGGGCTCCGCGTGATCTCGCCCCGCTCGCCGAGCAGTCGGTGGCCGCGCGCACGCTCGTCGGCATCGCGCCCGTGCTGCCGACCACGGTCGCACCGCGGTACGCGTGGGGCGCCGGCGTCGCGGTTCCCGTCGAGTGGGCGCTGCCGGATGACTCGGCCTGGGCCGAGCGCGGGCGCGTCGACGTGACCGGCGCCGCGACCGACGTGTTCGGGCAGGCGTTCGCGGCGACGGCCAGGATCGACGTCGGCGGGCTCACCGCGACGGACCCGGTGTCGGTGACGGTCGCGCGCGGCGCGAGCCTCGCGGGCGTGCAGGACGCGGCACCGACCGCCGTGCCGGCGCGCGTGGGCGCGTCCGAGCAGGCGTTCGACGTGCCGGTCGCGTGGGACTGGTCGGATGTCGCGGCGGACGCGTTCGCGGAGGTCGGCACCATCCGGGTCGACGGCACCGCGACGGCGGACGGCGCCGAACTGCCGGCGCGGCTCTCGTTGCTCGTGACCGAGGGCACGCTGCGCAACTTCGCGCCCGATGCGGGAGTCACGGCGTCGGCGAGCTCGACCGAGTCGGGCTACCCCGTCGACCGCACGCGCAACGGCGTCGTGGGCGACAAGGGCTGGTCGAACTGGGTGGCGTCGAACAAGCCGACCCAGAGCACGCTGACGTACGAGTTCGCGGCCCGCCAGGTCGAGCAGGTCACGGTGCACTTCTGGCGCGACGGCACGAGCAGTTGGGCGCAGACCATGCAGGTGCAGCTGCGCGGCACGGATGGCGCGTGGGCCCCAGCGCCCGGATGGGAGCAGTTCCAGCCGGTCGCCTCGCCCACCGACGGCACGGCGCCGATCGTGACGGCCGAGTTCGCCCCGAGCACGGCGACCGGCGTGCGCGTGGTGATGAACGCGTACCCGAACACGCACCTCATCGTCTCCGAGGTGCAGGTGTTCGAGCCGGTTCCGGCCGCCGCGTCGGTCAGCGACCTCGCGGTGCTGCGACTCGACGGCGAGACGGTCGACGGGTTCGATCCGGCGCGCACCGGCTACGAGGTCGACGTGGACGGCGGTCGCCTGCCGGTGCTCGACGCAGTGGCGATCGACTCGGCGGCCACCGTGCGCGTCGCGCAGCCGACGCCCGCGAACGGCGGCTCGGGCACGGTCACGGTGACGTCCGCGGACGGCACGTCGCAGACCGTGTACACGGTGGTGACGCGCCGGCACGCCGCGATCGCCGACCTGCAGGTCGTCGATCGGCCGCGCGTCGGCACGCCGGCGGTCGCGACCGCGACGATCGACCCGGGCGACGGCGACATCGCGTGGCAGTGGTTCCGCAATGGCGAGTCGATCGAGGGCGCGACGGAGCAGAGCTACACGCCCGTCACGAGTGACGCGGGCAAGCTGCTGAGCGTGCGCGTCACGGTCGAGGCCGACGGCGTGGAGCCGGCGACCGCGACGACCGACGGCGTGCGGATCGTGGCCGCGAACTCGCAGCAGCCCTGACGAGCGGCCGCGACGAGCGCGGACCGCGACGAGCGCCCGGCCCCTCAGGGGTCGGGCGCTCGGTCGTTCAGGGGTCGGGCGCTCGGTCGTTCAGCGGGAGTGCGGCGGCGCCGTGCTGTCGCGCACGACGAGCTCGGTCGCGACGAGCGAGGGAGCGCGACGGTCGCCGGACTCGACCTCGTGCAGCAGGGCCTCGACCGAGCGCCGGCCGACCTCTCCGAAGAACTGGCGCACCGTGGTCAGCGGCGGCCAGAAGCTGCCGGACTCCTCCATGTCGTCGAAGCCCACCACGCTGACGTCGCCGGGCACCGTGCGGCCCGACTCGTGCAGGGCTCGCAGCACGCCGAGCGCCATCTGGTCGTTGGCGGCGAAGATCGCGGTGACGTCGGGATCGCGGGCGAGCTCGAGCCCGAGCGCGTGACCGGACTCGGCCGACCAGTCGCCGACGAGGGCGGGGTGGACCTCCGCCCCGTGCTCCCGCAGGGTCGCCTCCCACGATTCGCGTCGGCGCGTGGCCGAGTACGAGCGTTCGGGTCCGGCGATGTGCCACACGGTCGCGTGGCCGAGGTCGAGGAGGTGCTCGGTGGCCACCCGCGCGCCGAGCGCCTGGTCGGTGTCGACCCAGGGGAAGCGCTGGTCGCCCGCGGAGTCGACGATGACGACGGGCAGGCCCGGCGGCAGCTCGACGTCGCTCTCGTCGAGCAGGTGCGCCTCGATCACGATGATGACCCCGTCGACGGCGGCATCGGCGAGGCTCTGGAAGGCGTCGGAGACCTCGCCGCGCGTGGGGTGCGGCACGGGGATGAGCGTGAGCGAGTACCCCGCCTCCTCGGCCGCCGAGGCGATCGCGTCGAGCGTGCGCATGTTGCCGAAGCTCGACAGCGTGAACATGATCACGCCGATCGTGCGGAAGCGGCCCGTGCGAAGAGCGCGCGCGGCGCTGTTCGGCCGGTAGCCGAGCTCCTCCATAGCCGCGAGCACACGCGCGCGGGTCTCGGCGTCGACGTTGGTGCGCCCGTTGGAGACGCGCGAGACCGTTTGCCCCGAGACGCCCGCCAGGCGGGCGACGTCGGCCATCGATGGTCCGCGGCGCCGGCCATTCGCCGTACCGTTGGTGGTGGCGGTGGTCATGGCCCTCCCTGTCGGCCTCAGTCATACTTCGCGCCAAGACTGGCGCATGTTCACGTCAACATGCTACGGTGTCCGCACCCCATGTTGACGTGAACATGGTTGTGATCAGAAAGAAACCCGATGACAACGACGTCTCCAGCAGCCCCGGCCCTCGCCGTGGCCGACGCGGCTCCGCCGCGTCGGCGCCGGTCGCCGCGCGGGCGCAGCGAATGGAAGGGCCTGGCCTTCGTCGCGCCGTTCCTCGTGGTGTTCGTGCTGGTGTTCATCGCACCGGTCGCGTACTCCGTCTACCTCAGCCTCTTCCGCGAGCAGCTCATCGGCGGCAACGCGTTCGTGGGCCTCGACAACTACGTGGCGCTCGCGCAGGACCCGCAGTTCTGGGAGTCGTTCGGCCGGGTCGTGCTGTTCCTGCTCGTGCAGGTGCCCATCATGCTCGCGCTCGCACTCATCGCGGCGCTCGCCATCGACAGCGCCCGCCTGCACGCCTCGGGCTTCTTCCGCATCGTGATCTTCCTGCCCTACGCGGTGCCCGCCGTCGTCGCCGTGCTCATGTGGGGCTTCATGTACGGCGACCAGTTCGGACTCGCCGCCAACCTCAACGACTGGCTCGGCTCCACGGTCATCACGCCGTTCGCGCGCGAGTGGATCCTCGTCTCGATCGGCAACATCGTGACCTGGGAGTTCGTGGGCTACAACATGCTCATCTTCTACTCGGCGCTTCGCGTCATCCCGACCGACCTGTACGAGGCGGCTGAGCTCGACGGCGCCGGGCCGCTCCGCGTCGTCACGGGGATCAAGCTCCCCGCGCTGCGCGGCGCCATCGTCATCGCGACGATCTTCTCGATCATCGGCAGCTTCCAGCTGTTCAACGAGCCGAACATCCTCCGCACGCTCGCCCCGAACATCATCACGACCTACTTCACCCCGAACATGTACGCCTACAACCTGTCGTTCAACGGCCAGCAGTACAACGCCTCGGCCACCGTGGCCATCGTCATGGGTGTGATCACCGCCGTCATCGCGTACGTCGTGCAGCTGCGCGGCTCGCGCAAGGAGGACCGATGAGCGCCACCGCCGTCCGCGACATCCGCCCCGCCGACGAAGGTCGACGAGCGGATGGCGCGACCCGCCGCCGGCGCTCGTCGCCGCTGCAGCCGCGCAAGTCCGTCGCCTTCACGCTGCTCATGGGCGTGTTCGTGATCTACAGCCTCGTACCGCTCGCCTGGCTCGTGATCAACGCGACCAAGACGCAGGCCGGCCTGTTCTCGAGCTTCGGGCTCTGGTTCGACGACGAGTTCGTGCTGTTCCAGAACATCTGGGAGACCCTGACCTACCGCGACGGCATCTTCCTGCGCTGGTTCGGCAACACGCTCCTCTACGTCGTGATCGGCGCGGGCGGGGCGACGCTGCTGGCCACGCTCGCGGGCTACGGCCTCGCGAAGTTCCGCTTCGCCGGGCGCCGCGCGGTGTTCGCGGTCGTGCTCGGCGCGATCGCCGTGCCAGGCACCGCGCTCGCGGTCCCCACATTCCTGATGTTCAGCCAGCTCGGGCTCACGAACACGCCGTGGGCGATCATCATCCCGTCGCTGATCAGCCCGTTCGGGCTCTACCTGATCTGGGTCTACGCGGTCGACTCGGTCCCGACCGAGCTCCTCGAGGCGGCGCGCATGGACGGCGCGGGGGAGTTCCGCACGTTCTTCACCATCTCGATCAAGCTGCTCGCGCCCGGGATCGTGACGGTGCTGCTCTTCACCGTCGTCGCGACCTGGAACAACTACTTCCTCCCGCTGATCATGCTGAGCGACCCCACGTGGTACCCGCTCACGGTCGGCCTCAACCAATGGAACGCGCAGGCCGCCGGCGTCAGCGCGCAGCCCATCTACAACCTGGTGATCACGGGCTCCCTGCTCACGATCATCCCCATCGTCGTCGCGTTCCTCGGGCTGCAGCGGTTCTGGCAGTCCGGGCTCAGCGCCGGAAGCGTCAAGCAGTGACCGAGCGGCACTGCACGGCGGAGCACCCCCAGCCCGCTCGACCGGAGCGTCCTGCCCCGGATCACATGGCACAACGAAGTGAAGGGACATCCCCAATGCGCATCACCCGATCCGCCGCCCGGCGGACCATGTCGGTCGTCGCGGCCGCAGCGCTCGTCGGCTCGCTGGCGGCGTGCTCTGCCGGAGGCTCGGACGCCGCCGCCGGGTCGGCCGACGACCTCGACGCGGCCCTTGAAGAGGGCGGCACGCTCACCTACTGGAGCTGGACGCCGAGCGCCGAGGCGCAGGTCGCCGCGTTCGAGGAGGCGTACCCCAACGTCGACGTCGAGCTCGTGAACGCCGGCACCAACACCGAGGAGTACACCAAGCTCCAGAACGCGATCAAGGCGGGCTCGGGCGCACCCGACGTCGTGCAGATCGAGTACTACGCGATCCCGCAGTTCGCCCTCTCCGACGCGCTCGTCGACCTCAGCCAGTACGGACTGGGCGATCTCGAGGACGAGTACTCGGCGTCGACGTGGGGTGCCGTGAACGTCGACGGCAAGCTCGTCGGCCTCCCGCAGGACTCCGGCCCCATGGCCCTGTTCTACAACAAGGCCGTGTTCGACCAGCACGGCATCGCGGTGCCGGCCACGTGGGACGAGTACGTCCAGGCCGCGCGCGACCTGCACGCCGCCGACCCGTCGAAGTACATCACCTCCGACACCGGCGACGCGGGCTTCACCACGAGCATGATCTGGCAGGCCGGCGGGCGCCCGTTCCAGATCGACGGCACGGATGTCACGGTCGACCTCGCCGACGAGGGCACGCAGAAGTGGACCGGCGTCTGGAACCAGCTCGTCGAGGAGGACCTGCTCGCCACCACGCCCGGCTGGAGCGACGAGTGGTTCAAGGGCCTCGCCGACGGGTCGATCGCCTCGCTCGTGATCGGCGCGTGGATGCCCGGCGTGCTCGAGTCGAGCGTGCCCGACGCGGCCGGCGACTGGGCCGTCGCGCCGATGCCGACCTACGACGGCACCCCCGTCGCGGCCGAGAACGGCGGCGGAGGTCAGTCGGTCACCACCCAGTCCGAGAACCCGGCGCTCGCCGCGGCGTTCCTGCGCTGGCTGAACAGCGACCCGGCCTCGATCGACGTCTTCCTCGAGAGCGGCGGGTTCCCCGCGACCACGGCCGACCTCGAGGACCCGGAGTTCGTGGGCGCCGAGTCCGAGTACTTCGGCGGCCAGAAGATCAACGAGGTGCTGACCCAGGCGTCGAAGGACGTCTCGTCGGGCTGGTCGTATCTCCCGTACCAGGTGTACGCCAACAGCATCTTCGGCGACACCGTCGGCCAGTCGTACGCGAACGCCGCCGACCTGAACGACGGGCTCGGCGCCTGGCAGGAGCAGCTCGTGGCCTACGGAAACGAGCAGGGCTTCACCGTCAGCGAGTAGCTGACTTCCGACCCGTCCGCTCCGCGGGCCGGGGAGCAGCCGGCCGCTGCCGTGCCTCCCCGACCCGCGGAGCCGCTCCACCACGACCAGAAAGAACGACCCACGTGACCGCAGAGTCCCGCTTCGCGATCGGCGCAACCGATTTCGAGCTCGACGGCCAGCCGCACCGCATCCTGTCGGGCGCCCTGCACTACTTCCGCATCCATCCCGACCTGTGGGCCGACCGGATCCGGAAGGCCCGCCTGATGGGGCTGAACGCGATCGAGACGTATGTGGCGTGGAACGCGCACGCCCCGCGCCGCGGCGAGTGGCGGACCGACGGCGGCCTCGACCTCGGCCGGTTCCTCGACCTCGTCGCGGCGGAGGGCATGCAGGCGATCGTGCGGCCCGGTCCGTACATCTGCGCCGAGTGGGACAACGGCGGGCTCCCGGCCTGGCTGTTCCGCGACCACATCGTCGGCGTGCGGCGCTCCGAGCCGCACTACCTCGAGGCGGTCAGCGACTACCTCCGTCGGGTGTACGAGATCGTCGCGCCGCGGCAGATCGACGCGGGCGGCTCGGTGATCCTCGTGCAGATCGAGAACGAGTATGGCGCCTACGGCAGCGACAAGGCCTACCTCGCCGAGCTCGTGCGCGTCACCCGCGACGCCGGCATCACGGTGCCCCTCACCACGATCGACCAGCCGACCCCGCAGATGCTCGCCGACGGCAGCCTGCCGGGCCTGCACCTCACCGGCTCCTTCGGCTCCCGCGTGCCCGAGCGGCTCGAGACCCTCCGCGAGTTCCAGCCGACTGGCCCGCTCATGTGCATGGAGTTCTGGTGCGGCTGGTTCGACGACTGGGGCTCGCATCACCACACGACGGATGCCGCGGCATCCGCTGCCGAGCTCGACGCGCTGCTCGCGGCGGGCGGGTCCGTGAACGTCTACATGTTCCACGGCGGCACCAACTTCGGGCTCACGAGCGGCGCCAACGACAAGGGACGTTACGCGCCCATCACCACGAGCTACGACTACGACGCGCCGCTCGACGAGGCGGGCCATCCGACCGAGAAGTTCTGGGCCTTCCGTGAGGTCATCGCGCGGTACGCGCCGGTGCCCGACGAGATGCCCGCCGCCCGCCGCCCGGCTCCCGAGCTCACCGCCCCGCTCGCGGTCGGGCCGTCGCTGCTCGAGGCGGCCCCGCGCCTCGGCGACGAGTCGCGCCATGACGCGCCGCCCACCTTCGACGCGCTCGAGCACGACCGCGGTGTCGTGCTGTTCGCGACGCGCCTCACCCGCGGCGGACCCGGCGTGCTGACCGTCGGCGACGAGGTGCGCGACCGCGCGTGGGTGCTCGTCGACGGCGCGCCCGTCGGGGTCCTGGGTCGCGACTCGCATGAGCGCGCCGTGGCACTGCCCGACGCGCGCGGCGAGCTCGTCATCGTCGTCGAGGACCAGGGGCGCGTGAACTACGGCGCGCGGATCGGCGAGCACAAGGGCCTCATCGGCGGCGTGGCCCTCGATGGCGAGCCCGTCACCGGATGGGCGGCGCGTCCGATCGACCTCGACCGCGTGCCGGCCGCCGCGAAGCTCGGCCCGGCCGAGTTCGCCGCCGGACCGGTGCTCGCCTACGGCGAGTTCGAACTCGAGGCCCCGGCCGACCTGTTCCTCGACACCCTGCACTGGGGCAAGGGCCTCGTGTGGGTCAACGGGTTCCTCCTCGGCCGGTACTGGCGGCGCGGGCCGCAGCGGACGCTGATCGTGCCCGGCCCGGTCGTGCGCGCGGGGCGCAACGAGGTCGCGGTGCTCGAGTTCGAGGCGTTCGCCGAGCCCGAGATCCGGTTCGTCGCGCAGCCCGAGCTCGGCCACACCGAGATCTGAGCGGATGCCGCGGCGATGGCCGCCGGTCGGTCACTCGTCGATCTGGATCCCCGTGACCGGCACGCCGGCGCGTTCGTACACCAGCGAGACGGCGCCCTTCGGGAATGCGATCGGCTGTTGGGCGAGCGCGAACGCCGCCGGCACCGTGCCTTCGTCGAACAGTCGCTTGCCGTTCCCGAAGACGATGGGGTACAGGTACAGGTTGAGCCGATCCACGAGGTCCGCGGCGAGCAATGAGCGGGCGAGCGCGCCGCTGCCGATCACGTGGATCTCCTCGAAGCGTTCCTTGATGGTCGGTATCTCGGCTGCGATGTCCGTCACGACCGTGGTGCGTGCCCAGGACGGATCGGTGAGCGTGCGCGAGGCGACGAACTTCGGCACCTCGTCGAACTTCGCCCCGATCGGCATGTCGGTGTGCTTGGGCCAGTAGTCGGCGAAGATGTCGTAGGTCTTCCGGCCGAGCAGCAGCGCGTCGAGCCGGTCGATGCCCGCGCCGATGACCGCGCCCGACTCATCGTCGAAGTAGGGGGCCTGCCATCCGCCGTACTCGAAGTGGTTCGACGGGTCCTCCTCGGGCCCGCCCGGTGCCTGGTAGACCCCGTCGAGCGTGATGAACAGGTCGACCGCGACGATTCCCATGGTGTGCTCCCTTCCGCCGTCCTCCACAATCTGTCGTGCCGTCCCGGGGGCGTCAATGCCTTGCGGATGACGCGCGGGAGGGGTGAGGTGGAGGGGTGGACAGCGTGCGATCGTGATCGGACGCCGCCGACGGCACGACGACGACACGGTCGACGTGCGGGTCGTCGGTGGCATGGTGCGCGGCGTGCGAGAACGCGGGCTGCTCGCCTGGCGCGGCATCCCCTACGCGGCGGCGCCGGTCGACGAGCTGCGGTTCGCCCGACCAGGTGCGGTCGTGCCGTGGGGCGGCGTCCGGGATGCCTCGGACTTCGGCGCCATCGCGCCGCAGGCGATCCGCAATCCCCTCCTGCACCCGCCGGTCGCAGCGATCACCGCCGACGAGGACTGCCTCACGGTCAACGTGCACGCCCCGATCTGGGACGACGACGCCTCGACGCCCTTGCCGGTGATGGTGTTCATCCACGGCGGCGGATACAGCGCGGGGTCGTCGCGCGACTTCTCGGGGCAGGGCGAAGGCTTCGTTCGCGACGGCCGTGTGGTCTACGTCAGCTTCAACTACCGCCTCGGGGCGCTCGGCTACCTCGACTTCAGCAGCTACACGACCCCTGAGCGTACGTTCGACAGCAACCTCGGCCTGCGGGACCAGCTCGCCCTGCTGCGCTGGGTCCGCCAGAACATCGGCGCCTTCGGAGGCGACCCCGGCAACGTCACGGTGTTCGGCGCCTCGGCGGGCGGCAACGCGGTGACCACCCTCATGGCCGTGCCGTCGGCGAGGGGCCTGTTCGCGCGCGCGATCGCGCAGAGTCCGCCGTCGAACGCGGTCTATGCGCCCGGGCTCGCGGCGCAGTGGGCAGAGGAATTCGTCGCGATTCTCCGCGAGGCCGTCGACGGGCGCGAGCGGAAGGATGTGGATCGCGGCGGCGAACGCACGGCCGCGGCGCGCGCCATCCGTTCCGCACCGCAGGCGCTGCTCGCGACGGCATCGCCGACGGACCTCGTCGCGGCGTGCGCCGTGCTGCAGATGCGGACGCCCGATGCGTACCCCGGCACGTTCTGCCTCGCACCCATCGTCGACGGCGACCTGCTGCCGCGGCATCCGATGCGTGCGTTCCGAGACGGGACCGTCCACCGAGTGCCGCTCATCATCGGCACGAACGACCGCGAGGGCGCGATCTTCCGCGGACGCGTCGACATCCTGCCGCGCTCGGCCGCGCGGATCGAGGCGCTCTTCGCACGGGCGCCCTCAGGCGCACGGGCGGGCATGCACGCCGCGTATCCGGGCCTGCCCGCCCGGCGACCCGCCGCGGATTTCGGAGGCGACTACGGATTCTGGTTCCCGAGCACGCGCATCGCGGACTTCCACTCGCGTCACGCGCCCGCCTGGTCCTACCGCTTCGACGTGGCACCGCGCCTGCTCGAGATGCTCGGTCTCGACGCGACGCACGGCGTCGAGATGTTCGCACTATTCGACCGCACCGACGTGGCGCTCGCCCGGATCATGACCGCGCTCGGCGGGGTCGAGGCCTATGCCGCCGCCGGCGAGCGCATGCGGAGGATGTGGATACGCTTCGCCGCAGCCGCCCCGCCCGACGAGGACTGGCCGCGATACGACGAACGCCACCGGGCGACGCTCATCATCGCCGCGGCGGACCGGATCGAGCTCGATCCACGCCGCGATCGGCGGCGCGCGTGGAGCCGCTTCCTCCCGACGCTCGCCAGTTGACCCGCGGGCGGATGCGACGAGCGGATGCCGCGGGCCGGGCGGCCACGCGGCATCCGCTCGCCGTACTCAGGGCGCCCGCACTCGACACGCCGGGCGCGCACGGGCCGATATCCTGACGCCGGCGAGCGCCAGAACCGCGAGCATCGCGGACGCGAGAACACGCGACACGAACGCCCTCGAACCCGAGTTCGTCGAGTTGAGTTCTCCGCGCGCGATCTCGGTCCGTTGCTCGCGCTGGACTTCGCGGGCGGAAGCGGTCGGGCGAGCTCGTCGACGTGCGCACCGTCCCGGACGGCACGGGCACGGGCCCGCTGAGCGATCCGGGTTGAGCATCCGTCCAGCCGGCCCGGCCTAGGCTGGTGGACATGCTGCTCGCCCTCATCCGCCATGGCCAGACCGACTGGAACCTCCGCGGAGTGATGCAGGGACGCTCCGACATCCCGCTGAACGACACCGGCCGAGCGCAGGCCGAGGCCGCCGCGGCGCTGATCGACCGGGTCGAGTGGGACCTCGTCGTGAGCTCGACGCTCGGCCGCGCACGCGAGACGGCCGCCATCCTCGCCCGGGGCCTCGACCTGCCGGTCGCCGGCGCATACGACGACCTCGTCGAGCAGGACTTCGGCGCCGCCGAGGGCACGCTCGTCTCCGAGATCGACGTTCGCTGGCCCGGCCGCGCGTTCGAGGGCAAGGAGCCCGACGACGCCGTCGGCCCGCGCGGCGTGCGCGCGCTCGAGCGGATCGCCGCCGAGCACGCCGGGGCCCGCGTGCTCGCGGTCGCCCACGGCACGCTCATCCGCCACGTGCTCGGCGAGCTCAGCGGGCACGATGCGCGCAGCTACCCAAGACTCGACAACCTCGCGGTCTCCGAGGTCGAGCGGGTGACGGATGCCTCGTGGCGCGTGCACAGCGTCGGCCGGGTGCCGTTCGCCGAGGTGCTGCCGTCGCTGGTCGCCGTCGAACTGGCCGCCTGACCGACCCGCCCTCCGACCCTGCCGCGTGGCCCCGATCCGGACGTACAATCCGGAAATGGAGGCTCCTGGCAGCACCACCCTCGTCGTGGTCGGCGGGGAGGCGACGATCGCGATCGACTCGCTCGCGGGGCTCGCGAACGTCGAGAGCGCGAGCTTCGCCGAGATGCCGGACGCCACCGACGTCGAAGTCGTCACGTGGTCGACCACGTCGCACGCGCCGTTCGTCGTGCACGACCGTGATCCGCTCGGCCATGTCGCCTCGGCGTGGGTCGAGTTCTACGACGAGCGCTCGACGCTCGGGGTGCTGCAGCTCGAGATCGACCAGGTGATCGACCAGGTCGCGCGGCATCAGCTGCGCGTCCCGGACTACTACGTGGTGCTCGAGCCCGAGTCGTTGCACGGCACCTGGCTGCACTGGTGGCTCGGGGTGCTGGCCGCCGCGTCGCCGAGTCGCGTCATCCCGGCGCCGGGCGAGGCGCCGCTCGCGGGTCTCATCCGCCGGTTGCCGACCGCCCGGGCGTGGCCCGAGGTGCGCGACTGGCTGCCGACGGTCGTGAAGGCCGTGCCCGATCGCGTCGGGCCCGGCCTCCCCGGTGCCGCCTGAGGCGGACGCCGCCGTCAGGAGGCGGTGGTGGGCTGCAGTTCCGCGTGCTCGGTCGCCCAGGCCAGCGCGAAGTCGGCGACCTCCTGCCATCCGTCCTGGCTGACGATGCGGTGCGTGCGGCCGGGGAACTCCCGGTAGTCGACGATCGCGGGGCTGCCGGTCGAACGGTACTTCTTGACGATGGCCCGCCCGATCGCCGGAGGGACCACGTGGTCAATCTCGCCGGTGATGACGAGCAGGGGCGCGCGGTCGGTGCGGCCGTAGTCGACGTGGGTCACGCCGCCCTTCTCGTTGAGCGTGGAGGCGACGCCCTCGAAGAAGACGCGGTTGTAGGAGTTCACCGCGTACTCCTCCCAGATGCGATCGGATGCCTCGCGGCCGAGGTCGTTGCCGAACGTGAAGTGGAAGTGGCCCTTCGAGATCGGTCGCGCACCGTTGCGGTCGAACGGGTTGGACAGGATCGGGAAGCCGGTCCGGAGCGTCGACGCCGGGAGGGTCGTGATGCCGGCGGTCTGGCCCGGGGTCACGCCGACGTAGGCGGCGCCGAGGCCGCGGTCGGCGAGCATCTGGGTGATCACGCCGCCGAACGAGTGGCCCATGATGATCGGCTTCTGCGGAAGCGCGCGGATGATCGCCTCGTAGTGGTCGGCGATCTGCTTCAGGCCGATGCCCTTCAGCGGGTCGGGGTTCGAGCGGATGTCGCTGACTGACCGGTCGTCGATGCCGGGCCAGCCGGGCACGATGACCTGGTGGCCGGCGGCGCGGAAGCGCTCGGCCCACGTGTCCCAGCTCTTCGGGGTCATCCAGAGTCCGTGGACGAGGACGATGGGGGCTCGGTCGGTGGTGGTCATGGTGGCTGCTCCTTCTGCATCGCCGGTAGTAAGTAGAACGATCGTTCTGTCTCTCTATTCCCTGACAGTACGCCCCCGCCCGACTGCATGTCAAGCAAAAAGAGAAAGATCGTTCTATCATTTACGACGTGGCAACGAGAACGACATCCAGCGGCACCTCGGCGGCGCGCGAGCGATTGCTCGCGACCGCCAGCGAGCTCTTCTACCGCGAGGGCATCCACGCCGTCGGGGTGGATCGGATCATCGCCGAAGCGGGGGTCACGCGCGCGACGTTCTACCGGCACTTCCCGAGCAAGGAGTCCCTCGTCGAGGCCTACCTCGGCGTGGAGGACGCGAACATCAAGGCGGCCTTCGAGACGGCCGAGGCCACCGGTGCCGAGCCCGCGCCCATGGTCGACCTGGTGATCGAGGGCCTCGCCGACGACATCGCCCGGCGCCACACGCGCGGCTGCCCGTTCATCAACGCCGCAGCCGAGTACCCGGATGCCGCGAGCGGCGTCCGCACGACCGTCGCGCGGCATCGCGAATGGTTCCGCTCCGAGCTCGAGCAGCTCCTCGGCGCTGCCGGCGCTCCGGAGCCGGCCGAGTCTGCCGCGGAGCTGGTGCTGCTTCGCGACGCCGCGATGGTGGGCGGATACCTCGACGGCTGGGACCGCGTGCGGCCCGCGTTCGTGGCATCCGCCCGCCGCATCGCCGGCGTGCCCGGCACCTCGGTGGGGGAGTAGCCGCCGCTACCCGTGCACGCGCAGGTCGACCCAGACCAGCCGGTGGTCGCTCGACGGGAACGGGAAGTTGCCCGTGAGCGACGACAGCGGATCGCTCGACACCGGCCAGAACACCCCGGCGTCGAGCACGCGCAGGTCGCGCGAGGGCAGCACGTAGTCGGCCCGCAGGTTGCCGGGCGCGATGTCGGAGAAGTCCGCCGTGTCGAAGGCCGGGTCGCCCTCGTGCGTGAGGTTCGCGCCGCCCTGGACCGTGGCCGCCTCGACGGCGCCTGCCGACGTGGGAAGCGGGTCGGTGATGCGCGGGTGGTCGAGGAACTGCAGGATCGCGTCCTCGGTCGAGTCGCCGTCGAGCGGGTCGGCGTTCTGGTCGCCGAGGATCACGAACGATGATCCCGGCTTCAGTCCACCCTTGCCGTCCTCGTCGTCGTAGATGTAGCGCGAGGCCGTGCCCGGCGTGACGTAGTCGGCCCAGAAGCGGATCTCGTCGTGGTTGCGCGTCCCGTTGCGGTCCTCGGCACCGTCGAAGGTCGGCGGCGTGGGGTGCGACGCGAGGACGTGCACGGTGCGACCGTCCACGTCCACCGGCACGTCCCAGTGCGACTTGCTCGAGAGTCGGAAGACCTCGAGCTCCTCTGGCGAGTACCAGTCGGCCGGTGCGGCCGTGTTCGGGTCGTCAGGCAGCAGCGCGCCCGGCATGTCCTTCCAGAGGAAGTTCTGGAACGTGCGGATGTCGCTCTCGAGGATCGGGTACTTCGAGAGCACCGCCATCCCGAACTGGCCGGGGAAGAGCCCGAAGCCGAACGCGTCGTCACCGCCGCCGATCGTGCCGTTGTTGTTGAGGTCGAAGCCACTCGGGATGCCGGTGTTCGACGGCGCGACGAACGCGTACGGGTACTCCACCGGGTCGGCGCCGCCCTGCGACACCTCGAGGTAGTTCTCGCGGAAGAGGTCGACCGCGAGCCCCTCGTCGTCGAAGTCGAACTCGTTGAGCAGGACGATGTCGGGGTTCGTGCGCTGGATGATCTCGGCCACCGTCTGCGCCTGGTCGTTGGTGGGTGTCGACAGGTCGGTGATGAGCTGGCCGGCAGTGTTGCGGTTGAGCGAGAGGTTGTAGGTCGCCACGCGCAGCTCGGTGGTGCCGCGCCCATCAGGCGGTGCCGCTGCGGCGGGGCCCGCAAGCGCCGTGATGGCGGCGGCTCCGATCAGCGTGGCGGTGGCGGTGAGTGCGGCGGTGGTGCGGCGGCGTCTCGTGGACATGCGCGTTCTCCTTCTCGGCGGCATCGGCGATGGCGACTGTCCCCACGCTAGGCCTGATGGGTGACGACGGGAAGAACCCGAGGTGAGCGGATGTCGCGGGCTCAGCGCTCAGCGTTCGGCGAAGGCTTTCAGCGCCTGCAGCATCCGCTCGCTCTCGCGGGCGTACCGACCGACGATCAGGCCTCGCGCGAGGGCGATCCTTCGAGGGATGCCGAGCTCTACCGTCCTGGTGACGCGGGCGCCGACGCCCTTCGCGGCGACCGACATCGTCACGGTGCTGTCGATGGTTCCGGCGACCTGCGGACGCAGGGTCATGGGCTGGCGGAAGGCGATGCGCGCCGGCCGATCGAGGGCGATCACGCGGCCGTGGCGGACGCCGCGACGGCTGTGCTCGACGTAGGTCGTGCCGACCGCGACCGGCGGCGGTGAGATCTCGGACGTGCCCTCGTAGTCGCCCGACGACGGCAGCCAGCGCCCGTAGTCGTGCAGGTGGGCGACCAGGTCGAACACCGCCTCGGGAGCGGCGGCGATGTCGACGTGCCGCTCGATGGTCGTGGTCACGCCCCCAGCGTCCCACCGTCGGCTGCGCGTGCATAGCGTTCCGCGTACGTGCGCAGCAGGGGCGCGAGCTCGGGCGGGGACTCGACGGTGAAGTCCATGTTCAGCATGCCGATGTACGCGGCGATCGTGTCGAGCGAGTCTGCCCCTGTGACGAGCACCGACTCGTCGTCGGACACCGCCTCCACGACGCCGACCGTGGGGTTGATGCGCGCGATCACGGCGTCGGCCGGCGCCGCGACGTGGAAGCGCGCGTGCACGTTCCATCCGCTCATCGCGATCGAGCGCATCGCGAAGGCCGTGTAGTCGCCGCCCGGCAGCGGGCTGGGCTCGAAGCGCCGACGGGTCGGCATCCGTGGCGCGATCCAGTCGGCGCGGTAGACGCCCCACTCGCCCGAGTGCGGATCCCGCCCGACCAGGTACCAGCGTCGCTGCCAGCTCAGCAGGCGGTAGGGCTCGACGAGCCGGGGCGTGCCGCGGTCGTCGAAGCGCAGCCACTCGACGTCGCGGATGGCGGCGGCGATCGCGGCGAGTACCGCGTGGTCGACCTCGGGATCAGGGGCGTCCGTGCCGATGTTCTCGGGTGCCTTCTCGACCACCGCGCCGATCGCTGCCACGGTCGGACGCAGGTGCGACGGCAGCACCTGCTCGAGCTTCGCGAGGGCGCGAGCGCTCGACTCCTCGATGCCCGTGATCCCCGTGGCCACCTGGAGCCCGATCGCCACGGCGACTGCTTCCTCGTCGTCGAGCAGGAGCGGCGGGAGCTTGCCGCCCGCTCCGAGCCGGTAACCGCCCGCGGTGCCGCGCCTGGCGTCGACGGGGTATCCGAGCTCGCGCAGCCGGTCGACGTCGGTCCGGATGGTGCGTGGAGTGACCCCGAGCCGCTCGGCGAGCTCGGAACCCGTCCAGTCGGGTCGCGCCTGCAGCAGCGACAGCATCGCGAGCAGTCGCGCGGCCGTGTCGGACATGCCGTCAATTCTGCACGCACGCTTCGCCCATCCGATCGGATCACCATGGACGCCCGCCGCGATCCGCTGTATAATCAATAACCATCAACTATAGAAGACCAGCGCCTCACGGATGCGGTTTCCGTGGCACCGATCGAAGGAGATCAGCCATGTCCGATCAGAGCCTCTACGAACGTCTCGGCGGCGTCTTCGCGATCGCCGCCGTCGTCGACCACTTCAGCGATGCGGTCGTCCGGAATCCGATCGTGGGCCAGCAGTCGCAGAACCCGGCCCTGCGGGAGTGGCACACCCAGAACCTCGGCCGGCTTCCCGGCCTGAAGTTCATGCGCACGCTCTGGGTGTGCAACGTCGCGGGCGGTCCGTTCGAGTACACCCCAACCGTTCCGGGCACCACGGTGCTCGGCCTCGAGGAGGCGCATCGCCGGCTCCACATCTCGCCCGACGAATTCGACGAGGTGGCCGCCGAGCTGGGCCGCACGCTCGATGCCGTGGGCGTGCCCGAGCAGGAGAAGGGCGAGGTGCTGGCCGCCTTCGCGGCGCACAAGGACGAGGTCACCCAGGGCCACCGGAGCTGAGCGCGGCGTTCGCAGGCGGTCGGCGGGGCGACGAGATCGTTTCTCGCGTATTAGGAACTGAACCTTCCTAATCTCTCGTTAGCGTCGAAGACATGACGAACACCAGCGCAACCACCACCGACATCCGCCCGTTCCGCGTCGAGGTCGACCAGGCCGACCTCGACGACCTCACGGACCGCCTCGCCCGCACGCGCCTGCCGCAGCCGGCGCCCGGCGACGACTGGTCGTACGGCACCCCGAACTCCTACCTCCGCGACGCGGTCGAGCAGTGGCGCACGACGTACGACTGGCGCGCCGAGGAGGCCCGCATCAACGCCGTGCCGCACTTCATGACCGAGATCGACGGGCAGCCCATCCACTTCATCCACGTGCGCTCGCCGCACGAGGGCGCGACGCCGCTGATCCTGGCGCACACGTACCCGGGGTCGTCGGTCGACTACCTCGACATGATCGGGCCGCTCGTCGACCCGGTCGCGCACGGCGGGCGCGCCGAGGAGGCCTTCGACGTCGTGGTCCCGGATGCCCCGGGCTACGGCTTCTCGAACCCGGTCTCCGAGGCCGGCTGGACGATGGCCCGGGTCGCCCGCGCCTACGACGAGCTCATGCACCGCCTCGGTTACACCGAGTACGGCATCCACGGCTCCGACAACGGCGCGCTCGTCGTGCGGGAGCTCGGCCTGCTCAACCCCGACGGCTTCCTCGGCCTGCACGTGCTGCAGCTCTTCTCGTTCCCGTCGGGCGACCCGGCGGAGTTCGAGCGGCTCGAGCCGCAGGACTACGCGGCGCTCGAGTTCCTGCAGTGGTTCCAGACGGTCGGCGGCTACAACACCATGAACGCGAGCCGACCGCAGACGGTCGCGGTCGGGCTCAGCGATTCGCCCGTGGCGCTGCTCGCGTACAGCGAGCTGTTCAATTCCTTCGGCAACGGCACCGCACTCGTGCCCCTCGAGCGGATCCTCACCGAGGTGACCGTGAACTGGTTCGCGAACGCGGCCGCGGGCATGAGCCGCAGCTACCTCGAGAACGCCCGCGTCGAGGCCGAGCCGCAGGTCAATGCGGCACCGACGGGCGTCGCCATGTTCAAGGACGACTTCCAGACGATCCGGGTCTTCGCCGAGCGCGACAACTCGAACATCGTGCACTGGAGCCGGTTCCCCGAGGGCGGGCACTACGCCGCGATCGAGGTGCCCGACGCGGTGGTCGGCGACATCCGGGCGTTCTTCGCGACGCTGCGAGGCTGAGCGGCGCGACCGTCGAGATCGAGATCAACGGATGCCGCGGGCGTGGGCTCGCGGCATCCGCTCTGCTCACGGCTCGCCCAGCCCCGGCGCCGCGCTTGACGAGCGCGCGCCCGCGTGGTCGCATGACGGCATGGATGGTGCGCGGCCCGAGCTGATCACCGACGACGCGCTCGACGACCTCGAACGCGAGGTGATCGGGCGCGTGCGCGGTCGGGTGCTCGAGATCGGCGCGGGCGAGGGCGCGAACTTCGGCGCCTTCCACGAGGACGTCGAGTGGATCGGGCTCGAGCCCGACTTCGACCGTCGCGTCGAACTCGCGCAGCAGGCCCGCGCCTGGCAGCACGCACGCGAACCGCTTGATGCCGTCGCCGAATCCATCCCGCTGCCCGACGCCTCGGTCGATGCGGTCGTGGGCACCTACGTGCTCTGCTCGGTGCGCGACCAGGGCGCCGCGCTCGCCGAGGTCCGCCGGGTGCTTCGCCCGGGCGGCACGGTCGTGTTCGTCGACCACGTCATCGCGCCGCCGCGCACGCTCAAGCGCGCAGTCCAGCGCATCGTCACGCCCTTCTCGACGCGGTTCTGCCACGGGTGCCACTGGGATCGCGACACGGGCGCCGCCCTCGCCGCGGCGGGCTTCGCCGGCGACGACGTGCGGATGGTGCGCGTCCCGTCGTTCCCGTTCGGCCCGACCCGGGTCCTGCTCTTCAGTGGCCACGTGCCCGAGGCCGCGGCGCCAGGCACGTCCAATCCGGCAGACGGTCGGTGACGAACACCTCTCAGGCGGCGATTCCCGCCGCGATCCAGGATGGGGAGGAATCATGAACATCCGCACTCTTGCAGGAGCAGCCGGCGTGCTCGGCCTGACCGCAACGCTCGCCGTCGCCACGCCCGCGGTCGCTGCGGACGGCAGCAACTGCTGGGGCGTCGTCTCGTCGCAGGCGGCGCGGTCGGACGGCGGTCTCGGTGAGCACTCGAGCTCCTTCGACGAACCGCGCCTGGGCCTCGGCAACGTCGCCCGCCTGTTCGGGGTCGACGGCCTCGGCGGCCTGGGATCGCTGCTCGCCTCGATCGACGGCAACGACGCCACATCCTGCTGACCGCTACGGCCCGACGCGGGCAGGGCGCACCCTGATGGCGTGAGCCTGCCCGCGTCGTGCCGTTGCCCGGCCGGCCCACGGCTCGCATACTGGCTGACGTGACGGACGACGAGGGCGCGATGCCGCACATCGTCGTGCTCACGGGTGCCGGCATCTCGGCCGAGAGCGGCGTGCCCACGTTCCGCGATGCGGGCGGGCTCTGGGAGGGCCACCGCGTCGAGGATGTCGCGACGCCCGAGGCGTTCGAACGCGACCCCGACACCGTGCAGCGGTTCTACGACGCGCGGCGCCGCGCCGTGGCATCCGTCGCCCCGAACCCAGCGCACGCCGCCCTCGCGCGGCTCGAAGCCGAGTTCGGCGACGACCTGCTGCTCGTGACGCAGAACATCGACGACCTGCACGAGCGCGCCGGCTCTGCTCGCGTGCGCCACATGCACGGCGAGATCGGTCGTGCGCTGTGCCTCGCGTGCGAATCGCGGGTCGACGTGTCGGGCGACTTGGTCGACGCGCCGCCGTGCCCCGTCTGCGACGAACGGATGCTGCGCCCCGACGTCGTCTGGTTCGGCGAGATGCCCTACTGGCTCGACGACATCGACGCGGCCCTCGTCGCCTGCGAGCGGTTCGTCGCGATCGGCACGTCGGGCGCCGTGCACCCTGCGGCCGGGTTCGTCCTCACGGCGTCGGCGTTCGGCGCGGCGACGCTCGAGCTCAACCTCGCGGAGAGCGAGATCACGCCGTTCTTCGCGGAGAGCCGGCTCGGACTTGCGAGCGAGCTCGTGCCGCGGTGGGTCGACGAGGTGCTCGGCGCCGGCTGAATGGATTGGGCGGGCCGGCGGTGGCACAGACCGGCGGATGCCGCGGGCGACTCGACCGACCCGCGGCATCCTGGTCGACGGGTCCGGAACGAGATGCCCGTCACCACTACTTCGGGTCGTCGGCCGGGATCGGATGCACCTCGTCGAGCACGGACCTCGCGAGCATCGTCGCGCCCGCGACCGCCGCGGGCATCGTGGCCACCGCGCCGAGCGGTACGAGGAAGCAGAGCTGCGTCGCGATGCCGAAGCCGAGGAAGCGCCACCGATGCGCGCGGATCAGGGCACGGCGCACCCCACGGTTGAGGTGCCGCGCGTCGAACGCCCGCGCGGCGAGTTCGCGCGCGAGGAGGCGACCCGTGAGCACCGCACCGAGCACGGCCGCGAGCACGCCGCCGATCACCGGCACGAAACCGGCGATGGCGACGACCGCTGCCGAGAGCAGGCCCTGCGCCACGAGCACGAGCGAGTTGCCCACCCCGCTCCAGAAGCTCGGCCCCTCGGATGGCGCGGGCCCGCCGAGGTCGGCCTCGACGGCCTTCCAGATACGCTCGTAGAACGGGTCGCCCACGATGAGCGTGAGCGCGGTGAACGTGACGAAGGCGAGGACGGCCGCGCCGGCGAAGACCACCACCGTCACGAGGGCGCGGAACGCCGACCGCCAGAACTCCTGCCAGCCGTCGGCGAAGGGCGTCGCCCAGTCGACCAGCCCGGGAAGGCCGATGCCGAGCGCGACGAGCCCCCAGACGAGCGCGGCGAAGACGATCGCCGCGGGCACGAGTCCGAGCAGCATGACGCCGGCATCACGGCTCCAGAATCCGAAGCCGCGCAGCAGCATCCGCGCACCCGCCGCGAGTTCCTTCAGCATCCGCCCCAGCATAGGGACCGCGGCATGGGGACGGCGGTCTCGTCGCGGAGCGTCATCCGGCCCACGCGTTCCCAGCCGGCGGCGCTATCGTCGTAACGCCCTGTGCCTCGCCGACCGCACCGGAGAAGGAACCGCCCGGAGATGACCGTGACCTCGACGAAGCCCTCGCGCGCCGCCGAATGGTGGAAGGCGCAGCGCCGGCGAGTGGCATGGGGCGTCGGCATCGCGCTCGTTGCGTTCGTCATCGCGGTCGTGGTCGCGCGCGTCCTGCGCGGCATCCCCGCCGTCGAGGCGTTCATCGGCGAGTACCCCGGCATCGTGCCGCCGCCCGATGGCGCGCCCGTCGGCATTCCCGCGTGGCTGGGGTGGCAGCACTTCCTCAACGCGTTCTTCCTCGCACTGCTCGTGAAGACCGGGCTGGAGCTCCGCGGCAAGCGCCGGCCGCCCGGGTTCTGGACGCGCGACAACACACGCTGGCCGCGCACCAAGCGCGCACCGCGCCGCCTCGGCATCTGGCTGTGGTTCCACCTGTGGCTCGATGCGTTCTGGGTGCTGACGGGCCTGAGCTACATCATCCTGCTGCTCGCGACCGGGCAGTGGGTGCGCGTCGTGCCGACCGACTGGGCGGTCGTGCCGAACGCGATCTCGGCGGCGTTGCAGTACGCCTCGCTCGACTGGCCGACCGAGGACTCGTGGGTCGTCTACAACTCGCTCCAGCAGCTGGCGTACTTCACGGTCGTGTTCATCGCGTCGCCGCTCGCGATCCTCACCGGCCTCCGGCTGTCGTCGGCGTGGCCGGTCGAGGGTCGCCTGGCCGACCCGGTGACCGAGAAGTGGTCGCGCGCGATCCACTACCCGGTGATGCTGTTCTTCCTGGCCTTCACCTTCGTGCACGTCGTGCTCGTGCTCACGACCGGCGCCCTCCGCAAGCTCAACCAGATGTACACCGCGCGCGACACCGACGACTGGCTCGGGTTCGCGGTGTTCGCCCTCTCGGTGGTCGTCATGGTCGTCGCGTGGGTGCTCGCCAAGCCGCCGCTGCTCAAGCGCATCGCGGCGATGTCGGGTCGCGTCCAGGGCTGACGGATGCCGCGGCTCGCGCTGCCGTGCGCCGCTAGGCTCGGGGCATGGCCCGCACCGTCTGGATCGTCCTCGGCGTCATCGCCTCCGTCGTGATCGCGTGGTTCCTCGTCGACCTCGTGTTCAGCGTGCTGTGGTTCATCGTGAAGTTCGCGATCGTCGCCGTCGTGGCGGCTGCAGTGTTCTTCGCGCTGCGTGCCTGGCTGGGTCGCTCGGGCGACCGGAGCAGCATCGAACGCTGACGCTCGCTCAGCGGTGCTGGTCGAACAGGATCGTGTTGCCGTCCGGATCCACGACCATGAAGCTGCCCGGACCCGACCCCGACTCGTCGACCTCACTCGCGAGGTCGATGCCCGCGTCGCGCAGGTGCCGCTGCAGCTCGCGCACGTCGGTGAACGACGCCGTCTCCTGCGTCTGCTGGTCCCAGCCGGGATTGAACGTGAGCAGGTTGCCCTCGAACATGCCCTGGAACAGCCCGATCACGTGGTCGCCGTTGCGGAGCACGAGCCATCCCTGCTCGGCGTCCCCTATGAACGGCTCGAATCCGAGCGTCTCGTAGAACGCCCGCGAGACCGCGAGATCCTTCACCGCGAGGCTCACCGAGAATGCGCCGAGTTCCATCACGACCCCTTCCGTCGTCGTTTCTTCGCGCCCGCCCATTCCACCAGCCGGTCCGCGTCCCACGTCGTCACGATCCGCTCCGGCGGGATGCCGGCCGCCTCGGCACGGGCGGCGCCGAGCGCGAGGAACCCGAAGTGCCCCGGCGCGTGCCCGTCGGTGTCGATCGAGAAGCGGCATCCGTGCTCGAGTGCGAGCCGGATCAGGTCGTCGGGCGGGTCCTGACGCTCCGGGCGCGAGTTGATCTCGACCGCGACGTCGTGCTCGGCGCACGCCGCGAAGACCGCGGCGGCGTCGAACTCCGATTGCGGCCGGGTGCCGCGCGACCCCTGCACGAGGCGGCCCGTGCAATGGCCCAGCACGTTGGTGCGCGGGTCCCGGATGGCGCGCAGCATCCGCGGGGTCATCTCGGCTGCCGGTGCACGCAGCTTCGAGTGCACGCTCGCGACCACGACGTCGAGGCGGTCGAGCAGGTCGGGCCGCTGGTCGAGCGTGCCGTCCTCGAGGATGTCGACCTCGATGCCCATCAGGATGCGCACCCCGAGGTCGCCGCGGTCGCGCTCGTCGGCATCGTCGACGCCCTCGCCGTGCCCAGCGTTCAGCGCCGCCACGATCTCGAGCTGCGACTCGAGCCGCTCGGGTGAGAGCCCGTTCGCGACGCGCAGGTTCGGCGAGTGGTCGGTGAGGGCGAAGTACTCGAGCCCGGCGGATGCCGCGGCGCGCGCCATCGCGGCGATGCTCGTCGTGCCGTCCGACCATTCCGAGTGCGCGTGCAGGTCGCCCTTCAGCTGCGCCCGCAGCCCGGTGCGGGACTCGACGCCCGCCTTCTCGCGCAGGTCGGCCAGGTACGACGGCACGTCGCCGGCCAGCGCCTCGGTGATGACGTTCAGGCTGGAATCGCCGATTCCCGGCGTGCGCTTGAGCCGGCCGTCGGCGGCCCGCTCGCGCACCTCGTCGGCCGACAGCGGCGCGATCGCCGCGGCCGCCCGCCGGAAGGCCTTCGCCTTGAACGGCGAGGCGAGCTGCACCTCGAGCAGCGTCGCGATCTCCTCGAGCGCCTGCACCGGGTCCATCGCCCCAGTCTGCCGGGTGGGGCGGGCGATGGTCGAGGGCTACTCGATCACCGTCTCGGCGTCGAAGGCGACCGCGCGCACCGGCGCGCCGTCCGTCCCGAGCCGAAGCGGGAAGAACCCGATCCGCACCCGTTCCGGCAGCCCGTCGAGGTTCGCGACGTTCTCGACGATCAGCCGGTCGGCGCCGAGCACGATCTCGTGCACGGGGAACTCGGTCGTCCCCGCGGCATCCGTCGGGTCGGGACTCAGCGTGTCGACCGCGAGGACGTGCATTCCGCGTCCAACGAGTTCCCGCGCCGCCTCGGCCGACAGCGCCGGATGCCGGAGGGCTCGGTCCGTGCCGAAGTGCGCGGCCCACCCCGTGTCGACCACGACGATGGGCGGAACGCGCTCGGGCAGGTCGCCGAGTTCGGCGACTCCGATCATCGCGCGATCGCCGAGCCCGTCGACCCGGATGACGAGCGCATCGCCGACGAGTTCGTCGAGGCCGACCGCGTCCATCGTCCGTCCGCCCGCCACGGTGTGCGCGGGAGCGTCGACGTGCGTCCCCGTGTGCGATCCCATCCGCACCGAGGTCACGGCGGCGCCGTCGCGGTCGAGCTCGAGGGCGGCGGCGAGGTGTACCCCGGGGTCGCCGGGGTACACCATCATGCCGTCCGAGATGGGGTGGCTGAGGTCGCGCACGGTCAGGCTCGCGCCTGGCGCGGCGTGTCCTCGGCCGTGCGGGCGAGGTGCCGGCTCGGCTCGGCGGGGTGCGCCGACCGCTCGCGCAGGGAGAGCAGCAGGTAGAGCACGAACGTCACCGCGAAGCCCGGGATCGTCGCCCCGATCGGCGACACCGGCCACACGTACGTCAAGAGGTAGACGAGCACCGCGCCCACAAGCCAGGAGGCGACCGCCGCCCAGTTGACGCCCGCCAGGTACCAGTACCGGCCGCCGCCGCGAGCGTCGAGGATCGCCGGCGTGTACGCCCCGCGCTTGACGATGTAGTAGTCGGCGATCATGATCGCGAACACCGGGGCGAAGAGGGCGCCGATCGTCACGAGGAACGCGGTGAACTGGTTCAGCAGCCCGAAGAAGGTCGCGCCGATGATCGAGATCGCACCCAGGATGAGCGCGGTCGGCAGGAACTTCACGCGCGTGCCCGGCACCGCGTTCACGACGGTCGTCACCATGCCGTAGACGACCATCGTGTTCGTGGCCATGACCGAGACGAAGATCACGATCGCGAGCGGCCAGCCGAGGGGCTCGATGATGCTCACCGGGTCGAATGGGATCGCCTCGCCGCCCGACAGGATCACGAACGCGAACGCCGTCGCCCCGAGCGACATCGAGATGATCGTCGAGAGGCTGTAGCCGATGCCCGAGCCGACGATGCCGGCCTTGCTGTCGCGCGCGAACCGGTTGAAGTCCGCCGAGAGCACGGTCCACGAGATGGCGGTCGCGATGACGACGTCGAGCACGAGGATGGGCGTGTAGATCGTGGGTGCTTCCGGGATGGCGTTGTACTCGGCCGGCGTGAAGGTCGTGAAGGCGACGAAGAAGATGTACGCCATGATCGCGAGCATGAGCGCGGCGAGCCACGGCTCGATCCTCGCGATGCCCTCGTGGCCGAAGATCGCGAGGATCACGACGATCGTCTGGCAGACGACGGCCCAGAGCACCGGCATCGAGACGCCGGTGACGGAGAACACGAGGAAGTCGAGCGCGATCCCCGCGAGCATCGCCTGCACCCAGCTCCAGCCCATGAGGATGACGACGTTCGCCGTCACCGGGAGCAGGCTCCCGCGCGTGCCGAACGGCCCTCGCGTGAGCGCCATCGTCGGCAGGCCCGTGCGCGTGCCGATGTTGCCGACGAGCACGAGTACGACGGCACCGATCAGCGTGCCGACGATGATCAGCAGGATGACGAGGCCGTAGTCCACCTCGGGAATGAACAGCGTTCCGGTGAGGAGCGTCGTGACGACGAGGTTGGCGGCGAGCCAGATCATGCCGATGCGCAGCAGCGAGAACTCGCCGCGCACGGGGCCGGCGTCATCGGAGTTGCGTTCGAGGCGTTGTTCGAGGCGGGTGTAGAGCGACATTGCTGGTCTCCTCGGTGAAGGGGTGGGGAAGGGGTCAGGCCGCGTCGGCGGCGGGCATGGGGGAGAGGTGCTCGTGCACGGCGACGAGGCCCCGGTTCGCGTCGGTGCGGAACACGATGCTCTCGCGCTCGCGGTACGAGTCGCGGCCGTCGGGCGTCTCGACGGTCGTGTCGACCGTGTGGCTGAACACCGCACCGCCGGGGAAGGGCTGCACGGCGGGTTCGCTCGACGTGCACGTGACGACGCGCCATCCGCTCGCCACCCACTCGGCCCAGAGCCGCTCGTACGTGGCCCGGTCGTCGAGCCGCGCCGGCTCGGTGTGGAAGACGAACGTGGCGTCGGGGGCGAACGTCGCGAAGTAGCGGGGCGCGTCGGTGGCCGCGAAGGCCTCGACGATGGCGGATGCCGCGGCCTCGACCTCCTCGCGGTCAGGGGTGCGGGGTTCGGACATCTCGTGGCTCCTTCGCCTGGGGTGGGTCGGCTGGATGGGGTGGTCGGACTCAGGTGCGTGGCGCCATCGCGCTGAGCAGCTCGTAGGCGACGTGGCTCGCCGCGACCGCCGTGAGCTGGGCGTGGTCGTAGGCGGGCGCGACCTCGACGATGTCGGCGCCGACGATGTTCCGGTCGGCGAGCGCGCGGAGCATGCGGAGCAACTCGCGGCTCGTGAGCCCGCCGGCCTCGGGGGTGCCGGTGCCGGGCGCGTGCGCGGGGTCGAGCACGTCGATGTCGATCGAGATGTAGAGCGGCGCGTCGCCGATGCGGGCGCGCATGCGATCGATCGCGGACGCGACGCCGTGCTCCTCGAGGTACTCGCTCGAGACGATGGAGAAGCCGAGGCGTTCGTCGTCCTCGAGGTCGCTCTTGGCGTACAGCGGACCGCGGATGCCGACGTGCATGCTCGCGGTGAGGTCGATGAGGCCCTCCTCGCTCGCGCGGCGGAACGGCGTGCCGTGCGTGGTGGGCGCGCCGAAGTAGGTGTCCCAGGTGTCGAGGTGCGCATCGAAGTGCAGCACCGCGACGGGGCCGTGCTGGGCATGGATGGCGCGCAGCAGCGGCAGCGCGATCGTGTGGTCGCCGCCGATGGCGACGAGCTTGCCCGCGCTCGATTGCAGCTCGCGGGCGCCTGCCTCGACCTGGCGCACGGCCTCGGCGATGTCGAACGGGTTGACGGCGATGTCGCCCGCGTCGGCGACCTGCTGCGCACCGAACGGGAAGACGTCCTGTGCGGGGTTGTAGGGGCGCAGCAGCCGCGACGCCTCGCGCACGTGCGACGGGCCGAAGCGCGCGCCGGGGCGGTAGCTCACGCCCGAGTCGAACGGGACGCCGACGATCGCGACATCCGCTCGCCCCACCTCGTCGAGGCGCGGAAGGCGCGCGAACGTGGCGATGCCGGCGAAGCGCGGGACGACGCTCGCGTCGACCGGTCCGCGCGGGGCATTCTCAGGAGTGGGTTGCATATTACGAAACTTCCAGTACTGTTGAGGAAACTTGACCACACCGTACGCCCGCGACGCGCCGGCGTCAAGATCGAAGGAGGCGTCGTGCGTCCCATCCATCCGTCCGCCGACGTCGCGGGGCCCCCGATCGGCGCCAAGCTGCGCAGCACGCGGATGGCGCAGGGCCTCACGCTCGCCCAGGTCGCCGACTCCACGGGGCTGAGCAAGGGGTTCCTCAGCAGGCTCGAACGCGACGAGACGTCGCCGAGCGTCGCGACCCTCGTGCAGCTCTGCCAGGTGCTCTCGCTCCCGATGGGCGCGCTCTTCGCCGAGCCCGAGATCCAGAAGGTGACCCGCGCCGAGGCGCCGCGTATCAACCTCGGCGGCGTCCACGTCGAGGAGCACCTCATGTCGCCGCGTGGCGAGTCGCGCGTGCAGCTGCTCCGCTCGTCGCTCGAGCCCGGCGCGCACGGGGGCCACGAGCTCTACACGGTCAACTGCGACGTCGAGGTGCTGCACGTGATCACGGGCAGGGTGAGCGTGCGGTTCGCCGACCGGGTCGTGCACCTCGAGGCCGGCGACGCGCTCACCTTCCCCGGGCGCGAGCCGCACACCTGGAACGCCGAGGGCGACGCGCCGGCCGAGGTCGTGTGGGTGCTCGTCCCCGCGCCGTGGAGCGGCTCGGCCTGAGGCGCGCCGCGTCAAGGCCCGTGCAATCGCGCGCGAGCGGCCCTATCGTCGTGCCATGTTCTCCCGACGGCACCGCGATCCGGATCCCGTCGTCACGACCGAGGTCGTGACGATGCAGCCCGAGCACGAGGAGGGCGTGCGCGGAAGCACCGGTGGTCCCATCTGGAACGACCGCCTCGGCCGATGGTCCATCCGCAGCTGGCAGATGCTGGTCGTCATCGTGCTCGCCGCGATCGGGATCTGGGCGCTCCTGCAGGTCAAGGTCCTCGTCATCCCGGTGATCATCGCGATCATCCTGGCGGCGGCGGCCAGCCCGCTCATCGTCTGGCTGCGGCGCATCGGGCTTCCACCGATGCTTGCGGCGTGGGTCACGCTGCTCGGCGGCATCCTCGTGCTCGGTGGCATCATCACCGGGATCGTCTTCGCCGTGCGCAGTCAGTGGGAGGAGCTCGCGGAGTCCGCCACGCAAGGATTCGACGACCTCCTCGGCTGGGTCGAGACCCTGCCGATCCCGATCGACCAGCAGCAGATCGATGACGCCCGCAATTCGATCATCGACTTCGTGACGAGCGCCGAGTTCGGGCAGACGGCACTGACCGGTGTCTCGCGTGCCACCGAGTTCATCACGGGCCTCATCCTCATGCTGGTCGTGCTCTTCTTCTTCCTCAAGGACGGCGACCGCATCTGGGCGTTCTTCCTCCGTCCGTACCGCGGTGAGCGTCTCGAGCGCGGCCGCCGGATCGGCGTGACGGGCGTCAAGGTCCTGGGCGGGTACCTGCGCGGCACCGCGATCGTGGCCTTCGTCGACGCGTTCTTCATCGGCCTCGGACTCGTGATCCTGCAGGTGCCGCTCGCGCTGCCGCTCGCCGTGATCGTGTTCCTCACGTCGTTCATCCCGATCGTGGGCGCCACGCTCGCGGGCATCCTGGCGGCCCTGGTCGCGCTCGTCGCCAATGGACCCGTCGTCGCGCTCATCGTGGTCGCGATCGTCATCGTCGTGAACCAGCTCGAGGGCGACCTGCTGCAGCCGGTCGTCATGGCGCAGTCCCTGAAACTGCACCCGCTCGTCGTCCTCATCGCGCTGACGGCCGGAACGATCCTCGCCGGCGTGGCCGGCGCGGTGCTCGCCGTGCCGCTCACCGCCCTCGGCTGGGCGATCGTGAAGGTCTGGGATGCACCCGACCCCTCACTCGACGAACGCAAGTCGTACCACCTGAGGCGCCGACAGCACGCCGACGCCACGTCGAGCGGTGAGGGCCTGCCCGCCGATTCGGCCGGCGGAACCCCGGTCGCATGACGGGGTCAGGCGGATGTCGCGAGGTGCCGTTCGAGCGCGTCGAGCGCGCCGAGCTGGCCCTTCACGAGGAGCGTGCGCGCCTCAGCGAGCCCCGCCCATCGCACGTCGTCGACCTCGGGGAACTCGGCGGTGCGTCCCGAGCGCGGCGGCCACTCGAGCTCGAACGTGCCCGGCTCGAAGCCGTCGAGCGCGAAGTCGGGCGCCTCGCCCGCGAAGACGTGCAGCAGCTTGCCCGACGCGTAGCGGACGGTTCCGAGGTTCGCATAGTCCACCTCGGGTGCGGGCAGGCCGAGCTCCTCGGCGAACTCGCGCAACGCCGCGGCCCGCGGCTGCTCTTCGGGGTCGAGCTCGCCCTTGGGGATCGACCAGGCGTGCTCCTGCTTCCGTGCCCAGAACGGCCCGCCCATGTGAGCGACGAGCACCTCCAACTCCGGCGCACGCCGGAAGAGCAGCACGCCGGCGCTCGTCACCGGCATCGACGAGGCCTCGTCAGGGTCGAGGCGAGCGGGCGAACATCCACAGGCAGGCGGCGAGGCCCACCCCGCCGATCGCCATGATCCCGAAGATCGCGCCCCAGAGCAGCGTTTCCATCGACATGTGCACCTCCGTGTGTCACTGCGCTCATTCTGCCCGCGCGCCGGGCGCGGATGCCAGCATTCCGCGCACGGGGTTGCCGACGCGGCATCCGTCACTACGGTTGAGGTACGCGGAAGGGGACGACGATGGCGAAGGTGTTGATCATCGGAGGCCACGGGAGGGTGGCGCTCCAGCTCGAGCGGATCCTGACGGAGCGGGACGACGAGGTCGACGCCGTCATCCGGAACGCAGATCACGCCGACGACGTCGCCGAGACCGGTGCGAACCCGGTCGTCGCCGACGTCGAGGAGCTCGATGTCGACGGCCTCGCCGAGCTCATCTCCGGACACGACGCCGTGGTGTGGTCGGCCGGAGCCGGCGGCGGCAATCCGGTGCGCACGCGCGCGGTCGACCACGACGCCGCGGTCCGCTCGATGGATGCCGCCGAGCGGGCCGGCGTGCGGCGGTACGTGATGGTCTCGTACTTCGGCTCGCGCACCGACCACCGGGTGCCCGCCGACAGCGCGTTCCGGCACTACGCCGACGCGAAGGCCGACGCCGACGAGCACCTCCGGGCGTCGAACCTCGACGCCACGATCCTCGGGCCCTCAACCCTCACCGACGGGCCCGGCACGGGCTCGATCGACGCAACGGGCGAGTCCAGCAGCGACGTCGACCGCGCGGATGTCGCGGCGGTCGTGGCGGCGGCGCTCGCCGACGATGGCACCATCGGGCGCACCATCCGCTTCAACCGCGGCGGCACCCCGATCGCCGAGGCACTGCGGGCGGCATCGTGAGCGGGATCTTCCGCAAGCTCAACCTCAAGGGCGACGGCGCCGTGCACGTGATCGACGCCCCGAGCTCGTTCGAACCCGAGCTCGCCGAGGTCGGCGCGACGAACGCCGTCGAGCGCACGCTCGAGGGCGTGACCGGCGCCGGGTTCGCCCTGGCGTTCGCGACGAAGCAGCATGAGGTCGACGCGTTCGCCGAGCAGGTCGCGCGCGCGACCGAGGGCGACGTGGTCGTGTGGATCGCCTATCCGAAGGCGTCGTCCAAGCGGTACACGTGCGAGTTCAACCGCGACAGCGGCTGGGCGTCGATGGGGGCAGCCGGATTCGAACCTGTGCGACAGGTGGCGATCGACGAGGACTGGTCGGCACTCCGGTTCCGGCGCGTGGAGTTCATCAAGAACCTGACCCGGTCGAGCGCGAACACCGAGCAGGGCCGCGCCCGGCTCGCCAAGGGCGACGCGGGCGACGCCGCCGGCTGAGCCTCGCGCTCGCCGCGTGTGCGGGATGATGGGGCATGGCCCTCCCGCTGCCCGGCACGCCGCACGAGCCCGAGGGCGCGGCGGGTGAGACGTACGGCGCGGCGCTCGTGTCGACGACCGACGGGGCCACGAGAGACGACGTGGTCGACGCGCTGCGGGAGCTCGGCTTCACGGGATGGATCGCCCCGCCCGACGGCGGCTGGATCGCCGCGATCGCGGAGCCGGGCGACGGCACCGTCGCGTCCGGCCGCCGCGGGGTGCTCGAGGTCGCCGCTGCGCTCGCCGAGCGCCTCGACACCACGGCGTTCGCGCTGCGGGTCCGGCAGGACCGCCAGCTGGTGATCGCAGCGTGGAGGGGGCACGCCGAGCTCGGCCGCTACTCGAGCGATCCGTCCCGTGAGCCGGGTGCCGACGACGAGGTGCTCGGAGCGCCCTTCGGTACGGAGCACGCCGACGCGTTCGCCGCTGCGGCCGGCAGGCCCGATGCCGCCGAGGAGCTCGCAGAAGTGCTCGACGAGGAGCTCGACTCCGACAGCGTGTTCGAGTCCGAACGGCTCGCGCGCGCGCTCGAGCTGCTCGGGCTTCCGCGATGGCTCGTCGCCTCCGCGGCGCTGCCGCGCGACATCCCGACCGGCCCGCGCGGGCGCGAGCTCGTGCGCCTGGGCGCCGGGTCGCCCGGCGTGCTCGGTCGCGTGCGCGGCCGCGTCGCGGCATCCGTTCGACGACGGATGGCGCCGCCGCCCGCGATCGCGGACCCGCCGCGCGGCGACGACCTCGGCATCGATCCCTGGCTGCTCTGATCGGCGCGCCGCGACAGGCGCGGCGCGCGACGCGCCGGACGGGTCTGGCCGCGGCGAGGCCGCCGGAGTAGCATCGCCCGCACCTGCCGGTCCGACACCCCATCTGGAGGTCACCGTGAGCATGACCCTCGACGAACTGCCCGCCGTCGCCGAATGCTCGGTGACCGGGTGTTCGTACAACGACCACTCGCATTGCCACGCCGCGGCCGTGACGATCGCCGGCTCGATCGGCGACGCGGAGTGCGCGACGTTCATCCCGCTCGGGACCAAGGGCGGGCTCGACAAGGTGATCAGCCACGTCGGCGCCTGCCAGCGGGCGGAGTGCGTGCACAACGACTCGCTCGAGTGCACGGCCGCGGCGGTGCGCGTCGGACCCGGTGCGGTCGACGCCGACTGCCTCACGTACGAACCGCGCTGACGACGTCGTTCTGCTCTCAGCGGATCGGCCTGTCGGTCGCGGCCCCCGCTGCGTAGCCTCGGGGCATGGGCAGGCTTGTCGTGTTCCCGTCTCCGGAGGCGGCGCCGCGCGCCGCGAAGCCGCTGTGGCGGCACGTGCTCGGCGAGGTGCTGCGCGGCGAGCGCCTCGAGCAGGAGCGCATCCTGACCGAGGTCGCCGCCACGGCCGGCGTCTCGCCGCAGTACCTCTCCGAGGTCGAGCGCGGACGCAAGGAGGCGTCGTCCGAGGTGCTCGGCGCGGTGGCCGAGGCGCTCGGGCTCGAGCTCGGTGACGTCGTGGCCCGCGTGGCCGGCCGCCTCGCGGCCCGCACCGACGATCGGCGCACGCTCGACCTGCGCGAGGTGCACGGCCGCCGCGCCGACGCGCCGCGCCCGACGAGGGAACTCGCCCCGGGCACCGCCCCGCCCAGCGGCCTCGTCACGGGCGCCTTCCTCCTCGCCGCCTGAGCGCGCCGTCGGGATGACGCGAAGCGCGGTCCGGCGTGCCGGCGCCGCAGTTCGCGACACGTCAGCGCAGTGCCGCGGCGAGCGCGCCGGCCGGCGCACCGACCGCGGCCGTGAGCACGTGGTCGGCGAGTCCGTACTCGACCGCGGCCTGCGCGGGCAGGATGAGGTCGCGGTCGGTGTCCACGCGGATCGACTCCGCCGAACGCCCGGTGTCGGCCGCGAGCGCCGCCTCGAGCTCGGCGCGGACGCGCAGCACCTCGTCGGCGTGCAGGATCAGGTCGGGCACCGTGCCGCGTCCCTGCGTCGACGGCTGGTGGAGCGTGACGGTGCTGTGGGGCAGCATCGACCGCTGACCGCGCGTGCCGCCGGCCAGCAGCACCGCCGCGGGCCCGCCGGCCCGGCCGACGCACGTCGTCGCGACATCCGGCCTGATGTGCCGCATGGTGTCGTAGACCGCGAGCGCGGCGCTCGGCGAGCCGCCGGGCGAATTGACGTAGAGGCTGATGGGCGCGTCGTTCGAGTCGGCCGCCAGGTGCAGGAACTGCGCGATGAGCACGTTGGCGACGCCGTCGTCGATCTCGGTGCCGAGGTAGACGATGCGCTCCGACAGGAGGCGGCTGTAGACGTCGAGCGACCGCTCCACCCCGCCGCGCTTCTCGACGACGTAGGGGATCGCGTACGAGCTCATGCCGGCACCCCCAGCCCGGCGACGGCGCGCGGTTCGACGGGGAACAGCTCGTCGAGTCCGTGGGCGACGCGATCGATGAAGCCGTAGTCGACGGACTGCTCGGCGGTGTACCAGCGGTCACGCAGGGAGTCCTGTCGCACCCGTTCGATCGGCTGGCCGGTGCGCTCGGCGATGAGCCCGAGCACGGTGTCGCGCGTGTGCCGGAGGTCGTCGGCCTGCAGTTCGACGTCGACGGCCGTGCCGCCGATGCCAGCGGATCCCTGGTGCAGCAGGATGCGCGCGTGCGGCAGCGCGGCGCGCTTGCCCGGCGTCCCCATCGTGAGCAGGAACTGCCCGGCGCTCGCGGCCATGCCGATCGCGATGGTGGCCACGTCGTTCGGGATGGCGCGCATCACGTCCATGATCGCGAGCATGGCGGGCACCGACCCGCCCGGTGAGTTGATCCAGAGGCGGATGTCGCGACGCGGGTCGTCGGCGGCGAGGGAGACGAGCTGCGCGCAGATGCGGTTGCCGCCCGCCTGGTCGAGCTCGTCGCCGAGCACGACGATGCGCTCGTGGTGCAGCCGGCGGATGAGCTCGTGGTCGATGGGCTGGACGGGTGGGCTCTCGTGGTCGCTCATGCGTCCACCCTGCGCCGCCCCGGCGGGCTGTGGGGCGGATGCCGCTCAGGGCAGTGCTGCCCACAGCAGCGCGATCAGGTGCGTCACAGCGCCATGCGGCGCCATCCGGCGTTAGATTGGCTCGAAGGGAACCCCGATGCGGAGGAGGCATCGTGCTGTTCACATCGACCCGGGGGCGCGTGACGACGCGATGATCACGAGCGCCCGAGCCCCCGCTACTGACGTCCTCCAGCCGTACGTCGCCCGCATGGTCCGCTACTGGGACGAGGAGACGCCGGGGCGCCTGCATCGTCCGGTCGACGGCACCATGGCGCTGGTCGACATCACCGGCTTCACGCGGATGTCGGAACGGTTGGCGCGTCACGGCCACGTCGGCGCCGAGGAGGTCACCGAGGTGATCGACGGCACGTTCGGCAGGCTCCTTCCCGCCGCGTACGCCTTCGGCGCCAACCTGCTGAAGTTCGGCGGCGACGCCCAGCTGCTGCTGTTCACCGGAGACGACCATCATCTCCGGGCGGCGGCCGCGGCTCACGCGATGCGGGCCGAGCTGCGGCGGATCGAGGGATTCGCGACGAACGCCGGCAACGTGACACTCCGGATGTCGGTCGGAGTGCACAGCGGCACCTTCGACTTCTTCCTCGTGGGCGGGTCGCATCGGGAACTGATCGTCGCGGGTCCGGCGGCCACGCGCACCGTCCACATGGAAGCCGCGGCCTCCGCGGCGCAGATCCTCATCAGCCCCGAGACCGCGCGACTGCTTCCTCGCTCGTCCCTCGGCGGGCGGAGCGGGCCCGGCGTCCTCCTGCGCCGAGCCCCGGAGGTGGAGGAATTCGGCTTCCGCGCCGCCGAGAGTCCGGAGGTCGAGCTCGAGCAGTTCGTTCCCGTCGGACTTCGCCAGACCCTCCTGAGCGGCACCATCGACCCCGAGCACCGGCCGGCCGCCGTCGCCTTCCTCCGCTACGTCGGATTCGACCGACTCGTCGTCCATGACCCGGCCAACGCCGCAGACGTGCTGGACGACCTGGTCCGTGGGGTGCAGCGGTTCGCCGACTCGCACGGAGTGACGTTCCTCGCCACCGACATCGCGGAGGACGGCGGCAAGATCATCCTCACCGCCGGGGTCCCCGACACCGCGGGCAACAACGAGGAGCAGATGCTGCTCGCGCTCGGGGAGATCCGGAACTGCGCTCCCGACGGCCTGCCCCTCCGCATCGGCGTCAATTCCGGATACGTCTTCGCGGGCGCAGTGGGTCCCGGCTACCGCCGGACCTACACCATCATGGGCGACGCGGTGAACCTGGCCGCCCGCATCATGGAGAAAGCGCCGGCGGGCGAGGTCTACGCCACCCGGAACGTGCTGGACGGCTCGCGGACGACGTTCCAGGTGTCCGCTCCCGAGCCGTTCTCCGTGAAGGGCAAGGCCGAGCCCGTCCATGCCTTCTCCGTCGGCAAGCCCGAGGGCAGCCGCGGTCCGGAGCAGGTCGCCGCCTCACCGCTGGTCGGTCGCGACGAGGAGCTCGCCATCCTCAGTCGAGCCTGGGCCGACGCCCGGGAAGGCCGCGGGAGCGTGGTGGAGATCACCGCCGGCGTGGGCATGGGCAAGTCCCGGCTCGTGCAGGAATTGCTCACGTCGGCGCAGCCGGAGCGCGTGATCGCGGTGGAGTGCCGGCTCTATCGGACCAACACGCCGTACTTCCCGTTCCGAGCCCTCCTGCGGGAAGCCTGGGGGCTGCACGACGGCGACCCTGCGACGACCGCGGCGGCGCTCGCCGAACTGGTCCGAACGCGAGCCCCCGACCTCGAGCCCTGGCTTGCGCTGCTCGGCACACCCCTGGGCCTCGCGCTGGCCGAGTCGCCCCAGGTCGCGGAGCTGGACGACCAGTTCCGCCCAGTGCGCGCGCACGGGGCAGTGTCCGCACTGCTGCAGGCCACGAACGACCATCCCACCATGTTCCTCATCGACGGGACGCAGTGGATGGACGAGGCGTCCCGCGACCTGCTCACCACGCTCATCGCCGAGATCGAGCCCTTGCCGTGGCTGATCATCCTCACTCGCCAGCCGGGGAACGGGGGATTCACCGCGCCCGAGAGCCCCGTCGTGACGCGTCTCGAGCTCCGCCCGCTCGACCTCGCGCACGCCAAGGACCTCCTCCAGCGGGCGACGACCGGAGTCCCGCTGCTGTCCAGTCAGGCCGAGACCTTGGCCGCTCGCGCCGAAGGCAACCCCCTGTTCCTGCTCGAGCTGCTCCACGCGCTGCGTGCGGGTGCCGCGGTCGACTACCTGCCCCAGTCCGTGGAGGGCCTGATCGCCGCGAGGATCGACACGCTCGCGCCCACCGACCGCAACCTCGTTCGGCGGCTGGCCGTGCTCGGCGCCGGATTCCGGGAGGAGTACACCCCGACCGTTCTGGGTCGATCCGCCGAAGACCCCGGCTGGCTCATGAACACCCTGCTTCGACTCGGCGACTTCCTCTCCGTCGACGCGAGCGGTTGGGTCCGCTTCCAGCACACCCTGATCCGCGACGTGGCCTACGAGGGACTGCCGTTCAAGACCCGTCGCGAGCTGCACGCGCAGGTGGGCGACGCCATCCGCGCGAGCTCGTCCGACGGACCCACCGGTCAGGTCGAACTTCTCTCCGTCCACTATTCGGAGGCCCACCGCTGGCCGGAGGCGTGGGAGTTCTCCCGGCAGGCGGGTGACGGTGCCAAGGAGATCTACGCGAACCTCGAAGCCGCGACGTTCTACCGACGTGCGCTGAACGCGTCGCGTCATGTACCCGGCCTCCCGCCCGTCGGGATCGCCGACGTCTCTGAGGCACTCGGCGACGTGCTCGAACAGGCTGGACTCTTCGAGGAGTCCGTCGATGCGTTCCGGCAGGCCGGACGTCTTGTCGGGGACGACCCCATCCGCTCCGCCGACGTCCTGCTCAAGCGAGCCCGAGCTCGGGCGCGCACCGGTGCCTACGTCACGGCCTATCGCGACCTCACCGTCGGCCGTCGCCTGGTCGCGGATGTCGGGAGCGCGGAGGCGCTCGGCGCGACCGCGCGGCTCAACGCGCTGAACGCCCAGATCCGACAGTTGCAGGAGCACATGCCCGCCGCGGTGCGCCTCGCCGAGCAGGCGATGGTCGAGGCGGAGGCTTCCGGCGAGCGGGAGGCCTTGGCGCGGTCGTACCAGGTGCTCGACGCGGCGTACGTGATGCTGGGCCAGTCCTCGAAGGCGGTCTATGGCGAGCGCGCGCTCGCCATCTACGACGAGCTCGGTGATCTGACGGGCACGGCCGTCGTGACGAACAACCTGGGAGGGCAGGCCTACTTCGAGGGCAAGTGGCAGGATGCGGTGAACTTCTATTCGCGCGCCCAGGACGCCTTCACCCGGGCCGGAAATGAGTCCGAGGCGGCGATCTGCGGCGCGAACATCGGTGAGGTCCTGATCAGCCAAGGGCGGCTGAGTGAGGCGGAAGACGTGCTCGTTCCCGCGGTGCGCGTGCTTCGTGCGCATGGGCTCGTGGACGCCGCGATCTTCGCAGAGATTCAACTGACGCGCCTCCGGCTGGTCCGGGGCGACCACGGTGCGATGGAGTCGATGGTCGCGCTTCAGGCGGAGGCGGCACGGACCGGTCAGGTGCAGTCGGCGATCGAAGCGGCGACACTCGTCGCACTTGGGCTCCTCCTCGCCGGTCGACCGGGGGAGGCACTCGACACCCTGGCCGAGACGGAGCGCGGCTCAGGCGGCGAGGCGGAGCTCTACGGCAGCACGATCGCACGGACGAGGGCGCGGGCGCTTGCCGCGTTGGGTCGTACCGAGGAAGCCAGGTACGCGGTGGCGGCCGGGCTCGCCCAGGCACGCGAGCAGGGATTGGCGTTCGAGGTCGCCCAGCTCCGGATCATCGAGGCGGAACTCACCGAGGACCCGTCGGCGGCGCAGGTGATCCGTCTCGAGGCGGACGCACTCCTCCACGAACTCGGCGTGGTGAGCACCACGCCGAGTTCTCAGGGGTGACGCTCGGTCGAACCGTCAGCGCATCTTCGGGTCGCCGATCCCGACCACGTCCCACGCGGTGCGCGTCTGCGTCGCCGAGAAGATGGTGGTGGTCTCCGAGACGATGCACCAGGTGTGGCCGGAGGGGATCACGGAGGTGTCGATCGAGCCGGGCACGTCGGGCGTGGCGAACGGATCGCCCGCGCACCACGGCATGAACTCGAAGTCGAGCGGTCCGTCGTCATCCTGGTCGTACTCGAGCTTGCTCGTGAACGGGTTCGCCGAGTCCTGGGGGCCGAACTTCACCGTGCCGCGATAGGTCGCGGGCTGTGGGGCTCCCTCGTTGTCGACCGGCACGAAGCTGATCGTCTCGGCGGCGACGTCGACCTCGAGCGTGTAGGGCTTCAGCACGCAGTCGGATCCGTCGCTGTTCTCCAGCCGTGTGAAGCTGCCGAAGACGCCGCCCTGCTCGATGGCCGCAGTGTTGTCGGCCTCGGTGCAGCCCAGCTCACCGGTGAACCCGGCCAGGGTGAAGATCGTGTCGAAGCTGGGGTTGTTGCCGAAGTCTCCACTGCCCTCGAGCGACACCTCCCCGCTCACCGGCCGGAACGCGACCTCGTCGAACGACGACGCCGGTTCGATGGTCACGTAGCAGTTGTCCTTGGGGCCTGCGTCCGGTCCGGAGTCGGAGGCGTTGCGACAGTTCGCGATCGGCTGCGCCGCGGTCGCCGTCGCGGTGTAGGGCTCGGTTGTACTTCCGTCCACTCCTTGGCCGGGGACGATCCCGCCGCCGGAGCGGATCTGGAAGGTGTCGACCTCGGTGCCGTCGCGCGAGACGACGATGTCGACCCGGACGCCGCCCTTGAGCTCGAGGTCGAGGCTGGCCTTCACCGCGTCGGGCACGCCCTTCAGCGCCACCGTCAGGTCTTCGGTGCTGTCGACCCGGGCGCACGGCACACCCGTGGAGCCGCCCGTCTTGATGCCGATGGAACCGTCCTTGAGGCCCGGTCCCTGATCGCTGCCGGTGATGGCGGCGAGCGCACCGTCGACGCTGACTCGGCAGTTCCGCGGAGCGGGGATCGCCTGGGTGATCGGATCGCCGTCGTTGCTGTAGACGAAGCGCGTCCCGTCGCTGCCGAGGTGCAGCCGGAGCGTCTCCTCGTCGGCACCGGCGGCGCTCAGTGCAGCCGTGGAGCCGACGGCGAGAAGCAATGCGGCGGACACCAGCACCACAGGCTTGGCGAGAGTTCGAACCACGTTCATCCTGGCCTCCTCAGCACAGGTGATCCGGGCGCGGCAGCATCGCCGTCCCTCGGGTCACGATGAGTTCATGCTAACGAGGTGCCTCCGCGGACACGACCCCTCAACGGGGGCGAGCGTCGGAGGTGGATCCTGCTCGGGCGTGTCTATCCGGCGCGTGCGAGCGCCGGACCCTCGCTGAACTGGCAGGAGGTCGCCGAGAGTCGCTCGTCGGGATCGAGCCGCGTGAGCACGGCGCCGGCGATCGCGTACAGCTGCTGCAGCTGCTCGGGCGAGAGCGCGTCGAGCACCGTGCTGCGGACGGTCTCGACGTGTCCGGGCGCGGCCCGGTCGATGAGTTCCATGCCGGCCTCGGTGATCGTGGCGTTCGTCGCGCGACGGTCCTCGGGGCACGGGAAGCGCCGGATGAGCCCGCGCTCCTCGAGCCGGCGCGCGACGTGCGAGAGCCGGGGGAGCGTGGCGTTCGTGCGCGCGGCGAGCGCGGTCATGCGCATCGTGCGGTCGGGCGCGGCCGCGAGCGCCATCAGCGCCCCGTACTCGAAGTGTGTCAGCTGGGCGTCGCGCAGCAGCTGGGCGTCGAGCGCGCCGGGCAGCAGTTCGGTGAGCGCCACGAGGCGCACCCAGGCCGCCGACTCCTCGGTGTTCAGCCAGCGCGTGTCATCCGTCATGACGACATTCTCGCACACATAGTTGACGCGACAACTGAACTGCGCTATCGTATTGGTTGTCGCAACAAGTAATCGCGTCGAACGGCGCGGAGAGGACATCATGACGACGGTCAGCATCATCGGAAACGGCAACATGGGCACCGCCATCGGCGGCATCGTGGCAGCGGGCGGCAACACGGTCGAGTTCATCGGCCGCGACGTCGCGCAGCAGGTCACGGGCGACCTCGTGATCCTCGCCGTGCCCTACCCGTCGCTCAGCGAGATCATCGAGGCGCGCCGCGAACAGCTCGCCGGCAAGATCGTGGTCGACATCTCCAACCCGCTCAACTTCGAGACCTTCGACTCGCTCGTCGTGCCCGCCGACGGGTCCGCCGCCGCCGAACTCGCCGCGAAGCTCCCCGAGTCGCGCGTGCTCAAGGCGTTCAACACCAACTTCGCCGCAACCCTGGCCGCGAAGTCGGTCGGCGGTGCCCACCCCACGACCGTGCTCGTCGCCGGTGACGACGACCTCGCGAAGCAGGCCCTGGTCGACGTCATCCGGGCCGGCGGCGTGAACGCGGTCGACGCAGGCAAGCTGTCGCGCGCCCGCGAGCTCGAGTCGATCGGCTTCCTCCAGCTCACGCTGGCCGTGCAGGAGAAGGTCGGCTGGAACGCCGGCGTCGCGCTCGTCGCCTGATCCGCGCGCACACCCGGCGCCCCGCGCCATCCGCCCCCACGCACGATGCGCCCCGAGCCCCCGGGCTCGGGGCGCATCCGCGTCTCCGGCGCGCCGCGGGCCCGCAGGAGTGTCAACCCGTTGACGCTTCCGCGCACTCGGAGCAACGTGGAATCATCTCGAACCACGATTCGCAGAGGAGGCACGCGCACATGGGCGACGACCCGCTGAACCCGTGGGAGGACGAGGACCGTCTCCCACCCGCGGGCGATCTGAACGAGAATTCGCCAGGGCTGACCGGCACGATCAACACGATGGGCGGCGGAAGCATGATCGACTCCGGAGGAACGATGGGCGGCGGCGCGACGGGCGGAGGCGTCGGGGGCACCGGCGGCAGCCCCGGCGACGCGATGCTCGACCCTGACTCGGCCGACCGCGAGGCAGCCGACGCCGAGCGTACGGCAGCGGGCGGCGTGGGTGACACCGGCGCCGAGCCAGGCCCCGGAGGCCGCGCCGATACCGACCCCGGCCCCGACGCGAACGACCTCGAAGCCGACAACCCGGTCGAGCAGGAGACCATCGAGACGGTCGATCCGGCGAACCCCCCGGCCTGAACGCGCCGACGACCGCGACACGCGGCGAGAGGCCCTCGGCCCCGGGCCGCTGTCGTCGCAGGGGCTAGCGTGACGACGTGGACTGGACCGACTGGTTCTCCTGGTTCGACGCGCGCGATTCCGACCTCGCGCGCGAGGTGCTGCAGCGCGGCATCGCGGCCCTGTTCCTCGTCGCGTTCGCCTCGACGCTGAACCAGTTCCGCGTCCTGCTCGGCGAGCGCGGGCTGCTGCCTGTGCCCGACCTGCTCGACGCGGTGCGCGCCACCGAGCGGCGGATGCGCGAGCGCGAGGAACGGCTCGGCGAGAAGGTCGGGCCGCTCCGGCGCACGCGTCGTCGTGGGTACCTCGGCCCCACCATCTTCCGCCGGTGGGGGTACAGCGACGCGAAGCTGGTCGGCGTCGCCATCGTGGGGCTCGTGCTCGCGGCATCCGCCGTCGTCGGCCTGCCCCAGCTGGGCCCGCCCTGGCTGCCGATGCTCGTGTTCCTGGCCTTGTGGGGTCTGTACCTGTCGATCGCGAGCGTCGGGCAGACGTTCTACTCGTTCGGCTGGGAGATGCTGCTGTGCGAGGCGGGCTTCCTCGTCGCGTTCCTCGGCTCGCGTGAAGTGCCGCCGCCGCTGCCCATCATCGTGCTCGTGTGGTGGCTCGTGTTCCGCCTCGAGTTCGGCGCCGGCATGATCAAGCTGCGCGGCGATCGCGCCTGGCGCGACCTCACGGCGCTGTACTACCACCACGAGACCCAGCCCATGCCGGGTCCGCTGAGCCGGCAGGCGCACCTGCTGCCGAAGTGGTTCCACCGGTTCGAGGTGCTCGGCAACCACTTCGCGCAGCTCGTCGTGCCGTTCCTGCTCTTCGCGCCGCAGCCGGTGCGCACGGCCGCGGCCGCCATCGTCATCGCCACGCAACTGTGGCTCGTGATCACCGGCAACTTCGCCTGGCTGAACTGGATCACGATCGTGCTCGCGTTCGGCGCGGTCGGCGACGCCGCGGTCCAATGGCTGTTCCCGTGGCTGCCGCTCGAGGCGCTCGAGGCACCCGCGGATGCGATGAGCCCGCAGTGGTGGATCGCGATCGTGCTCCTCGTCACGGGCCTCATCCTGTGGCTCAGCCGCAATCCGCTCATGAACCTGTTCTCGAAGCGGCAGCTCATGAACGCGTCGTTCGACCGGTTCATGCTGGTCAACGCGTACGGCGCGTTCGGTTCGGTCACGCGGCAGCGCGTCGAGGTCGTCGTCGAGGGGACGGCCGACGACCCGCGCGACCCGTCGGCCGAGTGGCGCGAGTACGGGTTCAAGGGCAAGCCCGGCGACGCACGGCGGATCCCGCGGCAGTACGCGCCCTACCACCTGCGCCTCGACTGGCTCATGTGGTTCCTGCCCCTGGGCCGCATCGAGGAGAACTGGTTCCTGCGGTTCCTCGAGAAGCTGCTCGAGGCGGATGCCGCGACGCTGAAGCTGCTCGCACACGATCCGTTCGGCGGCGAGCGCCCGGTCGCGGTCCGAGCGCGCACCGAGCTGTACACGTTCGCGACGCGCGAGGAGCACCGGCGCACCGGCGACGTGTGGATGCGCCATCCGCTCGGCACCGCCATCCCGCCGATCTCACTCAGGCCGGCGCACAGGGAGTGAACCCGCGGCTCGGAGAGAATGGTCCGCATGGACTTCTCCCTCGAGTTCACGCCCGACCTGCTGGCCGTGTTCCTGACCCTGTTCGTGCTCGAAGTCGTACTCGGCGTCGACAACGTGATCTTCATCTCGATCCTCGCCGCGAAGCTGCCCGTCGAGCAGCAGGCGAGGGCCCGCAACCTCGGCCTGACCCTCGCGATGGTCATGCGCGTCGGGCTCGTGTTCGCCGCCGGATGGATCATCACGCTGAAGACCGACCTGTTCACGCTCTGGGGCATGGGCTTCTCGGGCCGCGACCTGATCCTGATCGCGGGCGGCACGTTCCTCGTCTACAAGGCCGTCACCGAGATCCACCACAAGCTCGAAGGCGCCGAGGAGCACACGACCGGCGCCGGCACCGCGACCTTCGGCGCGGGTCCTCGCGCAGATCCTCGCGCTGGACATCGTGTTCTCGCTCGACTCGGTCATCACCGCGGTGGGCATGACCGAGAACATGATCGTGATCATCACGGTCGTCGTGCTCTCGTTCGCGCTCATGCTCGTGGCCGCGCGCTACATCTTCGCGTTCGTGAACCGCCACCCCACGGTGAAGATGCTCGCGCTCTCGTTCCTGCTGCTCATCGGCGTGTTCCTCATCGCCGACGGCTTCGGCTTCAAGATCGACAAGGCCCTCATCTACGGCCCTATGGCCTTCGCGATCTTCGTCGAGCTGCTGAACCTCACCGCAGCGCGCCGCCGCGCCAAGCGTTCGGCCCAGCGGGAGGTCGAGCCCGTGCACCTGCACCAGCAGTACGTCGACGACACCGGCAGCGTCAAGGAGGTCCAGCCGGTCGAGTGAGCGGGCGCCCTGCCGGCGTCAGGCGCCGCGCAGGTACTCCAGTTGTGCCCGCACGGATGCCTCGGCGGCGAAGCGCACGGACCCATGGACGTCGGCGTACACGTCGTCGGTCACGGCCTCGGTCGTCGCGTCGGCGCCGAGCCGGGTGAGGGCGTTGCGGATCTGGTCGAGCCGCTCGCTGCGGTGCGCGAGGTAGGCGTCGCAGATCGCGGCGAGGTCGGGCAGCGCCGGTCCGTGACCGGGGAGGACGGCGATCCCGCCGGGTGCGCCGATCGCCCGGAGGCGCTCGAGCGACTCGAGGTACGGACCGAGCGCGCCGTCGGGGTGCGCGATGATCGTCGTTCCGCGGCCGAGCACCGTGTCACCCGTGAACACGGCGACCGCGGCAGCGGAGGCAGCGGCCGCGCCATCCGTCGTCACTGGCACCAGGGCGAAGCACGCCGAATCGGACGTGTGGCCGGGCGTCGCGAGCACCTCGAGCTCGACCCCGCCGGCCCGGATGCGCTCGCCGTCGGCGAGCGGCGCGCCGTCGCGGCACCAGACGGGGTCGATCGCGCGCACGGGCGCGCCGGACAGCCCGGCGAACGCGTCGACGGCCTCGGTGTGGTCGCGGTGGCGGTGGGTGATGAGCACCAGCTCGACGCCGCCGGCCGCGAGGCGCTCGAGATGCGCGGGGTCGGACGGCCCCGGATCGATCACGATCGAGCCGCGCGCGCCCGGCGCGCGGAGCACCCAGGAGTTCGTGCCGTCCAGCGTCATCGGCCCCGGGTTCGGCGCGCGAACCAGCGTCACGCCATCGGGCAGCTGCGGAGCATCGGCGGTCTCGGCCACCTCGGCAGTGTACCGACCCGGCATAGGCTGGCGGGATGGATCGCGACGAGGCCCCAGCCACCGTTCCCGCCGTCGGATCGGCCGCCACCGTCGTACTGCTCCGCGACGGCCTCGGGGGAGTGGAGGTGCTCCTCGCAGAGCGCCCCGACCGCGGGTCGTTCGCCGGCGCCTGGGTCTTCCCGGGCGGCGCCGTCGACGACGATGACGCCGAGGGCGAGCCGCTCGACTCGAGCGGGGCCGCGCGACGTGCCGCGGTGCGCGAGACGGCCGAGGAGGTCGGGCTCGCGATCGACCCGGAGGCACTCGTCGAGTTCGCCGTGTGGAGTCCGCCCGAGGGTGTGCCGAAGCGCCTCCGCACGCGGTTCTTCGCCTCCCGGGCGCCCGAGGCCGAGCCCGTGCCGGCGCCTGCCGAGCTCGTCGCCACCGAGTGGCTGCGCCCGGCCGACGCGCTCGCCCGCCATGCCGGGGGCCGGATGACCCTGTTCCCGCCGACGTGGGTCACGTTGCACGGGCTTCGCGATGCGCTCTCCGTCGAGGCCGTGCTCGCCCGACTCGCCGAGCAGGGGGTGCTGCCGTTCGTCGGCCGGTTCAGCGGCGACCGGAGTCGGTTGTTCTGGCAGGAGGATGAGGAGTTCGCGGTGGAGCGGGAGAACACCGTCCGAGGCGAGGAAGCGGGCGAGTCGGTCGGGGCCCGACATCGGCTCCTCATGGACCAGCTGCCGTGGAGGTACGTCCGTTCCTTCTGAGCCCCGCGCCGGGGCCGATTGCTAGAGGGTCTAGTAACGAGTTCATGTAGTATCGGTGGGATGACTGGCGAGCGATCCTCGGGCTACTGGTATGCCGCTGATCGCACCCGACGGGGCGTCGCGGTGCTCAACGCGCTTCGCGATTACCGAGCCGCCGAGACGGCCATGCGGCGACGCACGCGCTCCGCCATGCACATGGGCGAGACCGATCTCCTCGCCATCCGCTTCCTCCTCAAGTGCCAGGCCGAGAAGCGGTCGGTGAGCCCGAAGGACCTCTCAGCGCACCTCGGCATCTCGTCCGCGTCGACGACCGTGCTCATCGACCGGCTGGTGCGCAGCGGTCACGTCGAACGCCTGCCGCACCCGACGGATCGCCGAGCGCTCGTCATCGCCCCGACCATCACGAGCGACGACGAAGTGCGTGCGACGCTCGGCGATATGCACCGCAGGATGATCGAGGTCGCGGAGGGGCTCGAGCCCGATGAGGCCGTCGCGGTCCTCGACTTCCTCGACCGCATGCGCGAGGCCGTCGACAGCGTGAGCGAGGTCGGCGGACCCGACGAACGGGCTGAGGCGCGGGTCTCGGCCATCGTGTCGGGGCGACCCGTCTCCTGAGCCCGGACTCATCCGCTGCACGTTCAGGTGCGCCATGTCAACGGGCAGCAGGTGAATTGCCCAACTGTATCCGCATTCGGAAGACTGCATGACGTGATGCGATCGCCGGGGATGCTAGTTAGATAAACTAGCGAAACGCCGCAAGATCCCCAGCAATCGTGCGCGTGGAATCGGTCGCCCCGACCGGAGAGAAGAGGCCATCCGCATGCACGAGTCGTCCCCCGAAGGACGCCCGCACCCGCCCGGCATGCCGGGCGTGGCCGGCGTCGGCGTCAGCACCGACCCCACCCTCCGACCTGATGCGGTCCACCGCACCGGGCCGGGCGCCGTTCCGAACCCCGACGAGGCCGCGAGCGCGAACGCAGTCGGCGCACACGTCGCCGACCTGCGGGCCGACCCGATCCTGCCCGCGCATCGGGATGTCCGCACCGATCCCAGCGTCCGCACCGATCCCGCCCTTCGCACCGACCCGAGCGCGATGCCGTCCATCCCGGGCGCCGTCTCACCCGATGCATTTCCCGTGCCTGCGCAGGACACGGCCGGCGAGCCCGAGTACACCGAGCCGGTGCCGCGCTACGAGTTCCTCGAGCACATCGGCTCGGGTGGCATGGCCGACGTCTACCGGGCCCGCGACAACGAGCTCGGCCGGCACGTCGCCGTGAAGCTGTTCCGCGACGCCGACGAGACGGTCTCCGACCGCCAGCGCCGGGAGCGCGAGATCAACCTGCTCAGCGGCCTCACCCACCTGGGCCTGGTCCCGGTCTACGACGCGGGCAGGCTCATGCACGCGGGCGTCGAGCGCCGGTACCTCGTGATGGAGCTCGTCGAGGGCCTCTCCCTCGCGCACCGGATCCACAACGGGCCGCTCAAGCCGCGGCAGGTCGCCGATGTCGGCGCCCAGGTCGCCGACGTGCTCAGCTACGTGCACGGCCACGGCGTCATCCACCGCGACATCAAGCCCGAGAACATCCTCGTGAGCGAGACGCCGACGTTCGGGTACACGCTCATGACCCGACTGGCCGACTTCGGCGTCGCCCAGTTCGTCGACGGCACGCGCCTGACCGGCCACGGCACCATCATGGGCACGGCGGCGTACATCTCGCCCGAGCAGGCGCGCGGTGAGGACGTCACCGCCGCGACGGACATCTACTCGCTCGGGCTCGTACTCCTCGAGTCGCTGAAGGGCGAGCGCGAGTACTCGGGCACCCCGATCGAGGCCGCGCTCGCGCGCCTCCACCGGTCGCCTGAGATCCCCGAGGAGCTCTCGGCCGAGTGGCGGGCCCTGCTCGCCGCGATGACCGCGGACGACCCCGCGGTGCGGCCGAACGCGCACGACGTCGCGAGCACCATGCGCGACATCATCCGCTCGATGATCTTCGAGACGCACGTGCGCAAGGGCCGGGTTCCCACCTGGGCCCGGGTCGCCGACCAGGGGGATGCCGCGAAGCAACGGCTGCTCATCGGCGCCGCCGGGGCGCTGCTCGGCGCCCTCGCGGTCGGCGTCGCGGTCGCGGTCTGGCTCACGACCGCCGGCGTGTCCGTGTGACCCGCCCGATGCGGATGGCGCCATCGCGTGGGTTGACGGTCGGCGCGGCGCGCCGACCGTCGCGCCGCGCGGCGCGCGCGTAGCGTCGCACCCATGTGGAGACGCGTCGCCGGCGTGGTCCGGCAGCCCGAGCCGCCCGTGCAGGCCGAGGTGACCGCCGAGGCGAACTCGAACGCGCCCGAGGTCCGGGTGCGGGCGTTCCGGATGGGCTTCGTCGGCGCGATCGGCGTGCTGCTCGCGGTGTTCCTCGGCGGCATCATCGGCCAGCTCAGCACGGTCCTCCTGTACGTCGCGCTCGCGCTGTTCCTCGCGCTCGGCCTCGACCCGGTCGTGAGCTGGATGCAGCGCCGCGGGATGGCGCGGTGGGTCGCCATCCTCATCGTGTTCCTGGTCGTCATCGGCCTGTTCGTCGGCCTCATCGCGACCATCGTGCCGCTCGTCGTCGAGCAGGTGACCACGATCGTCGAGAACTGGGACCAGATCGTCGAGGATGCCGCGAACAGCGACCTCGTCGCGTGGATCAGCTCCGTCGCCGGCGGCACCACCTGGATCGAGGACAGCATCGCCTTCATCGGCGATTGGCTCGGCGACCCGAAGAACATCGGCGCGCTGACCGGCGGCATCCTCGCCGTGGGGGCCGGCATCGCCGGCGGGCTCACCGGTGCGACGATCGTGCTCATCCTCACGCTGTACTTCCTCGCATCGCTCGACGCGATGAAGCGGTACGCCTCGCGCTTCGTGCCGGCCTCCTCGCGCAACGGCTTCGTCGAGGTGTCCGAGGAGATCACGGGATCGGTCGGCCGCTACGTCATCGGACAGGTCAGCCTCGCCTCGATCAACGGCGTGCTGAGCCTCATCTACCTGACGATCATCGGCGCGCCTGCGCCCATCCTGCTCGCGTTCATCGCGTTCCTCGGCTCGCTCGTGCCACTGATCGGCACCCTGACGGGCGCGGTGATCATCACCATCATCAGCTTCACCGCCGGGCCCGCGACCGGCGTCGCGGCCGCGGTCTACTACCTGATCTACATGCAGATCGAGGCGTACGTGCTGAGCCCGCGCATCATGAGCCGCGCCGTCTCGGTGCCGGGCGCGCTCGTGGTCATCGCGGCGGTGGCGGGAGGAACGCTCGGCGGCGTGCTCGGCGCGCTCGTCGCGATCCCCATCGCGGCATCGCTCATCATCATCGTCGAGAAGGTGATCTTCCCGCGCCAGGACCTCGCCTGACCGGATGACGCGTCAGAACCAGATGCTGAGGTGCGGCGTGCGCGGTGACGCGAACATGCGGTCGGCGAGGTCGAGCGCCCCGGGCGACGCCTCCGTGATGCGTCCGGCCCGCGCGAGCACCGACGGACGCACGCCGCCGAGGTAGATCGACGCGAGGTCGCGCACGTGCAGGCGCATCGAGCGCGGGACGGCAGCGCGGTTCGCCGAGCGCGAGCCGCCCGCCTCGGCACCGGCGCTGCGCGTGCGCGATCGTTCGCGCTTGGGCGCCGCCTCGTCGGCTTGGCCGTCGGAACGGGGGGAGTGCACGACCGCCCGCCCGTCGGCGGACGCCAGCAGGGTGTAGCGCCCGGCGGCGTACCCGAGCGGATCGACGATGTCCAGCACGAGCTCGCCCGCGGCGCCGTAGCGGCGGGCCCCGAGGGCGGCCGCGGCGTCGACGACGCGGACCCACAGGTGGTCGCCGGCGTCGCGCGTCGTGACGGCGCGCGGATCCTCGAGCAGCCATTCGAGCGGCTCGTCGACCGAGCGCAGCAGGCCGCGCACGCCTGTGACGAAGTCCTGCTCGACCAGCACGCGCCAGAGCGCGCGCTCCGCGTCATCCGTCGCCGCGGCCAGCACGTCGAACTCGACCCAGCCGGGCTCGTTCGGCTCGCGGGTGACCCGGAAGGTCGCGAAGCCCTGCGGCTGGCCGTGCTCGTCGTCGTACCGCAGGGCCCTGAGGCCCCGCGAGGAATCCGAATCGGGGTCGACGAGGCCGAGCATCCGATCGAGCGCGCCGGACCAGCGGTCGATCTCGCCGGGCGTGCGCGAGACCGCACGCCGGGAGATGGCCGGTGCCTGGTCGCGGAGCGACGCGGGCTCGACGAAGTGGACACGCCCCGGTGCATCCGGCCCGATCCAGTGGGCGCGCCGGCGGTCGACCTCGACGGTCGTCGCCTTGGCGGCGGGCGCGTAGCCGAAGCGGCCGTAGATGGTCGCCTCGGTCGCGGTGAGCATGGCGACCGCCGCGCCCGCGCGCCGGGCGGTCGCGAGCTCGGCCTCCATGAGGGCGCGGGCGATGCCACGACGGCGATGGGTCGGCGAGACGGTCACCGAGCTCACGGCCCAGCCGTCGACGCTGCGGCCGCCCGGCACACTCAGGCCCGAGGGCCAGCTCGAGACCGTGGCGACCGGGACGCGGGGTTCGGGGATGTCGTCGTAGACGCCGTGGATGCGGCGCTCCGCCATGACCCCGCGGTCGTACTCGCGGCCGACGTCGCGCGGGCGCGGGTGGTGGAAGCCGCGGTGGTCGGCATCGATCCATCCGTCGAGTGCCTCGAGGTCGGTCGGGTCGACGAGCCGATAGTCCAGGCCCTTCGCGGCGAGGGCCGCCTTCGCGTCGGGGTCGATCGGGATGGAGCGGGGTTCGAACGACATCGATCCAGCCTACGGTGCTGCGGCGGGCGCCCGAGCACGCCGGTCGATCCAGCAGCGGGGATGGCGCGTCGGTCGCCCGCACGGCAGAATGGACGCATGCATGGGCAAGCGCTTTCCGAGATCGAGCGGGCCGTCGACGGACGACGGCCCGCTCGGTCGGTCCTGCGACTGCTCGTCATGCACCGCGGCCGGGTCGCGGCATCCGTCGCCTTCTTCGCCCTGAAGGACACGCCGCTGTGGCTCATGCCGGTCGTCACGGCTGAGATCATCGACGTCGTGGTCGCGGGCGGGCCGCTCGGCACGCTCGCGCTCTGGGCCGGCATCGCGGTCATCGCACTCGTGCAGAACTACCCGAACCACGTCGCGTACACGCGCCGGTTCATGGGGGCCGTCCGCGACATCGGCCGCGACCTGCGCAACGCCCTGGCCGCGCGGCTCCAGGTGCTGTCGATCGGCTTCCACACGCGCGCGAACTCGGCGATCGTGCAGACGAAGGTGGTGCGCGACGTCGAGAACGTCGAGGTCATGCTGCAGCAGACCGCGCATCCGCTGCTGTCGGCCACGATGGTGCTGATCGGCGCGATCACCATGACCGCGATCAACGTGCCCCAGTTCCTTCCGGTGTACGCGCTCGCCATCCCGCTCGCCGTGCTGCTGCGCGCCATCCTGAACCGCCGGAGCCGGGCACGCAACGAGTCGTTCCGGCGCGAGGTCGAGCAGTTCTCGGCGCGCGTCGGCGAGATGGCGACGCTGCTGCCGATCACCCGCGCGCACGGGCTGGAGCAGGTGGCCGTCGGCCGCGTCGCGCGCGGGGCCGACGGGGTGCGACAGGCCGGTTTCGCGCTCGACTTGCTCAACGGACGGTTCGCCTCGCTGTCGTGGGTCTCGCTGCAGCTCCTCGGCGTCGGCTGCCTCGTGCTCGCCGCATGGATCTCGGTGAGCGGGTGGCTCCCCATCACCGCAGGACAGGTCGTGCTGCTGAGCGCCTACTTCGCGCTGCTCACGCAGGCGGCGACCGGCCTGCTCATGCTGCTGCCGATCATCGCGCGCGGCACGGAGTCGGTCCGCTCGATCGCCGAGGTGCTGCAGGAACCCGACCTCGAGCACAACGCGGGCAAGCGGGCCGTGCAGGCGGTGCGCGGCGACATCCGCCTCGACGGTGCCGAGGTGCGGTACGAGTCCGGCGAGCCGCCCGCGCTCGACGGCGTCGACCTCGAGATCCGCGCGGGGGAGACCGTCGCCTTCGTCGGCTCGTCCGGATCGGGCAAGTCGACCCTGCTGAACCTCGTGCTCGGGTTCCTGCGGCCCACCCGCGGTCGGGTGCTGCTCGACGGCGTCGTCATGGAGGAGCTCGACCTGCGCACCTTCCGGCGCTTCGTGTCGGTCGTGCCGCAGGAGTCGGTGCTGTTCGAGGGCACCATCCGCGAGAACATCGCGTACGGACTCGGAGACGTGAGCGACGAGCGCGTGCTCGCCGCCCTGCGCGACGCGAACGCACTCGACATCGTCGCCGCCCAGCCGCAGGGCTGGGACACCGTGGTCGGCGAGCGCGGTGCGCGGCTGTCGGGAGGCCAGCGCCAGCGGCTCTCGATCGCGCGGGCGCTCGTGCGCGATCCACGCGTCCTGCTGCTCGACGAGGCGACCAGCGCGCTCGATCCCGAGTCGGAGTCGAAGGTGAAGGACGCGCTGAGCCGGCTGATGCGCGGACGCACGACCCTCGTCGTGGCCCATCGGCTCAGCACCATCCGATCGGCCGATCGCATCGTGGTGCTCGAGCGCGGCCGCGTCGTCGAGACCGGCTCGCACGACGAACTCGTCGCCGTCGGCGGAAGGTACGCCGAACTGCATCGCGTGCAATCCGCCTGATCGCAGTAGCCTGACCGGAAGGGCCCGCGCGGGCCCGTTTTCCGGGGGTGCTCGATGGATTGGACCGAACGCCTGCTCGTCGACGGCTACGTCTTCGGGTATCCGGTCGTCTACAACCTCTCGTCGATCCAGGCGATCGCGCAGCACGGCATGGGCGCCGCGCTGCCGCCGCCGGGCTGGAACCGCTTCGCGTTCGCGCCGCGGCTGGCGACGCCCGATGATGCGTTCGTCAGCGTGAACAACGACACGATCTACGCCATCGCCTTCCTCGACCTGTCGGGCGGACCGGTTCGACTGCGGGTTCCTGACACCGACGGCTCGTACTACGTGCTGCAGTTCGTGGACGCGTGGACGAACAACTTCGCCTACGTCGGGCGACGGGCGACCGGAACGGGCGAGGCGGAGTTCCTCATCGTGCCGCCGGGATGGGACGGTCCCGTCGGGTCCGACGGCGTGCGTGTCATCGAGGCCCCGACCGACATCGCCGCCATCGTCGGCCGGCTCGCGGTCGACGGCGACGACGACCTGCCTCGCGTGCAGCGCATCGAGGCGGGCCTCGCACTCGAGCCCCTCAACGGGAACGGACCGCTCCGCGGCATCCCGCAGGGTCACGCCGCCGGGCTGCCCGAGCACCTGCGTCCGTGGGAGCTTCTGCGCGCGTGGAGCCAGGCGTTCCCGCCGTCAGCGCCCGACCGCGAGTACCTGCGCCGCTTCGCGGCGTACGGCCTCGCCGATCGCGGCAACCCGTACGGCATCGTCTCGCGCGAGCTCGACGAGCACCTCGCGCACGCCACCGCCGAGGGTCGCAACCGCATCGAGGAGCTCTCGCGACCCGACGCGTCGCGCGCCGTCAATGGGTGGAACCTGCTCGTGCACGCGTTCGACTACAACCTCGACCACTTCGGCATCGGCACCGTCGACGCCCCCGAGTGGCGCATCGCCGACCGCGAGCAGGCGTACGAGACGCGGGCGCGCTCGGCCCGCAACGGCCTGTGGGGCAATCACGGGTACGAGGCGGTGTACGGCGAGGTGTTCGTCGACGCCGACGGCCGGCAGCTCGACGGTGCGCACGCCTACGAGCTGCGGCTCGAGGAGCCGCCGCCCGCAGACGCGTTCTGGTCGATCACGATGTACTCGATGCCCGACTTCCTGCTCGTGGCCAACCCGATCGACCGGTACTCGATCGGGGACCGCACGCCGGGGCTCGTGCGCGCCACTGACGGATCGCTCGTGATCCGGATGCAGCGCGAGCGACCCGACGACGAGGTCGCGGCCGCGAACTGGCTGCCGACGCCCGCCGGCGAGTTCCGGCCCATGGTGCGCATCTACGAGCCACGGGCGTCGGTGCTCGACGGCACCTACCGGATGCCTGCGATCACGCGCCTCGACTGAGGGCCGACGACGTCGCGGGCGCCTTCGCGAGGTGCGGGGCCACGACGGCGTCGAAGGATGCCGCGGTGCGGTCGGCCACCTCCGCGAACGGCGTCGCCCAGATCTCGGCATTGAAGAGCTCGACCTCGATGTCGCGGTCGTAGCCCGTCGCCTCGACGGCCTCCGTGAACGACGCGAAGTCGACCACGCCGTCGCCCGGATAGTGCCGGGCGAGCAGGACGTCGGCAGGCAGCGGCGCCTTCCAGTCGCATACCTGGTAGCTCGCGATGCGGCCCTCGCGGCCGGCCCGTGCGATCTGGTCGAGCGCCTCCGGGTCCCACCAGACGTGGAACGTGTCGACCTCGACGCCGACGACCTCGGGCGCGAACGGCGCTGCCAGGTCGAGCGCCTGCTTCAGCGTCGAGACGACCGCCCGGTCGGACACGTACATCGGATGGAGCGGCTCGATGGCGAGCTGCACGCCGCCCGCCTCGGCGTCGGGGGCGAGCTCGGCGAGCGCGTCGGCCACGCGGGCGCGCGCGCCGATCAGGTCGGACGAGCCCGCGGGGATCCCGCCCGCGACGAGCACGAGCACGGCCGTCGAGCCCGGCGCGCCGGCCGCCGCGAGCGTCGCGGTCTCCTCGATCGCACGGCGGTTGTCGTCGATCGACGCGCGGCGCTCCGGACCCTCGGGCATCGTGAAGAATCCCGCCCGGCAGAGGCTCGTGAACCGCAGGCCCGAGCTCCCGAGGCGGCGGGCCGCCTGCTCGAGACCGAGCTCGGCCACGGGCTCTCGCCACAGGCCGATCGCCTGGTAGCCGGCCTCCGCGGTGACCTGCAGCGCCTCGTCGAGCGTCGCGTGCTTGATCGTGGCCTGGTTCAGCGAGAGCCTCGGATGCGCGCTCATGCGGGCACCCCCACGCTCGTCGCGTCGGCCGAGTCGGACGCAGCCGGCGCGGGCGCGCCATCCGCTGCGGTCTCGACCGGGCGCGCGGTCGTGTCGACGCCGTTGATCGTGAGCAGCTCGTGCCAGCGAGCAGCCGCGAGCTCAGGGCGCTCGAGCGCGGCCGAGGCGTTCGCGAGCTCGACGATGCGCGAGAGGTGCGGCAGGCTGCGCGCCGCGTGCAGGCCGCCGACCATCTGGAACGCCGGTTGGTGGCCGTTCAGCCACGCCAGGAAGGCGACGCCCGTCTTGTAGTAGAACGTGGGGGCGGCGAAGACCTGGCGCGACAGCTCCTCGGTCGGGCCGAGGATGGCGCGGTAGGCGTCGATGTCGTTCGCGTCGAGCGCCTGGATCGCCGCGGAGGCGTTCGGCGCGAGGGCCGCGAACGCTCCGAGCAGCGCGTCGGAGTGCCCCTGCTCGTCGCCCTCGATCAGGCCGACGTAGTGGAAGTCATCGCCCGTGAACATGCGGGCCGTCGCCGGAAGGCGACGCCGCACCGAGATCTCGGCATCGGCGTCGAGCAGGCTCATCTTGACGCCCTGGACCGCGTCGCGGTTCGCCTCGATGACCTGCAGGAGCGTGCCGGCCGCGGCATCCGTATCGGTCGACCCGAAGTACCCCTCGAGCGCCGGATCGAACGCCGTGCCGAGCCAATGGAGCACGACCGGGGCGCCCGCCGCCGAGAGCACCTCGCGGTAGACGCGGCGGTAGTCGTCGGCGTTCTGCGCGGCGCGGGCCAGGTGCCGGCTCGCCATGAGCACGACTCCGGCACCCGCGTCCTCGGTGTGATGCAGCTGCTCCTTGTAGGCGTCGATCACCTGCTCGAGCGAGATGGACTCGTCGTCGACGTGGTCCGTATTCACGCCGACGACGAGGCGTGCGCCCGCCGACGCCGCCTCGGCGGCGCTGCGGGAGATGAGTTCGCGCGTCGCGGCCGCATCGAGGCCCATGTTGCGCTGCGCGGTGTCCATGGCGTCGGCGACGCCGAGGTCCCACGACCACACGTGATGGCGGAACGCGAGCGTCGCGTCCCAGTCGATGTCGGCCGGTTGCCCCGGCGTGTTGTCGGCGTGGGCCTTCGGCACCACGTGGGCTGCGGCGTAAGCCACGCGCGACTGCAGGGGCCGACGGGGCTTGGCGAAGCTCGGCGCCGGATGCAGCGCGACGGCGCGGGTCGCGCCATCCGTGCCGAGGAGGGTGAGCGTGGTCATGGTCAGCGGGCTCCGGTGAGCTCTGACGCGTCGCCCGGCACGGCGACCGTCTCGACAGGCGAGTCGAGCGTCACGACCGGGATCTCGATGCGACGGCCCTCGGCGTTCGAGCGGAGGCCCTCCTCGGCGAGGAGCACGCCGCGCGCGCCCGCGAGGAAGTCGTAGTGGTTCGGGGCGTCCTCCACGACGTGGCGGATGAACTCCTCCCACTGCTCCTTGAACCCGTTCTGGAACTCGCGGTTGCCGGGCGACTCGATCCAGTCGCCCGCGTAGTCGTGCTCGTCGGCGAGGTCGGGGTTCCACACGGGCTTCGGGGTCGCGTTGCGAGGCTGGATCTTGCAGCCGAACAGGCCCACGACGGCCGAGCCGTGCGTGCCGTCGACCTGGAACTCGACGAGCTCGTCGCGGTTCACGCGCGTGGTCCAGCTGGAGTTGAGCTGCACCGTGATGCCGCCCTCGAGTTCGAAGATGGCGTAGGCCGCGTCATCCGCCGTCGCCTGGTACGTCTCGCCGTGCTCGTCGACGCGCTCGGGGATCTCGGTGACGGCCTTCGCGTAGACCGACTCGACGCGGCCGAACAGGTTCTCGAGCACGTAGTTCCAGTGCGGGAACATGTCGACGATGATGCCGCCGCCGTCCTCGGCGCGGTAGTTCCAGCTCGGGCGCTGCGCGGGCTGCCAGTCGCCCTCGAACACCCAGTAGCCGAACTCCCCGCGCACGCTGAGGATGCGGCCGAAGAAGCCGCTCTCGATCAGGCGCTTCAGCTTCTGCAGGCCCGGGAGGTAGAGCTTGTCGTGCACGACGCCGTTCTTGATGCCGGCCTCGTCGGCGAGGCGCGCGAGCTCGAGCGCCTCCTCGAAACTCTCGGCGGTCGGCTTCTCGGTGTAGATGGCCTTGCCGGCGGCGATCGCCTTCTTCAGCGCGGCTGCGCGGGCCTTCGTCACGAGGAAGTCGGAGTAGACCTGCCAGCGGTCGTCGGCGAGCGCCGCGTCGAGGTCGGTCGTCCAGTGCTCGAGCCCGTGCTTCTCGGCGAGCTCGGCGAGCTTGGCCTCGCTGCGGCCGACGAGCAGCGGCTCGACCTGGACGCGCGTGATGCCGTCCGACAGCAGCACGCCGCCCTGCTCGCGGATCGCGAGGATCGAGCGCACGAGATGCTGGCGGTAGCCCATGCGGCCGGACACGCCGTTCATGATGATGCCGATGGTCTTCGGGGTCGTCGCGTCTGCCACGGTGAGGTTCCTCTTCGAGCCGGGAGCGGGCGACGGACCTGGCGGCCGCCGCCACGCTGTGGGAAAGCGTTTACCCGAGTGTAGGACATGGTTCCCCGTGAGCGCAACACCTCGTTCGCGGCACGCTCCGCACGTTGCGATTCGGTGGGCCACCACCGGCACCCTGTTCGGGTGCACGACCCGGTGCGGCCCATCGGCAATTCGTTCGGGGTACACGGCGTCGGAGATCCGACCCGACGCGCCGCCAGCGGGCCGGATCCGACGGCGCGTCGAATCGGATCTCCTTCGATGTGAACGCGGTGCGGGGCGAGGGCATCAAGCGCGAGTCCCGGGTTGTCGCGGGTCGGCCCGCACGAAAGCGGGATTCGGCGAGAGTGGGCCGGGTGCTGGTGCGGGGGCGGGCGCGGATGACGCGGCGGGGATGAAGCGCGAGTCCCGGGTTGTCGCGGGTCGGGCCGCGCGAAGGCGGGATTCGGCGAGAGTGGGCCGGGTGCTGGGCGGGCGCGGATGACGCGGCGGGGATGAAGCGCCAGACCCGGGTTGTCGCGGGTCAGGTCGCATGAAGGCGGGATTCGGCGAGAGCGGGCGCCGTCCGCGTGCGGCTCAGCCGCGGCGCGGCGTCGACTCCCGCAGCACGACCTCGGTGTGCACGGGCGCCTCGTCGTCGGCGGTCGCCTCGCCGAGGGCGAGGCGCAGCGCGCGGCGGCCGACCTCCTCGAGCGGGATCCGCACCGTCGTGAGGGGCGGCGTGACGTCGCGCACCGTCGGCACGTCGTCGAAGCCCGCGACCGCGACATCCGCCCCCGGAGTGAGCCCTGCGTCGCGCAGTGCCGACATCGCGCCGACGGCCATCACGTCGTTCGCGGCGAACACGAGCTCGATGCCCTCGAGCCCGGAGTCGATGAGTTCCTTCATGCCGTCGTAGCCGCCGTCGCGCGTGAACGCCGGGCGCACGACGCGCTCGAGCGTGCCGCCCGTCGCCTCGAGGCCGGCACGGAAGCCGGCGAGGCGCTCGTCGGCGGTGCGGATGCCCTCGGCGCCCGTGATCGCGGCGAACCGGCGGTATCCCAGGCCAGTGAGCTCGCGGCCGAGCGCCTCGGCCCCGGCGTGGTTGTCGAGCTGCACCGCTCGGAACGGCAGGTCGGCGCTGCTGACGAACGCGACACGTCCGCCGTTGGACTCGAAGGCGCGCAGCTCGGCCTCGAGCGCCTCGTTGTTCGGGTCGCCCTCGCGGCGCGAGGCGGCGAGGATCATCACGCGCGGGCGCTGGCCGCGCAGCGTGCGGACGAGCTCGAGCTCGCGCTCGGCGTCGCGCTCGGTGGCCGCCATGGTGACGATGAGCCGCTCGCGGTCCGCCTCGCGGACCACGCCCGCGGCGATCTGCGAGAAGTAGGGGTCGGCGATGTCGGCGACGAGCAGCGCGACCGTCGTCGTCGAGCCGCGCGCCACCGCCTGCGCCGAGAGGTTGGGGGAGTAGTTCAGCTTCGCGGCCGCCGCGAGCACGCGCTGGCGGTACTCCTCGTTGACCTTGCGGGTGCTGCCGTTGAGCGAGCGGGACGCGGTCGCGAGCGAGACCCCGGCCTCGCGCGCGACGTCATGCAGCGTCGCGGGGGCGCTCCGCGTGGTGGGGGCGGCGTCGCCGGTCATGCGTCCTCCGTCGTCGATCGCGGGTCCTCGCGCCCGCGGCGCTCCGATGCTACTCCCCGGGTTGTCGGCTGCAGGGAGGTTTGGCCGTCCACCACCGGGATGGTAGAAATGATAGTCCGACGAGATAGCGCTTTCCCAGTGCAACGGCGCGGATGTCGCATCCTCTCGTCCAGCCCCGGGAATCGCTTTCTCATCTGGCGGCGACGGCACTGGCGATCCGAGTGGAGCAGGCGATGGCGCAACGCGAACGGTACGGACTCATCGGCACGGGCAGCCGCGCCGGCATGTACGTCGGCGCGTTGACCGGCACGGTGCTGGGTGCCGAGCAGGTGCCCGGCACCGCCGAGCTGGTCGCGTGGAGCGACGTGAACGCCGGCCGACTCGACGTGTACGAGCGCGAGGTCGTCGCGGCGGGCCATCCGGCCCCGGCCAGGTATGCGACCGGCGACCTCGAGCTCATGATCGCCGACCAGCGCCTCGACCGCGTGATCATCACGACCCCCGACTTCACGCACGCGGACTACATCGTGCGGTCGCTGCGGGCGGGCGCCGACGTCGTCGTCGAGAAGCCGCTGACGATCGACGCCGGGAGCGTTCGTCACATCGGTGCGGCCATCGAGGAGACCGGCCGCGAGGTCATCACGACGTTCAACTACCGCTACAGCCCGCGCAACTCGGCCCTCCGCCGCGTCATCGCCGAGGGGCGCATCGGGCAGGTCACGAGCGTGCACTTCGAGTGGGCGCTCGACACCGTGCACGGCGCCGACTACTTCCGCCGCTGGCACCGCGACAAGGCGAACTCCGGTGGGCTGCTCATCCACAAGGCCTCGCACCACTTCGACCTCGTGAACTGGTGGATCGCCGCCGCGCCCGTGCGCGTGTTCGCGAGCGGAGGGCTCCGCTTCTACGGTGCCGAGAACGCGACCGCGCGCGGGCTCGCCGATCGCCCCGCGCGCGGCACCGGCACGACCGGCGACCCGTTCGCGCTCGACCTCGCCGGCGACGCGCGCCTGAAGGAGCTCTACCTCGACCAGGAGCACCATGACGGCTACCTCCGCGACCGCGATGTCTTCGACCCGGGCATCACCATCGAGGACAACCTCGCCGCGCTCGTCGACTACGACTCCGGCGCGACGATGAGCTACTCGCTCAACGCGCACGCGCCGTGGGAGGGCTACCGTGTCACCGTCAACGGCACCGAGGGTCGCGCCGAGCTCGAGGTCGTCGAGCGCGGCGCCGTGCTCATCGGCGACGACGGGCGGGTCGTCGTCGACCCGAGCATGCACCCCGACCACTCGGCAGTCGACGACGTGCGACCCGACCGTGAGCGACTCGTGCTGCAGCGGCACTGGGAGTCCGCGGAGGTGGTCGAGATCCCCGAGGGCATCGGGGGGCACGGCGGCGGCGACGCGTTCCTGCTGCGGCACCTGTTCGACCGGGTCACCCGCGACGAGCCGCTCGGCCGCGTCGCGGGCTACGCCGACGGCGTGCGCGCCGTGGCGGTCGGCATCGCGGGCAACCACTCGCTCGAGACGGGGGAGCCGGTGCGGATCGCCGACCTCGACCTCGGCGTCTGACTGCGGCGGGCGGATGTCGCGACATCCGCGTTTCAGGAACACGGAGGCTCCGCAGGACGATTCGCGGCAGTCCGTCCTGATTCGGGCGCGTTCTCCTGAAAGGGGGCGGATGGTCCCACATCCGCCCCCCTGCGGGAGGCCTTTGTGCCCCACGGCGGAGCGGCGCCGGTGGCAGCATCGCCCGCATGACCGATCCCGTGAACCCTCCCGCCGGCTGGTACGACGACGGCCGCGGCGCGCTGCGCTACTGGGACGGGACGCAGTGGACGGAGCACACCGCCCCGCTCGCGCCCGCCGCCGACCAGGCCGCGACCGCCGCCTATCCGCCGAGCCCGGCCGACCTGACCGCCACCGCGCCGTACGGCGCGGTCCCGCCCGCCGACCAGTACGCGACGCAGCAGTTCGGCACCGACCCGTACGGCACGCCGCGCTCCGGCACGGACCCGTACGCGGTCGCGCCCTACGGCACGACCACCACGACCACGACGACCCGACCCGCCGGCGGGCCCGGCGGCGAGCCATCCGGCCCCAACGTCGTCGGCATCATCGCGCTCGCCATCGCCGTCGTGGGCTTCGTGTTCGCCTGCATCCCCTTCGTGCAGGTCGTCGGATGGATCCTCCTGCCGATCGCGTTCGTGCTGTCGATCGTGGGCCTGGTCCTGAAAGGCCGGAAGTGGCCCGCGATCACCGCGCTCATCGTCTCGATCGTGGGGGCCATCGTCGGCGCGGTCGTCGCCGCCGTGGTGGCGTGGGGCATCTTCGGGCAACTCGTCGACTCCGGTGTCATCGAGGAAGAGATCCGGGAGAGCCTCGAGGACGAGCTGGGCACGCCCGTGCCGAATGAGTCACCCGCCCCCGGCGAGGACGACGAGGCCACCGCGAACGGGCTCGCGTTCGGCGAGACGATGCAGTGGAGCGACGGCGTCACGATGACCGTGTCCGAACCCGAGCCGTTCAGCGCGTCCGACCTCGCGGCCGGTTCCGACCAGGCCGAGGACCTCGTGTTCACGCTCACGATCGTCAACGACTCGACCGAGAACGTGCAGCCGATCGTCGTGTCGACGCTCTCGTCCGGCGGCACCGAGGCCACCCGCATCATCGACGTGGGCGCCGAAGGCGGCCAGGTCGGCATCCCGCCGACCACGCCCATCCAGCCGGGCGAGTCGATCACGTGGCAGGAGGCGTGGTCGGTCGCCGATCCCGACACGCTGACGATGAGCACCTCGCCATCGTTCGTGTACGAGGCGGCGATCTTCACGAACGTGTCGCGCTGAGCGGGTTCCGGCTGCACGCCGGCGCTCCGATCCCGAAGTCGGATCCGCTCGGGCGTTGGTGCTAGTATTGCTATCACCATGATTCCCGTACAGGTCGACAAGACCGACCCGACCGACCTCTACGAGCAGGTCGCCGCCGAGATCCGGCGCGCGATCGCGGACGGCGAAGCGGAACCGGGCGAGCGGCTCCCGCCGGCGAAGGACCTCGCGGCCGTGCTCGGCGTCAACACGAACACGGTACTGAGAGCCCTCCGGGTGCTGCGGGAGGAGGGCCTACTCGAGTTCCGTCGCGGCCGCGGCATCTCGGTCGCCGGCACGCCTGCCAAGGGCGCCGTCGTGCAGAAGGCGCGCGAACTCGTCGAGTTCGCGCGACACCACGGCTACCGCATCGACGAGCTGATCGACCTCATCAACGAGATCGCCTGAACTCCGGCCGAGGGCACGTCGTCCGTGGGCTGGCGTGGATGGGCTTCGGGGGTCGGGCGGGCGCTCGTCAGTACCCGGAGCCCGGCCGGAGCGGCGGCGTCGTCGTATCGAGCAGGTGTGCGGGCGGGACGAGGAATGGCGGCGCGATCCACGGGCGGATCGGCCCATCGTCGGGGATCGCCTTGCCGCCGATGGGATGCCACGCCAAGCCGGTGAACAGGACGGGAACCACGCGGTCCACGAGCAGGCGTCGCACCGCCCCGTCGGCACGCATCAACACCAGGTCGCGTCCCGTGGGGCTCGAATCCAGAGCCGCGACCCACTCGCCGTCGGGGGACCACGTCCCGGCGATGTAGTGTCCCGAGGCGATCGGCTCCAGGGCCGCGGGCGACGCCGTCGGAGCAGAGCGGTCTGCGTCCACGACGTACATTGCCGTCTCCTGGGGTCGGGTGAGCGGGTTGTTCTGCGTCTTTCCCCATGCCGCGGCGCCGGCGATCACCAGGAGCCGAGCGCCATCGGGCGACCAGGTCATGTGCCGGATGTGCCCGAACCCCTGGCCCACCAGCTCGCGAGTGGCTCCGGTCTCGAGGTCTGCGGTGACGATGGACGGCAGGAAGTCCCCGCCGACCTGCTGAAACACGATGAACGCGATCCGGGTCCCGTCCGGGGACCAGACGTGCTCCGGCGGACCGCCATCGAACGCCCCGAGCGGCCCGACCGGCGGCTCGAGCCCGATCACGCGTCCGGAGCCGCCGTCGAGATCGCGGAGTCGGATCCGGTCGGCTTCGACCGATGAGAGGGCGGTGCGGCCGTCCGGAGCGAGCCAGGACGTCCGGACGAACAGGCAGCAGCCGATCGGTCTCTTGACCTCGGTGACCCCGCCCTCGGCATCCATCACGTAACTCCAGTCGGATTCCTCGGAGGCCAGCGCCAGCCGCGTGCCGTCCGCCGACCAGCCCGTGACGACGGGCCGCGGGCGCATCTCATCCGGGATCGGGATGCTCGTGACCGAAGGCGGGTCGGCCGGGTCGACACCAACGAGCTCATCTCCCGCCAGGTAGACGATTCGACCCCGCAGCGGCTCGAAGACGCCGAGGGGTGTCGCGAACGACGGAGCACCGAGCGCCGCCTCGCGACCTTGCGGTGGCTCAGCACCGTTGAGCGACGACGTCGCGGCGATCGCCGCGAGGGCCGTGAGCCCAGCGATGGCCGCGCCGATGGCCAGGCGCCGTCGCCGGGAGCGCCGCCTCGCCTCCTCGAAGAGCGCCTCGACGGGTTCGCGCATCGCGGATGCGTCGACCGTGGAGGGAGTGGACGTGGAGAGAGGAGTGTGGATATCCATGAGAGACACCGAACCTTGGTGCTATTATCGCTATCACCATCATTCCTGTCAAGCGGATGATGCGGGATGCGTCGGCTCAGCCGTCACCGTCGATGGGGGGCGCACCGGTCGGATACGCGATCAGCATCACGCCTGATGCGATCCACGTGACGCCGATGGCGGCGAGTAGCACCTCGGCACCGACGCCGGCCGCGAGTCCGGCGACGGCCGCACCGGCCGCCGCGGCGGCCGCGCGCAGTCCCGCGCCGACCGTGAAGACCTGCGACCGGAGGGCCGGAGGGCTCTGCTGCTTGCGGATGAGCAGCATCGCCGCCGAGCTCGACGCGGTGAAGAGCCCGGACGCGCCGATCGCCGCGGCCGCCCACCACGGGCCGAGGTCGAGTACGGCGAGGACGGTGAGGACACCCGTTGCGGCGAAGCCCGCACCCATGACCCACTCGGGCGCTCGGTGCGACTGGTATCGCGAGTTCCACAACGCGCCGAGCAGCCCGCCGACCGCGAACGCGGTGACGATCACCGGTCCCTGGCCGGCATCGCCGGTGCGCGAGATCGAGAGCGCGACCGCGGCGATCGTGAGCCCGCCCGCGCCGAACTGGCTGAGGGTGCCGCTCGCCGTGATGACCGCGAGCGGGCGATGCGTGGCGATGTGGCGGAACCCGGCCGCGATCGTGCCGAGGAACGACGCCGCCTCGTGGCGGCCGGCCAGCGGGCTCAACCGCAGCGGCACCGTGGCGAGCGCGCCGAGCAGTGCGAACGCCGCCATGAGCAGCGTGGCGGCGCGCGCCGAACCCAGGGCGGTGGCCGCGGCGACGGCGGCCGGCCCGATCACCGCACCGAGGTTGTACGCGAGCGCGTCCATCGCGTACGCCCGGCGTTCATCGGGGATCTTCTCGGTGACGAAGCTCGACAGCCCGCCGAACACGAACGGCGTGGTCGCTCCCGCGAGCACGAGCGCGAGTGCGACGACCCACACCGGAACGGGCCCGAGGAACGCCGCGACCGTGAAGGCGAGAGCCGTGGCCAGCCCGGCGCCGGCGACGAGCGTGCCCGGCCGCCGGCTCCGGTCCAGCAATGCGCCGGCGATCGGGGCGGAGACGATGCTCGGACCGAGCGCCGCAGCGGCGAGGAGGCCGCCGACCGCGACATCCCCGAGCCGCTCGACCGCGAGGACGGGCAGCGCGACCGTGATGCCGCCGACCGCGAGGCGCGGCGGGGTCGCGGCGGTGAGGTAGGAGCCGACCCCCACTCAGGCGACCGGCTCGTATTGCCCGGGCAGCACGAGCACGCCGTTCACCCGTCGCAGGATGCCCAGCGGGTTCTCGTCACGGAGTTCCTGCGGCAACGCGGCATCCGGTGCATCCTGGAACGCGATCGGTCGCAGGAACCGGCGGATCGCGGTGACGCCGACCGACGTGTGGATCGACGTGGTCGACGGCCACGGTCCGCCGTGCTGCTGCGCCCAGCTCACGGCGACGCCCGTCGGCCAGCCGGCGAAGAGCACGCGCCCCGCGACCTCGGTGAGCACCTCGACGATCGGCGCGAGCTCCTCGCCCGGCTGCGCGTGCAGGGTGGCCGTGAGGCTGCCGCCGACGGCGCGGATGGCAGCGAGGGCGTCCGCGACATCCGCGTACTCGACGACCAGCGTCGACGGGCCGAAGCACTCGTGGAAGAGCGTGCCGGGGTCGGCGAGCACCGCGGCGGTCGTGGTGCGCAGCACGACCGGCGCACCGGTACCGGGCTGCTGCGCCGGGTCGCCCGCGACGACCTCGACGTCGGCGTGGCCGGCGAGCGCGGCGAGGCCGTCGGCGAAGGCGGCGGCGATGCCGACGGTGAGCATCGGCATCGGGCCGGCGGATGCCGCGGCGACCGCCGCACCGACCTGCTCGGCGAAGCCCGAACCGGCCGGGACGAACACGACCCCCGGGTTGGTGCAGAACTGGCCCGCGCCGAGGGTGAAGGAGCCGGCGAGGCCGGCCGCGAGCTCGTCGGCGCGCGCCTCGAGTGCGGGCGCCGTGATGAGCACGGGGTTCACGGCGCTGAGCTCGCCGTAGAACGGGATGGGATCGGGCCGCTGCTGGGCGAGGTCGAAGAGCGCGCGGCCGCCGTGCAGCGATCCGGTGAATCCGACCGCGCGGACCTCGGGATGCTGCACGAGCGCGATCCCGGTCTCGTGGCCCTCGACGTGCCCGAAGACGCCGTCGGGCGCGCCGGCGGCGACGAGCGCCCCGGCCACGACCTCGGCGGTGCGGCGCGAGAGGCGCGGATGCGCCGGGTGACCCTTGACGATGACGGGGCAGCCGGCCGCGAGCGCCGAGGCGGTGTCGCCGCCCGCCACGGAGAACGCGAACGGGAAGTTCGACGCGCCGAACACCGCGACCGGACCGAGCGGGCGAAGCATCCGGCGCAGGTCGGGGCGGGGCGGGATCGTCGACGGGTCGGGGTGGTCGATCGTCGCCTCGAGGTAGGAGCCCTCGAGCACGGCGTCGGCGAAGAGCCGGAGCTGCGCGGTGGTGCGGGCGACTTCGCCCGTGAGGCGCGGCACGCCGAGGTGCGACTCCTCGTCGGCGATGGCGACCAGCTCGTCACGGGCGGCGTCGAGTGCGTCGGCGGCGGCGCGCAGCCAGGTCGCGCGCTCGGCCGCGGTCGAGGCGACGGTGACCGCGAAGGCGCGGCGGGCCGCAGCGGCGACCGCGTCGAGCTCGGCGGGGGCGGTGTCGCGGGCGACGTCGGTCGCGGTCGCGGTGACGGTGTCGGTCATGGTTCCTCCGTGGGTCGAGCGGATGGCGCGCCATCCGACTGCTCGCCCGAGAAGCGTATGCCGAGACCCGGGCGTCCGATGGTGGACACCGTGGCGCCCACGATCGTGACGGGCGCCGGTTCGGCGAGTGCGCCGAGCGCCTCGAACGACGCGTCCTCGACCGATTCGACGAGGTGCCGGCCCGGAAGGGCGAGCGCGAGTTGCGCCGAGAGCTCGAGCAGCAGGTGCGGCGCGAGCTCGACGCCGCGGTCGGCCGCGAGCTCGGCGATGCGCAGGAAGGGCGTGATGCCGCCGACGCGGACCGCGTTCGGCTGGACCACGTCGACCGCACCCCCGTCGATGAACTCGGCGAACCGGTAGTGCGTGTACAGGTTCTCGCCGAGTGCGACGGGCACCTCGAGGCGGCGTCGCAGCTCGACGTGGCCGGCGAGGTCGTCGGCGCGCAGGGGCTCCTCGATCCAGGCGAGATCGAAGGCGGCGAGCTCGCCGATCGCGCGCTCGGCCTGCCCGAGGGCCCAGCGTTGGTTGGCGTCGATCATCAGGCGGCGGTCGGGCCCGATGGCCTCGCGGACCGCGGCGATGCGCTCGAGGTCGCGCGACAGGTCCGAGCTGCCGACCTTGACCTTGACGGCGTCGAAGCCGGCCGCGACCAAGCGTTCCGCCTGCGCGACGAGCTCGTCGAGCGGGTAGTGCAGGTTCACGCCGCTGCCGTAGACCGTGGCCGTCTCGTGCCGGCGCCCGATCAGCTCGGTCAGCGGCAGGCCGGCGCGGCGTCCCGCGAGGTCCCAGAGCGCGAGGTCCAGGCCGGCCATCGCGATGGTCGTGATGCCGCCTCCGCCGCCCTCGTGCAGGTGCGTCCAGAGCGGTTCCCAGAGGGCGGATGCCTCGGCCTCGCGTCCGATCGCGAAGTCGGCGATGTCGCGGTCGAGGTGAGCCTGCACGGCGGCCGCGCCGATCGTCGGCGTCCACGAGAAGCCGAAGCCGCGCGCGCCATCGGAGTCCTCGACGACGACCTCGACGACCGAGAGGTCGGGCACGTCGGGGCCCCACGGGCGGCGGAGCGGGATCCGGATCGGCCGGGTCGCGAGCCGGGCGATGGTGGCGGTCACCGGGCGCGTGCCTCCTCCGCGGGCGGTGCGGTCGCGCCATCCGATGCGAGTCGCTCGGCCAGCTCCAGCCCTGTGTCGAGGATGGAGCGCAGCCGCGCCTCCTGCTCGGGTGTCGGGTCGACCAGCGGCGGGCGCACCGATCCGACCGGCAGCCCGCGCAGGCGCAGGCCCGCCTTGATGAGCGACACGCCGAATCCTGGCGTCTCGTCGCGAAGGCGCACGAGGGGCGTGTAGAACTCGCGGAGCAGCACCATCCGCGTCGTCTCGTCGCCGTCGGCGTACGCCCGATAGTGCAGCGCGGCCAGCTCGGGGAGCATCGCGAACGCGGCCGACGAGTACAGCGCGATGCCGATGCCGCGGTACGCGCCCTGGCTGAGCTCGGCGGTGAGCAGGCCGTTGAAGAACGCCCAATCCTCGCGGCCCGCGGCCTCGGCGGCGAGCACGATCTCCTGTGCGAGGCCGATGTCGCCCGTGCCGTCCTTGAAGCCGACGACCTTCGGGTTCGCGGCGAGACGGGTGACCGCGTCGGCGGTGTAGCGCGCGGTGCCGCGGTGGTAGACGATGACGGGCAGACCGGATGCCGCGGCGACCGCCTCGACCCACGCGACGAGCCCGTCGGTCGTGCCTGAGACCAGATACGGCGGCAGGAGCAGCAGCCCGTCGGCCCCCGCGTCGGCCGCGCCGCGCGCGAGCTCGATCGCGTGGCCGAGCGGACCGCCGGAGCCGGAGATCACCGGCACGCGGCCCGCGACGACGTCGACGCTCGTGCGCACGACCTCGAGCACCTCGCCCGCGGACAGCGCGTGGAACTCGCCCGTACCGCACGCCGGGAACACGCCGCCCGGCCCGAACGGCATCCGCGAGGCGAGGTGCTCGGCGAGCACGTCGTGGTCGATGCGTCCGGCGCCGTCGAACGGGGTGACCGGGAAGAACAGCACCCCGTCGAAGTCCAGGCGGGCGGCGGGCGTGGTCCTGATCATGCGTTCCTCGCTTCGGTCGGTTGCGGAATGTCGGTGATTCCGGCCGTGGCGAGTTCGGTGCGCCAGTCGCGTTGCGGCGTCCAGCCGAGGCGGTCGGCGGCCTTGCGGATGGAGAACACGGGCGCCGTGCCCACCAGCGCGTCGGCGGCGGGGCCGAGCCCAGGCGCGAATTCGCGCCACAGCTCGGCGACGGGCCGCGTCGCCAGCGCGTCGGCCGCGCCGACGAAGTAGCCCTCGCCGTCGACGGCGTCGGCGGGCGCCGCGAGCCAGGCGTCGACGAACCCGGCAACGTCGCGCGCGTCGACGTAGTTGAACAGGCTCACGGCTGCGAGCGCGGGGTCGGCAAGACGTTCCGCGACCGTGTGGCCCTGCTGGGTCGGGGCGCCCGCCCACTCCTCGGGTGAGATCACGTAGCAGGGCCTGAAGAACCCGTACTCGCCCGGGGCGGTGCGCGCGAACATGCGCACGGTCTCCTCGATGACGACCTTCGACAATGCGTACGCGTTGGCGGGCTCGAGCGGGTGGGTCTCGTCGATCGGCACGGTGCCGGCGCGCCACGCGGGGGAGGAGTACCCGATGGGTGTCGGGCTCGAGGCGGCGAGCACGCGTCGGACGCCGGCGGATGCCGCGGCCGCGAGCACGTCGTGCGCCAACGCGGCATTGGTGAGCAGGATGTCGCGCTCGGGTGCGCTGAACGGCACCGCGACGCCCGCGAGGTGCACGAGGACGTCCGGGCGGAGGCCGCCGATCACCGCGGCGGCGGCACCCGGCGCGGCGAGGTCGGCCGTGCGCTCCTCGACGCCGTCGAGACCGGCAGGCGCGCGGTCGACGCCGACCACCTCGTGACCGACGGTGGCGAGGCCCGAGGCGAGCGAGCGCCCGAGGCGGCCCGAGGATCCGGTGACCACGACGCGCATCGCTGCTCCCTTGTTCGCAAGCGTGGGAAACCGCTTTCTCGTGAAGCCTAGGTCAGTTCTCGCCGGGCGCAAGTGCTGAGGACTCGTGATCGGCGAGGACCCGTTGCGTCCGTGGCCGGTCGATGGGGCGACTGAGCGGCCTCGGCGCGCGCGGTCGCCGACGAACTGCACGAGGCGAGTGTCGGCCGTGAGGAGCAGTATGGAGTCGGGATGGCACTGCCGTGTAGGCTGCTGGATAGCGTTTTCCCGCCCGATGCGCACCGGAACGCGACACGGATCGACGACGACCAGAAGGAGACCGATGACCGACCTCCGGATCACGCGCGACGACGACCGCATCATGATCCACGCCCAGGGCGAGATCCTCGCGGAGTACGTCTTCCGTCCCGAGCACCCGACGTTCGAGTCGCCGCGTCCGTACGTGAGCCCGCTCCGCACCCTCGGCGGCGAGACCGTGTCGCTCTACCGCCCGCACGACCACGTCTGGCACAAGGGCATCGCCTGGTCGCTCCCGGTCGTCGGCGACGAGAACTTCTGGGGCGGTCCGACGTTCGTGCGCGGAGAGGGGTACATGCAGCTGCCGAACAACGGCGAGCAGCGGCACGTGGCCTTCGCGCCGAAGGATGCCGCCGCGGCGGGGCGCGGCGCGGCGCGCTGCGTCGAGCGCCTCGAGTGGATCACGCAGGCGGGCGAGCGCATCTTCGACGAGGAGCGCACGCTCGCGGCATCCGTGCTCAGCGACGACGCCTGGGTGCTCGGGTTCGCGACGAGCATGACCAACGCCACCGACCGCGCGATCTCGATCGGATCGCCCACGACCCGGGGGCGCGAGAACGCCGGGTACGGCGGTCTCTTCTGGCGCGGCCCCCGGTCGTTCACGGGCGGGCAGGTGCTCGCGCCCGGCGTCGCGGGCGGCGACGAACTGCGAGGCACGCGCGCGCCGTGGATGGGCTTCACCGGTCGTCACGACGAGACCGATGGGGCGTCGACCGTCGTCATCGTCGACGACCCGGGCAACCTGCAGCACCCACCGCAGTGGTTCGCCCGCAGCGCCGAGTTCGCGTGCCTCTGCCCCGCGCCCTTCTTCAGCGAGGAGCACGAGATCGAGCCCGGCGCGACGATGTCGTTGCGCTACGCCGTGGTCGTGGCGGATGGCGCGGGCGACGCGGCACGCGCTGCCCGGCTCGCCGCACAGGCGGCCGATCGGATGGGAGAGCTGCTCGCGCCCGAGACGACGGTCGGGGAGACCGGCACGAACGCGGCGGTGGCGGCCGGCGCGACGGGCGGCGTCCCATGACCGCGCCCACGTTCCCCGGTGCGACCGCCGTCAGCGCCCTCGAGGTGTACGACACCGTCGCCCCCGACGGGCTCGCGGGCGGCACCCCGCACCTGCACCTCGTCTCGGCCGAGGCGTACCTCGTCGTCGGCGGGCGCGGTCGCCTCCACACGATCGACGGCGCCGGCACGTTCGCCGAGCGCGCGCTCGCGCCGGGCGACCTGGTCTGGTTCGCGCCCGGTGTGATCCACCGCGCGGTGAACGACGGCGGTCTCGAGGTCCGCGTGATCATGCAGAACGCCGGGCTGCCCGAGGCCGGCGACGCCGTGATGACCTTCCCCGACGACGTGCTCGCCGACCCCGGGCGATACGCGGATGCCGCGGCGCTACCCGGCCCCGAGGCATCCGACGCCGCCCGACTCGCCGCGTCCGTCGCGCGCCGCGACCTCGCCGTCGCGGGCTGTCTCGCGTTGTTCCGCGACGACGGCACGGTCGACGCCGACCGTCTCGCCCGCCTGCACGCGCGCGCCGCCGCGCTCGTCGTGCCGAGCGTCCCCGAGTGGCGAGCTCGCTGGGAGGCCGGCGCGCTCGCCGCCGCCCGCGAGACCGGCGAGCGGCTGGCAGCGCTCGAGGCGCAGCGCGAGCCGAGCCTCGCCGAGGCACGCGTCGCCGAGGCATCCGTCTCGCTCGCCCTCGGCATGTGCGGGCGGCTGCAGCGCTACGACACGACGCCCGACGCCGCCCCCGACCGCAGGCCCGACCGCACCATCGACCGCATCGGAGGAGCACGATGACCGACCCCGCCGCGCACACCGCGCACGCCCCGTCCGACACGTCCGGTCCGATGCGCGCCGCGATCATCGGCACCGGCGCGATCGCCAACGCGCACGCGAAGGCGATCGCGGCGACGCCGAACGCCGAGCTCGTCGCCGTCGTCGATCGCGACGCCGAGGCGGCGGGGCGCTTCGCCGAGCTCTGGGGCAACCCGGCCGGCCCCGCCGTCGCCTCGTCGCTCGACGCACTGCTCGCCGCGCGCAACGTCGAGGTCCTGCACATCTGCACCCCTCCCGGCGTGCACGCCGAGCAGGCGATCGCCGCCTTCGACGCCGGCCTGCACGTGATCTGCGAGAAGCCCGCGGCCCTCTCGCTCGGCGAGCTCGACGCCATGACCGAGGCCGCGTCGCGCAACGATCGACGGCTGGCCGTGGTGTTCCAGCAGCGCACAGGCACGGCCGCCGCGCACGTGCGGCAGTTGCTCGAGTCCGGCGCGCTCGGCCGTCCCCTCGTCGCGACGTGCGAGACGCTCTGGTACCGCGACCCGGCGTACTTCGCGGTGCCGTGGCGCGGCAGGTGGGCGACCGAGGGCGGCGGTCCAACGCTCGGCCTCGGCATCCACCAGATCGACCTCCTGGCGTGGCTGCTCGGCGACTGGGCGAGTGTGCACGGCCGGCTCTGGCGGCTCGCCCGCGAGACCGAGATGGAGGACGTCTCCACCGCGACCGTCGAGTTCGAGAACGGCGTGGTCGCCTCGGTCACGACGAGCGCGCTCTCGCCGCGCGAGGTCAGCACCATCCGCATCGACACCGAGCTCGCGACCGTGACCGTCGACCACCTCTACGGGCACGGGCACGAGCACTGGCGGATCTCGCCCGCCCCGCATGTGCACGAGTCCATGGCCGCTCGCTGGGCCCTCCCCGAGGCCGAGGAGGCGAGCGGTCACGAGCCGCTCGTGCGCGACATCTACCGCGCCCTCGTGACCGGCGGGCCGCTCCCGCCCACGGCGAGCGACCCCGCGCGCTCGTTCGAGATCGTGACCGCGATCTACTCGTCGGCCGCCACGGGTCGCACCGTCACGCGCCAGACCCTGCGCGACGACACCGACCGCCTTCGGAGCCTCGAGAGCCCGATCACCGACCTGCGCCGATGAGCGACCGCGACGCCCGAGCCGATGTCGCGGCCCGCGCGCCACGCGTCGGCGTCCCACTGCCCGGCGACGACGCGCTCTTCCACGATCCGGTGCACGACGGCGCCACCGACCCCGCCGTGATCCGTCACCGGGCGACGGGGGAGTGGTGGATGTTCTTCACGCAGCGCCGCGCCGGTGTCGACGAGCCCGGCGTCGCGTGGGTGCACGGCAGTCGCATCGGCGTCGCGCGCTCGGTCGACGGCGTGGACTGGCAGTACGCCGGCACGGTCGACGACCTGCGACTGGGCGATTCCGAGTCGGGGTGGGACGAGACGCACTGGGCGCCCGAGGTCATCCACGACGGCGAGCGGTACCGCATGTACCTCACCGTGATCGACGGGATCCCCGACCGATGGGAGGGGCACGCGCGCCGGATCGTCGAGTACGTGAGCGACGACCTCGAGCGATGGCGGGTCGTCGGCGACATCCGGCTCAGCAGCGATCGCGTGATCGACGCGTGCGTCGCGCGCTGCCTCGACGGCATCTGGCGGCTGTGGTTCAAGGACGAGGCGGATGGCTCGACCACCTGGGTGGCATCGAGCGAGGATCTCGCCCCGGGATCTTGGCGGGTCGAGGGCCGCGCCATCGGCGGGCGGCCGCACGAGGGACCGAACGTGTTCGAGCTCGGCGGCTGGTGGTGGATGCTCGTCGACGAGTGGCGCGGAATGGGCGTGCACCGCTCGACCGACGCCGTCCACTGGACCCGGCAGGGCGGCCCCGACGACGTGATCCTCGGCGAGCCGGGGCGGCGGCGCGGCGACGAGACCTTCGGGCGGCACGGCGACGTGGTGGTCGAGGCAGATCGGGCCATCCTGTACTACTTCACGCACCCGCACTGGGACGGCTCGGAGCTGGGGTCGTCGGATGCCGCGACCGCGCGCCTGAGCGCCGTGTTCGCCGCCTCGCTGACCGTCGTCGACGGCCGGCTCGTGTGCGACCGCGACGCCGCGGTCGTTCCGCTCGGGAGCTGATCCGCGCGCGCCGCCGTCGGTGCAGCATGGTCACGGCCGGATATCGATTGAAACGATTTTGTGGATCTGATTGACCGATGGACGGCGACCGGCTATCTTTGGGGAAGCGCTTTCCCGAAGTGCCACCCGCACCAGGCAGACAGAGACGTTTCCGGGAGGACAACGATGTTCAACATTCGCACGCGTCGCGCGGCACTCGCCGCCGCCGCGGTCACGGCGAGCGCGGCCCTCGTGCTCACGGGGTGCGCCGGCGGAGGCTCCGAGCCCGCCGCGACCTACGACCCCGACGAGAAGGTCACGCTCGATTTCGCCTTCTGGGGCAACGACGTCCGCGCCGAGATGTACGACGAGGCGCTCGCCGCATTCAACGAGGAGTACCCGAACATCACGGTCAACACCTCGTTCCTCGGCTTCCCAGAGTTCTGGGAGAAGCGGCAGACCGAGGCGGCCGGTGGCGGCCTGCCCGACGTCATGCAGTTCGACTACTCCTACCTCCGCCACTACTCCGAGAACGGCCTGCTGCTCGACCTCGAGCCCTACCTCGGCAACATCATCGACACCGAGCCGCTCAGCGAGGAGATCCTGAACATCGGCGTCGTGGGCGACGAGACCACGGGCATCCCGACCTCCACGAACGCGTGGGGCATGTACACCAACCCGGCCTTGCTCGAGCAGGCCGGCGTCGAGGAGTTCGGCGGCGGCGACTGGGACGACTACAACGCCTGGATGAAGGAGGTCACCGACGGGGCTGACGCAGCCGGCGTCGAACTCACGGGCGGCACCGACTGGACCGGCCGCATCCAGAACTTCGAGATCTCCCAGCGCGCCGATGGCGAGGACCTCTTCACCGAGGAGGGCGAGCCCAACTTCACCGAGGAGGACCTGGCCGCGTTCTGGAAGCAGGGCGACGAGATCCGCACCGACGGGTCGGTCATCGGCCAGCAGCGACTCGAGGAGGTCTACCCGCTTTCGGGCTTCGACACGGCCCTCACGGCGAGCGAACTCACGTGGGACAACTTCGGCGCCAGCTACCTCGGCAACCTCGGCGAGGGCTACACCGAACTCGGCCTGGTCGCCCCGCCCGTGACCGAGGAGGGCGCGAAGGACCTGTACCTCAAGCCGTCCATGCTGCACTCGATCTCGTCGACGACCGACCACCCCGAGGCCGCGGCGACGCTGCTCAATTACCTCGTGAACGCGCCCGAGGTGGGTGCCGCGTTCGGCAGCAACCGCGGCATCCCCGCGTCGGAGACGCAACTCGAGGGCGCTGAGCTCGACCCGCTCGGCCAGCAGATCGCCGACTACGAGGCCTCCATCGCCGACCGCCTCGGCGACGCCCCGCCCGTGCCGGTCACGAGCTACGGCCAGATCGAGGAGAAGTTCCGCCTGATCGGCCAGGAGCTCGTCTACGGCACCCTGACCGTCGACGAGGCGGTCGAGCAGTTCTTCGCCGAGATGGACGTCCTGCTGAACCAGTAGGCAGCGCCCGGGTCCGGGCCCCGCATGGCGGTCCGGACCCGGGGTAGCCTCAGGATCGAACCGGGAGACACACAGTGAGCACCACATTGACGAGGGCGATCGTCACCGCAGAGGAGGACGGCACGCGCCGTTCCAGCCGTCGCCGCCCCGAGGGTCCCGCACGCGCGGGCATCAAGGCCCGCAACCGCCGTGAGACGGCCGCCGGCTACACCTTCCTCCTGCCGTGGATGATCGGCTTCCTCGGGCTGACGCTCGGCCCGATGCTGTACTCGCTGTACCTGGCGTTCACCAAGTACAACCTGTTCACCGAGCCGGAGTGGATCGGCTTCGACAACTTCGTCCGCATGTTCACCGAGGACCCGGTGTACATCCAGTCGGTGCAGATCACGCTGATCTACGTGCTGGTCGGCACCCCGATCAAGCTGGCCGCGGCGCTGGGCGTGGCGATGCTCCTGAACTATCGCGACCGCGGCTCGGCGTTCTTCCGCTCCTCGTTCTACGCCCCGAGCCTGATCGGCGCGAGCGTGTCGGTCGCGATCGTGTGGCGGGCGATGTTCACCACCGACGGCCCGGTCGACAACACGCTGAGCTTCTTCGGCATCGAGCTCGGTGGCTGGGTCGGCAACGTGGCCCTGGTGCTGCCGATGATGATCCTGCTGGCGGTGTGGCAGTTCGGCGCGCCGATGGTGATCTTCCTCGCCGGCCTCAAGCAGGTCCCGCAGGAGCTGTACGAGGCGGCCGAGGTCGACGGTGCCGGGCCGGTGCGGAAGTTCCGCTCGGTCACGTTCCCGATGCTCTCGAGCGTGATCTTCTTCAACCTGCTGCTCGAGCTGATCAACGCGTTCCAGGTGTTCGCCGCGGCGTACATCATCTCCAACGGCTCGGGTGGGCCGGCGGGCATGACCAACTTCTACACCGTCTACCTTTACAAGCGCGGCTTCGCCGACCTGCAGATGGGCTACGCCGCAGCGATGGCGTGGGTCCTCGTGATCGTGGTCGCGATCATCGCCGCCGTCCTCTTCAAGACCCAGAAGTCGTGGGTGCACTACGCGGGAGAGAACCGATGACCACGTCAACCTCCGAGATCGCCCGCCCCGAGTTCCTCGAGATCGAGACGCAGGAGCGCGCCACCGGGGGTCGCCGCCGGGTCAAGCGCAAGACGATCAACACGGTCATCTGGTTCGTGGTGCTGCTCGCGCTGACCGCGATCGTGCTCTACCCGCTGATCTGGATGACCTTCGCGACGTTCAAGCCGTCGAGCGAATTCGGCCAGAACCCGGGCCTGCTGCCCGATCAGCCCACCATCGACAACTACTTCAAGGTGCTCGAGGGCATCGGCGGCGTGCCGCTGTGGCGGTTCTTCGCCAACTCGCTGATCATCGCGGTCGCCGCGGTCGTGGGCACCCTGCTGAGCTCGGCGCTGGCCGCGTACGCGTTCGCCCGGGTGCAGTTCAAGGGCGTCGGCATCCTGTTCGCGGCGATGATCGGCACGCTGCTGCTGCCGTTCCACGTCGTGATCATCCCGCAGTACATCATGTTCCAGAAGCTCGAACTCGTGGACACGTACTGGCCGCTGATCCTGCCGAAGTTCCTCGCGACCGAGGCGTTCTTCGTCTTCCTGATCGTGCAGTTCATCCGCAACATCCCGCGCGACATGGACGAGGCGGCGAAGATCGACGGCGCCGGCCACTGGCGCATCTTCTTCTCGATCATCCTGCCGCTGATCAAGCCGGCGCTGATCACCTGCGCGATCTTCACGTTCATCTGGACCTGGAACGACTTCCTCGGCCCCCTGCTGTACGTGAACAGCCCCGAGCTGTACCCGTTACCGGTCGCGCTGCGGCTGTACAACGACCAGACCTCGTCGTCCGACTACGGCGCGACCGTCGCCGTGTCGTTCCTGGCGCTGCTGCCGATCCTGATCTTCTTCATCGTGTTCCAGCGGTTCCTCGTCGCCGGCGTGGCGACCCAGGGGCTCAAGGGCTAGGGGCGAGCGGATGTCTCGCCTCAGCGAGCGGGCGGCGCGCCGCGCCGATCGGTCGGGCAGCGGCCCGACGCGATCCGACGCGCCGCCGGCCCGCTTCCCCGGCGCGACGAGCGCGTTCGGGCTGCTCGGCGAGGTCCTCCTCATCGGCGTGCTCGTCACCCTCGTGTCGATCCCGGTCGTGACATTCCCGGCCGCCCTGGCGGCGGGCGTACGGCACCTCCGGCGGTTCCTCAAGGCCGAGTCGTCGTCGATGGGCGCGTTCTGGGCCGATGTGCGCGCCGGCCTGCTCGGCGGCCTTGGGGTCGGCGCGGCATCCGTCGTGCTCGTGCTCGTGCTGCTGCTCGATGTCGACCTCGCGAACAGCGGCATGCTGCCCGGGGGGCCGATGGTCGCGGCGATCGGATGGCTCGGGCTCGCCGCGATCGCACTCGCGCTGTTCACGGCGGCGGGGCGCTGGACGCCGCGCATCGGATGGCTCGGCGCGCTGCGCTCGGTTCCGGCCGCCGTCGCGGCCGACCCGATCGGCGCCGCCTACCTCGTCGCGACCGCGGTCTTCGCGGTCGTCGTGACGTGGCAGCTGGTGCCGCTCGTCGTGCCGGCGCTCGGCTGCGTCGCGCTCGCGATCGTGGCCGTGCCCGAGCGGCCGCGGGGCGGGAAGGCACACGCCGGCTGACCGCCGGGCGATCGAGAGGTCGCGAATGCATGGTCGCATCCTGCATCCGCGACCGTTCGATCGTGAGGGAGGCCGCTCATGTGGGGCCGCCGACCTCCGCGCGTCGCGTCGCTCGGGATCGCGCGGCGTCATGCGCCTGCCGGAGGAGCGCGACCACCTGCTCCATCGTGCGCTCGGCCGGCACGACCACGCAGATCCAGCCGAGTGCGCCGTAGACCGGGTGAGGATTGATGACGTCGGCTGCCGCGAAGTCGTGAACTGAGGTGAGGCGGCGCGGATCTTCGCCCGTCGACTCGCGGAAGGTCGCGCGGTCGACGTGGATGTTCACGCGCCAGCGATCGGGGGCGCCGAGGTCCGAGGCGGCGTCGTCGGGGTAGTCCTTCGTGACGATGGTCGCGTAGGGCTGCGTGTGCTCCGGGGTCCCGCCGCCGGGGCTGTAGTAGAAGAACGCATCGCCCCACGCGACATCCGGGGTGCCATCGCCGGGCTGCGGCTGCAGGATCAGGACGCCCTCGAATCCGCGCACGATCTCGATGATCTGCTGCATACTCATGATTCGAGCATCTCCTTCAAGTGCTTGTGTGGGGTTGGATGAACGCTGAGACGGATGTCGCAGACGGGCGACCGCTCCGGACGGTCGAGGTCGCACGCCGGTCGGGCTACTCCGTCCAGCAGGTGCGCGACCTCGAGCGCCTCGGCGTGATCCCGGCCGCCGTACGCGAGGCGAACGGATATCGGTCGTACTCGACACGGCACGTGCGCGCGCTCGCGGCGTATCGTGGGCTCGCGGCGGCCGCCGGGCCGCTCGAAGCGCGACGCCTGCTGGCCCGTGTGCCCTCCACGACGCTTGCGGACGCGGCCGCCGCGATCGACGCCGTGCACGTTCGGCTGCAGCGCGAGCGCGACGCGGTTGAGCGCGCGCAGGCGGCGCTGCGCGTCATCCGGGCCGAAGCCAACGCGGCAGAATCGGGCGAGGCCGCCGGCACGGCGGGCACGGTCGATCCTGCTGCGGGCGTCGGCGCTCGACCGGACGACGCGATGACCATCGGCGAGCTCGCCTCGGCCCTCGGCGTGCGCACGTCGACGTTGCGGTTCTGGGAGCAGGAAGGCCTGGTGCGGCCCGACCGGGTCACGTCGCTCCGCGCACGCCGCTACGCGCCGATGGCGGTCGACGGGGCGCGCATCGTCGTGGCCTTGCGCGCCGCCGGGTACGGCATCCCGGCAGTGCACGACGTCATGGCCGACCTGCGCGACCTCGGCGGCACGCAGGAGGCCGACCGCATCCTCGCCGAACGCCTGGACCGCATCTCCGCGCGCAGCATCGCGCTCATGCGCGCTGGTGCCGACCTGGCGGCCGTCATCGACGAGTGAGCCAGGGCTCGTCACGTCGTTTCACGGGCGGTGCGACGCGGTCGCGGACTTCCTCCGCGCAACGGGTCACCAGGCAGGTGAGGTGTCCGCCGAGCGGTCGAGGCGGTCGAGCAGCTCGACGGCGGCGCGCGTGTAGTCGCTGATCCAGCGGTCATGGATGCGCTTGATCGGGAGCGGGGCGAGCGAGAGGTGGCGCTCGCGGCCGATCCGACGGCCGTCCACGAGTTCGGCATCCTCGAGTACGCGCAGGTGCTGCAGCACGGTGGTCCGGTCGAGGTCGGGGAACCGCGCGCAGAGCGACCCCGTCGTGTGCGTCGAGTCGCGCAGCGCGTCGAGCATGCGGCGGCGCACCGGTGAGGCGAGCGCCTTGAACACCCGGTCGTCGTCGGAGAGCTGTTCGGCGAAGCGTGACATGTGATAAAAATACAACATGAACGATGCAGCGAAGCTCGACACGCTCTCCTTCACCGTCTCCGGGCGCATCGCTCGCCCGGTGGCCGAGGTGTACGAGGCCGTCGCCGACCCCGAGCAGCTCTCGAACTACTTCACGACCGGCGGGGCACGGGGCCGCCTCGTGCCGGGCGCAGAGGTGACATGGGACTTCCATGACTTCCCCGGCGCGTTCCCGGTCAGGGTCGTCGAGGCCGACCCGCCGCGCCGGATCGTCATCGAATGGGATGGCGAGGCCACGGCAGGCGCGAGCGGGACGACCCGCACGACGTTCGAATTCGAGCCGATCGACGACGACACGCGCACACTCGTCACGATCACCGAGGCGTCGTGGCTGGCCACGCCCGACGGTGCGAAGCACGCGTTCGGCAATTGCGAGGGCTGGACCGGCATGCTCGCAGCGATGAAGGCGTGGGTCGAGCACGGCATCAACCTGCGCGAGGGCTTCTACCGCTGACGCCGCCCCGGTCGCTGATCCCGCCCGGGTTCGTCCGGTCAGCCGGTGGCGCGCCGCACCGTCGAGCGCCACCCGACGAGCCGGTCGAGCGCCGAGCGCGCCGAGCGGGCCGAGCGGGCCGCCATGCGTACGCAGCCGGGGCTGCTGCATCGACCGCCGGCGCTCGAGATGTCGCGAATGCCTGGTCGCACCCCGCATCCGCGACGTCTCGAGCAGCTGTCAGCGACACCTGCGATTCGACATTGACGATCTCCAACGTTGGACGCTACGCTTCGGGAAGCGCTTTCCCTAACCCCCCAAGCGCGCACACCCGACGACGACGACGGAGGACAGATGTTCACGAGGAACGGCCGGCGACGCATGCTCGCCGCGGCAGCCATCACCGGGATCGCGGCCCTCGCGCTCACCGGCTGCGCGAGCGGCGGAGGCGAGGCATCCGACTACGACCCCGACGAGGAGGTGACGCTCACCTTCACCTGGTGGGGCAACGACGACCGCGCCCAGCGCTACCAGCAGCTCATCGACGCATTCGAGGAGGAGCACCCCAACATCACGATCGACGGAAACTTCACCGACTTCCCGTCGTACTGGGAGAAGCGCAAGACCGAGGCGGCGGGCGGCGGCCTGCCCGACGTATGGCAGTTCTCCGACTCGTACCTGCGCGAGTACGCCGAGCCCGGCCTGCTGCTCGACCTCGCCGAGGTCTCGGACTACGTCGACTTCGACGCCTTCGACGACGGCCTCAAGGCGACCGGCCAGCTCGAGGGCACGCAGTTCTCGCTGCCGACCGGCTACAGCGCGTGGGCGGTCTTCCTGAACGACGCGCTCATCGAGCAGGCGGGCGTTGAACCGTACGAGGGCGGCACCTCGTACGAGGAGTACGACGAGTGGATGGCGTCGGTCACCGAGGCGACCGGCGGCGCGGTCTACGGCGGCACCGACATGACCCAGCGCATCCAGACGTTCGAGAACGTGTTGCGCGCGCAGGGTGGGAACCTCTACACCGAGGACGGCGAGCTCGGCTTCACCGAGGACGAGCTCCGCGAGTTCTGGGAGTCGGGTGCCGCTGCGCGCGACGGCATCGCGATCCCGCAGCAGAAGCTCGAGGAGATCTCGCCGATCTCGGGCTTCGGCGCCAACCTCACCGCGAGCGAGGGCAGCTGGAGCAACTTCCTCGGCGGCTACCTCGCCGACTCGGGCGCCGCGTCGATCACGCTGGTCGCGCCGCCCACCGACGAGCCCGACGGCAAGGACCTCTACCGACAGGCCGGCCTGCAGATGGCGATCTCGGCCGACACCGAGCACCCCGAGGCGGCCGCGCTGTGGCTCGACTACGTCGTGAACAGCGAGAAGGCAGGTGAGGTCTTCGGCACCACGCTGGGCTTCCCGGCCTCCGAGACGAAGCTCGCGGGCACGACCCTCGAGGGCGTCGACGCGCAGGTCGCCGACTACCTCGAGTCGGTCGCCGACCGCATCGGCGACGCCCCGCCCGTGCCGGTCGTGGGCTACGGCTCGCTCGAGCAGACCTTCTGGGACCTCGGCAAGTCGATCGGACTCGGCGCGATCAGCGTGGATGACGCGGTGTCGCAGTTCTTCACCGAGGCGAACGTCATCCTCGGCTGAGCGACCAGCCCCCTCGAGTGGGCGATCCTGGCGGGATCCATCTCCGATGGACCGCCAAGATCGCCCACTCGGTATCTTTCGCAACCTCGACGTGGAGAGAGGACACCCGTGCACTACGGCGCCGACTACAACCCCGAGCAGTGGCCCGAAGAGGTCTGGCCCGAGGACGTCGCACGGATGCGCGAGGCGGGCGTCACCATGGTGAGCCTCGGCATCTTCTCGTGGTCGCGCCTCCAGCCGCGCGAAGGCGAGTTCGACTTCGCGTGGCTCGATCGCGTCATCGACCTGCTGCACGACGGCGGCATCGCCGTCGACCTGGCGACCGCGACCGCGTCGCCGCCGCCGTGGGCGACAGCCGCCTACCCCGAGATGCTCCCGCAGGACGAGGACGGCGCCACGTACTGGCCGGGCAGCCGCCAGCAGTTCGCACCGTCGTCGCCTGTGTACCGACGCCTCGCTGGAGAACTCGTCACCGCGATCGCGGAGCGGTACGCCGACCACCCGGGCGTCGTCATGTGGCACGTCAACAACGAGTACGGCTGCCACCTCAACGCCGACTACTCGGATGCCGCACGCGACGCGTTCCGTCGCTGGCTCGCCGATCGCTACCCCGACATCCAGGCGCTCAACGACGCATGGGGCACGAACTTCTGGTCGCAGCGCTACCAGTCGTTCGACGAGGTGTTCCCGCCGCGCAAGGCGCCGTACAGCCGCAACCCCGGCCAGGAGCTCGACTTCCGCCGCTTCACGAGCGACATGCTGCTCGAGTGCTACCTCATGGAGCGCGACATCCTGCTCGCCGCCGGCGCGACGCAGCCGATCACGACGAACTTCATGGGTGCGTTCAAGCCCGCGAACTACGCCGAGTGGGCCGAGCACATGGACGTGATCAGCGACGACGCGTACCCCGACCCGAACGACCCGGAGTCCTTCCGCGCGGCAGCGTTCCAGCGCGACCTCGTCCGCTCGGTCAAGCCCGAGGTGCCGTGGATCCTCATGGAGCAGTCGACGAACGCGCTGAACTGGCGCCCGACGAACGCGCCCAAGGCACCCGGGCAGATGGCCGCGCTCAGTGCCCAGGCGATCGGGCGCGGCGCCGACGGCATCCTGTTCTTCCAGTGGCGCCAGTCGCGGGCAGGCGCCGAGAAGTTCCACTCGGCGATGCTGCCGCACGCCGGCACCGACACCCGCACGTGGCGCGAGGTCATCGCGCTCGGCGCCGACCTGGCGGGGCTGCCCGAACTGCCGTCGGGTGAGGCGGGGGCCCGCGATGCGAGGGTCGCGCTCGTGTTCGACTGGGAGAACTGGTGGGCCGTCGAGGCGTCCGACCACCCGCAGAACGCGCTCGACTACCTCGCTGTGATCCAGCGCTGGTACCGCGCGCTGCATCGACGGCACGTGCAGGTCGATGTGGTGCCGGCGTCACGCGTGGGCGACGGCTACGACGTCGCGATCGCGCCCCTGCTGTACCTGGTGCGCGAGGCGGATGCCGCGGCGCTCACGTCGTTCGTCGAGGCGGGCGGGCACCTGCTCGCCGGGCCGTTCACCGACGTGGTCGATGAGTTCGACCGTTTCCGCGACGGCGGATTCGCGACGCAGCTCGGCCCGCTGTGCGGCATCCGCATCGAGGACTTCGGGGCGCTGGTGCCCGTCGATGCGCCCGCCGGGACGCCTGGCGAGCGGCAGGCTCCATTCCGGGGTGAGCGCGGCGAGGTCGGCGCGACCGCCGAGACGATCGCCGGGACCGGCACGTTGCTCGCCGAGGAGGTGCGGCTCGTCGCCGAGGACGCGCGCGTCGAGGCATCCTTCACCGATGGCCGTCGGGCCGGCGACCCGGCACTCACGGTGCGCGCGGTGGGCGCCGGGAGCGCCAGGTACCTCGCCACGATTCCCGACGAGGCCGGCGTGCAGGCCGTCGTCGACCGACTCCTCGCGACGACCGGGGTGGAGCCGGTCGTCGCGGGGCTCCCCGCCCACGTCGAGGCCGCACGACGGGGTCGGCTCCTCACGGTCATCAACCACGGCGGCCCGGCGGTGACCATCGAGATCGACGGCGTCGACGCCGTCTCGGGCAACCGGATGGCGGAGGTCCGGCTCGAGGCGTACGACTGGGCCATGGTGCTCAGCGACTGAGCGTCGTACGATGCCGCCGACCGAGGAGGTTCCATGCGCGCCATCATCCTGAGCGGAGCCGGGCGATACGACGACCCGTGGCATCCGTACCCCGAGACCAGCGCGCGGCTCGCCGAGCTCGTGCGCGACGCCGGGTTCGAGGTCGAGGTGCGGGCGGACGTGGATGACGCGCTCGCGACGCTCGACGACGACGTGACCCTGGTCGTCGTGAACGCCGGCGACCCCGACGGCCCGATCCCCGACGGCGGGGACGACGGGGCCGACGACCTCGTCGACCCGGCGGCCCTCGACGCGGCGCTCGAGCGCGGCATCGGCATCCTCGCGATGCACGCGGCCGCGTCCAGCCTGCGCGACTACGGCGCGTTCGACCGCGCGCTCGGCGCTCGATGGGAGCCCGACGAGTCGTGGCATCCGCCGTTCGGCGACGCCCTCGTGCACCTCGTCGGGCACCATCCCGTGCGCGAGGGGATCGACGACTTCACGGTGGAGGACGAGCGGTACACCGACCTGCACCAGTACGACGTGATCGAGCCCATCGCCGAGCATGTCGAGGACGGCATCCGGCACCCGCTCGTCTGGGGTCGTGAGTTCGGGCGCTCGCGGCTCGTGTACGACGCGCTCGGGCACGACACGCGCTCGTACGACTCCGCCGAGCATCGTGCGCTGATCTCGCAGGCGCTCGCCTGGCTCTCGCACGTGCCGGCGCCCTCTGCCGCCGATCTCGGCCTGGGCGCGGGCGCGGTCGACGGGCGGGCCGGATGACGCGCCGCATCGTCTTCGCGCCCGACTCGTTCAAGGGCACGGCCACCGCTTCCGACGCCGCCGCGGCGCTCGCGCGCGGGTGGCGCACGGTCGCACCCGACGACGAGCTCGTCGAGAAGCCCATGGCCGACGGCGGCGAGGGCACGCTCGACGCGTTCGCCGGTTCCGTGCCCGGTGCCGAGCGCGTGCCCGTCACCGTGCAGGGCCCCGACGACCGTCCGGTGGACGCCGCGTGGCTGCGGCTGCCCGACGGGTCGGCCGTGGTCGAGCTCGCGATGACGAGCGGCATCACGCTGCTCGACCCGCTCCGTCCGCTCGACGCGCACACCCTGGGGTTCGGTCAGGCGATCGCCGCCGCGCTCGACGCCGGTGCGACCCGGGTGCTCCTCGCGCTGGGCGGCAGCTCGTCGACCGACGGCGGCCTCGGTGCGCTCGCGGCGCTCGGCGGGGTCTTCCTCGACGCGCAGCGCCGCCCGGTGCGGCTGGGCAATCGCGGGGTCGGGGCACTCGCTCGCGTCGACCTGTCGCGGCTGCGTGCGCTGCCGGTGGATGGCGCGCTGATCCTCTCGGACGTCACGAACCCGCTGCTCGGCCCGTTCGGGGCCGCGGCGATCTTCGGTCCGCAGAAGGGCGCGACTCCCGAACTCGTCGAGGCGATGGACGAGAACCTCGCGCGGCTGGTGCGTGCCATGCCGGGCGGCGACGGCCTCTGCGAGGAGCCGGGCGCGGGTGCCGCCGGGGGCACGGGCTTCGGCCTGCTCGCGTGGGGTGCGACGATGGCCGGCGGCTCGGGCGCGGTCGCCGATGCGATCGGGCTCTCCGAGGCGCTCCGCGGCGCGTCGCTCGTGGTGACGGGCGAGGGGCGCTTCGACGGGCAGTCGGCGGCCGGCAAGGTACCGAGCGAGGTGGCCGCGCGCGCCGGCGCGTGGGGCGTGCCGGTCGCGTTGGTCGCAGGCGCGATCGACGCGGATGCCTCGGCGTTCGCGGCATCCGCTTCGCTCACCGAGCTCGCGGGCGACGGTGCGGCTGCGATGGCCGACCCGCTGCGCTGGCTCGAGGCGGCGGGCGCGCAGCTCGCGCGCGGCTGAGCGCGGCCCCTCGACCGGGGACGCAGCGCATCGCCCGGGCGACCCGGACGATGTCGTCGCGCGTGCCCTCGGCTAGTCGACGTGGTGCATGCCGGGGTGCGGCTTCGGCGGCTCCGAGCGCACGAACTTGCCGCGACGCTCGCTCGGGTCGTGCGTGTGCGGGTGCTCCTCGGTGGACACGTAGTCGCCGATCACGTTCTCGTCGTCGGGAGCCCCGTCGGTGCGGGTGTACTCGCCGGGGACCCCGCGCACCGGTGGGGCTTCGCCGTCGACCTCGGTGTACGTGCCTTCGACGCGGTCGCTGTCGGGAATCTGCTGATCCGGCTCGGCGTGCTCGCCTGGTGTGCGGTCTGACATGATCGCTCCCTCGCTCGTGGTCCGGGGCGCCGTCTCCGACGTCTCACCCTCATGCTAAGCCCGTCCGCGCGCGAAACGGCCGGTCAGCCGCGAGGTCTCAGAGGATGACGGATGCCTCGTCCGCGCCGCCGTGCGCGATCGCGAATGGCCTGGCCGTGCCATCTGCGCCGGCCCGACGCACCGCGTAGTCTCCGGCGAACCCGCGCACGGACACGCGCCCCGCGTCATCCGTTCGCACTGGGGTCGGCCCGTCACGCTCCGCGCCCGCGGGATGCCGGTACCGCCGAGTCGTCGGCGACGGGACCCGGCGGACCGGGCATCTCGGCGCTCGACCGGGCCGGCGCCACCGAGGCGGCCTCGGCCGAGCGAGCGGCGTACTGCTCGCGGATGATCGGGTGCGTGTCCACGGCGAGTTCGTCGACGATCTCGACGGGCCATGCCGGGCGCTCGCCCGTGAGGGCCCACGCCGCCTGGCGCGCCGCTCCGTCGGCCACGTACTCGCCGGGCGCGGGCACCGTCACGGGCACGTCGAACACCTGCGCCGCGACGCGCCGCACCGCGGGGTTCTGCGCGGCGCCGCCGATGAGCAGCACGCGCCGCGCGTCGACGCCCTGGCCGCGCACGGCGTCGAGCCCGTCGGCGAGTCCGCACAGCATGCCCTCGATCGCGGCGCGCGCGATCGACGGCCGCGTCGTGTTGGCGAGCGTGAGGCCCGAGAACGAGGCGGTCGCCTCGGGCAGGTTCGGCGTGCGCTCACCCTCGAAGTACGGCACGAGCACGGCGCCGGATGCACCGGGCTCGCCCTCGAGCGCGATTCGGCCGAGCTCGGCGTGGTCGACGCCGAGCAGGCGCGCCGTCGCGTCGAGCACCCGGGCCGCGTTGAGGGTCGCGATGAGCGGGAGGAAGCGCCCCGTGGCATCCGCGAACCCGGCGACCGTGCCCGAGGCGTCGGCGACGGCGGCATCCGTCACGGCGAAGACCGTGCCGCTGGTGCCGATCGACACGACGACGTCGCCGGATGCCGCGTCGAGCCCGAGTGCTGCTGCCGCGTTGTCGCCCGCGCCGGGGCCGACGAGGATGCCGTCGGGCGTGCAGCCGGCCGCCTCGCCGGGTCCGAGCACGCGCGGGAGGATCACGTCGTGCCCGAGCGCCCGCACGAGGAGGTCGCGGTCGTAGCCGTCGGCGCCCCAGTACGCGGTGCCGCTCGCGTCGGACCGATCGGTCGTGAGCTCCTCGAGCACGGGGCCCAGCGGCGACTCGCCCGCGGGGCCGTAGCCGCGCAGGCGCCACGTCAGCCAGTCGTGGGGGAGCGCCACCGCCGCGACGCGGGCCGCGGCTTCCGGTTCGGCGTCGCGCAGCCAACGGAGCTTGGTCGCCGTGAACGACGCCACCGGCACGACACCGGTGCGGCGTGCGTACTCGTCGGCGCCGACGTCGTCGATCAGGTCGCGGGCGGCCTGCGCCGAGCGGGTGTCGTTCCAGAGCAGCGCGTCGCGGATGACCCGGCCCTCGGCGTCGAGCACGACCATGCCGTGCTGTTGGCCGCCGATCGAGATCGCCTCGACGCCGTCGAGCCCGCCGGCATCCGTGAGCGCGCTGAGCAGCGCGCCCCACCACGCGGCGGGATCGATTTCGGTGCCGTCGGGATGCGGGGCACGACCGGAGCGAACGAGCGCCCCGGTCGCGGCATCCCGGATCACGACCTTGCATGACTGCGTCGACGAGTCGACGCCGGCGACGAGCGTCATCGCAGAGTCGTCCTCGCGGTTCAGCCGCGCGCGCCGAGCACGTGCTCGGTCGCGAGCTGCTGCAGGCGCACGAAGCCGAAGCCCTTGCCGCCGAGGTACGCCGACGCGTCGAAGTCCTCGAACGCCGAACGGTCGGCGAGCAGGTCGTCGTACGACTCGCCGTCGCCGAGGGTCGGCTGCGCGAGCTCGAGCACCTTCGCGGCCTCGAGCGCCTCCCGCACCTCGGGGTCGGCGCGGAAGGCCGCGGCGCGCTCCTTGAGCAGCAGGTAGGTGCGCATGTTCGCGGCGGCCGAGTCCCAGACGCCGGTCTCGTCCTCGGTGCGGCTCGGCTTGTAGTCGAAGTGACGCGGGCCCTCGTAGGCCGGTCCGCCGTTCGGGCCGCCGTTCTCGAGCAGGTCGACGAGCGCGAACGCGTTGTGCAGGTCGCCGTGGCCGAAGACGAGGTCCTGGTCGTACTTGATGCCGCGCTGGCCGTTGAGGTCGATGTGGAAGAGCTTGCCGTGGTACAGCGCCTGGGCGATGCCGGCGGCGAAGTTGAGGCCCGCCATCTGCTCGTGGCCGACCTCGGGGTTGAGGCCGACCAGCTCGGGACGTTCGAGCGAGTCGATGAAGGCGAGCGCGTGGCCGACGGTCGGAAGCAGGATGTCGCCGCGGGGCTCGTTCGGCTTCGGCTCGATCGCGAATTTCAGGTCGTAGCCCTTGTCGGTGACGTAGTCGCCGAGCAGGTTCACGGCCTCGCGGTAGCGCTCGAGGGCCGACCGGATGTCCTTCGCGGCGTCGTACTCGGCGCCCTCGCGGCCGCCCCACATGACGAAGGTCTTCGCGCCGAGCTCGGCGGCGAGGTCGATGTTGCGCAGCACCTTGCGGAGCGCGAAGCGGCGCACCTGGCGGTCGTTCGACGTGAAGCCGCCGTCCTTGAAGACGGGGGCGCTGAACAGGTTCGTGGTGACCATCGGCACGATGATGCCCGTGGCCTCCAGGGCGCCCTTCAGGCGGTCGATCTGCGTCTGGCGCTCGGCGTCGGAGGAGCCGAAGGCGAACAGGTCGTCGTCGTGGAAGGTGAGGCCGTAGGCGCCGAGCTCGTCGAGCTTCTCGACCACGTGCACGACGTCGAGCGCGTTTCGCGTCGGACCGCCGAACGGGTCGGTGCCGTTGTAGCCCACGGTCCAGAGACCGAAGGAGAACTTGTCGTCACGGGTCGGGGCGCTGGCCATGATCCGCCTCTCAGCGTCGTCGATGATTTGTTGGCAGACAAAACATAACCGGATGTCGCGTCCCGCGCAACCTCGCCTGACATGTCTGCGTGCCGGAACTTTCGGCGCTAGGCTTCGAAACATGTCACTGGATGCCGCGACCGAGCGCGTGACGCTCGCCGAGATCGCCGACGAGGCGGGTGTGTCCCTGTCGACGATCTCGAAGGTGCTGAACGGCAGGGCGGATGTCGCGGCCGCGACGCGGGCTCGCGTCGAGCAGGTGCTCGCCGAGCGCGGCTACCGGCGCAGGGGTGGCGGACGCTCCGAGTCGCGCGCCGAGCTCATCGAACTGGTCTTCCACGAGCTCGACCCGATCTGGTCGATGGAGCTCATCGACGGCGTGGAGTCGGTCGCGAAGCAGCACGGTCTGTCGGTCGTGCTCACGGTGAGCGGCAGCCGGCACTCGCCCGACCCCGACTGGATCGAGGGCGTCATGCGTCGCCGGCCCGTCGGGATCGTGCTCGTGTTCAGCGACCTGGTCCCGGAGTACCGCGAGCAGCTGCACGCGCGCGCCATCCCGTTCGTGATCGTCGACCCGGCCGGCGACCCGTCGGCGGACGCGCCATCCGTCGGTTCGGCGAACTGGTCGGGCGGACTCGCCGCAACCCGGCACCTGATCGAACTGGGTCACCGGCGCATCGCCGCGATCACGGGGCCGGCCGACATGATGTGCTCGCTCGCCCGCATCGACGGCTACCGTTCGGCGATGAACTCGGCCGGCCTGCCGATCGATGAGTCGTGGATCCGATTCGGCGACTTCCACGTCTCGGGCGGCCGCGACCGCGCGCGCGAGCTGCTCGACGACGGTGAGCGGCCCACCGCGATCTTCGCCGGCAGCGACATGCAGGCCCTCGGCGTGCTCGAGGCGGCGCGCGAGCGCGGCATCCGCGTGCCCGAGGACCTCTCGGTGGTCGGCTACGACGACATCCCGCTCGCGGCGTGGCTCACCCCGAAGCTCACGACCGTGCACCAGCCCCTTCGTCGCATGGGCGAGGAGGCGGCGCGGCTCGCCATCCGCTTGGCCGACGAGCCGCTCGAGCCGGGCGCCGCGACGCCGCGCATGGACCTCGCGACGAGCCTCGTCGTGCGCGAGAGCACGGCGCCGCCCGCCGGCGCCTGAGCCGTCGGTACTCGACCGGACTGCTCACGGCACGCCGTCATGGTGCTTCGGCTGAAGAGGCGAACCCGTCGAGCGCCTCGCTCAGCGCGGCACTGCACTTCGGGCCTCCGTGCCCCTCGTCCTCGATGACCACGAGCGAGCTCATCGGAAGTGCGCGGTGCAGCCGCCAGGCGGTGACCAACGGGCTGCCGATGTCTCGTCGGCCGTGCACCAGGGCGACTGGGATGTATGCGATGTCGTCGAGTCGTTCGAGAATGGCGTTCGAGTCGTTCAGGAAGGCGTCGTTGCTCCAGTAATGGGTGACGAGGGTCGCGAATTCCACGCGCCGCTCGGGGTTCACGTGCCCTGATCCGCGGGCCTCGGGGTCGTCGAACGAGTCCTGCACGCTCTCCCAGATGTCCCAGTGGTGGGCTGCTGCCGCGCGATCGGCCCGGTCGTCAGAGGCGAGCCGGCGGGCATAGGCGTCGACGATTCGCTCACCCTCGCGTCGGCCACTCGCTCGCTGGAAGGCGGACCATTCGAGGGGGAAGAACCGGCCGACTCCCTCGGTGATCCACTCGACCTCCTGCCGGCTCGTGGTCGTCACCGCCGCGAGTGCCAGGGCTGACACTCGATCCGGGTGCTGCTCGGCGTAGGCGAGCGCGAGCGTCGTGCCCAGGAGATCCCGGCCACGACCCAACGATCGATTCCCCGGGCTTCGCGGAGGACCTCGAGGTCTTCGATGAGCTGCTGGGTCGTCTGGTGGGTGAGGTCGTCGGATGCCTCGGATTCGGACTTCCGGCTCCGGCCGCAACCTCGCTGATCGAAGCCGATGAGGCGGTATCGGCGCGGGTCGAAGTGCGCGCGATGCCATCCGGTGCCGACCGATCCGCCCGGACCGCCGTGCAGCCAGACCGCCGGCACGCCGCCCGCAGTGCCCGACTCCTCCCAGTGGATCGATGCCGCGCCAGCGACCTCGAGGACGCCATCGCCGTACGGTGCCGGGTGTTCGTGCATCGCTAGTCCGACGTCGCGTCCGGATTCCGTTCGGCGAGCCGCTGGACCTGCCAGTGGTGCACGTCGGCCAGCCAGTACAAGGGGCCTGCCGGATCGACCCGCGGATCGTCGGGAACCTCGCCGTCTTGCAGGGCCTCGACGTACGCGCGATCGAGCGCGAGGCGTGCGCGGAACTCCTCGGCTCCGCCGACGGATCCGTGACCCGGGACGACCGCGACGACGTCGTCGGCCTCGGCCTCGAACCGGCGGAGCGCGGCGAGGTAGTCCACGATCGGGTCCGCGGCCTCGAGGTCGAGGAACGGCATCAGGATGTCGGAGAGCATGTCGCCGGCGACGAGCACGCCGTGCTCCTCGACCAGCAGGGCCGCATGGCCCGGCGCATGCGCCGAATGCTCGATGATCCGGACCTCAGGGCCGTCCCAGGGGACTCGCGCAGCATCGGCGGGCAGGCCGGTGACGAGGCCGAGCAGGTGCATCGGGATGTCCTCGGCGTACTCGGGCGGGAGTCCCTCGGCGACGCGGTCCCGCCAGTCGGCGTGCGAGAGCAGGTCGTCGAGTGCGGCCGCGCAGCGGGCCGTGCCGTAGCGGGGCACGTCGCCGAACGCCTCGAGCCAGAGCACGTGATCCCAGTCCGGATGCGTCGAGAAGCCCGCCACGACCGGCTGGCCCAACGCGCGAAGGTCGTCGGCGATGGTCGCCATCTCCTCGCTCGTGATGCCGGGGTCGATGAGCAGCACGCCCACAGTGCCCTGCACCACCACGGAGTTGCTCTGGAGGAACTCGCTCTCGTGGACGAGTACGCCCTCAGCGATCTGCTTCAACATGGAACGCCTTCCGTTCGTGGTGTGCATCCGCTTGTCCAGACGGTATTGCCTCCTGCCGACAAAGAGCGAGCGGTCCGCACGTCGTAGCGTGGGACCCATGCGAATCGATCTCAGCGGCAGGACGGCACTGGTCACCGGCTCGACCCAGGGCATCGGCCGCGCGATCGCAGTCGCCCTCGCCGACGCCGGAGCCCGCGTGGCGATCAACGGGCGCACCGCGGCGACGGTCGAGGACGTGGTCGCGGAGCTGCGGGCGGAATCCGACGGGCGCGAGCTCATCGCGGCATCCGGCGACGTCACGACCGAGGATGGTGCGGCCGAGGTGCTGGCTGCGACCGGACCGGTCGACATCCTCGTCAACAACCTCGGCGTCTTCGGCGCCGAGGAGCCGCTCGAGATCTCGGACGCCGAGTGGCGTCGCTACTTCGACGTGAACGTGCTCGCCGCCGTCCGGCTCATCCGCGCGACGCTGCCCGGCATGATCGAGCGAGGCTGGGGGCGAGTGCTGAACATCGCCAGCGACTCGGCGATCGTCATTCCGGCCGAGATGATCCACTACGGCATGTCGAAGACCGCGCTGCTCGCCGTCTCGCGCGGCTTCGCGAAGGCGGCGGCGGGCAGCGGGGTCACCGTGAACTCGGTGCTCGCCGGCCCGACCCACACCGGCGGCGTGGAGAACTTCGTGTACGAGCTCGTCGATCGCAGCCTGCCGTGGGACGAGGCGCAGCGCGAGTTCATGAAGGAGCACCGACCCCAGTCGCTGCTGCAGCGGCTGATCGAGCCCGAGGAGATCGCGAACATGGTCGCGTACCTCGCCTCTCCGCTCGCCTCGGCGACGACCGGGGCAGCGGTACGGGTCGACGGCGGGTACGTGGACTCGATCGTGCCGTAGCCGGTTTCTTCGCGGTCATCGCCGCCCGGATTCACCCGATCCCGGCAAGCTCGGCGAGCCGGGCGAGCCCCTGTGACCGATGCGCCTGCAGGCGATCGAGCACGTCGCCGAGCTCACCGGTGTGCGAGGAGCCCGGCGGGATCCGTGCAGGGTTGAGTGCGACGCCGTCCGCCCAGGACGCGATGTCGTGCTCCGAGCCGAACGAGGCCGCCGAGCGTGCGCCGATCACCGTCATCCGCGCCCACTCCGCGGTCGAGTCGGGATACGGCGACGGTGGGCACAGCCGGTTCATCTCCGCGTCGTCGTCGCGCGTCGCCTCCACGTACCCGACGAGCGCCGCCCCGAAGCACGGAAAGCCCGACCGGATCGGCTGGAGCGTGATCGCCTCCGGCGTCCAGACCGGCACGAGCGGCCGCATCCGCAGCCCTTCACCCGCGCAGTGCACGACCAGCGCGTCGTCGGCGACGGTCACGACGGCGCCGTCGGCGAACTCGAGGCGTCCGCGCGCGACCGCCGCGAGGTGGCCGTGTCGGACGACGTTCGCGATGGAACGCAGCAGCTCGAGCTCCCACGTTGCGAGGGTCGGCGTGCGCGCCATGGTCGGCTCGACGTCGCGATCGATGCGCAGCATGACACCCGCGTCCTCGAGTCGGAGGAACAGGTCGGACAGCGAGGAAGCGGCCTCCGCCGCCTGCATCGTGTCGGCGACCATGCCGAGGAAGATGGCGGGATCGGGCTGCACGACGGCGCGGTTCAGCATCCACGGGTCGCGCGGCCGTACCCAGCAGATCGCGTCGGATTCGACCCCTCGGGCGAGGAGCCACACGCACGCGTCGGTCGCGGTCTTGCCCGAGCCGACGATGACGTACTGGCCGGCAGGCTCCTCGAGGTGGGCGAGCTCGTTGACGGGCACCACCCGGGCGTCGTCGCCGACGACGAACGGCGGGGCCAGTTCGGCGGGGATCCCCGGCGCGAGGTAGTGGGCGTCGACGACTCGGCACCGTTCGGAAACGGCGAACCGCTCGCCCGACACTCGCGAGACGAACGCGTGGCCGTCGTCGAGCACGTCGCATCCGGGGAAGAACTCGACGCGGCCCGACTCCAGCAGCCGGTCGGCGAGGATGTCCTCGTAGTACGCGCAGATCTCCGCGCGGGTGGCGCGCTCCTGGAGTCCCGCCTCGGGCCCGCGATGCTGGAGACGACCCCCGCCGAGGAGCGTCGACGCGACGCCGTAGAAGGCCGACGCCTGGTGCAGGCGCACGAACGGGTAGGCCTCGAGCCAGTGGCCGCCCACGCCGTGGCGACGGTCCACGAGGGCCACGGTCACGTCGTCGGCATAATCGATCAGGGCGTCGGTGAACGCCATCCCGGTGGCGCCGGCGCCCACGACGAGGTAGTCCGCTTGGACCACGTGGGACACGTACCAACTGAACCACGCGGCCTGCGGCGAGTCCACCGGCCGCGTGGCTAGGTCGGAGATCCAACCTCGGGGGAGAGGTCGCGCTCGAATCGGATGATGTCGCCGTCCCGTCGCACCTCGACGAGCCCCGCCTTCTCGAGCACGCGTCGCGACGCGTGGTTGCCGATCTCCGTCTCGGCCGCGGCCCGTCGCGCCCCGTGGGTCGCCGCGTGGGTGAGCGCGGCCCGGACCGCCTCGGTCGCGAGGCCGTGGCCGCGCGCACTCGGCACGAGGCCGTAGCCGAATTCGACCTCGCCCTGCTCGTCCGGCGGTCCGAAGAAGCCGAGTCCGCCGACCGCGAGCCCGTCGGAGCTGCGGCGCACCAAGTACGCGCCGAAGACGGGGTGCAGCTCGGTCGACTCGGCAACCCTCCGCAGCACGTCGAGCTCGTCGGCGAACGGGTACTCCGGATGCCACGCATCACCCGGGCGTTCGTCGCGCGCGACGATGCTGCGCGCGAGCTCGGCGGTGATGGGCTCCAGCCGGATCCGGGACGTCTCGACGGTCACCGGGCCATCCTCCCAGAGCGATCCGACGCGCGGCGTCGAGAGTCGCACGCCGCCGGCATCCGTCGCTGGGATCAGGCGGCCGGGCCCGCGACCGGGACCGGCCGCGTGAGCGGCGGCTCGGGCTCTGAGCCCACGCGCGCCGGCGCGAGCGCACGGTGCACGCGCCAGGCTGCGAACACCGCGAGGGCGCTCACGCCGAGGTGCATGAGCAGGAAGCCGTCGGCGAAGCCCGCGCCGAGCACCACGCCCGCGACCATCGGGCCGGCCGCCGTGAACGCGGTCTGCAGCGCCGCCATCGCGCCGAGCGTCTGGCCGACCATGCCCTTCGGCGCGAGCGAGGCGGTGAGCGGGTTCAGCACCGGGCTGTAGATCGTCTCGCCGACCGCGAAGACGCCGTAGGTCATGACGAAGATCGCCGACGCGACGCCGGGCGCGAACTGCGCCGCCGACAGCCCGAGCCACGCGATGACCCAGATGGTGCCGACCGCCATGAGCAGCACCGGGGCGCTGCGCTTCGCGGTCACGCGAACGACCACCACCTGGATGGCGACGATCACGATGCAGTTCACGGCGGCGGCCGTGCCGATCGCGGTCGGGTCGACGCCGAGCACGGTGATGCCGTACGCGGGCAGGCCCGACTCGAACTGCGCGTAGAAGCCGAGCGCGAGGGTGATGGTGACGACCGCGGTCCAGCGCAGGGCCGGGTTCGCGAAGATCAGGCGCAGGATGCCGCGCGGGCGTCCTTCGATCGCCGCGATCGCGCCCGTGGGGTCGGCAGTGAACTCGCTCGGCACGGCCGCGCCGCGACCCGCGAGCGCGATGATCACGGACGACACCACGAAGCCGGCGGCCGCCATGAGGAAGCCGACGTTGAGACCGTCGGGTCGGTCGAGGTCGACCAGGTGGCCCGCGATGAACGCGCCCGCCGCCATGCCGAGCGCCTCGCCCGTGAACTTGTATGCGAACACCTTGCGGCGGTCGTCGCTCGACGACCACTGCAGCGCGAGCACCTGCTTGGCCGGCGCGGCCGCCGAGAGGCCGAGGCCGAACACGAGCATGCCCGCGAGGAACGTCGCCGGCTCGCCGGCGAGGATCAGCGACGCGGCGCCGGCCGCGCCGATCAGCTGCGCGACGACCGCGACGCGCACCGGCGGGAACCGGTCGCTCAACCGCCCGGCGATCGGCGCCGCGACGAGCGCGCCGACCGAGAACAGGGACGCCGCGCCCGCGGCGACGAGTGCGCCCCAGTCCCTCGTGTCCGCGGCATAGGCGTACTGGTAGGGCAGCACGCCGCCCCATCCCAGTGAACCGATGCTCGAGGCGAGGACGAGCAGCATCGCGCGCATGGGCGCACCCCTTTCGTGTGGTCGACGGATGTCGCGGCCGACGGCGCCGCACACGGCGACGCCGGCGGCACGAGATCGGCTTCGGCGTCGAAGAGTTCGATATCGAAATATTAGCAACCGAAAGAGGTGTGCGACAATTCCCGCATGGCGAAGCGAAGGCCGAGCGCGGCCGAGCAGCACCGGCGAGCGGTCGCGACGTACGTCGCGGCGGGCGGCGAGGAATCCGTGCAGCGCGTCATCACCGCGATCGGGAGCCTCTCGCGCAAGCTCGACCAGTGGTACGCCCGGCAGCTCGCCGACCTGGGCGTCACCGCGGGGGAGTGGGCGGTGATCGCCGCGCTCGCGAAGGCCGACGGCGCGCTCACGCCGAGCCACCTCGCCGACCTCACCAACGTCGCGCCCTCGTCGATGACGCACCGGCTCGACAAGCTCGCCGAACGCGGCCTTGTGGAGCGCACGCCCGACCCCGAGAACCGCACGCGGATCCTCGTCGGGCTCACGAGCCCGGGGTGGGAGTTCTTCAGCCTCGCGATCCGGGGCTCCGACGTCGTGGAATCGGACGTGCTCCAGGACCTCTCCGACGCCGAACGTGGCGAGCTCGCCAGACTGCTCGAGGTCGTGATCGCGCGGCTCGACGACGTGGAGGCCTGACGCCGGACGGCACGCGTCAGACCGGGTCGGGCATCGGGCCGCCGGAATCGAGATGGTCGAGGATCGCGTCGCGCCACGAGCCGAGGTAGGTCGGGTAGCCGTCGGCGAAGCGATCGAGTTCGGCCGCGGCATCCGGATGGATCGCCGTGAGGTCGTACTCGACCGTGACCCGGCATCCGCTCGTCGTCTCGGTCAACGACACGGTCACGGTTCCGGCGGTCCACGCCTCGGCCACGCGGGCGTAGCGCACGCGCGACGGAGGATCGGCGTCGAGCACGATCCACGTGGTCGGACGCCCCGCGTCGTCGTCGGTGCGCCAGACGGTCCCGACCGCGAGGTCATCCTCGACGTCGGCGAAGAAGCGCGGGGTCCATCCCGGGACCCAGAGCTGCTCGCCGCGCGCGGTGAAGAGGCGGAAGGCGACCCCGCGCGAGAGGGGCAGGTCGAACGAGTCGCGGAGCGTCGTGCGGGAGGGCATCACTCGCCCGCTGAGGTCGGCGGGATGGCGGCGATCGCGTCGATCTCGACGAGGGCGCCGGGACGCGCGGGCGCGACCATGAGCACGGTGACCGCGGTGCGGCGGTTGCCCCACACCGAGCCGGTCGCGGCGTACCCGTCGGAGGGGTCGATGCCGGGCGCGAGGTGGATGTTCAGCTTCACCACGTGCTCGGGCCCGCTGCCCGCCTCGGCGAGCACCGCCAGCACGTTCCGCAGCGCCTGCTCGGTCTGCGGACCGAGGCCGCCCTCGAGCAGCTCGCCCGAGGCATCGGTGCCGTTCTGGCCGCCGACGAACAGCAGCGGACCGGCCGGCGCGATCATGCCCTGCGCGAAGGCAGGGCTGCGGTGCAGTTGTTCGGGGTCGACCGGCGTCACCTGCGTCGTCATGATGATTCCCTTCGGTTCAGGACGAGTCTTCCGGAGGCGACCGACATCCGCACCCGGTCGGGTGGGAAGCGGCAGGGCGGCCGATCGTTCCACACGATCGGCCGCCCCGCTTCGCACGGCTGGGTCGGGGTCACCCAGCCGGACGGGCCGCCACGCGCACCGCGGGGGAGACGGCGGTGCCGGGCTCGAGCCCGTCACCCGTGGCGGTGACGACGACCGTGAGCTCGCCGCCACGGTCGGTGCCGCGCACCCGGTACTCGGGCCCGATGGCGCGGGGGATGTCGACGCCGTCGAGCTGCCACTGGTACGCGAACGCGAGGCCCGCGACATTCCAGCCGCCGGCATTCGCGGCGACGACGCGACCCGCGACGGCCGCACCCTGGATGATCGGCGCCACCAGGTTCACGGCCGCGGTGGGTGCCGCCGGTCCGACGAACTCGCCCACGCCCCAGCGCGCCGTCGACTGGTAGCCGGCGCCCGTCGGGTCGGCCCAGTTGCGGATCGATGAGCGCTGACCGCCGGACGCGTCGTTGACCTGGAAGTCGAGTCCGTGGAACGTGCCGTGGCCTGCCGCGTCGCCGAGGTCGACGGACAGCTCCACGACGTAGCCGCCGTCGACGAGCGCGGTCGCGCTCTGCACGCGACCTCGCTGGAACGCCTCGTCACCGGTGCCGAACGACACCGCGTTCGCCGCGCTGACGCGGATCTGGGTGTCGTCGTAACGGTAGGACCCGTTCTTCGCGTTCCCCGGATCGACGTAGACCTCAACCGAGTCCTGGATCCAGGGGTCCGAGCCGGTGACGTCGACGATCGGGTCGGCCACTTCGGCGAGCATGTACAGCGTGTCACCCGACCAGAGCGTGCGGACGTCCGCGGACGCGCCGGTCTCGCCGACCACGGCTTTCTCGGTGCGCACGGAGTTCGCGCCATCCCACGCGGCGTCGATCGCGCCGTCCACGGTCGGCGCCGCACCGGCCTCGACGACCTCGAGCAACGAGAGCGGCTCGACGAGCGTGAGCGTGCCGAGGACTCCCGGCGCGTTCCAGCCGACCGGCGCGCCCGAGCCATCCGTCACCCGCAGGTCGAACGCGAGCGTGTCGCCCTGCGCAACATCAGCCAGTGGGAGGTGCGCGACGATGTCGTAGCCGCCGTCCCGCGCGGTCACCGTCGAGGACGCGGACCCGGACCCGTCGCGGCCGACGGTCGCCACGGCATCGCCGAGCTGCAGCTCGACGCCGTCCGCGGCATCCGTCGTCGCGTCATCGACGCGTGCGAACACCGTGAGGTGATCGGGGGCCCACCGCAGCTGGAACTCCGCCACGTCGTCGACGCGGTGCAGCGGCAGTCGGTCCCACTCGGGAGAGGCGATCGCCTCGTCGGTGAGGGCCACGTCGCCCGCGAACACGTTCGCCGTGCGCAGCGGCGCCGGCAGCTCGCCGTCGACGGCGCCGAAGTACGCGGGCTTCGCCCGGTACTGGTCGTCGAAGATCAGCGGCGCACCCGAGCCGGCACGCCAGCTGCGCCCGTCGGTGAGGCCCCACACCGTGACCGAGTACAGCGAGTCCGTGTGCTCGCGGAATACCCGGAACGCGTCGCGGTAGTAGTAGCCCTGGTCGACCAGCTTCGCCTGCGTGACTGGCGTGCCGGTCGTCACGTCGAGTTCGGTGACCGCTTGCGTGACGGGCAGGTCCTCGAAGGCGACGATCGCCTGCTCGAGCGCCGACACCGGCATCGCGAGGCTCACGTGGAACTGGTGTCCCACGCCGTCGACCGACACGCCCCGCGCGAGCAGTCGCTCGACGAGCGCGCGGTAGCGCTCCTGCTTGCCGCCCTGCTCGGTGTTGTAGTCGTTGATGAACAGGGTGACCGGCCGCTCCGCGCCATCCGCCGCGTGGACCTCGTTGAAGGCCTCGTCGGCGTACGCGAACGAGAGGTCGATGAACTCCTCGCCGAGGATGCGGTACCACTCGCTGCGGCGCAGGCCGTCGGCGAACTCGCTGCCGTCGGAGACGACCTCGTTCACGACGTCGATCGCGCGCAGCGGGTTGGTGTCGGAGCCGAACGGACCGTACTTGCCCGCGAGGTACTCGGCGACATCGAAGATGTGCGTCCGCAGGCGGTCGCGCAGTACCGCCTTGCCCGCGTCGTCGGCTGCGAGCGGCTGCCCCGCGTCATCCTGGAAGAACCACGCCGGGGTCTGGCTGTGCCACACGAGCACGTGGCCGTACACGCCGAGCTCGTGCTCCTGCGCGAAGTCCATGAGCGCGTCGGCCTCGGCGTTCGCCGTGACGAAGTCGCCGTTCGCGTCGTACCAGGCCTCGGGTTTCATGAAGTTCTCGGGCGTCACCTGGTCGAAGTGCCGCAGCAGCAGCTGGGAGGCCGCGCCCGAGGTCTCCCGGCTGTCGATGGCGACGCCCACGGGGAAGTCCACGGTCTCGTGGATCCCGGTGAGGTCCTCGATGACGGGCGGCTCGGGCACGCGGAGCACGATGTCGTCGACGTACAGGTCGCTGATGTTGCCGACGGCGCCGTTGTCCCATCGGGTTTCGAAGTACAGCAGCGAGCTGTCGGCGTCCGAGCCCTGGAAGGTCGCCGTCAACTCGGTCCATCCGCTGTTCGTGACCGTGTCGAACTGCGCGAGCGTCGAGAACGCCGTCGCGCCGCCGGTCGTGTTCGCGCGGCTGAGCCACACGTCGTCGACCGGCTGGCCCTCGCCGAAGCGCACCCACGCGGTGAGCTCGTAGGTGACGGATGGGTCGAGCAGTCCGGTCACGTCGTGGCCGATGCCATCGCCCTGGCTCGCGCGGTCCCGCACGACCGCCGACTGCGCGCCGCCGTGCGCCAGCACGGTCGACAGCTCGACCGTGGCCGTGGTCGAGCCGCTGCCGCCGCGAAGGCCCCAGCCGTCGAGACCGCTCTCGAAGTCGGTGTCGATGACGACCGACCCGGCCGCCGGCGGCGTGCCCTTCGGGAACGTGAAGACCCAGCCGTCAGCGAGCCGCTCGGAGACGACGGTCTGCACGGCCGCGAGCGTGCCCGACCGTTCGCCGCCGCCGTCGTGTGCGAGCACGACCTCGCCCGGCTTCATGGCCGCCCGCAGGTTCTCGGTGAGGGTCGCGACATCCTGCGTCGCCCAGTCGTTGATCGTGTTCACGACCGCGAGCGGCTGCATCCCGAGCGCGACGGCGACCGCGGGCGTCACGCCCCAGCTGCCGTTGGGTGCGCGCCAGAACGGCACGGCCTGGTCAGGGTTCCCGAGCGCGGTGCGGATGATCTGCAGGTTCGCCTTCAGGTCGGCCTCGACCTGCGCGGCCGACCAGGAGCCCATGTCGGCGTAGCTCGTCGAGTGGTTGCACAGCACGTGGCCGTCGGCGACGATCCGCTTGAGGATGTCGCTCCCGCCCGGTGCCGTGATGTTCTGCCCGATGACGCAGAACACCGCCTTCAGGTCGTGCTCGGCGAGGAAGTCGAGCAGCGCCGGCGTGGTGCCCGGGTTCGGCCCGTCATCGAACGTCAGTGCCGAGACGTTCCCGGTGCCCTCGGCGAGGCTCACCGGCGTGACGACCGGGTTGATCGCGCCGCCCGGCACGAAGTCGGGATCCGGTACGGTTCCTCCCTCCTCGGTCGTGATGAGCACGTCGTCGACGAGGAACGACGGCTGGCGGTCGCCGATCGCCGCGGCCTCGATGTAGAGGTTGGCGCTCGCGAGCCCCTCCGGGAACACGTAGCTCCCGCCGATCTCCACCCAGCCGTCGGCTGTGGTGTCGACGGATCCGCCGATCCAGGTGTACGTGTTCGAGCCGCCACCCGCCGGCGTCTGCTCGGCGGTGAAATGGATGCCGCTCGTGCCGGCGTCACCCGCGGGCAGCTTGACCCACGCCGAGAACTCGTACGTCGCGCCGGCCTGGAGTCCGAGCGACGCCGCGCTGACCGACACGCCCTGCCAGTTCGCCGTGCGGTTCCCCACGGCGAGGCTCTTCGTGCCGCCGTGCGCCTCGGCGTCGGTCACCGTCAGGGAGACGCCGCCGCGCGGACCCCACGGGCCGGTGGTGCCGTCCTCGAAGCCCGTCGCGTGCACCGTGACGGGCTCGGCGCTCGCCGAGGTGGCGAGGCCGAGCGTCGTCAGGACCGCCGTGGCCGTGGCCATCGCGAGGGTTCCCAATATCCTTCGTCGTTGCATGTGCTGCGCTCCTTTGCGCGGTCGGTGGTGCGATGACGGTGGTGCGGGGTCTGCGGGGTCGTGCGGGGCTCGCGGGATCGCGCGGGCGCGGCGGTCCGGCGGATGAAGCGCAGGGGAGCGCCATCCGCCGTACCGTCGCGGTGCTCAGCCCGTCGTGGGCGCCGCCACGGGGCTGGGTTCGACATCGATGACGGGGTGCAGGCGTCGGCGGTGGTCGACCACCCGCTTCGGACCGGTGAGGCGAACGGTGTGGGCGTGCGCGAGATCACCGGCGGAGCGGCCGATGCTCAGCACCAGGTCGCCGGGCTCGACGATCCGCTCGCCGGTGCGCGAGGTGAACGACGCGAGGTCGGCGGGCACCGTGAACCAGACGTCGGCGGCGGCTCCGGGTTGGAGGGAGACCGGGACGAACCCGATCAGCCGCTGCACGGGCCGCACGACGGACGCGACGGGGTCGTGCAGGTAGAGCTGCACGACCTCGGTACCGGCTCGCGAGCCGGTGTTGCGGATCCGGAGCCGGACGCTCGCCGCGCCGTCCGTCGCGATCGTGTCCTCGTCGCCCTCGAACGACTCCCAGTCGAACGACGTGTAGCCCAGGCCGTGACCGAACGCGAACGCCGCCGTCGGGTCGACGTTCGACACGTCGTTCGCCCGCGCGAGCGGCGCGGCGAGATACGTCGTCGGCTGGGAGCCCGGCGTCGACGGGATGGAGACGGGAAGGCGTCCGCTCGGGTTCACGCGCCCGCTCAGCACGCCCGCGATGGCCGGTGCGCCCTCCTCGCCCGCGAAGAACGCCTGCAGGATGCCGGCCGCCTCGGTCGTCGCCCGGCCGAGCGCGTACGGACGCCCGGCGAGGAGCGCGAGCACGGCGGGCGTGCCCGTGTCGAGCACCGCGTCGACGAGCTGCTGCTGCGCGCCCGGGAGGTCGAGCGATTCGGCGTCACAGCCCTCGCCGCTCGTGCCGCGGCCGAACAGCCCAGCACGGTCGCCGAGCGCGAGCACGACGACGTCGGCCGATGCGGCGAGCGCCGCGGCCGCCGCGATGCCGTCGGTCTCGCCGCCGTCGACGGTCGTGCCGAGGGCGTGGCGGATGTCGCTGCCGGGGAATTCGGCCCGGATCGCGTCGAGCAGCGTGGGGATGCGGATCCCCATCTCGACGCCGGGGTGCTGCGTCACGACGTGCGTCGGGAACGAGTAGCAGCCGAGCATCGCGTACGGGTCGTCGGCGTTCGGGCCGATGACCGCGATGACGGATGGTGCGCCCTCGCCGACGGCGAGCGGCAGCATCCCGTCGTTCCGGACCAGCACGATCGCGCGCTCGGCGAGCTCGCGCGCCAGGTCGCGGTTGGCGGACGAGTCGAGATCGATCGTGCCCCGCACCGCCGCGGCATCCGCGAGGTCGACGCCGTGGAGCGCCGGCGGGATCGGCGACCAGTCGGCGTCGAGCAGCCCGAGCTCGCCCTTCTGCCGGAGTACGCGCCGGAGCGCGGTGTCGACGAGCGCGACGTCGATCGCGCCCGACGAGACCGCCGCGCGCAAGGGCTCGCCGAACGCCTTCACGGTGGGCAGCTCGACGTCGATGCCGGCCTCGAGCGCCGCGCCCGCGGCATCCGCCCACGTGTCGGCCACGCCGTGCAGCAGCTTCAGGAACGCGACCGCGAAGTAGTCGGCGACGACCGTGCCGTCGAAGCCCCACGTGTCGCGCAGCAGCTCGGTGAGCAGCCACCGGTCGGCTGCCGACGGCACGCCGTCGAGGTCGGAGTACGAGTTCATGACGCTGCGGGCGCCGCCCTCGCGCACGGCCATCTCGAACGGCGGCAGCAGCACGTCGGCGAGCTCGCGCTGCCCGATCGACACGGGCGCGAGGTTGCGTCCCGCCTTCGACGCCGAGTAGCCGACGAAGTGCTTGAGCGTCGAGACGATGCCGGATGATTCGAGCCCCCGCACGTACGCGGTGCCCACCGTCGCCACGAGGTACGGGTCCTCGCCGATCGTCTCCTCGACGCGGCCCCAGCGGGCGTCGCGCACCACGTCGAGCACCGGCGCGAGCCCCTGGTGGACGCCCACGGAACGCATGTCCTCGCCGATGCGGCGCGCCATCCGCTCGACCAGCGCCGGGTCGAAGGTCGCGCCCCACGACAGCGGAACGGGATACGCGGTGGCGCCCCAGGCCGCGAAGCCCGCGAGGCACTCGTCGTGGGCGATGGCGGGGATGCCGAAGCGGTTGGCGCCCACGATGCGCTCCTGCATACGCACCAGAGAGAGCGCGCCGACCGCGGCGTCGACCGGGGCCGTGCCGAACGGGCGCGTCACCTGGCCGAGCCCGGCGGGCAGGACGGCGTCGAGGTCCACGTCGTCGTTCAGGTCGTGCTGGTGCGGGGCGACATCGGCGTGACCGTCGTCGGACGCGCCGACCCACACGCCGTAGAGCTGTGCGAGCTTCTCGTCGAGCGTCATCGCGCCGACGAGGGCCTCGACGCGCTCGTCGAGCGGGCGCGCGGCGTCGCGCCATGCGGCATCCGTCGTCGCCGACTCGGCACTCGTGGTGTCGTCGATCTGCGTCATCCCTTCACCGCCCCCTGCAGGCCGCCGACGATGCGTCGTTCGGCGGCGAGGAAGAACACGAGCGCCGGGATCATCGCCAGCGAGGTGTAGGCGAGCACGGCCGCGGTGTCCTGCGAGTACTGCGTCGAGAACTGCGTGACGCCGAGCGGCAGCGGCCACAGGTCCTGCGGCAGCGTCCCGGTGCTGATCACGAGCAGGGGCAGGAGGTAGCCGTTCCAGCTGCCGACGAACGCGAGCACGCCGACGGTCACGAGGCCCGGCATCGACAGCGGCAGCAGGATGCGCCAGAAGAACCCGAGCCGCGAGGCGCCGTCGATCGACGCCGCCTCTTCCAGCTCGTCGGGGATGGCGCGCAGGAACGGCACCAGGATGATGATCGTCGTCGGCAGCGCGAACGCGATCGACGGGATGATGACGCCGAGGTAGGTGCCGTGCAGGCCGAGCGTGCGCAGCAGCAGCGTGAGCGGCAGCGCGGCCACCGTGAGCGGGAACATGAGTCCCGCGGTGAACAGCGTGTACAGCCCCTCCCGGCCGCGGAAGTCGTACCTGGCGATGACGAACGCCGCCATGATGCCGACGATGACGACGCCCAGCGTGGTGCCGACCGCGAGCACGACGCTCGCGAAGACGTTGCCCCAGAAGCGCGGGGCGCCGAGCACGGTCGCCCAGTTCTGCAGCGTCCACGGGTCGGGGAGGCCGGCCGGATCGGCGTTCAGGTCGGCGGTGGTGCGGAAGCCGCCGATGAAGACGTACACGACGGGACCGATCGCGAGCGCCGCGACGACGAGGGCGATCAGGTACACGAAGGGCTGGCCCCAGTCGAACCCGCGCCCGGCGGTGCGCCGGACGGGCAGGTCCTCCGGTGGACGGCCCGTGGTGATGGCGGTGGTGGCGGTCATGTCAGCGCACTCCTCGGGTGATGGCGCCCGCGAGGTCGCGGCGGAGGGCGAAGCGCTGGTAGACGAGCGCCACGATGAGGGAGATGAAGAAGAGGATGACGGCGATCGCGCTGCCGTAGCCGGGCTGGCCGGCGAACTGGCCCTGCTGCACCATGTACGTCGCCATGGTCTCCGTCGCCATTGCGCGAACGGTCGGGGCGACGGTCACCCAGACCATGTCGAAGAGCTGCAGCGCGCCGATCATGGAGAGGAAGGCCCAGATCCGGATGGTCGGGCCGAGCAGCGGGATCGTGATGTGGCGCTGGATCTGCCACCAGTTCGCGCCGTCGATGGCCGCCGCCTCGGCGAGTTCCTCGGGCACGCCCTGCAGGCCGGCGAGCATCAGGATGATCGCGAAGCCCAGGTACTTCCAGGTGAGGATGAAGAACAGGGTCCACAGCGCGATCTCGGGATCGGCCAGCCAGTTCTGCTGCAACTCACCGAGGCCGATCGCCTCGAGCGCCGCGTTCACGCCGCCCTGCGGCTGCAGGAGCAGCTTCCACGAGAGACCTGCGATGACCTCGGCGAGCACGTACGGCACGAAGATCAGCAGGCGCAGCGCCGACCGGCCCCGCAGCGGGCGATTGAGCAGCAGTGCGATGCCGATCGCGAGCGGGCCCTGGATGAGCAGCGACAGGAACAGGATGAGGAAGTTGTTGCTGATCGCGCGGATGAACTCGGGGCTGTTGAACGCGCGCTCGTAGTTGGCGAAGCCAACGAACCGCTCGGGGTCGGCCAGGTGCTCCCAGCGGAACGCCGGGGGCAGGTTGTAGAGGCTGTAGACCGCGGCGAGCAGCACCGGCAGGATCACGAAGCCCAGGAACAGGATCAGGGCGGGGCCCACCAGGATCGCGATCTCGACCCGCTGGCGGGTCGAGCTGGACCGGCTGCGCCGGACCGGGGCGGTGGGGGCCGGGCCCGCGGTGGTCGCGGGCCCGGCCGGGTTGAGCGTCGCGGTCATGGTGCTACTGGGTCGCCGCAGCGTCCTGCATCTTGGTGACGATGTCCTCCGGCGTACCGGCGCCGCCGAACAGGTTCGTGATGCCCTCGTTCATCGCGTTGCCGACGGTGGTGCCGTACGCGGTGTCGAGCCAGAGCTGCACGAACGAGGCGTTCGCGAGGCCTTCGGCCACGGCCTTGAGGTTCTCGTCGTCGAGGGACTCCGTCGCCGCGGGGACGGTCGGGATGCCCGAGCCGCTGGCGGCGAACTTCGCCTGCACGTCCTCGCTCATGATGTACTCCAGCAGCTCGGCGCACTCCGGCGGGGCCTCCGCCGAGCAGCCGAAGCCGTCACCGCCGCCGAGCGCGGCGGTCGGGTCGCCGTCGGCGCCCTCGATGCCGGGGAAGGGGAACCAGCCGAGGAACGGCGGCACCTGCTGGTCGGGGGTGAGGCCGCCGATGACGCCGGCGTTCCAGTGGCCCATGAGCTCCATCGCGGCCTGGCCGTTCGCGACGAGACCGGCGGAGCTTCCCGCGCCCTGCTGGGCGGGGGTGCCGAGGAAGCCCTCCTGGAAGGGCTCGAGCGCGAGGAACTCCTCCAGCTGCTCGCCCGCCTCGACGAAGCACTCGTCCTCGAAGTCGTACTCGGTCTCCGCCGCCTGGAGCGCCTCCGGCGAGCAGGAGTGCAGGGCGAACTGGTACCACCAGTGCGCGGCCGGCCACTTGTCGCCCGCACCCACGGCGATCGGGGTGATGCCGGCGTCCTTGAGCTTGCCGACGGCGTCGGTGAGCTCGTCGAAGGTGGCGGGCGGCGCGTCGATGCCCGCCTGCTCGAAGAGGTCGGTGTTGTACCAGAAGCCCTCGATGCCGAAGGTGAACGGGACGCCGTACGTCTCACCGTCGACCTGCCACGGGTTCACGGTCGCGCCGACGCTCTCGATCGTGTCGCCGATCTCGTCGTCGAGCGGCATCAGGTAGCCGTTCTCGACCTGGTCGCGGAGCTCACCGCCCGGCCAGACCTGGAAGAGGTCCGGCGGGTCGCCCGCCGCGAGGGCGTTCGGGATGAGCGTGCGCTGCAGTTCCTCGTTCTGGTAGCCGGTCTGCTCGACGGTGACGCCCGGGTGCGCCTCTTCGAACTCGGTGGCCACCTCCTCCCAGACGTCGGGGAGCGGACCGGTCGTGCCGTTGTGCCACCAGGTGATGGTGACGTCGCCGTCGCCGCCGTCGTCAGCCCCGCCGCCGGCGCTGCACGCCGTGAGCGACGCGAGCGCGAGGCCGGTGGCCGCGGTGAGCGTGACGAACCGCATGGTGCTGCGTCTGTTCATCATTGAACCCTTCGAAATTTTCGACATCTTCGCCGAAAGTGATACGGACGACTCGAATATACGACGCCTCCGATTTGCGGTCAAGCGCAACATATTCGGCGTGCCACGGTGTGCGGTTGCGGGGGCGTCCCTAGAGTGGACGCGTGAAAGACCGGTCCGGCAGTTTCGACGGCGTGCATCGCCGGAACCTGGCGCGCGTGCTCAGCCTCGTGCATCTCGAGGGGCCGCTCTCGCGAGCACGGCTCACCGCGCTCACCGGGCTCAACCGGTCCACGATCGCCGCGCTCGCCGGGGAGCTCGTCGAGCTCGGCCTCGCGGAGGAGCGCGCGCCCGATCCCACGAATCGCGTCGGACGCCCGTCACCGGTGGTGGCGCCGCATCCCCGGCTCGTCGCCGTGGCCGTGAACCCCGAGGTCGACGCCGTCACCGTGGCCGCCGTCGGGCTGGGCGGCCGGATCGAGACACGCGAGCGCATCGAGGTCGATCACCTCGTCACGCCCGAGGAGACGGCACGCCTCATCGCCGACTCGATCGGGCGCTGGCGTGCGGGCGATCTGCAGGACGCCCGGTTCGCGGGCGTCGGTCTCGCCGTGCCGGGACTCGTCCGCGCCTCCGACGGCCTGGTGCGCTTCGCGCCGCACCTCGAATGGCGCGAGGTGCCGATCCGTGCCTTCGTCGAGGAGGCGACCGGCCTTCCCAGCGCAGTCGGGAACGACGCGAGCCTCGGCGCGATCGCCGAGCACCTGTTCGGCGCAGGCCGCGGCGTGGACGACCTGCTCTACCTCAACGGCGGCGCGAGCGGCATCGGCGGCGGTCTCATCGTGCACGGCCGTCCCGTCGGCGGCGCGAGCGGGTACGCCGGCGAGTTCGGCCAGAACCGTCCGGGCATCGCCTCGGCCGAGGACCGCCGTGCGAACGGCGGCGTGCTCGAGGACGAGGTCAGCCGCGCCCGCCTGCTCGAGGCGGTCGGGCTGCGCGGCGCCGACGAGCCGACGCTGGCGGCCGCCATCCGCTCGGCCCTCGAGGCGTCGGGCGGCGCCCCGATCGCCGACGAGCTCGCCCGGCAGCGGCGCATCCTCGCGACCGCGCTCGCGAACGCCGTCAACGTGCTGAACCCGTCGCTCGTGATCCTCGGCGGGTTCCTCGCGACGCTCGCCGATCTCGACCCGACGGCGCTGCGCGACGCGATGGCGGCGCAGGCGATGCCGGCCGCGGCAGAGGACGTCGACGTGCGCGTGGCCGCGCTCGGCGAGGACCGGCTCATGATCGGCGCGGCCGAGGCGGCGTTCGCCGGTTTGCTCGCCGACCCGCTCGGCGCCGCGGGCTGAGGCCTCCGGTGTCGGCCCGTCGGTCCGCACTTGCGCGGAACCGGGGGTGAAACGCTACACTCGAAGGCAGTCGAATCGATTCGAGGCCGTGATGGCCGAGATCGCCCACCGGCGGCGCCCAGCAGATCGGGCGCCGTTTTCGTTCGCCCGGCGCCCGACGGCGTGCGCCTGCGGCATCCGCTCGCACGTCCGCACTCCAGCACGCCTCGGGAACGCCATGTCCACTGCCTCCATCCCCATCGTCCGGCCCGACGACTACACCGCGCCGCGCCATCCGGGCGACCTGCTCAGCCGCCGCCAGCGGCTCGTCTACGTGCTCGTGCTGGGTGCGCTCACCGCGCTCGGGCCGTTCACGATCGACCTCTACCTGCCCGCCTTCCCCGCGCTCGAGGCCGAGCTCGGCGTGAACGCCGCCGCCATCCAGATCACGCTCACCGGCACGATGATCGGCTTCGGCCTCGGCCAGCTCATCGTGGGGCCGTGGAGCGACAAGGTCGGTCGTCGCCTGCCGCTCATGCTCTCGACGGCGCTGCACATCGCGGCGTCGGTCGCCGCGGCGCTCGCGCCCGACATCGCCTGGCTCGTGGTGTTCCGCCTGCTCCAGGGCTTCGGCGCCGCGGCCGGCGGCGTCGTCGCGATGGCGATGGTGCGCGACCTGTTCGGCGGCAAGCCGCTCGTGCGCATGCTCTCGCGACTCGCGCTCGTCAACGGCCTCGCTCCCGTGCTCGCGCCGGTCATCGGCTCGCAGCTGCTGCAGGTCATGGACTGGCGCGGCGTCTTCTGGGTTCTCGCCGGCTACGGCCTGGTCGTGGTCGTCGCCGTCGGGTTCCTCATCGTCGAGACCCTGCCCGAGTCGCGCCGCCACATCGCCGGCCACTCGTCGGTCGGCCAGCGCTACCGGGCGCTGTTCCGCGATCGGGTCTACCTCGGTGCGGCCCTCGTCGGCGGCATGACCTTCACAGGCCTGTTCGCGTACCTGTCGACCTCATCGTTCCTGTTCCAGCAGGTGTACGCCTTCACCCCGCAGCAGTACGGCCTGCTCTTCGCCGTGAACTCGATCGGCGTCGTCGCCGGCGTGCAGGTCTCGTCGCGCCTCATCCGCGGGCCGGTGCCGCCGCAGTACGTGATCGCCGGCACCACCGTCGTGCACCTCGCCATGGCGATCGCGATCATCGTGCTCGACGGCGCGGGCGCCGGCTTCTGGGGCACGGCGATCCCGCTCTGGATCTACATCGCCGCATGCGGGTTCACCTTCCCCGCGGTGCAGGTGCTCGCGCTCGCGAACCACGGAGCCGAGGCCGGGACCGCGGCGTCGCTCCTCGGTGCGCTGAACTTCGGCCTGGCCGGGGCCATCTCGCCGCTCGTCGGACTGCTCGGCGTGGGCAGCGCGGTCCCCATGGCGGTCGTCATGCTCGGCGCCGCCGGAATCGCGATCGTCGCGGTGTGGGCGCTCGTGCGGCCGTCGACGGTGCCGGCGCTCTCCGACTGACCGGGGCGAGCGGATGGCGCGTGCCGCGCGCAGGGCGGAGGATAGCGCGTCGCGCGAACCGCGGCCACGCGGCATCCGATCTCAAGGGGTTCGCGGCACGCGGGCTACCGTGAGGGAATGAGCGCACCCGGCACCGACCAGGGACCCGAGGGCACGACCACGAGCGAAGCCGGTCGCACCGCCGCGAAGGCCGACGACCTCCGGCCGGCCGCGCGCGAAGCCCGCACCGAGTACGTCGCGCGCTTCGTGCCGCTGGTCGCCGGCATCGCCGCGGTCGTCATCGCGGCCGTGCTCGGGGTGCTGATCGCACTGCGGTCGGGCGGGCTGCCGTTCGAGATCGATGAGGAATGGGCGGAGGACGTCTTCGAGTTCCGCGGTGGTATCTGGGATGTCTTCGCGTTCGGCATGGACGAGCTCGGCGGCGGCATCATGGGCGTGTTCGTCGTGCCGATCGCGATCGCTGCGACCCTGCTCGTCATCCGTCGCCCGTGGGCGGCGCTGTACTTCATCGTCGCGTCCGCGGCCAGCGCGATCATGGTGCAGGTGCTCAAGAACCTGTTCGGGCGGGCGCGGCCCGAGGACATCCTCGTCGTGTCCGACTTCGGCTCGTTCCCCTCGGGCCACGTCGCGAACGCGGCCACGATCGCGGTCGCGATCGGCATCATCGCGCCCAGGCGCTGGGTGTGGATCGCGAGCGCGATCTACACGTTCCTCATGGCGGTGAGCCGAACCTACGTCGGCGCCCACTGGCTCACCGACACGATCGGCGGCGCGCTCGTCGGCGCCGGGATGGCGCTGCTCACGTGGACGCTCTTCGCGCGCAAGCTCGAGGCCGAGCGCCTTCGACGCGCCGCGATCATCGCCGAGCGGAACGCCGCGACGGCGCAGTCGCACATCACCCCGCCCGCCCGAGCGCGTTCATAGCCCCGGTGGGCGCTACTCGACCACCGGTGTGCCGGCGGGAGCCGCCTCCTCGACGAGCTGCAGGATCCGCGCGGCGACGCTGACCGCGATCGCCGCGGGCTCCTTCGAGCGGATGCCGGCGATGCCGATCGGTGTCGTGATGCGCTCGAGCGCGCGGTCGTCGTGTCCGGCCGCGGCGAGCTGGGTGCGGAACCGCGCCCACTTCGAGCGCGACCCGATGAGCCCGATCGACGCGATGCCGGGCGTGCGCAGTGCGAGGTCGCAGATGGCGAGGTCCTCGGCGTGGTCGTGAGTCATCACGAGCACGTGGGCGCCGGTCGGCAGGTCGGAGAGTGCCGACTCGGGCACGGGCCGGTGCTCGACCTCAACGGTCGCGACGGCGTCCCCGAGCGGACCGCGCTCGCCGGGCACGCCGAGGCGGGCGGCGTCCAGCATCTGCTCGCGCGAGTCCACGAGGTGCAGCTCGAGCGGCTGCCGTGCGAGGACGCGCGCGAGCTCGAGGCCCACGTGTCCCAGGCCGAAGATGGCGACGACCGGCACAACCGGCAGGGGTTCGAGCAGCATGGTGACCTCTCCTCCGCAGCACTGCACGCCGTACTCGGTGACGGCCTTGTCGCTGAGCGTCAGCGTGAGCAGTTCGGGTTCGACGGATGCTTCGGCCAGCATCGCTCCCGCGCGTTCGAGCGCGGTGCGCTCGAGGTTGCCGCCGCCCACCGTGCCGACCGCGTCGTCAGCCGACACCACCATCTTCGCGCCGCCGTTCCGCGGCGCGTGGCCGCGCACCATCGCGAGCGTCACGATGACGCCGGGGCGCCGCTCGGTGCGGAGCCGCTGCACGGCGTCGACCCAGTCCACGCGCGCCTCGCTCAGTGCTCCGCGCGCGGCGACCGCCGTGCGGCGGCGAGTCCCGCGTCGGCGAGTCCCGCGTCGGCGAGCCGGTCGGAGGCGCCCGCGCCCGTCGCGGCGTCATCCCCGCCCGCGCCGCGCGCCGCCTCGACCGCCCAGAACACCGCCTCGGGCGTCGCGGGCGAGGCGAGCTCGACGCTGTGCCCGTCCGGTCCGAACGCGCCGACCGCCTCGCGGATCGCCTCCCGCACGCTGAACGCGAGCATGAGCGGAGGCTCGCCGACCGCCTTCGACCCGTAGACCGCGCCATCCTCGGTCGCCCGCTCGAGGAAGTGCACGTTGAGCTCGTCCGGCAGTTCGCCGAGGCTCGGCAGCTTGTACGTGCTCGCCGACTGCGTGAGCAGGCGCCCGCGCCCCGGGCCGTCGGTCTCGTCCCAGCGGAGCTCCTCGAGCACGAGCCATCCGACGCCCTGCAGGAAGCCGCCCTCGACCTGGCCGAGGTCGATGATCGGCGAGAGCGAGTCGCCGACGTCGTGCACGATGTCGACGCGCCGCAACCGCGTCGCGCCCGTGAACCCGTCGACCTCGACCTCGCTCGCGGCCACGCCGTATGCGAAGTACTTGAAGGGCGTGCCCTGCATCGTGCCGGGCTCCCAGCCGAGGCCCTCGGTGCGATAGAACCCGGCGGCGAACAGCTGGACGCGGCGCGCGTACGCCGCCTCGACCACCTCGTGGAAGCCGAGCGACGTGCCATCCGGATCGGACCCCGACACCAGCCCGCCCGTGAACCGCACGTCGCGCTCGTCGATGCCGAGCAGGTCGGCGGCGACGGGCAGGAGGCGCTCGCGGATCTGGTCGCACGCGTGCTTGACCGCGGCGCCGTTGAGGTCGGCGCCGCTCGACGCGGCCGTCGCCGACGTGTTCGGCACCTTGTCGGTGCGGGTCGGCGCGAGCCGCACCGCCGACATGCGCACGCCGAGCGCGGTCGCCGCGACCTGCAGCATCTTGGTGTGCAGGCCCTGCCCGAGCTCGGTGCCGCCGTGGTTCACGAGCACGGAGCCGTCGCGGTAGACGTGCACGAGCGCGCCGGCCTGGTTGTACGCGGTGAACGTGAACGAGATGCCGAACTTCACGGGCGTGATCGCGAGCCCGCGCTTGACGTCGGGGTGGGCGACGTTGAACGCGTCGATCTCGGCGCGGCGCTCATCGACGCGGCCCTCGGCGCGCACGCGTGCCCAGGCGTGGTGGAGGCGCTCGGCGTGCCGCACCTCCTGCCCGTACGGCGTCGTCTGGCCCGGCCGGTAGAGGTTGCGCTCGCGCAGCACCGCTGGCTCGATGCCGAGCACTGGAGCGACGCGGCCGAGGATGTCCTCGATCACGAACATGCCCTGCGGGCCGCCGAATCCGCGGAACGCCGTCTGCGAGGTCTTGTGCGTCTTCGCGATACGGCCGAGCACGACGATATCCGGGATCCAGTACGCGTTCTCGACGTGGCACAGCGCCCGACCCAGCACGGGCTCGGACAGGTCGAGGCACCAGCCTCCGTCCGAGGTGAGCGTCGCCTCGAGCGCGAGGATGCGGCCCTCGTCGTCGAAGCCGGCCCGCCAGGCGGCGTGGAACGGGTGCCGCTTGCCGGTCATCGTGAGGTCCTGCGTGCGGGTGAGCCGAACGCGCACCGGCTGCCCGGTGAGGGTGGCGCCGAGCGCGGCGATCGCGGCGAATCCGTGCGGCTGCATCTCCTTGCCGCCGAAGCCGCCGCCGAGCCGCAGCGACTGCACGGTCACGCGGTGGTTCGGCACGCCCAGCACGTGCGCCACGATCTGCTGCGTCTCCGACGGGTGCTGCGTGCTCGACTCGACGAACACCTGGCCCTCGGGATCGACGTGCGCGAGCGAGGCGTGCGTCTCGAGGTAGAAGTGCTCCTGCCCGTTGACCTCGCAGACGCCCTCGAACACGTGCGGTGCCGAGGCCAGGGCGGATGCCGCGTCGCCACGCCGCACGGTCGGCGCGATGCCCTGGAACGACCCGGCGTCGATCGCCTCGGCGATCGTGATGATCGACGGCAGCGGCTCGTACGCGACGCGCACGGCGGCCGCACCGAGCCGGGCCGCTTCGGCGGTCTCGCCGAGCACCCACGCGAGCGCGTGGCCGTGGAACATCGCCTCGGACGGGAAGAGCGGCTCGTCGTGCTTCGCGCCCGCGTCGTTCTCGCCCGGCACGTCGGCCTCGGTGAGCACGCGGACCACGCCGGGAACCTCGAGCGCGGGCGCCACGTCGAGGGTCACGAGCGCGTGCGCGTGCTCGGACTGCACGGGCCAGGCGGTGAGCACGTCGCGGCGACCGGCGGCGAGGTCGTCGGTGTAGATGGCGGTGCCCGTGGCGTGCCGTGCCGCGCTCTCGTGCGGCAGCGCCGCGCCGACCAGGGCGCCTTCGGGACGGTCGGCGAGTCCGCTCATGCGGGCACCACCTCCTCTGGGGCCGCCGTCCGGAACAACCGGAGCAACGACTGCTGGAGCATGATCGCGCGGTACTCGGCGCTCGCCCGGTGGTCGCTCATGGGCGTGCCCTCGGAGCCCAGCACGGATGCGGCGTCGCGCACGGCCTCGACGTCCCATCGACGTCCGACCAGCGCCGCCTCGGTGGCGCGGGCACGGATCGGCGTCGCGGCGACACCGCCGAGCCCGATGCGCGCCGCCGCGACGACGCCGTCGGCGCCGACGTCGATCGCGAACGCCGCGGCCATGCTCGAGATGTCGTCGAAACGGCGCTTCGCGACCTTGTGGAACCCGGAGAGCGCCGCGAGCGGCAGCGGGATGCGCACCGAGCGGATCAGCTCGCCCGGCCGGCGCACGGTCTCGCGGTAGCCGGTGAAGTACTCGGCGAGGTCGACCTCGCGCTCGCCGTCGGCCGAGGCGAGCACGAGCCGTGCCTCGAGCGCGAGCAGCGCCGGCGCGGCGTCGCCGATGGGGGAGGCCGTGCCCAGGTTCCCGCCGAGGGTCGCGCGATTGCGGATCAGCGGCGATGCGAACTGCGGGAACAGCTCCGCGAGGACCGGCACCCGGCCGTCGAGCAGTCGTTCAGCTTCGGTCAGGCTCAGGCCCGCACCGAGCTCGATGCCGGCGTCGCCGAACGAGAAGCCCCGTAACTCGGGCAACCGGTCGATGGCGACGGTGAGCGGCGCACGACGGCCACGGAGGTTCACCTCGACGCCCCAGTCGGTGCAGCCGGCGACGACCGCGGCATCGGGTTCGTCGGCGACCAGGGCGAAGGCCTCGTCGAGCGAGCGGGGCCGGACGAAGCGCGAGCCGTCCACCTCGATCCGAGTCCCGACCGCCGCCGGTGCGGGGGCGGTCCGGCGCGCGGCCAGGGGGTCGTCGGCGTCGGGCTCGCCGAGTCCGACCGCGGCATCGCGGATCGGTCGGTAGCCGGTGCAGCGGCACAGGTTGCCGACCAGGGCGTGCACGTCGAAGGCGCTCGCGCCATCCGCCTCACCTGCGCCATCCTTCGCGCGCGCGACATCCGTTTCGCGCCGCCCGGCCCGGTAGAACTCGGCGGCCATGCTGCACGCGAACCCCGGAGTGCAGTACCCGCACTGCGAGCCGCCCGCTGCGGCGAGCGCGGCCTGCACCGGATGCATCGACTCGGGCGTGCCGAGCCCCTCGGCGGTCACGACCTCCTGGCCGTCGAGACCGGCGGCCGGCACGAGGCACGAGTTCACGGCGGTCCAGGCGGTGCCGTCGGCGCCGTCGGGCATGGCGACGAGCACCGAGCACGCGCCGCACTCGCCCTCGGCGCAGCCCTCCTTCGCGCCCGTGAGGCCCTCTGACCGCAGCCAGTCGAGCGCCGTCGTGTGCGGCGCGACCCCGCGCAGCGGGCGCGGCCGTCCGTTGACGGTCACCATCGAGTCGTCCATCGTCGCACCCCTCGTTCCGGCGAGTCTACGCTCGCGCGAGAGGCCGGGAACCCCGTGACGGCGCGCCCGTCGTGCGCCAAGATGAGGGCAGCGTGGTGGCATCGACCCGGAGGGGAGCGGAAGCCGCATGACGATCGAGATCGCCGGTGCCGACGGCGTCGCGGGTGGCGAGGAGATCCTCGCCGACGACGCCCTCGCGTTCGTCGAGGAGCTGCATCACCGTTTCGGCGAGCGCCGCCGCCAGCTGCTCGCGGCCCGGCGCTCGCGGCGCGAGCGCATCGCCCGTGGCGAGGAACGGCTCGACTTCCTGGCCGAGACGGCCGACGTGCGGTCGGCCGACTGGCGCGTGCCGCCCCCGCCGCCGGCGCTCGTCGACCGCCGGGTCGAGATCACAGGTCCGGCGGCGCCTGCGAAGATGGCGATCAACGCGCTCAACTCGGGTGCGCGCGTCTGGTTGGCCGACCTCGAGGATGCGTGCAGCCCGACGTGGGCGAACATCGTCGGCAGCATCCGGAACCTGCGCGATGCCGCCCGCGGCACGCTCGCGTTCACGTCGCCCGAGGGCAAGGCGTACGCACTGCGCGATGACCTCCGTCGCCCGACCGTCGTGACGCGCCCACGCGGATGGCACCTGCCCGAGAAGCACGTGCTCGTCGACGGCGAGCGCGCCTCGGCGTCGCTCGTCGACTTCGGGCTGCACGTGTTCCACACGGCGCGGCTGCTCGTCGACCGCGGCGACGGCCCGTTCTACTACCTGCCGAAGCTCGAATCGCACCTCGAGGCGCGGCTCTGGAACGACGTGTTCTCGTTCGCCGAGGAGCGGATGTCGCTCCCGCCGGGCACCATCCGGGCGACGGTGCTCATCGAGACCATCCCGGCGGCGTTCGAGATGGACGAGATCCTCTGGGCGCTGCGCGAGCACGCGTCGGGGCTGAACGCCGGCCGGTGGGACTACCTGTTCAGCATCATCAAGGTGTTCCGCGACGCCGGGCCCGAGTTCGTCGTGCCCGACCGCGCCTCGGTGGCGATGACCGCGCCGTTCATGCGCGCGTACACCGAACTGCTCGTGCAGACGTGCCACCGCCGCGGGGCGGTCGCGATGGGCGGGATGGCCGCCTTCGTGCCGAACCGCGCCGACCCCGAGGCGACCGCGGTCGCGTTCGAGAAGGTCCGGGCCGACAAGGCGCGCGAGGCCGGCGACGGGTTCGACGGCTCCTGGGTCGCGCACCCCGACCTCGTGCCCGTGTGCCGCGAGGTGTTCGACGGCGTGCTCGGCGACCGGCCGAACCAGCTCGATCGGCTGCGGCCCGAGGTCGAGGTGTCCGCCGCCGAACTGCTCGATGTCGCCTCGACGGGCGGCGCCGTCACCGAGGTGGGGCTGCGCACCAACCTGTCGGTCGCCGTGGCGTACCTCGCCGTCTGGTTGTCGGGCAACGGCGCGGTCGCGCTGCACAGCCTCATGGAGGACGCGGCGACCGCCGAGATCTCGCGGTCGCAGGTGTGGCAGCACCTGCGCCACGAGGTCGTGCTCGCCGACACCGGACGCACGATCACGCCCGAACTCGTGCGCGAGGTGCTCGACGAGGAGGGCGCCGCGCTGCGCGCCGACGTGCCGCCCGACCGGTTCGCGGCGTACTACGAACCCGCGGCCCGGCTCGTCGCCGAGCTGTGCCTCGCCGACGAGTACGTCGACTTCCTCACGCTCCCCGCCTACGAGCTGCTGGAGTGAACATGCGCACGGCCCTGTCCGCCGCCGATCTCGCCGCGATCGACGCCCGGCTCGTGGCGACCGATGAGCTGCTGGCCCGCGCGTATCCGGGCGAGGACAGTTCCCGGCAGCCGGTGCACACGGTGTACGTGCCAGGCGACCGGTTCACGCCGGAGCTCACGACGGTGTGGGGCAGGCTGGCGCGCGAGGCGGTCGAGGCCGCGGGCGGACTCGACGTGGTCGCGCGACTGATCGGCTTCGACGAGCGGATTGCGTCGGCGGTCGTGCCGCACGTGGCCGTCAAGCTCGACCGCGAACCGATCGAGGACCTCCGCATCGACTTCGAGGACGGCTACGGCGACCACGGCGACGAGAACGAGGACGCCGATGCGGTCCGCGCCGCCCGTCGCGTGCTCGCCGCCGAGGGCGCCGGATTCGCACCGAGATCCATCGGCATCCGCTTCAAGAGCTTCGAGGCCGCGACGCGGGTGCGCGGCATCCGGACCCTCGACCACTTCATCACCGCCCTCGTCGAGCACGGCGGCGTGCCCGACGGCCTCGCCCTCACCCTGCCGAAGGTGTCGACGATCGCCCAGGTCGAGGCCATGGTCGAGGTCGCGGCGGCGCTCGAGCGCGTGCACGGCCTGCCCGACGGCCGGCTGCGGTTCGAGGTGCAGGTCGAGACCCCGCAGCTCGTGCTCGGACCCGACGGGGTGGCGCCGCTGGCCCGGATCGCGCTCGCGGGGCGCGGGCGGGTGAGCGGGCTGCACTTCGGCACGTACGACTACAGCGCCGCGCTCGGCATCGCCGGGCCGTACCAGTCGCTCGAGCACCCCGCCGCCGACCACGCGAAGCACGTCATGCAGCTCGCGGTCGCGGGCACCGGCATCCGCCTCTCGGACGGCTCGACCAACGTGCTGCCCGTCGGCGACCGCGCGCTGGACGCCTGGCGACTGCATGCGCGGCTCGTGCGACGTTCGCTCGAGCGCGGGTTCCCGCAGGGCTGGGACCTGCACCCGGCACAGTTGCCGACCCGGTTCCTCGCGACCTACGCGTACTACCGCGACGGCTACGCCGAGGCGGCGGCGCGGCTGCGCGACGTGCATGACCGGCGCACGGGCGGAGTGCTCGACGAGCCTGCGACCGCGCGCGCGCTCGCCGCATTCGTGCGGCGGGGCGTTCAATGCGGGGCGCTGACCTCCGACGAGGTCGCCACCGACACCGGGTTCGACGAGCGGGCGCTCACCGCGCTCGCGCGCGTGAGGGAGGGCGCATGAGCTACTTCACCCCGCCGGGCGGGCTGCCCGGCCAGTCCGAGTTGCTCACCGACCGGGCGATCGTGACCGAGGCGTACACCGTGATCCCCAAGGGCGTGCTCCGCGACATCGTGACGAGCAACCTGCCCGGCTTCACGCGCACGCGCTCGTGGATCCTCGCGCGGCCCATCGCCGGCTTCGCGACGACGTTCGCGCAGCTCATCGTCGAGATCGCGCCGGGCGGCGGCGCCGAGCGGCCCGAGCGCGAGCCGGGCGTCGAGGGCGTGGTCTTCGTGACGGCGGGCGCCCTCACCCTGCGCCTGGACGGCGAGCGGCACGTGATCGAGGCCGGCGGGTACGCGTACCTCGCCGCCGGGACCGAGTGGGCGATCGCCAACGACGGCGACGCACTCGCGAGCTTCCACTGGATCCGCAAGGTGTACGAGCCGCTCGACGACGTGGCGCCGCCGCGGTCGTTCGTCACGAGCGACGCCGAGGTCGAGCCGCGCGCGATGCCCGACACCGGCGGCGCGTGGGCGACGACGCGCTTCGTCGACCCCGACGACCTCGCGCACGACATGCACGTGAACATCGTGACGTTCCAGCCCGGCGGCGTGATCCCGTTCGCCGAGACGCACGTCATGGAGCACGGCCTCTACGTGCTCGAGGGCAAGGGCGTGTACCGGCTCAACGGCGACTGGGTCGAGGTCGAGGCGGGCGACTTCATGTGGCTCCGCGCGTTCTGCCCTCAGGCCTGCTACGCCGGTGGCCCCGGCCCGTTCCGGTACCTGCTCTACAAGGACGTGAACCGGCAGGTGCGGCTCACCGATCCCTCCGGCGGTCCGGCCGGCGGGCGGCGGTGGTGACCGAGCGGATGCCGCGGGGCGGCCGAGCGCCGGGCGGCGAGGCGTCGTACGACCTCGTCGTCGCCGGCGCGCGCGTGCTGGTCGCGGGCGCGTTCACGCCTGCCGAGGTGGGCGTGCGCGACGGGGTCGTGATGGCGATCGAACCGCTCGGCACCGGGCTCGAGGGCGCGCGGATGACGCGACTCGCCGACGATGAGGTGCTCCTCCCCGGCCTCGTCGACACGCACGTGCACGTGAACGAGCCCGGGCGGACCGAGTGGGAGGGCTTCCGGAGCGCGACGCGCGCGGCCGCGGCCGGCGGCGTCACGACGATCGTCGACATGCCGCTCAACAGCATCCCGCCCACGACGTCGGTCGCGGCGCTGGACGTGAAGCGCCGGGCCGCGGCGGCGGCGGGACTCGCGGTCGACGTCGGATTCTGGGGCGGCATCGTGCCGGGCAACCTCGGCGACCTGCGACCGCTCGTCGCCGAGGGCGTGTTCGGGTTCAAGTGCTTCCTGGTCGACTCGGGCGTCGAGGAGTTCCCGCCCGTGACGGCGACGGAGCTCGAGGCGGCGATGGGGATGCTCGCCGAGCTCGACCGACCCGTGATCGTGCACGCCGAGGACCCCGCCGTCATCGGCCACGCGCCGCGCCCGCGCGGCCGTCTGTACGCGGACTTCCTCGCGTCCCGCCCCTCCGCCGCCGAGGAGGCCGCGATCACCACGGTGATCGAGGCGGCACGGCGCACCGGTACCCGGGCGCACATCCTGCACCTCAGCTCCGCGACGGCGCTGCCGCTCATCGCCGCGGCGAAGCGGGACGGTGTGCGCCTCACCGCCGAGACCTGCCCGCACTACCTCGCGCTCACGGCCGAGGACGTGCCGGCCGGTGCCACGGCGTACAAGTGCTGTCCGCCCATCCGCGAGACCGACAACCGCGACGCGCTCTGGGGCGGACTCGAGGACGGCACGATCGACCTCGTCGTCACCGACCACTCGCCGGCCCCCGCCGACCTCAAGCACGCCGGTGGCGGCGACTTCGACGAGGCATGGGGCGGCATCGCGTCGCTGCAGCTCGGGCTTCCCGTGGTGTGGACCGAGGCGCGGCGTCGCGGTATCCCGCTCGAGCGCGTCGTCGGATGGATGGCGTCGGCGCCGGCGCGCATGGCGGGCGTGGCGGGCAAGGGCGAGCTCGCGGTCGGCGGTGCGGCCGACCTGGCGGTGGTGGCACCCGAGGCCGAGTTCACGGTGGAGGCCGCGCGGCTCGAGCACCGCCATCCGATCACGCCGTACGACGGCCGCACGCTGCGGGGCGTCGTGCGCGCGACGTACCTGGGGGGCGAGCCGGTGGCTCCCGAGGTGACACGCGGGCGGATGTTGCGCCATCCGTGACCGGGCCGCGAGGCCTGCTGTCCATCTGGACAATTCATCGACCGGCGGCTACCGTACCCACCATGCGAATCCTCCTCGTCGGCGCCGGAGGCGTCGGAGACGCCATCGCCAAGATCGCGGCCCGTCGCTCGTTCTTCGAGCTGATCATCGTGAGCGACTACCACGAGTCGCGTGCGACCCGCACGGTCGAGTGGATCCGCGCGCGGCACGGCGATGACGTCGCGGGCCGGTTCGCCACCGCGCAGATCGACGCGGGCGACCCCGAGGTCGTGGCATCCGTCGCCCGTGAGCACGGCGCAACCCATGTGATGAACGCGGTCGAACCGAAGTTCGTGCCGTCGATCTTCGCCGGCGCGCTCGCCGCGGGTGCCGACTACCTCGACATGGCCATGAGCCTGTCGGAGCCGCACCCCACCGACCCGTACGCCGAGACCGGCGTGAAGCTCGGCGACGACCAGTTCGCGCAGGCGGGCGACTGGGAGAAGGCGGGCCGTCTCGCCCTCGTCGGCATGGGGGTCGAACCGGGGCTCTCCGACGTGTTCGCGCGGTACGCCGCCGACCACCTCTTCAGTGAGATCGACGAGCTCGGCACGCGCGACGGGGCGAACCTGGTCGTGCGCGACGACGAGGGCAACGAGATCTTCGCGCCGTCGTTCTCGATCTGGACGACCATCGAGGAGTGCCTCAACCCGCCGGTCGTGTGGGAGGAGGAGCGCGGCTGGTACACGACCCCGCCGTTCAGCGAGCCCGAGGTGTTCGAGTTCCCCGAGGGCATCGGGCCGGTCGAGTGCGTCAACGTCGAGCACGAGGAGGTGCTCCTCATGCCGCGCTGGGTCGACGCGAAGCGCGTCACGTTCAAGTACGGGCTCGGCGACGAGTTCATCGGCGTGCTGAGGACGCTGAACCTGCTGGGGCTCGACTCGACGCGCCCGATCCGGGTGCGCAGCGCGAACGGCCCGGTCGAGGTCGCGCCGCGCGACGTCGTGGCGGCGGCGCTGCCCGACCCCGCGACCATCGGCCCGCGCATGACCGGCAAGACCTGCGCCGGCCTCTGGGTCACCGGTCGCGGCACCGATGGCGCGCCCCGCGAGGTGTACCTGTACCACGTCAGCGACAACGAGTGGACGATGCGCGAGTACGAGGCGCAGTGCGTGGTCTGGCAGACCGCGCTGAACCCCGTCATCGCGCTCGAGCTGCTCGCGAGCGGGGCGTGGCAGGGCGTGGGCGTGCTCGGGCCCGAGGCGTTCGACGCGAAGCCCTTCCTCGACCTGATGGCGCGGGCGGAAGCCGATGGCGGCTACGGCCAGGCCTGGGGCATGGAGGACCGGCTCGCGCGCTGAGCCGCGCCTCGTGCGACGTCGCGGCAGATCGCGTGAAGTGGACGTCGCGTCGTCGCGATGGTGTTCGTCGACCCCGAGGTGTCTCCTCGGTGCGAGGCGCGTAGCATCATCGGAGGAGGGACGATCATGGCGGCCATCGGACCGCCACGTCGGGCAGACTCCCACGATGTCGAGTTCACCGTCGAGCCGGGCCCGGGTGGCGACGCCGGTATCGAAGAGGCGAAGCGCGTCGCCAGACGGCGCCGCAGGCGTGTCGCGGTGATCGCGTCACTGGTCGTCGCCGGCCTGGCGGTCGCTGCAACGGTCGGTGAGCGCGGCTCGTCGTCTGACGAAAGCTCCGCCGCCGGTCCTGTGGCCGACCTCGCCGGCGGCGTTGCGGAGGAGGACTCGGTCGAGGTCATCGCGGCATGGTCCGAGATTCACGACGGCTGGGTGCGGGTCTATTCGGATGGGCGCGTGATCTGGGTGAATCAAGCGGGTCCTCCCTTCGAACGTCGGCTCACGCGTTCCGGCCTGGCTCTCGTGCGTTCCGGCGCGCTCGCTCCGAGTGACATCGACGATCTCGGCGGGCAACCTGGAGCCTTCGAGGTACGGCTCCGGCTGATCCGGAGCCCGCGATCGCTTCTCCGCGGACCATGGGAAGGTCCGACCGAGACCTGGGTGGAGGAGGAATTCCGGCCGTATGCGCCCTCGTCCTACGCGCTCTGCTTCTGGGTCCAACTGCGACTGTTCGGCTACAACGTACCCGCGACGAGGGCGATCGATCAGCTTCCTCGTGCTGCGCAAGAGCTGGTCTACGGCACTGAGCGGCAGTTCCCGTCGGCAGGGGTGGATGATCCGCTCGAGCGGGAAGCTGCAGTCGAATGCTTCGAGCTGAGGCCTGAGATCGTCTCTCGCGTGCTCTCTTCCATGAATCGCGTTTCCATGGTGCTCGGCCCTCAACCCGGTGCAATCCGCGGCGATCCGCAGTCGCCGGAGCCGTTCATCAATGCGGTGATGCCGGATGGCGGTCTGCTCTCCTGGGGCGGCTGACGCCGACTCGCCGCCGTGGCCGGACGATCCCGGCGCACGATTCTCACAGGCGTACGGTCGGCGTCCGTGCGCCGGCCGCCGCGATAGGGTCGCGGGCATGACGGATGGCGCGCAGCTCGCGGCGACCGCGGTCGATGCGCACGCGCTCGCCGACGAGGCCGACCGGCGTTCGGGCGTGGTGACGCGCGAGGCGCGCATGGACGAGCTCGCCGGCACGCTCGCCCGGTTCGACGCGACCTGGGGCGTCGGTCGCACGGTCGACCTCGCCTCGCTGACGGCGATCGCGCACGCGGGCAACACCGTGCTCGTGGCCGTCCCGGCGGCGGGCCGAGCGGATGCCGCGGGCGAGCTCGTCACACCCGACGACGCGCCCCTCGGGGCTGCGCTCGGCTTCCTCGGGTGGTCCGGCGGACTCCACGTGCACTCGCACATGAACGCGGTCGACCCGAACGCGCGCGGGCGCGGGATCGGCGTCGCGCTGAAGCTGCGGCAGCGCGCCATCTGCCTCGAACACGGCATCGACGAGGTGCGCTGGACGTACGACCCGCTCATCCGCCGCAATGCGCGGATGAACCTCGTGCGGCTGGGCGCCGAGGTCGTCGCCTACCACCCCGACTTCTACGGCGAACTGCGCGACGCGATCTCGGGCGGCGACCGCAGCGACCGCTTCGAAGTGCGCTGGCGGCTCGCCTCGCCGCGCGTCGAGCGTGCGGTGCAGCGGATGCCGCAGCCGGCGTGGCACGCCGAGGGCGGGCTCGCGCTCACGGCCGACTTCGAGGGCGTGCGCGCGGCCGATCCGCGCACGGCCGCGGAGCTCCGGGACGCGTCGCGCGAGGCGTTCGCGGTGCTGGCGGAGGGGCGGCTGCGGCCGGAGCTGGACGCGAGCGGGGACTACGTCTTCACGGCCGACGACCCCGACCGCGCGCCATCCGCTTCTACAACGTTGTAGGGTAGCGGGCGACGAGGAGGCGCCCATGGCCGTGACCCTGCACGACGTCGCCCGGGTCGCGGGCGTCTCGATCAAGACGGTCTCGAACGTCATCAACGACTACCCGCACATCCGGCCCGCGACCCGCGAACGCGTCGAGCAGGCCATCGCCGAGCTCGGCTACACGCCGAACCTGACCGCGCGGAACCTCCGTTCGGGTCGCACGGGGGCGATCGGGCTCGCCGTGCCGAACCTCGGGCTGCCGTACTTCGCCGAGCTCGCCGCGTCGGTCGTCGAGGCTGCCGAGGCGGCCGGAGTCGTGGTGCTCGTCGAGCAGACCGGCGGCGACCGCGAGCGCGAGCTCGAGCTGCTGCGGAGCCCTCGGCGCCAGCTCACCGACGGGCTCATCTTCAGTGCGCTCGGCATGGGGCAGGCGGATGTCGCGACCCTCGCCGTGGCGTACCCGCTCGTGCTGCTGGGCGAACAGGTCTACGACGCGCCCGCCGACCACGTGACCATGCGCAACGTCGAGGCGGCCCGGGCTGCGACGGCGTACCTGCTCGCGTCGGGACGGCGACGCATCGCGGTCGTCGGTACGCACGACGGCGACGAGGGTGGCACGGCCGGGCTGCGGTTGCGCGGCTACCGCGAGGCGCTCGAGGCGGCCGGCATCTCGTACGACGACGCCATCGTGGTGCCGAGCGCGATGTGGCACCGTGCGGGCGGGGCGCAGGCCACACGCGAGCTGCTCGACCGGGGCGAGGCGTTCGATGCGGTGTTCGGACTCAACGACACGCTGGCGCTCGGTGCCATCCGGGCGCTCCAGGAGGCCCGGGTGCGCGTGCCCGACGAGGTGGCGGTCATCGGGTTCGACGACCTCGACGAGGCGGAGTACTCGGTCCCGTCGCTGACCACGGTCGATCCGGGGCGGCACTGGATCGCCGAGACGGCCGTGCGGACGCTGCTCGATCGCGTCCGGGGCGGCGCTGCCGACGAGGCGCCGCGGCTCATGCTCGCGAACTTCCGCGTCGTCGAGCGCGAGTCGGCGCCCGCGGCGCGCGCCACCGACGGCGCCCACTGAGCCGGACGCGTCTTCGCCTTGACGGATGGCCGTCGCCCCTGCACCATGGATTTACAACGTTTACGTACAACGATGTAGAACGCCCTGACTCGCCTGGACGCGCCATCCGCTCGCCCTCATCGCACCGACCGACCGACTCGCCCATTGGAGCCCACGATGCCCAGCGCACGCCTCACGATCGACCCCCGCTCCACCATCGGGCCCATCCGGCGCCGCCTCTTCGGCGGGTTCGTCGAACACCTCGGCCGACACGTCTACGACGGCATCCACGAACCCGGCCACCCAACGGCCGACACAGAGGGCTTCCGGCAGGACGTCATCGAGCTCGTCAGGGAGCTCGGCGTCTCGACCATCCGTTACCCGGGGGGCAACTTCGTCTCGGGGTTCCGGTGGGAGGACTCGGTCGGACCGCGCGAGGAGCGCCCGCGCCGCCTCGACCTCGCCTGGCATTCGACCGAGACCAACGAGGTCGGCCTGCATGAGTTCTCCGACTGGCTCGAGAAGGTCGGCAGCGACATGATGCTCGCGGTGAACCTCGGCACCCGCGGCACGCTCGAGGCGCTCGACTTGCTCGAGTACGCGAATATCGCGGGCGGCACGGCGCTGTCGCAGCAGCGCATCGCGAACGGCCGAACCGACGCGTTCGGCGTGAAGATGTGGTGCCTCGGAAACGAGATGGACGGCCCGTGGCAGCTCGGCCACCGATCGGCCGACGACTACGGCAAGCTCGCCTCGCGCACCGCGAAGGCGATGCGCCAGCTCGACCCGTCGGTGGAGCTCGTCGTGTGCGGCTCGTCGAGCGCGCACATGCCGACCTTCGGCGAGTGGGAGCGCGTGGTGCTCAGCCACACCTACGAGGACGTGGACTACATCTCGTGCCACGCGTACTACGAGGAGAAGAACGGCGACCTCGGCAGCTTCCTCGCCTCGGCGGTCGATATGGACGGCTTCATCGAGACGGTCGTCGCGACGGCCGATCACGTCAAGGCGGTGCTCGGCAGCGACAAGTCCGTGAACATCTCGTTCGACGAGTGGAACGTCTGGTATCTCTCGCGCTTCCAGAACGTCGACAAGATCGAGGGGCTCGACAACTGGCCTGTCGCGCCGCGGCTGCTCGAGGACGTCTACTCGGTCGCCGACGCGGTCGTCTTCGGCAACCTCATGATCTCGCTGCTCAAGCATTCCGACCGTGTCACCAGCGCATCGCTCGCGCAGCTCGTCAACGTGATCGCCCCGATCATGACGGAGCCTGGCGGCCCGGCGTGGCGGCAGACCACGTTCTTCCCGTTCTCGATCACCTCGCGGCTCGCGGGGGGCGAGGCGCTCGAGCTGAAACTCGACGCACCCACGTACGAGACCAAGGAGTATGGGGTCGTGCCGCTCGTCGACGCCGTCGCTACGCACGACGCGTCGACGGGACGCACCGCCGTATTCCTCGTGAACCGCAGCGTCGAGGAGGCCGTGACGCTCACGGTCGACGTCGGCTCGCTCGGGGAGGTCTCGGTGCTCGAGACGCACACGCTCGCAGACGACGACGTGTACGCGAAGAACACCCTCGCCGAGCCGACTCGCGTCGCCCCGCGCCCGAACGACACCGCGCGAATCGACGGGCGCGAGCTCACGGCGACCCTGCCGCCCGTCTCCTGGACCGCCATCTCGCTCGGCTGACCGGGTCCGCTGCCGACCGGGAGGTCGCGGATGCACCGCGGGACCGTGCGAACGCGACTTCTCGAATCGGGCGGACGCCGGAGCCGCGGCTGCGAGAGGATGGGGGCACCGGCGAGCCGACTGGAGGCGAGATGACCGACGCGCCCGTGATCCAGGCGATCGAGCTGCACCGGCTCGAGGTGCCCCTCGTGCGTCCGTTCGAGACCTCGTTCGGGCGCGAGACCGCGCGCGAGGTGCTCCTCGTCCGCGTCCGCACCGACCGGGGCGACGGGTGGGGGGAATGCGTCGCCGGTCGCGACCCGTTCTACTCGTCCGAGTACGTCGACGGCGCGGCATCCGTGATCGAGCACTACCTCGCGCCCGCGCTGCTGGCTCGCCCGGCCCATCACGCGGTGGACGACGGCCACGTCTCGGGCGTGCTCATCGAGGATCCCGCGCACTCCGCCGGGATCTGGATCGACGACCGCGAGCAGCACATCGAGGGCGCCGCCGGGCCCACCGCGGCAGGCGGTGCGGCGGCCTCGATCGCAAGCGTGCCGCTCGCCGCATCCGTCGCCCCCACCCTGTCGTTCGTCGCGGGCCACCGAATGGCCAAGGGCGCGCTCGAGGCGGCCGTGCTCGACGCCGAACTGCGAGCGCAGGGCAGGTCGATGGGGGAGTGCTTCGGCGCTGTTCGCGAGTGGGTCGACTGCGGCGTCTCGGTCGGCATCGCGCCGACCCTCGAGGAATTGCTCGACGAGGTCACCGGGTACCTCGAGGAGGGGTACCGGCGCATCAAGCTCAAGATCAAGCCGGGCTGGGACCTCGTGCCCGTCGCCGCGGTGCGGGAGCTGCTCGGCCGCGACGGGATGCTCCAGGTCGATGCGAACACCGCCTACACGGCCGAGGACATCCCGCTCCTGGCGAGCCTCGATCCGTTCGAGCTGCTGCTGATCGAGCAGCCGTTCGCCGAGGAGGATCTCGCGACGCACGTACGACTCGCCGAGGCGGCCACGACGCCCGTATGCCTCGACGAGTCGATCCTCGACGTCACGACCGCGATCGACGCGATCGAACGCGGCGCGACCTCGATCGTCAACATCAAGCCCGGCCGCATGGGCGGTTACCTCGAAGCGCTGCGCGTGCACGACGCCTGTCGGGCGCGCGACGTGCCCGTCTGGTGCGGCGGTATGCTCGAGACGGGGGTGGGCCGTGCTGCGAACGTCGCGCTGGCCGCGCTGCCGGGGTTCGTACTGCCGGGCGACACGTCGGCCTCGGCGCGCTACTTCGCCGAGGACCTCACCGAGCCGTTCGTGCTCGGCGAGGGCGAGCATCGCGGGCAGCTGCGGGTCCCGGATGGCGCGGGCACGGGCGTCACCGTCGGGGAGGACCTCGTGCGCGACTGGGCGACCCGGCCGCCCGTCACGATCACCCCGCGATCGCGCTGAGCCGGCTCACGGGTCCGGACTCGCGGGCGGCGTCGTCGCGTGCGGGGTGGCGCCGGCTCGCGAGGAACCGGCCGACTCGGCGCGGCGCGGTCGCGCGACGAGCACCGGCATGAGCAGGCCCGCGAGCAGCGAACCGAGGCCGCCCGCGACGATGTCGCCGATCGTGTCGCGGTAGCCGACGTAGATCGTCTCGTCGAGGAAGGTCTTGCCGAACCACTCGAACATCTCCCAGAACGCCGCGAGCGACAGGCCGATCGCGGTCGTGACGATGGTCGTCGAGAGCAACGGACGCGGCAGCGTGGATGCCTTGGCGACGACGCCGAGCCGCTCGAGCAGGATGTAGCACACCGCCGCCGCGAGGCCGTTCATGAGGAAGTGCATGGGCAGGTCCCACCACTTCACCGTGACGTAGAGGTCGGTGACGCTGCTCCACACCGACATCAGGGCGATCACGCAGTAGGCGATGTCGAAGCCGGGGCGCACGGCCAACGCACGCGGGAGCAGCATCGCACCGGTGACGAACGCGAGGCTGACGGCACCCATGGGCCCCCACCCGATGCCGGCGATGACGATGCAGACGAGCCCGACCGCGCGCAGGCCGTCGGCGACGAGTTCGGCCGGGCCGTGCGGTCGGCGGCGCAGGTTCTCGAGCAGCTCGTGCATCATCCGTCCCCTTCCGTGCGGTGCGTCCGGCCGATGCGTCGGTGGCGCAGCACCGCCTGCACCGGTTCGTGGTCGGACGGCGATCGTCCATCGAACCGCGTCGCGTTGATGCCCGCGCGGAGCACGTCGAGCCCGTCGTCGACGAGGATGTGGTCGATGCGCCGTCCGCCGACCCTGAGCCGACGATAGCCCGAATAGGTGCCCCACTGCGGCGTGACCCGCTCGTCGGCCGCATCCCACGCGTCGCGGAGGCCGTCGCCGAGCACCAGGTTACGGTGCACCGCCGAGTCCTCCCCGGCGTTGAAGTCCCCCGTGATCACGACGGCGGCCGCGGGGTCGGCGGCGCGCGCGGCCTGCGCGAGTCGCACGATCATGCGCGCGGAGTGCAGGCGCGACCGCCACGAGATGTGGTCGAGGTGCGTGTTGAACGCCATGAGCCGGGTGCGCGTCTCGCGGTCGGTGAACTCGGCGGTGACGAGGATCCGGCGGGTGACGTTGCCCCACGACCGCGAGCCGTGCAGGTCGGGCGTCGCCGAGAGGGCGAGCTGTCGCCACGCGGTGAGCTCGAGTCGCGTCGCGTCGTAGTAGATCGGGCAGCGCTCGCCGCGCCCCGAGGGATCGCGGCCGGTGCCCACCCAGCGGTACCGGTCGCCGAGCGCGTCGGCGACGACCTCGACCTGGTCGGCGAGCGCCTCCTGCACGCCGAGCACGGTCGGCTGCTCGGCGGCGAGCAGTCGGCGGACGAGGCGCTTGCGCTCGGTCCAGTCGTCTGGGCTGCCCGGCCGGTAGCGCGGGATGCGACGGCGGACATTGAACGTCATGACGTGCAGGGCGGGGGGTTCCACCCGACCGATCAGCGCGACATCCGTCATCCCGCCAGCGTACGCGCGGCGGGCGGGATCAGGATCAGGCTTGTGCGCCTGCGGCCTGCTGCTCGGCGATCCGGCGCCGCACGTCGTCCATGTCGAGCGCTTTCGCGCCCTGGACCACCTGCTCGAGCTGGGCGCCGTTGAGCGCGCCGGGCTGGGCGAAGACGATGATGCCCTGGCGGAAGACCACGAGCGTGGGGATGGAGGTGATGCCGAAGCCGGCCGCGAGGGCCTGCTCGGCCTCGGTGTCGACCTTGCCGAACACGACGTCGCCGTGCTGCTCGGAGGCCTTCTCGAAGATGGGCCCGAACATGCGGCACGGACCGCACCACTCGGCCCAGAAGTCGAGCAGCACGATGTCGTTGTCGCTGACGGTCGACTCGATGGTGTCGTGGGTGATGTTCACGGAAGCCATGCGGGCGAGTCTAGCAGATACCCTGGGGGTATCCTCCGGGTTTGGCTGGATGCCGCGGACCGGGCACCACCATTGCCCCGGGCGCGCCGGCTCAGGCGAATGCGCCCCCGTCGAGGCCGGCGGCGAGCTCGCCGATCCGGGCCACCGCGACGGCGCGATCGGGGTCGTCGTCGAGCGCGAACCACGTCGACGAGAGCGCGCACCAGGCGACCAGCCAGTCGCGCAGCCGACGCTCGTCGAAGCCCGTCGCCTCGACGACGACGGCGAACTGCCGGGCGAGGCGACCGGGCGCGAGCGCCAGGTCGTGGGGATTGCAGAGCAGGTTGCACACGTCGAACTCGGCGTCGCCGATCAGGCCCTTGGGATCGATCGCGAGCCAGCCGTGGTCGCCGAAGTCGAGCACGTTCGCGTGGTGCAGGTCGCCGTGCAGCACCACCGGCTCGCCCGGTTCGTCGAGCAGCCGACGGGCGATCGACGCGCCGGCTCGATGGAGCGGCTCCAGCTCGTCGGCGTGCTCGAAGAGCAAGCGGAACCACCTCTCGAGATCGACCAGGTCGGGCGGCGTCGGCGCGGCCAGCACGCGCTCGGTCTGCCCGTGGAGTCGCCGGGCGACCGAGCACACGATGCGCGTCGCCTCGTCATCCGACCCGGCGCGCACCATCTCGACGAGGTCGCCATCGCCCATCGCGCGTTCGAGGAGCAGCGCGCGCCCGTCGCGTCGGAGGACGCGAGCCGCACCGTGCCCGTCGAGCGCGACGAGGAGGTCGGCGCCGCGAGCCTCCTCCTCGACGTGCGCGATCTTGAGCATCGCGGGCGTGCCCTCCTCGGTGCTCACCGGGATGAGCCGGCTGGACGCGGTGGTCACCGCGTCGCCGTCCTGGTGCAGCCGCCACCGCCGCAGCCACGCGAGGTCTGCGCCGTGTCCGGGGTCCACGGGTCCGAGGTCGCTCACCGCTCCAGTATTCCGGCTCCGGGCTGCGGCCCGCGGCTAGGGTAGGCCCATGTCGGACGACGTGGTGAAGCAGGCACAGGAGGCGGCCGCCGCCGCCGCGGCAGCGGCCGAGGCGCTGCAGCAGCAGGCGCAGGAAGCGATCCGCAAGGCCGAGGAGGCCGCGGCGCTCGCGAAGGCGGCGGCCGACGCGCAGGCGGCAGCAGCGAAGGCGACACCGGATGCTGCGAGCGCGCCGGCCGCGGACGATCCGGCGCCCGCGCCATCCGTCGCCGCCGCGACCCCCGCCGCCGCGACGCCCGCCGGGCCGCTCTCCGCCGACGAGGTCGAGGCCATCCGCGCCGGATACGCCTTCGAGGGCGCCGCCCTCGAGATGGGTGCGCTGGTCAACGGCGAGCCCCTGCCCGGCGTGCCCGTGCGCATCCCGCTCGCGATGACCAACCGGCACGGCCTCGTCGCCGGCGCGACCGGCACGGGCAAGACCCGCACGCTGCAGGTGCTCGCCGAGCAGCTCGCGGCCAACGGCGTCGCCGTGTTCGCCGCCGACATCAAGGGCGACCTCTCCGGGGTCGCCACGCCGGGCGAGGGCAACGAGAAGCTCCTGAAGCGAACGACCGGCATCGGCCAGGAGTGGACGCCCGCGAGCTTCCCGACCGAGTTCTACTCCCTCGGCGGGGTCGGCCGGGGCATCCCGATCCGCGCGACGATCTCGGGATTCGGACCGCTCCTGCTGAGCAAGGTGCTCGGGCTCAACGAGACGCAGGAGTCCAGCCTCGGACTCGTGTTCCACTACGCCAACAGGAACGGCCTCGCGCTCCTCGACCTCGACGACCTGCGCGCCGTGCTCGCGTACCTCGTGAGCGACGAGGGCAAGGACGAGCTCGAGGGGCTCGGCGGCCTGTCGAAGGCGACGGTCGGCGTCATCCTGCGCGAGCTGATCGCGTTCGCCGACCAGGGTGCCGACGTGTTCTTCGGCGAGCCCGAGATCGACACGGCCGAGTTCCTTCGCAGCGCCGCCGACGGCCGCGGCGTCATCAGCCTCCTCGAGGTGCCCGGCGTCGCCGACAAGCCGGCGTTGTACTCGACGTTCCTCATGTGGCTGCTCGCCGACCTGTACGGCGGCCTGCCCGAGGTCGGCGACCTCGACAAGCCCAAGCTCGTCTTCTTCTTCGACGAGGCGCACCTGCTGTTCCGCGACGCCTCGCAGGAGTTCCTCGCGCAGGTCGTGCAGACCGTGCGCCTCATCCGTTCCAAGGGCGTCGGCGTGTTCTTCGTCACGCAGACCCCGAAGGACGTTCCGGGCGACGTGCTCGCGCAGCTCGGCTCGCGTGTGCAGCACCAGCTGCGGGCGTTCACGCCCGACGACGCCAAGGCGCTGCGCGCGACCGTCTCGACGTACCCGAACTCCGGCTACGACCTCGAGGAGACGCTCACCGTGCTCGGCACCGGCGAGGCCATCGTCACGGTCATGAACGAGAAGGGCGCACCGAGCCCTGTCGCCTGGACGCGGCTGCGCGCACCCCAGGCGTCGATGTCGCCGAGCCCCGACGCCGCGATCGACGCCGCCGTCGCGGCATCCCCGCTGCTGGCGAAGTACGGCACCGCGATCGACCGCGAGTCCGCGCACGAGCTGCTGACGAAGAAGATGGCGGATGCCGCGGCCGCCGCGGACGCTGCCGAGGCCGCGAAGGCGCAGGCCGAGGCCGATGCCGAGTACGCGAAGATGCAGGCGAAGATCCGCGCCGACCAGGAGAAGGCCGAGAAGAAGGCGCAGGCCGAGTACGACCGGATGATGAAGCGGACCTCCGGCACCTCGCGCTCGCGATCGCGCACGCCCGAGCGATCGGCGCTCGAGCAGGTGCTCGGCTCGAAGCAGACGCAGAAGATCATCGGGCAGGTCCTCACGGGCCTGTTCGGCATGGCCAAGCGGCGATGACGGATGCCGCGGGGCGGGCGCCCGTGATCCGCCCGTACCGCGCGGCGGACCACGATGCGCTCGCGCGCATCTGCCTGCTCACCGCGGCGGGCGGCGGCGACGCGACGGGCGTCTACGGCGACGACACGTTGATGCCCGAGGTGTACGCGCTGCCGTACGTCGAGTACGCGCCAGACCTCGCGTTCGTGGTCGACGACGGCGGAGTCGTCGGCGGATACGTGCTCGGAGTCGCCGACACGGCCGACTTCATCGACTGGTACGCGCGCGAGTGGGCGCCGGGGTTCCGTCGGCGTCACCCGATGCCCGCGCCGCCGACGACGCACCGGCCGGCATACACCGAGGCAGAGCTCATCGCCGATGGGGGTGATCCCGAGCGCATGCGCATCGCCGAGCTCGACGCGTACCCGGCGCACCTGCATATCGACCTCCTTTCGCGCTACCACGGGCAGGGCCTCGGCCGGCGGCTCATCGACCGGCTTCGGGATGCGCTCGCCCAGCGGGGCGTGCCCGCGGTGCACCTCGGCCTGGATCCGGCGAACACCGGGGCGCGCGCCTTCTACGAACGGCTGGGCTTCCACGAACTCGCGTCGAGCCGACCCGACGCGCCCCTGCTCGGCATCACCACGCGCTGAGCGGATGGCGCGCCATCCGCCTCGCCGTCACCTGCGGCGTAGCCCGTGGCCCTCGAACCAGTACAGCAGCTTCGGGTCGGTCGCCCGGAGCTCGGACATCGTGACCGGCTCCGCGCGAACCACCTCGTCGACGCCCAGGATCTCCGAGACGAGGTCCATCGACGCGTCGTCCCAGAAGGTCCCGCGCATGCGGAACACGCACCGACCTTCCGCGTCGACCACGAAGAGCTGCTTCACGGTTTCCAGGGTGTCGCCGCGATACGTCTCGAGTCGGAGCACGCCGGCGACATCGCGCCGCGCCACGCTGTGCATGCGCCCGAAGAACCCGCGCTCCACGATGCCGTGCGGGCTGACGGCCGCCTCGGTGCGCTGGTATCGGACCCAGGCCGCGAGGGCGAGTGCGCCGAGCGCCGTCGCCGCAAGGACGGCGCCGACGACGAGGACGGGTCCGAGGGGGCGCAGCACCCACGCGATCGTGACGAGCAGCGGCAGCGCGAGCGCGAGCACCGGCAGGCCGATGCTGCGCGCGAGGGTGCGGCGGGGTCTCAGGGTGTGCACCCTGAGACCCCGGCCCTCTGTCGACGTCGGGTCGGTGCGGAAGCCCCCTGCGTCCCCACTTCCCACCATGACCACAGTTGCCGTTGACATCAGATCCATGATCCCGCCGATGCCGCGGGAGCCGCTATTCGGCATTAAGGAGGACTTGCGCGCGCGGCGCGGATGCGCGTGCGGACGACGGGGTCCGCTTCGGCGCCGGCGAGAGCGACGTCGGGCGCTATTCGAGGATCGGCAGCACCGCCGCGCAGAAGTCGTCCGTGCGTCCGGTCGAGCCCTTCACCAGGCCGAGGAACTCGAGGAACACGTCGTCGGACGGGTCGGTGATGTCGTCGCCGTAGTCGATGAGGACCTCGTACCGGACCTGGCCCGGGTTGCGTGCGATGGCCTTGCCCGACTCGTCGTACACGGCCGCGTTCCCGGTCGCGAGCACGAGGATCGTCATCGTGCCGTCGCCGTTGTCGGTGATCTTCAGGTCCTTGTCCACGGTACGCACGCGTTCGGTGACGACGCCGCCCGGACCCGTATAGGTCGTGACGCCCGCGACGTTCGCCTTGAAGAACGGCGCGGTGCCCGGCTTGCGGGAGTTGAAGAGCACGTGCACCTCGGCCGTCGAATCGACCTGCACCGTGAGTCCCACGTCGCAGAAGTTCATGTCCGTGAACGAGTCCTCTTCGGTGAACTTGACGTTCTCGAGAGGGCGCGCCATCGCCGATGGTGCGGCGACGACTGAGGCGGCGAGAGCCGCGGCAGCGGCGGCGGCGACCATGCCGCGCCGGCGGATCGGGCTGGATGCGGACATGTTCTCCCCTTCTCGCGCGGCGAGGGCGGAGAGCGACCCGCTGCGCTGCATTGGCCGGGTTGGGCGAATCTTCGCGGATCCGTGCGGTCGCTGCCACACCCGTTCGGGGGTGATTTCGGCGCGCCGGAGCGATGTGCGGGGCTGACTCAATCGGCGGAGGATGGGGGATTCGAACCCCGGTGCGGGCGCTGCGCGTCACCCGGGTTTCACGTACTCAATCGGCGGAGGATGGGGGATTCGAACCCCCGAGGGCTTTCACCCAACACGCTTTCCAAGCGTGCGCCATAGGCCACTAGGCGAATCCTCCTGGGACCCCTCGCGCACCCGCCAGAGCCCGGTTACCCTTGCTGCGTTTCCGCCCTGGGGGAGTTGGCCTGGATGGCGCCACGCGAGGAGCCGTCGGACAGTCTACCCGAGCGCGCGACCCCCGCGAACCGCGTAGGCCGGCGCAGCCGCACTCGCCCCGGATTCCCAGCGGGGCCGCCCACGCGGACAATAGGCTGGCGGGCGTGGCGCACAGCATCTACATCTGCTCCGCGGAAGGGAACACCGGCAAGTCCACCGTCGCACTCGGCGCGGTCGACACGTTGAGCCGGCGCGCGACCCGCGTCGGGGTGTTCCGTCCGATCGCCCGTTCCTCGGAAGAGGACGACTACGTGCTCGAGCTGCTGCTCGCGCACGACGGCGTGATCGCGCTCGGGTACCACGACGCGATCGGCGCGACCTACGAGGACGTGCACGCCGATCCCGAGGGCGCGCTCGCGACGATCGTGCGCCGCTTCAAGGCGGTCGAGTCGCGCTGCGACGTGGTGGTCGTGATCGGGTCCGACTACACGGATGTCGCGAGCCCCACCGAGTTGGCCTTCAACGCGCGGATCGCGGCGAATCTCGGGGCGCCCGTGCTCCTCGTCGTCGGCGGACGCGTGCCGCATGGTCGCGGCGCGAGCGAGCGCCTCGGCTACACGGATGCGCGCACGCCCGACGAGCTGGCGCAGCTCACCGAGCTCGCGGTCGAGGAACTCGCGCGCGAGCACGCGACACTGCTCGGCATCGTCGCGAACCGCGCCGATCCCGATCGGCTCGACCAGGTGGTCGAGGCGGTGCGGTCGGCGGCCGGCGGGGCAGCGGATGTCGCGACATCCGCTCGCACCGAGGGCGAGGCCGGGGCTGCACCATCCGTCGCGGTCTGGGCCATCCCCGAAGACGAGTTCCTGGTCGCGCCCTCGATGCGCAGCATCATGCACGCCCTCGGCGGCGAGCTGTACGCGGGCGATCCCGAGCTGCTCGAGCGCGAGGCGCTCGGCGTGGTGATCGCGGCGATGTCGATGGAGAACGTGCTGGTCCGTCTCATCGAGGGGTCGGTCGTGATCGTGCCGGGCGATCGCAGTGAGGTGCTGCTCGGCGTGCTGACCGCGAACTCGTCGGCGACGTTCCCATCGATCTCGGGCATCGTGCTGAACGGCGGATTCCCCGTCTCCGAGACGGTCGAGCGGCTCATCGAGGGCCTGAAGTCGGGGCTGCCGATCATCCGCACCCAGCTCACGACCTACGACACCGCGCTCGCGATCACCTCGACGCGCGGCCGGCTCGCGGCCGAGTCGCAGCGCAAGCGCGACACCGCGCTCGCGCTCTTCGAGAAGCACGTCGACGGCCAGGCGCTGCTCGATCGGCTGGATGTCGCGACCACCGACGTGGTGACCCCGCTGATGTTCGAGTACGGGCTGCTCGCGCGGGCCCGGCAGGTGCGCAAGCACATCGTGCTGCCCGAGGGCTACGACGACCGCATCCTGCGCGCCGCGGCCACGCTGCTCGCGCGCGATGTCGCCGATCTCACGATCCTCGGCGAGGAGATCGAGATCCGCGCCCGCGCGATCGGGCTCGGCCTCGACATCTCGAGGGCGACCGTGCTCTCGAACCACGACCACGTGCTCGTGTACCGCTTCGCCGACGAGTACCAGCGGCGTCGCGCGCACAAGGGCCTCACGCTCGAGCAGGCGCGCGACACCGTGCAGGACGTCTCGTACTTCGGCACGATGATGGTCGAGCTCGGCCTGGCCGACGGCATGGTGTCCGGGGCGATGCACACGACCGCGCACACGATCCGTCCCGGGTTCGAGATCATCAAGACCAGGCCGGGCGTCGAGGTCGTCTCCAGCGTGTTCCTCATGGCGCTCGCCGACCGCGTGCTCGTGTACGGCGATTGCGCGATCGTGCCCGACCCGACGGCCGAGCAGCTCGCCGACATCGCGATCTCGTCGGCCGCGACCGCGGCAGAGTTCGGGATCGAGCCGCGCGTGGCGATGCTCTCGTACTCGACCGGCGAGTCGGGCTACGGCGCCGACGTCGACAAGGTGCGGCGGGCGACCGACCTGGTGCGCGAACGCGCCCCCGAACTGCCCGTCGAGGGGCCGATCCAGTACGACGCGGCGGCCGACGCCGCGGTGGCGCGCACCAAGCTGCCGGGGTCGGATGTCGCGGGGCGGGCGACCGTGTTCATCTTCCCCGACCTCAACACGGGCAACAACACCTACAAGGCCGTCCAGCGTTCGGCCGGTGCCGTGGCGATCGGGCCGGTGCTGCAGGGCCTGCGGAAGCCGGTCAACGACCTCTCGCGCGGCGCGCTCGTCCAGGACATCGTGAACACGGTCGCGATCACGGCGATCCAGGCCGCCGCGGGCGATGGACTCCACCACTCGGCCGGCCCGCTCGACCAGCTCGAGTCACGGACGGCCGCGTCATGACCACGGTCCTCGTCGTCAATTCGGGGTCGTCGTCGCTGAAGTACCAGCTCCTCGACGTCGAGGAGGGCGAGGCGCTCGCCACCGGGCTCGTCGAGCGCATCGGCCAGCCCGAGGGGCTCGCGACCCATTCGGATGCCACGGGCCGCGAGTTGCGCGATGAGCTCGCCATCCCCGATCACGACGCCGCGTTCGCGTGGATGCTGCGCGCGTTCGCCGACCACGGGCCGTCGCTCGAGGCGCACCCGCCCGTCGCCGTCGGGCACCGCGTCGTGCAGGGCGGCGCGAGGTTCTTCGAGCCCACCGTGATCACCGAGCTCGTGAAGATCAACATCGACGAGCTCTCGGTGCTCGCGCCGCTGCACAATCCGGCGAACCTGGCGGGCATCGTCGCGGCGGAGCGCGCGTTCCCCGACGTCCCGCACGTCGCCGTGTTCGACACCGCGTTCCACCAGACCATGCCGCCTGCGGCGTACACCTACGCGATCGACCGGGAGGTCGCCGAGCGGCACCGCGTGCGCCGCTACGGGTTCCACGGCACATCCCACCGGTACGTCTCACACGCGGCGGCGGCGTACCTGGGACGCCCGATCGAGGAGCTCAAGCTGATCGTGCTGCACCTCGGCAACGGCGCCTCGGCGTGCGCCGTCGACGCCGGCCGTTCGGTCGAGACGAGCATGGGGATGACCCCGCTCGAGGGACTCGTGATGGGCACGCGCTCGGGCGACCTCGACCCGGCCGTGCTGCTGCACCTGCAGCGGCGCGCGCGACTCGACGTCGACGAGGTCGACGACCTGCTCAACAAGCGCAGCGGCATCCTCGGCCTCGGCGGGCACCGTGACATGCGCGACCTCGTCGGGGCGGCGGAGTCGGGCGACGCACGCGCCGAGCTCGCGCTCGAGGTGTACTGCCACCGGATCCGCTCGTACGTCGGGGCTTACGCGGCGCAGCTCGGCCGGGTCGATGCCATCGTGTTCACCGCCGGCGTGGGGGAGAACGCGGCGGAGGTGCGGCGCCGCGCGCTCGCCGGGCTCGAGGGCTTCGGCGTCGAGATCGATGCGACGCGCAATTCGGAGCGGTCGCGCGAGGCACGCACGATCTCGGCCGAGGGATCGCGCACGCAGGTGCTCGTGGTGCCGACGAACGAGGAGCTCGAGATCGCCCGGCAGACGGTGGAGGTCATCGCGGGCTGACGCCAGGGTCCTCGATATCTACAAGAACTCTTGTACAAGGGATCTTGTGAAAGTAGGCTCGGCGACATGGATCAGTCGTCGCCCGAGGAGAGCACCCGCGTCCAACTGCGTGAGGCGGGCCCCATGCGGGCTCTCGCGCATCCCGTGCGGCTGCGGATCCTCGGCATGCTGCGAGTGGACGGGCCGGCCACGGTCGGCATGCTCGCCGAGCGTACGGGCGAAGCGGCGGGGTCCGTCAGCTATCACCTCTCGACGCTCGCGAAGCACGGCTTCGTCGAACCCGCGCCCGAGCTGGCGCGCGACCGCCGAGAACGCTGGTGGCGGGCCTCGCACGAGGTGACGAGCTGGCGCACCGAAGAGTTCCTCGACGATCCCGAGCGGCACGCGGCATCCGACGCGATGCGCCGCGCGGTGCTCGAGGCGTACCACCGCGAGCTGCTCGGCGCGCTCGAGGCCGAGGCATCCCTCGAGCCCGAGTGGGTCGCGGCCTCCGACGCGAGCGACGGCTCCGCGCAGCTCACCATCGAGGAGTTCCGGGAGCTGGCCGCCGACCTCGCGGCGGTGCGCGAGAAGTGGTGGGCTCGCGGTCGCGACCCGCGCGACGGGACGCGCGCGGTGCGCTGGATCACGCACGCCTTCCCACGGAGCGACGCATGAGCCGCGGCCACGCCGATCCCGTACCTGGGGCCGATCGGCGTCGCATCCCGCTGATCGCCCTGTTCGCGGCGCAGCTGTGCTCCCTCGGCGGCAACGCGATCGCGATCGTGGCAATCCCGCTCATCGTGCTCCAGCAGACCGGATCGCCGCTCGCCGCCGGCGTGGCAGGGATCTTCGCAACCGTGCCGCTCGTGATCGGCGGCGCGTTCGGCGGCGTGCTCGTCGACCGGTTCGGGTTTCGCGCGTCGAGCATCGCGGCGGATGTCGCGAGCGGCGCGACCGTGCTGGCGATCCCGCTGCTCGACGCCGCGGGCCTGCTCTCGTTCGGAGCGCTCCTCGCCCTCGTGTTCCTCGGCGGCCTCCTCGACCCGCCCGGCGACACCGCGAAGACCGTGCTCATGCCCGAGCTCGCGGCGCTCGCCGGCACGCCGCTCGCCCGTGCCGCCGGCGCGCAGTCGGCGGTGCAGCGCACCGCGACCATGGTGGGCGCGGGCAGCGCGGGCGCGCTCGTCGCGTTCGCGAGCCCGATGGTCGCGTTGCTCGCGGACGCCGCGGGGTTCGCCGTGTCGGCCCTGCTCGTCGCCCTGCTCGTGCCCGCGCGGCGCCGCGCCTCCATCGCGGCGATCGAGGCCGAGCCGACCGACGCCGGGTCGAGCACCGCAGGATTCGTCGCGGGCATCCGCTTCATCGCCCGCACGCCGCTGGCGCGGGCCGTCGTCCTGCTCGTCACGCTCACGAACGCGATCGATGCGGCGGGCATGACGGTCCTCAAGCCGGTGTACGCCTCCCGGGTGCTCGGCGACCCCGCCGCGCTCGGCTTCATGATCGGCTGCTTCGCGGCCGGTGCCCTCGCCGGGTCGGCGCTGTTCGGAGCGGTCGGACATCGCGGCTCCGGCCGGCTCATGTTCGCCGCATGCTTCGTGCTGGCCGGAACGCCGCCGTACCTGGCGATGGCGCTCGAGGTGCCGACCGGCGTGCTGTACGCGGTCCTCGCGGTGTCGGGCCTGGCGGCGGGAGCGCTGAACCCGATGATCGCGACCGCGCTGTTCGCGGTCGTGCCCGACGGCATGCGCGCGCGTGTGTTCGGGGCGATCACCTCGGGCGTGGCCGCCTCGATGCCGATCGGGGCGTTCGCGGCGGGCGTGGCCGTCGACGCGTTCGGACTCGTTCCAGCGCTCGCCGGAGCGGCCGTGCTCTACGCGGTGCTCGGTGCGAGTCCGCTGGTGCTGCGCGGCTTCGACGGGCTCGCCGGCGCGCGGGACGCGGCATCCGTCGCCCCTGTCGAGGTCGTGACGGTCGATGCGCCGCCATCGCGCGGGGCGGCTGCCGGCCGCGACGAGGTCGCCGAGCCGGCGCGCTGACCGTCGCGCCGATGAGTCAGCGAACCAGGCGCGCGCAGTCGATGCAAAGGGTCGCCGTCGGGCGCGCCTCGAGCCGGCCGACCGAGATCTTCTGGCCGCAGCGCTCGCAGATACCGTAGGTGCCGGCGTCGATCCGGGCGAGCGCGCGGTCGATGTCGGCGAGCTCGTGCTCGACGTCGTGCAGCACCGCAGTGCGCTGCGACCACTCCTGGCTCATCGTCGGGCCGTCGGGGTCGTGCTCGTCGTCGACGGATCCGTCGGATCGAGCCTCGCGGACTGCCGTGATCCCCTCGCTCTGCGACAGGAGCCGCTCCTCCGCTTCGCGGCGTTCCGCGAGCAGCAGTTCTCGGAAGCGCTCCATCTGCCCGGCGCTGCGGATGCCCGTCATGCCCACCTCCGTCGTCGTGCACCGGCCGGATGTCGCGCCCGCACCGGTGCGGTGCAGGCATCCTACGCCCACGGGACGACAGGGAGGCTGAGGCGCCGTCGCACGGCGGTTCGAGCCCCGGCCGCGGGAAGCCCGGGTGTGGCCCTGGAACTGGGGAATGGTTCATACCGGTCAACGGGGTTACCAGCGGAGGGTAGACTCCTCATCACACCCGCGTGCGCACGCGGGTTGCTCGTTTGTTCGGGCTGGCGAAGGCGCAGCGGAGTGCGTCCCGCTGCGACGAAGGGAAGCACGACTTGGAACTCCGCGATTACGTGCGCATCCTCCACAGGAACTGGGTGCTCATCCTCGCCACCCTGCTGCTCGGAGTTTCCGCCGCCGCGGCGTATTCGATCCTCGTGACCCCGAAGTACGAGGCGACGACCGAGCTCTACGTCTCGGTTCGCGCCGGCGACAGCTCGGTGACCGGCGACCTCGTGCAGGGCACGAATTTCGCGCGCCAAGCGGTGACGAGCTATGTCGACGTGGTCGACAGCGGCATCGTGCTCGACCGCGTCATCGCAGAGCTCTCGCTGGAGGAGACGAGCGCAGAGCTCGCCGAGGCGATCGAGGCGAGCTCACCCGTCAACACGGTCCTCATCGAGATTGCCTTCACCGACAGCGATCCCGAGCGGGCGGCCGAGATCGCGAACTCGATCGGCCGCACGTTCGCCGACGTGGTCGTGAACGACCTCGAGAAGCCCGAGGGCGACGCGGCGAGCCTGGTCAAGATCGAGACGATCCAACCGGCGGTCGTGCCCGAACACGCGGCGAGTCCGAATGTGCCGCTCAACCTGGCGCTGGGGGGTCTGGTCGGGCTCGCGCTTGGCGTCGGCATCGCCGTCCTGCGGACCGTGCTCGACACGCGTATCCATTCGCTTCACGACATCGAGCAGGTGACCGATAAACCGCTGCTGGGCGGCATCGCGCTCGATCCCGACGCGCAGAGTCGACCGCTCATCGTCCACGCCGACCCGCGGAACCCGCGAGCCGAGTCCTTCCGAAGCCTTCGCACGAACCTGCAGTTCGTCAACGTCGAAGGTGGCTCGCGGAGCTTCGTCATCACGAGCGCCGGTCCGGGCGAGGGCAAGTCGACCACGACTGCGAATCTCGCCATTTCCCTCGCCGAGACCGGGGCGAAGGTCGCGCTCCTCGACGGCGACCTGCGCCTGCCGAAGCTCGCTGACTACCTCGGCATCGAGGGCGGTGTCGGTCTCACCGACGTGCTGATCGGCCGAGCCGAACTCGTCGACGTGATGCAGAAATGGGGTCGCGGTTATCTTTACGTGCTCCCGTCCGGCCGGATCCCGCCGAACCCGAGCGAGCTGCTGGGGTCGGCCTCGATGGAGCGACTCCTGAACACGCTGACCAGTCAGTTCGACTACGTGCTCATCGACGCCCCGCCCCTGCTCCTCGTCACCGACGCGGCGGTGGTGTCGAAGCTCACCAGCGGTGCCATCCTCATCGCCGCGTCGGGTTCGACGCGCAAGCCGCAGCTCGCCGCCGCGGTGCGCTCGCTCGAGGCGATCGGCAGCCGCCTGCTCGGCGTGGTCGTCACGATGCTGCCCACGAAGGGGCCAGACAGCTACGGCTACGGCGAGTACACGTACGGCGTCGCGCACGAGGTCGAGACCGCCGAGGGATTCCGGGGCAACGCATGACGTTCCGCATCCTCACCGTGTGCTCGGGGAACATCTGCCGGTCTCCCTTCGCCGAGCAGCTCCTCCGTCACGGTGTCGGTGGCACCCAAGTCAGCGTGTCGAGCGCCGGGACGATCGCCATGGTGGGTGAGGGCATGCCTGTTGAGGCGCTCGACCTGTCCACGCGCTACGGCATCGCCGACGCGCACTCTCACCGCGCCCGCCAGCTCGACGAGCAAGCCATCCGCGAGGCCGACCTCGTGCTCGGGATGGCGCGCGAGCACCGTCGAGCCGTCGTCGAGCTCGTTCCCGCGGCGACGCGCAAGGCCTTCACGCTGCGTGAGTTCGCGCACCTCGCCCGCGAGGTGACGGACTCCGATCTCGAGGCGTCGAGCGGTCCGTTCGACGGGGACGACGAGCGCTCGCGCCTCCGCGCCGCCGTGACCGCTGCCGCCTCCCTTCGCGGTGTGGCCGCGCCGTTCGCGTCGCCCGACGACGCCGACGTCGTCGACCCCTACCGACGTTCCGCGACGGTGTACGAGCAGTCAGCGGCCCAGATCGTGCCCGCCGTCGAGATCGCCGTCGCCCTGCTCGCGCGCGCCGCAAGGCGCGGGTAGTGGCATGGCAGCAGCTCCACGTCCGCGCTTCAGGTCGGCGCGTTCGCGACAAGTCGCGAGCGCCGTCCTGCTCTCGGTGCTCGCGGTGGTGACGCTGGCGGCGGTTGGGCTGGCCCTCAGCGTGAATCGCGTCGTGCCCGAGGCGGGCGCCACGCCAGGGGCGGTCGCTCCGCCGACCGAGTCGCTCGAACCGGCGCCGTCCGCGGAACCGTCGGCCGAGCCGACTGCGCCGTCGCCGGCGCCCGCAGGAGTCGGCGCAAGCCGCGTCCTGACCGCGATCGACGCGAGCTCCGCCATCCGTGCGACCGCGTCGACCTGCCCGGAGCCGACTACGGTCGAGGTGACGACTGACGGCGGCGCGACATGGGCGCCCATAGCGGCCGCCACCGTGTCGGCGGCGCAGTGGGTCGGATGGGACGGTGAGGCCTTCGTCTCGGTCTTGGGGCTTGCGGCTGAGGGCTGCGGGCCGGTGTACGAACAGAGCTGGACCAGCGGGGCAGAGTGGGAGTCCGCACCGGGGGAGCTCGCGGCGTCATGGTACGTCGATCCCGCGAACCCGGCGACCCTGCTGACACCCGCCGGCGAGCTGTCGGCTCCGTGCGGCGCGGTCGAGCAGCTGGCCGCCGTCGACGCGGATTCCGCGGCCCTGCTGTGTACCGACGACACCGTACATGCGACAATCGACGGCGGAGCGACCTGGCTCGCGGCGGCCGGACCGCTGATCGGTGCGGCGGCGATCTCGGCGGCGGCCGACGGGTACCACGTTGTACTAGTCGACCAGGGCGGCTGCGTGGGGGCGCAGCTCGCGACGGTGACGCTCGCCGCGGGCGTGGCCCAGGTCGGCGTGGCCGGTGGATGCCTCGATGCCGCCGTTCCGGCGGGTGCCGTCGCGGTCGGCATCGGCGACGACGGCTCGATGTGGGTGTGGGCCGGCGACCGCGTCGGCATCTCGACGGATGGTGGCAGCTCATGGCTCTGACCCGTGGATCCGATTCCGTCCCGGCGCTCGCGCCGCACATGCTCGTGACGCGCTGGCAGCGCGAGTACGCGATGCGGCTCTTCGCCACCGATCTCCTCGGCGTGACTATCGCGGTGCTGGGCTCGCAGTGGGTGCGTTTCGGCGGCCGCGGTGCGGCGCTCGACACTTACGGGGCCGGCGAACGCGACTTCGCAGTGACGTACACGGCCGTGTCGATCGCGCTGATCGTGGCGTGGATGCTCGCCCTCAAGCTGCTCGCCACCCGCGACCCGAGAATCGTCGGAAGCGGCAGCCTCGAGTACAAGCGCATCGCCGACGCGAGTTTCCGGACTTTCGGGCTGCTCGCGATCATCGCCTTCCTCACTCAATCGGCGATCGGCCGCGGCTACCTCCTGATCGCGTTCCCCATCGGGCTCGTGCTGCTGCTCTTCGGCCGCTGGGTGTGGCGGCAGTGGTTGAACCGTCAGCGGGAGAGGGGCGCATTCTCGCACCGCGCACTCCTGGTCGGCGAGCGGACGAAGGCCGAGCATGTCGCACTGCAGATGGCGCGCCATGCCGAGGTCGGCATCTCCATCATCGGCGCGGTGACCGATCACGGCTCGGTGGATCGCGACCTGGGCGACGGCATCCCGGTGGTCGGCGCACTCGCCGACGTGCTCGCAGCGATTGAGGAGACCGGGGTGGATACGATCGTGTACACCGGTTCCGACGAGGTCGACCCGCAGCAACTTCGAGAGCTCGGTTGGGAGTTGGAGGAACGCTCGGTCAGCCTCATCGTGGCACCGGCGTTGACGGATGTCGCGGGGCCGCGCCTGCACGCGCGCCCGGTCGCCGGACTCCCGCTCATCCACGTCGAGTACCCGTCGTTCGACGGCGGCAAGGCAACGACCAAGCGCGCGTTCGACGTCATCGGGTCCCTCGTACTGATCGTGCTGTTCGCGCCGATCATGCTGGCGGTCGCGGCCGCCGTGAAGGCGACGAGCACCGGGGCGGTCTTCTACAGCCAGGAGCGGATCGGACTTCGCGGCGAACCTTTCCGCATGCTCAAGTTCCGGTCGATGGTCAGCGGCGCTGACGACCAGTTGAAGAGCCTGCTCGACGCGCAGGGCACGTCGGACCGCCCGCTCTTCAAGGTGAACGACGACCCGCGCATCACGTCGGTCGGTCGGTTCATCCGCCGCTACTCGCTCGACGAACTGCCCCAGTTCTTCAACGTGCTCCGTGGCGACATGAGCTTGGTCGGCCCGCGCCCGCAGCGCCCCGCCGAGGTTGCCCTCTACGAGGACTACGCGCACCGCCGCCTGTTCATGAAGCCCGGAATCACCGGCCTATGGCAGGTGAGCGGGCGCTCAGACCTCGCATGGGACGACGCAATCCGCCTCGACCTGTACTACGTCGAGAACTGGTCGATGATGGCGGATCTCGTCATCTTGTGGCGCACGGTTCGAGCCGTCGTTGAGCCGACCGGTGCGGTGTGAATGGTCATCGATCAGCGATTCGTGAACCATCACGCCGTCGAGTCTGCCGCCAGCGGCGTGGCTGATGCAGCGGCCGAGCATGCACCCGACGCGGAAGAGAGGACCATGCCGGAACACCATCTCCTCATCGTCTGCCCGACTGAATATGGCGGGCAGATCGAGCACGCCGCGGAACTCGGTGCTGCAGCGGTCCGCTCGGGCAGCGTCGACGCATGCACGATCCTGAGCCGGCCGGGCGCCTCGATGAGTACGGCCGGGTGGGACCCGTCCGCGTTCGAGATGCGCGAAGTGCTGCTCCCGCGCCGATCCAGCTCTCGGGTCACCCGGGCGGTGCTGCAACTGATGGACGTGATCCGCGAACGCAGGCTGATCCGCTCGCACATTTCGCGACTCGAGTCACGCGGAGGCTTGACGGTCCTGTGGGAGTCGACCAAGTACGGCGTCCCGACCGTCGCTCCGACAACGCGAAACATCGTCTTCGTTCATAACGCGTTGCCGCACGGCTTCTCAGACGACATGGGATTGCGAGATCGATGGCATTTCAGGATGGAGAAGCGCAGTGCCCGCCGCGCGGACCTCATCGCCGTCCACGGCGGTGAGCAGCGATCGGCCGTGGCGGACTGGGGAGTTCGGGATGTGAGAGCCGTGGCACTTCCCGGGGATTCCCGCCCCGTGGTGGAGCATCCGAACGCGTCGGACTCGGCGCTCTGCATCGGCGAGGTTCGACCGAACAAGGGAATCGAGATCGCCATCGAAGCTGCTCTCTCGACCGCGACCAGGCTGAGCATCATCGGATCGCCGGAACCGTCGAGTTACGGCGAGGAACTGAAGCGGATAACGCCAGCGACCGGAGTGACTCTCGACTTTCGCTACCTCGAGGCCGACGAGTTCAACGGGCGACTGGCCGCAGCACCCCTTATCGTTCTGCCGTATGTCCACTTCGCTGCCCAGAGCGGTGTACTCGCCAAAGCAATGCAATTCGATCGAGAGATCGTCGCCTCCGACCTGCCCGCTCTTCGGGAACAAGCGGGCGAGTACCCACGTATCCGGTTCGTGCCGCCGGGGGATGTGCCTTCTCTGGCTCGGGTCTTCTCGGAACTTCAGACGTATGCAAGGAACTCCGATGTCACAGGCTTCAAGCAGTCCGCCCCCGCACAGTGGGATGCTGTCGCAATCAGCCTCTTCGAATAGGGCGCGCGCTATCGCGAAGACTCCGAATCGTCTCTGCGCCGCAGTCGTGATCACCGCGCTGGTCGCCTCGTTCTTCCCATACATCGCGATTCCACTGGGGTCGAACACGCACCTGTCGGTCGGCGCCTTGCTCGGCCTCGTCGCATGGATAATCGGACCTCGGATCCCGCGCCTCGATGGGACGCTGGCTCTCTTCATCACCCTTCCGATCGTTGTCAATGCCCTGTCCACGCTGCTCATTCAGGCACCCCTTCCACCCGCCGGCGTCTTGACGTGGCTGAACCTGGTGGGAGCCTTTGCCGCTGGAGTGCTCGCCGTGCTCGCGTTGCGCGGACGGTTCGCAACGGCGATCTCCCTGATGGTCACCGTCTCAGCTCTGTTCGCATTGGTGCAGTACGCTGCCCTCCGCGCGGGTACGATCCCATTCCTCGAGCTGTACGACGCACCCGGCTACGCGAGCGTGGAGGCGAACAGCTACGCGATCCTCAACTACATCCAACGACCGTTCGCCCAGTTCCCGGAGCCATCGTTCATGGCGGGAAGCCTCACCCTCGCACTCATCACGATGGTGATGGTACGCAGATACTTCGGTGGGAGGCTGCGGGCGCACGAATCTACAGCCGTCCTGCTCGGCGGAATCGTGATCACGTTGAGTGAGTCGGGCAGTGCGATCCTCGGGCTCGGGCTCGTCGCCGTGTCGATCGTGATGTCGGCGGAGAGGAGCCTCAAGAATCAGACCCTCGCGTTGCTGCTGATCTCCGTCGCCGTCGTTGCCGCGATATGGATCGTCGGCGAGCGCGGCTTGGCGTCGAATTTCTCCTGGGGCGATCGGCTCGGTTCCATCGCCGTTGCTGTGCGCCACTGGAGCGCGGACGTCGGCAGCCTGCTTCTCGGACTGGGGCGTGGTGGACTCGCCGCTGGCTTCGAGTCGGGGGCGGTTGATCTCAGTGGCTACACCTTCGTCCAGATTCCACGCGACGCCATCAGCGCCATCGTGCGAATCATCGTCGAGTTCGGCCTCATCGGCGGAATGACTGTGGTCGCGATCATGCTCGTTCAGATCGTCCGCGGCGCCCGGCTTGTGAGAACCCAGCTGTGGTGGTTCGTGGTGGCTGCGTGGCTGGTCGTCGCTGGACTGACAGTCAGCTATGAGAGCGCCGACTGGTTGTGGCTCGCTCCGGGCGCCGCAATGGGAATCGTCCTGCACTACCGTCAGGCGTCGCACCGAGGAGAAGTTCAATCGTGAAGATCCTCCACGTGGTCAACAGCGCTGAAACCGGCGGCGCGCAGACGCTCATCGAGCAACTGTGTGCCCGCCACGCCGCCCGAGAACTGCAGGTCGACGTCGTCGTGCTCCTCGGCAGGGACACGTTGAGCGAACGTCTCGACGCGGTGGCGGGTCACGTCACCTATCTGGACATGAAGAAGAGTTCACCTCTTGCGGTCCTCGGTGGTGCATGGCGCCTTCGCCACCTGATCCGCGAGACCCGACCTGATGTGATCCACTCCCACCTTCTCCAATCGGACTTGCTCGTCGCTCTGACGGCCGGCGCTGTTGCCCCGCAGATATCGACCATTCACACGAGCGGGGGACATGAATCAGGCGCCGTATCGCGCTTCGTCACGCGTTTGCTGCGCCTCATCTCGCGCCGGTACTCGGCCCTGATCGCATGCTCACCTTCGGCGGCATCGTTCGCGGCCGAACAGCTCGGACGGCAGTGCGATGAGACCATCCTCAACGCGACCGATATCGACCGCTGGCAGGAGCACGCACGGAACGGTTCCCCTCGCGAACGGCTCCTCAGCGTCGCGCGTTGGCATCCCATGAAGGATCACGCAACACTCTTCGAAGCGGTCGGATCTCTCGGCGAAGCGCCGATCCTCGTCTGCGCTGGATCCGGAATGACCGCCGATAACCCCGACCTCGGCGCATTGGTTCGCGAGTGGCCAGAAGCACGGATCGAGTTGCGAGGGCCCATGGCCGAGATCGGGACGGAGTTCGCACGCGCCAATTGCCTGGTGATCTCCAGCTCCCACGGTGAAGCGCTACCCATGGCGGGCATCGAAGCGTTGGCAAGCGGCGTGCCCGTCATCACGACCGACGTAGGGGACTCTTCGCTGCTGGCGCTCGAATCGGGAATGGTCGTTCCGCCCCGTAATCCAGAGGTTCTCGCGAGCGTGCTACGGGACTTCCTCACTCGCTACCGCGTCGAGCCCACGGCGTGGCAGGAACGCGCAACGGCTCGAGCACGAGAGCTCTTCGACATCTCGGTCGCGTCAGAACGCTATCTCTCGCTCTATCGAGCCGTTGCTCAGGCGCCGCGCGGAAAGAGCGTAAGGGGATCTACCGAAGTGAAACCCGCTCTGGGAGCTGCGCGATGAAGATCCTCCACGTGACCGAGTGCCTCGCGACGGGGGTACTCGACGTCATCGCACGCATGTCGTCGAAGCTCTCGGCTGAAGGTTGTGACGTGACGGTACTTCATGTTCCGCACCCGGAGAGTCCATCCGCGAGCGAACTGCGACACGCTCTCCCTGGGATTCGCATCGTGACGGGATGGGGATCGGGGAGGGCGAGGCCGCTTCGCGTCATGGGCCTCGCGCTCGCGATGACGAAGCTGCTGCGTGAAGACTGGGACATCGTCCACCTGCACTCCACGTTCGCGGGATTCGTTGGACGAGTTCGACCGTCCTCCATTCCCATCGTCTACTCACCTCACGGCTTCTCGTTCCTCCGGCACGATGTGGCGCCTCGCGCGGCTGCGCTGTTCAAATTCGTTGAGCGTCGACTCGCTCGGCGAGCGGATGTCATCCATTGCGTTTCACGTGATGAACACCGTGTCGCGGCCGAACAGCTCCGCGCGCGCCCGATCCTCCTGCAAAACGTCCTGGACTCCGGCTCACGATGGTCTGCCGAGACGATTCACCGACCGAGCCGGCCGCCGCGCGTAGTCAATCTCGGCCGATGGTCCCAGCAGAAGGCACCGGAGCGATTCGTTCGCGCTGCATCCGAACTGCACGACGTTGCGGAATTCCGGTGGATCGGCACCGGTGAGGCCGATGTCAGCGGTCGCTGGACGGTCAGCGGCTGGCTGGACCAGCAGGCCCTCGCCGATGAACTCGCCAGTGCTTCTCTGGTGTACTTCACGTCACGCTGGGAGGGAATGCCGGTCGGCCTGATGCAGGCCCAGGCCGCCGGAATTCCCGCCATCGCCATCGACTGCGTCGGTGTTGCCGACGTTGTCGTCGACGGGATCACGGGACACATTGCACGAAACGAGGACGAGGCATTGTCCGTGTTGCGACGGCTGCTGGGATCGCCATCGGAACTGAATGCATTGTCCGCAAGTTCCCGGGCCGGAAGCGGCCGATTCGCCGACGTCTACTACGGCCGAGAGCTTCTGGAGGTGTACCGTGTCGCAGCCAACGCCAAGTCGTAGCGTCAGGTGGGTGTTCGCCTCACTGGCCAGCGGTGTGTGGGGCGCGGAACGAAGCATGTTCACGCTCGCGCGCGAGCTTCGCGAGTCGGGCCACCGCATCCACTTGATCTGCACTGACCAGACCCTCGCCGACGAATGGCTCCGAGCGACCGGCGAATCGGCGTCTGTCGTCTCCGCTTCGCGACCCTCTCGAGGCCGCCTGTCGCTCGTTCGCTCCTACTGGAGCCACTTGGCGAACCAGACGAGCAAGCGGGACGTGGTGGTCCTCTTCTCGTATGCTCTGGCCGCCGGCGCCATTCTTCCCCTCCGCTGGCGCGCTGGCCGTCCCCGCGTGGTCCTGGACCTTCACGACACGCTGACAGCTGGGTTCGGGCGTCGTGCGCTAGCCGTATCCGCGTTCCGGCTCGACCGCGTCATCGCGGTGAGCGAATTCACCCTCCGCCAACTCAGGGTCCGCCGGTCGATCGGACGCGTGCTCACGCGGCCGGTCGCGAAGCTGGACGCGCAACCTGTCGAGCCGTCATCCATTCCGTTGAGGGTCGGCATCGTCGGTCGGGTGAACAGCGACAAGGCCCCCCACCTGGTGATCCAGGCCTGCGTCGAACTGGACGCCTGCGTCACCATCCGTGGGGACATCGACAATGATTCCGAGACCTATGCGGCAGACGTCCGTGCGCTCGGCGAACGCGTACTGGGTGAGCGATTCAGGATGGAAGGACCGACGCCTTGGAGCCGCGCGCTCGATGACATCGACGCGCTCGTGGTGGCGAATGCGCGGGAGCCGATGGGGCGTACCGTCCTCGAAGCGCAACTGCGTGGCATCATGGCGGTGGTTCCCGACAGCGGGGGTGCGGCCGAGCTGGTGGAGCATCTCGTGACGGGCGTGAAGTATCGGGCCGGCGACGCGAGCAGCCTCGCGAAAGCGCTCAAGATGCTTACTCGCGATCTTCGCATCCGGGTAACGGAAACCGCCAGGGCGCGGGCGATCGCCGTCACCGACCCCAAGGAGTACGCCGCGAGGTATGCGCATGCTGTATTCGACTGATTCTCCTCCGCTGCACGTGATGATGTCGTTCACGGGGCTGGACGAACAGTCGAGCCCCTACGTCCAACTCCTCGTGAGGGCCTTGGCGAATTGCGGCGTGCAAGTGGAACTCCTTTCCTGGAGGCGTCTGCTCACTGGGCGGGTGCAGCTCCTCCACGTGCATTGGCCCGAGACCATGCTTACGCGGCGAACGATGATCGGTCGAATCGTCGGCCGCGGCCTCTTCGTGATGCTCCTCGCGCGGGCGCGGTTCGGCAGGACGACGATCGTTCGGACGGTACACAATCGCGCGCCACATGAATCCCCCTCGTATCTCGACAGGCAGCTCCTCGGTATGCTCGACCGCCTCACGTCTGCCTGGATCAATCTCAACGAGAACCAATTCCATCCGAACCGCGCGCTCTCTGTGGTAATCCCGCACGGTGAACTCGGCTCGTTCTACCGGACAGGGGTTGCACCGAAGAAATCGCGCGCAATCGACGTCCTTCATTTCGGCATGATCCGCGCGTACAAACGAGTCGACAGGCTCATCGAGGTCGTCTCTCATGCCCGCACGATCACCTGCGCCATCGCGGGCAAGCCGGCGACGCCACAGCTCGCCGCGGCCCTTGCGGCCCAGGCCGATCGAGCCGACAACATCACGGTGGATTTTCGCCACATCCCCGGCATCCAGCTGGCGAACTACATCACCGATGCAGCATTGGTTGTCCTTCCCTACAGCCGGTTCGAGAACTCCGGCGCTGCACTGCTCTCGTTGGATCTGGGTACTCCCATCCTCGTGCCGCGGACCGAGAGCGCAGAATTGCTTGAGCGAGACTTCGGCGCGGACTGGGTTCACGTCTATGACGGACCGCTTGCGATCGAGCATCTCAGGGAGGCGCTTCATCGCGTCGCGCACCTCAGTCGCAACGAACGTCCGGTCATTCCCGCGCGGGAATGGCCCGCGCAGGCCGCGGCGCACATCGACGTGTACACACGCGTCGCCGATCCGCGCGTTCGACGCCGGGTTGGAGCCTCCCAGAACATGGGGCGACGGATCGGCAGCGGGACATGAGCCGGCAGTCGCGGCTTCGCGGCAACATCTTGTGGAACTATGCCAGCGGCTTCGTGAGCGTGTTCGGCTTGCTGTTGCTCTATCCACTGGCCGTGGCGGCATCCGGCGGGGAGGAGTACGGGCTGTGGGTCTTGGCCTTCGGCGCGATTCAGTTCTTTTCGATGATGGACTTCGGTTTGGGAACTGCGATCGTCAGAAGGCTCGGGCACATCGGCTGGGCCGATGATGCCAGGCTGGACCGCCGTCGATTCGTCACGCTCGGCATCACGCTGTTCGTTCTCCTTGCCAGCCTGCTGACGGCCATGTTTGGTATCGGTCTGGGTGTCTATTACGGGACCGTCTCCATTCCAGTCGACATCGCGCCGGTTCTGCCCATCGTCGTCGCCGCTGCGTCGGTAGACCTGTGGTTCACCGTGCTGGGGCGAGCGGCGAACTCCGTCCTGTGGGCGGAAGATCGTCCGGATATCGAACGAAAGGCCGCGATCGTCGCCATACTCCTGCGCGCGGTCGGCCTGGGCGCTGTACTGATCAGTGATCACGGACTGCTTGGAGTCGTCGTCGTGGAGTCGGTGACCCTGGTCCTGCCCAGCGTCGTGTGCCTCGTCGCTGTATCGCGTCGATATGGCCGACCGGTCTTCTCCACTGCCGCGATGCATCAGCACGCGGCGCCGCTCGTGACGATGAGCTGGCCGCTGTTCATCGGCAGCATGGCTGGGCTGGCCGCGACGCAACTACCGCTCTTCTTGGTCGGCTCGCACCTGGGTCTGCTTCAGGCCACGGCGTTCGGTGCGCTCTTGCGCGTGTATCAGAGTGGGCGACTCGCGATCTCCTGGCTGACCAATCCGTTCAGCGGCCAGGTCGCGGACTCCGAAACGAATGGACCTCAGCTTGAGGTGTTGTTCAGACAGTGCACGCGCCTCGCGATCGGTGTCGGCGCCGCACTGTCGATCTCGATCACGGTGATGGCTCAACCGATCCTGTCGGCCTGGCTCGGACCTCAGTTCGTCTTCGCCGGAAGTGCTCTTGCTGTTATCGGCCTCGGGATCATGGTGAATGCCATACTCTTTCCTGCCGCCTTGTTCGTGAACCTTCGCGGGAACCCCTGGGTCATTGCCCGTCTCCAGCTCGTGGCGCTGATGCTCACTGTTCCGGCCGTGATTCTTGCCGTTGATACGGGTGAACTCACGTGGATCGCTGTCGCCATGGTCGGCCCATCCGCAGCGTTGGTGCCGTTGTTCGTACTGGCTGTCCGTCGGCTCGGACTCACCCACTTCGACCGATCAGATCTCAAGCGCATCGGCGTGTTCACAGCGAGCGCCGCAATTCTGGCAGCCATCGGCCTCTCGCTCAACCTCGCGGGCAGCGCGTGGGTTGCACTCACTGCGTACGCGGTCACCGTCCTCGCTGCAGGCGTCATATTCTTCGCCAGCCGCCGACACAGGCGGACGCTGGAGATCAGGCGAATGGATCAGCAGACTCGTCCGTAAGTCGCGAGGTCCGCTGGACCGGATGCCGAGGGACGGGTGTCGCAGGCGCCAACTACGATTGACGCGTGGTCACCGCCCTCTATCGCCGCTACCGGCCCGAGACCTTCGCCGAGATGATCGGGCAGTCGCAGGTCACCGAGCCCCTGATGACGGCGCTGCGCACCGATCGGGTGAACCACGCCTACCTGTTCAGCGGCCCGCGCGGCTGCGGAAAGACCACGTCGGCCCGCATCCTGGCGCGCTGCCTCAACTGCGTCGAGGGTCCCACCGACACCCCGTGCGGCGTGTGCCCGAGCTGCGTCGAGCTGTCGCGCGCGGGTGGCGGATCGCTCGACGTCGTCGAGATCGATGCGGCGAGCCACAACGGCGTCGACGACGCGCGCGACCTGCGCGAGCGGGCGGTGTTCGCCCCGGCCCGAGACCGGTACAAGATCTTCATCCTCGACGAGGCGCATATGGTGACGCCGCAGGGGTTCAACGCGCTCCTGAAGCTCGTCGAAGAGCCGCCCGAGCACGTGAAGTTCATCTTCGCGACGACCGAGCCCGACAAGGTGCTCGGCACCATCCGCTCGCGCACGCACCACTACCCGTTCCGGCTCGTGCCGCCCGCGCCCATGCTCGACTACGTGCAGAAGCTGTGCGACGACGAGGGCGTGCAGGTCGAGCCGGGCGTGCTGTCGCTCGTCGTCCGCGCCGGCGGCGGTTCGCCGCGAGACACGCTGTCGCTGCTCGACCAGCTCATCGCCGGCTCCGAGGGCTCGACCGTGGGCTACGAACGAGCCGTCGCGCTCCTCGGCTACACGCACGGCGCCCTGCTCGACGAGGTCGTCGACGCGATCGGCGCGGCCGATGCGGCCGGTGCGTTCGCGGCCGCCGACCGCGTGATGCAGACCGGGCAGGATCCGCGGCGCTTCGTCGAAGACCTGCTCGAGCGGCTGCGCGACCTGATCGTCGTGGCGGCGACCAGCCCCGAGGCCGCGGCCGCCGTGCTGCGCGGCGTGCCCGCCGACGAGCTCGCCCGCATGGCCACGCAGGCCTCGGCGTTCGGTGCCGCCGAGCTGTCGCGCGTCGCCGACCTCGTCAGCCAGACGCTCACCGAGATGACCGGCGCCACCTCGCCGCGGCTGCACCTCGAGCTCATGCTCGCTCGCGTGCTCGTTCCCGCCAGCGACGCGACCGAGCGAGGCGCCCTCGTCCGGGTCGAGCGGCTCGAACGACGGGTCGGGGTGACGGATGCCGCGGGGCCGGCCGAGAGCACAGCGCCCGCGACGAACGCCGCGCCGTCGGCCCACGCAAAGGCGGCGGCCGAGCCCGTCGCGCCATCCGTCCCGGCTCCGGCCGGGCGGCCCGCCGAAGCCGCAGCGCCTGCGCCGAAGGCGACGCCATCGAGCTCGCCGGTGTCCCGCCCGAAGCCGGTCGGCCCGGTGACGCTCGAGCAGGTGCGCGACGCCTGGCCCGAGATCCTCGGCGTGCTCGAGCGCACCAAGCGCACCGCCTGGATGGCGGCGCTCACGGCGCAGGTGCTCGAGTACCGAGCCGACGACTCGGTGCTCGTCCTCGGCTTCCCGAGCCAGAACGATGTGCAAGACCTGCGCGGGAGCACCGGCTCCCAGAGCCCGGCCGAGCTGCTTCGCGGTGCGATCGTCGAGGTGCTCGGCGTGCAGGTCAAGTTCATCCCGCGCGTGATCGCACCCGGGACGCCCGACGCGCCCGGCGGCGGCGAGAAGCCGCCCGCGCCCGCGCCGGCGCCGAGTGCGCCCGGTCCGGTCGACCCGGGCACCGCGGACTCTCCATCGGCCGGACCGGCAGAGTCGGCCACCAGCACCGCGTCGTCGCCCGCGCCCGCCGCGTCCGCGGCGTCGCGCTCGACGGCCTCATCGACGCGCGGTCGATCTTCTGCGTCCGCGACACCGGTCACGACCGATGCGCGCACCCGACCCGTCGACTCATGGGCGACCGTCGCCATCCCGACATCCGATCCGACCGCGGCCGATGTGCCGAGCGTCTCAGCCGGGGCGACGATCGACGTCGCGCCGGCGGCTCGTGCCGCGACCGCCGTCATCGACCGCCCGGCCGTGCGAACGGCGTCGCAGCCCGCCGACGACGTGCCGCCGCCCGATGACGCCGATGCGCCGCCGCCCGATGTCGAGCCCGCGTTCGACCCCGGGCCCGAGCCGGTCGTCGACGCCGCGCCGGTCGAGCCAGCACCCGCGGTGTCGGCACCCGCGCGCGGTCGAAGGCGCGGAGCCGCCGCAGCGACGGCACCGCCGGCCGGAACCGGCATCCAGCGCTATGGCGAGGCCGTGGTCCGCGACCTGCTCGGCGCGACGTTCCTCGAAGAGGTCGAGGCTCCGCCCGCCCGGTTCGGCGAGCGGGGGTAGCGCGTGTACGAGGGCATCGTCCAAGAGCTGATCGACGAACTCGGGCGCCTTCCCGGCATCGGTCCGAAGTCCGCGCAGCGCATCGCGTTCCACATCGTGCAGACCGAGCAGTTCGATGTCTCCCGCCTCGCGGAGATCCTGCTCGAGGTCCGCGACAAGGTGCGGTTCTGCGAGATCTGCGGCAACGTCGCCGAGGAGTCGACCTGCTCTATCTGCCGTGACCCGCGCCGCGACGCGTCGCTCATCTGCGTCGTCGAAGAGGCCAAGGACGTCGTCGCGATCGAGCGCACGCGCGAGTTCCGCGGGCTCTACCACGTGCTCGGCGGCGCGATCAGCCCGATCGACGGCATCGGGCCCGACGAACTCCGCATCCGCCAGCTCATGCAGCGGCTCGCCGACGGCACCGTCCGCGAGGTGATCATCGCCACCGACCCCAACCTCGAGGGCGAGGCGACGGCCACCTACCTCAGCCGGTTGCTCACGACCCTCGAGATCCGCGTCACCCGCCTCGCCTCGGGCCTGCCCGTCGGCGGCGACCTCGAGTACGCCGACGAGGTCACGCTGGGCCGCGCGTTCGAAGGGCGCCGCGTCGTCAGTTGAGCCGATGGTGTGCAGGAGATCTCGTGATCTCCAGGCTCGTCGCTCCGGCACGATCCTGCAGATCGCGGAATCTCCTGTGAACCTGCCGCGGTCGCGTGCGCCTTGTCGAGCCCGTTGACGCCGTGCGCGTCGCGCGGATAGAACGGAGCCCATGAGCGCAGGAACCGAGTGGGTCGAGGGGTACGTGCGAGCGTGGGGGAGCAACGACCCCGACGACATCGCCGCCATCTTCACCGACGACGCCGTGTACGAGTTCAGCCCCGACGACCCCGACGCCCTGCGCGGCCGCGAGGCGATCATCGCCGGATGGCTCGACTCCAAGGACGATCCGGACGAGTGGACCTTCGACTGGGAGGTGCTCCTCGAGCACGACGACACCGTGATCGTGCAGGGACGCACCGACTATCCGGCCGACAAGCTCTACGACAACCTGTGGGTCATCCGGCTCGCTCCCGACGGCCGGGCGACCCGGTTCACCGAGTGGTACATGGCGCGCGATCGCTGAGCTCGGCGGCCGCGACATCCGGCACCGCCGTCGCCGTCACATGGCGGGGGCGGAATGCGCCCCGCCGTATGATGGACCTTCCGGCGCCGGGTGGACGTTTCCCCCGGCCCAGTCACCCCGGGAGCGCCCACGTGAGCTTGATCGTGCAGAAATACGGCGGATCGTCCGTCGCCGACGCGGAGAGCATCAAGCGGGTCGCCAAGCGCATCGTCGAGGCGCGCAAGGCCGGCAACGACGTGGTCGTCGCCGTCTCGGCGATGGGCGACACGACCGACGAACTGCTCGACCTCGCGCACGAAGTCGCGCCGCTCCCCGCCCCCCGCGAGCTCGACATGCTCCTCACCTCGGGCGAGCGCATCTCGATGGCGCTGCTCGCCATGGCCATCAAGAGCATGGGCCACGGCGCGCGGTCGTTCACCGGCAGCCAGGCCGGCATGATCACGGATGCCACGCACGGCGCCGCCCGCATCGTCGAGGTCACCCCGGTGCGCCTGCGCGAGGCGCTCGACGAGGGCGACGTCGTGATCGTCGCGGGCTTCCAGGGCTTCAGCCGCGAGTCCCGAGACATCACCACGCTCGGCCGGGGCGGCAGCGACACCACCGCCGTCGCGCTCGCGGCCGCGCTCGACGCCGACGTCTGCGAGATCTACACCGACGTCGACGGCGTGTTCACCTCCGACCCGCGCGTGGTCAAGAAGGCTCGGAAGCTCGACCGCATCACCAGCGAGGAGATGCTCGAGCTCGCGTCATCCGGCGCCAAGGTGCTGCACATCAGGGCCGTCGAGTACGCTCGCCGCCACGGCGTCACGCTGCACGTCCGCTCGTCGTTCAACAACAGCGAGGGGACGATCGTCTACGACCCCGAGCGCCTTCCCGAAGGAGAAGCTGTGGAAGAGTCCGTCATCGCCGGAGTCGCCGTCGACCTCGGGCAGGTCAAGGTCACCGTCGTCGGCGTGCCCGACGTGCCCGGCGCCGCGGCCAAGATCTTCAAGATCGTCGCGAAGACCAACGCGAACGTCGACATGATCGTGCAGAACGTCTCGGCGGCCGCCACGGGGCGCACCGACATCTCGTTCACCGTGCCGAAGTCCGACGGCGAGCGGGCGCTCACGGCACTGTCCGACGCGCAGGAGTCGCTCGGCTTCCAGTCGCTGCAGTACGACGACCAGATCGGCAAGCTCTCGCTCGTCGGCGCCGCGATGCGCTCGGCGACGGGCATCTCGGCGAAGCTGTTCGAGGCGCTGTACGAGGCGGGCATCAACATCGAGATGATCTCGACGTCGGAGATCCGCATCTCGGTCGTCACGCGCGCCGACAGCGTGAACGACGCCGCGGTCGCGGTGCACCGCGCGTTCGACCTCGACGGCGACAGCGACGCGATCGTGTACGCCGGCACGGGTCGCTGACGCGACATCCTGCCCTCGTGTAGGACATTCGCGCCAATGTGGGACGCTCGAGCGTCGTACCGTCCTACTTCCCAGACAACGCCCTGCACACTGGAATACAGGACCCCGGATGAGGAACGAGCACATGAGCAGTGGAGTGAACATCGGCGTCGTCGGCGCCACCGGACAGGTCGGCGCGGTCGTGCGCCGCCTCCTCGAGGAGCGCGACTTCCCGGTCGCGTCGATCCGCTTCTTCGCGTCGGCGCGGTCGGCGGGCACGACCCTGCCGTTCAAGGGCCAGGATGTCGTCGTCGAGGACGCCTCGACGGCCGATCCCACGGGCCTCGACATCGCGATCTTCTCCGCGGGCGCCACGCTCTCGAAGGCGCAGGCTCCGCGCTTCGCCGCGGCCGGCGTGACCGTCATCGACAACTCCAGCGGATGGCGCATGGATCCCGAGGTGCCGCTCGTGGTCAGCGAGGTCAACCCGCACGCGATCGGCGAGGCGAAGAAGGGCATCATCGCCAACCCCAACTGCACGACGATGGCCGCGATGCCGGTGCTGAAGGTGCTGCACGACGAGGCCGGACTCGAGCGACTCATGATCTCGACGTACCAGGCGGTCTCGGGCGCCGGGCTCGCGGGCGGCGAGGAGTTGCTCGAGCAGGCGCGCGCCGCGGTCGCGCAGGACGCGATCGGCCTCGTCCAGGACGGTGCCGCGGTCGAGTTCCCCGAGCCGCAGAAGTTCGCGCGTCCGATCGCCTTCGACGTGATCCCGCTCGCCGGCTCGATCGTCGACGACGGCGACCTCGAGACCGACGAGGAGAAGAAGCTGCGCAACGAGAGCCGCAAGATCCTCGAGCTGCCGGGCCTGCGCGTCGCGGGCACGTGCGTGCGCGTCCCCGTCTTCACGGGCCACTCGCTGTCGATCCACGCCGAGTTCGCGAACGACATCACGCCCGAGCGCGCGACCGAGCTGCTCGAGGATGCCCCGGGCGTCGCCCTCAGCGACATCCCGACGCCCCTGCAGGCCGCCGGCAACGACCCGAGCTACGTGGGACGCATCCGCCAGGACCAGTCGGCCCCCGAGCAGAAGGGCCTGGTCCTGTTCGTCTCGAACGACAACCTGCGCAAGGGCGCTGCGCTCAACGCCGTGCAGATCGCCGAGCTCGTCGCCGCGAAGCTGCCCGCCACCGTCTGAGACCGGATGGCGCGGCCGCGCGCTCGCACGGCACACCGCTGAGACTCGTCGAACGGCCCGTCCCGCACCGCGCGGGGCGGGCCGTTCGCGGTCCCGGCGCGGCTCAGCGCCCGAGGCCGCGCCGCGCCGCGACGTCCTGGTGCGCGAGTCGCCGCAGGGCGAGGATCACCGGTTCGTACAGTGCGGTGCCGAGCACCGTGTACTCCACTGCGGCGTGCGGCTCGTCCGGCATCCGGTCGAGGTCGAACTCGGCGACGTCGCGCAACCGCTGCCCGTAGGCGAGCAGCCGCTCGGAGGAGATCGGCATGCCCGCCGCGTCGGCGGCCGCGAGCGCCGACTCGAGCTGCGCCACCGCCGCGAAACGGGGATCGAACACCTGGCCGAGGGACTCGAGCGCCGCCCGAGCCCGGGGGAACGGGTCGGGGTCGTCGTCGCGGGGAGGGTCGACCGCCGGAGGCAGAGCCGAGACCGCGCGTCCGAGCGTCGCGTAGAGGTCGTCGCCCGGATCGTCGACGAGGTCGAGGATGGCACGCGCCTGCTGGACGCTGAGCCCCACCGACCCGATGAGCGAACGGATCAGCCGCAGGCGCCGCACGTGGGTGTCGTCGTAGGTGGCCTGGGTCGCCGAGGTCGCGACGCCGGGATGCAGGAGTCCCTCGCGAAGGTAGAACTTGATGGTCGCGACGGACAGTCCGGTCGCCGTGGCGAGTGCGGAGATGCGCATGCCGCCTCCTTGCATTGGATAGTGCAACTCTCTAGTATTGGAGAGTCACACTATCCAATCATGAGTTCATGTATCGAAGGGGCCCGCCATGCCGACGCCGAACGACCTCATCCTCATCGGAGTGCTGCTGCTCGCGCTCGTCACCGTCGAGAGCGGCGGCTACTTCCTGACCCGCGTCGTGCGCGGGCACGTGCCGGCGAACCGGCCCCAACAGGGCTTCTTCCGCGCGGGTCATGCCCACGCCGCGGTGCTGCTCGTCCTCTCCATCGCGATCCTCTCGGTCGTCTCGCACGCGGCGCTCGACGGCGTCTGGCTGCAACTCGCGCGGGTCGGGGTTCCGGTCGCGGCGATCCTCATGCCCGCGGGATTCTTCCTCTCGGTGACCGGGCGGGATCCGCAGCGGCCGAACCGCCTCATCGTGCTGCTGTGGATCGGTGCGGCGGTGCTGACCGCGGCGCTCATCACCGCGGGGGTGGGGCTCATCGCCGGCGGCGTGGCCGCACTGTGACGGGCGCACGCCGCCTCCGTGCCCCTTCGCCGGAGTGGCGCCTGCGCAGAGATCGGCTGGTCATCGCGTCCATCCGGGCGGACTTAGACTGGAACCCGTGAACTCAGAGGACACCGTCGACGTCGTGCTGATCGGCGGGGGCATCATGAGCGCCACGCTCGGCTCCCTGATCTCGCGGCTGCAGCCCGACTGGAGCATCCGCGTCTACGAGCGACTCGGCCGCGAGGCGCAGGAATCCTCGAACGCCTGGAACAACGCGGGCACCGGTCATGCGGCGCTGTGCGAGCTGAACTACATGCCCGAGGCGGCCGACGGCACGGTGAGCGCCGACAAGGCCGTCTCGATCAACGAGCAGTTCCAGGTCAGCAGGCAGTACTGGTCGCACCTCGTCGAGACCGGGGCCATCGGCGACCCGAAGCAGTTCATCAACTCCACGCCGCACATGACCTTCGTCAGCGGCAAGGCCAACGTCGAGTACCTGCGCAAGCGCCGCGCGGCCCTCGAGGGCCAGCCGCTCTTCGCCGACATGGAGTACACGGAAGACATCGACACGCTCGCCGCGTGGACGCCGCTGCTGGCGAAGAAGCGCAACCGGCGGCAGCGGATCGCGGCGACCCGCGCGGCCTCCGGCACCGACGTCGACTTCGGCGCGCTGACGCAACTGCTGCTCCGCGACATCGAGCAGCGCGGCGCCGAGATCCACGCGAACCACCAGGTCACCTGGCTGAAGCGGCAGAAGGACGGCACCTGGCGACTCCGGGTGCGGCACACCGTCGGCAACACCCCCCGCGTCGTGCGCGCGAGGTTCGTGTTCGTCGGTGCCGGCGGCGGCGCGCTCGCGCTGCTCCAGCACGCCGGCATCCCCGAGATCAAGGGCTACGGCGGCTTCCCGATCTCGGGTCAGTTCCTGCGCACGACCGACCCGAAGCTCGTCGCCCAGCACAACGCCAAGGTGTACGGCAAGGCCGCGGTCGGCGCCCCGCCGATGTCGGTCCCGCACCTCGACACTCGTGTCGTCGACGGCGAGACCTCGCTGCTGTTCGGGCCCTACGCGGGCTTCACCCCGAAGTTCCTCAAGTCGAGCACGTGGTTCGACCTACCGTTCTCGATCCGGCTGCACAACATCATCCCGATGCTGCAGGTGGGCCTCAAGAACTTCGACCTCGTCCGCTACCTCGTCTCCGAGGTGCTCGCCGGGCGCGACAAGAAGCTCGCGGCACTGCGCCAGTTCATGCCGACCGCGAAGAGCAGGGACTGGGAGCTCATCACGGCGGGCCAGCGCGTCCAGGTCATGAAGAAGGACCCGAAGCAGGGTGGCGTGCTGCAGTTCGGCACCGAGGTCATCTCCGGTGCGGATGGCACGATCGCAGGCCTCCTCGGTGCGTCGCCGGGGGCATCGACCGCGGTGCCGATCATGCTGCAGGTCCTCGCGAAGTGCTTCCCCGACCGCGTCGCGTCGTGGGAGCCGCGCCTGCGCGAGATGATCCCGTCGTACGGCACCACGCTCTCCGACGACCGCGAGCTCGCGGCCGCGTCGCTCGCGCGCACGGCCGCCGTGCTCGGACTCGATGCCGGGGCGGCGCAGCCCGAGATCGCGGCGACCGCGAAGGTGCCGGCGCTGGCTTCCGCCTGACTTCGCTGCAGGAACGTGGCGAGACTCGACCGAGGGGACGAGTGTCTGCTATGGTCGTGCTCGCTATGAAGTGAGCACATCCCATTGTCCCGCGCCCGAGGCGCCGTTGACATCCGGGGTGTGCTCTTCGCACTGATCGCGACAGTGTTCGCGCGCGCTCCGACGACGGCAGATGCCCGGCGGGATCCACCTCCGTCCCGGGCCGTCGCCGCCGCCGTCGCGTGGCGCGCGACCGGTTCGACGCGTCGTCCGGTTCCGCGCTCATGCGACCGTGCGCGGCGGCGGCTCCGGGGCATTCTCGCGAAGGGGATCCACCCTCATGCCAGTCATCCACACTCCCACCACCCACCTGCGCGTCGACGGGCTGTCCGTCGCCTTCGGCGACCGGCGCGTGCTGTCCGACCTCGGCTTCGCCGTCGCGCCCGGCCAGCGGCTCGGCCTCATCGGCGAGAACGGCGCCGGCAAGTCGACGCTGCTCCGCGTGATCGCGCGCGCCGACGCCGATGGCGACGATCCCGTTCCCGGCGCGATCGTCTCGGGGCGCGTCGCGCGCCCGATCCGGACGGGCATCCTGCTGCAGGAGCTGCCGCTCGCCGACGACGCCGTCGTCGACGACGTGATCGAGTCGGCGGTCGCCGACGTGCGGGCGATCGAGCGCGAGCTCGACGCGGCCGCGCGTGCGCTGGCGAAGGCGGAGTCCGGGTCGGACCCGGGCACGGCCTCCGTCGATCCCGCGGAGCGCTACGCCGTCGCCCTCGAGGCGGCCGAGCGTGCCGACGTCTGGTCGGTCGACCGGCGGCGCGACGAGCTCCTCGACGGGCTCTGCGTCGCCGGCCTCGCCCTCGACCGCCGCATCGGCGAGCTCTCCGGCGGACAGCGCAGCCGGTTCGCCCTCGCGGCGTTGCTGCTGTCGTCGCCCGATGCGCTGCTCCTCGACGAACCCACCAACCACCTCGACGACGACGCCGCGGCGTTCCTCGAGGATCGGCTCCGGTCCTGGCGTGGGCCGGTCGTGTTCGCCAGCCACGACCGCGAGTTCCTCGACCGCGTCGCGACGGGGCTGATGGACCTCGATCCCGGACGGATCGGTGCGACGGCGGTCGCGAAGGCCGGCGGGGGTCGACCGAGCGGTGACGGTTCGCGCGAGGTCGTGCTCGCGGCATCCGTCGGCACGGTCTTCGGCGGCACCTTCAGCGAGTACCTCGGCGTGCGCGCCGACGAGCGTGCCCGCTGGGAGCGCCAGCACGACGACGAGCAGGCGGAGCTGCGCCGGTTGCGACTGGCCGTCGCCGAGTCGGCGCGCGCGGTCGCCCACGGCCGTGCCCCGACCGACAACGACAAGTTCCTCAAGCACTTCAAGCGTGAGGGCGTCGAGCAGGCGGTGTCGCGCAGGGTGCGCAACGCCGAGGCGCGGCTCACCGAACTCGAGCGCACCCAGCTGGCGGCGCCGCCCGCACCGCTGGCGTTCGCCGGGATCCCGTCGGGTTCGCACGTGCTCGATGACGAATCCGGCGCACTGCTGCAGGCCGCGGATGTCGCGGTCGACGGTCGGCTCGACCTCGGGAGGCTGCGCATCGAACCGGCGACCCGGCTGCTCGTGACCGGTGCGAACGGCGCGGGCAAGTCGACGCTGCTCGCGCTGCTCGCGGGTCGCCTCGTGCCCGACCGGGGCGTGCTGCATCGCCGGCGCGGGCTGCGGGTGGGGCTGCTCGAGCAGGACGTGCGGTTCGCCGATCCGGATGCCACGCCGCGAGCGATCTACGCGCGGACGCTGGGGGAGCGGCGCGCCGAGCGCGTGCCGCTCGCGGGACTCGGCCTCGTCGCACCCCGCGACCTGGACCGACCCGTCAGCCGCCTCTCGGTCGGACAGCAGCGCCGCCTCGCGCTCGCGCTCGTGATCTCGGCGCCGCCGCACGTGTTCCTGCTCGACGAGCCGACCAACCACCTCTCACTCGCGCTCGCGGGTGAGCTCGAGGAGGCGCTCGGCGGCTACCCGGGCGCGGTCGTGATCGCGAGTCACGACCGGTGGCTGCGGCGGCGCTGGGACGGCGAGACCCTCGCGCTCGAGGCGGCGTCGGCGCGGGCCGGCGTGGCCGCGTAAGCTGCGCCATCCCATCGCGAAACCGGGTGGAAAGGTATCCGCGGGATACCTTTCCACCCGAATCCGGCGGATCGACCGTCGCCGCGCGTCGGGGAGCCGGACGTCCGTCGGCGCACCGTGACATCCGCTTGCATGAAGTTCGAACGTATGTTCGAATTGAGCGGTGCGATGGAACGGACAGGAACTCGGTGTCGACCAGCCCGATGCGCTGCCGGGCCTGGCGCGGCTGAACAACCTCGTCCGCTCGGTGCAGACCCCCGAGTTCGCCGGCGTGACCTTCCACGAGGTGCTCGCGAAGTCGGCCCTCAACAAGGTCCCCGGCCAGTCGTACATGCCTTTCGGCTGGACCATCAACCCCTACCGGGGATGCACCCATGCATGCATTTATTGTTTTGCTCGGCCGACGCACAACTACCTGGACCTCGACGCCGGCGACGACTTCGACCGGCAGATCATCGTGAAGGTCAACGTCGCCGATGTCCTGCGGCGTGAGCTGGCGAGACCATCGTGGCGGCACGAGCCCGTGGCGCTCGGCACCAACACCGACCCGTACCAGCGTGCGGAGGGGCGCTACGCGCTGATGCCGGGCATCATCGAGGGGCTCGCCGGCAGCGGGACACCGTTCAGCGTGCTCACCAAGGGCACGCTGCTCCGCCGCGACCTCCCGCTGCTGGCGGCGGCGCGCGAACACGTGCCGGTCGACCTCGCGATGTCGATCGCGGTCTACGACGACGAGCTGCAGCAGTCGATCGAACCCGGAACCCCGTCGACGGCGGCCCGCCTGGCCACGGTCACCGCCGCTCGCGACGCCGGCTTCGACTGCTCGGTCTTCCTGATGCCGATCCTCCCGTACCTCACCGACACGCGCGCCCACCTCGACGAGGCACTGCGTCGTGCCAAGGCGGCGGGGGCCACGAGCATCATCTACTCGGCGCTGCACCTCCGCGGCGCCGTGAAGCCGTGGTTCTTCGAGTGGCTCGCCCGCGAGCATCCGGAACTCGTGCCCCGCTACCGCGCGATGTACCCCGGCTCGAGCGCCTACGCGCCATCCGAGTATCGCGACTGGCTCGCCGAGCGGATACGCCCGCTCATCCGGACGCACCGACTCGAGCGCGGCCGCGAGGACTCGGTGACCGGAGGCGTCCGATCCACCGCGCTCGGACGCCGCCCGAGACAAGCCGGTGCGCCGTCACGGGCCGACGCGGGAGCATCGCCGAACGGGCGCGGCTCGGAGCTCGGCGACGTCTCCCTCGATGCCGCGGCGCCCGCCATGCTGTTCTGACCGGTGTCGCCGCCCCTGGACGCCTGAGCGAAGATTCAGCAGCCCGGGCGCGAACTGCGATAATCCGGCAAGGGCCGCACCCCACCGGCCGGGATCGGAGCACGGATGACCCTCGGCTTGCCCGAGCATCTCGCGAGGGAATCCCTGAGTCGTGCACTTGCGCGTGCAGGGCAGTGCGCCGCCGCGGTATGCCTCGCCGCGGCACTGGTCCTCACTATCGCCTCGGCGGTCGCGGCTTCCGCTCCGACCGGCGAGGGTCCGGACCGGCAACGCGCGGCGCTCGCCGCGACCGTCCTGCTCTCGGTGCAGGCGCTGCTCCTCTATCTCGTCGCCCGGTACGAGACGGTCACCCTGACCGTGATGGCGCTCGTGGGCGGCACCGCCGCCGTCTTCGGGCTCACGGTCCTGCTGCTCGCGTCGGGCGACGTCGACTCGGCGGCCGACAACGCGCTCGTCGCGCTCTCGCGCGCCGCCCTCGTCCTCGTGGGCGGTGCGGGGATCGGGTCGGGCATCGCGATCACCTGGGCCGTGCTCGGCTGGGGCCTCGGCGAGGCGGCCGCGTTCCTCGGAGCGACCGTGATCGGCGCGCCCTGGGCGCCCAGCCTGCCGGCCCTCGCCGTGCTGACCATCGTGATCATCGCCCGCACCTTCGACGCCGCCGCGCGGCGCGCGGTCGATCGTCGAGAGACGGCGTTGCACCGGGCGAGCCAGCAGACCCGCGAGCTGACCATCCGGCACGACTACGAGCTTCGCGCCATCGCTCGGCTGCACGACACCGCGCTCAGCCACCTGATCTCGATCGCGACGGCGGGTTCGGGCGCGGTCGACGAGCGCCTGCGGAGCGCGATCCGGTCCGACCTCTCGCTCATCGTCGGCCGTGATTGGGCGGGCGACCACACCGAGGCTCACGGCGACGGGCTTCCACCGCGCACCGGCGCCGCCGTGCCGTCGGCCGCGAGCCCGTCGAGCCGTACGCCCGCCGACGGGGCTGCGGCGGTCGGGCCCGGGCCGGCCTTCCGAGCGTCGCCTCCGCCGCTGGCCGAGGCGCTCGGCATCGCGCGCGACGCGGGCGTGGCGGTGCACGTCGCCGGGTCGCCGGCCGCACTCGAGACGCTGGCGCCGGCTCGACGGGACGCGCTCGAGGCCGCCGTCGCCCAATGCCTGATCAACGTCGTCCGGCATGCCGGCGTCGACGAGGCCGAGGTCGCCGTCGACCCCGGCGACGGTGAGGTCACGGTCGTGGTGATCGACGGGGGCGCGGGCTTCGATCCCGACGCCGTTCCCGACGACCGCATCGGGCTGCGCACCTCGATCCGGGGGCGCATCGAGCAGGAAGGCGGCACCGCACGCATCTGGTCGCGCCCCGGGGTCGGCACCACCGTGGTCCTCACCGTTCCGGACGGTGCCCGATGAGCACCGGGATGCGGCTCACGCAGCAGGAGGTCGACCCGATCGGCGGCGTCGCCGCCGCTCCGCTCGTCGTCGTGGGCTCCGCGCTCGCGGTCGCGGTCGCGGTGAGCGTGACCGTGGCGCAGTGGGGTGAGGTCTCGGCGCCCGTGATCGCGCTGCTCGGGGTCGCACTCGTCGCGGGCGCGGGCATCGTCGCTTCCGCCTCGGCGCTGCCCGGCCGGAACCCGTTCACGGCGGATCGGCTCTGGGTCACGGTGAGCCTCGCCGTCGGGGGAGCGATCGCGGAATTCATCGCCACGATCGGCGCCGATCGCACGGGCTACGAGGACTACGGGCCGTTCGTGGTCGGCGCCCTGATCCTCGCAGTCGCACCGTACTGCACCTGGCTCTCACTGCTCGTGGCCGGCGGCATCGCCACCGCCGTGCTCGTCATCCTCGAGATCGGATCCGCCGATCCGTCGCTTCCGCGCGTGACCGCGGCGTCCCTCGTCCTCGTCGATGCCGTCACGGTGCTGGCGTTCGCCGCAGCCGCGGCGGGGTACTCCGCGGCGATCGTCCGCGAGACGCTCGCCTGGCAGCGACAGGCCAACGCGGCCGCACTCGAGCGCGACGCGGGCCTCCGCGCCGGCATCGCCAGATCGGTGCAGCAGGGGCGGGTCTCGGTGCTCGGCCGCGAGGTGCTCCCGTTCCTCGCGCACGTCATGAACGCCGACCGACTGACGGTCGCGGACGCCGACCGCGCCCGGGAGCTCGCCGAGGCGCTCCGTCGCGCCCTCAAGGCGGGCCTCGAATCGACCTGGCTCGACGACCTCGCCGCCTCCGTCTCCGCCGTGCGCGGCATCGTCGTTACGGTCGACGATCCCGGCGGCGTCGCGGCGCGACTGCGCAGCGACCAGCGCCCGGCCCTCACCGCGTTGGTCTCATGGCTGTCGGCCGGTGACCGGGCGCGCGCCATCCGATTGGCGGTGTCATCGGTCGACGGCACCGATCGCATCGTGCTCGAGTCGGAGTCGGGCGCTGCGCCGCCGACGCGTCGTGAGCTCGATCGGTTCGTCGCCGTCGGGCGGTCGGTCGGGCTGCGCGGCGATGTCGCCTCGACGCGAGAGAATATGCGCGTGGAGTTCCGCTATGACGCCTGAGCCCGCCGGGTCGAACCCGGTTCGCGTCGGCATCCTCGACGACCACGCCCTGATCGTCGACGGACTCGCGGGCTGGATCGACGAGCATGCCACCGATCTCCGGGTGGTCATCCGGACCACCCGCTGGCTGGACCTCGTCCGGCACCCCGAGTTCCCGGTCGACGTGGTGCTCATGGACCTCCAGCTCGGCGAGAGCATCTCGATCGAGTCGCGCATCCGCGCCTGCCGTGCGGCCGGAGCCGCGGTCGTCGTCGTGACCGCGCTCGACGACGAGACCTCCCGCGAGCGCTCGCTCGGGGCGGGCGCCGCCGCCTTCGTCTCCAAGACCCTACCGGTCGCCGACCTGGTGGCGATCGCGCGGCGGGTCGCCGCAGGTGAGCGGATGGCGCGCACTGGCGCCGCGACAACCGCCGGACACGAGCCATCCGACGACCTCGCCGCCCCGACCGACGCTGGACTGAGCGACGCCGAGCGTCGCGCGCTGGTGCTGTACGCGCAGGGACTCTCGACCGCAGAGGTGGCCCGGCAGATGTCGGTGGGCTACGAGACCGCGAAGACCTACCTGCGCCGCGCGCGCGACAAGTACGCCAAGGTCGGGCGCCCCGCCGGGCGCCGGGCCGAACTGATCCGCCGCGTGGCGGAGGACGGATTGCTCGAGTAGATGGCCAAGCTCTACTTCCGGTACGGCGCGATGAACTCGGGCAAGTCGACCGCGCTGCTCCAGGCCGCGTTCAACTACGAGGAGCGCGGCCACCGGGTGCTGCTCGCCAAGCCGACGGTCGACACGAAGGGCGACCGCAGCATCGTCTCGCGGCTCGGGGTGGTCAGGGACGTCGACTTCACGATCGCGCCCGACGATCCGGTGCTCGACGTCTTCCAACGCCATCGGACCCCGGTCATCGAGGAGCACGGTCGCGACGTGAGCTGCCTCCTCGTCGACGAGGCGCAGTTCCTCAGCGGCGAGCAGGTCGACGACCTGCTGCGGATCGCCCTGCTCGACGACATCCCCGTGCTCGCCTACGGCATCCGGACCGACTTCCAGACGGTGGCGTTCACCGGCAGCCGTCGCCTGCTCGAGATCGCGCACAGCCTCGAAGAGCTCAAGACGATCTGCCGGTGCGGTCGCAAGGCGATCTTCAACGGCCGGCGCATCGACGGCCGGTACGTCTTCGACGGCGACCAGGTGGCGATCGACGGGGCGGATGTCGCGTACGAGTCGCTCTGCGGGGTGTGCTACCTCCAGGAGAGCGGCGGCGTGCTGGACGGTCGGCACGGCTGACGAGCGACTCCGAACGTCGGCTCGCCCCAGTTCGGGGGTGAGTTGCTGCCGTCCCCTCTTGTGAGGACTCGGAATCGAGGTAACCTGACCATGCCCATCGACCCGACGATGGGACGCGCTCGGCCACGCGAACCCGAGGCGGGGGCCGGCGCCGGAGGTGAAGCATGACGCTCACTCGGCAGTCCGAGACCATCAGCCCTGCCGAGGCGGTCGCCGAATGGCAGCGCGCCTACGTGCGGCGCCTCCTCATCACCGACCTGGCGGTCATCCTCTTCGCGGTGTACGGATCGCAGTTCATCCGGTTCGGTACGTCCGGGACGTCGTTGCGCATTCCCGGCGTCGGCGAGCGCGCTGATGTCCTGATCAGCTACGCCGTGGTCTCCGCGCTCCTGGCTGCCGGATGGTTCGTCTCCCTCTCGCTGTTCGCGACACGTGATCGCACCGTCGTGGGCGCGGGCACGAGCGAGTACCGGCGCATCGCGGACGCCACGCTCCGCGTGTTCGCGATCCTCGCCATCGGCGCGTTCCTGCTTCGCTCCGAGATCGGCCGCGCGTACGTGCTCGTTGCCTTCCCGCTGGGACTGGTCCTGCTCATCACCGGCCGGTGGGCGTGGCGCAAGTGGCTGCTCCGGCAGCGCGTGCAGGGACGGTTCCTGCACCGCGCCATCCTGATGGGCGAGCGACAGAAGTCCGCGCACGTGGCCGAGCAGATCGCGCGCGACGGCGTCTCGGGGATCGAGATCGTCGGCGCGATCACCGAGCACGGTGAGTCGGCACGCGAGCTCGCACCCGGCATCCCCGTGCTCGGCGACTACGACAGCCTCGACCGCGTGCTCGGCGAGGCCCGCGCCGACACCGTGGTGTTCACGGGCGCCGACACGATCGACCCTCGCGGCATGCGCGAGCTCGGCTGGCGGCTCGAGACCACCTCGACGAACCTGGTGGTGGCTCCCGCGCTGACCGATGTCGCGGGCCCACGCATCCACGCCCGTCCCGTCGCGGGCCTTCCGCTCATCCAGGTCGACTATCCCGAGTTCTCGGGCCGGAAGTACGCGGCGAAGCGCGCGTTCGACCTCGTGGTCGCATCCGTCGCGCTCGTCGTGCTGAGCCCCCTCTTCCTGCTTATCGCGCTCACCGTGCGTCGCGACAGCCCGGGACCTGCGATCTTCTCGCAGGAGCGCGTGGGCCTCAACGGAACTCCGTTCCACATGCTGAAGTTCCGCTCGATGGTGATCGACGCCGAGACCCAGCTGCCGACCCTGCTCGACCGGACCGATGGGAACGGCGTGCTGTTCAAGATGCGCACCGACCCGCGAGTCACGCGGATCGGCGCCGTCTTGCGACGGTACAGCCTCGACGAGCTGCCGCAATTGGTCAACGTGCTGCGCGGCGAGATGTCGCTGGTCGGCCCGCGACCGCCCCTGGCGAGCGAGGTCGAGCGGTACGACGAGTGGGCACTCCGCCGACTGCTCGTGCGGCCTGGCATCACCGGGCTGTGGCAGACGCAGGGTCGATCCGACCTCTCGTGGGACGACAGCGTGCGTCTCGACCTCTACTACGTCGAGAACTGGTCGCTGACCGGCGACGTCATCATCCTGTACCGCACCGCACGGGCCGTGCTCCGGGCGCAGGGCGCGTATTGATGCCGCCGCCGGGTGCCGTGGCCACCGGCGGCCTCCCGGGTCGGGCAGAATCGAACCGATGAAGGGCATCATCCTCGCCGGCGGCTCGGGCACGCGGCTGCACCCGATCACGCTCGGCATCTCGAAGCAGCTGGTTCCCATCTACGACAAGCCGATGGTGTACTACCCGCTGAGCACGCTCATGCTCGCCGGCATCCGCGAGATCCTGGTGATCACCACGCCCCATGACGCGCCGCAGTTCCAGCGGCTCCTCGGCGACGGGTCCCGGTTCGGCATCGAGCTGCGGTACGCCGAGCAGTCCGCCCCCGAGGGCCTGGCGCAGGCGTTCATGATCGGAGCCGACTTCATCGGTGGCGACGAGGTCTGCCTCGTGCTCGGGGACAACATCTTCTACGGGCCCGGGCTGGGTACGCGGTTGGCGCGCTTCAGCGGGCTCGACGGCGCGGCCGTCTTCGCCTACCGGGTGTCCGACCCGACGGCGTACGGCGTGATCGAGTTCGACGGCGACGGGCGGGCCGTCTCCATCGAGGAGAAGCCGGCCGATCCACGCAGCGACTTCGCCGTGCCCGGCATCTACTTCTACGACAACGACGTGGTGTCCATCGCCGGGTCGCTCCGGCCGTCGGCGCGCGGCGAGTACGAGATCACCGACGTCAACGCCGCGTACCTCGCCGCAGGCCGGCTGCACGTCGAGGTGCTCCCGCGCGGCACCGCTTGGCTCGACACCGGCACCGTGGACTCGCTGTCCGAGGCGACCGAGTTCGTGCGCACGATCGAGCGCCGCCAGAGCCTCAAGATCGGGGCGCCAGAAGAGGTGGCCTGGCGGCAGGGATGGCTCGGCGACGACGACCTGCGGACGCGGGCCGAGGAGCTGCGCAAGTCCGGCTACGGCGCGTACCTGCTCGGCCTCGTCGAACGGGGGAAGGACGCATGAGCACCCTGCTCGTGACCGGGGGTGCCGGGTTCATCGGGTCCAACTTCGTGCGCCATGTGCTCGAGCGCACGGCCCACGACGTCGTCGTGCTCGACAGGCTCACCTATGCCGGCAACCTCGCCTCCCTCGACGGGCTGCCCGACGAACGGTTCCGCTTCGTCCGCGGCGACATCGCCGATGCGCCGCTCGTCGAGGAGCTCGTCGGGCGCCTCGACCCGGCGACCGATGCGATCGTCCACTTCGCCGCGGAGTCGCACAACGACAACTCGCTCGCCGGTCCGCGGCCGTTCGTCGACACCAACGTCGTCGGCACCTTCGTGCTGCTCGAGGCCGCGCGCGGCCGCGACATCCGGTTCCACCACATCTCGACCGACGAGGTGTACGGCGACCTCGAGCTGGACGACCCGGCACGCTTCACCGAGGAGACCGCGTACCGGCCGTCCAGCCCGTACTCCGCGACCAAGGCGGCGTCCGACCTGCTGGTGCGCGCGTGGGTGCGCAGCTACGGGCTGCGAGCGACCATCAGCGGGTGCTCGAACAACTACGGCCCCTACCAGCACGTCGAGAAGTTCATCCCGCGCCAGATCACGAACGTGCTGCGCGGCGCGCGCCCGAAGCTCTACGGCAGCGGCCTGAACGTGCGCGACTGGATCCACGTCGAGGACCACTCGAGCGCCGTCCTCGCGATCCTCGAGCGAGGGCGCATCGGCGAGACATACCTCATCGGGGCCGACGGCGAGCGCAACAACGTTCAGGTCGTCGAGGAGCTCCTCGACCTGCTCGGACACCCGCGCGACGCCTACGACCTGGTTCCCGATCGGCCGGGGCACGACCTGCGGTACGCGATCGACGCGACCAAGCTCCGCCGCGAGACCGGCTGGTCGCCTCGCTTCACCGACTTCCGCGACGGCCTCGCCCGCACGGTCGAGTGGTACCGCGCCAACGAGTCGTGGTGGGCGCCGCAGAAGGACGACACCGAGGCGCGGTACGCGGAGCTCGGGCGGTGAGCGGGAGGGCCGCGCCGCTCGGCGTGCGCGAGACGGCGATCGCGGGACTGCTCACCGTCGACCTGCCCCTGCACGGCGACGCACGCGGGTGGTTCAAGGAGCACTGGCATCGCGACAGGATGGTCGCGCTCGGACTACCCGACTTCGGGCCCGTGCAGCAGAACCTCTCGTACAACGCCGCCGTCGGCACGACCCGCGGCTTCCACGCCGAACCGTGGGACAAGTACCTCGGCGTCGCGAGCGGGCGGGCCTTCGGCGCGTGGGTCGACCTTCGCGAGGGGAGCGGCTTCGGACGCACCGTGACGCTGGAGCTCGGACCCGGAACCGCCGTCTTCGTGCCCCGCGGGGTCGCGAACGCGTTCCAGACCCTCGAGCCCGACACCGTCTACTCGTACCTCGTCAACGACCACTGGTCGCCGGATGCCGCGTACCCGGCGATCAACCTCGGCGATCCGGTGCTCGGCGTCGAGTGGCCCGTTCCGCTCGACCGGGCGATCGTCTCCGACAAGGACCGTGCGAATCCGCCGCTCGCGCAGGCGACCCGCGTTCCGCCGCTGCGCACGGTGGTGCTCGGCGCCGACGGGCAGCTCGGCCGGGCCCTGCGCGGCGCGTATGCCGGCGAGTCCGACGGCTCGGTGCGATTCCTCACGAGACACGACCTCGACCTGCGCGATGCCGACGCGATCCGCGAGCATGACTGGTCGGGCGTCGGCACCATCGTCAACGCTGCCGCGTACACCGCGGTGGATCTCGCCGAAGCCGAAGGCCGCGCCGACGCCTGGGCGGTGAACGCGGTCGCGGTCGGCGCGATCGCCGACGTGGCGCGCCGCCGCCGGATGACGCTCGTCCACGTCTCGACCGAGTACGTGTTCGACGGCTCGCGCCACCCGCACCGGGAGGATGAACCGCCGTCGCCGCTCGGCGCGTACGGGGCGTCGAAGGCCGCGGGAGAGCTCGCCGCGCAGGGCGTCGCCCGCCACTACCTCGTGCGGACCAGCTGGGTCGTCGGCGACGGGCCGAACTTCGTGCGGACGATGCGTCGATGCGCCGAGGACGGGACCGATCCCACCGTCGTCACCGACCAGACCGGGCGCCCCACGTTCGCGGACGAGCTGGCCCGTGGCATCCGGCACCTGCTCGACAGCGGTGCGCCCTACGGCGTCTACCACCTCTCGAACGCCGGACCGGTGGTGTCGTGGTTCGACCTCGCGCGCGCCGTCTTCAGGGAGCTCGGCCACGACCCCGACCGCGTCACCCCGACCACCGCCGCAGCGTACGCGACCCGGTTCGCGACGGCGGGCAGGCCGGTCGCTGCGAGGCCGTCGCACAGCGAGTTCGACCTGTCGAAACTGCGCGCCACCGGATTCGAGCCCGAACCCGCCGAGATCGCGCTTCGGCATCATCTCCTGCGTCATCGGTGATCTCCCGGCGTTCTCCGAATACGATGTGTCGCGTGAGTCCACGATCGAGCGACCGACCGAAGAAGCCGCTGGCGCGCAGCGCGCGGCTGTGGGTGCCCGTGACGCTCGGCGTGCTGCTGCTCGCCATCATCGGGATCGGCGTCGCCGGCTGGCAGATCGCCGAGCGCGGCCTGGCCGCGAAGGACGAGCTCGAACAGGCCATCCCGCTCGCGAAGAAGGCGCAGGAGCAGGTCCTCGCCGGCGACCAGGCCGGCGCGACGGCCACCGTCGACGAGCTCGCCGTGCACGCCGCCGAGGCCCGGCGGCTGACCGACGACCCCCTCTGGCGGGCCTTCGAGTGGGTCCCGGTGGCCGGCCCGAACCTCCAGGCCGTTCGCGTCGCGTCCACGTCGGTCGACCAGCTCGTCGACGGCGTGGTGCGACCCGCGACCACGCTCAGCCTCGATGCGTTGAAGCCCGCCGGCGGGGCGATCGACCTCGTGGCGCTCGCCGACCTGTCGAACGTCATCAAGGGCGTGGCCGACACGATCGACCAGGTCTCGACCGAGCTCGCCTCGGTCGAGCGCGACCAGCTCATCGGGCCCGTCGCCGACGGCATAGGGCAGCTCGACGAGGCGGTCGGACAGGTGGAGCCCATGATCGGCCCGGCCAGCACGGCCCTCGAGGTGCTCCCCAAGGCACTGGGCGCCGACGGACCGCGAAACTACCTGCTGTTGTTCCAGAACAACGCCGAAGCACGCGGCACCGGCGGCAACCCGGCCGCGCTGCTGCTCGTCAATGTCACCGACGGCAAGATCACCATCGCCCAGCAGGCGTCCAGCAGCGACTTCCAGAACGGCCGCGCGACGCCGATCGTCGAGCTCGATCCCGAGACCGAGGCCCTGTACGGCGACAAGATCGGCCGCTACATGATGGATGTCACGCTGACGCCCGACTTCGCGGAGACGTCCGAGTTGATCCGCGCGTGGTGGGCCGAGTCGTTCGGTTCCCAGGTCGACGGCGTGATCTCGTTCGATCCCGTGGCGCTGGGTTACCTGCTCGGCGCGACGGGGCCGGTCACCCTGCCGAGCGGCGAGAAGCTCACGGCCGACAACACCGCGAGCACGGTCCTCAACGAGGTGTACTTCCGGTACGACGAGCCCGAGGCACAGGACGCGTTCTTCGCGGCCGCGGCGGCCTCGGTGTTCAAGGTGATCACGTCGGGTTCCGGCGAGACGGACGCGCTCGTCGAAGCGCTCGCTCGTTCGGTCGACGAGGGCCGGCTCATGTACGCGCCGTCCGACGCCGCCGAGGCCGAGTTCATCGCGGGCTCGCGCATCACCGGCGCCCTTCCTGCCGACAACGACCTGCAGAGCGTCGTCGGTGTCTACGTCAACGACGTCACGCAGGGCAAGATGGACTACTACCTGCAGCTCGACGCCACCGCGGCCACGGACTCCTGCACCGTCGACTCCGGAACCGCCCCGACGTTCACCACCACCGCCACGCTCACTTCGACCGTGCGCCCAGAAGACGTCGATGGGCTCGCGGAGTACATCGCGACCGGCAAGTACTTCCCCAAGGGCGACATCTCATCCGACGTGGTGCTGTACGGGCCGGTCGGGTCGACGTTCCAGTCGGCGAAGCTCGATGGGGCGCCGGCCGCCGTCACCCCGCTGACCCACCTCGGCCGACCTGCCGTGAAGATCAACGTGCGCAACCTGCCCGGGTCGGCCCATGCGGTCACTGCGGTGTTCAGTGGGACGGCCGGCGCGGCGTACGGCCCGCTCGAGGTCTGGCACACCCCGCTCGTGCGCCCGGCGAACGTGACCATCGACGCGCCCGGCTGCGCCGCGGCGGGCTGAGGCCGACGACCGACCGGCCCGGTGGCGGGCGCCGGCTACGCAGTGTGCGTGGGCGTCGGCTGCGCGGCCTTGGGCTTGCGCACGCCGCGGAACACGACGTAGTGGTACAGCAGGAACCGGAGCATCACCACGACGATGATGCTCGCGAGGTTCACGATGTTCACCGCGAACGGGCCGGCCTCGCGGCCGAGCAGCGCCGAGGCCGCGAGCACGCCCACCCAGACGATCAGCGCGCCGAGCGCCGTGCATGCGGCGTTGACGATGACGAAGAGCGTGATTTCCATCGCGCGGGTGTGCCCACCGCGGTCGCGGAACGTCCACTCGCGGTTGCCGAGGTAGGCGTTCACGAGCGCCACGAGCGAGGCGATGACCTTCGATGCGACGAGGTCGACGCCGAGCACGAGGTACAGCAGGTTGAACACCACGATCTCGATGAGCGTGCTGACGGCGCCCACGGTGAGGAACCGTGCGCCGAGGCCGGCGATCCGGCGCCATCGAGCATGCTGTGACATCTGCACTACGCTACTACGCGAGCCTGCGCCCTTCCGTGCAGCCGAGTCGCCGGGAGGCGGTGTGCAACTGGATCATCTCGTCGTGGTCATGCCCGCGTACAACGAGGCCGAGGGGCTGGCCGGATTCCTGGCCGAGGTGAGCGAGCACGTGACGCCGCTCGCCCGCCGGCTGAGCATCGTCGTGGTGAACGACCGGTCGACGGATGGCACGGGTGAGATGCTGCGCGGGCTCGTCGACGAGCTGCCGGGACTCGTTCCGATCGACGCCGAAGTCAACCGGGGCCACGGTCCGACCGCGCTCGCGGCGTACCGAGCCGGCCTCGACCTCGCACCCGACCTGGTCCTGCACGTCGACGGCGACGGGCAGTTCCACGGGGCCGACCTCGCCCGGGTGGTGCGGGCCGCCGTGTCCACCGGTGCCGACGTGGTGCACGGCGTGCGGCACGGTCGCGACGATCCGTGGTTCCGACGCGTGCTCACCGCGGCGGTCGGCGCCGTGGTGGCGCTCGCAGCCGGGCGGCGCGTGCCCGACGTCAACACCCCGCTGCGCGCCTATCGCCCGGAGCGGCTCGCCGAGCTGCTCGGCCGGATCCCCGCCGACGCGCTCGTGCCCCACGTGCACTTCTCGCTCGCCGAGGCTCGCCTCGGTTTCCGGGTGCGCTACGTCGAGGTCGCGAGCATCCCGCGCCGCGGGTCGAACCAGACCGGCACCATGTGGGGGGTCGAGCGGCCTCCGAAGCTCCCGCCGAAGCGCCTGCGGCAGTTCGCGGTCGCCGCGGCGGGCGAGCTCTGGCAGGTCTCGCTCCGGCCGGGAGCCGGGCGGTGACCTCGCCGGTCGGCGCCCCGTCGAGCGAGGCCCGACCGCGCACCGACGCGAGACGCGTCCTCGTCGACGTCGCGTGGTGGGTCGCACTCGTCGCGCTCGTCGCGGCCAACCTCGCCGTGCTCATCCCGGGCATCGCGACGGTGCGGCTCTGGGAGGACGAGGCGTTCAACCTCAGCGTGCCGCTCAACCTGGTGCGCGGACTGGGGTACGCGAGCGACGGCACGCTGTCGGGAAGCGAGCTCGCGCCGTTCGATGTCCGCATCTCCACGGGGCCGGTCATGCTGCTCCCGATCGCCGGACTCATCGGGATCGGCGTCGACCCCGTGTTCGCCGGACGCGGGGTCGCGACGGCCGGGTACCTCGGGCTCCTGGTGGCGCTCGCCCTTGTCGGCCGGCGGCTCGGCGGCCGGTGGGCCGCGGTCGTCGCGGTCGCGGTTCCGCTGGCGTTCGAGACGGCGGCGATGCCCTCGCCGATCCAGACGCCCGTCGACGTGCTCGGCGAGGTGACCGCGGCCGCGTTCCTCGTGGCAGCGCTGCTGTTCGTCCATCGTCGCCCCTGGCTCGCGGGCCTCATGCTCGGCCTCGCCATCCAGGTCAAGTTCATCGCGCTGCTCGCCGTGCCGGCGTTCACGATCGCCGTCCTCCTCGACGGCACAGGGCCGATCCTCCGACGGGCACGGAGCAATGTCCCGAAGGTGCTGTGGGCGGCCCTCGCGGCCGCGGCGCCGACCGTGCTCTTCGAAGTGTCGAAGCTCCTCAGCCTCGGTGCGGCCGGCTACGTGCAGAACGTGCGCGAGTTCGGCTGGTTCCTCCGCTCCGGGGGTCAGCGGGGATACGCGGTCCCGCCGCTCGACAAGCTCGGCACGCTGCTGGAGTCGTGGAACCTCCCCGTCGTCGTCGCGGCCGTGGTCGCGGCGCTGGTCGTCGCGGGTGGAACGGCGGTCCTCGTGGTCGCGCTGCGCCGCATCGCCCGGAGCCCCGAGGTGCTCGAGACCTCCGGTGGCAGCCGCACCGACCCGGCCGAGTTCCGCGCCATGTTGCTTGCCGCCGCGCTCGGGCTGGCGACCTACCTCGCGTGGTGGCTGGTCTCCCGGCACACGCCGGCGTGGGTGCGGCATCCGGCCCCCGCCGTGCTCGCGTTCGTTCCCGTGCTCGTCGCCGCCATCGTGCCCGCCGCGCGGATCGCGTGGTCGGCAGCGGCAGCACGATGGTGGCGCGCGGCGATCGCCGGGGTCGCGGCGGTCGGCATCGTGGCGCTGGCATGGTCGATCGCCGGCCGCGTAGGCGCCGTCGGCGATCACGTCTATCCGCCCGGTGAGACCCTCTCCGCCCAGCGGGAGGCCGCGCGGGACATCGCCGAGCTCGGCTACGACCACGTCGCGGTGGTCTGGGGTCCCGGCGTGAGCATCGGCGTCCTCGCGGGCGCGCACGTCGGCCTGACCGACGCGGTGGAGGTGACCGCCGACGATCCGCGGATCTGGTTCGGGGAGGCCCCGCCGCGCTGCGACGTGGAACTCGAGTCGGGGGAGTACCTGGTCTGCATCGCAGTGCCCTGATCGCCGCCCGCGTGCCGTGTCCGAAGCCGGGCGCAGTCCGCTCGCATCCGTGCGAGAGTGGCAGCATGACGGCCGCCGCACCTCGCACGACGGCGTCGACGCGCGCGGCCGTCCGCATCGATGGGGTGGACGCCGCACGCGGGATCGCGCTGATCGGGATGTTCGTGGCGCACGTCGCGCCCGCGGCCGCGACCATTGACGCCAACGAGCTGATCGCGCTGGCCGACGATCGCCCGCGCCTGCTCTTCGCGCTGACGGCGGGCATCGGACTGGGCCTCATCTCGGGCGCCGTCCGGCCGGTGCGCGACCGGGGCGAGCGCGGCACGCTCCGGCGCCAGATCGCGATCCGGGCCGTGCTGCTCATCGCACTCGGCGTGCTCGTCGTCGCGATGCTGCGGCCGCTCGTGTTCGTGATCCTCGACGTGTACGGCGTCGCATTCCTCGTCATGCTGCCGCTGCTCTTCCTCCCCGCACGCGTGGCGATGGTCCTCGGCACGGTGCTCCTGACCATGACGCCGGCCATCACCGCGATCGCCGCGCGCGACCCGCAGACCGTCGAACTCGCCGACGGCCCGCTCGGGCTGCTCGCCACCTGGTTCCTCGTCGGTGCCTACCCCGTCATCATCTGGATCCCGGTGATGCTGATCGGGCTCGGGATGGCGCGCGCCGGCGTCGCGTCGCCGCGCGTCGTGCATTGGTCCGCGCTCATCGCCGTGGCCGTGGCATCCGTCACCCTGCCGCTGGCCCGGCTGCTGCCCGACCCGGGCGAGGAGACGCTCGATCCGTCGACGGCCGCGTGGGCCGCACCGGTGCGCGCGTCGCTCGAGACCCTGGGGAACACCGCCGTGGGAGTCGTCGTCGTCGCTGCGACCGTCGCACTGACGGCGCTCGCACGGCCGGCGGCGCGCCAGGTCGCGCGCACCGCGCTCTCGCCGATCACGGCCATGGGCGCGATGCCGCTTACGATCTACACAGCGCACCTCGTCGTCATCGCCGCCTCGAAGCGCAGGGTGGACGGCGTGGTGACGGATGATTCCTGGCCGCTCGTGATCGGCCTCGTCGTCGGGTCGATGGTCTTCGCCTGGCTCTGGCAGCACTACATCGGGCGCGGGCCGCTCGAGATGCTCCTGCGTTGGGCGAGCGGACGATCGCGCCCTGAGGCTCAGGAGCCGGCGCGCGGCCCTGATCGTCCGTGACCGGCGCCGTCACCCGGCCCGCGGCTCGCGCAGGACCGGCCCCGTCGGTCGGAACCACGACCGCACCGCCAGCAGCGTGATCGCCGCGCCCATTCCGGCGCCGACGGTGTTCGCGATCATGTCCCGAGGGTCGAACGTGCGGGCCGGAAGGTACCTCGCCTGGACGATCTCGGCGGCGAGGCTCACTGCCAACGCGATCGCCATCGCCGCGACCACGCTGCGCCAGCGCGGCCGGCGGACCCAGGCGATCCACAGCGCACCGAGCGGCAGGAACATCAGCGCGTTCCCGGCCGACTCGACGAGCGGGTAGCGCACTGCCGCCGACAGACCCCAGGACCCGAGTATGCCGAGCAGCCACGTGGGGTCGATCAGCCCGCCCTCGCCATCGACGTGTACCGGCCAGAACAGCACGATGCCGAGGCCGATCGAGTAGGCCACCGTCACCAGGGCGATCCAGACGCGGGGGAGACGGATCCGCGGCACCGGTGGGGCCGCCAGCCGGGCGAGGCGAGCGGATGCCGCGAGCCGACGCTCCGAGCGGTCCGAGGTCATCGATTCAGCGTAGCCGCGTTCCGCCGCGACACCCCCGGAGACGACGACGGCCCCTCCCGAAGGAGGGGCCGATCAGATGGTCGGGGTGACAGGATTTGAACCTGCGACCTCTTCGTCCCGAACGAAGCGCGCTACCAAGCTGCGCCACACCCCGATGGCCCGAGGGCCTCCACAAGGATAGCCGATATTTCAGGCGCTCCCGACCACGCTCCCCGCCGTCGTGCGGGCCGGTCGAGCGGCCGTCAGGGTCAGCAGGGTCGCCTCCGGCGGGCACGCGAACCGGACCGGGGCGTAGATCGACGTGCCGAGGCCCGCCGACACGTGGAGGTACGCCGAGCGCAGTCCGTGGCGCCAGAGCGACAGGCCCTTCACCTGGGTCCGCGGGATGTCGCAGTTGGTGACGAGCGCCCCGTAGCCCGGCACGCACACCTGTCCGCCGTGGGTGTGCCCGGCGAGCATGAGCTGCGCGCCGTGGGTCACGAACGAGTTGAGCACGCGCTGGTACGGCGCGTGCGTCACGCCCACCGTGACCGTCGGGCGCGGGTGCGGCACGGTGGCCGGGTCTGGCCAGACGTCGTCGCCGAGGGGGTCGTCCGAACGGAGGTCGTCGATGGCGGCCGTGATCAGATCGAGCCGGTCGTAGCCCTTGTGCGGGTCGTCGACGCCGAAGAACTCGAAGTGGGTGCCTCGCAGGTCCAGGCTCGTGGCCCGATTGTCGATGTCGGTCCAGCCCAACTCGCCGAAGAACGCGTGCAGCGCCGCGATGTCGAGTTCGGCGGCGCGCCCGAGGTTCACCGACGGACCGCCGAAGTACGAGAACGGGTTCTTCAGCACGGGTCCGAAGTAGTCGTTGGAGCCGTTGACGAAGACACCGGGGATCCCCGCGAAGGGCGCGAAGGCACGTCGGATGCCCTCGAGACCGCGCACGTGACCGAGGTTGTCGCCCGTGTTCACGACGAGGTCAGGGTGGAGGGCGGCGAGTGCGGCCACCCACTCCTGCTTCGATCGCTGCCACGGCGCCATGTGCAGGTCGGACACGTGCAGGACGCGCACCGGGTCGGCGCCGGCGGGCAGCACGGGCACCTCGACGCGGCGCAGCGTCCACTGGGTCCGCTCGATGAGCGAGCCCCACGCCCCGGCGGCCACGGCGGCGACGCCGATCGCCGAGGCGATCCGCGTCGCGGCCGTGGCGAGGCCGCCGGGCACTAGTCGTTACCGGGCGGCGCTACTCCGTCGCCACCGCCGGGGGTACCGAGCTTGCCGACCGTGATGGTGACCCGGTCTCCCTGCTTCGCAGCAGAACCCGCAGCCGGAGACTGCCCGATGACGATCCCGTCCTGCGTCGGATCGAGCACGTCCTGCTCCGTCCGGTCGACCTTGAATCCTGCACTCTTCAGCGCGTTCTCGGCTTCGTCCTGGTTCATGCCGGCGACATCCGGAACCGTGACGCCGTTGCCGCGACTGACTTGCAGCGAGATGACCGCACCGCGGCTCGCCGTGCCCGACGGGTTCTGGGCGCCGATCGTGCCCTTGGGCTGGCTGGAGTCGACCTCGCCGTCCATCGACCATCCGAAGCCGGCGGACTCGAGCGCCTGCTGCGCCTCCTCTGGTGACAGGCCGAGCACGTCGGGCACCGACACCTGCGGGGCGTTCAGGAACGAGCTCTGCGGCTCGGGGAAGTCGTCGCCGCCGTACTTGGCGTTGGCGTACGACATCACGCGAGGCCAGATCTGGTGGCGGAGCGTGGCCGCCTGGCCGGCGTCGAAGTAGGTGTCGCGCAGGTTCACGTGACCGGTGACGTTGAACACGCCCACGACCGTCGCGACCTTGGTCGACGCGCCGCTCATCCAGGTGGCCTCGGCGTTGTCGGTCGTTCCGGTCTTGCCGATCATCGGCACCCACGGGTCGGTGCGTCCGCTCGAGCTGGTTCCCGTGCCGTCGGTCATGACACGCTGCATCGCGTACGCGGTGGCGTTGGCCACCTCGGGCGTGAGGGCCTGGGTGCACTCGCTCTTCGGCGGCGCGACATCCTCGCCCTTCGCGTCCACCATGCGGTCGATCGCGATCGGCGTGCACGAGGTGCCGTTGCCCGCGATGCCGGCGAACGCGGTCGCCATCGAGAGCGGAGCGACCTCGTTCGTGCCAAGGACGGCCGATGGGAACTGCGAGAGCGCTTGGTAGTCGGCGCGGTGCACGCCGAGCGCCTCGGCCGTCTTGGCGATGCCGCACAGGTCGAGCTGCTTGGCCATCGCCACGAAGCCGCTGTTGTACGAGTTCACGGTGTTCTGCACGGCGCTCCAGTAGCCGCCGTCCTCACCGCCGTCGTTCTTGGGGTTCCAGCCGTCGCCGCTCATGGTGCCTTCGCAGCTGTTGTTGAACTGGCCCCAGTTGTCGCGGCGCCGGGCGTCGACGGACTCGTTCAGCGAGTGGCCCTCCTTGAGCCATTCCGCGAGCGTGAAGACTTTGTACGTCGATCCGGGCTGGAAGCCGCTCGAACCGCCGTAGTCGATGTCGGAGTTGTAGTTCACCGCGCTGTAGTTCGCACCGCTGGCGAGCACGTCGGGATCGTTCGAGAAGTCCTTGTTCTGCGCCATCGCGAGGATGCGGCCGGTCCCGACCTCGACGCTCACGACGGTGCTGCCGATGTCCACGCCGTCGGCGGTCTTCGGCACGTTCTCGTTGATCGCGTTGATCGCCTCGTTCTGCAGTCCGAGGTCGAGCGTCGTGTAGATGTCGAGGCCGCCCGTCTGCAGGAGCTCGCGGCCCTCGTTGACATCGGGCGTGTCCGGGTCGTCGAACTTGTTCTTGATCTCCCACGAGACGTAGTCGCAGAAGAACGCATGGCCCTTGGCCGACACGCATCCGGTGCTCGGCTGCGTGATCGCGGGGGCCACGGGCTCCGCGATGGCGGCGTCGTGCTCCTCCTGCGTGATCTTCTTCTCCTTGAGCATCTCGCCCAGGATGTAGTCGCGTCGATCCTTGTTCGCCGCGTACGGGACAGGGTTGCCCGCGGCATCCACCGAGGCGGTGCCGTTCTCCTCGCTCTCGGGGTAGTCGAGGCGGAACTTCTCGGGATGGTTCACGATCGCGATGAGGCTCGCCGCCTGCGCGAGCGTGAGGTCGCGGGCATTCGTGCCGAAGTAGTACTGAGCGGCGGCCTGGACGCCGTACACGCGTCCGCCGAAGTGCGCGATGTTCAGGTAGCCGAGGAGGATCTCGTCCTTCGAGAACTTCTTCTCGAGCGTGATCGCGTACCGGATCTCCTTGAGCTTGCGCTCGGCGCTGACCTCGGTGGCCTCCTCGTAGGCGGCCTGCTTCTCCTCCTCGGTCTGCGCCTCGGACACGCCGTTGTTGATGAGCACGTTCTTCACGTACTGCTGCGTGATCGAGGAACCACCCTGCGTGTCGCCGCCGATGACGGTCTTCAGGGCACCGCGCACGGTGCCCTGGATGTCGACCCCGCCGTGGTCGTAGAAGCGGGGATCCTCACCCGCGACCGCGGAATCCTTCAGGTACTGCGAGATGTAGTCCCACGCCACCTCCTCGCGGTTCTCGTCGAAGAACGACGCCATCGCGGACGGCACGCCGTCGACCATCGCGTAGACGGTGGACTTCTCGGCGAGCTCGGCGGGCTCGAGGTACCCGGGGAGGTTCTCGAACATCGTGATGCCGTTGTTCGCGGCCATGCCCGTGACGGCGAGTGCGGGGGTCACCGCTGCGGTCACCAGGATGCCGGCGAGTGCGCTCATGCCGACGAAGCCGAGGATGCCAGAGGCGGTGTCACTCAAGGGTTTTTGGGCAGACATATAGTGGAGCTTAACCGAGAAGGCTGGCAAAACACGCTGTGCACCAGCGTGCCGAGGTGTTGCGCGCCTGCCGACTCGCTCCGATCAGCCGGTCCGAAGGAGCGTCAATGCCCGCCTGGGAGTACATCACCACCCCGCTGCTCATCCACAACACGGCCGCGATCCTCAACAACTGGGGGTCCGAGGGCTGGGAGCTCGTGCAGGTCGTGCAGGGTCCCGAGGGCGGGCTCGTGGCGTACCTCAAGCGCCCGGTCGGCGGTGAGACGTCGGTCGCGGCATCCGCCGGTGCCGCCGCGGCCGCCCAGGCCGCGAAGCAGTTCGAGGGCGACGCCTGATGGCCTCCGGGTCCGCATCGGCCGAGGCGCGCCTGGCAGAGCTCGGCATCGAGCTTCCGGATGTCGCGGCGCCCGTCGCCGCGTACGTGCCCGCGGTCGCCACGGGCTCACTGGTGTACACGTCCGGCCAGCTGCCGTTCGTGTCCGGCGCCCTGCCCGCGACAGGCAAGGTCGGCGACGGACACAGGCTGGTCCCCGCCGAGGATGCGAAGGGCTACGCGCGCCTCTGCGCGCTCAATGCGCTCGCGGCCGTGCGCGCCGAGCTCGGTTCGCTCGACCGCGTGGTCCGCGTGGTCAAGCTCGTCGGCTTCGTGGCGTCCGACGCGGCGTTCACGGGCCAGCCGGGCGTCGTGAACGGCGCGTCCGAGCTCATCGGCGAGGTCTTCGGCGACGCCGGCAAGCACGCACGCTCGGCCGTCGGCGTCGCGGCCCTGCCGCTCGACGCGCCGGTCGAGGTCGAGCTCATCGTCGAGTTCGCATAGCGCCGGCGGCGCCGCGGGTCGGTTCGCAGGAGATCACAGCGCGCGCAGGACGAGATCGCGCAACTCGTCCTGCACATCGCCGGATCTCCTGTGAAGGCGGCGGGATCGGCCGCGCCGCGCCGGCGAGCGAGCCGTCCTCCACAACCCGGTGGGCCGATCACGAGGGCGACCGACCGTCGATCGCGCGCTTGTGCCGTTGCGGCGGCTGGATGCTCGCGGAATGCACCTCCCGTCCATCATCCGTCGATTCGGCGGCATCGTTCATCGCGCCGACCTCTACGCGCTCGGCGCAACGGCAGACTCGATCCGCGCGGCCGTTCGCGGCGGCCAGATCCTCCGGGTGCGCCGCGACTGGGTCGCGACGCCGGATGCTCCAGCTGTGCTCCGGCGCGCCGTGGAGATCGGCGGTCGGCTGGCCTGCATCTCCGCAGCGTCGCATCTGTCGCTGTGGACCATCGATGACGGCGCCTTCCATGTCGCTGCGGCTCCGACCGCCAGTCGTCTCAGGCTCGCCGTATCGGTACCTCCCGGGAGGTCGCCGGAGGTCGTCCACTGGACGATGCCGCCCGTCCCGGTCACGGCACGGAGCGCGATCGACCCGATCGAGAACGTGCTCGTCGCCATCGCTCGGTGCCAGCCGCGCGAACATGCCGTCGCGGTCATCGACTCCGCGCTGAACCGGAAGCTGGTCCGCAGAGGTCAGCTCCTCCGCGTCGCTGCGTCAGTAGGTGGGCGATTCGCCGATGTCGTCGCCGACTCCGACGCGCGGGCGGATTCAGGCCTCGAGACGTTGCCCCGGCTCCGCCTCGCGCGGCAGGGGATCGAGATGGTGCCGCAGGTGCGGATCGACGGGCATCAGGTCGACGGGCTGATCGGCGAACGACTCGTGCTGCAGTTCGACGGCGACCAGTTCCACTCGACGAGGGAACAGCGGCAACGCGACCGAGAACAGGATGCGCGTCTCATGCTGCAGGGGTTCACGGTGCTCCGATTCGGCACGCCCGACGTCCTCGACCACTGGTCGCGGACGGAGGGACAGATCCTGTCGGCGATTGCGCAGGGGCTCCACCTCTGGGTCGGGCCCGCGAGCCTCCGGCCAGCTTCGCAGGAGATCCGGCGAATCGCAGGAGGCGCCGGCCTGATCTGAGCGGCGAGCCGCGGATTCTCCTGCAGACGCCGCGAGGCCCTCGGTGCGGCGCCAGACGACGGATGCCGCGACGGGAACGTGCCCGTCGCGGCATCCGGTGTCGACGGGGTCAGCGCACCTGTGCGCTGATCACCTGCATGATCGACGTGTCGGCGAGCGTCGTGGTGTCGCCGATCTCGCGGCCCTCGGCGAGGTCGCGCAGCAGGCGGCGCATGATCTTGCCCGACCGGGTCTTCGGCAGCTCGTTGACGATGAAGACCTGACGCGGGCGCGCGATCGCGCCGATCTGGGTGGCGACGTGCTTGCGCAGCTCCTCGCTCGCCTCGGTCGGGTCGCTGACCTGCGAGACCTGGCTCGCCTTGAGGATCACGAACGCGACGACCGCCTGACCCGTGGTCTCGTCGGAGGCGCCGACGACGGCGGCCTCGGCCGTCCACGGGTGGGCGACGAGCGACGACTCGATCTCGGCGGTCGAGAGGCGGTGGCCGGAGACGTTCATGACGTCGTCGACGCGGCCGAGCAGCCAGAAGTCGCCGTCCTCGTCACGCCGGGCACCGTCGCCGGCGAAGTACTTGTCGCCGAACTTCTCCCAGTACGTCTCCTTGAAGCGCTCGGGGTCGCCCCAGATGCCGCGGAGCATCGACGGCCACGGCTCGGTGACGACGAGGAGTCCGCCGCCCTCGCCGTCGACGGACGTGCCGTCATCGTCGAGGATGCCGATCTCGACGCCGGGGACCGGTACCTGCGCCGCGCCGGGCTTGAGGTCGGTGATGCCCGGCAGCGCTGAGATCATGATCGCGCCGGTCTCGGTCTGCCACCACGTGTCGACGACCGGGATCGAGCCGCCGCCGATGACGTGGCGGTACCAGATCCACGCCTCGGGGTTGATCGGCTCGCCGACCGAACCGAGCAGGCGGAGCGACCGCAGGTTGAACTCGTGCGGAATCTGCCGGCCGAGCTTCATGAACGAGCGGATGGCGGTGGGCGCCGTGTACAGGATCGAGACCTTGTACTTCTCGACGATCTCCCACCAACGGCCGGGGTGCGGCGTGTCGGGCGTGCCCTCGTACAGCACCTGCGTCGCGCCGTTCGCGAGCGGCCCGTAGACCACGTAGGAGTGGCCGGTGATCCAGCCGACGTCGGCGGTGCACCAGTACACGTCGCGCTCGGGGTGCAGGTCGAACACGTTCTTGTGGGTGAACGCCGCCTGGGTGAGGTAGCCGCCCGACGTGTGCAGGATGCCCTTCGGCTTCCCGGTGGTGCCCGAGGTGTAGAGGATGAACAACGGGTGCTCGGCCTCGAACGCCTTCGCCTCGTGCTCGTTCGACGCCGTCGCGACGATCTCGTGCCACCAGAGGTCGCGGTCGGCGTTCCAGTCGACCTCGTTCTCGCCGCGCTTGACGACGAGCACGTTCCGCACGGTGTCGCCCTGGGTCTTGCCGAGCGCCTCGTCGACGACGGGCTTGAGCGGGAAGACCCGGCCCTTACGGTACCCGCCGTCGGCCGTGATGACGACGGATGCCTCGGCGTCATCGATGCGCGAGGCGAGGCTGTCGGCGCTGAACCCGCCGAAGACGACCGAGTGGATGGCGCCGATGCGCGCGCAGGCGAGCATGGCCACCACGGCCTCGGGGATCATCGGCAGGTAGATCGCGACGCGATCGTGTTCGCCGACGCCGAGGTCGGTGAGCGCATTCGCGGCGCGCTTCACCTCGTCGGTCAGCTCGGCGTAGGTGACGGCGCGCGAGTCGCCGGGCTCGCCCTCCCAGAGCAGCGCGACGCGGTCGCCGAGGCCGGCCTCGACGTGCCGGTCGAGGCAGTTCACGGCGACGTTGAGCTCGCCGTCGTCGAACCACTTCGCGAACGGAGGGTTCGACCAGTCGAGGGTGCGGGTGAAGGGCTTCTCCCACTGGAGGAGCGTGCGGGCCTGGTCGGCCCAGAAGCCGATCCGGTCGGCCCGGGCGGCGTCGTAGAGGCCCTCGTCGGCGACGGCCTGGGCGGCGAACTCGGGACTCGGGCGGAAGCGCCGGATCTCCTCGAGCGCGTGATCGATCTGCGCGTTCATAGTGGTGCGATCGCTCCTTCGCGAAAGATTGGACTATCGGGTTCGCCTGCCCTGTACAGCAGACTAGCGCCCGCCGGAGGCGTGTCGTTCGCGACGGAGTCGCACGACGTCGTAGTCTTGAGCCCGTTCGCGTGTCGTTGCCGCCGCCGAGCGAGTGTCGTCCAGGGATCGCGCCGGGGGCACCTCCTTCGGAATGCGTCGCATTCTGATGATTTCTCCAACGATTTCGCCCTCCTTCACCTCCAGGACTGGAGGAAGTCGCAGACATTGCTGTGTGTCGGCACAAATGAGGACAAAAAGTACTTGCGCATGGAGATCGAGCCCATACACTGAGAACGCCCGAACGTTTGCTTCGTGGCCTGCAACGCTCGAGATTCCCCCCAATCCGTGCGTTGCCGAGGCGGCACCTGTTCCCCCCAATGGGTGCCGCCCCCTTCTGTTTCACGGCGACGGATGTCGCACGAGCCCTCCTCCACAACGACGTGGCGGAGGGCTCGTTCCGTTCCCGCACGTGCCGCGCCCGTCGCCCGGATGTCCCGCGCCTAGCGTCGGTCGCATGCCTCGCCCGTTCGTCGCCGTCCCGTCCTGGGAGCCACCGCTGCCGGAGCGCCTCGTCGCCGGGTCGGCAGGTGAGACGCCGCTCACGGCGGCATCGCCGTGGGCGCCCGAGGCGCTGTCCGGCGCCGTGCACGGGGCCATCGATCCGACGGTCGACGCGACGGCGGTCGATCGCGCCGAGCGCCGGGCCGCGGCCTCCGCGCCCTTCGGCGCCGACGTAGCCGCCGCGCGCGGCGTGGCCGTCGACGAGCTGGCGCTGCTCGGCCCGCTCGCCGGGTACGCCGCAGCCGGACCGGTCACCGACCTGTTCCTCAACGGCGACCGCGGACTCTGGATCGACCGGGGAGCGGGTCCGGAGCACGAGCCCTCGTGGAGCGCCGCGGAGGAGGACGTGCGCGCCCTCGCGATCCAGCTCATCGCGCGCGGCGGGCGGCACGTCGACGAGGCGACCCCAGCCGTCGACGTCCGCCTCGGCCGCGGCATCCGGGTGCATGCGGTGCTCCCGCCGCTCTCGTCGAGCGGCACGCTGGTCTCGGTCCGGATCCCACGGATCGCCGACTTCCCGCTCGCCGCACTCGCGAGGGCGGGCATGCTCGACGACGAGCAGGAGGCGGCGCTGCGACGCGCGGTCGCGGAACGGCGCAACATCCTGGTGACCGGCGCGGGCGGAACGGGGAAGACCACCCTGCTGGGGGCCCTGCTCGGCGAGGCGGGGCCGAAAGAGCGGATCGTGCTGCTCGAAGACGTGGCCGAGCTGCGGATCTCGCACCCGCACGTCGTGTCCTTGGAGGCCCGGCAGGCCAACCTCGAAGGCAGCGGGCGGATCGGCCTCGATGTGCTGCTGCGCGAGGCGCTGCGCATGCGACCCGATCGGCTCGTCGTCGGCGAATGCCGTGGGCCCGAGCTGCGCGAATTGCTCGCGGCACTCAACACGGGGCACGACGGCGGGGCGGGCACCTTGCACGCCAACTCCCTCGACGACGTGCCGGCGCGGCTCGAGGCCCTCGGGTCGACCGCGGGCATGTCGCCCGACGCCGTGGCTCGTCAGGCCGTCAGTGCATTCGACCTCGTCGTCCACCTCGAACGACAGGAGGGTCGCCGCCGAGTCGGGCGGATCGGCCGGTTCGAGCTCGACGGCGCCCGACTGGGGATCGAGCCGTGCTGAACCCTGCCGAGGCGCGGGCGCCGGCGCCGGTCCGCCTCGCCGCGGCCCTCATGGCGCGACGGCGCCTGGTGCGTGCCGACCCGGGGGCCGCGGTCGACCGGGTAGCGGCCGCTTCCGAGCGGCTCGCGGCGCTGCTCACCGCAGGACTCGCACCGGCGGCGGCCTGGCGCAACGTCGACCTCGTATCCGACGGTGCCCTCGTTCGCGGCGCCGCAGCAGGCCGCGGCGACGAACTCGTGATCGCGGCCGCCGCCGCGGCGGCGGGCGAGGGAGCCTCCGTGGCCGGCGCGATCGAGCGCGTGCGCGCGTCGCGCGCCGACGCGTCGCCGGCGTGGTCGATCCTGGCCGCCGCGTGGGCGGTGGCCGATGCCGCAGGCGCTCCGCTCGCGGGATGCCTCGGCGTGCTCGCCGGCGCGCTCCGGGCCGAGGCGCAGTTGCGCCGCGAGGCGGCCGCGGCCCTGGCCGGCCCCGCCGCGAGCGCCAAGCTCGTCGCGGCCCTTCCGCTGATCGCGCTGGCCTTCGGCGCCGTGCTGGGGTTCGACACGGTCGGGGTGTTGTTCGGCAACCCCGTCGGTCTCGGTTGCCTGGTCGGCGGCTCGGCACTGCTCTGGGCCGGCACCCGCTGGAGTCGCGCGATGGTCGCCAGGGCCGCCGCCGCGCGGCCGACGAGTGGGGTCGAGCTCGAGCTGCTCGCCGTGGCCCTGACCAGTGGAACCTCACTGCCGCGCGCCGAGGAGATCGTGGCCACGGCACTCCGGACCCACCTCCCGGAACTGGCCGATTCGGCGTCTGCTGCGCCGGTGCTCCGACTCGCCGAGCGTGCGGGTGCGCCCGTGGCCGACCTGCTCCGTGCCGAGGCGAATCGCCGGCGTGGTGCGGCGCAGACGGCCGGCGCCGTCCGGGCCGCGGCACTCGGGGTTCGGCTCATGATCCCCCTCGGCTGCTGCGTGCTCCCCGCCTTCGTCCTGTTGGGCGTCGCGCCGTTGCTCATCTCCGTCGTCACGGGCACGCTCGGCGGTGCCGTGTGACCGCTCCAGTCTCGTGCCACCGTCGCCGCAGCTGCGGCCCAGAGAGAGGAATCACATGTCATCCAACCCTTCCACCGGCGTCGGCGACCCGAGCGGCGCCACCGGGCCATCGCCCACCCGCCGAGTCACGGCCGCACGCCGGCGATTCCGGCGCATCGTCGGGCGTCTCGCGGGCGAGCGCGGCGCCGCGACCGCCGAGTACGCCGTGGCCACCATGGCGGCGGTCGGCTTCGCGGGCCTGCTCGTGGTCATTCTCCGCGGTGACGAGGTGCGCGGCATCCTCACCGACCTCGTGCGGAATGCGCTCACGGTGGGGTGAGCGCGAGCGCGGCAGCGTGACGGCGGAGTTCGCCGTCGCACTGCCCGCGATCGCGCTGGTGCTGGCGGCGTCGCTCGCGGCGGTGCACGTGTCGGCGGTGCAGGTCAGGCTGGCCGATGCGGCTGCCGATGCCGCCCGCGCCCTGGGTCGGGGCGAGAGCGACGCCGTCGCCGCCGGCATCGCAGCCCGGAACGCGGGCGGTGCGCGGCTGTCGACGAGCGTTGACGAGCCGTTCGTGTGCGCGACGCTCGTCGGGCACGCGGGCGGGGTCCTCTCGGCGCTCGAGCTCCGGGCGGAGTCGTGCGCGATGCGGGGCGGGTTGTGACGGCGCGCCCAGTGTCCGGGTCGTGGCCGCGGCTGCGAGCCGAGCAGGGTGCGGCGACCGTCGTCACGCTGGGGATCGTCGGTGCCATCGTCGCGCTCGCGGCCGGGCTCGCCACCGTGCTCGTCGGGTCCGTGGCCTCCCAGGCTGCGGCGAACGCCGCGGACGCGGCGGCGCTCGCCGCGGCCGACGCGATCTCCGGCGCCGTGCCCGGCGAGCCCTGTGTGGTCGCGACGCGGCTCGCCGCCCGGAACGGCGCCCGGCTGACGTCGTGCGAGGTGTCCGGTGCGGTGGTGCTCGTGCGGGTCGCGGTCGATCGTGCCGCGTTCGCGGTGACCGCGTCCGCGCGAGCCGGCCCGCCGCCGAGCTAGGGCGTATCTCCATGTCCGCCGCGCGCTGCGAAATACCGGGCCGGCACGCTCGCCGGGCTGTCAGGGTCGCGACGCCAGGTGAGGGAACGCCGCGACCCCGAGGACAGCAGGGGTGGTGTGTCCACCCCCATCATCGTGAGCAACCCTCACTCGTGTCACGCCTCGCCGTCACATTGCGACCTGTTCTGGGGTGCATCCGCCGGTCGCGCGTGCGTGTGGGCACGGTCGGGTCCACACGGACGTCGCCCGGATCTCGCCGGGCTCGCGTCGGCATCCGCGGCGGCGTCGTCGTCGTGCCGAGGATGCTTCACGAGCCCGGTGGCGCGGAGCATCGTGCATGTATACATACACTGCGTAACTGTCAGCGTTGGCCTCGATAACCCAAGGCGGATTGCCGAGGCGTTGGCAGTCGTGTATACATTGAGGTCGGATGTCGAAGGCGGAAGGGGGAGCGCATGCGAGCCGGCGATCGGGCGTATCGCACCCTCCGCACCGAGATCCTCGACGGAGTGCTCGAGCCCGGCACCGTGCTGCAGGAGGTGGAGCAGTCCGTCCGCCTCGGCGTCAGCCGCACGCCGGTCCGGGAGGCGCTCCGTCAGCTCGCCGGCGACGGCCTCGTCGAGGCGAACGGGCGCGGCACGGTCGTCACCGAGGTCTCGCGCGACGACATCGTCTCGCTCTACGAACTGCGGGAGGCCCTCGAGGGGAAGGCCGCGGGCCTTGCCGCGGAGCGGCACGACGACGCGCGGTTCCTCGCGATCCGCGTCCGTCTCCGCGAGGCGCCGCAGCTGCTCGCGCAGGGCGAGGAGGGGCTCGCCGCCTATTTCGCGATCGTCGACGAGCTCGACGACGCGATCGAGGCGGCGGTCGCGAACCCGTTCCTCGCATCGTCGCTGCGCAGCGTGCAGCTGCACTCGGCCCGCATCCGCCGGCTCTCCCGGCACAACCCCGACCGACTGCGCGCGGCCGCGGGCGAGCACCTGCTCATCGTCGACGCGATCCTCGCCCGCGACGCCGAGCTCGCCGCCCACGCTACGCATGTGCACCTCCACATGAGCCTGACCAATGCGCTCGCCACCTCGGCCAGCGCCGAATAGCCAGCACCCAGCCAGACACCCCGGAACGGAAGGTCAACCGTGCAGCTCCACCACGTGCGCGTCCATCGAAGCGACGAGAACCTGGCCCGCGACGGCCAGCTCGCCTGGAAGATCGCCGAGGTCGCGGCCGACCCGGTCGAGGTCGTCGACGACGTGACCGAGATGGTGGTGAACCGGGTCATCGACAACGCGGCCGTCGCGGCGGCCTCGCTCACCCGGCGCCCCGTGGTCGCCGCGCGCAGCCAGGCGCTGAGCCATCCGGTCTCGGTCGGCGGCGACGGCGCGACGGTGTTCGGCGTGGATGTCGCACGCCGCACGAGCCCGGAATGGGCGGCGTGGGCGAACGGCGTGGCCGTGCGCGAGCTCGACTTCCACGACACGTTCCTCGCCGCGGACTACTCGCACCCCGGTGACAACATCCCGCCGATCGTCGCGGTTGCACAGCACCTCGGCGCCGCGAGGGGGCTCACAGGCCGGGACCTGGTCCGCGGCATCGCGACCGGGTACGAGATCCAGGTCGACCTCGTCAAGGCCATCTCGCTCCACAAGCACAAGATCGACCACGTCGCGCACCTCGGCCCGTCGGCCGCGGCCGGCATCGGCACCCTGCTCGGCCTCGACGCCGAGACGATCTTCCAGGCGGTCGGCCAGGCACTCCACACGACCACCGCGACCCGCCAGTCGCGCAAGGGCGAGATCTCGACCTGGAAGGCGCATGCCCCCGCGTTCGCCGGGAAGATGGCCGTCGAGGCCGTCGACCGGGCGATGCGCGGCGAGACGAGCCCCACTCCGATCTACGAGGGCGAGGACGGCGTGATCGCGTGGCTCCTCGACGGACCCGACGCCGCGTACGACGTCCCGCTGCCCGAGCGCGGCGAGGCGAAGCGCGCCATCCTCGACACCTACACCAAGGAGCACTCGGCCGAGTACCAGGCGCAGGCGTGGATCGACCTGGCCCGCAAGCTCCACCACGAGCACCCCGAGCTGGTCGCCGACCCGTCGAAGGTCGCGAACGTCGTCATCCACACGTCGCACCACACGCACTTCGTGATCGGCTCGGGGGCGAACGACCCGCAGAAGTACGACCCGACGGCCTCGCGCGAGACGCTGGACCACTCCATCCCGTACATCTTCACCGTGGCGTTCCTCGACGGCACCTGGCACCACGTCGGCTCGTACGCGCCCGAGCGCGCCGGCCGGCCCGAGACCGTCGCGCTCTGGCGCACCGTCACCACCGTCGAGGACGAGGAGTGGACGCGTCGCTACCACTCGCTCGACATCGCCGAGAAGGCGTTCGGCGGCCGCGTGGTCATCACGCTGACGGATGGCACGACCATCGTCGATGAGATCGCGGTCGCCGACGCGCACCCCCTCGGCGCGCGCCCATTCGGGCGCGAGCAGTACGTGCAGAAGTTCCGCACGCTGGCCGCCGACGTCCTCGAGACCGCCGAGATCGAGCGGTTCCTGGATGTCGCGCAGCGCCTGCCCGAGCTCGGACCCGACGAGCTGCAGCACCTGACCATCGTCGCCGCGCCGGGCGTGCTCACCTCGGTCCCGACGCCCCACGGCATCTTCTAGGAGGAGACCATGCTGTACGCACAGACCCCCGCGCACGAGAAGCGCCGGCTGTTCCGCGAGCGCCTCGCGAGCGGCGAGCTGCTCCGCTTCCCCGGCGCGTTCAACCCGCTCTCGGCGCGACTCATCGAGCGGAAGGGCTTCGAGGGCGTCTACATCTCGGGCGCCGTGCTCTCGGCCGACCTCGGCCTGCCCGACATCGGGCTCACGACGCTCAGCGAGGTCGCCGGCCGGGCGAAGCAGATCGCACGCATGACCGAGCTGCCCGCGATCGTCGACGCCGACACGGGGTTCGGCGAGCCCATGAACGTCGCCCGCACCGTCCAGGAGATGGAGGATGCGGGGCTGGCCGGCCTCCACATCGAGGACCAGGTCAACCCGAAGCGGTGCGGCCACCTCGACGGCAAGCAGGTCGTCGACGAGCACACCGCGCTGCAGCGGATCGCGGCGGCGGTCGACGCGCGCCGCGACGGGAACTTCCTGATCATGGCGCGGACCGACATCCGTGCCGTCGACGGTCTCGACGCCGCGGTCGACCGTGCGAAGCGCCTGGTCGACGCCGGCGCCGATGCGATCTTCCCCGAGGCGATGGCCTCGCTCGAGGAGTTCGCCGCGATCCGCGCGGCGGTCGACGTGCCGCTGCTGGCGAACATGACGGAATTCGGGAAGAGCGATCTCTTCACCGTGCAGCAACTCGCCGACGTGGGCATGAACATCGTCATCTGGCCCGTCTCGCTGCTGCGCATCGCGATGGGCGCCGCGGGGCGCGGCCTCGACGAGCTGACGGATGCCGGTGCGCTCACGCGCCTCCTACCCGAGATGCAGCACCGCGCCGACCTGTACGACCTCATCGACTACGAGGGCTACAACCACTTCGACACCTCGATCTTCAACTTCACCGTCGCACGGTGACCCCGTCCGCCGCCGCGGCCTCCGGCCGAGCGCGCGGGCCCCGCGCGACATCCGTCAGTCGAAGACGGTCTCGATGAAGCGGTACTCGACCGCGCTGGGCCGGTCGTCGTCGGGCGTGCCGAACTCGAGCCCCGCAGCGCGGGAGTAGACGTAGCGCTTGCCGCCGTCGCCCGAGATCTCGAGCCGCGGTTGCGGGTCGCCGCTGTCGAGGAAGCCGGTCGAGACCGTCTTGCCCTCGAGCGGCCCGTCGATCAGCTTCGCGGTGTAGGTGCCCGATGACGTGTCCATGCGGTCATTCTGCACCTGTCCTCCACAACGGCAAGGGCCTTGCGTCCCTCGGGCGGATCGGCCGTCCGTAGGTGCGCTCACGGCCGGAATGTGTATGGTGTGCCTGTCGGCGCGACGCCGCCGGCCGATCAGCACACCGCTCGGGGGCGAGGCGACGTCGTGCGTTCCCCGTCCAGTGTCATCAGCAATAAGGAGTCCGGTGCCAGGCACGAAGAAGCTCGTGATCGTGGAGTCGCCGACGAAGATGAAGTCGATCGCCGCGTACCTCGGCGACGGCTACGAGGTGCTCTCCTCGGTCGGCCACATCCGCGACCTCATCGAGCCCAAGAACCTCCCGGCCGAGCTCAAGAAGGGCTCCCTCGGCAAGTTCTCCGTCGACGTCGAGAACGGGTTCGAGCCGTACTACGTGGTCTCCGATTCGAAGAAGAAGACGGTCGCCGAACTCAAGCGCGCGCTGAAGGACGCCGACGAGCTCCTCCTCGCCACCGATGAGGATCGCGAGGGCGAGGCCATCGCGTGGCACCTCCTGCAGGAGCTCAAGCCCAAGGTGCCCGTGCGGCGCATGGTCTTCCACGAGATCACGAAGGACGCCATCCTCAAGGCGAAGGACCAGACCCGCGAGCTCGACACGGCGCTCGTCGATGCGCAGGAGACCCGTCGCATCCTCGACCGGCTGTACGGCTACGAGGTCTCGCCGGTGCTGTGGCGCAAGGTCGGGCCGGGCCTGTCCGCCGGCCGCGTCCAGTCCGCCGCGACGCGGCTCGTGGTCGACCGCGAGCGCGAGCGACTGGCGTTCGTTCCGGCGTCCTACTGGGACCTCGTCGGCCGCTTCACGAGCGACGACTCGGGCTTCGACGCGAAGCTCGTCCGCGTCGGCGGAGAGCGCGTCGCCACCGGCCGCGACTTCGACGACTCGGGCCGTCTGACGGGCAAGGCCGTCGTCCTCGACGAGCCGACGGCCCACGCGCTCGCCGCGGCCCTCCGCGACGACACGGTCGCGCGCCGCGTGAGTCGCGTGGAGTCGAAGCCGTACTCGCGGCGACCCGCGGCTCCGTTCACGACCTCCACGCTGCAGCAGGAGTCCGCGCGCAAGCTGCGGCTGTCCGCCCGCGACACCATGCGCGTGGCGCAGTCGCTGTACGAGAACGGGTACATCACCTATATGCGCACCGACTCGGTGTCGCTCTCGCAGCAGGCGATCCAGGCCGCGCGCACGCAGGCCGTCAAGCTGTACGGCGCCGACAGCGTGCCCGAGAAGCCCCGCGCGTACGCGGGCAAGTCGAAGAACGCGCAAGAGGCGCACGAGGCGATCCGCCCGTCGGGCGAGGTGTTCCGCACGCCCGCCGAACTGCAGAACGTGCTGCGCGGCAGCGAGTTCAAGCTGTACGACCTCATCTGGAAGCGCACGGTCGCCTCGCAGATGGCCGACGCGAAGGGCCAGACGGCGACCGTCACCATCGAGGTCGGTCCCACCGCGGCCGATGCGACGACGCCCGAGTCGGCGACGGCGCCCGTGGCGGGCACCACGGCCGAGTTCACCGCCAGCGGCACGGTCATCACGTTCCGCGGCTTCCTCGCCGCCTACGAAGAGAGCCGCGACGAGGAGCGCAACGCCGACGACTCGCCCGGCGAGGCGAAGCTGCCGCCGCTGAACGAGGGGCAGGCGGTCGGGCTGGCCGAGCTCGAGGAGAAGGGCCACGAGACGAGTCCGCCGCCGCGCTACACCGAGGCGAGCCTCGTCAAGCGGCTGGAAGAGCTCGGCATCGGCCGCCCCTCGACGTTCGCCTCGATCATCTCGACCATCCTCGACCGCGGGTACGTCTCGCAGCGCGGCCAGGCACTCGTGCCGAGCTGGGTCGCCTTCTCGGTGGTCCGCCTGCTCGAGGAGCACTTCGGCGACCTCGTCGAGTACGACTTCACCGCCGAGATGGAGGACGACCTCGACCGCATCGCGTCGGGCGAGGCCGACCGCGTGGACTGGCTCAACGAGTTCTACTTCGGCAGCGACCGCCACAAGGGCCTGCGCCAGGTCGTCGACAACCTCGGCGAGATCGACGCGCGCGAGATCAACTCGGTCGAGATCGCGCCGGGGGTCACGCTCCGCATCGGCAAGTACGGGCCCTACCTCGAGACGGTCGAGCCCGGTGCGGCGCCCGACGCCGCGCCGCGCCGCGTGAACCTGCCCGACGACCTCGCACCCGACGAGCTCACCGCCGAGAAGGCGCGCGAGCTCATCGAGGCGCCCGTCCAGGGCGACCGGGTGCTCGGCGCGAACCCCGACAACGGCAAGCAGGTCGTCGTCAAGGACGGCCGGTTCGGACCGTACGTCACCGAGCTCGAGCCCGAGCCCGAGTCGGCCGAGCCCGTCGTCGACCCCGCCACCGGCGTGGTCGCGGAACCCGCCAAGCCCAAGCGCGGCGCGAAGAAGGCCGCGGCGCCCAAGCCGCGCACGGCCTCGCTGTTCAAGAGCATGGAGCCCGCCGAGATCGACCTCGCGACCGCGCTGAAGCTGCTCGACCTGCCGCGCATCGTCGGCGCCGACCCCGAGTCGGGCGACGAGATCACCGCGCAGAACGGCCGCTACGGCCCGTACCTCAAGAAGGGTGCCGAGACCCGCACGCTTCCCAGCGAGGACGCGATCTTCGAGATCGACCTCCCCGGGGCGCTCGAACTGCTCGCGCAGCCCAAGTACGGTGCGCGGCGCGCCTCGAGCGCGCTGAAGGAGTTCGCCGAGGACCCGGTCAGCGGCAAGCCGATCAAGGTCAAGGACGGCCGGTTCGGACCCTACGTGACCGACGGGACGACGAACGCGACCATCCCGCGCGGCGAGACCGTGGAGGACATCACGTTCGAGCGCGCGGCCGAGCTGCTGCAGGTCAAGCGCGACAAGGGCCCCGCGGCGCCCCGTGCCAAGCGGACGACCGCGGCGAAGCGCTCGACCTCGACGCGCTCGAAGAAGTCGAGCTCGGCGTGAGCCGCGGACTGTTCGTCACCCTCGAGGGCGGCGACGGTTCCGGCAAGTCCACCCAGGCGAGCCTGCTCGAGCAGTGGCTCGTCGAACGCGGTCGTGCGGTCGTGCGGACCCGCGAGCCCGGCGGCACCCCGGTCGGCATCGAGGTCCGCGAGATCGTGCTGCACCATCGGGGCGACGTGGCGCCGCGGGCCGAGGCGCTGCTCTACGCGGCCGATCGGGCGCACCACGTCGCGACCGTCGTGCGGCCCGCGATCGCGCGCGGAGACGTCGTGGTCCAGGACCGATACGTCGATTCGTCCGTCGCCTACCAGGGCGCGGGGCGGGTCCTCGACGCCGGCGAGGTGCGTTCGCTGTCCGAGTGGGCGACCGAGGGGCTCATGCCCGACCTCACGGTGCTGCTCGACCTGCCGTGGGAGGTCGCGCGGGGCCGCCTGCAGGATGCGCGCACGCGATACGACCGGCTCGAGGCCGAGGCGGGGGAGTTCCACGCCCGGGTGCGCGACGCGTACCTCGGCCTCGCCGCGGCCGAGCCCGAGCGCTTCCTCGTCGTCGACGCGACGCTGCCGGTCGACGAGATCGCCGCGCGCATCTCCGAGCGGGTCGAGCCCCTGCTGTGAGTGCGCCGGGGAGCGGCATCCGCGTCGGCAGCGGCAGGTAGCGTGGAATCGTGACCGTGTGGAGCGACCTGACCGGCCAGGATGCCGCGATCGCCGTGCTGCGCGCGGCGGCGACCGCATCGACGGCCGCGCACGGTGCGCCCGCGTCATCCGACATGACGCATTCGTGGCTGATCACCGGCCCGCCCGGCTCCGGCCGCTCCAACCTGGCGTACGCGTTCGCCGAGGCGCTGCTCTCCGGTGTACCCGACGGCGACGAGGCGGTGCACGCCCAGGTCGTCGCTCGCAGCCACCCCGACCTCCACGTGCTCGCGACCGAGGGCGTGATCATCAAGGTCGCCGACGTGCGCAAGATCGTCGAGCGCTCGCACTACGCGCCATCGGTCGGCCGGCACCGCGTCATCGTCGTCGAGGACGCCGACAGGATGACCGAGCAGACCTCCAACGTGCTGCTGAAGGAGCTCGAAGAGCCGCCCGTACGCACCGTCTGGATCCTGTGCGCCCCGAGCGAGGCCGACCTCATCCCGACCATCCGATCGCGCGTGCGGTCGGTGCGACTCCAGGTGCCGAGCGTGGCCGATGTCGCCGCGCTCCTAGCGCGCCGCGACGGCGTCGATCCGGGGCTCGCCGAGCGGGCCGCGCGAGAGGCGCAGAGCCACATCGGCATGGCGCACCGGCTGGCCACCAGCGCCGAGGCGCGCGACCGTCGTGCCGAGACGCTGCGCCTCGCGCTCTCGGTGCGTTCGACCCCCGGTGCGGTGGCCGCGGCGGCACGACTGCTCGAGATCGCCGGCGACGACGCGAAGGCGATCACCGAGCTGCGCGACGCCGAGGAACGCGAGCACACGCTCCGCTCGCTGGGCGTAGCGCCCGGCCAGGCGGTGCCTGCCGCCCTGCGTTCTCAACTGCGCGCACTCGAGGAGGACCAGAAGCGCCGCGCGACCCGCAGCCTGCGCGACGGCATCGACCGCATCCTGGTCGATCTCGCGTCGCTGTTCCGCGACATCCTCGTCACGCAGCTCGGGGCCGACGTCGCGCTGGTCAACCTCGAGATCGCCGACGACATCGCGCGGGCCGCGGCATCCGCCCCGCCCGCTCGCACGCTCGCCACGCTCGACGCCATCCAGGAGGCCCGCGTGCGCATCGACGGCAACGTGCAGCCCGCACTGGCGCTCGAGGCGATGCTGGTCTCGGCGATCCGGCGTCCCGAGGCCGCACGGGGGGTTCGATCGTGACACGCGCGCGACGGCTGCTGGCTGCACTCGCCGCCGCGACGGCGCTGGTGATGACCGGATGCGCATTCCCGTCGTTCCTGACGGGGCCGGGCAGCGCCCGCTCCGAGCCGACGGGCGAGAAGGTGACGGCCGAGCTCGAGCCGTACTACTCGCAGGTGCTCGAATGGGAGCCGTGCGGCGAGATGCAGTGCGCGACGGCCACTGCGCCCCTCGACTGGTCGGCGCCTGAGGCCGACAGCATCGACCTCGCGCTCGTACGTCAGCCCGCGCGAGGCGAGAAGTACGGGTCGCTGCTCGTGAACCCGGGCGGTCCCGGCGGGTCGGGGTACGACTTCATCTCCGAATCGCTGGACTACGCGGTCGGTCCGCGCCTCCAGGACCACTTCGACGTCGTCGGATTCGACCCCCGCGGCGTGGGGCGGTCCACGCCGGTGACCTGCTACGACGACGCCGAGAAGGATGCGTTCATCTACGGCGTGATCCCGGCCGAGCGCGGCAGCGACGAGTGGATCGCCGCCGCCAGCGACCCGAACGAGGACTTCGGGGCCGCGTGCGCTGCCGGCACCGGTGAACTGCTCGCCAACGTCGACACCGAGAGCGCGGCGCGCGATCTCGACCTGCTGCGCGCGGTCCTCGGCGACGAGAAGCTGAACTACCTCGGCTACTCGTACGGCACGTTCCTGGGCGCGACCTACGCCGGCCTCTACCCCGACAAGGTGGGCCGACTCGTACTCGACGGCGCGGTCGACCCCTCGACCAGCCTCGACGAGGTCAACATCGCCCAGTCGGTCGGGTTCGAACACGCGCTGCGCGGCTACCTCGCGGACTGCCTGGCGTCCGACGAATGCCCGTTCTCGGGCACGGTCGACGAGGCGGCCGACGAGGTCGCGCGCCTGCTCGCCTCGGTCGACGCGAGCCCTCTGAAGGGGAGCGACGGGCGGGAACTCGGCGCCGACGCCCTGGTGCTCGCGATCATCTACCCGCTGTACAGCCCCGAGACCTGGCCGTACCTCAGCGACATGTTCGAGTCCGTCATGTTCGGCCAGGCCGACACGGCGCTCGCGTTCGCCGACGGCTACAACGGGCGGGAGACCGACGGCACGTACCGCGACAACTCGGTCGAAGCGTTCCGTGCGATCAACTGCCTGGACTACACGTACGACGCCGATGTCGCGTCGATGCGGCAGAGGGCCGCCGAACTCGCCGAGGCTGCGCCGATCATCGGGCCGTACTTCAGCTACGGTGACGTCGGTTGCGCGAACTGGCCCTCTGCGGGCGATGGGCCGCGCGAACCCATCACGGCCGAGGGCGCGGCACCGATCCTCGTCGTCGGCACGACGGGCGATCCGGCGACGCCGTATGAGGATGCGGTCGCGCTCGCCGACCAGCTCGACAGCGGCGTGCTCGTGACCTACGACGGCGAAGGGCACACCGCCTACCGCAAGTCCAACGCGTGCGTCGATCAGGTGGTCGAGGCGTACTTCCTCGACGGAAGCGTGCCCGAGTCCGACCCGGAGTGCTGACCGCCGCGGGTGCCCGCACCGTGGTCATGCGGCCTTCGAAAACCCGCTAACATGGTCTCTCGTGCCCGTCCGGTTCCGCCGAGACGAGGTCACGCCGCCTTAGCTCAGTCGGCAGAGCGATTCACTCGTAATGAATAGGTCGTGGGTTCGATTCCCACAGGCGGCTCCAGCGCGAACGGCCCGGACGATGTCCGGGCCGTTCGTCATTCCCACCGGCGTCAGGCCACCGGGACCGCGCGGATCGCGTTGGCATAGGCGACGTAACCGGTCGCATTCGGGTGGAAGCCGTCGACGGTCCTCAGCCAGTTCCAGTCGTTGATCCACGGCGCAACGCTGCCGATGCCGTGCCCGGCGAAGGCGGTCTGCACGTCGACGAACTTCGCGCCGTTGGCGACGACCACCGTCTTGATGACGTTGTTGAGCACCACGGTCTGCGCGTTCACCTCGTCGGCCCACGCGTACTTGCGGTTGACGCCGTTCGTGAGATGGAACAGCTGCGGGTACCCCGCGACGATGACCGTGGCATCCGGCTCGGTGCGGTTCCGGACGGCAGTCAGCACGGAGGCCAGCTTGTCCTTGAAGGCCTGGGAGTTGGCCACGGCGGTGCCGGCGTCGATGGTCGCCTTGCAGGTGCTGCGCGGGAGCACGAAGCAGTTCTGCATGACCTTCGAGAACCCGACGTCGTTGCCGCCCACGGTGACCGTCACGACCTTCGTGGTCGTCGGGATCGTCGCGACCTGGCTGACCGTCTCGACGGTCGATGCGCCGGAGCATGCCGGGAACGAGACCAGTCGGCGGTTCGCGTCGAGGTCGAGCAGCTTCGGGTACGACTTCGAGCTGCGATAGCAGGTCGAGTCGAGGTAGGGGCGCGCGCCCGTGCCGGCCGCGTACGAGTCGCCCACCGCCGCGTAGTCGAGCTCGGTGACGGCGGCGGACGCGGGCGCGGTGGGCCCGGCGGCGGCGCCGGCGATCGCGACGACGACGCCCGCGAGGAGCGCGGCGGCGAGCGCGACGAGAGGTCGGCGGTCGGCGGTGACGGCGGCGTCAGGACGGGTGGACAGCACGGACATGTCGATCCCCTCAGCTTGCGAGCGCGGTGAGGACCGCGGCGCGATAGACGGCCTGGCCGTCTGCGGTCGGGTGAAGGAACGTGATCGGGTTCGTGGAATCGGCGCCGAGCCACGGTGTGGGGTCGCCGATCTGGTGCCCGACGAAGGCGAGGGCGACGCTCGCGAGCTCCACGTCGGCCCCGGCCGCGGCCGCGGCGGCGACGGCCTGCGCGATCTGCGTGTCGAGCTGGACGATCGCCGCGTTGACGGCGTCGGTGATCGGCGGTTGCAGTGCGGGCTTGAACGGGATCGGGTAGTCGGTCACGACGATGTGCGCGTTCGGTGCACGCTCGGCGATCGCCGCCACGAGCCCGCCGACGCCGGTGGCGATCGCACCGGACTGCAGCACCTGCTGGACCGTGGCGAGCGCAGCGGCGCACGCGAACGAGGTCGGGTCGGGGACACACGCGGCGTACGCCGCGCCGGCACCGAGATCGTTCGCCCCGACGGTGAGCGTCACGAGGGTCGTGCCGCGGTTGACCTGCGAGAGCTGCGTCGCCGCGACCTCCGCGATCCCGTCGCCCGAGCATGCGGGGAACCGCAGGAGGTTCGTGCGCGGCTCGGCGTCGAGCAGAACGGGGTAGGCCGCATTGCTGCGGAGGCACGAATCGAGTGGCGCTGCCGCGCCCTGGCCGGCGGCGTACGAATCACCGAGGGCGACGTACTTGGCCACGGGGGCCGGCTGGACGGCACCGGCAGGTGCGGCGCCGCCGAGGGCGGCGGTGAGGGCGACGATGGCCGCGACGGTCGAGCCGACGATGCGGCTCCTTCGGATCGAACGTGCCGACATGGCCGAACCGTAGCGGGAAGCAGAGGAAACCGCACCTTCCCAGAACGGGTGTCACGTGAACCGACGCCGACGCCGACGCCGACGATCGGCCGGTCGGTCCGGCCCGCCCCGGCGATAGGCTGCCCGCATGACCGATCGACTTCGCTGGGGCATCCTCGCCCCGGGCGGCATCGCCCACGTCTTCACGAACGACCTGCTGCTCAACGGCTTCGACGTGAAGGCCGCCGGTTCGCGCTCGCTCGACACCGCGCAGGCGTTCGCCGACGAGTTCGGGATCCCGACCGCGTACGGCGGCTACGACCGGCTCCTCGCCGATCCCGACATCGATGCGGTCTACATCGCCACGCCGCATCCGTTCCACGCCGCGGTCGCGCTGCTCGCGATCGAAGCGGGCAAGCACGTGCTCGTCGAGAAGCCGTTCGCCCTGAACCAGGCCGAGGCCCGCGCGGTCGCCGACGCCGCGCGCGAGCGCGGCGTGCTCGCCCTCGAGGCGATGTGGACGCGCTACCTGCCGCACATGGTGCGCATCCGCGAGATCATCGCAGCGGGCACGCTCGGCGACGTTCGATCACTGGTCGCCGATCACACGCAGAAGCTCTCCGACGACCCCGCGCACCGGCTCAACGCCCTCGAGCTGGGCGGCGGTGCGCTGCTCGACCTCGGCATCTACCCGATCTCGTTCGCCTGGGACCTCTTCGGCGCGCCGACGACCATCCAGTCGACCGCGGTGTTCCGCTCGACGGGTGCCGACGCCGGCATCGCAGTCCAGCTCGGGTACGACTCGGGTCGCATCGCCAGCACGTACTCGGCGAGCGACACGGCGGGGCCGAACCGCGCCGTGATCCTCGGCACGCAGGCCCGCATCGAGATCGACGCCATCTGGTACGCGCCGACCACGTTCCGCGTCGTCGCGCCCGACGGCTCGGTGCTCGAGGAGTTCCGTTCCGAGGTCAATGGCCGGGGCATGCACTTCCAGGCCGAGGCCTTCGAACGCCTCGTGGCCGAGGGTCGGCTCGACGGCGGCGACATCCTCCCGACCGAGGGGTCGGTGGAGATCATGGGCACGCTCGACCGCATCCGCGCCGAGATCGGCCTGCGCTACCCCGGGGAGGACTGATCCGGGCGGATGTGCCGACCGCGCCGCGGCGCGATGGTGAGGACGTCGTGTCGCTCGCGCGCCGGCTGGTCGGCATCGACGCCGTCAACCCATCGCTGGTCGCGGGCGGGGCGGGCGAGCAGGAGCTCGCCGAGTTCGTCGCGGAGTGGCTCGGTACTCGCGGGTTCGAGGTCCGCCTCGTCGGTGCGGACCCAGCCCGGTCCAGCGTCCTCGCCCGGCGGCGGGGTACCGGCGGTGGTCGAACGCTCCTCCTGGCCGGCCACCTCGACACGGTCGGCGGCGACGGGGCGGGGGCGGATGGCGCGTCCGCGCCGTCCGCTGACGATCGCGTCGTCGGTCGCGGCGCGTACGACATGGCAGGCGGACTGGCCGCCGCGATGATCGCGGCCGCCGAGGCGCCGCACGACCTCGCCGGCGACGTGGTGCTCGCGTTCGCCGCCGACGAGGAGTTCGGCTCGGTCGGGATGGAGGAGCTCCTCGCGGCACTCGACGCCGAGGGAGCGGCGCTGCCCGACGGTGCGGTGGTGCTGGAGCCCACCGACCTCGAGGTGACGCTCGCGCACCGCGGATTCGCCTGGTACCGCGTCGAATACGAGGGCGTAGCGGCCCACGGGTCGCAACCCGAGCTCGGTGTCGACGCCATCGATCGGGCGCTCGACGGCCTGGTCGCGCTACGAGCGATCGCGGCCGAGCTGCGCGCGCGTCCGCGCCATCCGCTGCTCGGCAACGGGAGCGTGCGGGTGGCCACCATCGAGGGCGGGACGGATGCCGCGACCGTCGCCGACCGCTGCACGCTCGTCGTCGAGCGGCGCACCCTTCCAGGCGAGACCGACCCCGGTCCCGAGCTCGAGCGGGCGCTCGCGGCATCCCGCCCGGCACGCATCGAGGAGCTCGTCACGCGACCCGGCATGGAGGCCGACCCCGCATCGCCGATCGCCCGGGCCGTCCTGGCGGCCGTGGAGCGCGAAGGCGGTGCGCCCGTCGTCCACCGCGGCGACCCGTGGTGGACCGATGCCGGCCTGATCGCCGAGGCGGGCATTCCCGTGGTGCTCGTGGGCGCTGCGGGTGGCGGCGCCCACGCCGACGAGGAGTGGGTGTCGATCGCGTCGCTGCGGACGCTGGTCGCGATCATCGAGGACGTCATCCCCGACTTCTGCGGAGACTGACGCGGACCGCCTCCCACGGTGCACCCGGGTGCGATCCGTACAATGCCGCGGATGGATCCTCAGACCTCGCCCCGCGGCATCCGCGGCCTGATCGCCCGGCACCGCGCGCTGGCGGCCGCCGCTGCGCTCGTGGCCGTGGCGCTCGTCGGCGGGGGAGCGGTCGCGCTCGGCGCCGCCCTGAATGCGCCGCCGTCGGCCGCGCCTGAGCCGTTGCCGACCGAGACGACGACGCCCACGCCGACTCCGACGCCGACCCCGCAGGCGGCCGCGGCCAGCGTGCCGCCGCCGCGGGTGCGCACGTGTTCGGTCGCCGACCTCGCCGCCGACCCGCGCCTGGCGAACCTGCAGGCGCAGGTGATGAACGCCGGCACGGGCGAGATCCTCTTCGACCGTGGGGGCCTCACGGCGTCCCGCACCGCGAGCGTCATGAAGGTGCTCACGTCCGCCGCGGCGCTCGCCGTGTTCGCCCCCGACCACCGCTTCGCCACCACCGTGGTGCGGGGCACCGAGCCGGGCTCGGTCGTGCTCGTCGGCGGCGGCGACCTCACGCTGTCGCGGACCCCGAGCGGGAGCGAGACCGTGTACCCCGGCGCCGCGCATCTCGACGACCTGGCCCGCCAGGTACGCGCCGCGTGGGAGGCCGACCCGTCGAACCCGCCGCTGACCAAGCTCGTGCTCGACAGCTCGCTCTTCGGCGGCGACGCATGGCACGCCAGCTGGGATCCGGCCGAGCGCGAGCTCGGCTACATGCCGAACATCACCGCGCTCATGGTCGACGGCGACCGCCAGGATCCGTACGCGAACACGTCGGCACGCGGCACGGACCCCGTCGCCCGCGCGGGCGAGGCGTTCGCCGCCGAGCTCGGCGGCATCGGGTCGATCGGGCGCGGCACGGCTCCGTCGGGCGCCGCCGAGCTCGGCCGGGTGTGGTCGCCGACCGTCGCGCAGCTCGTCGAGAAGTCGCTCATCGTGTCCGACAACACCGCGGCGGAGATGCTTGCGCGCCTGGTCGCGATCGAGGTCGGGACGGGCGGCACGTTCGAGGCCATCGACCCGGCGATCCGCCAGGTGCTCGCCACGTACGGCATCGCGCGGGGCGGCATCCGGGTCATCGACGGCTCGGGTCTGTCACCGGAGAACGCCGTGCCGCCGGCCTACCTGACGCGGCTGTTCGACAAGGTCGAGGCCCGCGAGGGCAACCTCGGCGTCATCCGAGACGGACTGCCGGTCTCGGGGCAGAAGGGTTCGCTGTCGTACGCGGATCGATTCGCGGGCGACAACGCGGTCGCCGACGGCGCGGTCTTCGCCAAGACGGGCTGGATCACGACCGGCTACACGCTGGCCGGCATCATCCACGCCCAGGACGGCACCACGCTCACGTTCGCGATCTACGCGCTCGGCGACGTCACCGACGCCGCGAAGCAGGCCATCGACACCCTCACGACGGGCTTCTACCGCTGCGGTGACGAGCTCGCGAACACCTGATCGGGAGGCGGGGCCCGGGAACGGGCGCCGACCGCGCGGATCCGCGACAGAATGGAATCGACGACGGATGGCCCCGTCGAGACCCGAAGAGCGAAGGAGCCGATCATGAGTCGCGCCCTGTTCATCATCGACGTGCAGAACGACTTCACCGAGGGCGGAGCCCTCGGCGTCGAGGGCGGCGCCGCGACGGCGGCGCGGATCTCCGAGTACCTCGCCGAGCACGGCGCCGGATACGACCTCGTGGTCGCCTCGCGCGACTGGCACAACCCCGACGACCACAACGACGGTCATTTCGCCACCGATTCGGAGCCGGACTACGTCACGACCTGGCCCGAGCACTGCGTGGCCGGAACGCCGGGCGCCGAGTACCACCCCGCGCTGGACACGTCGCATGTCGACGCGCACATCCGCAAGGGCCAGGGCATCGCCGCGTACTCGATCTTCGAGGGCACGGATGACGCGGGCGACACGATCGCCGACCTGCTCACGCGGCACGGCATCACCGACATCGACCTCGTGGGCATCGCGACCGACTACTGCGTGCGAGCGAGCGCCCTGGACGCGCTCGAGCACGGCCAGCACGTGCGCGTGCTGCGCGACCTCGTCGCGGGGGTCGACGACACGACGTCCGACGCCGCCATCGCCGAGCTCGGGCACGCCGGAGTCGCGATCGTGGACTCGGGCGCCCTGCCGACCGCGACGATCGTCGAGTCGCCCGAGTCCGGCGCACCCGGCGATGCGGACGCGGGCAACACGGCGGGAACGTCCGCGTGAGGGCGGCGTCGTCCGCGCCCGTTCCCATGCTCCACGCCGAGGCGGCCGACGGCGTGCTCATCGCGTACCGCACCATCGGTGAGCTCGACGCCGGCGACGGATCGCCGCCTCCCGTGCTCCTGGTCCACGGCTTCGCGTCCACCTCGGCCGTGACCTGGGAGGGCACGGGCTGGGTCCGCGCCCTGGCGGACGCGGGGCGTTCGGTGATCCTGGTGGACCTGCGCGGTCACGGTCAGAGCGACAAGCCGGCGCAGGGCGATGCGTACTCGCCCGATCGGCTCGGCGCCGACCTCATCGCCGTGCTCGACTCGGCGGGCGCGTCGATCGTCGACGTGGTCGGCTATTCGATGGGCAATCGTGTCGTGTCGGCACTCTGCGAGCTGGCGCCCGACCGCGTGCGTCGCGCCGTGGTCGGCGGGGCCGGTCCGTCCGAGCTCTTCGCCACCTGGAGCCTCGACGAGGCCAGGGCGTACCTGCTCCACGACACGCCGCCATCGAACCCGCTCATCGCCGAGGTGCTCGCGCCGGCGATCCGTGCCGGCGCCGACCGCGAGGCCCTGCTCGCCTGCATCGAGGGCGTGCAGGGTGCGCCGCTCGCCATCCCGGGAGGCATCCCGGTGCTCTTCGTCGCCGGCGAGCACGACCCGGTGCCGCGCGGCGTGCAGGAACTCGCCCTCGACTGGGGGAGCGACCTCGTCACGATCCCCGGACGCGACCACGTCTCGACGCTCACGGCCCGCGCGTTCAAGGACGCCGCCATCGCATTCCTGTCATCCGCCCGGTGACATGGCGGCGGGCCGTCGCCCCCTTTGCGACGGCCCGCGGCACGGGTCAGCGGTCGGTCAGGGCGTGCGGTTGCCCGTCAGCATCCGGACGAGCCAGATGATGACCGCCAGTACGAGCAGGATGATGCCGACCCAGAGCAGGAAGTTCAGGGACTGCACGAAGCCGCCGGTGAAGAGCAGGATGACGGCGATGATGGCGACGATGATGAGCAGAATGTTCACAGAGGTGCCTTTCTGTCGGCGAGGCACCGCACGACGCGGTGCATCAAGGGGGATGGCGAGATCCGAGGAGGAACTCGTCCTGCTCGCGCGTCATCGACGATCGGCCCAGCCGAGTCTGCGATGACGCTGCGGAGACCCGGGGGGCCCCGACCCCCCGGGGTCAACCCCCCAGCCGTGATCGCCCGCTGTGCGGTCGTTCCCTTGTCCGCGATCACAAGACCAACAAGACCACAAGGTACTTAGATTGTCTAGGCATTCCGTCGGTGCGCCGTCTGCGGTACGCTCCCGGCGGTCTTCCCGACGTCAGAGGCCGAGGCGCTTCAGCACGCGCTTGAGTCCGCCGGGCAGGCGACGCCCGAGCACGCGTCGACGGAGGAATCCGGCGAGCATCGCCTTCTGCGCGCGGTTGAGGCGGCGACTGCGTCCGATCTCGGCGATCCCTGCGCGCTGGAGCGCGAGCCGTTGGGCGGCGTCGTGCGGCCACCGCTTGGACAGGCTCCCCGACATGTAGTACTTCGTGCAGAGCACCTCGGGCACGCGCACGAACTCACCGATCAGCGCGAGCCCGAGCAACCAGGTCCAATCGGCGGAATACTCGCCGCGCTCGTTCGGGTGGATGCCCCCCACTTCGGCGAAGGCGGAGGCGCGGAAGAGCCCGCGATTCGGCACCCACCACTCGCCCGGCCGGAGCACCATGACGCGGCCGCGCTCCATCGGCGTTCGAAGGCCCTCGAGCTTCTCGAACACCTGCAGCTCGGTGGTCCCGTCGAGCTCATGGACCTCCATGTCGCTGAACGCGAGCACCGCATCCGGACGCGCGCTCAGCGCCCTCGCCAATGCCTCGACGTAGTCCGGGGCCACGACGTCATCGTGGAACGCGAAGAACATGAGCTCACCGCGCGCCTGCGCCATGAGGTCGTTGGAGTTCCGGAGCCAGCCGAGGTTGGCGTCGCGTTCGAGGATCCGGACGTTCGGATGATCGGCGGCGAACCCCTGGACCACGGCGAGCGTGTCATCCGTCGACCGATCGTCGCCGATCACGATCTCGAGGTTCGGCCAGGTCTGCGCCGCGAGGCTGTCGAGCGTGCGCCCGATGAACGCGGCGCCGTTGTACGTCGGCACGAGGGCGCTCACCAGCGGGGTCGAGGCATCCGCCATCGCGTTCCTTCCATCCTTCCGACCATCGCCTCACCCGGCGATTTCGATCGCGAGCTCGCGCGCGAACCACGGCGCGGTCGAGTACTTGCCGGTGTCGACCGAGAAGTAGCTGCCGTGGCGCTGGACGCCGTACCGGTCGCGCCGATGCAGCCCCGAGCGCGGGTCATCGAGGGCACCCGCTCCGCGCGCGAACACGAAGCCGCCATGCACGACCACGGACTCCGCATCGTCGAGGACCGCTCCGAGTCCCGGCATCACGGGCTCGAGCGCAGCCCTGACGCGCGCAGCGAACTCGTCGGCCTCGGTGTCGCCCAGCGGATCGGGCGCGGCCAGCTCCACTTCGGACGATTCGGCGACGAGGCCGACGGGATACCAGGAGACGTAGAAGTCGCGGCCGTTGTAGTTCTTGACGTCGCCGAACGGGCCGACGGCCACGAGTGCGCTCGGCAGCTCGTGGGCGCGGCGCGTGCGGACGAACAGGCAGCGCCGGTACCGGTGGGTCCACGGCGGCTGCGGCGCGAGGCCCGCGGTCGCGTCGATCGCGAGCCGCCCGTCCCACAGGGCGTTCACGACGAGGTCGGCCTCCTCGTGCTCGCCATCGGCGGTCCGCACGCGCCAGGAGCCAGCGTGGCCGTCGGTCGGCTCGACGGCGATGACGTCCGTGCCAGTGCGCACGGTGACGCCGGCCTGCGAGGCGAGTGCGCCGGCGAGACGGTCGGCGACCCAACGGGTCTCGACCGAGCGCTCGGGAACGCGGAAGCCCGCGACGATGTCGGGCCCGGCGAGGCGCGCCAGCTCGTCGCGAGCGATCTCGGTCGCGCGGGCGTCGCCGACATCGACGAGGTACCGGCCGGCGTCGGGGTGCTCGCGGATCAGCTCGCTGATCGCCTCGAATTTCGGCCGCAGGCGGTCGGGACCCACGACGGAGTCGCGGTGGACCAGGTAGATGTCGTCCTCGGTCGTCGCGTGCCCGGCGAGGTCGTCGTCGATGAGCTCGCGCAGCCGGTCGCCGAAGAGGAGACCGCCCGTGAGCAGGTGCTGCGCCGTCGCGAGCGTGGGATCCGCGCCGTAGATGTAGCCGAGGTGGATCTTGCCCTCGTTCCACCGGCTGGCGGCCGACATGGGCGCCGGTTCCCGATCGAGAACGGTGACGTCCAGTCCGCGCCGAGCCAGGTGGATCGCCACGGCGCTGCCCATGATGCCGGCCCCGAGGACCGCGACCCGGCGCCGCCTCACGACGGCGTCTCGGAGACGTCGACGGGCTCGTGCACGTACTCGTCGGCCTCGTACGGGCCGTCGGCGAACACGACGAGGGCGGCGCACTCGTCGAGGTAGCGTTGCTCGGCCCACACGCCCGGCTCGATGAGCAGCGCCGGCCGGGCCGCGTCGAGCGTGACGCGGGCCTGCTCGCCGTCGTGCCGCACCTCGACCTCGATGGTGCCGCCGGCTCGCAGGAGCACCTGGCGCACTCGGCGGTGCGCGTGACCGCCGCGCACCGCGCCGGCGGGCGCGTTCACGACGAAGGTGCGAGCGACCCGGAAGCCGAGGTCGTCGAACGCGAGCGGGACCAGCGAACCCCGCTCGTCGTCGAACCGGTCGAGCTCGAGGACGCGCACCCTCCCGGACAGGAGCTGGGTTCGTTCCGGCGGCATGCTCAGACTGTAGCGGGACGCGCGCGGTCGGGAGACCCCGTGGGTGCCTCCCGACCGGGGGTCAGCGCGTCAGAGCTGGTTGCCGAGCTTGTACTCGCCCTGCTTCCATTCGGGCATCGAGCCCTCGCCGTCGTCGTGCCGCGTGTACGAGAACCCGTCGGCGCCGATGGTGACGGCCATCTCGCTCGCGTCGGTCCGGGCGACGACCTCCTTGGGGTTGCCGTCGAGGTCGAGCACGAGCGACGCCTCGGTGTACCACGACGGCACGACGGGGTTGCCCCACCAGTCGCGGCGCTGGTTGTCGTGCACGTCCCACGTCACCACGGGGTTGTCGGGGTCGCCCGTGTAGTAGTCCTGCGTGTAGATCTCGACGCGGTGCCCGTCGGGGTCGCGCAGGTAGAGGTAGAACGCGTTCGAGACGCCGTGACGGCCCGGTCCGCGCTCGATGCGATCCGACATCCGGAGCGCGCCCAGCTTGTCGCAGATCGCGAGGATGTTGTGCTTCTCGTGCGTCGAGAACGCGACGTGGTGCATGCGCGGGCCGTCGCCGCCGGTCATGGCGGTGTCGTGCACGGTGGGCTTGCGGCGCATCCACGCCGCGTAGACCGTGCCCTCGTCGTCCTGGATGTCCTCGGTCACGCGGAAGCCGAGGTCCTGCATGAACGCGACCGCACGGGGCACGTCGGGCGTGACCTGGTTGAAGTGGTCGAGGCGGACGAGCGCGCCGGGCGTGTAGAGGTCGTAGCGCCAGGCGAGGCGCTCGACGTGCTCGACGTCGTGGAAGAACTCGTACGGGAAGCCCAGCGGGTCCTCGACGCGCACCGACTCGCCGATGCCCTTCGTGAAGCCCTCCGCACGGCGTTCGACGCGGCATCCGAGCTCGGTGTAGAACGCGACGGCCTTGTCGAGGTCCTCGGGCGTGCGCACGCGGTACGAGAACGCGGCGACCGCCGCGACCGGACCCTTGCGCAGCACGAGGTTGTGGTGGATGAACTCCTCGAGCGAGCGCAGGTAGACCGTGTCCTCGGTCTCCTCGGTCACGACGAGGTCGAGCACGTCGACGTAGAACCTGCGGCTGGCCTCGAGGTCGGTCACCACGAGCTCCATGTACGCGCAGCGCAGGATGTCGGGCGCCGGCGCCGACGGGGTGGGGATGGGGTTGTCGGTGTGGATCGGCGCCTCCTGGCTCACGTAGAAGCCCGAGGAGGTCAACGTCTTGTCGTCGCGGTTGGTCATGTCAGCGTCCTTGCCTGGGGTGGGTCGATGGGATGGCGCGTCAGCGCGGGTCCGGGTCGTCGAGGTCGGTCTCGTGGTGCTCCTGCTTGCCGAACGTGGGGTTGTGCACGGCACCGAGGGTGATGTGCACCGCCTGCTGGTCGGTGTAGAAGTCGATGGAGCGGTAGCCGCCCTCGTGGCCGAGCCCGGAGGCCTTCACGCCGCCGAACGGCGTGCGCAGGTCGCGCACGTTGTTCGAGTTCAGCCACACCATGCCGGCCTCGACGGCCTGCGAGAAGTTGTGGGCGCGCTTGAGGTCGTTGGTCCAGATATAGGCGGCGAGGCCGTACTTCACGCCGTTCGCGAGCTCGAGCGCCTCCTCGTCGGAGTCGAACGGCGTGATCGCGACGACCGGGCCGAAGATCTCCTCCTGGAAGATGCGCGCGTTCTTCGGGACATCCGCGAACACCGTCGGGGCGACGTAGTTGCCCGTCGGGAAGCCCTCGGGCCGGCCGCCGCCCGCGACGAGGCGGCCCTCGGCCTTGCCGATCTCGACGTAGCTCATGACCTTCTCGTAGTGCTCGGGGTGCACGAGCGCGCCGACCTCGGTCTTCGGGTCGTGCGGGTCGCCCACCACGACGCGCTTGGCCTGCGCGGCGTACTTCTCGACGAACTCGTCGTAGATCGGGCGCTCGACGAGGATGCGGCTGCCCGCGGTGCAGCGTTCGCCGTTCAGCGAGAACACGCCGAAGATCGTGGCGTCGACGGCCGCGTCGAGGTCGGCGTCGGCGAACACGACGGCCGGGCTCTTGCCGCCGAGCTCCATCGAGAGGCCCTTGAGGAACGGCGCGGCGTTGCCGAAGATGACCTGCCCGGTGCGGCTCTCGCCCGTGAACGAGATGAGCGGCACATCCGGATGCTTCACCAAGGCGTCGCCCGCCTCCTCGCCGAGGCCGTTGACGAGGTTGAAGACGCCCTTCGGCAGCCCCGCCTCCTCGAAGATTCCGGCCCAGAGCGACGCCGAGAGCGGCGTGAACTCGGCGGGCTTCAGCACCACCGTGTTGCCGGTGGCGAGCGCGGGGCCGAGCTTCCACGATTCGAGCATGAAGGGCGTGTTCCACGGCGTGATCAGGCCGGCGACGCCGATCGGCTTGCGGTTCACGTAGTTGATCTGGCGGCCGGGCACCTTGTAGGTGTCGTCGGCCTGCGCCACGATCAGGTCGGCGAAGAACCGGAAGTTCTCGGCGGCACGGCGCGCCTGGCCGAGCGCCTGCGTGATCGGCAGTCCCGAATCGAAGGACTCGAGCTCGGCGAGCTGCGCGTCGCGCGACTCGACGATGTCGGCGATGCGGTGCAGCACGCGCGAGCGCTCGCGCGGCAGCATCCGCGGCCACGGCCCCTCACGGAACGCGCGCGAGGCGGCCTCGACCGCGCGGTCGATGTCGGCCTTCTGCCCGGCGGCCGCCTGCACGTACGTCTCGTTGCTCACCGGGTCGAGCACGTCGAACGTCTCGCCGCCGATCGAGTCGACGAACTCGCCGTCGACGTAGTGGCGGATGCGGTCGGGCAGGCCCTCGGGGATGTGGTGGGTCATGCGATCTGTGCCTCCTGGCTCGAAGCGGATGCCGCGGCAGCGGCGCCGGGCTCGGGAACGGGTTCGGTCGTCGTGCGCGCCGACGCGGCATCCGTCGGCGGCTTGTGCTCGGACTGGTACGAGAGGACCGCGTCGAGCGTGGCGGTGCGGTGCTCGCGCGCGGCGAGCTCGATCTCGAGCGCCGGCGCGCCCTGCTCGATGAGGTCGATGATGCGGGCGTGCTCCTCGACGGACTCACGCGCACGGCCGGGCACGAAGCTGAACGACGAGTCGCGAAGCACGCGCATGCGGTTCCAGCCGCGGTGCACGAGATCGAGCACGTGCGGGTTCGGGCACTCCTCGAACAGCACGGCGTGGAACTGCCGGTTGAGCTCGGTGAAGCGGTGCGGGTCGAAGTCGTCGAGCGTGCGTCGCATCCGCTCGTTGACCTCTCGCGCCCGCACGAGGTGGTCGGGCGTGAGGTGCGGCGCCGACAGGCTCGTCGCGAAGCCCTCGACGAGCGCCAGCGTCTGCATGGTGTGCAGGTACTCGGTCTCCTGCTGGAGCGCGACCTGCGCGCCGACGTTGCGGACGAAGGTCACGAGTCCCTCGGCCTCGAGGCGGCGGATGGCCTCGCGCACGGGCACCACCGACACGTCGAGCTCGGATGCGATCTGCGCGAGCACGAGCCGGTAGCCGGGCACGTAACGGCCGTCGTCGATGCGCTCGCGCAGGAAGCGGTAGGCGCGCTCGGACTTGCTCTCGGCGCTCATCGGCCTTCCTCCGGTTCCTGAGCCTGTCGAACGGTCGCCTCGAAGCGGCGGCGCCAGTCGGCGTTCATGGGGAACAGGCCGTCGACGGACTCGCCGCGCGCGACCTGCTCGGCGATCCACGCGTCCTCGCGCTCCTGCGCCTCGGTCTCGGCGAGGACCTCCTCGACGAGCGCCGGCGGGATCACGATGACGCCGTCGCCATCGCCCACGATGACGTCGCCGGGCTGCACGGCCGCGCCGCCGCACGCGATCGTGACGTCGGTCTCCCACGGCACGTGGCGTCGGCCGAGCACCGCTGGGTGGGGCCCCTGCGAGAAGACGGGGAGCCCGATCTCGGCGACGGCGTCGGCGTCGCGGACGCCGCCGTCGGTCACGACGCCGGCCGCCCCGCGGAACTTCGCGCGCAGGGCGAGCACGTCGCCGACGGTGCCCGTGCGGCGCTCGCCGCGGGCCTCGACGACGAGCACCTCGCCGGGCTCGACGGTGTCGAACGCGCGCTTCTGTGCGTTGAAGCCGCCGCCGTGCGAGGCGAAGAGGTCGGGCCGGAACGGGATGAAGCGGAGCGTCTTCGCACGGCCGACCAGGCGCTGGCCGGGGCGGAGCGCGTGGACGCCCTCGATGACCACGTCGTGGTAGCCGCGCTTGCGGAGCGCGACGGAGAGGGTCGCGACGCCGACGCGACCGAGGCGCTCGCGGAGCTCGTCGCTCAGCTCGAACGTCTGTGAGGGTCGAGGAATCGCGTCAGCGCCGTCTCGAGACCCGGCGTCGCCCGGCGCCGTCGCGCGCCCCGCCGCGACTGCCGCCGCGAGCTCCTCCTCGGAGCCCCATGCCTCGACGCGCTGCAGGTCGTCGACGGCGGGCTTGGTGCCGTGGTCGCCGAACGGCTCGGCTCCCTGGGAGATGCGCGTGACGAGCCGGCCGGAGCTCGGCGAGCCCGCGGCATCAGGTGCGTCGACCTCGACCTCGACGACGTCGCCGGGGACGACGACGGACGAGCCCGCGGGCGTGCCGGTGAGGATCACGTCGCCGCTCTCGAGCGTCATCAGCTGCGAGAGGTCGGCGATGAGCTGGGAGAACGGGAACAGCAGGGTGTCGCTCGTGTCGTCCTGCACGAGCTCGCCGTTCACCCACGTGCGGACGCGCAGCGCGTCGGGGGAGATGTCGGCCGCCGGGATCAGCGCGGGGCCGATCGGGGTGAAGCCGTCGCCGCCCTTCGAGCGGACGTTCGAGCCCTTGTCGGCGGCGCGGAGGTCGTAGACGCCGAAGTCGTTCGCCGCGGTGACGGCGGCGACGTGCGACCACGCGTCGCCGGGCGCGATGCGGCGGCCCGGCTCGCCGATGATCACGGCGATCTCTCCCTCGAACGCGAGCAGCTCGGTGCCGCTGGGGCGTTCGAGCGTGCCGCCGGTCGCGGCGACCGAACTGGCCGGCTTGAGGAAGTAGCTCGGTGCCGCGGGGGTGCGGCCCCGCTGCGCGGCGCGCGACGGGTAGTTCAGGTGCACGGCGATGATCTTGCCGGGCGTGGCGATGCCGTCGTTGGCCATGAGCGTCCTCGTCTCTTCGTATCTTAAATCGTATACGATCGGGTCAGGCGGTGCAAGGGTGGGCTAGTAGGAGGCGCGCGGAGCGCCATCCGGCCCGCCGTCGCTCAGCGGGATGAACCGGTCGGCGAGCGCCTCGGTGGCGCGCGCGACGAGCGCGACATCGGCCCCGACCGCCACGAAGGCGGTACCCTCGGCGAGGTACCGCTCGGCCTCCTCGGGCACGAACGCGTTGACGCCCGCGGGCTTGCCGGCCGCGGCGGCCGCGCGCAGGGCCGTGAGGACGGCCTCGACGACCTCGGGATGCGTCGGCTCCCCGAGCCGTCCCATCGACGCCGCCAGGTCGGCCGGCCCGATGAAGATCGCGTCGACGCCGTCGACCGCGAGGATCTCGTCGACCGCCGCGACGGCCGCCGCCGACTCGATCTGCACCGTGAGGCTCACGGTCGATGACGCGTTCGCCAGGTAGCCCGGAACGCGGTTCCAGCGCGACGAACGCGCGAGCGAGGCGCCGACCCCGCGCACGCCGCCGGCGGGGTAGCGGATGGCGCGCACGAGCTCTTCGGCGTGCGCCGCGCTGTCGACCATGGGTACGAGCAGGTTCTGCGCGCCGAGGTCGAGCACCTGCTTGATGATCACGGTGTCGCCGATCGGCACGCGGACGACCGGTGCGACCGGGTAGGCCGACACGGCGTACAGCTGCGCGAGGATCGACTCGAGGCCGTTGGGGGAGTGCTCGCCGTCGATGAGCACCCAGTCGACGCCGCTGCCCGCCACGAGTTCGGCCATGACCGGGCTGCCGGAGCAGACCCAGAGGCCGACGAGCGGTCGATCGGCTGCGGCGAGGCGCGCCGCGAAGGTCTCGGGCAGGTTCATGCGAATCGGCACGTGATCGCTCCCAGGGGTCCGTACTCGGCATGGACGGTGTCGCCGCGCTCGACCCACATGGGGCGGGTGAACGAGCCGGCGAGGATGATCTCGCCCGCCTCGAGCGACTGCCCGTGCTGCGCGAGCTTGTCGGCGAGCCAGGCGACGCCCATCGCGGGGTGGCCGAGCACGGCACCGGCGACGCCCGATTCCTCGATGGTCTCGTTGCGGTAGAGCAGTGCGGAGACCCAGCGCAGGTCGACCGCGTCGGGCTTGACCGGAGTGCCGCCGACGACCATGGCGCCCATCGCGGCGTTGTCGGAGATGGTGTCGACGATCGTGCGGCCCTGCATCTCGATGTGCGAGTTCAGGATCTCGAGCGCCGGCACGACGTAGGCCGTCGCGTCGAGCACGTCGAAGATCGTCGTGCCCGGGCCCGTCAGCGGCTTGGCGAGCACGAACGCGAGCTCGACCTCGATGCGCACGTTCGAGAAGCGGTCGAACTCGACCACCGCGCCGGACTCGTAGACCATGTCGTCGAGGATCACGCCGTAGTCGGGCTCGGTGATGCCGGTCGCGACCTGCATGACCTTCGACGTGAGGCCGATCTTGCGCCCGACGAGCCGTCGGCCGCGCTCGATGGCGCGGTCAGCCCAGAGCCGCTGCACGGCGTACGCGTCCTCGACGGTCATGTCGGGATTGCGCGCGGTGAGGAGCGGGACGGTCGTGCGGTCGCGATCGGCCGCGAGCAGCTCGTCGGCGATCTCGGTGATGCGTGCTGGGTCGAGCAATGTGTCTCCACTCCGTCGTCGAGGCCTCTCGTGATGCTACGCGAAAGCGTGATCACATTTGGTATCCGAAATCATATACGATAGTCTCCGAAACCTGCTCCGGACATTCGGAGCGGCATCCATCCATCCGCGGACCGACAGAGGAGTCGAATCCCGCCATGACCGCGACACCCGGCACCGAGTTCCACGCCGCGACCCGACCGCACGAGCTGCGTCGCGTCGCCTTCGCCACCGTGATCGGCACGACGATCGAGTGGTACGACTTCTTCCTCTACGCGAGCGCCGCCGCCCTCGTGTTCGGCGCCCTCTTCTTCGCGCCGGCCGGTCCGCAGTTCGCGACGATCCTGGCGTTCGCGACCGTCGGCATCAGCTTCCTGTTCCGGCCGCTGGGGGCGTTCCTCGCCGGCCACTACGGCGACAAGATCGGCCGCAAGGCGATGCTCGTGATCACGCTGATCCTCATGGGCGCGGCGACCACGCTCATCGGCGTGCTCCCGACGTACGAGCAGATCGGCATGGCCGCGCCGGTCCTGCTCATCCTGCTCCGCATCGTGCAGGGCCTCTCGACCGGCGGTGAGTGGGGCGGCGCCGTGCTCATGGCCGTCGAGCACGCGCCCGGCGGCAAGCGCGGCCGGTTCGGCGCGTTCCCGCAGATCGGCGTGCCGATCGGACTCCTCCTCGCGTCCGGGATCCTCGCGCTCATGACCGGCGTGATCTCGCCCGGTGACGCGTTCCTCGAGTGGGGCTGGCGCATCCCGTTCCTGCTGAGTTTCGTGCTCATCATCGTCGGCATCGTCGTGCGTCGGGCCGTCGACGAGAGCCCCGTGTTCCAGGAGATCGCCGCGAAGAAGGAGAAGGCCAAGACCCCGATCCTGACGCTTTTCCGCCGGCACTGGCTGCTTGTGCTGCTCGCCGCGCTCACGTTCGCCGGAAACAACGCCGCGGGCTACATGACCACGGGCGGCTACCTGCAGAACTACGCCACGACGCCCGTCGAGGACGGCGGACTCGTCGGCATGGAGCGGACACCCGTCCTGCTCGCCGTTGCCGGCGCCTCGATCGTCTGGCTGATCTGCACCTTCGCCGCGGGTATCGTGTCCGACCGCATCGGCCGCCGGAACACGTACATCATCGGCTGGATCGCGTTCCTCGCGACCGTGTTCCTGCTGTTCCCGCTCACGAACACCGGCAACCCGTGGCTGCTGTTCCTCGGCGTCTCGCTGTTCGCGATCGGCAACGGCTTCACCTACGGCCAGCAGGCGGCGTACTTCACCGAGCTGTTCCCGGCATCGATCCGCTACTCGGGCGTCTCGATCACGTACGCGATCGGCGCGATCATCGGCGGCGCGTTCGCCCCGACCATCGCCGCCTGGCTCGTGCAGTCGACCGGCACCGCGACATCCGTCGCGTTCTACATCGCCGGCGTCATGGTGATCGCGTTCATCGCGACGCTGCTGCTCCGCGACCGCACGGGCATCCCGCTCGGGCCCGACCACGAGGCCGAGCAGTCGCAGCGCCATTTCGTCTGGGAGAAGTAGGCCGGGCGAAGTTCCGAACGAGCGGATGTCGCGTACCGCAGGGCGCGCGACATCCGCTCGTTTCACGCCCCGGGCTCGCTGAGCGCGGCCTGGATCTCGCGGATGATCGACCCGAGCCTGCCTGACGCGAGCAGTCCTGCGCCGAGAGGGCCTGCGGAGTCCTCGCCCACCGGAGGCAGCTTGCGAAGCACAGACCGGGTTTCCTCGGTCAGGCGCTCGAGCTGCCAGGAGACCTCGTCCTGAACAGCCTCGGGCTGATCGGGCGCGGCGAGTCTGGCAGCGTTCGCCGCATAGGCGGCGGCGCCGAGGGCGTGCGCGCCCATGTGGGCGACGCCGGCGGCTTGGGCAGCGGCCCGGGCAGCGGCCACGGCCGCAGGAGAGCTCACCGCGTGCGCCGCTCGACCGGCGACGAACCGGCGACGGATCTCGCCGGCGGCATCCAACTCGCCGCGGGAGAAAGCTCGAGCTCGAGCGATCGCGTCGCGTGGTCGATCATCCGACGGGGCCTCGGCCTCGAACAGGCCCAGGACGCGCTCGGCACACTCCGCTGCCCACGCCGCGACGACGCGGCGGTCCGGCTCGCTCAACGACTGCGGGGACGGCATGTCAGCAGCCTTCCACATCGGCCCGCGCCCGATCCGTCGACCGGGGAGGACTCAGTCGCGGGGGAGCGAGTTCACGTGGAGGATCTCCTCCTGGTACGGCGCCGTGACCCGGTCGGAGATCCGGCAGTCGAGCAGCAGGAAGCGACGCTCATCGACCCGCTCGGTCGACCATGTCGCGAGCCGGTCGAGGTCGGCGAGCTCGCGCACGACGATCCCCTCGGCGCCCAGCGCCGTCGCCATGCCGGCGAAGTCGGTCTCGGGGATGCGCATGGGCGGCTCGGCGAGGCCCTTGCGGCCGTAGAGGTGGATCTCGGCGCCGTAGGCGGCGTCGTTCCAGACGACGGCGATGCCGCGCCCACCGGCGGTGCGCACCGCGGTCTCGAGGTCGGCGATCGCCATGAGGCCACCACCATCGCCGGTCGTGAGGACGATGGTGGACTCGGGCTTCGCGGCGGCGGCACCGGCGACGCTCGGGAAGCCGAGGCCGATCGACTGGAACGCGGTGCCGACCATCATCATGCGGTCGGGCGAGGCGACCGGCCAGTGCATGTTCGCCCAGCCGATGAAGTGCCCGCCGTCGGATACGACGACGCGGTCCCCGGGCAGCAGTTCGCCGAGGCGGGCGGCGACCGAGCGCGGATCGAGGCGACCGTCGGCCTCGATGATGCCGACGCCCGGGTCGTGCGCGCGGAGCGGCGCGAGATCGATCGACTCGCGCCATCCGGAACTCGTCGCATCGAGGGACACGAGCTCGTCGACGAGCACGCGCGCGACCACTGCCGCGTCGCCCTGGATGAAGGCGCCCACGTTCCGGTGCGTCGCCGCAGGCCCGACGTCGACCTGGGCGACGTGCGTCCCCGGCGCGAACAGCTCGCCGAAGCGCATCGTGAACTGGTTGAGCGAGGCGCCGAAGACGACGGCGACGTCGGCCTCGCGGATGAGCTCCATCGCGCCCTCGGCGCCGAAGCCGCCCGTCACGCCGAGGTCGTAGCCTCCGGCGGGGAAGACGCCGCGCCCGAGCGCGGTGGTCGCGGTGACGGCGCCGGTCGCGTCGGCGAGTGCGCCGAGCGCCTCGCCGGCGCCGGCGAGCCAGGCGCCGCGGCCGGCGATGAGCAGCGGATGGCGCGCGCCCGCGAGTGCCCGCGCGAGATCGGCGATCGCACGCCGGGCGAACGGGCCGCGCGGCGCCAGCGGTCCAGGCAGGTTCGGCTGGGGCGTGGGCGGCACGTCGCCGGCCTCGAGCGCGGCGACGTCGTACGGGATCGCGAGCACGGTGGGCACGCGGTAGGTCAGGGCGTGCTCGAGCGCGATGACCGTCGTCGCCGCGGCATCCGTTCGGCCCACGGTATAGGTGCGGCCGCCGACGGCCGAGGCGAGCGCGATCTGGTCCACATCCCACGGGCGCGGGCCCGACGTCGGCTCGTCGCCCACGACGAGCACGAGCGGCACGCGCGCCTGCACGGCCTCGGCGAGCGCGGTCAGGGTGTTGGTGAAACCGGCGCCGTACGTCGCGGTCGCCGCGGCGAGCCGGTTCGAGGCGCGGAAGTGCGCGTCGGCCGCGACCACACCGCCGGCCTCGTGACGCACCGCGGTGAAGGTCGCGTCGGTGTCGCGCTCGAGCGCGTCGAGGAAGTACGCGTTGCCGTTGCCCATGACGCCGAAGACGTGGTCGACGTGGGCGGCGAGGGTGCGGGCGACGTGCGCGGAGACGGTGGGCATGGCGAAGCCTTTCGAGACGAGACGGATGTCGTGCTTCCGTATGTGTCTCGCGGCCGACGCCGGCATCGGCGACGCTTCGCGCCCATTTTTCGAGCGCCGGCGCCACCTCGGACGAGGGGTGCCTGGACGCTGCCGAGTATACCGGCGGGTCAGCCCGCGAGCGCCCGCGCGCGCACGGCCGACGGCGGCTCGCCGAACTCGGCGCGGAACGCGCGGCTGAAGTGCGCGGCATCCGGGAACCCCCAGCGGGCTGCGACCTCGCTCACCGGCCGCTGCGCGGCGAGCGGGTCGACCAGCTCGCGGCGGCACCGGTCGAGGCGCCGAGCGCGGATCCAGCTCGAGACCGTGAGGCCCTCCTCGTGGAAGATCGCGTGCAGGTGACGCGTCGAGATGAAGTGCGCGGCCGCGATCGTCGAGGGGTTCAGGTCGGGCAGCGGCAGGTGCTCGTCGATGTAGGCCTGCACGCGGCGCACCACCGGCCGGTGCGGCTTGTCGGCGTCGCGCGCGACGTCGAGCTGCTGGGCGTACATCGTCGTGACGAGGTCGACCGCGTTGCGCGCGAGCCGAGCGCCCACCGGGCCGTCGAGCTGGTCGAGCTGCCCTGCGAGGCCGCCGAGGAAGCCCGAGACGACGCGTGCGAGGCCCTCCTCGCCCGGGAGCGTCGTCGCGGTCATGCCGCGCACCGCCTCGGTGGGGAGTTCGATGAGCCGGTGCGGCACCATGAGCACAGCCGTGCTGAAGCGCTCCTCGAACACGAGCGAATACGGGGTGTTCGTGTCGTAGATGGCGAGGTCGCCGGGGCGCACGACCGCCTCGCGTCCGTCCTGGATCAGGAGCCCCGTGCCCGACAGCTGCAGCCCGAGCTTGAAGTACCGCTGCTCCTTGCGGGCCACGAGGGCGGGCGTGCGCTGGATGTCGTGGGCATCGGCGGTGACGACCGACAGGTGCACGTCGTCGGATGCCGCGGTGCGCACCTCGCCGCGGAACGGCTCGGGCCGGTCGGAATGGACGCGCAGCGGCACGAACGACTGCGACACGATCGCGCTGAACTCCGTGAAGTCGAGCGGCGCGGTCGTGATGTCGGCGGCGGATGTCTCGGGGACGTGGGGCACGGCGTGACCTCGGTCTTCCTCCGGACGTCCTCGTCCGGCACAGGTTGGGTAAGTCTACGCCTGTAGGGCTAAGAGCGACAGGCGAGCCGTGCATCCGAGGACAAGCGGCGTTCGCGCTCGGACAACCCGCCGCCGAGGTGCGCGACGATGATGACGGGCATCGTGCGAGGCTGCCCCGGCTTCGCTCCGACCTGACGAAGGGTTCCTGCCATGACCTCAGCGCCGACGATGCCGCCGCCGACGACCACCGGTGACCTCGGTCACCGCCGCCTCGGCGTGCCATCCGTCACCTTCATGATCATCGCGGCCTCGGCGCCGCTCACGGTCGTCGCGGGCGGCGTGACCACGACCTTCGCGGTGACGGGTGTCATCGGCGTGCCGCTCTCGTTCATCCTGCTGGCGGCCGCGCTCGCCGTGTTCGCGGTCGGCTACGCGGCGATGAGCCGATTCGTGACGAACGCCGGCGCCTTCTACGCGTACATCGCGCAGGGCCTCGGCCGGCCGTTCGGCGTGGGCGCGTCGCTCGTCGCACTGGTGGCCTACAACGCCATGCAGATCGGCATCTACGGCTTGTTCGGGTTCCAGGCCTCGATGTTCCTCGAGGCGAAGTTCGGCATCGTCACGCCCTGGTGGCTGTGGATCCTGGTCTGCATCGTGATCGTCGGCATCCTCGGCGTGAACCGCGTGGACCTCTCGGCGAAGGTGCTCGGCGCGCTCGTCGCACTCGAGTTCGTCGCCGTGCTCGTGTTCGACCTCGTGTCGCTCGCGGTTGCGCCCGAGGGGCTCAGCACCGCGTCGCTGCAGCCCGCGAACCTCTTCGTGCCCGGCGTCGGCGCCGTGCTCGCGTTCGGCATCGCCGCGTTCATGGGCTTCGAGTCGGCCGCCATCTACGGCGAGGAGGCGAAGGACCCCAAGCGCACGGTCGCCCGGGCCACGTACTCGGCCGTCGCGATCATCGGCGTGTTCTACGCGTTCAGCGCGTGGGCGTTCACCGTGGGCATCGGCCCGTCGCAGATCGTCGAGGCGTCGGCCACGGCCGGACCCGACCTCATGTTCGCGCTCATGGGCGAGCACGCCCCGATGATCATCAGCGACATCATGCAGGTGCTCTTCCTCACGAGCCTGTTCGCGGCACTGCAGTCGTTCCACAACGCGGTCGCGCGCTACCTCTACTCGCTGGGTCGTGAGGGCGTGCTGCACCGCGGGCTCGGCGCGGTTCGGTCCGGATCGCGCGCACCGTGGGCGGGGTCGGTCGCCCAGAGCGTCATCGCGCTCGTCGTGACGCTCGCGTTCGTCGTCGCGGGCGAGGGCCTCGGACTCGAGGCCGACTTCGCGCCGGTCGAGTTCCTCTACCCGGTGCTGACCATGTTCACGTGGCTCACGAACACAGGCGCGATGGGGCTCGTGCTGCTCATGGGCATCATCGCGATCGCGGTCATCGGCTTCTTCCGCCGCGACCGACGCGGCGTGAGCGCCTGGGCGGCCGTCGTCGCGCCGACCATCGCCGCGATCGTGCTCTTCTCGGTGTTCGCGCTCATCGTCGCGAACTTCGACGTGCTGCTCGGCCAGACCGAGCCCTCGGCGCTCACGTTCGTGCTGCCGGCGCTGCTCATCGTCCCCGGCATCCTCGGCGTGATCTGGGCCTTCGTGCTGCGTCGCCGCGACCCCGGGCTCTACCGCAACATCGGGCACGGCATCGAGGAAGCCGAAGCGGCCGCGTTCGACCACGAGCCGCACCGCGGCATCTAGGCGAGCGCGGCGAGCAGTCCCGGAACGGCCATGGCGGCGAGCATGACGGTCGTGCTCGCCGCCTCGGCTGTGTGCCGGGCCCATCCGGATGAGTCGTGGACGGACCCGGCGCGGCGCGCCCGCCGACGCTCCCGCAGCTCGGCCGCCACGAGCCATCCGCCGAAGGCCGTCATCACCAGCGTCGCCACCACGAAGGGGAGGCCGGCGTCGGCGTGCGTGTGGCCGGTCGCGGAGGGTGCGGCGCCCGATCCACGGCCGGCGGCGACGAACGCCCAGGCGCCGACGATGAACGCGAGCGCCCGGTACAGCGCGTGGCCGCGACGCCCGGCGGAGAGTGCGGGCTGGGTCGCGGCGCGAGTCGGTCGCAGGCGGGTGCCGAGCGCGATGCCGAGGCCGGCGAGCACCGCGGTCCACGCCAGTGCGGGTACGAATCGGGTGAACGCCATGTCGGTCATCGCGACGAGCATGGCCGCGGATGCCGCGAGGTCGAGTGCCGTGCGACGGCCGCCGCCGACCGCGCAGGCCGCACCCCCCAGTGCGCCGATCAGCATCGCGCCGTGTGCGAGTTCGCTCATCTCCGGACTTCCCTGTCTCGTGATTGCGAGCTATATTACTCAACAAACGTAGAGAAAAAGGAACCCAGCATGACGACGATGTCAGCCGCTCAGGCCCACCACTCGCACGCCGCGACCGCGACCACCGCGCTCGCCCCCACCGCTTCCGCCGCCGGATCCGCCGATCCGCTCCGCGGCCTCGATGCCGACGAGATCGTCGCGACCCGGGAGATCCTGGCCGCCGCCGGGCTGGTGCAGGAGTCCACGCGCTTCGTGTACGTGGGCGTCGACGAGCCCGACAAGGTCGAGGTGCTCGCGGGCGGCGACCTGCCCCGCGTCATCCGCGCCCTGCTGCTCGACCAGGCGACGGGGGCCGCGCACGACGCGCGCGTCTCGCTCACCGAGCGCTCGGTCATCCGCGCCGACGAGATCGACGGCGCCGACGGCCAGCTGCCGATCCTCGATGTCGAGTTCGAGGCGATATACGACATGCTCGGGGCGGAGGACGAGTGGCGCGCGGCGCTCGCCAAGCGCGGCATCACGCACGACCAGGTGGCGCTCGCACCGCTGTCGGCCGGGCAGTACGGCTTCGAGGACGAGCGCGGGCGCCGCGTCATCCGGGTGCTCGCCTTCATGCGGCAGTACGAGCAGGACCACTGCTGGGCGCACCCCGTCGACGGCCTGTGCGCCTACGTCGACATGGTCGAGGGCCGCATGTTCAAGCTGGTCGATCACAAGGTCTACGACATCCCCGCCGAGGGCGGCAACTTCGACGACCCAGAGGTGCAGGGCGCTCCGCTCGACACGCTCAAGCCCATCGCGATCACGCAGCCCGAGGGTCCGAGCTTCAGCGTCGAGGGCGACGAGGTGTCGTGGGCGAACTGGCGCTTCTCAATCGCCTTCGACGCGCGCGAGGGGCTCGTGCTGCGTCGCATCCGATATGTCGACGCCGACCAGGGCGGGCAGGAGCGCGACATCGTCTACCGCGCCTCCATCGCCGAGATGGTCGTGCCGTACGGCGACCCGTCGCCGGCGCGGTTCTGGCAGAACTACTTCGACACCGGCGAGTACGTCTTCGGCCGGTACGCCAACTCGCTCGTGCTGGGCTGCGACTGCCTCGGCGAGATCCGCTACTTCGATGCGACGCTCGCCGACGAGTTCGGCAACCCCCGCGTCATCCCGAACGCGATCTGCATGCACGAGGAGGACTACGGCACGCTCTGGAAGCACACCGACATCTACACCGGCTCGAACGAGGTGCGCCGCCAGCGCCGCCTGGTGATCAGCTTCTTCACGACCGTCGGCAACTACGACTACGGGTTCTACTGGTACCTGTACCTCGACGGCACGATCGAGTGCGAGGCCAAGCTCACGGGCGTACTGTTCACGTCGGCCTACGACCCCGAGGCCGGTGACCACGCGAGCCAGGTCGCGCCCGGGCTCGGGGCCCCGTACCACCAGCACCTGTTCAGCGCGCGCCTCGACATGATGGTCGACGGCGTCGCGAACGCGGTCGACGAGGTCGACGCGGTGCGCCTGCCGATGGGTGAGGGCAACGAGTACGGCAACGCGTTCACGAAGCGGCGCACGCGCCTGCGCACCGAGTCCGAGGGCGTGCGTGACGCCGACCTCAGCGTGGGCCGCGCGTGGCACATCGTGAACACCGAGAAGCAGAACCGCCTCGGCCAGCCGGTCGCCTACGAGCTGCTTTCGCAGGGCCTGCCGACGCTCATGGCCGACCCCGAGTCGGTCATCGCGAAGCGCGCAGGCTTCACGCGCAACCACCTGTGGGTCACTCGGTACGCGCAGGACGAGCGCTACCCCGCCGGTGATCTCGTGAACCAGAACCCCGGCGGCGACGGCCTGCCCCGCTACACCGCGGCCGACCGCTCGATCGATGGCGAGGACCTCGTGGTCTGGCACACCTTCGGGCCGACGCACTTCCCGCGCGTCGAGGACTGGCCCGTCATGCCGGTCGACTACGCGAAGTTCACGCTCAAGCCGTACGGCTTCTTCGACCGCAACCCCACGCTGAACGTGCCGTCATCCGAGTCGATGGGCATGGCCTGCCACGCGGATGTCGCGGGGCACGGCGCGCACGACGGCGCGGGCGCATGCGACTGCGCCTCCGGCGCGTGCACCTGCTCGGGCCACGCGCACTGAGCCCGTGACTTCGCACGAGGACGGATGGCGCGAGCGGCGCCATCCGCCCTCACCGACTGGTCAGCGCAACAGGTCGAGGTAGCCGTCGAGCAGGCCGGTGAGGCGCTCAGCTGAGGACGTGCCCGGCGACACGACCGCGACGACCTGCACGCCGTCGAGCAGCGCCATGAACAGGTCCGTCGAGCGCGCGACATCCACGTCGTCGCGGATCTCGCCGAGCCGCTTGGCCGTCTCGAGGTGGTCGGAGATCTCGCCGCGCCACTGCTGCATCGTGCGCTCGTGGAGTTCGAGCAGCTCGGGCTCGTTGGCCGCGTACTCCCAGAACGGGATCACGATGCGCGCCTCGAGCAGGCGCTCCTCGTCGAGCGGGAAGATCTGCAGCATGAGGGCGCGCAGGGCGGGCAGCCCCTCGAGGTCGGCGCGCACGGCGGCGAAGCGCTCGTTCGTCGCCTCGAACACGTGCTCGAACGTCGCGCCGATCAGCTCCTCCTTGTTCCGGAAGTACGGGAACAGGCCGCCGTTCGCGACGCCCGACGCCTTGGCGATCTCGCGCATGGTCGTCGCGCGGAACCCCTTCGCGGCGATCAGCCGCCACGTCGCGTGCACGATCGAGAGTCGTCGCTCGTCGTGATCGACGATCTTCGGCATGGCCTCTCCCGGATGTCGGTGCGCTCGCCCTCCACGATACGGGCGCGCACGACGACGACGGCCCCACGGATGGATCCGTGCGGCCGCCGTGTCGTGACGAGTGGGACGTCAGCCGTTGATCACCTGGGGCACCCCGAGCGCCTTCAGGCCCTCGACGCCGAACTCGAGCCCGTACCCCGACTGCTTGGCACCGCCGAACGGCACCAGGGGGTGCACGGCCCCATGCGCGTTGATCCACACGGTGCCGGCGTCGATCCGGGCGGCGACGGCGCGGGCCTGCTCGCGGTCCGATGACCACACCGAGGCGCCGAGGCCCACGTCGACGCCGTTGGCCTTCTCGATCACCTCGTCGAGGTCGCGGTACCGGATGATCGGCAGCGCCGGACCGAACTGCTCCTCGTCCACCAGCGGGGCGCCGTCGTGGATGTCGGCGATCAGCGTCGTCGGGTAGAAGTGGCCCGGCTGGTCGCGATCCGGGTCGCCGCCGAGCAGCACCCGAGCGCCCGACGCCTTCGCCGCCTCGACGAGGCGGTCGACGATCTCGAACTGCTGCCGGTTCTGCAGCGGGCCGAGCACGTTCTGCTCGTCGAGGCCGATGCCCATGGGCATCGAGCGGGCGACGTCGACGAGCGCGTCGCACACGGCGTCGTAGACGTCCTCGTGCACGTAGAGGCGCTTGAGGGCGGCGCAGGTCTGCCCGGTGTTGATGAACGCGCCCCAGAACAGCCCCTCGGCGATGGCCTTCGGGTCGACGTCGGGCAGCACGATGCCGGCGTCGTTGCCGCCGAGTTCGAGCGTGAGGCGCTTGATCGTGTCGGCCGAGCTGCGGATGATCGCCTTGCCCGTCGCGGTCGAGCCCGTGAACATGACCTTGCCGACCTCGGGGTGCGTCGAGAGCGCGGCGCCCACGTCGCGTCCGCCGCTGACGACGTGCAGCACGCCCTCGGGCAGCACGGTGTTGATCACATGCACGAGCGCCAGCACGCTGAGCGGCGTGTACTCCGACGGCTTCACCACGACGGTGTTGCCCATGCGGAGCGCCGGCGCGATCTGCCACACGCTGATCATCTGAGGCCAGTTCCACGGCCCGATCGCGCCGACGACGCCGATAGGACGATACGTGAGCTCGGCGTGCGTCTGTCCGTCGTCGAACACCACCTCGGTCTCGAGCGGCGTCGCGGCGGCGGCGCGCATCCATCCGGATGCCCCGCCCACCTCGAAGCGCGCGTTCGGGCCGTTGAGCGGCTTGCCCTGCTCGCGCGACAGGAGGTGCGCGAGCGCCTCGGCGTTCGCGTCGATCGCGTCGGCCGCCGCGAGCAGCAGCTCGCTGCGGCGTTCATGTCCGAGCGCCGCCCAGGCAGGCTGGGCGGCCCTGGCCGCGGCGACGGCGCGGTCGAGGTCGGCGACCGTCTGCACGGGTGCCCGGCCGATCACCTCACCGGTCGCCGGGTCGAGGATGTCGCGGACCTCGCCCGCCTCGGGCGCGATCGCGCCGAGCAGGTCGGCGTACGGCGCCGCGATGACGCCGGTCGGGGTGTCGATGGTCATGTCTCCTCCACATCGAGTCGTGGCCCTCCACGCTAGGGACGCCGCTCCGCGCCGCCTTGTCGCGCTGCGCGCCGCGGTTGACCGACCGCGCAAGGATGCGGCGCGTCATCCGCTGCCGCCGCACGGCAGAATGGCTCGGGTGAAGACCACCCAGCTGCGCCGGTACACGCTCGTCGACGGGGAGTACGACGCCTTCGTGGCGTGGTGGCAGGAGTGGATGCCGCGCGTGCGGCCCGCCGCGGGCTTCACGATCGAGTTCGCGTACGGCATCCGCGAGGCGAACCAGTTCGTGTGGGCCGTGAGCGCGCCCGGCGACGCCGACGCCTTCCGCGCGCTCGAGCAGGAGTACCTCGCGTCCGACGCCCGCGCGGCGGCGTTCGACGGCGTGCCGCAGCGGGTCGCGATCTCCGACATCGCGCTCGTCGACGACACGTTCGCCTGACCCGTGTCGCGGCGCGCGGCGCGCCATCTGTTCGGGCCGGGTTCCTGGCCGCATATCGACGTCGAGTACACTGGCAGCGGCCCGAGGTACCACCGTGTACGCCCTTCCCGCTCATCCGGGCCGGTAGCATTCTGTTCATCCCCAACTTGAGTGCGGTCGACGCTGCCCACCATCGCGCGCGGCCGAGAAGGGCCTGACGTGAACCACGAGTTCGAAACCCGCCGCGAGGAATGGATCGCCCGAGAGGAACTCGCCGAGCGGATGATCCCGCTCATCGGCGGCCTCTACCGACGCCACGGGGTGGTGACCTCCATCCACGGCCGGCGGCTCATCAACGCCTCGACCGTCGACCTGCTCAAGGCGCACCGCTTCGCCCGCCAGGCCGGCGATGTCGAGCTCGCACTCGACGACACCATGCGCGTGCTCGAGGCGCTCGCCGAGATCGAGCCGTCGCCCGCGTCGATCGACGTGGCCCGCCTCGTTGCGCGCTTCCACACCGCCGAGCCCGGCACCGAGCTGGTCGACTTCCTGCGGTCCGAGCTCGCTCCGGTGCTGGTCGAGGGCGGCGAGCCCGCGGCATCCGGAACCGACGTGGTGCTCTACGGCTTCGGCCGCATCGGGCGCCTGCTCGCCCGCATCCTCATCGCCCACTCCGGCGGCGGCCAGGGGCTGCGCCTGCGCGCGATCGTGGTGCGCAAGGGCAGCGAGAACGACCTCGTGAAGCGCGCCAGCCTGCTGCGTCGCGACTCGGTGCACGGCCCCTTCCAGGGCACCATCGCGGTCGATGAGGAGGCGAACACGATCCTCGCGAACGGCACGCTCATCCAGGTGATCTACTCCGACGATCCCGGCACGATCGACTACACCGCGTACGGCATCTCCGACGCGATCGTGGTCGACAACACGGGCCGCTGGCGCGACGAGGCGGGCCTCGGCCGTCACCTCGAGTCGAAGGGCGTCGCTCGCGTGCTGCTCACCGCGCCCGGCAAGGGCGCGATCAAGAACATCGTGCACGGCATCAACCACGACGCGATCACGGCCGACGACCGCATCCTGTCGGCGGCCTCGTGCACGACCAACGCGATCACCCCGGTGCTCGCCGCGATCCAGGACGCGTACGGCATCGTGCGCGGCCACGTCGAGACCGTGCACTCGTTCACGAACGACCAGAACCTCATCGACAACTTCCACAAGGGCGACCGTCGCGGCCGCTCGGCGGTGCTCAACATGGTCATCGCCGAGACCGGCGCTGCGAAGGCCGTCGCGAAGGCGCTCCCCGAGCTGCAGGGCAAGCTCACCGGCAGCGCCATCCGGGTGCCGACGCCCGACGTGAGCCTCGCCATCCTGAACCTGCAGCTCGAGCAGCCGACCGACAAGGCGACGCTGAACGCGTACCTCCGCCAGGTGTCGCTGACCTCGCCGCTGCGCCAGCAGGTCGACTACATCGAGTCGCCCGAGGTGGTCTCGACCGACTTCGTGGGGTCGAACCGCGCCGGCATCGTCGACGGGCTGGCGACGATCGCGGATGGCACGGACGTCGTGCTCTACGTCTGGTACGACAACGAGTACGGCTACTCGTGCCAGGTCGTGCGGGTCATCGAGGCGATGGCGGGCACCCACCCGCGCGTGCTGCCCGAGCGACAGCCGGTGCGCGTCGAGCAGGTCGTCGCCGCGGCCGTGCCCGAGGTCGCCGAGGTCGGCTGAGTCCCGCGCGGTCGTAGGCTGAACCCATGAGCCACGACGCCGTGATCATCGACGTGATCCGCACCCCCGTGGGGCGCGGGAAGCCGGGCGGCATGCTGTCCGGCGTGCACCCCGTGGACCTGCTCGCGGGCGTGCTCACCGCGATCGTCGACCGCAACGACCTCGATCCCGCGCTCGTCGACGACGTGATCGGCGGATGCGTCAGCCAGATCGGCGAGCAGTCGTACAACGTCACCCGCAACGCGCTGCTCGCCGCCGGCTTCCCCGAGTCGGTGCCCGGCACGACGATCGACCGGCAGTGCGGGTCGAGCCAGCAGGCCGCGACCTTCGCCGCCCAGGCGGTGCTCGCCGGCCAGGCCGACATCGTGATCGCGTGCGGCGTCGAGTCGATGAGCCGCGTGCCGCTCGGATCGAGCGCGGCGGGGGCCGACCCGTTCGGCTCGCGCCTCCGCGCCCGCTACCCCGAGGGACTCGTGAACCAGGGCGTGTCGGCCGAGCTGATCGCCGCGAAGTGGGGCTTCTCGCGCGACGAGCTCGACGGGTACGCGGCGCGCTCGCACGCGCTCGCCGCCGAGGCGGGGGAGTCGGGCGCGTTCGCGACCGAGCTCGTGCCCGTCGCAGGGGTCGACCGGCTCGTCGACGAGACGGTCCGCCCCGGCACCACCGTCGACTCGCTCGCGAGCCTGAACCCGTCGTTCCGCACCGACGCCCTTGCCGAGCGGTTCCCGGATGTCGCGTGGAACATCACGCCGGGCAACTCCTCGCCGCTCACCGACGGGGCGTCGGCCGCGCTCATCATGAGCGCCGACGCCGCCGACAAGCTCGGGCTCGAACCGCGCGCCCGCTTCCGCGCGTTCTCGGTCGTCGGCAGCGACCCGCTGTACATGCTCACCGGGGTGATCCCGGCGACGGCGAGGGTGCTCGAGCGCGCGGGCCTGACCCACGCCGACATGGACGCCTACGAGGTGAACGAGGCGTTCTCGTCGGTCCCGCTCGCCTGGCTCGCCGAGACGGGGGCGGATGTCGCGAAGCTCAACCCGCGCGGCGGCGCCATCGCCCTCGGGCACGCCCTGGGCTCCAGCGGCACGCGCCTGCTCACCACCCTCGTGAACCAGCTCGAGGCGACGGACGGTACCTACGGCCTCCAGGTGATGTGCGAAGGCGGCGGCATGGCCAACGCCACGATCATCGAACGCCTCTGAGCTCCCACTCGTCGAGCGTTCCCGTTCGACGGGAACTGGCCCGTTCGGTGGGCCGGGTTCGCGACGAACGGAAACACTCGTCGAACACACCACAGGAAGGAACCACATGGAACTCAGCGGAGCATCCGCGATCGTCACGGGCGGCGCATCGGGACTCGGCCGCGCGACCGCGCAGGCGCTCGTCGACGGCGGTGCGCAGGTCGTGCTCGTCGACCTGCCCGGTCCGCGCGGCGAGCAGGCGGCGGCCGAACTCGGCGAGCACGCCCGATTCGTGCCGGCGGATGTCGCGGACGAGGCGCAGGTGCAGGCGGCCGTCGACGCGGCCTCCGAGCTGGCTCCGCTTCGCATCGCGGTCAACTGCGCGGGCATCGTGACCGCGAACCGGACCGTGGGTCGCGACGGCCCGGCGCCGCTCGAGGCGTTCGAGCGCACCATCCGGGTGAACCTCATCGGCACGTTCAACGTGACGAGGCTCGCGGCGGCTGCGATGGCCGCGACCGAGCCGGTCTCGGCCGGCGTGCCGGGCGGACCGGCCACGAGCGAGCGCGGCGTCATCGTGAGCACCGCCTCGGTGGCCGCGTTCGACGGACAGGTCGGCCAGGCCGCCTACTCGGCGTCGAAGGCCGCGGTCGCCGGGATGACCCTGCCGATCGCGCGCGACCTGTCGAAGCTGCTCATCCGCGTCGCCACCATCGCGCCCGGCATCTTCGAGACGCCGATGATGGCCGGCATGACCGACGAGGTCCGGGCGTCGCTCGAGCAGCAGGTGCCGCATCCGTCCCGACTCGGCCACCCGGCCGAGTACGCCGCGCTCGTGCGGTCGATCATCGCGAACCCGATGCTCAACGGCGAGGTGATCCGGCTCGACGGCGCGATCCGGATGCAGCCGAAGTAGTCGCGAGACGGCGGATGCCGCGGGGCGACGACCCCGCGGCATCCGACCGCCCGGCTCAGATCCGGCCGAGCGCGAGCGCCGACCCGTCCCGACCACGCACGGTCTTGATGACGCCGTCGACGACGTCCCAGATCGCGACGCCGACGAAGACGACCACGATCACGATCGTCGTGACGTCCGATCCCTCGCCCCACGGCCAGCCGATGACCTCGAGGAACTCGGGGTTGAGGAGCTGCCCGGTGGCGAACAGCCAGAGCGCCGGCACGGTGAAGGCCACGTTGAGCACGACGTTCGCCGCGACGAGCCACCAGTTCCAGCCCCAGGCGTAGACCGCGATCGCGAACAGCATCTCGAGCACGATCAGCACGAGGAAGTACGGCAGCCAGAACGACCACAGCTCGGGGTCGAGGATGGGCATCGCGTCGGCGGCCCCGAACGCGAAGGGCTCGGCCTGCTGCCAGACGATCACGACGGCGAAGAGGGTCAGGAACACGAGCGACGCGATGAGGTCGCTGAGGCGACCCGACCGGCCCGTGTCGGGCAGCTCGCGCAGCTGCTCGGGCGTCCACGGGGCGAGCGCCTGCGTCTGCGGCGACCGTTCGAGGATCGCGAACACGAGCGTGACCCAGAAGGCGAGGTGCACGACGAGCGCGAGCAGGGTCGAGACGACGCTGCCGGCGATCTCGCCCGGCTCGGCCCCGGCCAGCAGCTGCGCGAGGAGCAGGCCGGCTCCGGCGATCGGGAGCACGATCGCGTAGAGGAGGGTCAGCAGTCGCCTCCACGCGAGGAAGTAGCGCGGCCCGATGAGCTGCATCGGCCGGTCGGCGTACTCGGCGGCGAGGGCGTCGGGGTCGCCGAGCTCGACGAGCACGGCGCGTTCCGCGTCGGCCGGCGCCGTCCCGTCGGCGAGGCGGGCGTCGACCTCGTCGCCGATGCGTTCGCGCAACTCGCGACCGAACTCGGTGCGTTGCGCCTCGGGCATGCGGCGGGCGGCCGCCCAGACGTAGCGGTCGGTCAGGGTGGGCGTGGGTTCGCTCATCGTTCGTCTCCCGAGGTGAGCCGGGTCAGCGCCCGGTCGATGTTCTTCCAGTCGGCGGTGAGGACGCCGGCGAGCTGCTCGCCCGCCGGGCCGGTGCGATAGAACTTGCGAGGCCGGGCCTCGTCGGTGTTCCACTCGCTCGTGAGGAGGCCCTGCTTCTCGAGGCGCCGGAGCAGCGGGTACAGCGTGTTCGCGTCGACGGTGATGCCGATGCCGTTGAGCGCCTCGAGCAGGGCGTATCCGTAGTCGGGCTCGCGCAGCCGGATCAGGCAGCCGAGCACGACCGTGCCGCGCCGCAGCTCCTGCAGGTGGCCGGCAGTCGTGTCATCCATGCTCATGTGAAGCACTGTACTGTGCAACGCACACTATTGCAAGAGGCACGATGACGGATGTCGCCCTACGCCGTGCGAAGGCGACCGCGCCGCCCGGCCGGCTACTCGCCCGCGTGCGCCTCGAGGAACGCGTACACCTCAACGTCGTCGACGCCGGGGAACGTGCCCGACGGGAGCGGGGAGAGCACGTGCGCGTGCAGCCGCGCGCTCGGCCACGCCTGGCCCGACCACCGCTCAGCGAGCTCGTTCGGCGCGCGGCGGCAGCACGACTCGTCGGGGCACGTCGAGCTCGCGCGCACGGTGGTCTCGCGGCCGCGGAACCACTTCGCCTGGCTGAACGGCACGCCGATCGTGATCGAGAATTCCGCGGCATCCGTTCGACCCGTCTGCGTGGCACACCAGTAGGTGCCGGCGGGCGTGTCGGTGTACTGGTAGTTCTCGGTCGTGCGGTTCGTGTGCTCGAACGCCGTGCGCGCGCTCCACCTCTTGCACACCCACTGGCCCTCGATCGACCCCGTGACATCCGTCGGCAGCGGCAGGCCGTCGTTCTCGTAGCCCTTCAGCAGGGCACCGTCGCCGTTGACGCGCAGGAAATGCACGGTCATGTCGAGCCGCTCGGTCGCGAGGTTCGTGAACCGCAGCGCCGCGGCCTCGTGCGTCACGCCGAACGCATCCCGGAAGTCCTCGATCGCGAGCCGCTTCTCCTTCTTCGCGTCCTGCAGGAACGCGACCGATGCGTCCTGCGGCATGAGGGCCGCCGCGGCGAAGTAGTTGATCTCGAGTCGCTGCCAGAGGAACTCGTCGTAGCTCGCCGGGGGAGTATGCCCGAGCAGCCGGTGCGCCATCGCCTGCAGCGCCATCGAGCGCAGGCCGTGCCCGCCCGGGATCGACGCGGGTGGCAGGTAGATGCGGCCGTTCGCCAGGTCGGTAATCGAGCGGGTCGAGTCGGGCAGGTCGTTGACGTAGATGAGCTGGAACCCGAGTCGCTCGGCCATGACGCTCACCTCGCGGTGCGTGAGCGCGCCCGAGCGGTGCCCGGCGGCACGCACCTGCTCCTCGGCGAGGTCCTCGATCTCGGGCAGGTAGTTCGCCTGGTCGCGCATGCGCTCGCGCAGATCGGTGTTGGCGCGGCGCGCCTCTTCGGGTGTCGCGATCGCCTCGCCCGCACGGCGCTCGAGCTCGCGGTGCAGGCCCACGATCGCCTCGAGGGATTCGTCGCTCATGCCGCGCGACGGCTTGACGTGCGGCAGGCCGAGGGTGGCGTAGAGCGGGCTGGACTGCGCGCGGCCGAGCTCGAGCTCGAGCGCGGCGCGGCGGCTCGGCGCCTCGCGCGAAAGGAGGTCGGTCATCTCGACCTCGAGCGCCGAGGCGAGCGCGTCGAGCGTCGACAGCTTCGGCTCGCGCTTGCCGTTCTCGATGAGCGAGAGCTGGCTGCCGGCGAGCCCCACGCGTTCGCCGAGCTGGTCGAGCGTGAACCCGCGCTCGCCGCGGTAGTGCCGGATACGGTGGCCGAGCGTGGCCAGGTCGGGGCTGCCGAGCTTCATGCCTTCAGAATATCGAAAGATCGCGCGTTCTTAACACGTCAAGGGGCTGAATGGATGCCTCGTCTTCTCGCAGACTGGAAACACGCCACCGAACCTGGGGCTCCCGAACCTCCACGAAAGGGACGACGATGACCATCTCCGACTTCTCGGTCAGCGCCTCCGGATCCGCCTCGGACGCGGAGGAGCGCCCGCACGGCACCACCGATCCCGCCCTTCGCGCCTGGGTCGCCGAGATCGCCGCACTGACCAAGCCCGACGAGATCGTCTGGTGCGACGGCTCGAAGCACGAGGCCGACCTGCTCACCAAGCAGCTCGTCGCCGAGGGCAAGATGATCAAGCTCAACCCCGAGTGGCGTCCGAACAGCTTCCTGGCCCGCACCGACCCGTCGGATGTCGCGCGCGTCGAGGACCGCACGTTCATCTGCTCGACCTACGAAGAGGACGCGGGCCCCACGAACAACTGGCGCGACCCGCACGCCATGCGCGAGGAGCTCTCGCACGTCTTCGACGGCTCGATGAAGGGCCGCACGATGTACGTCGTGCCCTTCTCGATGGGCCCGCTCGGCGGCGAGATCAGCCAGCTCGGTGTCGAGATCACCGACTCGCCCTACGTCGTGCTCTCCATGGGCATCATGACGCGCATGGGCGAGCAGGTGTACCGCCTCATCGAGGCGGGGGAACCGTGGGTGCGCACCATCCACTCGGTCGGCTACCCGCTCGTCGACGGCGTCGGCCACCGCCGCGACGACGTCGAATGGCCCTGCAACGAGACGAAGTACATCGTGCAGTTCCCCGACTCGCGCGAGATCTGGTCGTACGGCTCCGGCTACGGCGGCAACGCCCTGCTGGCCAAGAAGGCCTTCGCTCTGCGCATCGCATCGGTGATGGCCCGAGATGAGGGATGGCTCGCCGAGCACATGCTGCTGATCAAGATCACCTCGCCCGAGGGTCAGGCCTACCACGTCGCCGCGGCGTTCCCGTCGGCGTGCGGCAAGACGAACCTCGCGATGCTGCAGCCCACGATCCCCGGCTGGAAGGTCGAGACCATCGGCGACGACATCGCGTGGATGCGTCCCGGCGAGGACGGCCGCCTCTACGCGATCAACCCCGAGGCGGGCTTCTTCGGCGTCGCGCCCGGCACGGGCGAGTCGACGAACCCGACCGCGGTCCAGACGCTGTGGGGCAACACGATCTTCACGAACGTCGCGCTGCGGCCCGACGGCGACGTGTGGTGGGAGGGCCTGACCGACACGGCGCCCGCCGAGCTCATCGACTGGGAGGGCAACGCCTGGACGCCGGAATCGGGCCGCCCGGCCGCGCACCCCAACTCGCGCTTCACCGTCGCGGCGGCGCAGTGCCCGCAGATCTCCGACGACTGGGACGCGCATGACGGCGTGCCGATCGACGCGATCCTCTTCGGCGGCCGCCGCGCCACGAACGTGCCGCTCGTCGCCGAGGCGCGCACCTGGAAGCACGGCGTGTTCATGGGCGCCACGATCTCGTCCGAGCAGACCGCGGCGGCCGAGGGCACCGTGGGCGAGCTCCGCCGCGACCCGTTCGCGATGCTGCCGTTCTGCGGCTACAACATGGCCGACTACTGGGGCCACTGGGTGAAGATGGGCCGGATCCTCGGCACGAACGCGCCGAGAATCTTCCAGGTCAACTGGTTCCGCAAGGGCCACGACGGTTCGTTCCTCTGGCCCGGGTTCGGCGAGAACTCGCGCGTGCTCGAGTGGATCGTCGGTCGCGTCGAGGGCACTGCCGAGGCGCGGGAGACGCCGATCGGGCTGCTCCCCGCCGAGGGTTCGCTCGACCTCGACGGGCTCGAGATCTCGCAGGACACGGTCGACCACCTCTTCGAGGTCGACCCGAAGACCTGGCTCGCGGAGTGCAACCTCACCGAGGAGTACTTCGCCCAGTTCGGCGACCGGGTGCCTGCCGCCCTCAACGCCGAGCTGTCGAGCCTGCGCTACCACCTGCAGCAGCAGGTCGCGTAGCGATCGATCGCGGCCGGCCGTCCCTGGGCGGGGGCGGCCGGCGGCCGCGCGCATGGGGGTGCGCGCACGGCGACGGATGCCGCGGGCGCGGCGTGCACGGGAAGGCGCGCCTCGCCCGCGGCATCCGTCGCCCTTCTCCTGCGTCGGCGCGCAGGTCGATCAGTCGAGCTGACCGCGGATCTCCCCGGCGGGGATGTCGCCAGGCCCACCCGACGTGGACGGGTCGCCGTCGTTCGTGTGGACGTTGACGTACGCGTTCCCGTCCTCGATCGCGTCGATCAGCACGCTCAGCGGCTGGCCCGCCAGCGGTCCGACCAGGTCGTCCGCGGTGATCGTGCCGGTCGCGATGACGCCGCTGGTCTGCCCGCCGGCGGGTGCGGCCGGACCGAACAGGAAGGCGACGACCGGGCCGTTCACGCCCTCGGGGCTGAGGTGGATGTGCGCCGCGACCGGGTTGTCCAGGTTGGCGACGATGAGTCGGTACTCGAGCTCGGTGCCGTCGCTGGACAGTTTCAGCACGACCTGTCCGTGGGCGAGCGACACGTTCGTCGGCACTTCGTCCGCGGCGCTGAGGTGCGCGGTGTAGGTGGTATCGGCCGCCTGGGCAGGCACGGCCACGGCCATCGAGCCGCCGACTGCCAGGGTTGCGGCGAGCAGGACGCTGGAAATCCTCATGATCGACCCCCTGTCGATACGCTCGACCGGCGTGATCGTCGGCCGATGCTCGCATTCTCGTCCCGCGCGCCCGGCCCCGGAAGACCCCAACCGGGGACGGCGCGGCATCGACGGGGTCGCGTGGACCCGCTCCGCGCCACGCGCGGCGCGTCCGACGCCAGCGTCCGCGGCGGGTCTACCGTGAGCCGTGGAGGGCGGCATGGAGTTCGGCACGATCATCACACGCGTCGGCGAGGTCATCGACATCGTTGGAGTCCTGGCGATCGTCGTCGGCGTGGTCTACGCCGTGGCGGATGCCGCGGTTCGGCGCCTCCGGCGCACCGGCCCGGTCTACGAGCGATTCCGTCGCGTGCTGGGCCGGGGCATCCTGGTCGGCCTCGAGCTGCTCGTCGCGGCGGACATCATCCGCACGGTCGCCGTGACGCCGACCCTCGAATCGGTCGCGGTGCTCGCGCTCATCGTGCTGATCCGGACATTCCTGAGTTGGTCGCTCGCCGTCGAGATCACCGGACGCTGGCCGTGGCAGAGGTGGCGTGCTGGCGCCGTCGATGACGACGCAACCGGCGCGACCGCGCCCGCCGCCGCCGCTCCGGCACCGGCCGGAGGCGCCGAGCGCGTGTAGTTCCGGCGGATGCGCGCGGATCCGCCCGCGCGCTCGCCGGAGGTGTACGCCGCCGTGACGATCCGCAGGTCCGGGAATGGGATCGCGGCGGCTTCTGAAGCCCGCGTGGGGCCCGTCGGCGCTAGGCGTCCAGCGGCCACACGGCCGCGACGGTGCGCATCGCGCGTCCCTCGGGTGGCCGGAGGTCGACGAGTGCCGCCTGCCTGAGCCGGATGGCGCGCCCGGGCGCGATCGAGCCGTGCGAGTTGTCGGTCACGTGCGGGCGGTAGTCGAGCCGGGCCCGCGCGACGTCGACGTCGGCGTCGCGAAGCGCGCCGAGGAGTCGTGTGCGCATCGCGCCGAGCGGCCCGCGGTCGCGGACCAGCGTGACGGGCACGTCGCGCTTCGGGCCGAACATCGCGCGGTCGAAGGATTCCACCTCGACGGGTCGGCGCCCGTGCAGGACGGGCGTGAGGAGTTCGGCGACCCACGCGGCATCGTGGCGCGTCTCGAAGGGCTCGATGACCGTCACGTGCAGCGGCCACGCCGAGACCGGGAAGCCGTCGCCCGCGGCGAGCGGTTCGAGCGGAAGCACCACGGCGAAGCGTCCCATGCGGCGAGGGTACGCCGCATGGGACGCTTCGGGCGAGCAGTGGGCCGCTCGTCAGGCGATGCCGGCCTGGCCGAACAGGTCGAGCAGGGCGGACGGTGCGAACCGCACCTCGACCGATCCGGTCGGTCCGCCGCCGGCGGAGCCGATCCAGAGGCCAGAACCCTCGTGCACGCGCATCCAGCCGTCGCGGAAGACGACGTCGGCGCCGAGGACGATCGCGATGGCCGGGGTATCGCCGGCGCGCAGGTCGATCGAACCCTCGATGTCGTGCTCGGCACGTGCGTCGACGTCCTCGCGGGCCTCGACGCCGACGAGCGGACGGCACACGGGCGTGCCGAAACCAGGTGCGTCGAACGGGCTCGAGGTCGCGGCATCCGCCGACACGCCGACGTGCACGCTCGTCGAGGCGAGCGCGGTCTCGGCGTGGCCGTCGAGTACGAGCCGGCTTCCGGCGCGGAACCGGTAGAAGAGACGGCCGTCGACGGGTGCGGCGGGCAGCACGGCGGCGCTGACCCAGTGACGCGACCAGGCGAGGGCATCGCCCTGGCGGTTCGGTGCGTCGTACAGGCTGGCGGTGATGCGCACGGCGCCGTCGGCCCGCGCGGGGGCCGAGCGCAGTGCGCTGGTCCGCTCGCCGTCGGGACTGACCGTGCGCGCCTGCTCGAATGCGGGCAGGCGCTGGGTGTCCCATTCGCGCAGCCAGGTCTGCAGGCGGCTGCGGAGTTGGTCGAATCCGGGCGCGGACGCACTGGGCGCGTCGTCGACCGGCGGGGTGTCGAGGGCGGCGACGAGGTCGCGCGAGGAGAGGACCGCGGGGCCGGCGGTCCGGGGGGAATCGAGCAGCGTCATGGTGGTCCTCCGTGTGGGGCGGCGCGAGCGCGCCGGGATTGCGATGGAGGCCACGCTACGAACGATGCGCTGACCCGGCATCGGAGTCCGCCCCGGGTGGGCATGGGGGATAACCCTGAGAAGCGGCCACGCCCGCTCGACCACGGCGCGCCGGGCGGGGACCGGCGCGCGAATGAACTCAGACCAGGAGTTGGTGCTCCGCGAGCTCGCGGTAGAGCGGCACGGTCTCGACGAGCTGCTGGTGGGTGCCCTCGCCGATCACGCGACCCTCGTCGATCACGACGATCCGGTCGGAGTCGACGACGGTCGAAAGCCGGTGCGCGATCACGATCAGCGTGCGGCCGGCGGCGACCGCGTCGATCGCCTCGCGCATCATGCGCTCGTTCACGCCGTCGAGCGACGACGTCGACTCGTCGAGCAGCAGGATCGGCGGGGCCGCCAGGAGCGCTCGGGCGATCGCGAGCCGCTGTCGTTCGCCGCCGGAGAGCATGATGCCGTTCTCGCCGACCTGCGCGTCGAGCCCGGCCGGGTCGCGTTCGAGCACCGACCCCAGGTTCACCGCGTGGAGCACGTGCTCGCACTCGATGTCGGTGGCGTCGGGGCTGCCGAGCTTGAGGTTGTCGCGGATCGTGCCGGCGAGCACGGGCGCATCCTGCTCGACGTAGCCGATCTGGGCGCGCAGCTCGGCCCGCTCGAGGGCGCGGAGGTCGAGCCCGCCCATGCGGACCGTACCGACGCTCGGGTCGTAGAACCGCTCGATGAGGGAGAGGATCGTGGACTTGCCGGCCCCGGACGGCCCGACGAGCGCGATGCGCTGCCCGCGCGGCACCCGGAACGAGACGCCCCGCAGGACCGGCTGCCGCTCGGTGACGTCGGGCTCGGGCAGGTGCTCGTCGGGCGAGTCGTTGGCGGGGTCGGCCGGGTCGGAGGGGCGCGTGAGCGCGTACGCGAAGTGCACGTCGTCGAACTCGATGGCGGGCGAGTCGGGCAGCAGGCCCTCGTTGGCGGGGCCGACGACCACGGCGCGAGCGGCGAGCTGTCGATCGTGTGCGTCTTCGTCGGGCAGGTCGAGGATCTCCTGGATGCGGCCGAGCGCGCCGAGCGCCTGGTTGACCGAGGTGATCGCGCCGAACGCCTGGCCGAGCGGCAGGATCATCATGAACAGGAAGAGGATGAACGCGACGAGGTCGGCGACGGTGATCGCGCCCGATGCGACGCGGAAGCCGCCGACGCCGAGCACGACGAGGAACGACACCTGCATCGCGATGCCCGCGATCGGCACGATGAGCGCCGAGACCTTCGCGACCTGCACGCCCATCGACCAGGCGCCCTCGGCCTCGCGGTCGACGGCCGCGACCTCGCGCTCGGTGGCGCCGGCGGCGCGGATGGTGCGGACCGAGGTGATGGCGCGTTCGACGGATGCCGCGACGTCGCCGACCTTGGCCTGCGCGGCGTGCGACGCCTCGCGCACGCGCGACGACAGGAGGGTCACGGTCGTGATGGCGATCGCGATGACGAGCCCGGTGAGCCCGAGCAGCGTCGCGTCGATGATGAGCATCGCGATGAGGGCGCCGACGAACGTGACGGCTCCGCCGACCGCCTCGACGAGGCCCTGCGTGAGCACGGCCCGGAGCATCGTGGTGTCGCTGCCGACGCGCGAGACGAGGTCGCCCGTGCGACGCGTGTCGAACTCGGCGATGGGCAGGTGCAGGATCTTGGCGATGAGGCGCCGCCGGCTCGAGAGCACGACGCCCTCGCCCGTGCGCTGCAGCAGGTAGTGCTGGTAGCCGGTGATGACCGCGCTGACGACGACGAGCGCGACGAGCGCCCAGACGAGTCCGTCGAGCGGGTCGCCCGCCTCGACGATGGTGATGACGCGGCCGACGAGCAGCGGCTGGGCGAGGCTCGCGACGGCGCCGATGACCGAGAGCACGGCGACGAGGATGAGCACCGGCCGGTGCTCGAAGATGAACGGCAGCAGCTGGCGGAAGGTCGCGCGGGGGCCGGGCGGCGTCTCGCCACGGCGGCCGAAGGGGCTGCGGCGCCGCTCTCCGCCGGCGCCGGGGGCGGATGCGGGACGCTCCGCGTTCGGACGGTCGGAGGCCGTGGCGCGGCGGCCGGGCAGCGGGATGCCGCCGGTGCGCGCGGTGCGCTCGGCAGCGCGCTCGGCTGCACGCGCGGCGGCTCGGGTGCCGGGACGGGTCTCGATGTCGCTCATGTCGTCTTCCTGCTCGCATGGCGCGCGGCTGCGGCATCTGTCGTGGCGCTCGCCGGGCCGCCTTGCAGCATACGTCGCCCGGCTGGGAGCCGGGCCCGCGGAAGTGCGCGCCTGTGGATGGATCGCGGCTACGCGCGCCCGTACTTCTTGTGCACTGCCTGCTTGCTCACGTCGAGCGCGAGCGCGATGAGCTGCCAGCTCGAGCCCGATGCGCGGGCGCGGCGCACCGCGGCCGCCTCGGCTCGATCGAGTTCGCTGGTGAGCTCGACGCGCGCGGCGCGGATGCGCCGAAGCGCGCGGTACGGGTCGTCGCCGTCGGCCGCGGCGATCGCGGTCTTCAGGGTGCCGTCGTCCATGCGTCAACCGTAGTTGACGAAGAGCACCACGTCAACCGCCGTTGACGTCGCCGCCGGGCGAGGCGATGACGGATGCCGCGAGCCGGTGCCCGGCGAGGCAGCACCCCGTGGCATCCGCCCCGGCCAGGGCTGCGGCGACGTAGCCCGCGGCGAACGCGTCGCCCGCACCGGTGAGGTCGCGCACCGACGCGACCGGGGCCACGGGCACGCGCACGTCGAGCCTGCCGTCGTCGAACACCTCGGTCGGCTCGGGTCCGTGCTTGACGACGACGCGCCGGGCGACGGATGCCGCGATCCCGCCGCCGCTGGCGACCCCGAGCAGCGTCGCCTCGGTCTCGTTCGCGAACAGCACGTCGGGCCGGAGCCCGGCGATCCACCCGAGCGCGCGCTCGACCCCCAGGGTCTCGAGCAGGCCGGTCGAGGATGCGTCGACGGACACCGTCGCACCGCGCTCTCGCGCGAGCGCCACGAGCCGCCGGACCTCGCCGCGCATGGGTTCGTGCTCGAGCCCGTAGCTCGGCACGTGCACCCAGTCGACGCCGTCGAGCCAGCCCGGGTCGACGTCCTCGAGCTCGGCCGCGGCGGCGCGGTCGGGGAACATCGTGCGCTCGCCGTCGGGCGCGACGATGAGCACGACCGCGCCCGAACGGCCGGCACGCTGCACGCGCACGTCGACTCCTGTCGCGGCGAGCGCGCTCTCGAGTGCCCGGCCCGCACCGTCGTCGCCGACGCGACCGATGAACCGCGTGGGTGCGAGCGTCGCCGCGTGCGCCGCGACGTTCGCCGCGCTCCCGCCCCGCGAGCGGAACACCTGCGCCGCCGAGTCGGTCGCGGCGCGGATCGGCTCGGTCGCCCACACCACGATGTCCTCGAGCAGGTCGCCGACGACCACGAGCACGCCCGGCGTCCGGTGCCCGGCGCGCTCCGCAGGCCCAGCCGGCTCGGCCGCTTCAGCCGGCGAGCTCACGCGCGATCTCCGCGCCGAGGCGCGCGTTGCCGAAGTAGACGGCGAGGTTCACCTCGAGGCTGCGTCCGCCGGTCTCACGCTGGACGTGGTCGAGGAGGAACGGCGTGGTGTCGTGCCCGGTGATGCCCGCGTCATCCGCCGCCTGGAGCGCTTCGCCGAGGACGCGATCGTGCTCGGCCGGGTCGAGCTGGTCGGCCTCGGCGATGGGGTTCGCCACGAGGACCGCCGACGGCAGCCCGAGCTCGTCGCGCGCCCGGGCGAGCGCCGCGATCTCGCCCGCCGACTCGACGCGCGCCGGCACGGGGAAGCCGGAGTCGGCGACGTAGAAGCCGGGGTACCGGTCGGTGCGATAACCCACCACGGGGATGCCGAGCGTCTCGATCCGCTCGAGCGTCGCGGCGATGTCGAGGATCGACTTCACGCCCGCGCTCACGAGCGTGATGGGCGTGACCGCGAGCGTCGGGAGGTCGGCCGACTCGTCGAACGTCTCGCCCGCACCGCGATGCACGCCTCCGAGCCCACCGGTCGAGAACACCCGGATGCCGGCGCGATGCGCGAGCCACGCGGTCGCCGCGACGGTCGTGCCCGCGTCGAGCCGCTGCGCCCGGGCGATCGGCAGGTCGCGCGTGCTCGCCTTGACGACGGTCTCTGTCGTGCAGAGGCGCCGGATGTCGTCGGGCTCGAGTCCCACGACCGGGATCCCGCTCACGACCCCGATCGTCGCCGGCTCGACCCCCGCCTCGCGCACCATGGCCTCGGCCTGGAGGCCGACCTCGAGGTTGCGCGGCCGCGGGAGGCCGTGCGTGAGGATCGTCGACTCGAGCGCGAGGACCGGGCGCCCCGCGGCGACGGCTTCGCGGACCCGGTCGCTGACGCGGATGGCGCTCCCGGCGCCGGGGGAGGGGTCGGGCTGCATGGCGCCATGCTATGTCGGCCCCCGGGTCTAGGGTGGGGAACCGTGCCGCAGCCCGTGATCGTCGCCGCCGACCTCGTCAAGCGATACGGGGAGTTCGCCGCCGTCGACGGGCTCTCGTTCGAGGTCGCGCCCGGCGAGTCGTTCGGACTGCTCGGGCCCAACGGGGCCGGCAAGTCGACGACCATGCGCATGATCGGCGCGGTCTCGGCGCGCACCGGCGGCGAGCTGTCGATCCTCGGGCTCGATCCCGACCGGCACGGTCCCGACATCCGCTCGCAGCTCGGGGTCGTGCCGCAGGCCGACAACCTCGACGCCGAACTGCGCGTGCGCGAGAACCTGCTCGTCTACGGGCGCTACTTCGGGTTGCCGCGACGCGTGGTCGCCGAGCGGGCCGACGACCTGCTGCGCTTCGCCCAGCTCGAAGATCGCGGCACCGCGAAGGTCGACGCGCTCTCCGGCGGCATGAAGCGCCGACTCACGATCGCGCGGGCCCTCATCAACGACCCGCGCATCCTGCTGCTCGACGAACCGACCACCGGGCTCGACCCCCAGGCCCGGCACATCCTCTGGGATCGCCTGTTCCGCCTCAAGGAGCAGGGCAAGACGCTGGTGCTCACGACGCACTACATGGACGAGGCCGAGCAGCTGTGCGACCGGCTCATCGTCGTCGACCACGGCCGGATCATGGCCGAGGGAACGCCGGCCGAGCTCATCCGACGGCACTCGTCGCGCGAGGTGCTCGAGCTGCGATTCGGCTCCGACCGCAACGAAGAGGTGGCGCGCGCTCTCGAGGGCACGGGCGACCGCGTCGAGGTCCTGCCCGACCGCATCCTCGTCTACACGGGCGACGGCGAGGCCGAGCTCGAGCGCATCTCCGACGCAGGCCTGCACCCGCTCACGAGCCTCGTGCGGCGCTCGAGCCTCGAGGACGTGTTCCTCAGGTTGACCGGACGGAGCCTCATCGAATGAGCGACCATTCCGTCAGTCGAGGAGGCCGGGAGGGCCGTGTCGAGACCCCGGCGACCAACGCCGGCGCTTCCGACGACGCGCGCCTCGCCCTCGCCGGCGGCGCCCGGCCGCGGCGCTTCGGCGCCTGGTACGTCGCCGAGCACCGCCTGCGCGTCATGTGGTCGTACGGGCAGACGATCATCGCGACCGGGTTCGGCGAGCCGCTCATCTACCTCTACGCGATGGGCGTCGGGCTCGCCACGCTCGTCGACCAGAACCTGGGCGCCGAGGCCGCCGGCGTCGGCTACCTCGTCTACGTCGCGCCCGCCCTGCTGTGCAGCGCGGGACTCACGACCGCGACGATCGAGTTCTCGTATCCGGTGCTGCTCGGCTACAAGTGGAACCCGACGTTCAGCGGCATCCACTCGGGCCCCATCAGGCCTGGCCAGATCGTCGACGGCCTGGTCATCTCGGTGGTCATCCGCCTCGCGGCGACGATGGCCGTGTACTTCGCGTTCATGCTGCTCTTCGGCGCCGTGCCGTCGGCGACCGGCTGGCTCGCGATCCTCGTCGCGACCCTCACCGGCATGGCGTTCGGCACGCTGCTCATGGCGTACGCCTCGACGATCCGCGAGGACACCGGGCAGCTCGCGATGGTCGAGCGGCTCATCGTGCTGCCGCTCACGCTGTTCTCGGGCACGTTCTTCCCGCTCTCCGAGCTGCCGTGGTTCCTCCAGTGGATCGGATGGCTCTCGCCCCTGTGGCACGGCACCGAGCTCGCGCGGGTCCTCACCTTCGGCTACCCCGAGCCGATCTGGCTCACGGCGCTCCACGTCGTCGTGCTCGTGGCCATGACCGCGGTCGGGTGGGTGTGGTCGCGCCGCATCGCGTTCCGGAGGCTGACGGCATGACCACCGTCGACCACGCCGCCCAGTACCGCACCCGTCGCGGCGTCGGGGCGCTGTACGCCGGCAACGCCCGATCGGTGATGTACCGCGGATGGCGCGCCACGCGATCCACGAACTGGCTCGTCATGCTCAGCGGCCTGTTCGAGCCGATCTTCTACCTGCTCTCGCTCGGCATCGGCCTCGGTGCCCTCGTCGGCACCGTGACCGTCGACGGGCGCGAGGTGCCGTACGCGGCGTTCATCGCTCCCGCCCTGCTCGCCGTGGCGGCCATGAACGGCGCGATCTACGACTCCACCTGGAACGTGTTCTTCAAGATCCGGTTCGCCAAGCTCTACGAGGGCATGCTCGCGACCTCGCTCGGCCCGCTCGACGTCGCGCTCGGCGAGATCTCGCTCGCCCTGCTGCGCGGTGGCCTGTACGCCGCCGGGTTCATGGTCGTGATGCAGGTGCTCGGACTCGCGCTGTCGTGGTGGGCGCTGCTCGCGATCCCCGCGGTGCTGCTCATCGCGTTCGGGTTCGCGAGCGTCGGGATGGCGGTGACGAGCTACCTGAAGTCGTTCCAGGAGATGGACTGGATCAACTTCGTGATGCTGCCGATGTTCCTCTTCTCGGCGACGTTCTACCCCCTCTCGGTCTACCCCGAGCCGATCCAGTGGGTGATCCAGGCGCTGCCCCTGTGGCACGGCGTCGAACTCGTGCGCGGCCTGACGACGGGGGCTGTCGGTCCGGCCATGCTCATCCACGTCGGCTACTACGTCGTGATGATCGCGCTCGGCATGTTCTTCACCACCAAGCGGCTGCGGGCGCTGTTCCTCGCCTGACGCGGGAGCACTGTTTCCGCGTGTGACGGCGCGCCGCGACATCCGCGCAGCCCGGGCGTATCGTCGCCTGCACGGTACGAACCCAGAGGAGCCACGCATGTCGACCCACCAGCCGCACGCCGCCGCCGAGTCCCGCACGGGCCTCGCGATGGGCATGCGCGGCTGCGTCGAGGGCGAGACGTGCTCGAGCGATCGGCCCGGGCACGGCCTGCACGCGATGCAGGACCGCCTGTCCCGCATCGCGGCCAGCCGCTGGGTCGACGCCGTCGTGACCGCCTCGGGCGCCGACGGGTTCGTCGAACTCCTCGACCTCGACGGCGGCGTGCACCGCGTCTGGCACCACGGCGCGTTCACCGGGCAGCTCGCCGTCGGCGACCCGGTCGCGCTCCACGGCGTCTACGGCGTCCTCGCCCGGGGCGACGACCGATTCTCGGTGGCCGCCGTCTAGCTGGGCATCATCTCCTTCATCGCGCCCATCATCTTCTCCATCGCCATGGCGGCCTGGTCGCACGCCATCGCGCACATGCGGCAGTGCTCGCTCATGTCGGCGTGCATCATGCACTCGGCGGAGCACGCGCGGCACATCTTCACGCACGTCTCCATCATCGACATCATGACCTGCGAGTCGTAGCCGGTGGTGCGGAGCATCATCCGCATCATGCTGTCGCACACGTCGGCGCAGTTGGAGCACATCGCCGCGCAGCGGCCCATACCCTCGCCCGCGTCCGCATCGGCGCACATGACGCACGCCTGCATGCACGCGGAGAGGGCCTCCATACACTCCTGCATCATCGACATGTCCATGTCCTTCATAGGCATGTCCGACGCCGACATCGCGCCCTTCATCATGTCCATCGTCATGTTCATCCGCGCACCCGCCGTCTCCGGGGCCGGGCGTCGACGTTGCCGGCTGAGGTCCCGGCGACCCTGTCGGCGTCATGGTACGCCGCGACCCGAGCGCCCAGAAGGGGGTCGCGCCATCCGTCACGGGCGTGGAACGAACCCGCAACACGAACGGAACAGGGCGGATGCCGCGGGGCTCGTGAGCCCGCGACATCCGCCCTGTGTCAGGCGCGACGCGCTACAGCGAGGCCGCCTCGGCCTCGCCCTCGGCGAGCCGGCCGCGAGCGCCGACGCCGGCGTCGTCGTAGTCGACGTCCTTGGTCTCCTTCGAGATGAGCAGCGCGACGAGCGTCAGCACGCCCATGACCGAGAGGTAGATGCCGACCGGCCACGGCTGGCCGTCGGCCGCGGCCCACAGGGCGACCGCGATGAGCGGGGCCACGGCGGCGCCGAGGATCGACGAGACGTTGTACGCCACGGCCGAGCCGGTGTACCGCACGTTCGTCGGGAACAGCTCGGGCAGGATCGCGCCCATCGGACCGAACGTCGAGCCCATGAGCACGAAGCCGAAGATGAGGAACGCCTGCGTCAGGGCGCCGGTGAACTTCGGGTCGAGCTGCGGCATCAGGAACAGGTTGAACGTCAGGCCGAACACGATGATCGCGACCGTCACCCAGATCAGCAGGCGACGGCGGCCGATCGCGTCGGCGATCGGGCCGGAGAGGAGCGTGAAGACACCGAAGAACACGACGCCGATGATCTGCATCATCACGAAGTCGGGATAGGTGAACCCGAGTCCGGGATAGAAGGCAGCCGCGAACGCATCGGCGTCGAACGGCTGGCCGGATGCCTCGGCAGTGGCCTGTGCGGCGGCGCTCGCGGCCTCGAGGTCGGCGGCCTTCGTGCCGTACGACAGCGTGAAGTTCGTCATCAGGTAGAAGAGCACGTACGTGGCCAACATGATGAACGTGCCGAGGATGAGCTCGCGCCAGTTGTGCTTGAACGCGGTGCCGAGCGGCAGCTTGCGGATCGCACCCTTCTCGGCGGCCTTGGTGAAGGTGCTCGACTCGACGAGCTTGAGGCGCACCCAGAGACCGACGATGACCATGACGGCCGAGAACAGGAACGGCACGCGCCATCCCCACTCGAAGAACCACTCGCGCGACGGCGAGAGCAGGTTGATCGCGAGGAACACGCCGTTCGCGATGATGAAGCCGATCGGCGCGCCGAGCTGCGGGAAGGTCCCGTACCAGGCGCGCTTGCCCTTCGGTGCGTTCTCGGTCGCGACGAGCGCGGCGCCCGACCACTCGCCGCCGAGCGCGAAGCCCTGCGCGAGGCGGAGGATCAGCAGGAACAGCGCCGCGAACCATCCGATCTGCTCGTGGGTCGGCAGCAGGCCGATGAGGAACGTCGCGATGCCCATCGTGAGCAGGGACGCGACGAGCGTCGCCTTGCGGCCGTACTTGTCGCCGAAGTGGCCGAACACGATCGCGCCGATCGGTCGGGCGACCATCGCGGCGCCGAACACGGCGAACGACGACAGCAGGGCGGTCGTCTCGTTGCCCGTCGGGAAGAAGAGGATGGGGAAGACGAGCACGGCCGCGGTCGCGTACGCGTAGAAGTCGTAGAACTCGATCGTGGTGCCGACGAGGCTGGCGAGGATGACGCGGCTGCGCGAGTTGGCGGGCGCGGTGCCGGCGGCCGGCGCGGCCGGCGCCGTCGAGTCGGCGGGGGATTGGGTTGCGGTCATGGCAGGACGGGACTCCGATGGTGAGGATGGCCGGCGCGCGGCACTTCATTGTGGGGCGCCGCACCGCGTCGGCGCGGAACCGCTGCTTGTGGCAACGCCCACACCCTATGCACGGCGCGGCGCGCCGGCGAATCGAGCACGACGAGCGGTCGAAGCGTGCGACGAACGGTCGCGCCATCCGATTTCGGCCTGGTCGGTATGTCACGTAAGGTTAGCCTTACCTCTGACGCTTCCCGGCGTCTCTTCTCTTCCGATTCCGGAGTCCCCGCATGCGCACCACCCTGACCAGGACCGAGCCCGCCGTGCTCGACCTGCTCGGGGGCGAGGCCGCCGCGCCGGCGATCCTGACGCGCGACGCGTCGATCGACTACGCCGAACTCGCCGAGCGCGTCGCCGACCGCCGTGCCGCGCTCGGCACCGGCCGCCGCCTGGTGTTCCTCGCCGGCTCGAACACGATCGAGACCGTGGTGACCTACCTCGCGGCGCTCGCGGGCGGCCACCCGGTGCTGCTGCAGGCGAGCGGGGCGGATGGCGCACCCGGCCTCGAGGGCCTGATCGACCGGTACCGGCCCGACGTGATCGCCACGGCCGGCCCGGATGGCGCGGACGTCGAGCTCGACCACCGCGGCGCGGGCAGTCGCCACACGTTCCATCCCGAGCTGGCCCTGCTCGCGAGCACCTCGGGATCGACGGGCTCGCCGAAGCTCGTCCGGTTGTCGCGCGCGAACGTGCTGAGCAACGCGCGCAGCATCGCCGACTACCTGCGCCTGACGCCCGACGACCGCGCGGCGACGCCGCTGCCGCTGCACTACTGCTACGGGCTGTCGGTCGTGAACAGCCACCTCATCTCGGGCGGCAGCCTGCTGCTCACCGATCGCTCGGTCGTCGAGCCCGAGTTCTGGAGCGAGTTCGACGCGGCCGGCGCGACGTCGTTCGCCGGCGTGCCCTACACGTACGAGCTTCTCGAGTCGACCGACTTCGCGCAGCGCCGGCTGCCCACGCTGCGGTACGTGACGCAGGCCGGCGGACGGCTCGCGCCCGAGCGTGTGCGCGCGCTCGCCGACCTCGGCCGCGAGCGCGGCTTCGAGGTCGTCGTGATGTACGGGCAGACCGAGGCGACCGCGCGGATGGCGTACCTGCCGCCGTCGCTCGCGTCCTCGGCCGCCGGAGCGATCGGCATGCCGATTCCGGGCGGGTCGTTCCGCATCGACGAGGCGGTCGGCGGCGGTGCGCCCGGCGAGGGCGAGCTGGTCTACTCGGGGCCCAACGTGATGATGGGCTACGCCGAGACGCCGTCCGACCTGGCCCGCGGACCCGAGCTCGACGAGCTCCGCACCGGGGATCTCGCCCGCCGGCGGGACGACGGGCTCTACGAGATCACCGGGCGGATCAGCCGGTTCGTGAAGGGCTTCGGGCTGCGGCTCGACCTCGACCGCATCGAGCGCCTGCTCGCCGCCGACGGCATCGAGGCCCGCACCGTCGGGGTCGACGAGCGGCTCGCGGCGTTCGTGCGGCACGAGCGGTTCGTCGCGGCCGCCCGCGAGGCGGTGCAGCGGCACACCGGGCTGCCGACGCACGCCTTCGATGTCCACGCGCTCGCCGAGTTCCCGCGCACGGCGAACGGCAAGCCCGACCACGCGGCGCTGCGCGCGCACGCGTCGTTGCTGCGCGCCGCGGCGACGACCACGAACGCGACGGCGACGGCGACGGATGCCGCGGGGTCGGCGCCGACCGCGGCGGCGACCTCGGCGTCCGCCCTCCGCGACCTCTGCGCCGAACTGCTCGCGCGTCCCGACGCGACCGAGGACGACAGCTTCACGACGCTCGACGGCGACTCGCTGAACTACGTGGAGCTCGCGCTCCGGCTCGAGGAGCGCATCGGCGCCCTGCCCGCGGACTGGCCGAGCCGGCGCATCCGGGATCTCGCCGTCGACGTCGTGGCCGAGGAGGGCGCGCAGCGCCCGGCCGACGAGTCGACTGTGGTGGTTGAGGAGGGCGCGCAGCACCCGTCTCGAAACCCGGCAGCCCGAGCCCAACCGCGCCCGCGCCGCCGGGTCGCCCGGCTCGAGACCTCGGTCGTGCTCCGTGCCGCCGCGATCCTGCTCATCGTCGCGACGCACGCCGACGTCGTGCAGGTCAAGGGCGGCGCGCACCTCCTGCTCGCGGTCGCCGGATTCAACCTCGCGCGCTTCCGCCTCAGCGGCGGCGGCGCCCGCGCGGGCGATGAACGGACCGCTCGGATGCGCCGCGTGCGCGGCCTGCTCCGCAGCGTCCGCGCCCTCGCAGTCCCGGCTGTGCTGTGGATCGGCGGTGTCGCGCTCATCGCCGGCACGTACGATCCCGCCACGGTGCTGCTGTCCAACTGGGCGGTGCCCGGCGCGACCGCGTGGAGCGAACAGTGGCAGTTCTGGTTCCTCGAGGCGCTGATCTGGTCGTTCGTGGGCCTCGCGGTCCTGTTCGCGGTGCCGGGCGTCAACGCGCTCGAGCGGCGGCATCCGTACGCGTTCGCGCTCGCCGTGCTCGGCGCTGCGCTGGCGTGGCGGTTCATCGTGTCGGGCGGCATCACGCCCGATTCGCCGATGCGCTACGCGCTGCCCGCGATCGCGTGGCTGATCGCGCTCGGATGGCTCGTCGCCCGCTCGACGACGCTTCCGCGTCGGGTCGCCGCGACCGCGATCGTGCTCGCGACCGTGCCGGGCTTCTTCGGCGATCCGCTGCGCGAGTCGATCGTGATCATCGGGCTCGGCCTGCTGATCTGGGTGACGAGCCTGCCGGTGCCGGCGTTCCTGGCGGGCGCGATCGGCACCGTGGCATCCGCCTCGCTGTTCGTGTACCTGACGCACTGGCAGGTCTACCCGCCGATCGAGGAGGTGTCGCCACCGCTCGCGATCGCGGCGTCCTTCGCCGTCGGCCTCGCCGCGTGGTGGGCGTGGGGCCGGCTCGGCGACGTCGTGCGACGACTCAGCGCCAGGCGACCGCGAGGATCGCGCTCAGCGGCGTGAGCCCCGACGCTGCACGGCGCCCACGACGGGCGTGGGAGCCCGGCCACGAAGCCCCTCGAACGTCGGATGCCGCGCGTTCGGCGTGGCCGCATCGCAAGCAGGTTCGGTCGTGGAAGTGGACCGTGTGCCCGCGATGGAGACACGCGGACGAGGCGTCAGCCCCGCAGGCCCCGTAGCAGGTTCGCCGTCGCGATGGCGGCCTCGGCGGCCTCGCGACCCTTGTCCTCCTTCGAGCCGGGCAGGCCGGCGCGGTCGAGGCCCTGCTGCTCGTCGTCGAGGGTGAGCACGCCGAAGCCGACGGGCTTGCCGGTGTCGAGGGCGACCCGGGTCAGGCCGTCGGTCGCGGCCGACGAGACGTACTCGAAGTGGGGCGTGCCACCCCGGATGATGACGCCGAGCGCCACGACCGCGTCGGCGCCCGCCTCGAGCGCCGCCTTCGAGACGACCGGCAGCTCGAAGCTGCCCGGCACGCGCACCAGCTCGAACGCGGCCCCGGCCGACTCGAGCGTGCGCGTCGCGCCGGCGATGAGCCCGTCGGTGATCTCGTCGTGCCAGCTGCCGGCGACGATCGTGACGCGGAGGCCGCGGCCGTCGACGTCGAGTTCGGGGGATCCGGCTCCGCTCATGTTGCGTGTCCTTTCATGAGTTCGTCGGCAGCGCCATTCGTCAGCTGCTCGTCGTCGATCGCATGACCCATGCGGGTGCGCTTGGTCTCGAGGTAGCCCGCGTTCACGTCGCCGACACCGACGACGAGCGGCAGCCGGTCGGCGACGCGGATGCCGTGCGCCTCGAGCTGGCGGACCTTCTCGGGGTTGTTCGTGAGCAGGCGCACCCGCTCGACGCCGAGGTCGTCGAGGATCGCGCTCGCCGCGGTGTAGTCGCGCGCGTCGATCGGCAGGCCCAGGGCGAGGTTGGCGTCGAGCGTGTCGAGCCCGCCCTCCTGCAGCCGGTAGGCGCGCAGCTTGTTGATCAGGCCGATGCCGCGACCCTCGTGACCGCGGAGGTAGATCACCACTCCGCCGCGCTCCGCGATCGCCGCGAGCGCGGTGTCGAGCTGGGGACCGCACTCGCACTTCAGCGAGCCGAACGCCTCGCCGGTCAGGCACTCCGAGTGCACGCGCGCGATCGCGCCCGCCGGATCGGCTGCGGGATCGCCCGCGATGATCGCGAGGTGATCGGCGCCGGTGTTCCGGTCGCGGTACGCGCGCACGCGGAACGTGCCGTGCATGGTCGGCAGGTTCGTCTCGACCTCGAACTGCACGCGCGAGGACTCCACGATCGCCTCGGGCTCCTCGCCCGCGGCGAGGTCCTGGCCGTCGTGCCATTCGTGCAGCCAGGCGACGAGCGCCTCGACCGTCGTGACCGGCAGGCCCTCGCGCTCGCCGAGCGTGATGAGCTCGGGCAGTCGCATCATCTCGCCGTCGTCGGCGACGAGCTCGCCGATCACGGCGACGGGGGAGAGGCCGGCGAGGCGCATCAGGTCGACCGCCGCTTCGGTGTGGCCGGCGCGCTCGCGCACGCCGCCGTCGACCGCACGCAGCGGCAGGATGTGCCCGGGGCGGATCAGGCGATCGGGTGTCGCGGCGGGGTCGGCGAGGATTCGCAGCGTGTGCGCGCGATCCGACGCCGAGATGCCGGTCGAGATGCGGTCGGCGGCGTCGACCGACACGGTGTATGCGGTGCCGCGCGCATCCTCGTTGCGCTCGACCATCGGCGGCAGGCGGAGCCGGTCGGCGTACGCGTTCGGCATCGGCGCGCACAGGTACCCGCTCGTGCGCCGGACCATCCACGCGATCCACTCCTGCGTCGCGAACTCGGCCGCGATGATGGCGTCGCCCTCGTTCTCGCGGCCCTCGTCGTCGGCCACGATCACGGGCTTGCCCGCGCGCAGCGCGTCGAGCACCTCGGGCATCGTCGCGAGGCTCATCGCGCACCCCCGACCGGCTCGGCGAGTGAGGACGGCAACGACCGGTGCGCGTCGAGGCGGAGCATCCGCTGCACGTGTCGGGCGAGCACGTCGGTCTCGAGGTTGACCCGGTCGCCGGGCTCGAGCCGGCCGAGCGTGGTCGCGGCGAGCGTCTCGGGGATCAGCGACACCTCGAACCACGACCCGTCCGCCTCATCGCCGAGCGCCGAGACCGTGAGCGAGACGCCGTCGACCGAGATCGAGCCCTTGTCGACCACGAGCGAGGCGAGCGCGTCGGGAAGCGAGAAGCGGATGACCCTCCACTCGTCGCCGGGCCGGACCTCCAGCACGTCGGCGGTGCCGTCGACATGCCCCTGCACGATGTGCCCGCCGAGTCGATCGCCGACGAGGGCCGCGCGCTCGAGGTTCACGGGACGTCCGGTCGAGACCGTGTCCAGCGTCGACATCCGCAGCGTCTGGGCCATGACGTCGGCACTGAACGAGGACGCGTCGGCGTCGACCACGGTCAGGCACACGCCCGAGACCGCGATCGAGTCGCCGTGTCGCACGCCCTCGACGACCTTCGGCCCGCGCACGGTCAGCCGCACGACGTCGGCGTTCGGCTCGACGCGGATAACCTCGCCGAGCTCCTCGATGATTCCGGTGAACATTGTCAGGCCCTCTCTCGGGTGGGAGTTACGTCGTGCGAGGCGGCTCGTGGCCGAGCGACGACGAGCAGGTCGTCGCCGAGTCGCACCAGGTCGGTGAAGTCGTAGCGGAGGGTGTCGGCGATGGTCGCGACGCCCAGGTCGTCGATGGCGGTCCGCGGGCCGCCGATGAGCGCAGGGGCGAGGTAGACGAGCACCTCGTCGGCCAGGCCGGCCGCGAGGAACGAGCTCGCGAGCCTCGGGCCGCCCTCGATGAAGAGCGAGCGGATGCCACGGCGCTGCAGCTCCGCGAGGTCGGCGGCGAGGTCCATCCCCGCCATCCGGATCGCCTCGTGCGGATGGCGCCCGAGCGCGGCGCCCGGCGGCACCTCGCGCCGCCCGAACACGACGGGAACGGGCTGGTTCTCGAACAGCTCGCCGTCGGCGTCGCGCGCGGTGAGGGCCGGGTCGTCAGTGAGCAGAGTGCCCGTGCCCACCGCGATGGCATCGGATGCCGCGCGGCGCAGGTGCACGTCGGCGCGCGCCTCGGGGCCGGTGATCCACTGGCTCGTGCCGTCCGCCGCGGCCGCGCGCCCGTCGAGGCTCGACGCCCACTTCACGGTGACGCGCGGACGACGGTGCCGGGCTGCGAACAGCCAGTCCTCGAGGAACGCCGCGACCTCGTCGGCCAGCACTCCGGCCACGACCTCGACGCCGGCGTGCCGCAGCGTGCGCGCCCCGCCGGCGGAGTGATCGCCCGGGTCGTCGACCGCGTACACGACGCGCGCGATGCCGGCGTCGACGAGGGCCTGCGCGCACGGGCCGGTGCGTCCCGTGTGGTTGCACGGCTCGAGCGTCACGATCGCAGTCGCGCCGCGCGCCGCGCCGGCCGGCAGCGCCGAGAGCGCGTCGACCTCGGCGTGCGGGGTGCCGGCACCGCGGTGCCATCCCTCGGCGAGCACGTCGCCGTCGGGGGAGAGGATGACGCATCCGACGCGGGGGTTCACCCCTCGGGCGGGGCCGCGCTCGGCCAGCTCGAGCGCCCGGCGCATGACCGCGACATCCGTCGCCGCGTGCGTCGCCGTGGACATCGGTCGCCTGCCTTCCAGGCTCCGGGACTCCCGGCGGCGCCGGAAACGTCGACGGCGCTCGTGAGCATCGTCGACACGTGCCGCCTCCCATCCGGACTTTCACCGTCGGTACCGGAGTTCCACCGGTTCAACCGCTCGCGCATGGCCGGACGGCCACGCGCTCCCGGCTCGCGGACTTTCACCGCCGGTTCGGACTTGCACCGACCCCGGAGCACGTTTCGTGTTCGATTCTAGGTCAACGCACGCGGGCGGGTCGTATTCCCCGGGTTCCAGGCCTCGGTACGCGCGCGGCTTCGCCGCGGGGCTACTCGACCACCGAACGCGTCAGCGGCACTCGGCGGCCGCGGCGACCTGCGCATCGCTCGGCCGCCCGTACGCCTCGATGCCGGCGCCGGGGAGGTCGTAGCCCATGCTGATCGCCCAGGCCGTCGCCCATGACTCGTGGTCGCTTCCGGCCTCCTCGAACAGCGCGCGGCACGCCTCGCGGATCACCTGCGTGTGGCCCACCTCGTGGACGACGACCGCCTCGGCGTTGGGGTCGTTCCCCCAGGCCCACTCGATGCTCTCGCTCAGCGTGATCAGCCCCCACTCGCCGCCGTCGACCCCGAATTCGGCCGTGCCGGAGTACCACGTGTCGCTCTCGAGCCCGGCGACCTCGTACGCCCAGGCGAAGTCGAGCGCGACCCCGTTCGCGATGGATCGCGCGAACGCCTCGATCTCGGCACGCACCGGGTTGGCGTCGGCGCGGGCCACCGCGGCCGCGTGCGACGCGCGGACGTCGGCGACCGCGGTCACGAGCGCGGTGAACCCGGCGGCATCGGTGGTCGACGCTGCGCCGTCGACGAGCTGTTGCAGCGTGCTCCGCGCGCGGAACGTCGCAGACGGGTTCGCGGCGAGCTCCGCGCGCGCGATCTCGTGAGCGCCGGCGACCAGCGTCTCGGTCGCCGCGTCGACCTCGTCGCGCGCCGCCTGCACGGCATCGGTCGCGGCCTCGCTCGATTCCGCCGCCGCGATGCGCTCCGGGACGAGCTCCGAGATCTCCCACAGGTCGGCGTACCGTTCCCAGGCAGGAGCGAATGCATCGGGGTCGGTGAGCTCGACGATGCCGAGCCGTGCCGCGCCCGCGGCAGCACCCTCGTCGAGCTCGGACCGCAGCCCCACGAGCGCGTCGGTCAGCGCGGTGCGGTCCTGGTCGCGCACCAGGTCGGGCGTGAGGACGGCCTCGAGCTCCTCGGTCCGGCTCACGGCGGCCTCGCCAAGCGCCATCGCCTCGTCGTACGCGGCGGATGCGTCGTCGCTTCGAGTGTCGGCCGCGACCCACGACGGCCAGAACTGCCGGTGCATCTCGGTCGCGGCAAGCTGGTGGCCGGCCGCGGTGATGAGCACGCCGACGACGACCGCGACCGCGGCGGTCGCGGCCGGGCTGCGTCGTGCGGGCGGGCGGGTCAGGTCGGTCATCCGACGGTCAGGCTACCCGCATCACGCCTCCCCGACGAGGTCGCGTGCCGTCCCCTCGTCGATGATGAGGTCGGTGATGAGTCCCGCCGCCAGGGCTCCGGTCAAGCCCGGCAGCTTCGCCCGCCCCGAGACGACGCAGATGCGCCGGGGCGCGCGTCGGAGCGTCGCGAAGTCGGGCCCGGTGCCGCGCGCGTTCATCGCGATGCCCTCGGTCGATCCATCCGCTCGGTAGAAGACCGTCGCGACGTCGCCCACCACACCGTCGCGCGAGAGCGACTCGTAGTCGGCTCGCTCGAGGTAGCCACCCTGGTAGACGTGGCTCGGCACCTCGGCGAAGGGCGAGCCGATGCCGAAGATCGCCACGTCCATCCCGGCCTGCAGGTCGAGCAGGCGCCGCGTGCTGCGCTCCCGCCAGAAGGCCTGCTTCGTGGCGGGATCGTCGAAGAATGCGGGGACCGGGAACTGCTGCACCCGAGCGCCGAAGGCGTCGCCGAAGCGGCGCAGCAGCTCCGAGGCGTACAGGATGCCGGTCGTGCGGAGGTTGCCCGCGCCGTTGAGCTGCACGACCTCGGAGTTGTGCGTCGCCTTGGGGGCGAGGTGCCGGCTCATCGCGCTCATGGTCGAGCCCCACGCGACGCCGATCGTCTGGTTCGAGTCGATGAAGCGGCTGAGAATCCGTGCAGCCGAGAGCGCGACCCGCTCGAGCCGGTCGACGTCGCTGGCGTGGTCGGGCACCGGCACGACGTGCGCCGAGACCTCGTGGCGCTCGAGGATCTCCTGCTCGAGCCGGCTCGGCAGGTCGAGCGGCGAGTGGATGGAGATCTCGACCAGTCCGGTCGCGCGGGCGTGGCTCAACAGCCGCGATACCGAGGATCGCGAGGTGTGCAGCTCCTTCGCGATGGCGTCCATCGTGAGGTCCTGCAGGTAGTACAGGTGCGCTGCTCGCAGCGCATCGCGGACCTTGCCGGACGGCAGTTCGCCCTCCAGCGCCGGCCCCGCGGCATCCGTCACGGTCATCGCCGCCCCCTCTTGCACATCTGTTCATTCGGCTTGCAAGCATGTGCGCATGTGCTCACGATGTATTCATCCACAGCCGGCCCGCCTCCGCAAGCCGGCGTGACCGCAGCTCGAAAGGACAGCGATGTCGCCCACCACGTCGATGACGACCCGACCGAACCACGCGCCCCGCACCCGCCCCGAGGTGTCGGCGCTGCGCGCCCGACCCACCGCCGAGGTCGTGATCATCGGCGGCGGCATCAACGGCATCGCCACGTTCCGCGACCTCGCCCTGCAGGGCGTCGACGTCGTGCTCGTCGAGCGCGACGACTTCGTCTCGGGCGCCTCGTCGGCGTCGAGCCACATGATCCACGGGGGCATCCGCTACCTCGAGAACGGCGAGTTCCGCCTCGTGCAGGAGTCGGTGCAGGAGCGCAACGGCCTGCTGAGGATCGCGCCGCACTACGTCAAGCCGCTGCGTACGACCGTGCCGATCTTCTCGACCTTCTCGGGCATCCTCTCCGCGCCGCTGCGGTTCCTGACGCACAAGCAGGGCGCGCCCACCGAGCGCGGTGCGGCGCTCATCAAGGCCGGACTGACCATGTACGACGCGTTCTCGCGCGACGGCGGGAGCGTACCGCGGCACCGGTTCCTCGGTGCCAAGAAGTCGCTCGCCGAGCTGCCCGCGCTGAACCCGGGCCTGAAGTACACCGCGACGTACTACGACGCGAGCATGCACGACCCCGAGCGGCTCGCCCTCGACGTGCTGTTCGACGGCCTCGCGGCCGGTCCGCACGCCCGGGCGGCGAACCACCTCGAAGCGGTCGGCTTCGGTGCGAACGGCGTGCGCGTGCGCGATGCGGTCACGGGCGACGAGTTCGACCTCGCCGCCGACGTCGTCGTCAACACCTCCGGTCCCTGGACCGACCTGACGAACGCGCAGCTCGGCCGCGAGACCCGCTTCATGGGCGGCACCAAGGGCTCCCACATCGTGCTCGACCACCCCGAGCTGCTCGAGGCGACCGGCGGCCGAGAGATCTTCTTCGAGCACGAGGACGGCCGCATCGTGCTCATCTACCCGCTGAAGGGTCGCGTCATGGTCGGCACGACCGACCTCGAGCACGACATGCGCGAGCCCGCGGTATGCACCGAGGCCGAGGTCGACTACTTCTTCGACCTCGTCGCGCACGTTTTCCCAGGCATCCGCGTCGACCGTTCGCAGATCGTGTACCGCTTCTCGGGGGTGCGACCCCTGCCGCGTCACGACGACACCCAGCCCGGCTTCGTGAGCCGCGACTACCGCATCGAGCGGGCGGATGTCGCGGAGCGCCCGGGCACCACGATGCTGAGCCTCGTGGGCGGCAAGTGGACCACGTTCCGGGCGCTCGCCGAGCACCTCGCCGACGAGGTCCTCGAGCTCGTCGGCCGCTCACGCGTGCGCTCCACGAAGGGCCTGCCGATCGGCGGCGGCGCCGGGTACCCGACGACGGATGACGCGCGGCTGGTGTGGATCGCCGGGCATGGCGACGGAGTCGGCCGCGCGCGCGCCGAGGCGCTGCTCGAGCGCTACGGCACGCGTTCGGAGGCACTGATCCGAGAGGTCGAGGGCGGCCCCGAGACGCCGTTCGCCGTGCACGAGGGATACAGCCGCGAAGAGGTCGCCTGGCTCGCCCGGAACGAGCGGGTCGTGCATCTCGCCGACCTCGTGCTGCGCCGAACGAGCCTCGCGTTCACGGGTGCGCTCACGCCGCTGCTGCTCGATGAGCTCGCGGAGGTCGTCGGCGACGAGCTCGGGTGGGATGCCGCGGAGCGACGCGCCGAGGTCGAGGCAACGCGCCGCCTGCTCGCCGACCGCCACGGCGTCGTGCTCGAGGCGGCGTCGCCGGTCGAGTAGCCCCACTCGACACCGGCTCCAACTTGCACAGACGTGCACGCGGGACCGCCGTTTTCCGGGCTTTCCCGCCGGTACGTTTCATCGGGGCCGCGCGGACGCGGCATCCCGATCACAACGAAAGAAGGTCAACGTGGACACTCTCGGTGTCGTGTTCCTGTCGGAACTCGTCGGCACGGCCATGCTCGTGCTCCTCGGCTGCGGCGTCGTCGCCAATGTCGCGCTCGCGAAGAACAAGGGCTTCGGCGGCGGGTTCCTGATGGTCAACTTCGGCTGGGGCCTCGCGGTCTTCGCCGGCGTCATCGTCGCGTACGCCTCCGGCGCGCACCTGAACCCCGCCGTCACCCTCGGACTCGTCGCGAACGGCGCGACCGAGTTCGTCCCGGGTGTTCCCGTCGACGCGCTCTCGGTGCTCACGTACATCGGCGCGCAGCTCATCGGCGCGTTCATCGGGGCCGTCGTGTGCTGGCTGGCCTACAAGCAGCACTTCGACGCCGAGCCCGAGGCTGCGCCGAAGCTCGGCGTGTTCTCGACCGGTCCCGCCATCCGCTCGTACGCTGGAACCTGGTGACCGAGATCATCGGCACCTTCGTGCTCGTGTTCGTCGTGATCGGCTTCGGCCGCAACGGCGACGCGTCGGGGCTCGCCGCGCTCGGCGCGCTGCCCGTGGCGCTGCTCGTGATCGGCATCGGCGCCTCCCTCGGTGGCCCGACCGGCTACGCGATCAATCCCGCCCGCGACCTCGGCCCGCGCATCGCGCACGCAGTGCTCCCGATCGCAGGCAAGGGCGGCTCCGACTGGTCCTACTCGTGGGTGCCCGTCGTCGGCCCGATCATCGGCGGCGTGCTCGCCGGCTGGGCCGCGATCCCGCTGCTGCCGCTGCTCGGCTGAGCCGCGCCATCCGCGCGCGTCAGCGCGCCCGACCCCAATCCATTCACTGACACGACGGAGTTCTCAGATGGCTGACCACATCCTCGCGATCGACCAGGGCACGACCTCGTCGCGCGCGATCATCTTCGACAAGGCCGGATCGATCGTCTCGACCGGGCAGCTCGAGCACGAGCAGATCTTCCCGAAGCCGGGATGGGTCGAGCACGACCCCGCCGAGATCTGGCGCAACACGGGCGAGGTCATCGGGCAGGCGCTCGGCAAGGCGAACCTGACCCGGCACGACATCGCCGCGGTGGGCATCACGAACCAGCGCGAGACCGCGGTGGTCTGGGACCGCACGACCGGCGAGCCCGTCTACAACGCCATCGTCTGGCAGGACACCCGCACGCAGCCCATCGTCGACCGGCTCGCCGCCGAGGGCGGCGTGGAGCGCTTCAAGGACAAGGTCGGGCTGCCGCTCGCCACCTACTTCTCGGGCACCAAGATCGTCTGGATCCTCGAGAACGTGCCCGGGGCACGCGAGAAGGCCGAGGCGGGCGACCTGCTCTTCGGCACGACCGACACCTGGGTGCTCTGGAACCTCACAGGCGGGGTCGACGGCGGCGTGCACGCGACGGATGTCACGAACGCGAGCCGCACGATGTTCATGGACCTCGAGACCCTCCAGTGGGACGACGAGATCCTCGCCGCGTTCGGCGTGCCGCGCTCGATGCTGCCGGAGATCCGGTCCTCGTCCGAGGTGTACGGCGTCGCGAACGAGCACTCGCTGCTGCGCGAGACCCCCATCGCCGGGATCCTGGGCGACCAGCAGGCCGCCACGTTCGGCCAGGCCGCGTTCGACGCCGGCGAAGCGAAGAACACCTACGGCACGGGCAACTTCCTCATCTTCAACACGGGCGAGGAGATCGTCCACTCGAAGAACGGGCTGCTCACCACCGTCGGCTACAAGCTCGGCGACCAGCCGGTCCACTACGCGCTCGAGGGGTCGATCGCCGTGACGGGCTCGCTGATGCAGTGGCTGCGCGACAACCTCGGCCTGATCTCGTCGGCCGCCGAGGTCGAGGAGCTCGCGACGTCCGTCGAGGACAACGGCGGCGCGTACTTCGTGCCCGCGTTCTCGGGGCTCTTCGCCCCGTACTGGCGTCCGGACGCGCGCGGCGCGCTCGTGGGCCTGACCCGCTACGTGCAGAAGGGGCACATCGCGCGGGCGGCACTCGAGGCGATCGCGTTCCAGACGCGCGACGTCGTGGACGCCGTGAACGCCGATGCGGGGATCGAGCTCACGGAACTGCGCGTCGACGGCGGGGCGACGGCCAACGACACCCTGCTGCAGTTCCAGGCCGACATCCTCGGCGTCCCGGTGGTGCGCCCGGTCGTCGCCGAGACGACGGCGCTCGGCGCCGCGTACGCGGCCGGCCTCGCGGTCGGCTTCTGGGCCGACCTCGACGACCTCGCCAAGAACTGGCAGGAGGATCGTCGCTGGGAGCCGTCGATGGACGAGGCCGAGCAGGGCCGGCTTCTGCGCAACTGGAGGAAGGCCGTCACCAAGACCCTCGACTGGGTCGACGACGACGTCCGCTGACCCTCGGTGGTCGAGTAGCGCGCGGCGGAGCGGCACGCGTATCGAGACCCTCCTCGTGGGGGTCTCGATACGCGTCGGCCTGCGGCCGCCGCTACTCGCCCGCGAGGTGATCGCGGAGCAGCGCCGGGAGTTCGGACAGCGAGCGGATCTCGAGCACCCCGGCGGTCGCGGCATCCGCTGCGTCGAGTTCGTCGGGGCGCTCGCCGGAACGGTTCAGCCAGACGCCGACGAGCCCGGCGCGTGCGGCGCCGATCGCGTCGGTGCGCAGCCGATCGCCGACGTAGGCCGCCGCCGAGACCGGCGAGGACGCGGCGAACCGCGCGATCGCCGCGTGGAAGATCCGCGCATCGGGCTTCGTGACGCCCTCGGAACCCGACGCGACGAGATGGGCGATGCGACCCGGATGCCCGACCTCGAGTCCGAGGCGGACGAGTTTGGCGAGCTGGAACTCCTCCTCGCCGTTCGTGATGATCCCGAATCGCACACCGGGAAGGGTCCGCTCGAGCGCGTCGAACGCCGGTTCGACGTCGTCGTGCAGTGCCCAGGAGGCGCGATAGTGCTCGAAGTACCGGGCGAACCAGGCCCCCGCCGCGTCATCGTCGAGGGCGTCGCCGTGTGCGAGCGCGAACTCCGAAGCGCGGGCGCGCCGCTGCTCCTCGAAGGTCAGCGCGCCGGCGAGGTACGCGTGGTAGTGCCGCTCCTCGAGCTCGTGCCAGAGGGCACGGGCCTCGGCGACGTGGGCGTCGTATCCTCGCTCGCGCAGGTGCGCCAGGATTCCGTCGGCGACCGCCTCGCGATGCGCCATGAGCGTGTCGTCGAGGTCGAACAGGATCACGGCGCCGCCGGGCGCCGGATCCTGCGACGGCGTCTCGTCGCGCCGGCTCGCACTCACCGGCGGCGCAGGAAGCCGACGCGCTCGTAGACCGTCGCGAGCGTGCGATCGGCGCGCTCGGCCGCCTTGTCGGCACCGATCGCGAGCAGCCGGTCGAGCTCGGCCGGATCCTCCATGAGCTCGAGCGTGCGCGCGCGGATCGGCGCGACGCGCTCGACCACGACCTCGGCGAGGTCCTTCTTCAGGTCGCCGTAGCCGCGGCCGTCGTACTCGGCCTCGAGTTCGGGGATCGTGCGCCCCGAGACCGTCGCGTAGATGTCGAGCAGGTTGGCGATGCCGGGCTTGGCCTGCGGGTCGTACCGGACCTCGCGCTCGGTGTCGGTCACCGCGCTCTTGATCTTCTTGGCGATGACCTTGGGGTCGTCCATCAGGTTGACGAGGCCGTTCGGGCTCGACGCCGACTTCGACATCTTGGCGTTCGGATCCTGCAGGTCGTAGATGCGCGCCGACTCCTTGGGGATCAGTGCCTCGGGCACGACGAACGTCTCGCCGAAGCGCGAGTTGAACCGACCCGCGAGGTCGCGCGTGAGCTCGAGGTGCTGGCGCTGGTCGTCGCCGACGGGCACGAGCTGCGTGCCGTAGAGCAGGATGTCGGAGGCCATGAGCACCGGGTAGGTGAAGAGGCCGACCGTGGTCGCCTCGGCCCCGTACCGGGCGGACTTGTCCTTGAACTGCGTCATGCGGCTGGCCTCGCCGAAGCCGGTCAGCGTGCCGAGCACCCAGGCGAGCTCGGTGTGGGCGAGCACGTGCGACTGGACGAACAGGGTCGAGCGCTCGGGATCGACGCCGGCCGCGAGGTACTGCGCCGCGGTGCGGCGCGTGGCGGCGTGCAGCTCGGTCGGATCCTGCGGGACGGTGATGGCGTGCAGGTCGACGACGCAGTAGATCGGGTCGTGGTCCTCCTGGAGGGCGACCCAGTTCACGAGGGCGCCGAGGTAGTTGCCGAGGTGGAGCGAGTCGCCCGACGGCTGCATGCCGGAGAAGACGACGGGGCGTGCGGTGTTCATTTCGGTGTCAGGTCCTCAGGGTTGGATGGCGTAGTCGACGACGACGGGGGCGTGGTCGGACCATCGCTGGTCGTAGGCGTCGGCGCGGTCGACCGTGTAGGCGGCCACCGCCTCGGCCAGCTTCGGGGTCGCGAGCTGGTAGTCGATGCGCCATCCGCTGTCGTTGTCGAACGCCTTGCCGCGCCACGACCACCACGTGTACGGCCCGGGGACCTCGCCGGCGACGCGTCGGCCCACGTCGACCCAGCCGAAGCCGGCGCCCGCGTTGTACTGGTCTTCGCCCTCGGCGCCCATGAAGCGGTCGAAGTACTCGCGCTCCTCGGGCAGGAAGCCGGCGTGCTTGAGGTTGCCCTTCCAGTTCTTGATGTCGAGCGTGCGGTGGCCGACGTTGAGGTCGCCGACGACGACGGCGAGCTCGTGGTCGGCGAGTTGCGCCATCCGCTCGCTCATCGCATCGAGGAAGCGGTACTTCTCGACCTGCTTCGGGGAATCGGCCACGCCCGACGGCACGTAGCAGCTCACGACCGTGACGATGCGGCCGTCGACCTCGTAGTCGGCCTCGAGCCAGCGCCCGGCGGTGTCGTGGTCGCCGACGCCGAGCTCGACGCGGTGGATGCTCGCGTCGGCGCGGCTCGCGATCGCCACGCCCGCCCGGCCCTTCGCGGTCGCCGGGTCGTGCACGATGCTCCACTCGTCGCCGAGGAGCTCAGCGACGTCGTCGGTGGAGGCCCGGACCTCTTGCATCGCGAGGATGTCGATGTCGCGCGCGGCGAGCCACTCGCCCATGCCGCGGCGGAACGCCGCCCTGATCCCGTTCACGTTGGCGCTGGCGATACGGAGCGGGGACGCGGAGGGCATGCTTTCGATCCTAGGCGAGGCCACCGACCACGCCGCCCTGACTCAGGCGTTCGGGCGGTCGCCGCCGTTCCGGTCGTTCGGCGCCAGCCAGGCGCGCGGTCGGGCGGGCGGTGGGGGCGGGGCGTTCGCCTCGAGCTCGGCGAGTTCGCGTCGCGCCTTCGTCAGCCGTCGCTCGGCGACCACCCGTTCGTACCAGCGCGCGGCCGCGAGCTCCTGGCTCGCCTCGCGCACCCGCACTCGCGCCGCCGTCACGAGCGCCTCGTACTCCCGGACCCGCCGCTCCGCCTCGAGCTGCTCGGCCGTGACCCGTCGGAGCGACTCGTTCCGGTCGGCGGCCTCCACCGCGATCCACGACGCGGCGACGAGGATGATGATGCTAGCGATGCGGAACCAGAGCAGCAGCGCCACGAGCACAGCGAACGTCGCGAGCAACGGGTTCGACCCGGCCCACGAGAGCACGAAGCCGCCGGCGAGCTGCAGCACGCTGAGCGCCGCGGAGCCGAGCAGCGATCCCGTCCACATCCGGCGCCACGGCATCTCGGCGCCCGACAGGAACCGGAACATGACCGCGAGCGCGAGCGTGTCGATGACGAACACGATGGCGAGCGCGCCGAGCTGGAGGGTGGCGCTGACGACGGGGGAATCGGTCGTCAGCCCGATCCCGAGCAGGCTGAACACCCAGTCGAGGAACCCGGTCGCCACGATCGAGAGCACGGCCGCGACGAGGATGGCGAGGCCGAACATGAGCGCGGCGAGGAAGTCGCGACCCTTGAGGTACAGGTAGGCGCGATCGTCCTTGGGCAGGCCGAAGATGCTCCGAACGGCCATCCGGGCGTACGTCACCCATCCGATGGCCGTCCAGACCAGGCCGCCGAGGGCGACGGCACCCGTCCACCCGAAGAGGCTCGTGCTCGCGGTGGCCGCCTCCTGCAACGCCTCGGGGGTGATGACCCCGTTCTCGCCGACCAGGCCCGGCGCGTACGTGTTGATGAGGGTGATCAGGGCGTCGAGCGTCTCGTCGTCGCCCAGCAGCCAGATGCCCGCGACGGCGAAGACGATGTAGATCGCCGCGAACACCGCGAACAGCGACTGGTAGCTCATGCCCGCGGTGAGCAGGAACCCGTTGCGGGCGAGGAAGTGCCGCCACACCCGCACAGGGAAGAGCGCCATCGTCCGCTGCGTGAGGTCCTCGACCTTCGCGATCGGCTCGTCGAAGCGCTCGCGCATGCTCTCGGCGACATCGGCGGCGGTGGACCGCGGCCGGTCGTCCGATGCGGGGCCGGATGGCGCGGGCGTCCCACCGTCGGTGGGCGCGCCCGAGGCACCGTCGGGCGTTCCGTTCCCGCGCCCCCGATCGCGTTCGCTCACACGCTCACCCTAGCGAGCGGATGCCGCGGCACCGGCGCGGCGAAGGGCCCGGCTTCGGCGTGGCGTCACGGGAACGACGGAGGGGCCGGCGCGACGCGCCGACCCCTCCGCGGGACGATGATCGGACTCAGGGCGAGCCGCGCAGGATGGCCTGCTTGACCTCGGCGATCGCCTTCGTGACCTCGATGCCGCGAGGGCATGCGTCGGTGCAGTTGAAGGTCGTGCGGCAGCGCCACACGCCCTCCTTGTCGTTGAGGATGTCGAGGCGCACCTTCGCCTCGTCGTCGCGCGAGTCGAAGATGAACCGGTGCGCGTTCACGATGGCGGCGGGGCCGAAGTACTGGCCGTCGGTCCAGAACACGGGGCACGACGAGGTGCACGCGGCGCAGAGGATGCACTTCGTGGTGTCGTCGAAGCGGGCGCGCGACGCGACGTCCTGGATGCGCTCCTTGCCGGGCTCGGGCGTCGAGTTCGCGATGAGGAACGGCTGCACCTCGCGGTAGCTCGCGAAGAACGGCTCCATGTCGACGATGAGGTCCTTCTCGAGCGGCAGGCCCTTGATCGCCTCGACGTAGATCGGCTTCGAGATGTCGAGGTCCTTGATCAGCGTCTTGCAGGCGAGGCGGTTGCGGCCGTTGATGCGCATGGCGTCGGAGCCGCAGATGCCGTGCGCGCACGAGCGACGGAACGTCAGCGAGCCGTCCTGTTCCCACTTGATCTTGTGCAGCGCGTCGAGCACGCGGTCGGTCGCGTACATCTCGACGTCGAAGTCCTGCCAGCGCGGCTCGGTGTCGACGTCGGGGTCGAAGCGGCGGATCAGGAACGTGACGGTGAAGGCCTGCGTGGCGGCATCCACCGTGCCGGTCGACGCGTTCTGGAGCGTGGCGGTCGTCACGTCAGTACTTCCTCTCCATCGGCTGGTATCGGGTGATCGTCACGGGCTTCCAGTCGAGCCGGATGTGGTCGGCCGCGTGCGTGGAGTGCGGGTCGCCCGAGAGATAGGCCATCGTGTGCTGCATGTACTTCGCGTCGTCGCGGTTCGGGAAGTCGTCGCGCATGTGGCCGCCGCGGCTCTCCTCGCGGTTGGCGGCGGACGTCACGACGACCTCGGCGAGGTCGAGCAGGAAGCCCAGTTCGACGGCCTCGAGCAGGTCGGTGTTGAACCGCTTGCCCTTGTCCTGGACGGCGATGTGCCGGTAGCGCTCGCGCAGGTTCGAGATGACGGATGCCACGTGGGCCAGCGACTCGCTGGTGCGGAACACCTGCGCGCCCTTGTCCATCTCGTCCTGCAGCTCCTTGCGGATCGCCGCGATGCGCTCGGTGCCGTCGGAGTCGCGCAGCGTCTCGAGGAGCGCGCGCACGCCGGCAGCGGGGTCGGCGGGCAGCGGGGTGAAGTCGACGGTCTTGACGTACTCGACCGCGTTGCGGCCGGCGCGCTTGCCGAAGACGTTGATGTCGAGCAGCGAGTTGGTGCCGAGGCGATTCGAGCCGTGCACCGAGACGCACGCGCACTCGCCGGCCGCGTAGAGGCCGGGCACGACGGTCGTGTTGTCGCGCAGCACCTCGGCCGCGACGTTGGTCGGGATGCCCCCCATCGCGTAGTGCGCGGTGGGCATGACCGGGACGGGCTCGTACACCGGGTCGACGCCGAGGTACGTGCGGGCGAACTCGGTGATGTCGGGCAGCTTGGTCTCGAGCACCTCGGCCCCGAGGTGCGTGCAGTCGAGCAGCACGTAGTCCTTGTGCGGACCGGCGCCGCGGCCCTCGGCGACCTCTTGCACCATGCACCGGGCGACGATGTCGCGCGGCGCCAGGTCCTTGATGGTGGGGGCGTAGCGCTCCATGAACCGCTCGCCCGAGGCGTTGCGCAGGATCGCGCCCTCGCCGCGCGCGCCCTCGGTGAGGAGGATGCCGAGCCCCGCGAGGCCGGTCGGGTGGAACTGGAAGAACTCCATGTCCTCCAGCGGCAGCCCCTTGCGCCAGATGATGCCGACGCCGTCGCCCGTGAGGGTGTGCGCGTTCGACGTGGTCTTGTAGATCTTGCCGAAGCCGCCGGTGGCGAAGATGATCGCCTTGGCCTGGAAGACGTGGAGCTCGCCCGTGGCCAGCTCGTAGGCCACGATGCCGGAGGGCTGGGGTACGCCGTCGACCTCGGTCATCACCAGGTCGAGCGCGTAGAACTCGTTGTGGAACTCGATGCCGAGCTTGACGCAGTTCTGGAACAGCGTCTGCAGGATCATGTGGCCGGTGCGGTCGGCGGCGTAGCACGCGCGGCGCACCGGGGCCTTGCCGTGGTCGCGCGTGTGCCCGCCGAACCGGCGCTGGTCGATCTTGCCCTCGGGCGTGCGGTTGAACGGCAGGCCCATGTTCTCGAGGTCGATGACCGCGTCGATGGCCTCCTTCGCGAGGATCTCGGCGGCATCCTGGTCGACGAGGTAGTCGCCGCCCTTGACGGTGTCGAAGGTGTGCCACTCCCAGCTGTCCTCCTCGACGTTCGCGAGCGCGGCCGCCATGCCGCCCTGCGCCGCGCCGGTGTGGGAGCGGGTCGGGTAGAGCTTCGAGATGACGGCCGTCTTCGCGCCGGGCCCGGCCTCGATGGCCGCGCGCATGCCGGCGCCGCCTGCGCCGACGATGACGATGTCGTACTGGTGGTGGTGGACGCCGTCGACGACCGTCGTGTCGACGTGGTTCTCGGTGGTCACGTGTCTCCTATGCGGTGCAGAACGAGGGGAGGAGCTCGGCCGGCGATCCGGCGGGGCACGGGTCGAACGTGAAGATCACGAGCGTGCCGAGCACGAGCAGGACGACGGTCGCGAGCAGCAGCGCGCCCTTCAGCACCTTCTGCACCGCGCCGGGGCTCGTGTAGTCGTTGATGATCGTGCGCATGCCGTTCGCGCCGTGGATCAGCGCGAGCCAGAGGATCAGGAGGTCCCAGACCTGCCAGAACGGGCTGGCCCACTTGCCGGCGACGAAGCCGAAGTCGATGGCCTTCACGCCCTCGCCGTCGACGAGGTTCACGTAGAGGTGGCCGAAGATCAGCACGACGAGGACCACGCCGGAGGCGCGCATCCAGATCCAGCCCCACTTCTCGAGGTTGACGCCCTTCCGCGGCGCCGGCCGCGCCGGGGTGCGCGGGGATTCGATGACGGTCATCTCGCGCTCCTAGTGGCTGAAGACGTTGATCAGGTGGCGCGGGGTGAACGCGAGCATGGTGAGGACCCACAGCGCCACGACGACGTAGAAGAGGACCTTCTGGTTGCGGGTCGCCCACGACCAGAAGTCGACGAGGATGATGCGCAGCCCGTTGAACGCGTGGAAGACGATCGCGCCGACGAGGGCCACCTCGCCGAGGCCCATGATCGGCGTCTGGTAGGTGCCGATGACCGCGTTGTACGCGTCGGGGCTCACCCGCACGAGGGCCGTGTCGAGGATGTGCACGAGGAGGAAGAAGAAGATCGCCACCCCGGTGATCCGGTGCAGCACCCACGACCACATGCCCTCGCGGCCGCGGTAGAGCGTGCCGCCCGGCTTCTGCTGCGCCGGTTGGGGTGCGGTCGGGGTCCGTGTCGTCGTTGCGGACATGGACAACCCTCCTGGCGGTGTGCGTCGCCCGACTGTGGGCGTGACGGGACCGATGGCCCGGCACGAGTCTATCCCCGCCGCGCGCGTGCTTCGTTCGCCGCCGCGTCCATGCAGGGACCCGCCACTATCCTGATCGGATGCGACAGGCTCCCCTCGAACGCTTCTACAGCGTGATCCCCGCCGGCGGCGTCGGCTCACGGCTCTGGCCGCTGTCGCGCGCCGACGCGCCCAAGTTCCTTCACGACCTCACCGGGTCGGGTCAGACGCTGCTGCGCGACACCTGGGACCGCCTGGCGCCCCTGTCGGGCGAGCAGCGCATCATGGTGGTCACCGGCCGCGCGCATCGCGCCGCCGTCGAGGCTCAGCTGCCCGAGCTGGCCGACGAGAACATCGTCCTCGAGAGCGAGCCGCGCGACTCGACCGCGGCCATCGGGCTCGCCGCGGCGATCCTGCAGCGCCGCGAGCCGGGCGTGATCATCGGCTCGTTCGCGGCCGACCACGTCATCTCGGGCTCGACGCTGTTCCGCGAGGCCGTCGCCTCGGCGGTCGCCGCGGCCGACGCCGGGTACATCGCGACGATCGGCATCACGCCGACCGAGCCGGCGGTGGGCTTCGGCTACATCGAGTGCGGCGAGCCGCTCGACATCCCGGGGGCGGAGCACGCGTCGGCCGTCTCGAGCTTCGTCGAGAAGCCCGACCTCGACACGGCCCGCACCTACCTCGAGGGTGGCAAGCACCTGTGGAACGCGGGCATGTTCATCGCGCGCGCGGACCGGCTGCTCGAGGAGCTCGCGCGGACCAAGCCCGAGCTGCACGCCGCCCTCGTCGAGCTCGCGGCGGCGTGGGACGACCCCGCCACGCGCGGTCCGGCCGTCGACCGCATCTGGCCCGGGCTCGAGAAGATCGCCATCGACTACTCCGTGGCCGAGCCCGCCGCCGAGCGGGGACGGCTCGCGGTCATCCGCGGCCACTTCCAGTGGGACGACGTCGGCGACTTCGCGTCGCTGGCGAAGCTGAACACCTCCGGCCGTTCGGGCGAGCTCGCGATCCTCGGCGAGAACGCGCGCGTCCTCGCCGACGCCGCGAGCGGCATCGTGGTCAGCCGCGCCGACCGCGTGATCACGCTGATCGGGGTCCGCGATATCGTCGTCGTGGACACGCCGGACGCGCTGCTGGTCACCACGAGCGAGCACGCCCAGCGCGTGAAGGCCGTCGTCGACGCGCTGCGTCTCGGCGGATCCAGCGACGTGCTCTAGGCACGGGAAGGCGGTCGGGATGTCGGTGCGCAGGGTCGTCACGGTCGGAGCCGCGCTCGTCGCGGCATCCCTCGCGCTCGCCGGGTGCGGCCAGGCACCCGAAGGCGGCGACGACGGCGCCCAGGCCGAGGTCTGCGCCCGCATGGTCACCAACTCGGGCGGCCTCGAGGACCGTTCCTTCAACCAGTCCAGCTGGGAGGGCCTGCAGCAGGCCGAGGAGGAATACGGCATCGAGGCCGAGGCGCTCGTCTCGACCGCCGAGACCGACCTCGAGCCGAACGTGCAGCAGGCCGTCGACTCCGGCTGCGAGCTCATCGTCACCGTGGGATACGAACTCGCGCAGGCGACGCTCGACCAGGCCGAGGCGAACCCCGACCTGGCGTTCGCCATCGTCGACGAGGTGGTCGAGGCCGAGAACGTCAAGCCGGTCGTGTTCGACACCGCGCAGGCGTCCTTCCTCGCCGGATACCTCGCCGCAGGCGTCTCGAAGACGGGGATGGTGGCGACCTTCGGCGGTGGCAACCAGCCGCCGGTGACCCTGTTCATGGACGGCTTCGTCGACGGTGTCGCGCAGTACAACGAGGTGCACGGCACGCAGGTGCGCGCACTCGGGTGGGACAAGGAGGCCCAGGACGGCGCCTTCACGGGCGACTTCGAGGACGTCAACAAGGGCAAGGTGCTCACCGAGGGCTTCATCGACCAGGGGGCCGACGTGATCCTCCCCGTCGCCGGTCAGGTGGGCGAGGGTGCGGCGGCCGCGGCGCTCGAGCGCGGTGCGACGTCGATCATCTGGGTCGACAGCGACGGCTACGACACGCTTCCCGAGCAGTACCGCGCGGTGCTGCTCACGAGCGTCCTGAAGAACACGCAGCAGGCGATGGTCGAGATCGTGGGAGACGTCGTCGACGACTCGTTCACGAACGAGCCGTACATCGGCACGCTCGAGAACGGCGGCGTCGAGATCGCGCCGTACCACGACCTCGAGTCGCTCGTCCCGCCCGAGTTGCAGGGCGAGATCGAGGGCGTCAGGCAGAGCATCATCGCGGGCGAGCTGGTCGTCGAATCCCCGTCGACGCCCTGATCCCGGATGGCGCGTCCCCCGCTCGGGGGTGAGTGAACCCTGCTCATATGAGCAGAAGGTCGCGGCTTCATAACCATTGCCCGACCGGGCCGAACGACCCGTGGCGCCCGCCGAAACTTTGGGTAACGTGACTGCACGGTCCCCGAGACCTGATCGGGGTGCAGTCTTTTGGAGGACACTGTGACGTTCACGTTCAAGAAGGCCGCGTTCGGCGGCCTGGCGACGCTCGGCGCGGTCGCGCTGCTCGCGGGCTGCGCATCGGCTCCCGAGGAGTCCGAAGACGGCGGCGCCTCGGGCGAGGCGATCGACTTCCAGCCGTGCATGGTCTCCGACGCCGGCGGCTTCGACGACAAGTCGTTCAACCAGCTCGGCTTCGAGGGCATCACCCAGGCCAGCGACGAGCTCGGCGTCGAGGCGATCACCGTCGAGTCCGCGTCCGAGACCGACTACGCCCCGAACCTGACGAGCCTCGTCGACCAGGGTTGCGACCTCATCGTGACGGTCGGCTTCGCCCTCTCGGCCGCCACGGTCGAGTCGGCGCTCGCCAACCCCGACATCGAGTACGTCATCATCGACGACGCGGCCGACAACGACTTCGACGGCACCGTCGACTCCGAGAACATCAAGCCGATCCTGTTCGACACCGCCCAGGCGGCGTTCCTGGCCGGCTACGCGGCGGCCGACTTCAGCGAGACCGACAAGATCGGCACCTTCGGCGGCATGAACTTCCCGACCGTCTCGATCTTCATGGACGGCTTCAAGCAGGGCGCCGACTACTACAACCAGGAGAAGGGCACGAACGTCGAGGTCCTCGGCTGGGACGGCACCGACGGCCTGTTCACGGGCGGGTTCGAGGCGAACGACACCGCTCGCCAGGTGGCGCAGGGCCTGATCGACCAGGACGTCGACGTGGTGCTGCCCGTCGGCGGCCCGATCTACCAGTCGGCCGCAGCGGCGATCCGCGAGGCCGGCCGTGACATCGCCCTCATCGGCGTCGACGCGGACTTCACTGAGACCGACCCCGACGTGGCCGACCTCGTCCTGACCTCGATTCTGAAGGGCATCGACGTCGGCGTCTCCGAGGCCGTGCTCGCCGCCGGCCAGGGCGAGTTCGACCCGACGCCGTTCATCGGCACGCTCGAGAACGAGGGCGTCGGCCTCGCGCCGTTCCACGACTTCGAGTCGAAGGTCTCCGACACGCTCCAGGGCGAGCTCGACGAGCTGCGCGACGCGATCATCGCCGGTGACATCGAGGTCCAGTCCTACCTCGCGGAGTAAGGACACCCGTACGGAACGGGGAGGTCGGCACAGCCGGCCTCCCCGTTCGGCATTCCGGCTCGCGCATCGGCGCGCGCATCCCAACATCTGAGCAGGCCGCCATGAGCCGCTCCGACATCCGCGCAGCACCCCCAACGGATGCAGCGCCCTCACTAGGATCGGGGACATGAAGCTCGAACTTCGCGGGATCACGAAGCGCTTCGGCAGCCTGGTCGCCAACGACCACATCGACCTCACCGTTGAGGCTGGAGAGATCCACTGCCTCCTCGGCGAGAACGGCGCGGGCAAGTCGACGCTGATGAACGTGCTCTACGGCCTGTACACCGCCGACGAGGGCGAGGTGCTCCTCGACGACGAGGTGCAGCACTTCGCCGGACCGGGCGACGCGATGGCGGCGGGCATCGGCATGGTGCACCAGCACTTCATGCTGATCCCCGTGTTCACGGTCGCCGAGAACGTCATGCTGGGCAACGAGTCCACACGCACCGGCGGGCTGCTCGACCTGGCGGCCGCCCGCGAGAAGGTCCTCGAGATTTCCAAGCGGTTCGGCTTCCACGTCGATCCCGATGCGCTGGTCGAAGACCTGCCGGTCGGCGTCCAGCAGCGGGTCGAGATCATCAAGGCGCTCTCCCGCGATGCACGCGTGCTCGTCTTCGACGAGCCGACCGCCGTGCTGACGCCGCAGGAGACCGACGAGCTGATGGGCATCATGCGCCAGCTCAAGGAGTCGGGCACGTCCATCGTCTTCATCACGCACAAGCTGCGTGAGGTGCGCGAGGTCGCCGACCGCATCACGGTCATCCGGCTCGGCAAGGTCGTCGGCGAGGCGTCGCCCACCGCATCGAACGCCGAGCTCGCGTCGCTCATGGTCGGCCGTGCGGTCGAGCTGAAGGTCCGCAAGGAGGAGCCGACGCTCGGCGATCCCGCGCTCGTCGTCGAGGGCCTCACGGTGATCGACCCGCTCGGCCACCTCGTGGTCAACGAGGTGAGCTTCGAGGTGCGCCGCGGCGAGATCCTCGCGGTCGCGGGCGTGCAGGGCAACGGCCAGACCGAGCTCACCGAAGCGCTCCTGGGGCTGCAGGAGCATGTGCAGGGCACCGTCCGGCTCGACGGCGTCGAGCTCGTCGGCGCGAGCGTGCGCCGGATCCTGGAATCCGGCGTGGGCTTCGTGCCCGAGGACCGCAAGGAGGACGGCCTCGTCGGCGAGTTCACGATCGCCGAGAACCTCATGCTGAACCGCAGCGAGAGTCCGCCGTTCGTTCGGGCCGGCAGCCTGCAGCGCGGGGCGCTGGCCGAGTTCGCGCGCGAGAAGGTCCGCGAGTTCGACATCCGCACGCAGGGCATCGACGTCTGGGCCAGCCGCCTGTCCGGCGGCAACCAGCAGAAGGTGGTGCTGGCGCGCGAGCTGAGCCGCGAGCTCCGGCTCCTCGTCGCGGCCCAGCCGACCCGGGGCGTCGACGTGGGCTCCATCGAGTTCATCCACAAGCGCATCGTCGAGACCCGCGACGACGGCGTCCCGGTGCTCGTGGTCACCACCGAGCTCGACGAGGCCGAGGCGCTCGCCGACCGGATCATGGTCATGTACCGCGGGCGCATCGTCGGGATCGTGCCCGGCGACACCCCGCGCGACGTGCTCGGCCTCATGATGGCCGGCGAAACCCCCGCAGAAGGAGCGGCCGCATGAGCGACCCCCAGGAGCCGCGGGGCGACGCGCCCCGCGCCGACGAGCCCGACCTCGACATCGACGTCGTCCTCGAGGAACCCGGCGCCGTCGCCGAGGAGCCCGAGGCCCCGGCGCCCGAGGCCGCAGAGGTGGCTCCGCCGTCCCGCTGGCACACGACGCTGCGCGACATCGCCACCGGCAACGCCATCATCTCGGTGCTCGCCGTCCTGCTCGCATTGCTGGTCGGCGCGATCATGATCGCCTTCACCGATGAGCGGGTCCAGCAGACGAGCGTGTACTTCTTCGCGCGTCCCACCGACACGCTGGTCGCCGTCTGGGATTCGGTGTCCGGCGCCTACTCGGCGCTGTTCCAGGGTGCGATCTACAACTTCCGGCGCGACACCTTCATCGACGGCATCCGCCCGCTCACCGAGACGCTGACCTTCGCGACGCCCCTGATCGCCGGCGGCCTCGGCGTCGCCCTCGCGTTCCGCGTCGGCATGTTCAACATCGGTGGCCGCGGCCAGATGCTCATCGCGGCATCCGTCGCGGGCTGGCTCGCGTTCGGCTTCGACCTGCCCTGGGGCCTGCACATGCTCGTGGCGCTCGTCGGCGGCCTCATCGGCGGTGCGCTGTGGGCCGGCATCGCCGGCCTGCTCAAGGCGCGCACCGGCGCCCACGAGGTGATCGTGACGATCATGCTCAACTACGTCGCCTTCTACCTCGTGTCATGGCTGCTGCGCACGCCGGGCCTGCTGCAGGCACCGGGTTCGTCGAACCCCAAGACGCCGGCGATGAAGGAGACGGCGATCTTCCCCGCGCTCCTCGGCGACCAGTACAACCTGCACTTCGGCTTCATCCTCGCGGTGGTCGCCACGGTGATCGTGTGGTGGATCCTCAGCCGGTCGAGCCTCGGATTCAAGTTCCGCGCCGTCGGCATCAACCCCAATGCTGCGCGCGTCGCCGGCATCAACGTCAAGGGCATGTACGTCTACGCGATGCTCATCTCGGGTGCGCTGCTCGGTCTCGCCGGCGTCAGCCAGGTGCTCGGCACCGTCACGAGCGGGTTCACGGCCGGCATCGACGCGGGCATCGGCTTCGACGCGATCACGGTGGCGTTGCTCGGCCGATCCACGCCGTGGGGCACCTTCGCCGCGGGCATCCTGTTCGGTGCCTTCAAGGCCGGCGGCTTCGCGATGCAGGCCGCCGAGGGCGTGCCGATCGAGATCGTGCTCGTCGTGCAGTCCCTCATCGTGCTCTTCATCGCTGCGCCGCCGCTCGTGCGCACGATCTTCCGGCTGCCCGATCCCGACCGCCGGAAGCGACCGACGCGCGTCACCCCGAAGGAGGTGGTGGCGAAGTGAGCAGCTCGCTGGCGAACGCCCCCGTCGTGCCGCAGTCCACGTCGCTCGACACGACCGTCGTGACGAGCTGGAAGGCACCCATCGCCTTCGGCGTCTTCACGCTCGTGCTGCTCGCGTTCGCGGTGTTCGCGCCGCGATCCGGCGGTGCCACCACCACCTATCGGCTCTCGACGGCCAACGACGTCATCCAGCTGCCCGAGCTCACCGTTCCGGCGATGCCCGCACTGTGGACCGTCGTCGTCCTGCTGGGGCTCGTGACGGCGTACTCGGCGTGGCTCGTGTCGCAGAAGCGCCGCGTGCCGCTCTGGCTCGTCGTCGTCTTCGCGATCCTGTTCATGTTCGGCTTCCTGACATGGGCCGGCGCGGGCGCATCACTGCCCATGATCGGCCTCCTGTTCGGCTCGCTGAGCCTCGCCGTTCCGCTGATCTACGGCGCGCTCGCCGGCGTCATCGGCGAGCGCGCGGGCGTCATCAACATCGCGATCGAGGGCCAGCTGCTCGCGGGCGCGTTCACCGCGGCCGTCGTGTGCTCGATCGTCTCGTCGTCCACGGGCCAGGCCTGGCTCGGCCTCATCGCCGGCACCATCGCGGCGATGGTCGCCGGCATGCTCGTCGGCATGGTGCTCGCGGCCTTCGCCATCAAGTACTTCGTCGACCAGGTCATCGTGGGTGTCGTGCTCAACGTGCTCGTCGTCGGCCTCACGAGCTTCTTCTTCTCGCAGGTCCTCGCCCCGAACGCCGCCGCACTCAACAACACCGCTCAGCGCTTCGAGCGGCTGCCGATCCCGGTCCTCAGCGAGATCCCGATCATCGGGCCCGTGCTGTTCCGCCAGACCATCATCGTCTACCTCATGTACGTCGCCGTGGCCCTCGTCTACGTCGGCCTGTTCCACACGAAGTGGGGCCTGCGCGTCCGCTCGGTGGGCGAGCACCCGCAGGCGGCCGACACGGTGGGCATCAACGTGAACCGCACCCGGTTCTGGAACGTCGCACTCGCGGGCGCGATCGCCGGCCTCGGCGGCACGTTCTTCACGATCGGCTCGGGCATCGCCTTCAACAAGGAGATGACCGCGGGCGCGGGCTTCATCGCGCTCGCCGCCGTCATCTTCGGCCAGTGGGACCCGATCAAGGCGACCCTCGCGGCGCTGCTGTTCGGCTTCGCGTCGAACCTGCAGAACACGCTGTCGGTCATCGGCTCGCCCGTGCCGAGCGAGTTCATGCTCATGCTGCCCTACGTCGTGACGATCTTCGCCGTCGCCGGGCTGGTCGGGAAGTCACGACCACCCGCAGCCGAGGGCAAGCCGTACATCAAGTCCTGACCCGAGGAGCACCATGACCGCCCAGCACGCGATCGACTGGGACCACCTCCGCGAGATCGCCCGCGAGGCGATGGCGAAGGCGTACGTCCCGTACTCGCAATTCCCGGTCGGCGCGGCCGCGATCGCCGACGACGGCCGCATCGTGAGCGGATGCAACGTCGAGAACGCCTCGTACGGCGTCACGCTGTGCGCCGAATGCTCGCTCGTGTCCGCGCTCGTCATGTCCGGGGGCGGCAAGCTCACGGCGTTCACCTGCGTCGACGGCCACGGCAACGTGCTCATGCCCTGCGGCCGCTGCCGCCAGCTGCTCTACGAGCACTCGGCTGACGGCATGGTGCTCGAGACCGTCTCGGGACTGAAGACCATCGACGAGGTGCTGCCCGACGCGTTCGGCCCGCGACAGCTCGCCGAATTCCGAGGAGAGACCGCATGAGCACCGTCGAGGCCTTCGACGCCGTCGACCTGATCCGCACGAAGCGCGACCGCGGCGAGCTGTCGACCGCCCAGATCGACTGGCTCGTCGACGCGTACACCCGCGGGTACGTCGCCGACGAGCAGATGTCGGCCATGACCATGGCCATCTTCCTCAACGGCATGACGCGACGCGAGATCCGCGACATGACGATGGCGATGATCGCGTCGGGCGAGCGCATGGACTTCTCCGGCCTCGGCAAGCCCACGACCGACAAGCACTCGACGGGCGGCGTCGGCGACAAGATCACGCTGCCCCTCATGCCGCTCGTGGCGACCTTCGGCGTCGCCGTGCCCCAGCTGTCGGGCCGTGGCCTCGGCCACACCGGCGGCACGCTCGACAAGCTCGAGTCGATCCCCGGCTGGCGGGCCGAACTGTCGAACGACGAGATGTTCGCGCAGCTGCGCGATGTCGGCGGCGTCATCTGCGCCGCCGGCGCCGGCCTCGCGCCCGCCGACAAGAAGCTGTACGCGCTTCGCGACATCACGGGCACGGTCGAGGCCATCCCGCTCATCGCCTCGTCGATCATGTCGAAGAAGATCGCCGAGGGCACGGGGGCACTGGTGCTCGACGTGAAGTTCGGCTCGGGCGCGTTCCTGCAGGACATCGAGCGCTCCCGCGAGCTCGCGCGCACCATGGTCGAGCTCGGCGAGGATGCGGGCGTCGCGACGTCAGCCCTGCTCACCAACATGAACGTGCCGCTCGGACTCACCATCGGCAACGCCAACGAGGTGCGCGAGTCCGTCGAGGTGCTCGCGGGCGGCGGGCCGGCCGACATCCGGGAGCTGACCGTCGAACTCGCCCGCGAGATGCTCGCGCTCGCCGGCAAGCCCGACCTCGACGTCGAGGCGGCGCTCGACGACGGGCGCGCCATGGACACCTGGCGTGCGGCGATCCGTGCGCAGGGTGGTGACCCCGAGGCGCCGCTGCCGACGGCGCGGGAGCAGCACGTGGTCGTGGCCGACCGGGACGGCGTGCTCGTCCGGCAGGAGGCGCTGCCGTTCGGCATCGGCGCCTGGCGCCTCGGCGCGGGTCGCGCGCGCAAGGAGGACCCGGTGCAGCACGCCGCCGGCATCGACCTGCACGCCAAGCCGGGCGATCCGGTCCGCAAGGGCGAGCCGCTGTTCACGCTGCACGCCGACGAGCCCGAGCGGTTCGCGCGGGCGCTCGAGGCCGTCGAGGGCGCGTGGACCATCGGCGACGCCGGTGACGAGATCCAGGACGGCGGGCCCCTGATCGCCGACCGCATCGGCCGCTGACGCCGCGCGAAATGGCCGCGCCGGGCGAGGCGCGCGCCGCTATCGTGGTGGGGTGGACACGCGCGCGACCGACTACCGGCTCGAGGGGGACGGGACCGACATCCGGTCGCTGCCCAAGATCTCGTTGCACGATCACCTCGACGGCGGCCTGCGGCCGCAGACCCTGATCGAACTCGCAGAGGAGATCGGGCACGAGGTGCCCGCGACCGACGCCGAGGCGCTCGCGACCTGGTTCGCCGACCAGTCGAACTCGGGCTCGCTCGTCGAGTACCTGAAGACGTTCGACCTGACGACCGCGGTGATGCAGACGCGCGACGGCCTGGCCCGCGTCGCGCGCGAGTTCGCGCTCGACCTCGCCGAGGACGGCGTGATCTACGGCGAGGTGCGCTGGGCGCCCGAGCAGCACCTCAGCCGCGGGCTCTCGCTCGACGAGACGGTCGAGGCCGTGCAGGCCGGACTCGACGAGGGCGTCGATGAGGTGCGCCGGCAGGGCGGTCGCATCCGTGTGGGCCAGCTCGTCACCGCGATGCGCCACGCCGACCGAGGTCTCGAGATCGCCGAGCTCGCCGTGCGCCACCGCGATCGCGGCGTCGTTGGGTTCGACATCGCCGGCGCCGAGGCGGGATTCCCCGCCAGTCGGCACCGCACCGCCTTCGACTACCTCGCCACGCAGTTCCTCCCGGTCACGGTGCATGCCGGCGAGGGCGACGGCCTCGAGTCCATCCGCAGCGCCCTGTTCGACGGTCGCGCCCTGCGCCTCGGCCACGGCGTGCGCCTCGCCGAAGACCTCACGATCGAGCGCCAGGACGACGAGAACACCTACGTCTCGCTCGGTCCGGTCGCGCAGTGGGTTCGCGACCGCGAGATCGCGCTCGAGACGAGCCCGTCGTCGAACCTGCAGACCGGCGCGATCGCGGCGTGGGGCGACGAGCTCGTCGACCACCCGTTCGACCTGCTCTACCAGCTCGGCTTCCGCGTCACCGTCAACACCGACAACCGGCTGCAGTCGGGCACGAGCCTGACGCGCGAGCTCGCGCTGCTCGTCGACGCGTTCGGCTACGACCTCGACGACCTCGAGACGTTCCAGCTGAACGCCGCCGCCGCGGCGTTCCTGCCGCTCGACGATCGCGAAGACCTGCTCGAGCAGATCCAGGACGGCTTCGACGAGGCCTGACCCTTTCCGATCACGATGACCCTTCCCCCGCTCCCCGACGATGCCGTGATCCTCGCCGCTCGCGCCGACGACTGGCGTGCCGCCGTGCGCGAAGCCGGGCGGGCGCTGACCCGCTCCGGCGCGACGCGCGAGGGCTACGCCGACCGCATGATCGCGGTGCTCGAGGAGTTCGGCGCGTACATCGTCATCGCGCCGGGCCTGGCGCTTGCGCATGCGCGGCCCGGGCCCGACGTGGTCCGCAGCGGGCTGGCGGTCGTCACGCTCGCCGAGCCGGTGGCCTTCGGCCATCCCCACAACGACCCGGTGCGCGTGGTCGTCGGGCTCGCGGTCTCGAACGCCGAGGAGCACGTGGCGAGCGTGGCGGGCCTCGCGAACGTCTTCAACGATCGGTCGGCGATCGACCGGCTCGCCGACGCGCGCTCGGTGGCCGACGTGGTCGCGGTGTTCGACGAGGGCGGCGAGCCGTCCCGCGAGGCGACGGATGGCGCGGGGCCGGCCGCATGAGGATCGTCGCGGTGTGCGGGCTCGGCGTCGGGACGTCGGCCATCCTGAAGGCGAACGCCGAACGCGCGCTCGACCGGCTCGGGCTCTCCGCCGACGTGACGGCGAGCGACCTCGCGGGCGTCGCGGACGCCGCGGCCGACGCGCAGGTCGTCCTCACCTCGACCGAGCTCGCCGAGCGGGTGCGCGCCGCGCTCGGCCGGACCTGGTCCGAGATCGTCGAGGTCGAGAACTACTTCGACGTCGAGGAGATCGGCCGCAAGCTCGAGGCGTCGATCGGCTGAGGCCGAGGAAGGCTCAGGCGACGAGTTCGCGCATGCCCGCCTCGAGCCGCGCGACCATGTCGGAGGCGGCGGCGCGCCGCTCGGCGACCGTGCCCTCCGTCGCGGCGGCATCGATGTAGACCTTGAGCTTCGGCTCCGTCCCGCTCGGGCGCACCATGACCCGGGCGCCGCCGTCGAGCAGGATGCGCAGCACGTCGGAGGGCGGGAGCCCGTCGACGCCGCGCGCCAGGTCGTCGATGCGCTCCACGCCGACCCCGCCCACCTCGGTCGGGGGCTGGGCGCGCAGGCGCGCCATGACGTCGGCGATGCGCGAGAGATCGGTGACGCGGATCGACACCTGCGATGACGCGAACGAGCCGAACCGCTCGACGAATTCGTCGAGCAAGTCGGCGACGGTGCGACCGTCCGCTGCGGCACCGGCCGCGAGCGACAGGAACGCCACGCCCGCGGAGATGCCGTCCTTGTCGCGCAGGGTCGCGGGATTGACGAGGTAGCCGAGCGCCTCCTCGAAGCCGAACACCAGGCCGGGCGCCCGCGAGATCCACTTGAAGCCGGTGAGCGTCGAGGCGAAGTCGAGCCCGTAGGCACGCGCCACGGCCCCGAGGCCGGGGGAGGAGACGATCGAGCACGCGAGCGTGCCACGGGCGGCACCGTCGGCCCCCGCCGTGGCCGCGGCATCCGGACCGGCCACCCGCTCTGCGACCAGCCAGCCGAGCAACAGCCCGACCTCGTTGCCCGTCAGCCGGCGGTAGCCCGCGTCGGCGGAGGCGTCGGGGATCGCGATCGCAAGCCGGTCGGCGTCGGGATCGTTCGCGATGACGAGGTCGGCCCCGGCCGCGCGGGCCGCCTCGAAGGAGAGGTCCATGGCGCCCGGCTCCTCGGGGTTCGGGAACGCCACGGTCGGGAACCGCCCGTCGGGCTCGATCTGCGCCGAGACGAGCGCGGGCGCGTCGAAGCCCGCGGTCTCGAGCACTCGTCGCATCGTCTCCCAGCCCACCCCGTGCATCGCCGTGTACACGACGCGCGGCTGCGCCGGCGGTGGGCCGACGATGGCCGCCGTCTCGGCCACGTACGCGTCGACGACCGACTCGGGTGCCGTCTCGAAGGAACCGCGCGGCAGTTCGGGCACGGTCGTGCCCTCGGCGACCCGCGAGATGTGCGCGGCGATCTCGGCGTCGGCCGGAGCGACGATCTGCGAGCCGGCGTCGTCGCCGCCGAGGTAGACCTTCATGCCGTTGTCGTCGGGCGGGTTGTGCGACGCCGTGATCATGACCCCGGCGCTCGTGTCGAGGTGCCGGACGGCGAAGGCGAGCACCGGGGTGGGCAGCAGGCGCGGCAGCAGGATGGCGCGGACGCCGGCGCCGGCCATGACCTCGGCGACGTCGTGGGCGAAGGCCTGGGAGTTCCGGCGACCGTCGTAGCCGACGACCACCGACGGTGCCGTGCCATCCGTCGCCCGCTCGAGCACGTAGGCCGCGAGGCCCGCCGCGCCCTGGGAGACCAGCACGCGGTTCATCCGGTTGGGACCGGCGGCGATCTCGCCGCGCAGCCCGGCGGTGCCGAACTCGAGCCGGCCGTCGAAGCGATCGGCCAGGTCGGAGACCGCGGCGGCGTCGCCCGACCGCGCGCCCTCGACGAGGGCGGTGAGCTCGTCCCGGGTCTCGGGGTCGGGATCCTGGGCGATCCAGGCCTCGGCGAGGGCCATGCGGTCGGCGTCGGTGGACTGCGGCATCCGTTGCCTTCTCTCTGTCGATGCGGGGCGCGTCGTCGCGCCGCGAGGGCCGGGTGCGGTCGGCGGCTAGATGGCCGCGACGACCTTCGCGAGCAGGTCGGAGATCGTCGCCTCGGCGTTGCGGCCGGCCTCCATGACCTCCTCGTGGCTGAGCGGCGTGGTCTGGATGCCCGCCGCGAGGTTCGTGATGAGCGACATCCCGAGCACCTCCATGCCGGCCTGGCGGGCGGCGATCGCCTCGAGCGCCGTCGACATGCCGACGATGTGGCCCCCGATGGTCTTGGCCATCTGCACCTCGGCCGGCGTCTCGTAGTGCGGGCCGCGGAACTGCACGTACACGCCCTCGTCGAGCGACGGGTCGATCCTGCGGGCGAGGTCGCGCAGGCGCGACGAGTACAGGTCGGTGAGGTCGATGAACGTGGCGCCCTCGAGCGGCGAGTCGCCCGTGAGGTTGATGTGGTCGCTGATGAGCACCGGGGTGCCGGCCCAGTGCTCCTTGATGCCGCCCGCGCCGTTCGTGAGGATCATCGTCGTCGCCCCTGTGGCGGCGGCGGTGCGGACCGAATGCACGACCCGGCGCACGCCGTGGCCCTCGTAGTAGTGCGTGCGGGCGCCGATCACGAGCGCGCGCCGGCCGTTCGGCAGCGCGACCGATCGCAGCGTGCCGACGTGTCCCTCGACGGCCGGCTTCGAGAAGCCGGGCACCTGGTCGGCCGGGATGGTGTGCGTGGTCTCGCCGATGAGCTCGGCCGCGGCGCCCCAGCCCGAGCCGAGGGTGAGGGCCAGGTCGTGCCGCTCGACGCCGGTGAGCTCCGCGATGCGGGCGGCGGCGTCGCGGGCGATGGCGAACGGGTCGGCGGCGGGGTCGTCGAGCGGGTTCTGCTGCTGCATCCCCTCATGGTACGCAAGGCCCGGATGCCGCGGCACGGCGTGCGCGCCCGCGCGCTCGCCTGCGCGCGCCATCCGCTCGCCCGCCCGCGTTCGCGCGGCCGGTCGCCCGTGGGGAAGAATGGTCCGCATGTCGCATACCGAGTTCGAGCGCACGCAGCGGATCGCCGTACTCGGAGGTGGACCGGGAGGATACGAGGCCGCGCTCGCCGCGGCGCAGCTCGGCGCCGAGGTCACGCTCGTCGAACGGGCGGGCGTCGGCGGCTCGGCGGTGCTCACCGACGTGGTGCCGTCGAAGTCGCTCATCGCGACCGCCGAGGCATCGAACGCGGTCAAGGAGGCCGCCGACCTCGGCGTGCAGTTCTACGCGAAGGGCGACCAGGAGAAGGCCGTCAAGCCGCAGGTGGCGATCAACCTGCAGGCCGTGAACAAGCGGCTGCTCGGGCTGGCGGCCCAGCAGTCCGAGGACATGCGCTCGAACCTCATCGAGGCGGGCGTGCACCTCGTGCAGGGCGAGGGCCGGCTCGACGGCCCGAACGCGATCATCGTCTCGACCGCGAAGGGCGGCACCGACTTCGACCGCATCGAGGCCGACACGCTCGTGATCTCGACCGGGGCGACACCGCGCGTGCTGCCGACCGCGGTGCCCGACGGCGAGCGCATCCTCACGTGGACGCAGCTCTACCACCTCAAGCAGGTGCCCGAGCACCTCATCGTCGTCGGCTCCGGCGTCACCGGGGCCGAGTTCGCGTCCGCGTACCGCGCGCTCGGCGCGAAGGTCACGCTCATCTCGAGCCGCGACCAAGTGCTCCCGGGCGAAGATGCCGACGCGGCATCCGTCATCGAGAAGGTCTTCAAGCGCAACGGCATGAAGGTCATGAACAAGTCCCGCGCCGAGTCCGTCGTGGCCGACGCCGAGGGGGTCGTGGCGACACTGACCGACGGGCGCGAGGTGCGCGGCTCCCACTGCCTCATGGCGGTCGGGTCGGTGCCGAACACCCACGACCTCGGTCTCGAGGAGGCGGGCGTGCAGCTCGCCGAGTCGGGGCACATCCGCGTCAACCGCGTCGCGCGCACCTCGATGCCCAACATCTACGCGGCGGGCGACTGCACCACGTTCCTGCCGCTCGCGTCGGTGGCCTCGATGCAGGGCCGCACTGCGGTCTTCCACGCCATGGGCGACATCGTCAACCCGCCCGAGAACCGCAACATCACCTCGAACATCTTCACGCAGCCCGAGATCGCGACGGTCGGCTGGACCGAGAAGGAGATCGACGAGGGCGTCGTGCCCGGCGCGGTGTACAAGCTGCCGCTCTCGTCGAACCCGCGCGCGAAGATGATGGGCATCCGCGACGGCTTCGTGAAGCTGTTCGCCTCGGCCGGTTCGGGCGCCATCATCGGCGGCGTGATCGTCGCGCCGAAGGCCTCCGAGTTGATCTTCCCGCTCGCGCTCGCCGTCGAGCACCGCCTCACGGTCGACCAGTTCGCCGAGGCGTTCCCGGTCTATCCGTCGCTGACGGGCTCGCTGACGGATGCCGCGAGGGCCATGCACGTCGTACGCTGACCCTTGTGCGCCCTCGACGCCGACGGCGCGTGAGAGGGGGAGGCTCATGGACTGGCGCGTGAAGTCCGTCGAGGCGACGATCGCCGATTCGGGTGACGAGGAGCGCAGCCTCAAGCGGTCGCTCGGCACGTGGGACCTGGCGCTCATGGGGATCGCGGTCGCGGTCGGCGCGGGCATCTTCTCGGTGGGCGCGCAGGCGGCGGCGAACTTCGCCGGGCCGAGCGTGATCGTCTCGTTCATCCTCGCCGCGATCACGTGCGGGCTCGCGATCATGTGCTACGCCGAGTTCGCCTCGACCGTGCCGGTCGCCGGCAGCGCGTACACCTTCACGTACGCAACGATGGGCGAGCTGCTCGCGTGGATCATCGGCTGGGACCTCATCCTCGAGATGTTCACGGGCGCGGCCGTGATCGCGAAGTACTGGGGCGTGTACCTCGGCGAGGCGCTGCTCGCGTTCGGGCTCCCGTTCCCCGCGACGATCGACATCGGCGGGATCGAGGTCAGCTGGCCGGCGTTCCTCGTCGTCGCGGTGTTCACCGCGCTGCTCGTGGCCGGAACGAAGCTCACCTCGCGCGTGGGCTGGGTGTTCACGCTCATCAAGGTCGCGATCGTGCTGTTCGTGATCGTGGTCGGGTTCTTCTTCCTCAACGCGGCGAACTTCACGCCGTTCATCCCTGCACCAGTCCCGAGCGAGGGCGGTTCGGCCGACGTGTGGACGCAGTCCCTGTTCTCGTGGGCGACGGGCGCGGCGCCCGCGCAGTACGGCGTGTTCGGCATGCTCTCCGCCGCGTCGCTCGTCTTCTTCGCGTTCATCGGCTTCGATGTCGTCGCGACGAGCGCCGAGGAGGTCCGGGAACCGCAGAAGCGCCTGCCCCGCGGCATCTTCCTGGGCCTCGGCATCGTGACGGCGCTCTACGTGCTCGTCTCGATCGTGATGACCGGGATGGTGTCGTACCAGGAGCTCGCGCAGGAGGAGGCGCCCTCGCTGGCCACGGCGTTCCGGCTCGTTGGGCAGGAGTGGGCGTCGGCGGTCATCTCGGTCGGCGCGCTTGCCGGACTCACGACCGTCATCATGGTGCTCCTGCTGGGACTCTCGCGCATCGTGTTCGCCCTGAGCCGTGACGGCCTGCTCCCGCGGTGGCTGTCGGTGACGACGCACCACACCAAGACGCCGGCGCGCATCCAGATCATCGGCGGCACCATCGTGGCACTCGTCGCCGCGTTCACCGACGTCGGGCTGCTCGAGGAGATGATCAACATCGGCACGCTCTCGGCCTTCGTGCTCGTGAGCCTCGGCATCGTGGTGCTCCGCCGGACGCGGCCAGACCTGCCGCGCGGGTTCCGGGTGCCGTGGTCGCCGGTCCTGCCCATCCTGTCGGCGGTCCTGTGCTTCTGGCTGATGCTCAACCTCACGACGCTCACCTGGGTGCGGTTCCTCGTGTGGCTCGCCATCGGCGTCGTGATCTACCTGCTCTACGGCCGCCGGCGCTCGCGCCTGGGCGAGGAGGTCAGCGAGGTCGAGCTCCCCACGCCGCAGGGCGCCCCGCCGTTCGGTTGAGCCGCGCGCGCCGACGCCGTCGGCGCGCCGCCGCTCCGCCCGTCAGGCGGCGGGTGCGTCGGCGATCGACAGGAGCAGGTGGCCGCTGGACACGGTCGCGCCGGGCTCGGCGTTGACCAGCCCGACCACGCCGTCCTTGTGGGCGACGATCGGCTGCTCCATCTTCATGGCCTCGAGCACGAGCACGAGGTCGCCCTTGACGACCTTGTCGCCCTCGGCGACGGCGACCTTGACCACTGTCGCCTGCATGGGCGCGGTGACCGCATCGCCCGTGGCGGTGTCGACCGAGTGGTGCACCGCGCGACGGCGCGGCGCCGGTCCGGCCGTGGCGGCTCCCGACGTGGCGCCCGCGAGGCGCTTCGGCAGCGAGACCTCGACGCGGCGGCCGTCGACCTCGACGACGACGCTCGTGCGAGCGGCCGGGCCCTTGGACTCCTCGAGCTCACCCGTCCAGGGCTCGAGGGTGTTGTCGTACTCGGTCTCGATCCAGCGCGTGTAGACCGAGAAGGGCTCGCCGTTCAGAGGAGCGAAGGCGGGGTGGGCCACGATGTCGCGGTGGAACGGCAGCACGGTCGGCAGGCCGGCGACCTCGAACTCGTCGAGTGCGCGGCGCGCGCGCTCGAGCGCATCCTTGCGCGTGGCGCCCGTGACGATGAGCTTGGCGAGGAGCGAGTCGAACGCGCCCGAGATCTCGTCGCCGCTCGTGACGCCCGAGTCGACGCGCACGCCGGGGCCGCCGGGGAAGCGCAGCTGGTGGATCGGTCCGGGCGCGGGGAGGAAGTTGCGACCCGGGTCCTCGCCGTTGATGCGGAACTCGATCGAGTGGCCCGTGGTCTCGGGGTCGGGGTAGTCGAGGACGCCACCCTCTGCGAGGCGGAACTGCTCGCGTACGAGGTCGAGCCCGGTGACCTCTTCGGAGACGGGGTGCTCGACCTGGAGGCGCGTGTTCACCTCGAGGAACGAGACCGTGCCGTCCTGGCCGATCAGGAACTCGCACGTGCCTGCGCCGACGTAGCCGACCTCCTTCAGGATGGCCTTCGACGCGTCGTACAGCAGCCGGTTCTGCTCCTCGGTGAGGAACGGCGCCGGTGCCTCCTCGACGAGCTTCTGGTGCCGGCGCTGGAGCGAGCAGTCGCGCGTCGAGACGACGACGACGTTGCCGTGCTCGTCGGCGAGGCACTGGGTCTCGACGTGGCGGGGCTTGTCGAGGTACTTCTCGACGAAGCACTCGCCGCGGCCGAACGCCGCGACGGCCTCGCGCGTGGCCGACTCGAACAGCTCGGGCACCTCGTCGCGCGTGCGAGCCACCTTGAGTCCGCGACCGCCGCCGCCGAACGCGGCCTTGATGGCCACGGGCAGGCCGTGCTCGTCGACGAACTGGAGGACCTCCGCGGCATCCGCCACGGGGTTGAGCGTGCCCGGCGCGAGCGGGGCGCCGACCTTCTCGGCGACGTGTCGCGCGGAGACCTTGTCGCCCAGGCGCTCGATGGCCTCGGGCGACGGTCCGATCCACACGAGGCCGGCGGCGATGACGGCACGGGCGAAGTCGGGGTTCTCGGCGAGGAAGCCGTACCCGGGGTGCACGGCGTCGGCACCCGAGCGGCGGGCGACGGAGAGCAGCTTGTCGATGACGAGGTACGTCTCGGCACTCGTGGTGCCGTCGAGCGCGTACGCCTCATCGGCGAGCTTGACGTGGCGGGCATCGCGGTCCTGGTCGGCGTAGACCGCGACCGAAGCGATGCCCGCGTCGCGAGCCGCGCGGATGACGCGGACGGCGATCTCGCCACGGTTGGCGATGAGGACCTTCGTGATGCGACGCATGATCCCCAAGCCTATTGGCGGATTCCGAGCCGCCTTTGGGCGCGGTCCACAAAAAAGCAACCGGAGCGTGTCGTTCGCCGACAATGATCGGCGGCTGCGGTGCGTGTTCCCACTGGTCGCGCGCCGTTTCAGCGGTTCAGCGCAGGTCCCAGAGGTCCGTCCACCGGACGCCGAGCTCGTGCACGAGCTCGCGGAGCGTCGACAGCGAGAGCCCGACGACCGTCGAGGGATCGCCGGTCACGGATCGGATGAACGGACCGCCGAGGCTGTCGACCGTGAACGCGCCCGCGACGGCGAGCGGCTCGCCCGTGGCGACGTACGCGTCGATCTCGGCGTCGTCGAGCCGCGCGAACTCCACGACCGCCGACGCGGGGCGGCCCACCGCGCCCTTCGGCGCCCCGTCGCGGTGGTCGATGAGCCAGTGGCCCGACCACAGCACGCCCGACCGTCCGTTCTGCCCGGCCCACCGCGCCCGCGCGACCTCGGGGTGGTGCGGCTTGCCGTGCAGCTCGCCCTCGACCAGGAAGGCCGAGTCGCCGCCGAGCACGAGCCCGTCGATCGGTCGTCCGTCCACCTCGCGGCCCACGATCGCCTCGGCCTTGCGCCGCGCGAGCAGCTGCACGAGCTCGGCCGGCGCGAGCGGGCCGTGCCCGGCCTCGTGCGCGGCCACCGCGGCCTCCTCGTCGACCCCGGGAGCGACGAGCAGCGGCTCGACGCCAGCCTGCCGCAGGAGCTGACGACGTGCGGGGGAGGTCGAGGCGAGGTAGAGGCGCATGCCCCCATCCTGCCGGTCGCGCCGTGTGCGATGCTCGGGTGATGGCACAGGAACGTCGTCGCCGCCCCGCTCGCGGTCACCGCCGCGCCGCCGCGCCCCGGCCCCCCGAGCCGGGGCCCGTGCTCGAGCTCGAGGTCGAGCGCATCGCCCACGGCGGCGTCGCAGTCGCGCGTCACGAGGGCCGGGTCGTCTTCGTCGCCGACGCGATCCCGGGCGAGCGGGTCGCCGCGCAGGTCGTGGATGCGGGACGCGAGCGATTCTGGCGTGCCGAGACGGTCTCGGTGCTGCGTGCCTCGCCCGACCGCCGTGAGCACGCGTGGCCCGAGGCATCCGTCGACCGCGCCCCCGAGCAGCGCGCCGGCGGTGCTGAGTTCGGCCACATCGCGATGACGCGGCAGCGCGAGCTCAAGGCCGAGGTGCTCCGCGATGCCCTCCACCGCATGGGCGGCGTCGAGACCGGAGCCGCGGTCGAACCCGTCGATCCCTCCCTCGCACCGGGCGTCGATCCCGAGGCCGGCACCGGATGGCGCACGCGCGTGCGCCTCCACGTCGCGCCCGACGGCACCGTCGGGCCCTACGCGGCGCGCAGCCATACCGTGGTGCCCGTCGCCTCGCTGCCGCTCGCGGTCGCGGGCATCCAGGCGGTCGCCCCGCTCACACGGAAGCTCGAGGGTGCCGCCGCGGTCGACCTGGTCGCCCCCGCCGAGGGAGCGGCGCAGCTGATCGTCCGTTCGGCAGGCGACCGCCGCAGCAGCCGCGGCGAGCCGCCCACGATCATCGAGCGCGTCGGCGTACGGCGCTTCACGGTCGACCGCGACGGCTTCTGGCAGGTGCACGTCGGCGCGGCCGCGACCCTGACCTCCGCCGTGCAGGACCTCGTCGACCCCGATCGCTTCGATCCCGCCGCCGACAACCAGGACCTCTACGGCGGGGTCGGCCTGCTCGCGGCGGCCGTCGGAGATCGATTCGGCGCGAACGTGCGGATCACCACCGTCGAGGCGGACGCGAGGGCGACCGAGCACGCCGGCGCCAACCTCGCCGACTGGGTGGGTGCCCGCGCCGTGACCGCGCGCGTCGACCGGTACCTCGACGAGCTGGTAGCGGCGCCGGATGCCGCGACGCGCGGCCTGACCGGAGCGACGGTCGTGCTCGACCCGCCGCGGTCCGGTGCGGGTCGGGCCGTCGTCGACCGGATCGCCGCGCTGCGGCCCGCGCAGGTCGTCTACGTCGCGTGCGACCCCGTCGCGCTCGCACGGGACGTCGGGCTGTTCCGCGCCCACGGATACGAGCTCGAGGCGCTGCGCGCCTTCGATCTCTTCCCCGACACGCACCACGTCGAGGCGGTCGCTCGACTGGCCGCTATCGTGTGAGGACCAGCACGGAACCGACGACGGAAGCCGGATGACGGGGGTGGCCGAGTGACCGAGCAGTCCGATGGAGGCCGTGGCGTGACGACCGTCGCCATCGTCGACGACCACGAGGCCGTGCGACTCGGCCTGCGCGCCGCGTGCCGCGACGCCGGCTATGACGTCGTCGCCGACACGGCCGACGTGCCGACCCTGCTCGCGGTGTTCGACGATCCCGGCAGCGAGCCGCCGCGCGTGGTGCTGCTCGACCTCTCGCTGGGCGACGGGTCGAGCGTGACCGACAACGTGCACAGCGTCCTCGCGTCGGGCAGCCTCGTGCTCGTGCACAGCATCGCCGATCGCGTCGCCGCGGTGCGGGAGGCTCTCGCCGCCGGCGCGGCCGGGGTGATCCCGAAGTCCTCGCCGACCTCGGCCGTCATCGCGGCCATCGCGACCGTGGCCCGCGGGGAGGCGCTCAACAACGTCGAGTGGGCGAGCGCGATCGAAGCCGACCGCGACTTCGCGAAGGCCCAACTCGGACGTCGCGAACGCGACGTGCTGCACCTGTACGCCTCGGGGCTGCCGCTGAAGCTCGTCGCCCAGCAGCTCGGGATCGCCCACTCCACCGCGCGGGAGTACCTGGACCGCATCCGCGCCAAGTACGTCGAGGTCGGACGGCCCGCGCCGACGAAGGTCGACCTGCTGCGACGGGCGGTGGAGGACGGCATCCTGCCTGGGCTCGATGCCGAGGCCGGTGATGGCCGGGGCTGACTGGCGCGCGAGCCGGCTCGCGTCTCGCCGAGGAGCGGTGAGCCGCGCGCAGGTCGAGATCGTCTCCGGGCGGGCGCTCGGCGCGTTCGGCGTCGTCTTCGGGGCCCAGACCGTCCCCACCGCGATCGACCAGGCGGCCTTCCTCGTCGACGGGGCGGGCGCGGCGATGATGGCGCTGCTCTACGGGTCGATCGCGGCACTCGCAGCGGCCACGTTCACGCGCCTGGCTGTGCGCGGTGCCGCGCTGGCGTTCGCGAGCCTCTACGTGCTGTGCCTGCTCGCCTGGCCGCTGCTCGTCGTGGACACCGCGGCGATGGAGGGCGAGACGCCGTGGCTGTACTACCTGTGCACGGTGGCCACCACCGCGTCGGTGATCGCGGTGCCCGTGGCGCCCGCGGCGGCGTACACCATCGCCGTGCCCGCCGTGTACGGCATCGTCCGGCTGAGCCCGTCGGGCGGTGACGCCGGAGCGTTGCTCGCGGTGCTCGACACGCTGTACGCGGTGATCCTCGGCGTCGTGGTGCTGGTCATCATCACGATGCTGCGCCAGGCCGCCGAGGCGGTCGACGCCGCGCAGGAGGGTGCGCTCCAGCGCTACGACATGGCCGCGCGGCAGCACGCGAACGAGATGGAGCGCGTGAAGGTCGACGCGCTCGTGCACGACAGCGTGCTGACGACCCTGCTGTCCGCGGCGGCGGCGAACACGCCCGCGGAGCGGCAGCTCGCGTCGCGCATGGCTGCGGACGCGGTGCGCCGGCTCGACGAGGCCGCGGTCGAGGTGCCCGGGGTCGCCGACCGCGCCGACCTCTCGGTGCTCGCGCGTCGCCTGCGCGGTGCGGTGACCGGCTTCTCCGCCCCGTTCATCGTGTTCGTGACCGACACGAGCGGGGTCGAGCTGCCCGTGGAGGCGGTCGACGCGCTCTCGTCCGCGGCGGTGCAGGCGATGGTCAACAGCGTCCAGCACGCCGACGGCCCGATCGGGCGGGTACGGCGCGAGCTCGAGATACGCGGCGTCGGCGCCGGCGGCTGCGTGATCGAGGTCGTCGACAACGGCTCGGGCTTCGACCCGGCCCAGGTGCCGCTCAGCCGACTGGGCCTACGCGTCTCCATCGAGGAGCGGATGGCGAACGCGGGCGGCTCGGCGCGGATCGACTCCGCACCCGGCCGCGGCACCCGGGTGACGCTCGCCTGGCCGGCCGGACTGGACGGGGGTCGGCCGTGATCACGGTTCCCCGGTGGCTGCTCCTCGTGCTCGCCGCGCTGTTCTCGGCCTACCACGTGTTCCTCGGGATCATCTCGCTGCCCGACTCGCCGTGGCCCGCCCTCGTCGCACTCGCGCTCTACGCGGTCGCCACCGCGCTCAGCCTGTGGCCGGTCCGCCGCGCGCGCATGCCCGACTGGCTCGCGGCGCTCAACCTCGCCGTCAGCATCGTGCTGCCCCTGCTGGTCACGAGCCAGCTCGATCCCGCCGCCGAGAACGGCTACGCCACCTGGTACGTGGCTGCGGTCGGCACGCTCATGACCATCACCGCGGCGCGGCGCCAGCTCGTGGCCGCCTGGCTCGGCGTGATCGCGCTCGCCGTGCAGACCATCGTCTGGGCCGGGCCGCTGGCGCTCGGGACCCTCGGCGTCATCGGCAGCATCGTCTGGGTCGCGATCGCGCACATGCTCTCGGCGGCGCTCGCCGGCGCGGCGCGGGCGACGCGGCGCTACGCGCAGGCCGAGCGCGAGGCGGCCGCCTGGCAGGCCGCCCAGGACGCCCACCTCTTCGAGGGCCGGATGCGCCTCGCCCACACCAAGCGGCTCGCCGCGCCGATGCTCCGCCGGATCGCCGACGGCGACCACTCGCTCACCGATGCCGAGCGCCGTGAGTGCCGCACGCTCGAGGCGGCGATCCGCGACGAGATCCGAGGGCGGATGCTGCTGACCGACGCCGTGCGACAGGCGGTCAAGCGTGCCCGGGACCGCGGTGCGACGGTCACCCTGCTCGACGAGGGCGGCATCGACGACCTCGACGAGGCCTCGCGGGATCGCGTGCTCTCGCAGCTCGCCGACGCGCTGGACGCAACCCGGGCCGATCGCCTCATCGCGCGGACCGCGGCCGAGGGCTCTCCCGTGGCGGTCACCGTCGTGGGACTCCGCGGCGGCGGCGACGACGAGGTGGCGCAATCGGAGGACGCCGAGGTCGATCTCTGGATGGAGATCCCGCGGGCCGGATGAGGAGCGCGCATCTGCGCGGCGCTCACGCGTCGCGTGGAACCGCGCCGGAGATGGAAGCGGGGGGTCGGCCCCTACCGACCCCCCAGCAAGCCCGAGTCACGGCGACAACCCGAATATCGCCCTGACTCGCCCCCAGAGCGCCACCGGTTACCCAGCCGGTGACGAGACGGCCTCCTGAGGAGCCCGTACGTCCATGGTACGGATCGGGGGCCGTCTGCGAAGTCAGCATTTCGGGGGACAACGAGGGGGACATCATGCGGACACGGCCGCACGGCGCGCCCCGCATGGGGGACACGCGCGTCGGTCAGCGGCCGAACATCGCCCAGCGTCGTGGACCGACCTCGACCGGCGGTCGCGCCGCGCCGCGCGGGTGAGCCCACTCGCTCCGGGCGGGAGGCGGGGGCGCGACCTGCTCCTCGCCGACGGCCGCGACGATGACCGCGGTCACGGCCGCGGCCTCCTCGGCCGTCACGTCGCGCGTGCGGAACTTCAGGTCGATCGACGCGGCGTCGTTCGCGTCACCCGATGCGGTGGTCATGGCGGGCCTCCTAGAGCGGGATGTTGCCGTGCTTCTTCGGCGGCAGGCTCGCACGCTTGGTGCGCAGCGCCCGGAGCGCCTTGGTCACCGACACGCGCGTCGCCGCGGGCTCGATGACGCCGTCGAGTTCGCCGCGCTCGGCGGCGAGGAACGGCGACGCGACGTTGTAGGTGTACTCGTTGGCGAGCCGCGTGCGGACCGCCGCGACATCCTCGCCGGCCTCTTCAGCGCGCCTGATCTCGCCGCGGTACAGGATGTTCACGGCGCCCTGCCCGCCCATGACCGCGATCTCGGCGGTCGGCCAGGCGAGGTTGATGTCGGCGCCGAGCTGCTTGGAGCCCATGACGATGTACGCGCCGCCGTAGGCCTTGCGGGTGATGACCGTCACGAGCGGCACCGTGGCCTCGGCGTAGGCGTAGAGCAGCTTCGCGCCGCGCCGGATCACGCCGGTCCACTCCTGGTCGGTGCCGGGCAGGTAACCGGGCACGTCGACGAGGGTGAGGATCGGGATCGAGAACGCGTCGCAGAACCGCACGAAGCGGGACGCCTTCTCGCCCGCCGCGATGTTCAGCGTGCCCGCCATCTGGCTGGGCTGGTTGGCGATGATGCCGACCGATCGGCCCTCGACGCGCGCGAAGCCGACCACGATGTTCGGCGCGAACAGCGGCTGCACCTCGAGGAAGTCGCCGTGGTCGACGATGCCCTCGATGATCGAGTGCATGTCGTACGGCTGGTTCGGCGAGTCGGGGATGATCGTGTTCAGGCGACGGTCGTCGTCGGTGACCTCGAGCTCGACGTCGGCGTCGTAGACGGGCGCCTCCGACATGTTGTTGTCGGGCAGGAACGACACGAGCGTCCGGGCGTAGTCGAGCGCGTCGGACTCGTCGCTCGCGAGGTAGTGCGCGACGCCCGACACCGTGTTGTGCGTGAGCGCGCCGCCGAGCTCCTCCATGCCGACGTCCTCGCCGGTCACGGTCTTGATGACGTCGGGGCCGGTGACGAACATCTGGCTCGTCTTGTCGACCATGATCACGAAGTCGGTGAGCGCGGGGGAGTAGACGGCGCCGCCCGCGGCCGGGCCGCAGACGATCGAGATCTGCGGGATGACGCCCGAGGCCGCCGTGTTGCGGCGGAAGATCTCGCCGTACTTCCCGAGTGCGACCACGCCCTCCTGGATGCGCGCGCCGCCCGAGTCGAGGATGCCGATGATGGGCACGCCCGTCTTGAGGGCGAGCTCCATGACCTTGATGATCTTCTCGCCGGCGACCTCGCCGAGCGAACCGCCGAAGATCGTGAAGTCCTGCGAGTAGACCGCCACCTGGCGGCCGTGGATGGTTCCCGTGCCGGTGACGACGGCGTCGCCGTAGGGGCGCTTCGTGTCCATGCCGAACGCGTGGGTGCGATGCCGCACGAACTCGTCGAGTTCGACGAAGGAGCCGGGGTCGAGCAGCTCTGCGATGCGCTCGCGCGCCGTCATCTTGCCCTTGGCGTGCTGCTTCTCGATGGCCGCCTCGCCCGAGGCGGTCACGGCCTCGTGATAGCGCTGCTTGAGGTCGGCGAGCTTGCCCGCAGTGGTGGAGAGGTCGGGGCCGTCGGTCGTCGATTCGGTCACGCGGTTCACTCTACCGGCGCCCATACGAGCCGGTTCGTTGACGGATTCCCACAAAAAGGCCCGGTCGGGTGGTGGTGATCGCCACGCCGACCGGCCGCTCGGACACTAGCCTGAACCCGACGAGGGAGGTCGGGCATGGAATGGGAGCGGTCGCGCGCGGTCGTGCCGAGGTTCGAGTGGCTCGACACCGCGGGGTCCACCAATGACGTGCTGCGCGAGGCGGCGACGGGGCCGGATGCCGCGGGATGGCCGCACGGCGCGGTCGTCGTGACCGACGACCAGACCCACGGTCGCGGACGGCTCGGCCGCACCTGGCTCGCGCCCACCGGCAAGACGCTCGCCATCTCGGTCCTGCTCCGGCCCGCCGCCGGTCCTGGCGGCGAGGGCCGTGCGCTGCCCGCCGACGCGTACGGCTGGCTGCCCCTGATCGCCGGCGTCGCCATGACCGAGGCGGTCCGGGATGCGGTCGTCGCGGCATCCGCCGACCGCGGCGGCGAGGATGACGGCACCGGCGGCGTCGACGTCGAGCTGAAATGGCCCAACGACGTGCTCGTCTCCGGGTACAAGGCGTGCGGCATCCTCTCCGAGCTCGTCGCCGAGGACACCGTCGTCATCGGCGCCGGACTCAACCTGACGCTCGACGAGCACGACCTGCCCACGCTCACCTCGACGTCGCTGCTGCTCGCGACCGGACGACAGCCCGACGCGGACGCCGTGCTGAGCGGATACCTCGCGCGCCTGCTCGACCTGGTGGGCCGCTTCATCGCGTCGGGCGGCGATCCGGCGGCGAGCGGCGTGGCCGACCGCGTCATCGCCGCGTGCGGCACGCTCGGGCAGGAGGTGCGCGTCGAGCTGCCCGGCGGCGGCGAGCTGATCGGCGTCGCCGAACGCCTCGACGACGACGGCCGCCTCGTCGTGCGGGACCGTGAGAACGGCGAGCCGCAGGCTGTCGCCGCCGGAGACGTCACGCACCTGCGGTATTAATGGGCCGTATGGCGGACGCAGGCACCGGACCCGCGACAGGGGCGGACGAACGGGTCGTGGCGAGGCTGCGGCGCCACGGGCGCGTGCTCGCCGTGCCGGCCCTCCTGCTCATCGCGACCGCCGGCGCGACGGCGTACCTCGTGCCCGCACTCGAGGGGTGGCCGCAGCTGGCGGTCCTGATCGGCGCCGCGCTCATCGCCGTGATCGGCTGCGCGCTGCCGTACCTGGCGTGGCTCGCCTCGCGCGCCACGATCACGACGCGGCGCATCATCGTGCGCCGTGGAGTGTTCGTCCGGGTGCGCCGCGAGCTCTGGCACCGACGCGGGTACGACGTGCAGATCAGCCGGTCGTGGCTGCAGCGCCTCATCGGCTCGGGCGACGTGCGACTGGAGACCGGGCACGAGGTGCCCATCGTGATGAAGGACCTCCCCGGACCCCTCGCCGTCCAGGCGGCGCTGCACGAGCTCATGGCCGAGTCGCATGCGCTCGGAGGACCCGCGGTCGGCCCGTCCGCGCTCGGCCCGCCGGCGTCGTGGGAGGGCGGCACCTTCGCCTGGGGCGGCCGCTGAGCCGTCCGCACACCCGTTCGTGCCAGGCGGCCAGCTGGAGCGCGTACTGTAGTCGGGCGGCGCGCGCTCCCCGCGGGCCGGGCGAGAAAGGCACCACCACTTTGGGCGAGGAATGCATCCACGGGTTCGACGAGGGTCTCTGCGCGATCTGCTCCCCTCCGCCTGAGCCCGAGGCGCCGGCCCGGACGGCCCGCACGCGTGCAACGCGTACGGCCTCGACCGGAGCGACCGCGTCGCGCGGCGGCACCTCGACGCGTGCATCGCGCCCCGCAGCATCCGCTCGGTCGCCCCGCGTCGCCGGAGTCTCGGCACCGCCGCTCGACGCCGGGAAGGCGCGGCTCTACCACCTCACGCACATCGAGAACCTCGCTCGCATCCTCGGGGCCGGCGCGCTGCTCGCCGATGCGGGCGACCCGCCGGCGTCGCCGGTCGTGGATGTCGCGGACCCCGCCGCCCGCGCGTACCGTCGCTCCGCGAGCGTCGGCGACACCGGGGCGCACGTGGCCGACTACGTGCCGTTCCTGCTCTCGACCGACGCGCACGTGTGGGACGCGATCCGCACCGGGACGCCCGACCCGCGCCTGACCGCCGAGGCGGTGCGCCGGCCGGCGGCCGACCACGTGCTCCTCGTGACGTCGGTCGCGGCCGCGGCTGGCGCCCGGCTGCAGACCCCGGGCGAGGTCGCCGTCAGCGAGACGGATGCCGCGCTCGGCGGAGCCGCCATCGCGGCCACGTGGCCCGCCGCCGAACGGGCCATCGCGCGCGTCACGCTCGCCGACGAGGGCGCCGGGCTGCGAGCTGCGGAGGTCCTCGTGCACGGCAGCGTGCCGCTCGAGCGCATCGCGCTCATCGCGGTCGCGAACGACCGGGTGCGCGACCGCGTCCGTGCCGCGTTGCAGGCGGTCGGCGCGAAGGTGCGCGTGGCGGTCTACCCGCCCTGGTTCCTCGGCGGCGGCGAGTAGTCCGGATCGCGCGCCTCGGCCGACCCCGTGCTCGCGCCCGGCGCCTCGCCGGAGGGCGCGGAGCCCTCGAGCGGCGCCGGCTCGAGCGGCGGCTCCTCGAACAGGGCGCGCTGGGCCTCCTCGACGCGGGCGCGGTTCGACAGCCCGTCGCTGCGGTGGTGGCCGAACACCCAGTACCGGTAGAGGACGAAGCGGAACGCCGTGCCCAGTGCGAGCCCCACGACATTGGTCGAGATGTTGTCGGCCAGCAGGCTCGTGAAGCCGAGCACGTGATGGCTGATCCACAGGCACAGCAGCGCGATCGCCATGCCGCCGACCGACACGATCGCGTACTCGGCGAACTCGCGGAGCGCGTGCCGTCGCCGGTGCCGCCGGAACGTCCAGTAGCGGTTGCCGAGCCAGTTGAAGACGATCGCGACGGTCGTCGAGATCGTCTTCGCTCCGATCGCGGACTGGGCCCACGTCCCCTCGCCGAACACGCCGACGCGCAGCGCGTTGAACAGCGCGATGTCGATCACGAAGCCGATGAGACCGACCACGCCGAACTTGACGAGGTACGCCAGGAACCCGTGCCACGCGCGGGTCGCGAGCGAGCGCAGCGTGCCGGGCATCCCCCGATCCTAGCGGCGCCCCCGCCGTAGACTGGGGTGTCGCGGCGCACCGGGCGTCGCGGGAACGGACGGTTCGGACCGGTGCGAGTCGGAGTGGTCGGCGCAGGGCAGCTGGCGCGGATGATGATCCCAGCGGCGATCGAGCTCGGCGTCGAGCTCCGGGTGCTCGCAGAGGGCGACGGCATGGCCGCGTCCCTCGCCGCCGACCGGGTCGGCGACTACACCGATGCCGGGACCGTGCTCGCGTTCGCGCGCGAGGTCGACGTCGTGACATTCGATCACGAGCACGTCCCGCAGGACGTGCTCCGCACGCTCGTCGACGCCGGCATCCCGGTGCATCCCGGACCCGATGCCCTGCGTTACGCGCAGGACAAGCTGCTCATGCGCGCGCGACTCTCCGAGCTCGGCCAGCCCGTTCCCGACTGGGCGCGCGTGACCACGCCCGACGAGCTCGACGCCTTCATCGCCGACCACGCGGGCGCCGCGGTCGTGAAGACCCCGCGCGGCGGGTACGACGGCAAGGGCGTCCGCGTGGTGCGCACCGCCGCCGAGGTCGGGGAGTGGTTCGCCGCCGCCGGCGAGGACGGCCGCGACGGCGCGCTGCTCGTCGAGGAGCTCGTCGACTTCCGGCGCGAGCTCGCCCAGCTCGTCGCGCGCCGCCCCTCGGGCGAGGTGGCCGCGTGGCCGCTCGTCGAGACCGTGCAGGTCGGCGGCGTGTGCAGCGAGGTCATCGCGCCCGCGCCGAGTTCCGCGGGCCGGCTGGCCGATGTCGCCTCCGACGTCGCGATCGCGGTCGCCGAGGGCCTCGGCGTGACCGGCGTGCTCGCGGTCGAGCTGTTCGAGACGAGCGACGATCGCGTGCTCGTCAACGAGCTCGCGATGCGTCCGCACAACTCCGGGCACTGGACCATGGACGGCTGCACCACCGGCCAGTTCGAGCAGCACCTCCGCGCGGTGCTCGACCTGCCGCTCGGCGGCACCGGATGCCACGACGACTGGTCCGTGATGGTGAACCTGCTCGGCGGGCCCGCCGAGGGCACCCTCACCGATCGCTACGCGGACGCGCTCGCCGGCCACCCGACCGTGAAGATCCACAACTACGGAAAGACGCCGCGTCCCGGCCGGAAGGTCGGCCACGTCACCGCGGTCGGTCCCGACCTCGACGAGGCCGTGTACGAGGCCCGCGCCGCCGCCGCGGCCCTCCAGGACTGACGGAGCGCCCTCCGGCTTCTTCCAGTCGCCAGCCCTAGTATCTATCGGGTGATCGCAGGCAACCCCACCCCGCTCGTCGGCGTCGTCATGGGCTCCGACTCCGACTGGAACGTGATGCGCGACGCATCCGAGCTCCTCGACGAGTTCGGCGTGGCGCACGAGGTCGAGGTGGTGTCGGCGCACCGCACGCCCGAGAAGATGATCGCCTACGGCAAGGAGGCCGCGGGCCGTGGCATCCGGGTCATCATCGCCGGTGCCGGCGGCGCCGCCCACCTGCCGGGCATGCTCGCCTCGGTCACCACCCTGCCGGTCGTCGGCGTGCCCGTGCCGCTCTCGCGCCTCGACGGACTCGACTCGCTGCTCTCGATCGTCCAGATGCCGGCCGGCGTGCCCGTGGCGACGGTCTCGATCGGCGGGGCCAAGAACGCCGGCCTGATCGCGGTGAAGATCCTGGCGACCTCCGACGACTCGCTCCGCGATGCGCTGGCCGACTACGCCGCCTCGCTCGCGGCGCTCGTCGAGGAGAAGAACGAGCGACTGAAGTCCACCCGATGACCCTCGCCGCAAGCCCCATCCGGTATCCGGACACCAGGTCCCGCCCGCTCATGTCGCGGCGCGGATGGTGGCTCGTCGTGCTCAACCTCGTCATCCCCGGTTCGGCGCAGGTGCTCGCCGGCGATCGGAGGCTCGGCCGGTTCGGGCTCGGCGCGACCCTGACGCTGTGGACGCTCGCCGTGCTCGCCGTGGTCGCCTGGTTCGTCGCGCCGACGATCATCTACACGCTCGCCTCGAACAGCATCGCGTTGTGGGTGATCGCGATCGGGCTCGTGTTCTACGCGGGGCTCTGGGTCGTGCTGACCCTCGACACGCTGCGGCTGGTGCGGCTCGTGAAGGCCGCGCCGTCGGCCCGCGCCGGCATCGCCGCGTTCACGACCGTCGCCCTCGTGCTCGTCTCGGGCACGGCGGCGTACGGCGCCTACGTCGCGACCACCGCCAGCGGATTCCTCTCGTCGGTGTTCGCGGCCGGCCCCAGCGAGCCGCCCGTCGACGGTCGCTACAACATCCTGCTGCTCGGAGGCGACTCGGGCCCCGACCGCGAGGGCATGCGTCCCGACAGCATGACCGTCGTGAGCATCGACGCCGAGACGGGCAGTGCCGTCATGGTCGGCCTGCCACGCGACCTCGAGGACGTGCCGTTCCCCGACCACTCGCCGCTCGCCGCCATGTACCCCGAGGGCTACGGGTCGATCGACGGGTGCAACGTCGATACATGCCACCTCAACTCGATCTACACCGAGGTCGAGCTGAAGAGCCCCGAGCTGTACCCCGACGCGGCCGCTCGCGGCAGCGAGCCCGGCATCGACGCGATGATGGATGCCGCCGAGGGCGTGACCGGACTGCAGATCCAGTACTTCGTGCTCATCGACATGCAGGGCTTCGAGCAGCTCGTGAACGCGCTCGGCGGGGTCGAGATCGACGTCGAGACCCGCATCCCGATCGGCGGCGACGAGGACAACAACAACGTCGACGGATGGATCGAGCCCGGGCTGCAGAAGCTCGACGGCTACCACGCGCTCTGGTACGGCCGGGCGCGGTACGGGGTCGCAGGCGGCGACTATGCGCGGATGGCGCGCCAGCGCGTGCTGCAGGAGGCCATCCTGCGCCAATTCACGCCCGCGAACGTGCTGACGAAGTTCCAGGACGTCGCCCGGGCGGGCGAGGAGACGGTTCGCACCGACGTCCCGCAGTCGATGCTCGGCTACTTCGCGGACCTCGCGATGAAGACGCGGGAACAGCCCATCACCACCGTCGAGCTCGTGCCCGAGGTGGGCGTCGATCCGATGGCCCCCGACTGGGACCTCGTGCACGGACTCGTCGCGCAGGCGGTGGCGCCGCCGGCGACCGAGGAACCCGCGGGGTAGGCGCCCGCGGAGCCGGCTCGGTGCTACAGGTCGGCGTGCAGCTGCCAGACGCGCTCGGCGGAGTCGCGCCAGCTGAAGGCGCGCGCGCGATCGGACCCGGCGATGGCGAGTCGTTCGGCGACGTCGCGCTGCTCGACGACGGCGGTGACCGCGGCCGCGAGGCGCTCCACGTAGCCGCCACCCACGCCGACCGGCACCGAGATCCCGGCATCGGCCGCGACCTCGACGTACGCCGGCGTGTCGGAGTGCACGACGGGGACGCCGAGGCTCATGGCCTCGATGATCGACGTGCCGTCGCCCTCGTCGTGGCTCGGCGCGACGAACATCCGGGCGCCGGACAGCACGCTCGCAAGCTGCATCGCATCACGCGGTTCGAATGCGTGGACGCGTTCGGGCGCGACACCCGCTTCCTCGGCGACCGTCGCCAAGTGCAGTTCGCCCCAGCTCTCGGGACCGAGCACCACGAGCGGCAGGTCGGGCACGCCGGGCCGGCCGAGCGCGGCGAGCAGGTCGCCGAGGCCCTTGCGCGGCTCGAGCGACCCCTCGACGACGAGGTAGTCGTCGGGCAGGCCGAGCTCGATCGTGGTCGCGCGTGCGAGCGCCTCGGCCGGGCGCTGCAGGCCCAGTCGCGGCGCGGTTCCGATCACGCGCACCCGATCGCCCAGGTCGACGATCGAGGCGAGCCGTTCGGCGAGCGCGTGGGTCGGCACGACCACCGCATCGGCATGCCGGCGGGCGCGCTTGAGCATGGCCTTCTGCCACGCGACGGTCGTCGACGTCAGCGAGTCGGGGTGCGTCCAGGCGAGCATGTCGTGGATGGTCACGACGATCTGCTCGCCGGGTGTCGTACGGTCATGCCGGCGGAGGGGTGCGAAGAGCGACGGCGCGTGGATCATGCCGCCGCCGGGTGAGGTCGTGAGGCCGAACTGCCACGCGGCGGCGAGCTCGCGTCGCGCGAGGCTCGACTTGTACAGCCCGGCGAGGCCGGGGAACGTCGCCTCGATGCGCTCGTAGTCGCTCGGGAGCGAGCTCGACACGATGCCCTCGACCACGCAGCCGCGCGGCGCGGTGGCGATGAGCGCCTGCGTGAGGGCTTCCGCGTAGCGCCCGAGCGGACCGGGCACGGGGGCGACGACCTGATCGACGATCACGCGGAGCGTGGTGGGCATGCCCCTCCTTCTGATGGGCTCGGGCGGCTCGTCAACTGTACCGGCCGACCCGGGGACGGAACCCGCGATCGCACGCGTCTGTGGACAGCCGCGTGGTCCCGGACAGGGCAAGATGGATGGGTCCCGTTCCCGCCGAGTCCGAGAGCCGATGAGTCCGACCCCTCCTCCCGCCCGTGTCGTCGCCGTCGTCGTCGCGTACAACCGACGCGACCTCCTCGCCGAGGTGCTCGACGCCCTCGCGCGCCAAGACGCGCCCGTCGCTCGGATCGTGGTCGTCGACAACGCGTCCACCGACGGCTCGGCCGAGGTGGCGCGCGCGGCAGGCGAGCTCGTCGACCTGGTCGAGCTGCCGCGGAACACCGGCGGCGCGGGCGGCTTCGCGGCCGGCATGGCAGTGGCGCTGGCCGACCACGAGCCCGACTGGATCTGGCTCATGGACGACGACACCGTGCCGACCCCGTCGGCGCTGCGCGCCCTGCTCGACGCCGTCTCCGGGAGCGATGTCGTCGTGGCCGGATCCCGGGTCGAGTGGTTCGACGGCAGCGAGCACCCCATGAACACGCCCCGGCCGAAGCCGTTCGCGGGCGCAGGCGAGCGCCGGGCGGCCGCCGCCGGACGCGCGGTGCCCATCCGGAGCACCTCGTTCGTGTCGATGCTCGTACGCGCCGACGTGACTCGGGCGATCGGGCTGCCGATCGCCGACTACTTCATCTGGAACGACGACTTCGAGTACTCCACGCGAGCGTTGCGCGGCCGACGCGGCCTGCACGTGCCCGCCTCGGTGGTCGTGCACAAGACGCGGGTGCTCGGGTCGACCGACGCCGACCCGGGGGAGCGGTTCTACTACGAGGTCCGCAACAAGCTGTGGATGTTCCGCCGCTCGCGGAGCCTCGCGTGGTGGGAGAAGGTCCTGTACGGCGGCTCGAGCGCGTTGCGGTGGCTCCGCACCATCCTCCGCTCGCGCGATCGGGCGATCCTCGCAGACGGCTGGCGGCGCGGATGGCGCGATGGCACGAGGTTCCGGCCCCGGCCGAACTCCGACTCGCTGGCCGACCTCGGTCGGGCGAGCGATGCGGTGAGGGCGGTGGAGCCGGCGTGAGCGAACCGTTCGCACTGCTGATGTCCGTCTACCAGGGCGACCATCCGGTGCACTTCGACAAGGCGTTCTCGTCGACCGTCATGGCCCAGAGCCGACCGCCGGCGCAGGTCGTGCTCGTCCAGGACGGACCGGTCTCCCCGGGCCTCGAGGGCGCCATCGAGGGGGCCATCGCGAAGTCGCCCGTCCCGGTGCGCCACCACCGGATCGCACAGAACGCGGGGCTGGCCCGTGCGCTCGCCGAGGGACTCGCCCTGAGCGAGCACGACATCGTCGCCCGGATGGACGCCGACGACATCTCGCTGCCGGAGCGGTTCGCCGCGCAGCTGCCGCTGATCGAGGGCGGTCTCGACCTCGTCGGAACCGGCATGCTCGAGTTCCTCGACGACGACGGCTCCATCGTGGGCCGGCGCGTGCCGCGGACCGAGCAGGCCGAGATCGAGCGGTACGCCCGATTCCACGATCCGTTCAGCCATCCGACGGTCGTCTACCGCCGCTCGGCGGTCGAGCGCGCGGGCGGCTACGAGCCGCTGGGCCTCATGGAGGACTACTGGCTCTTCGCGCGCATGATCCATGCCGGCGCGCGCGTCGGCAACCTCGCCGAGCCGCTCGTCATGTACCGCGTCGGCGACGGCGCGTACGCCCGCCGGGGCGGCGTCGCGCAGTGGCGCAGCGAGCTGCAGCTCCAGCGCGCGCTGCGGCGCATCGGGTTCACGTCGCGCACGCAGTACCTGCGCAACGTGGCGGTCCGCGGCACGTACCGCTTCGTGCCCGAGCCCATCCGCAGGCGCGCCTACCGCCGACTCATCGCCCGCGGCTCGAGCGTCGACCACGCCTGATCCGGCCCGTCGGGGGCCGGTCCGACGTGAACGCCGGTAACGCGACGCGCCGGGGGCACCGGGCATCCGCCCGGGGACTGCGCCCGTAGCATGTGGCGCGTGTCCCGCCATGCTCGGGGTGCGCGCGGGGGTGGTCATGCGTTCAGTCCGTCGGTTCTGGGCGACGACGACGGCGGTCGTCGCGCTCGTCGCCGGTGCGGTCTCCGCGGTCGGGGCACCGGCGCAGCAGGCCCTCGCGGCGGATCCGAAGGACTTCAATCCGGGCATGATCATCAGCGACCAGGTCTTCTACGACAGCTCGACGATGACCGTGGCGCAGATCCAGGCCTTCCTCGACGCGCGCGTGCCGACGTGCGCGAGCGGATATGTGTGCCTGAAGAACTATGCGCAGGCGACGACGAGCCAACCCGCGCGCACCGAGGGTTGCACGGCCTACACCGGACAGTCCAGCGAGTCGGCGGCGGTCATCATCTACAAGGTCGCGCGAGCGTGCGGCATCAATCCGCGCTCGCTGATCGTCCTCATCGAGAAGGAGCAGGGGCTCATCTCGGACGCCACGCCGTCCTCCCGCCAGTTCCGCTCGGCGACGGGCTACGGCTGCCCGGACACGGCCGACTGCGACACGCTCTACTACGGCTTCTTCAACCAGGTGTACAACGCCGCGTGGCAGTTCAGGAAGTACCGGGCGAACCCCTCGATCCGGGCGTACCAGGCCGGCCGCTCCAACACAATCCTGTGGCATCCCAACACCGGATGCGGTTCGTCCCAGGTCTACATCCAGAATCAGGCGACCGCGGGGCTCTACATCTACACGCCGTACCGCCCCAACGCGGCGGCCCTCGCGAACCTGTACGGCACGGGCGACTCGTGCTCGAGCTACGGCAACCGCAACTTCTGGCGGATGTACACGGACTGGTTCGGCGCGACCAGCGCGCCGGCCGCACCGACCTCCGTGGCCTCCGACGAGATCCCGCTCGTGTACGCGGTCGACGGCACGGGCGCCTTCTGGCTCTACCCGGGCACGGGGCGCGGCGCCTGGAGTCCGCGGTTCAAGGCGGGCACCGGATGGGGCGGCATGCGCTTCGTCGAGGGCGTCGGCGACGTGACCGGCGACGGTCACCGCGATGTGCTCGCCGTGGACGGCGAGGGTGCACTCTGGATCTACCCGACGGACGGGTCCGGTCGGTTCGTCCCGCGCATCGCCGTCGGCACCGGATACAGCCAGATCACCGCCCTCCTCTCCGCCGGCGACTTCGACCGGGACGGCGACCAGGACGTCTTCACGCGGGACGCCGGCGGGAACCTTCGCCTGCACGCGAACAACGGGGCCGGCGCCTTCGGCGCCCCGCGCACCGTCGGGGTGGGCTGGGGCCCCTTCACCGCGCTGGTCGGCGGCCTCGACTTCGACCGCAACGGACGCACCGACGTGCTCGCGCGCGACTCCGCCGGCGGCCTGTGGCTGTACGGCGGCAACGGCCGCGCCGGCTGGTCGGGTGCGTCGCGCATCGGCACCGGTTGGACCGCGTTCGACCGCATCCTCACGCCCGGCGACTTCGACGGGGATGGGGCGGACGACGTGCTCGCGCGGGACGCCGCCGGGACGCTCCGCCTCTATCCCGGCAACGGCTCGGGCGGATGGAAGACCCCCCGCATCGTGGGCACCGGCTGGAGCGGCATGAAGGTGATGGCCGGTCCCGGCGCGGAGGCGGTCGCCTCCATCGCACTGGCGACGGGCATGGGCGACCTGACGGGCGACGGGGCGCGGGACCTGCTCGCGCAGGACACCGGCGTCGGCACGTGGATCTATCCCGGCAACGGCTCGGGCGGCTGGCTGCCTCGTCGTACGGCTCCGGGCGACTGGACGGGTTTGAACCTGGTGCTGGGCGCCGGGGACTTCAACCGCGACGGGCTCCGCGACATCCTCGCGCGCGACGCGGCGGGCGACCTCTGGCGCTACCCGAGCGACGGAGTCGGCGGGTTCGGCGCACGGGTCAAGGCCGGCAACGGATGGAGCGGCTTCACCGCGATCGTGGGCGCCGGCGACCTCGACGGCGATCGCGACTGGGACATCGTCGCGACCGATGCGGCCGGCGTGCTCTGGCGGTATCCGGGCGACGGCAAGGGCGGATTCGGTGCCCCGGCGGCGATCGGGCAGGGCTGGAAGGACATGCGTCGCGTGTTCAGCCCGGGTGACTTCGACGGCGACGCGCGACCCGACCTGCTCGCCGTCACCCCGACCGGCGACCTGCGGCTCTATCCCGGCAACGGTGCGGGCGGCTACAACGCGGCGCGCCTGGTGGGCAACGGCTGGCAGACCATGACGTGGCTCGGCAGCCCCGGGGACTTCGACGGGGACCTCCGGTCCGACGTGCTCGCGCGCACGTCCGACGGCGTGCTGCGCCTGTACCCGGGCAATGGACGCGGCGGCTGGCTGCCGGTGCGCGACATCGGCACCGGATGGCAGGCGATGGAGCTCATCGGCTGATCCGCGGAGCGCGGGCCGACGTGACGCCGCGCGCTCGTCGGCTAGGATCGTCGCGTGTGCTCCGTGAGGTCTGGCGGGTGAGGGCCGGTGCTCCCATCGCGGAGGTCGTGATCGCGGTGCACGATGCGCGTCGACCGGTCGGCCGGGCGATCGAATCGATCGTCGGCGCGCCGGGTGCCCAGGCGGATGCGCCGCCCGTCCGCGTGACGGTCGTCTGCCACAACCTCCCGGCGACGGCGTTCGGCGCGACGGCCGAGCGATTCGCCGACGCCGACGTGCGCTGGGTCGAACTCCACGACGGCATCCGGAGCCCCGCCGGTCCGTTCAACCACGGCCTCGCGCTCGCCGAGGCGCCTTGGGTCGGCGTGATGGGGTCGGACGACTCGTTCGATCCCGGCGCGATCGACGCGCTCGTGGGCCACCTTCGCGCCGACGCTCCGCAGGTCCTGCTCTATCCGCTTCGCCACCAGGACGGGCCTCCGATGGCCAACCCCCTCAGCCGGCGAGCCCGTCACCGTCGCCTCGACCCCGTGAAGGACCGCCTGGCCTACCGGACGGCGCCGCTCGCGCTCATCCAGCGCCCGCTCGTCGGGGAGCTGGGGCTCCAGTTCGCGGCCGGGCTGCGCAGCGGCGAGGATGCGGGCTTCTCGGCACGGCTCTGGAACCTCGCGGAGCGGATCGACTTCCACCCGGCCGACCCCGGCTACGTGATCGGGGCCGACGCGGTGGACCGCGTGACCGCCGCCCCCATGGACGTCGAGGACGAGGTCCGCCCGTACCGCGACCTGTTCGCGGAGCCCTGGGTCGCGGCGCTGCCCGGTGCTCGTCGCGAGGCGCTCGTCGTGAAGACGATCCGCATCCACCTCATGGGTGCCGTCCTGCGTCGCGCCCGAGCGGGTGGTTTCGCCGACGGCGACCTCGAGGCCTACCGAGGTCTCCTGACCGCCGGGCTCCGCCTGGCCCCCGACGCGCTCGCGCCGATGTCGCGACGCGATCGCGCGGTGCTCGACGCGGTCCTCGACGCGGCGCCCGAGGGCGCGGTCGGCGAGGCGGTGCGGCGCCACGACGCGGCGCACCGGGCCGATCGCCTGCTGACCCGCTCCCCGTGGGCGGTCCTCGCCCGTGAGAGCGACCTGCGACGCATGCTCCGGTACGTCGGATGGCCCCGTTGAGCGCAACACCCGCCGCGCGAGCGGCCGAGGAAGGAACGATGTCGAAACCACAGCTGCTCATCCTGTCGTTCTCGTCGATCGCGGGCGACGCGCGCGTGCTGAAGCAGGTGCGCCTCTTCCGCGACCGCTACGCGGTCACGACGTGCGGATACGGTCCGGCGCCAGAGGGCGTCGTCGAGCACATCCGGATCCCCGACGACCGCCCCGCGCACGATTTGAACGGCCGGCTGATCACCCTGCACTGGTACCGGCGTGCGCTGTGGTCCATCCCGGCAGTGGCCTGGGCCGGCGACGCGCTCGCGGGCCGGCGATTCGATGCGGTGCTCGCGAACGACCTGGAGGCCGTTCCCGTGGCCGTGCGGCTCGCCGGAGGAGCGCGCGTGCACGCGGACCTGCACGAGTACACGCCGCGCCTGCACGAGGAGCACGAGGCGTGGAACCGCCGGATCCGGCCGTTCCACGAGTGGGTCGCCCGTCGCTACGCGACCCGCGCGGCATCCTGGACCACGGTCAGCGGCGGCCTCGCGCGCGAGTACGAACGGCAGTTCGGCTTCTCGCCGCGCATCGTCACGAACGCCGCGCCGTACGCCGACCTGCAACCCAGCCCGGTCGGTGATCGGATCCGCATCGTGCACAGCGGAGCGTGCCTGCGCAACCGCAACATCATGGCCATGGCCGAGGGGGTGGCCGCGTCATCCGCCCCGGTGTCGCTCGAGCTCTACCTGACGCCCAACGATCCCGGATACCTCGAGGAACTCCGTCGATTCGCCGAGCAGAGCGCCGGCGCCGACGGCGTGCCGAGCGTCGTCCTGCACGATCCCGTGCCCTACGACTCGCTCATCGGCACGCTCAACGGGTTCGACCTCGGCATCCACGTGCTGCCGCCGGTGAACTTCAACAACGAGTGGGCGCTGCCCAACAAGCTGTTCGACTACGTCCAGGCGCGCCTCGGGGTCGTGGTCGGGCCGTCCGCCGAGATGGCGGAGTACGTGCGAACGCACGACCTCGGACTCGTCCTCGACGACTTCAGCGCCGAGGCCCTCACACGGGTACTCGACTCGCTCGACCGCGACGCCGTCGCGGGATTCAAGCGATCGGCGGATGCCGCTGCCGAGCCCATGTCGGCCGAGGCACAGGTGCACGTCTGGGCCGAGTGCGTCGACCAGATCATCGAGGAGGCTCGCGCGTGAGCCGCACGTCCCTGCTCATCATCTCGTTCTCCGCCATCCGGTCCGACGCCCGCGTGCTGAAGCAGGTGCAGGAGTTCTCCCGCGACTACGACGTCACCACCTGCGGGTACGGCGATCGGCCCGACGGCGTCGTCGACCACGTCCGGCTGCCCGACGACGCCGCCGCGTGGCGGTACGACAAGCCGTCGGTCGTGCTCCGCCGCTTCCGCCGCGCCTACTGGACCAACCCGGCGGTGGCCGCCGCATGGCCGCTGCTCGACGGCCGCCGGTTCGACGTGGTGCTCGCGAACGACGTCGACACCGTCCCGATCGCGCTCCGCCTCGCGCCCGCCAGGGGCGTCCACGCCGACCTCCACGAGTACGCGCCGAGGCAGAAGGAGGACGTGCTCGTCTGGCGACTGTTCCTCGGCCCGCTGATGACGTGGCTCGTGCGGCGCGCCGTGACCCGGGCCGACTCGGTGACGACCGTCGGACAGGGCATCGCGGACGAGTACCGGCGGGTGTTCGGCATCGACGCGGACGTCGTCACCAACGCGGCGCCGTACGTCGAGGCGACCCCTGGGCCGGTCGGCGATCCGATCCGGCTCGTGCACAGCGGGGCGGGCCTTCGCGACCGCAACATCCTCGCCCTCGTCGAGGCAGTGGAGGCGGCATCCTCGCCGGTCACCCTCGACCTGTACCTCACCGAGAACGATCCGAGCCTCATCGCCGAGCTGCGGGAGCGCCGGTCCGAGCGAGTGACGCTGCACGCGCCCGTCCCGTACTCGGAACTCTCGGCGACGCTCAATGCCTACGACGTCGGAATCCACGCGCTTCCGCCGACGAGCTTCAACAATCGCTGGGCCCTGCCGAACAAGCTGTTCGACTACGTCCAGGCGCGCCTCGGCGTGCTCATCGGACCGTCGCCCGAGATGGCGGCGATCGTCGAGGCCCACGGGCTCGGCGCGGTGGCCGACGGATTCGGCACCACCGACCTCGCCCGCGCGATCGACCGCATGGACGCGGAGGCCGTGGGGCGGTGGAAGGCGGCGTCGGATGCCGCGGCGCGCGAGCTCTCGAGCGCGACCCAGGTCGAGGTCTGGCGTCGCGCGATCGACGCGCTCGCCGCGCGGCCGGGCTCAGCGTGAGCGGCGCACGAGCTCCTCGATGACGCGCTCGGCCGCGTGGCCATCGCCGTAGGGCATGGCCTCCGTCGCCTCCGGCGCGGGGCGCGCGACCGCCGACCGGATCTCGTCGGCGCTGTTGGCGAGCACGTTCCAGCCCAGCTCGACCGTCTCCACCCACTCCGTCTCGGTGCGCACGGTCGTGCACGGCACGCGGAGCAGGAAGGCTTCCTTCTGCAGCCCGCCCGAGTCCGTCACGACGCCACGGGAGGAGAGCACCGCGCCGATGAGGTCTGGGTAGGCGAGGGGCGCGTGCGAGACGAGCGAGCCCGCATCGAGGTCGATGCCGTGCTGCTGCGCGCGGGCGATGACGCGAGGGTGTGCGAGGAGGACCACGGGATGGTCCATCGCCGCGAGCGACTCGACGATCATCCGCAGCCGCTCGGGATCGTCCGTGTTCTCGGCGCGGTGGATCGTCGCGACCGAGAAGCCGCCCGGCTGCAGCCCGAGCTCCTCGACGAGCGGGGCCGGCTCGCCCGCCCGCGCATCGCGGACGCGGAGGAGGACGTCGGTCATCACGTCGCCCACCACCACGGTGCGGTCGGCGAGCCCTTCGTCGGCCAGGTGCCGCGCCGCGACCTCGGTCGGCGCGAGCAGGAGGTCGGCGGCGTGGTCGGTGAGGACGCGGTTGTGCTCCTCGGGCATGCGGCGATTGAAGGAGCGCAGCCCCGCCTCGAGGTGGGCGACCGGCAGGTGGAGCTTCACGGCGCTGAGCGCCGCGGCGAGCGTCGAGTTGGTGTCGCCGTAGACGAGGACCCAGTCCGGCGCGTGCTCCTCGAACACGGCGTCGAGCGCGCCGAGGATCGCTCCGGTCTGCACGCCGTGGCTCCCTGACCCGACCCCGAGGTGGACGCCCGGGGCGGGGATGCCGAGGTCCTCGAAGAACACGTCCGAGAGCATCGGGTCGTAGTGCTGCCCGGTGTGCACGATCTCGTGTTCGACGCCCGCGGCGGCGGCCGCGTGGGCGATGGGGGCGAGCTTGACGAACTGGGGACGCGCACCGACGACGCTGATGACCTTCACGGGCCTCGATTCTACGTGCCCGGCCCGGTGCTACCGTACTCGGGTGAGGGTCCTGGCCGTCACCACCTGGTTCCCCTCGGCGGCGGCACCCACCTCGGGGGTGTTCGTCCAGCGCGATGTCGAGCTGCTGCGACGCGCGCACGACGTGGACGTGCTCCACCTCCATCCGCCCGGCGCGGTGGGCCCGGCGGATGCCACGGCCGGCGTCCGACGCCTGGAGATGTCGAGGGCGAATCCCCGACAGGTGCTCCGCGCCGCCCGGACGCTCCGCGCCGGACTCCCGCGGTACGACCTCGTGCACACGATGTCGCCATCGGCGCTGCTGCCGCTCGCCGCCGTCCGCGTCCGCATCCCGTGGGTGCACACCGAGCACTGGTCGGCGCTGCTCGACACCTCGACCGTCGGTCCGGCGATGCGGCTCGGGCTCGCGGCGACCATGCAGCTCATGCGGCGCCCGGACGCGGTGGTGGCCGTCAGCGGCCCGCTCGCGGAGCGGTTGTCGTCCCGTCTCGGACGGCCGGTCGACGTCATCCCCGACATGGTGGACGCGCCGGCGCGACCGACCCCTCGTCCGCCGGCCGAGGAGCCGCTGCGTCTCGTCGCCGTGGGTGCGCTCATCCCGAGGAAGGGTCCCGACCTCGCGGTCGAGACGGTCGCCGAACTGCGCCGACGTGGCCGCGACACGCGGCTCACCTGGGTCGGCGAGGGTCCGATGCGTGACGAGGTCGCCGCGCTCGCCGCTCGGCTGGACGTCGCGGACGCCGTGGCCTTCGTCGGCGAGCGTCCCCCGGACGCCGTGCGCGACGAACTCGCCGCCGCTGACCTCTTCCTCATGCCGACCTCGGTCGAGACGTTCGGCGTCTCGATCGCCGAGGCGCTGCTCAGCGGACGGCCCGTCATCGTCGGAGCCACGGGCGGTCAGCGCGACTTCGTCGACGAGCCCGACGGCATCCTGGTGGAGGAGCGGACCGCCACGGCCTACGCCGACGCGGTCGAGCGCTCGCTCGCGCTCGCCGCGGACCGCAGCGCCGACGACATCGCGGGGGCGGTGCGGGACCGTTTCCGGCCCGAGGCCCGTGCGGCCGCGTACGAGGCCGTCTACCGCGAGGCGGTGCGCCGGGTCAGGCCCGGCCGATGACGCGGTAGGTCACGCCGTCGCCCCACGCCTCGGGTGAGCTCACGCGGCGTCCGTCGATGAACGCGCGCAGGCCGGGAAGGTCGGCGGGGGCGAGGTCGCGGTACTCGCGATGGTCGGCCTGCACGATCGCCGCGTCGACCGGGTCGCCCAGGTCGTACGGCGTGAAGCCGAGGCCCGCGAGTTCCTCGTCGGTGTACAGCGGATCGTGCACGAGCACGTCGGCGCCGCGTCGCCGCAGCGACGCGACGGCGTCGAACACGCCCGAGAAGGCCGTCTCCTTCACACCGCCGCGGTAGGCCGCGCCCAGCACCACGACGCGGGCGCCCGAGAGGTCGCCGTACGCGCCCTCGAGCATCCCGACGGCATAGTCCGGCATGTCGAGGTTCGCCTCGCGTGCGGCACGCACGACGGTCGCCTCCGGGTCGTTCCACAGATACAGGCGCGGATAGACCGGAATGCAGTGGCCGCCGACGGCGATCCCGGGCTGGTGGATGTGGCTGTACGGCTGCGAGTTCGACGCCTCGATCACCTTGTACACGTCGATCCCCGACTTCTGGGCGAAACGGGCGAACTGGTTCGCCAGGCCGATGTTCACGTCGCGGTAGGTCGTCTCGGCGAGCTTCGCGAGCTCGGACGCCTCGGCCGAGCCGAGGTCCCACACGCCGTTGGGACGCGGCAGGTCGGCGCGGTCGTCGAAGTCGAGGACCGCCTCGTAGAACTCGACGGCGCGCCGCGCACCCTCCTCGGAGAGCCCGCCGACGAGCTTGGGGTACTTCCGGAGGTCCTCGAAGACGCGGCCCGTGAGCACGCGCTCGGGCGAGAAGACGAGGTGGAAGTCGCGGCCCTCGACGAGGCCCGACGTCTCCTCGAGCATGGGCTTCCAGCGGCCGCGCGTCGTGCCGACCGGGAGCGTCGTCTCGTACGCGACGAGGGTTCCCGGCGAGAGGTGCTCTGCGAGCGAGCGCGTCGCGGCATCCATCCACCCGAAGTCGGGCCGTGCCTCGGCGTCGACGAAGAGGGGCACGACCAGCACCACCGCGTCGGCGCCCGGGATCGCGTCGGCGTAGTCGGTCGTCGCACGAAGGCGGCCCGCGGGGACCAACTCGGACAGCTGCTCCTGGAGGTGCGCCTCGCCGGGGAACGGCTCGATGCCCGCGTTGACCAGTTCCACGGTGCGCGGGTTGACGTCGACGCCCACGACGTCGTGACCCTTCGAGGCGAACTGCACGGCCAGCGGCAGCCCGATCTTGCCCAGGGCGATGACGGCGATCTTCACGTGTGCTCTCTTCCTCGTGTGGCGGCGGGCCTCAGCAGCCCGTCACCTCGTACAGTCTGGCGTCGCCGCGCTCGGCCACGAGGGTCAGGCCCTCGGGGTCGCGCGGCAGGTCGGTGAGTCCGGGGTACAGCTCGGCTCGGGCATCGCCCAGGAACAGCATGCGGCCGTCCGAGTCGATCACGTGGGTGACGCCGAGTTCCTGCGCGGCGTGGCACGCGGCCGGATCGGCGTCGGCGAGCCCGCGGGCCACGGCCCAGTGGGCCTCGGTGTATCGTCCGCCGACGTGCGGGAACAGGACCTCCCGACCCGTGAACGCGTAGGCGAGCGCGCTGCCGTTCCACGGATTGCCCGCGATCACCGCATCCTCCGGAGTGAGGTCCGCGACATCCTCGAACAGGCGGAGCTCGTCGGGATTCACCGCCGGGCTGCGTTCGTCGATGCGGTACGCGGCCTCGAGGTCGGCACGTGTGCTCTGGATCGCGCCGAACTGGGTCGCGAGCACCGCGAGCACCGCGACGGCCGACGCCACGCCGGTCCGCACCGCCGGGGACGGCCGCCCGTCTCGTCGGGCGGCGAGCCGCTCGAGCCAAGCGCCGACCCACTCGAGCAGCAGCACGAGTCCGGCTGCGGCCAGGGGCACGGCGGTGATCGGCAGGAGCGCCGCGAGCCGGAAGGCGTCGTTGTACCAGAGGCCGGTGATCGCGGTGCGAAGCGGCCCCTCGGGCCAGCCGTTCGCGAACGCGAAGAGCAGTACGGTCAACAGGTACGACGCGACGAGCCAGACGGGCACCCGACGGCGGACGGCGGCCACGACGCCGAGCAGCACGAGCGCGGTGGCGGCGTAGCCGACCGAGAGGGCGAGGGGGCCGTTGACCAGCGCCTCCCGCACCGACACATAGAAGGGACGCGCCGCCGGCCAGATGTTGTCGCCCGTGCCGAAGCGCGACCAGAACACCGCCTCGACGACCAGGACCGCCGCCGCGCCACCGATGACGAGCAGGCGATGAACCGGTCGTCGGTGCTCGCGCACGCCGCGCACGGCCGCCGCGACCACCAGCGGGGCGGTGAGCACGAAGAGCGCGAACAGGGCGTTCGGGTGAGAGATCGTGGCAGCGCCGACCGCGACGACGGATGCCGCGGCCCAACCCACGGTCGACAGGCCGGCCCGGTCGGGAGCTTCGGCGTGCGGTGGATCGGACGACGCGCCATCCGGCTCGCCGCCGGCGGGCGTGCGCCGGACCACGACGCGGGCACCGCCACGCAGGAGGCCCACCACCGAGCCCAGCGCGACGGGGACGATCGCGAAGGCCAGCGCGTTCGGGTAGAGCACGCCGTACCACACGAGCAGGCTCGGGAACATCGCGAAGCCGGCGCTCAGCGCGCCGCCGAGTGCGACGGCGAGCGGGCGATCGCCGAAGACCATCCTGGTGAGGAACGCCGAGGCGACGGGCCAGGCGAACGCGGCGACCACCAGGGCGAGCGCGTTCGCCGCGACGACCGGCTCGGCACCGGAGACCTGCAGCACGAGGACGGCGATGCCGTGCCAGGTCAGCGGGTAGAAGGAGGGCGAGCCCGGGGTCGTCATCGTCATCCGGAACGGCGAGGCCTCGCCGCCGTCGGCGATCCAGCGGATGGCGTTCAGGTGGTAGAGCGCGTCGTACGTCTGCGACGGGTTGCGCGGCGACTCCATGCTCGGCAGCAGGAACGCGAGGATGAGCACGGCCGCGAACGCGACGCCGCCGAGTGCGGGCCAGAGGGTGCGCCATTCGGAGCGGCCGGTCTCCTGGCGTCGCCGGGCGAGGGGGCGGAGCGCGAGCCCGACGAGCCCGGCGAGCAGGGCGGCCGCGCCGACGGGCAGCAGGCTCCATTCGAGGCCGACGAAGGGGGCGAGGATCGATGCGCCCGCGACGACGGCGACCGAAGCCCCGATCGAGACGCCGAGGAAGGCGATTCCCCGCAGCCCGAGCGCGACCGAGAACGGCGCGCCGGGGACGATGAAGAGCGCGATCGCGACCGCGACCGCGGGTAGGGCCTCCAACCAGGTCATCGCTGCGGGCGTACCTCGGTCACGCCTCGCCGTCGCCCGACTCGAGCGGGGCGGACCCCTCGAGGAACGGACGCAGGCGGTTGTCGAACATGCTCAACGCGGAACCGATGGCCATGTGCATGTCGAGGTACTTGTACGTGCCGAGGCGTCCGCCGAACAGCACGTCGCGCTCCTGCTTCGCGAGCGTGCGGTACTTCAGGAGTCGCTCGCGGTCGGCGGCCGTGTTGACCGGGTAGTACGGCTCGTCGCCGTGCTCGGCGAAGCGCGAGTACTCGCGCATGATCACCGTGCGATCGGTCGGGTAGTCACGCTCGGGATGGAAGTGGCGGAACTCGTGGATGCGCGTGTACGGGACCTCGGCGTCGGCGTAGTTCATGACGCTCGTGCCCTGGAAGTCGCCGACCTCGAGCACTTCCTCCTCGAAATCGAGCGTGCGCCATTGCAGCGCCCCCTCGGCGTAGTCGAAGTAGCGGTCGACGGGACCGGTGTAGACGACGGGCACCCGACCGACGGCGTTGCCCTTCGAGAAGGGCTGGGACTCGTCGAAGAAGTCGGTGTCGAGGTGCACGTCGATGTTCGGGTGGTCGGCCATGCGCTCGAGCCACGCGGTGTAGCCGTCGGTGGGCAGGCCCTCGTACGTGTCGTTGAAGTAGCGGTTGTCGTACGTGTAGCGGACGGGCAGGCGCGAGATGATCTCGGCGGGCAGGTCGCTCGGGTCGGTCTGCCACTGCTTCGCGGTGTAGTGCTTGATGAACGCCTCGTAGAGCGGCCGGCCGATGAGCTGGATGCCCTTGTCGTTCAGGTTCTGCGGGTCGGTTCCCGCGAGCTCGCCCGCCTGCTCGCGGACGAGTTCGCGTGCGGCGCCCGGCCCGTGCGCCGAGCGGAAGAACTGGTTGATCGTGCCGAGGTTGATCGGCATCGGGAAGACCTCACCGCCGTGTTGCGTATAGACGCGGTGCACGTAGTCGGTGAAGGTGGTGAACCGGTTGACGTACTCCCACACGCGCTCGTTCGAGGTGTGGAACAGGTGCGCGCCGTAGCGGTGCACCTCGATGCCGGTCTGCGCCTCGTCCTCGCTGTAGGCGTTGCCGCCGATGTGGGGTCGCCGGTCGATGACGGTGACGCGGAGGCCGAGTTCGCGGGCCGCGTGGTCGGCGATGGTGAGGCCGAAGAAGCCGGATCCGACGACGAGCAGGTCAGTGTTCACGGGGTGGGGGTTCCTCTCGGGACGACGCTCAAGCGTACTCGACGCCGCATCCGCACTCGCCGAGTGCCGCCGACGGATGCCATCGGTCAGCGGATCGAGGCCAGGACGGCGTCCGCTGCACTCGTGCCCACCGCGTCGAGCGACGCGTTGGCCTGGACCCACGCCGCGCGAGCGGCGCGACCGTCGTCGGTGCCGCCTGAGCGGAACGCGTCGATCGCACGCGCCATGGCGTCGGCCGCGGCGGCGGTCGTGAAGTCCACCGCCTCCCCGAGGTCGTGGTCGCGGACCAGCGCCGCGCCGCTGCCGGTCCCCGCGAAGATGACGGGGGCCCCGCAGGCCGCAGCCGCGTAGGTCTTCGTCGGCCGCGCGAAGTCGTAGCCGATGCCGGGCACGATGCTCACGAGCGCGGCGGCCGCGCCGCGGATCCACTCGGCCGCTTCGGCCGGCGGCACGACGCCGCCGAGCACGATGCGATCGTCGCCCACGCGCGCCGCCTCGGCGCGGATGGCCGGCTCGGACGCGCCTTGTCCGAAGTACCGGAGGCGGGCGTCGGGATGGCGCTCGAGCACGGCGGGCATGGCCTTCGCGAACAGCTCCGCGCCCTGCCACTCCGACATGGTGCCCGTGTACACGAGGTAGGGTGCGCCGTCGTCCTTGGCGGGTCCGTCCGGCGCGAACATCGCGGTGTCCACGCCGTTGCCGACCGTCGTCACCCGCTCGCGGCGCGCGCCGAGCTCGACCAGCCGGTCGGTGACCTCGTCGGAGATCGAGAGCACGCTCGCGGCGCGGCGGAGCACCGCGCTCTCGATCGCGCGCATGAGGCGGACGACGAGACGCGGAGCGCCCATCGAGATCACGCCGTCCGTCCACACGTCGGCCGCGTAGTAGGCGAAGGGCTTGCGGCGCAGCGCGCTGACGACCCAGACGACCATGCCCGTCGTGGGCGGTGCCTCGGCGACGGCGAGGTCGTACCGGGCGAAGAGCAGGCGGAAGGCGAGCGGGATGTCGAAGCTCAGGTACTGGACGTAGCCGCGCACGTTCCCGCCTCGGTCCCGCAGCACGGGGAATCGGGACACCTCGATGCCCGACTCGGCGACATCGGTCGCGGGTGCCGTCTTCGGCGGGGTCGTGGTCACTACGCGCACACGGCACCCTCGGCGGACGAAGCCCCGCGCGAGGGCGCGCAGGCGAAACGCGCCGGCGCTCACCTCGGGCGCGAACAGGCGCGAGGCGATGAGGATTCGGGGGGCGCCCGCCATCGCTACGCGGTGAGCGACTGCGACTGGCCCGTGCGGGCGGAGTCGACGACGGCCTCGGCGACGCGCAGCGTCGCGAGTCCCTCGCGCATCGTGACCGTGTTCGCCGAGGCCCCGAGGATCGCGTCCCGGAACGCCTCGTGCTCGGAGCGCAGCGGCTCGCGCTTGGCGAGCGCATAGCGGGTCATCGAACCCTCGGAGACGCCGCGGAACGCCGCGACCGACTCCCACTCGGTGGTCTGCGTGCCGTTCTCGAAGAAAGTGAGGTCGGCGCTCACCGTGTCGGCGACGAAGGCGCCGCGCTCACCGGTGACCACCGTGATGCGCTCCTTCATGGGCGAGAGCCAGTTGACGAGGTGATTCGTGATCGCACCACTCTCGAGCTGACCGGTCGCGGACACCATGTCCTCATGGGGACGGCCGCTGCGGGTCGTCGTGCGTGCCGCGATGCTCGTGTAGCGCGACTGCGCGAGCCAGGCCGTGAGGTCGATGTCGTGCGTTCCGAGGTCCTTCACGACCCCGACGTCGGCGATGCGAGCCGGAAAGGGACCCTGACGGCGCGTCGCGATCTGGTAGAGGTCGCCGAGCTCACCCTCCTCGAGGCGGCGACGGAGGTCCTGCAGCGCCGGGTTGTAGCGCTCGATGTGCCCCACGGCGCCGACGAGGCCGGCCTTCTCGAAGGCCGAGGCGACCCGCTCGCCCGCGGCGCTGTCGCTCGCGATGGGCTTCTCGACGAGCGTGTGCACGCCGGCTTGCGCGAGTTCGAGCGCGACGGCCTCGTGGTAGCCGGTCGGCACCGCGACCACGGCGGCATCGATGCCCTGCTCGATCAGGGCGGCGACCGACTCGAGCACCGGGAGCCCGCCCGCGACGCCGTGCGGGTCGCCCTGCGCGTCGGCCACGGCGACCAGGCGGACGCCCTCGACCTCGCGCGTGACGCGCACGTGGTGTCGGCCCATCATGCCCAGGCCGATGACGCCGATCCGCAGTTCCGCCATCACGCACCCGCCTTCGCGAGCTCGTTCACGGCCGTGACGATGCGCTCGAGGTCGGCCTCGGCGAGCGAGGGGTGGACCGGCAGCGAGAGCACCTCGCGGGCGGCGCGCTCGGTCTCGGGCAGGTCGAGTTCGAGGCCGAACGAGGGGAGCCGGTGGTTGGGGATCGGGTAGTACACGCCCGAACCGATCTGGTACTGCTCGCGGAGCGCCACGGCGAAGCCGTCACGGTCCTCCGGAACGCGGATCGTGTACTGGTGGTAGACGTGCTCGGCGCCGGCGGCGACTTGCGGCGTCACGACGCCCTCGAGGTTCGCGTCGAGGAACGCCGCATTGCGCCGGCGCGTCTCGGTCCAGCCGAGCACCTTCGTCAGCTGCACGCGGCCGATGGCGGCGTGGATGTTCGTCATGCGCGCATTGAAGCCGACGACCTCGTTCTCGTACTGCTTCTCCATGCCCTGGTTGCGCAGGAGTCGCAGCATCCGCTCGACGTCGGCCTCGCCGGTCGACACCATGCCGCCCTCACCGCTCGTCATGTTCTTCGTCGGGTAGAGGCTGAACATCGCGAAGCGGCCGAAGGTGCCGACCTTGCGGCCGTCGAGGCTCGCGCCGTGCGCCTGCGCGGCGTCCTCGAAGAGGGCCAGGCCGTGCTCGGCCGCGAGCTCTTCGAACGCCGTCATGTTCGCCGGGTGGCCGTACAGGTGCACGGGCATGATGCCGACCGTACGTCCGGTGATGCGGGATGCGACATCGGCCGGGTCGAGGTTGAAGTGGTTCGGCTCGATGTCCGCGAAGACCGGCGTCGCGCCCGTCAGCGCGACCGAGTTGGCGGTCGCGGCGAACGTGAACGACGGCACGATCACCTCGTCGCCCGGGCCGATGCCCGACGCGAGGAGGCCGAGGTGCTGGCCGGCGGTGCCGGAGTTCACCGCGACGACGGCGCGGCCGTCGAGCAGCACCTCGGAGAACTCCTGCTCGAACGTGGCGACCTCGGCGCCCTGCGCCAGCATGCCCGAGGCGAGCACCGCGTCGACCGCGGCGCGCTCCTCCTCGCCGACGATCGGCTTGGCGGCCGGGATGAACTCGCTCATGACTGCTCCTCCCGCAGGATCCCTGCGTCTTCGATGTACCGTTCGCCCGTCTCGGGGCACACCCACGCGTCGCCGTCCTGATCGAGCGGCACGCCGGCCTTGCCGACCCAGCGGACGCGCCGGGCGGGGACGCCGGCGACGAGCGCGAAGTCGGGCACGTCCTTGGTGACCACCGCACCGGCGGCGACCGTCGCCCACCGGCCGATGGTGACCGGCGCCACGCACACCGCGCGAGCCCCGATCGAGGCGCCGTCGCGGATGGTCACGCCGACCGGCGTCCAGTCGTGGGCGCTCTTCAGCGACCCGTCGGGGGCCACCGCGCGCGGGTAGGTGTCATTGGTCAGCACGACCGCGGGACCGATGAAGACGCCCTGGCCGAGCTCGGCCGGCTCGTAGACCAGCGCGTAGTTCTGCACCTTGCAGTTGTCGCCCATGACGACGCCGCTGCCGATGTAGGCACCGCGGCCGACGATGCAGTTCTCGCCGAGGCGAGCGCCTTCGCGCACCTGGGCGAGGTGCCAGACCTTGCTTCCCTCGCCGATGGTCGCGTCGTCGGCGACGTCGGCGCTCGCAGCGATCGTTGTCACGGTCGTGTCCTTTCCGGCCGCGTGCCCGCGTGGGGGCGTGCGGCGGCGATCAGTCGGGGGAGTCCGTCTCGGCGTCGTCGGGTCGCGACGCGCCGTCGAGGCGCTCCAACTTTACCCGTTGCAGCGCGACCTCCTCGGCGAGGGTCCTCGTGCGGTCCTCCAGGTCGGTGAGCTCACCGGCGTGCTGGAGGCTGACGAGGAACAGGATGACGATGCTGACGAAGAAGACGAGGTTGGTCGGGACCTCGACGCTCAGCATGTCGGCAGCCCAGGTCAGCGTCGATGGGAAGATGCCGACGACGAGCGCGCCGAGCGCCGCGATGAACCACCAGACCGCGTGCCGCTCGCGGAGACGACGGCGACGCAGCAGCTCCACCACCGCAGCGAATGCGATGACCGACGCGACCACTCCCAGCAGGTAGGTGCCCGTGCTCATCGGCTGCCTCCGCTCTCGGGGATGATCACACGCGGTCGCAGCAGCGCGAACCCGAGCGCCACGAACGCGCGGACGAGGTACACGGCGGCCTTGACGGGCCGGTGCGAGGGCTCGCCGCCCTGACGAGGCCGCATCGCGACGGGGACCTGCCGAATGCGCAGGCCCGCCCTCGCGGCGATGACCAGGGCTTCGACCGTGTCGCCGAGGTACTCGGCCGGGTAGTGCTGGGCGAACAGCGCGATCGCCCTCGGTCCGTTGGCCTTGAAGCCGCTCGTGGTGTCGGTCAGTCGCGTGCGGCTGATCCCGCTGATCACGCGCGACAGCACGAGCATCGCCCAGCGGCGCGGCCCCCGCGTCGAGTACGAGCCCTTGCCGGCGAACCGTGCGCCGATCGCGATGTCGGCCTCGTCGAGGGCCGCGATGAGCTCGGGAACCTCGGCAGGATCGTGCTGGCCGTCGGCGTCGAGCTGGACGACCGTGCGGTAGCCCTCGTCCTCGGCGTACCGGAAGCCCGCCCGCATCGCCCCGCCGACGCCCAGGTTGAACGGCAGCTGCAGCACGGTGGCGCCCGCAGCGCGCGCGCGATCGGCCGTGGCATCAGTCGACCCGTCGTCGACCACCAGGCAGGGAACCCCCGGCATCGCGAGCTGGATCTCGTGCAGGACCGGTCCGACCGAGGCCTCCTCGTTGAACGCGGGCAGCACGATGAGCGTGCCCTGAGGCCTCGGAAGCATGGAAGGGATCGTACCAGTGACGTCGCGGGAGACTCCGGAGCGCGGCACTGGCCCGCCGGGACTCAGTCGCCTCGCATCGGCGATGTGGGAGGATGACCCCCGCGACACGTGAGAGGAGAATCTGGTTCCGTGAAGCTCATCTGGCGGACCTTGCGCCGCCTGCTGCCCATCCTGCCGCCCGAGGAACGCGCATTCCTGTGGTGGTTCGTGGTGCTCTCCAGCGCGCTCGCCCTCATCGACATCGTGGCACTCGGCATCCTGGCGCTCGCGCTCGGGTCGATGGTCCAGTACGCGCCGATCCCGTTCCCGATCATCGGCGAGGTCGGCACCGACGGCTACGTCTGGGTCCTCCTCGTTGTGTCGCTGCTGATCATCCTCAAGTCGGGCCTGAACGTCCTCCTGCAGTGGTTCGCGACCCGCAAGTTCGCCGAGTACGAGCTCACCGTGGGCGACCGGCTCTTCGACGCCTACATCCGCGCACCGTGGGTGGAGCGCATCACGCGCAGCACGTCGCAGCTCGTGCGCCTCGTCGACGTCGGGGTCGCGACGACCACGACGGGGTTCCTCCTCCCGGTCATCACGCTCCCGTCGCTCCTCACGACGTTCGTGGCCGTCTTCGTCGTCGTGCTGGTCGCGGCGCCGCTGACCGCGTTCATCACCCTCGTCTACCTCGGCCTGATCGCCCTGCTGCTCTACCGCTGGGTCGGGCGCCGCGCCGTGCAGGCCGGTCGCGTCAACCGCGACTACTCGATCCGCGCCGCCTCGATCATGACCGACATGGTCAACGCCCTGAAGGAGATCACGCTGCGGAACAAGGCGGCCGAGGTCGCCGCGAACGTCCACCGTCACCGGATCTCGTCGACGCGCGCCCGCGCGAACCTCTACTTCCTCGGCGCCGTGCCGAAGTTCGTGCTCGACGGCGCGCTCGTCGGCGGGTTCGTGATCGTCGGCGGGGCGGCCTACCTCATCGGCGGCCTGCCCGAGGCGATCGCGGCGGTTGCGCTGTTCGGCGTCGCCGGGTTCCGCATCGTGCCGTCGATCATCTCGTTCCAGGGCCTGCTCACGAACGCCCAGGCGAACGCCCCGCACGTCGAGATGGTCGTCGGCGACGTCGAGGACGCCCAGGAGCACCTGCGCCGGGCCGAGGAGATCGGCCACGAGCCGCTGCGCGGCGAGCCCCGGCGACTCGTGCTGCACGATGTGTCGTTCAGCTACCCCGAGTCCGACCGTCCGGCCGTCGACGGCATCGATCTCGATATCCCGATGGGTTCGACCGTCGGCCTGGTGGGGCCGTCCGGTGCGGGCAAGTCCACCATCGTCGACATCCTGCTCGGCCTCATCTCGCCGTCGCAGGGCAGTATCGAGGTCGACGGGATGCCGCTCGAGCGCGTGCTCGCGGCCTGGCGCGACCGGGTCGGCTACGTGCCCCAGCAGGTCGCACTGTTCAACGGCTCCGTCGCCCAGAACGTCGCCCTGTCCTGGGAGGGCGAGATCGACTACGACCGCGTCCGTCGCGCGCTGGAGCGGGCGCAGCTGTGGCCCGCCATCGAGGCGCGGCCCGGCGGCATGGACTCGCTCATCGGCGACGCCGGCATCTCCCTGTCGGGCGGGCAGCGCCAGCGGCTCGGCATCGCTCGCGCGCTCTACAGCGAGCCGCTCGTCCTCGTGCTCGACGAGGCGACCAGCGCCCTCGACACGAAGACCGAGGCGGATGTCTCGCGGGCCATCCGCGACCTCCAGGGCAAGGTGACCGTGGTGTCGGTGGCCCATCGCCTCTCGACGGTGCGCGACAACGACCTGCTGTGCTACCTCAACGACGGCCGGATCGTCGCGCAGGGCACGTTCGCCGAGCTCGTCGACCGCGTGCCCGACTTCCGGGTCCAGGCGGCGCTCGCCGGGCTCGCCTGATGCTGCCCTCGGGGCTCCAGGCGCTCGGCATCCGCACGCTGAGGCACGTGCCCGATCGACTGCTCTCGGTCGGATTGCCGGGTCGATTGCGGTTCGACCCGTGGTCGGTTCCGACCCCGGAACCGCGCACGGATGCGCCGGTCCGCGTGTTCGTCGGACCGGTGAACTTCGCCGGCCAGGGGTGGCAGTGGGCTCGGGCGCTGGAGCGCAACCTGCCCGGCGTCTCGGCGGTCTCGATGGCCTACTCGGCGACGTCCGGCTACGGCTTCCCGATCGACATCGAGGTGCCCGCGTCGGTCTACCTGCTCTCGGGATCCTGGCAGCGGCGCCATCGCGCCGCGGTGAGCTCCCGATTCACGCACGTCATCCTCGAGGCGGGCCGGCACCTCTTCGGCCAGGCCTACGACGAGCGCGTGCTCGACGAGATCCGGGACCTGCAGGCCGCGGGAGTCGGAGTGGCCATGCTCACCCACGGCAGCGACATGCGCAGCCCCGTGCGGCACATCGCCGCGCACCCCGACTCGCCCTACCGCGAGTGGTCGCTCTCGCCCGTGCTCGAGGCCGAGGCGGAACGGAACCGTGCGCTCCTCGACGAGGCGCGCGTCCCGATCTTCGCGTCCACGCCGGGCATGTTGGCCGACGTCCCGGAGGCCGTCTGGCTCCCGGTGGTGGTGGACGTGGAGCGTTGGGCGGGCGGCCCCACGCCGCTCGAGCGCGCCCGGCCGGTGGTCGTCCATCTGCCGAGCAAGGCGGTCGTCAAGGGGTCCGACCTCATCGAGCCCTCGGTGCGCGAGTTGCACGACGAGGGACTCATCGAGTACCGCCGGGTCGAGGGCGTGCCCTCGGCCGAGGTGCCGGGCATCTTCCGCGACGCCGACATCGTGCTCGACCAGTTCCGCCTCGGCGACTACGGCGTCGCCGCGTGCGAGGCCATGGCCTCCGGCCGCGTCGTCGTGGGCAATGTCGACGCGTCGGTCCGCGAGGTCGTGCGGACGACGTACGGACGCGACCTGCCCATCGTCGAATCGTCCGCGTCCGAGGTCGCCGGTGTCATCCGCGCGATCGTCGCCGATCCGGGCCGGTTCCGCGGCGTCGCGTCGGACGGTGCGGCGTTCGCGCGCGAGGTGCACGACGGACGCGCCTCGGCACGCGCCTCCGCGTCGTTCCTCGGCGTGGACGCCTGAGCGGTCAGCTCTCGACGAGCGCGGGAGCGGATGCCGCCGTCCGCGCTTCCGCGCGGCGCGCCGCGCGGGCGTCCCACCACGCGCGAAGGCGGCGCTCGAACGGCTTCTCGACGAGGTGGTGCAACGCTGCCGCGGCGGCGAGGGAGCCCACGAGCAGCAGCGCGTACCAGCCCAGGTTGACCCACGACGGCGCGAACGGTCCGATGAAGGCCAGCACCGCGTAGATCACCGTCGCGTGCACGAGGTAGAACGCGTAGGACCACTCGCCGAGGCGGACCAGCACGCGGGAGCGCAGGACTGAGAACCGTCCGAGGACGTCTCGCCAGGCGACCGCGGCGATCGTGAGCGCGCAGAGCATGATGATCCACTCGTTCGACGTGGCCAGGAACCACGCCGCGGGGTTCCCCGGCTCGGCGATGCGCGGCGCGAGCACGATGGCGAGGATCAGCCCGGCTCCGCCGAGGTAGCACGCGATGGGCGGGATGCGGACGGCCCATCCGGCGATCATGGCCTGCGCGATGCCGATGCCGATGACGAACTCCGAGAGACGCACGACCGGGAGCGGCAGGGCGGCGAGCCAGGATCCGGGCATGAGCACCACGGCGATGCGGTAGGCGAGCGCCAGCGCGAACACGCCGACCGTCGCGATGAGCGCGCCGCGGACGCGGAGCGACACGAACGCGCGGTGCAGTGCCGGATGCAGAGCGTAGAAGAACGCCTCGCACGTCAGCGTCCACGCGGCCGGGTTGCCCGAGAACAGCACGACCGGATCGCGCGACCAGCCCTGCAGCAGCACGACCGAGAGCAGCAGGATGCCGATGTCGAACGGCTTGACCCACCAGTCGGCGGGATCCGGGGCGAAGCTGTAGAACACGGGGATCGCGAGCAGCAGCGCCACGAGGTGCGAGGGGTAGATCCGCGCGAAGCGCCGCCACCAGAACGTGGTCGCGGGCGTTCCGGGACGAGCCGACCACGTGAGAACGAAGCCTGAGAGCACGAAGAAGAACGTGACGCCGTAGGCGCCGTAGCGCAGCACGCCCTCGATCGGCAGCGGCGCGAGGTTGGACATGTGGTGCAGGAACACGGCGAACGCCGCCCACCAGCGCAGGCCGGTCAGGGAGTCGAGCCGCGGCCGCCGGACCGCGGGGTCGCTGAAGCGCGCCGCGGGAACCGCGGCGCGCTCGTCGATTGCGGGGGTCGCCACGGAAGGGCAGTCTAGACGGTGCTGGCCGTGAATCCTGCTAGCGTCGCCTCTGTGCCGGAATACGACGTCGACCTCGTGATCGCCGTCCACGATCCGAAGCGGCAGATCGAGCGAGCCGTCGGCTCGGCGTTGAGCGGCACTCGCAGCCCGATCCGAGTCACGGTGGTCTCCCACAACACCGACGCCATGGCCGTGCGGGCGCGCCTCGCGGCGTTCGCGGATGACGCGCGCCTGCGGTTCCTCGACCTCACGGACGGCATCCGGAGTCCATCCGGCCCGTTCAACCTCGGACTCGAGGCGGCGACCGCCGAGTTCGTCTCGATCATGGGGTCCGACGACGAGCTCGAGCCCGGCGCGATCGATTCGTGGCTCGCGCTCGCCCGGCGCAGCCGAGCCGAGCTCGTGCTGCCGAGCCTGCGCATCGCGGGCGGACCCCGCGTGCCGACGCCGCCCGCGCGGCCGCTGCGGCGCACCGGGCTCGACGGCGTGCGCGACCGGCTCGCCTACCGCAGTGCGCCCCTCGGTCTCGTGTCCCGGGCGCGATTCGGCGCGATGCGGTTCCCCGCGGGGTTCGCCGCGGGTGAGGACATCGAGTACGTGACCGCGCTCTGGTACTCCGGCGCACGCATCGCGTTCGATCGGCGTGGTCCGGCCTACCTCATCCACTCGGATGCGCCGAGCCGCGCGTCCACGTCCGTCCGGCCGCTCGCGACCGACGCCGCGATCCTCGACAGTCTCTTCACGTCGCCACAGTTCCGTGCGCTGGGCCCGCGCGAACGGGACTCGGTGGTCGTCAAGCTCTACCGCGTGAACGTGCTCGGCTGGGTCGCGAACCGACCCCTCGAGTCGCAGTGGCGCGACGAGGACCGGCAGGAGCTCGTCACCGCGATCGAACGGTGCCGCCGCGCCGCGCCGAGGGCCGAGCGGTTGCTGTCGCGGCTCGACCGACAGGTGATCGAACTCGCCTGCATGCCCGGCGCCTCGACCCGGGCGCTCCTCGATGCGGCGTCGGCTCGTCGCTCGCGCGCCCGCCCGGGCGCCCTGCTGCCGCGACGGCTGCGCGACGCGATCCGCAGCGAGGCGCCGTTGCGGTTCACGATCGCGTCGGCGCTGGTCCGCTTCGGCGCCTGATGCGCCTCTCGCTGAGTACCGCTCAGCGCTCGAACGTGCGGCGCCACGCCTCGGGCGAGGTGATCTCGGGCAGGGCCTCGCGGTACTGCTTCGACAGTTCGGGCCAGCGACGCTTCAGCTCGCGGTGCAGGCGCCGGCTCTGCCGGACCAGGCGGCGGAACGTGCGCGGGTCGCGCGTGTAGCGCACCTTGCCCGTGCCGTCGGCGGTCGAGACGAGTGCGCTGTCGTAGACGGGCAGTCGGAACCACGTCGCATCGCGCTTGGCGAGCTCGACCTGGGGCGCGGCGACGTTCCGCTGGCTCGGTTTCGTGAACCACTGGCGCGCCGTCATCCGGGCGGTGAAGAGCACCAGCGGGATGCCGCGCGGTCCCTTGCCGGGCTTGCCGTCGGGTCCGAGCGGGAAGACCTTCTTGCCGTCGACCGTCGCCGGGACCTCCTCGTCGGTCTTCAGCACCGTCTTCTCGGGGTACCGCTTCGCCTCGGCGCGGAGGTCGCCGAGGATCGAGCCGAGCTCGGCCTGCATGTGGTCGGGACCGCGCAGGATGTCCTTCAGCGCGCGGTGCCGCAGCGTGACGGGGTAGTACTGCATCGACAGCAGGTGGCGGAGATCCCACCGCCAGCTGTCTTCGGCGAGCTTGCCGCCGTCGTCGAACGGCGAGTGCAGCAGCGCCGCGACGAACCGGTTGCGCGCGTGGAAGTACGCCTGCCAGTCGATCGCGTCGTCCTTGTCGAGCCAGGACACGTGCCAGAGCGCGGCGCCCGGCAGGGTGACCGTGGGGAAGCCGTGCGCACGGGCGCGCAGGCAGTACTCCGCGTCATCCCACTTGATGAACGCCGGCAACGCGAGCCCGGCCGCGCGCAGTGCGGCGACGGGGATGAGGCAGAACCACCAGCCGTTGTAGTCCGCGTCCATGCGGGCGTGCATCCAGCGCGTCTGCCGGAGGTTGGAGAAGCGGAAGTCGTGCGGGACCTCGTCGTGCGGCTGCGCGTGCCACATGAATGGGTGCATGTCCATGGTCTCGGCGAACGCGTGCATCACGGGACGGTCGAGCAGGTCGAACATGTGGCCGCCCACGAGCACGGGCTGCGTGGCATAGCGCGCGAACCGCACCGCGCGCACGATGCTCTCGGGCTCGATGGTCACGTCGTCGTCGAGCAGGATCACGAACTCGCTCGCGCCCGCCTCGAGCGTCTCGAGCATCGACCGGGCGAAGCCGCCCGAACCGCCGAGGTTCGCCTGCTCGATGACTTCGAGCCGCTCGCCGAGCCGCTCCGCGAGCGCGGGGTACTCCTCGCGCTCGCGGACCAGCTGCGTGCCCTGGTCGACCACGTAGACGCGGTCGAGCACGTCGCCGACCGTTGCGTCGGTCGCGAGGGCGTCGAGGGTGCGCACGCAGTAGTCGGGCTTGTTCATGGTCGTGATGCCGATCGAGGCGCGGCCGTCGCGGACCGGTGCCACGTCGGTCTCCCACGCGGCATCGGAGAGCACCACGTCGCCGCGGCCCGCGACGATGTCGAACCAGTACCATCCGCCGTCGCCGAACGTGGTGACGGGCAGGTCGACGAGCGTGACCGCGGCGTCGCCCGAGAACGACTCGGAGGCCACCCGCTGCGGAACGCCCTGCGCGGTCGAGCGGTAGACGAGCAGCGTGCCCGAGCCGCTCGTCGTCGCGCGCAGGCGCACGCGATCGACGACGGTCCAGTGCTGCCAGTACGAGGCCGGGAACGCGTTGAAGTAGCCGGCGAACGACATGCGCTCGCCGGACGCTACGCGGAATCGGTCGCGGCCGAGGACGTCGTCGATGTGGGCGCGGTCGCTCACGCGCACCTCGCGCGTGCCGAAGCGGGCCCACACGTCGGCGTCGACGTAGAGCGGGAGGACGTCGGGGTCGCCGTCCTGCGGGAAGACGACGCGCTGCAGTTCGGTCCAGGTCGAGGTCACTGGTTTGCTCTCCGGGGAAGTCGATGGGCCGGCGACGGCCGGCCGCTACGAGCCTACCGCGACCGCCGGACGCAGTCTGGGCACGAGCTTCCAGAGCTGGACGCCGAGCACTGCGAGCTCGGCCGCCGCGAGGCCCCACGCGACGCCCGGTGCGCCGATGAGCAGCAGCAGGGGGATCATGAGCGCGGTGCCGACCACTGCGCCGGCGATCGTGCTCGTCGACAGCACGCGCGACATCCCGAGCGCCGTGAGGCACGCGAAGCCGGTGAGCTGCGACGCGAGGATGGCGGCGAGGTTCACGCCCATGGGGATCGCCAGGTCCCAGTCGATGGTCAGCTCGCCGCCCGAGAGGATGCCGCCGGCCCACGGCGACAGCAGGGCGTAGGCGAGTCCGCCGAGGGCACCGAGGAGCAGCGCGATCGCCGTCACGCGGCGCGCACGCGCCACGAGGACGTCGGGCTCGGGATGGGGGACCCAGCCCTGCGCGACCTGGACGACCGGCCTGGTCGCGTACAGCGCGAGTCGCACCATCCGCTCGGCCAGCGCGTACACGGCCGTCGCTGCCGGCACGAACAGCTCGACCAGCACGATCGGCACGTTGACGTACACCGACGACGTCGCCGACATCGCGACCGTGTGGCCCTGCCCCCGCAGGTTGCGCACCGCGCGGACCGGCGAGAGCGTCGGGTGCCAGCCGCGGTACCGGCGCAGGATGTCGACCGTGCAGATGAGCGCGGAGATCGCGACGCCCGCGAGCTGCAGGGCGGCGAACCACACCGCGTCGCGCGTGGCGATCACCGCCGCGGCGCCGGCCAGCGTGCCGATGAGGCGCGGTGCGGTGTCGAGCAGGAGGAACCTGATGGGACTGCGCTCGCCGACGTAGAACCATCCGGCGCCGAGGGCGACCAGGATGCCGCTGATGGTCGTGAGCGCGGCCAGCAGCGCCTGCTGCGGGGTGATGGCGATGGCCACCACGACGGCCACGGGCACCACGACAATGCTGAGCCACACGCGGCTGAGCACCGAGTCGGCGAAGTAGGAGCCGCGTTCCTCGACCGGACGCGACGCGACCTCGGTCGGGCCCACCACGCCCCAGCCGTACACCGCGAGCACGAACGCGAACCCCGCGACGGCCTGGGCCACCGCGATCGTCGCCCACGACTCGGTGCCGGCCGCGATGATGACGGCGGGGATGACGAGCAGGCTCACGATGCCGCTCAGCACGACCGAGAGGCCGTATCCGCCGAGTGCGCGCGCGATGACGCCCCTGCGCATGCGTCCTCCTCCGGGTCCGGGCAGCGCGCCCGTCGGCATGCGCTGATCCGCCTCATTCTGCCCCATGTCAGCAGGGCGGGAGCTCACCCCTGGGGGTCACTCCGCGGCGCGCGCGGCGGCCAGCGCATCGCGCCAGCTCATGTCGCGCGCCGCCTTCACCGCGCACACGACGACGAGCATCCAGCCGCCCTCCTGCAGCGCGAAGCTCTCGGCGAAGCTCGTCACGGTGATCGCGACGAGCACCAGCGCCGGCCACAGGTACACGACGCTCCGCCGGTTCGAGGCGAGCAGCCACGAGCGCACGAGGGCGACGCCGACGAGCGCGGCGAAGAGCAGCATGCCGATCACCCCGACCTGGAAGTACGCGTCGATCCAGGCGCTGAGGGCCGAGCCGAGCTCGCGGCCGATCGCACGCTCGATCCAGACGTAGGGCGCGGCGTCGGGCCAGCGGCCCACCCAGCCCCAGCCCTGGAGCGGATTCGCGGCCAGGTACCGTGAGACCTCGCGCCACACGTCGAGCCGCACGGCGAACTCGCCGCGCGCGTCGAGCAGCTCGATGATGCGGACGCGCAGGACCCAGGCGGTGACGAGCGTGACGACGCCCGTGACGAGCAGCGCGAGCTGCCACCGCCACCGGTCGTGCTCGGGGGCGCGGCGCAGGCCGTACAGCGCGGCGAGCGCGACGAGCGAGGCCCCGAGCGCGATCCACGTGACGGGCGAGCCCGCCAGCACGAGCGCGATCGAGGCCAGCACGATGGAGGCGATCGCACGCCCGCGCTGCACGCTGCGCGTGCGCCACTCGATGATGAAGGTCAGCAGCGCGATGAGCGCGACGAAGCCGAGCAGGTTGCGCGAGCCGAAGATGCCCTGGATGGGGCCGAGCGAGGCGATGTCGCCCTGGATGCCGAGGAAGGCGATCGGGAGGTCGAGCAGGATGCCGGAGAGCACCTCGAGCGCGAGGGACACCGCCAGCAGCACCCGGAACACATCGCCGAACGCCCGGACGATCTGGATCGTGTCGCGCATCAGCGCCACGTACAGCCCGAGCATGCCGAAGGCGATGAGGTAGCCGACCCGCAGCAGCGTGGCGACGGGCGCGTTGCTCCAGATCACCGACGCGGCGGCCCAGCCGACGAACACGAGGATCGTGAGCGGCAGGATGCCGTACCACTCGACCGCGCGCCACCGGGCGACGAGCGAGAGTCCGCACAGCACGATCAGCGTCGCGAGCGCGGCGAGGAGCCCCGGCCAGCCGACCATCGACCGGATGGCATGCGTCGAGAACGCGAGTCCGATCGCGATGAGGGTCAGCGACTGGGCGAAGCGCGCCGAACCGGCGAATTCGCGCAGCGCCGACCTCACGGACGCACCTGCGGGCGCGCGAACCGGCGGGGCCACCGGGTCGGCGGCATGGGCGGGAGGGCCTCGGGCGCCCACTGCCGTTGCTTGGTGCCCCAGGCGATCGCGAGCAGCAGCAGCCACCCCGACTCGATCAGGATGCGGCTCTCGGCGAGGGACTGCCCGATCAGCGCGACGAGGGCGAGCAGCGGGATGAGCGCGGCCGCGGAGAACGGCAGCCGGCCGCCCTGCTCGTCCATCGGCGGGTCGACGGCGAGGAACCAGGATCGCCAGAGCGCGCCGATCACGATCGACGCGAAGGCGATGAGCCCGACGAGGCCGAGCTGCATCCAGACGTCGAGCCAGGCGTTGTGCGCCTGCAGGTACTCGACGCCCTTCCGCACGGCGAGGCCGTCGAAGGGCTCGACGAACGGGTTCCAGTACCCGACCCAGCCCCAGCCGAACCAGGGGCGCTCGGTGGCCAGCCCGATGACGGCGTCCCAGATGTCGAGGCGGCCGGTGAGGTCCTCGCCCTTCCCGAAGACGTCGAGCAGCGCATTCCAGAAAACCAGGAGGAGGGTGACGGATGCCACGAACGCGGCCGCGGCGGCCGCGTACACGCCGCGTCGCCGATGCGGTCCGACGCGCCGGGCCCACAGCGCGAACGCGAGCGCGACCGCGACCACGACGCCGACGAGGATCACGGTCGCCGAGCGCGTCAGCACGAACACGAGACCGGCGGCGACGAGCCATCCGATGCCCTGGGCGCGTCGCATGCCGCCGCTCGCGAGCAGGGCGCCGAACAGGATGATCGCCAGCAGGGCGGCCATGGCGAGCAGGTTGCGGCTCGCCACGATGCCCTCGATGGGGCCGCCCTCGAACAGGAGCGCCCGGGACCAATAGAAGGCCATCGGGAGCTTGCCCGCGTTTGGGTCGAAGTCGGGGACGAGCGGCAGCAGGGGCTCGCGCACGAACAGCGCGACCCAGAGCTCGAACAGCAGCGAGAGCGCGAGCAGCCACTTCAACGCCCCGCCGAGTGCGCGCAGGAAGCCGTGCCAGCCGAGCGACAGCGTGAGCGACAGCGCGATGAACGCGGTCGCCAGCATGATGCCGAGGCCGAGCGCGGTCGCGGCCGGGTAGAACGACCAGGTGATCGACGCCGACGCGATGAGGACGAAGGCGAGCGTCGACTTGGGGACCCGACGCCACGCGAGCCGCGGTCGTGCCGACCACCACAGCCAGGCGGCGCCGATCACGATCAGCACCACGATGGCCCCGAAGCCCCACCAGCCGAGCAGGTTGCGCCAGAACTGCCCGGCGAACGCGGTGAACAACGCGAACGTCGCGAACGCGCCCTCGAGCGCGTGCCGCCGTCCCGTGGTCATGCGCACAAGGCTATCGCGGCGCGACCCGCCCTCCGTCGGCCAGAATGGGCTGGGCGGTTCGAAGGGAGTGCGATGAGGATCTCGGTCATCGGATGCGGATACCTGGGCGCGGTGCACGCCGCGGCCATGGCGGATCTCGGGCACGACGTGGTCGGCGTCGACACCGACGCCGACAAGGTCGCGAAGCTGACGGCGGGCGAGGCGCCGTTCTTCGAGCCCGGCCTCGAGGAGTTGCTCGGCGAGGGCGTGCGGTCGGGCCGGCTGCGCTTTACGACCGACATCGCCGACGCGGCCGACGCCGAGGTGCACTTCGTGGCGGTCGGCACGCCGCAGCTGCCCGGGGCCGACGGCGCCGACCTCAGGTTCGTCGACGGGGCGTTCGACGCGCTCGCGGGCGTGGCCGCACCCGGGTCGCTCCTCGTCGGCAAGAGCACCGTGCCGGTCGGCACGGCAGCCGAGTTGGTCGCACGACTGCGGAAGGCGGGCTCGACCGCGCTGCTCGCGTGGAACCCCGAGTTCCTGCGCGAGGGCTTCGCCGTCGCCGACACCCTCGCCCCCGACCGACTCGTCTACGGCGTCGACGACGAGCGTGCGACCGAGCTGCTCGACCGCGTCTACGCCGACATCCTCGAGCGCGGCACGCCGCGCATCGTGACCGACTTCGCGACCGCCGAGCTCGTCAAGACGGCCGCGAACGCGTTCCTCGCGACGAAGATCAGCTTCATCAACGCGATGGCCGAGATCGCCGAGGCGACGGGGGCGGATGTCACGACGCTCGCCGATGCGATCGGCCACGACGCCCGCATCGGCCGGCGGTTCCTCAACGCCGGGATCGGATTCGGCGGCGGATGCCTGCCCAAGGACATCCGCGCGTTCGCCGCGCGGGCCGAGGAACTCGGCCGGGCCGAGTCGGTCGCATTCCTCCGCCAGGTCGACGCGATCAACCTCCGCCGGCGCGAGCGCGCGGTCGACGTCGCGATCGAGTTGCTCGGCGGCTCGGTCTTCGAGCGCCGCATCGCGGTGCTGGGGCTCACGTTCAAGCCCGACTCCGACGACACGCGCGACTCGCCCGCCCTCGACGTGGCCGCCCGGCTGCACGGGCTGGGTGCCCGGGTTCGCGCGACCGACCCGTACGGCATCGACAACGCGCGGCTGCGCCATCCGCAGCTCGACTACGTCGCCTCGGCTCGGGAGGCGCTGCGCGACGCCGACCTGGCGCTGCTCGTCACGGAGTGGCGCGAGTATCGCGACCTCGAGCCGGCGGCGGTCGCCGAACTGATGGCCGTTCCGCGGATCGTCGACGCGCGGAACGTGCTCGACCCGTCCGCGTGGCGCGCGGCCGGCTTCGCCTACCGCGGCCTCGGCCGCTCGTAGGCGGCGCTGGCAGGGCGGTTCAGGCGAACGCTGCGTGCCCCGTGATCGCGCGGCCCACGATGAGGGTGTTCATCTCGCGCGTGCCCTCGTACGAGTAGAGGGCCTCGGCATCGGCGAAGAACCGGGCGACGTCGTAGTCGAGCACGATCCCGTTGCCGCCGCACGCCTCGCGGGCCCAGCCGACGGTCTCGCGCATGCGCGCCGTGGCATACGCCTTCGCGAGGGCCGAGTGCTCGTCGCGCTGCTCGCCCCGGTCGAGCATCTCGGAGACGCGGACGACCATGCCGAGCGACGCCGTGATGTTGCCGAGGCATCGCACGAGGAGGTCCTGGATGAGCTGGTGCGACCCGATCGGCCGCCCGAACTGCTCGCGCTCGCGGGCGTAGCGAACCGCGCCCTCGTAGGCGCCGATCGCGGTGCCGACCGCCGACCACGCGACCTCGGCCCGGGTCTGGCGGAGCACCGCGGACGTGGCGCGGAACGAGTGCGCCTCCTGCAGTCGCAGCTCCTCGGGCACGGCGACGTCGGTCAGCGTGATATCGGCGTTCTGCACCATCCGGAGGCTGACCTTGCCCTGGATCTTCGTGGCCGAGTAGCCGGGCGTGGAGGTCGGCACGATGAAGCCCTTGACCTGGCCGTCGGCCTCGTCCTTCGCCCAGATGATCGTGACGTCCGAGAACGTGGCGTTGCCGATCCACCGCTTCTGCCCGTTGAGGATCCACGTGTCGCCCTCGCGTCGCGCCGTCGTCCTGAGGCCGCGCGCGGAGTCGGATCCGGACAGCGGCTCGGTCAGGCCGAACGCGCCGATGACCTCGCCCGACGCGAGCCGCGGGATCCACTCGCGGCGCTGCGCGTCCGAGCCCGCCGTGGCGACCGAGCCGATGGCGAGGCCGTTCTGCACGCCGACGAACGTTCCGACGGAGGCGTCGACGCGGGCCAGCTCGAGCGCCACGAATCCGCGGAACACCGCCGAGTTCTCGAACGGCGCGGTCTCGTCCCAGGCGTAGGAGAGGACGCCGAGCTCGGCGAGGGGCTTCACGACCTCCATCGGGAACTCGGCACGCTCCCAGTGGTCGTTGACGATGGGCCGGACGTCGCGCTCGAGCCAGGCGCGGAGGGCGGCGAGCGCCTCCTGCTCGCGTTCCGTCAGCAGCGACCCGTACGAATAGAAGTCGCTCGCGAGCGGCTCGTAGGACATGTCGGACCTTCCTCCTCGTGGACGCGCCGAGCCTAGGCACGGCCCATCGACGATCCGCAGCCGTTGGTAGTTTGGAGCCAAACCGAGAAAGGACGCGGTCCCGCATGTTTGTCGCCATCCGCAATCATCCCCGCGACTATGCGTGGGGATCCCACACGGCGATCGCGGAGTTCCGAGGAGTGCAACCGAGCGGCGGGCCCGAGGCCGAGCTGTGGCTCGGCGCGCACGCGGGATCGCCCGCGCACGTGGTGGACGCGGCATCCGTCGGCGCCGCCGACCTCGCCGAGCTCGTGTCGGGGAACCCGGCCGCAGCACTCGGGCCCGACCTGGCGCGTGAGGGGTCCCGGCTGCCGTTCCTGCTCAAGCTGCTCGCGGCCGGGCGGCCGCTCTCGCTGCAGGCGCACCCCGATCCGGAACAGGCTCGCGCGGGATTCGCGCGCGAGGAGGCCGAGGGCGTGCCGCTCGACGCGTTCGATCGCAACTACCGCGATCCGTTCGCCAAGCCCGAGCTGATCGTCGCGCTGAGCGACGCGTTCGAGGCGCTCTCCGGCTTCCGCCCGCTCGAGGAGGTCGCCGGGATCCTGCGGGTCCTGCGCGCCGCCGACGTGGCGTCCGACGAACCCCAGTCCGGGGCGCTCGACCTCCTCGCCGCCCGGCTCGAGACCGCCGAGCCCCTGCGTGACGCCGTGGCCTGGCTGCTGCAGGACGGCCGCGGCGGCGACACCGGCGAGGCCGCGTGGGTCGTCGAGCGGGTGACCGAGCTGGCGGCCTCCGAGATCGCGCTCATGTCGCCGTTCGCCGCGTCGTTCCGCACGGTCGGACAGTTGGCGTCGGAGTACCCGGGCGACCCGGGGATCGTGATCTCGCTCCTGCTGAACCGCGTCACGCTCCGTCGCGGCGAGGCGCTGTTCCTCGACGCGGGCAACATCCACGCCTACCTCGACGGCCTGGGCATCGAGCTCATGACCGCGAGCGACAACGTGCTGCGGGGCGGCCTGACGTCCAAGCACGTCGATGTCGCGGAACTGCTCGAGGTGCTCGACTTCACCCCGATCCCGCCTCCGGTGCTGCCCGCCGTGCAAGTGTCGCCCGGCGTGGTCGAGTATCGCCCGCCCGTGGCCGACTTCACGCTGTTCCGCGTCGAGAAGGCGACGGATGCGGCGCGCCTGCCCCTCGGCGGACCGGCGATCGTGATCGCCGAAGGGGGCGCCGTCGACGTGACGGGCGCCGGAGGCGGCGTCCGGGTCGAGCGCGGTGAGGCGGTGTTCGCCTCGCCCGACGAGCGGATGCTCGAGGTGCGCGGCGACGGGGTCGCGTGGATCGCCACGACCGGCGCGATCCGAAGCTAGTGCGACGCGGCTCGCGCGCGGGCGCTCAGCCGACCTGACGCGGGCCGAACACCCGCCGGTATTGCGTCGGCGTCGTCTGCAGCACCTTGACGAAGTGGTGCCGCATCACGGCGGCCGCGCCGAAGCCGGTCTCGCGTGCGATCTCCTCGAGCGTGAGGTCGGTCTGCTCGAGCAGCTGCTGCGCCCGCAGCAGGCGCTGGCGGTTGAGCCAGGCGTTCGGCGTCGTACCGGTCTCGGCCCGGAACTTGCGCGCGAACGTGCGCGGCGACATGAGCGCGGTGCGCGCGAGCCGGTCGACGGTGAGGTCCTCGTCGAGGTGCTCGAGCATCCACTCGGTGACGCGCGCGAACGAATCGGTGCGGACCTCGGCGACGGGCGTCTGGATGAACTGGGACTGGCCGCCGTCGCGCTGGGGCGGCACGACCATGCGGCGCGCGACGATGTTGGCGGCGCTCGCGCCGAGCTCGGTACGGACGATGTGGAGCGCGGCGTCGATGCCGGCGGCGGTGCCGGCGCCGGTGACGACCCTGCCGTCCTGCACGAACAGGACGTCGGGGTCGACCTCGGTGTCGGGGAACTCGTCGGCGAGTCGGTCGGTGTACATCCAGTGCGTGGTGGCGCGTCGGCCGGCGAGCACGCCGGCCCGGCCGAGCGTGAACGCGCCCGAGCAGACGCTGAGCACCCACGCGCCGCGATCGACCGCCTCGCGGATGACCCGGAGCACCTCGGGATGCGCGGGCTCGTCGATGAGGGACGCGGGCACGGCGACGAGGTCGGCCGTCTCGGCGGCCGCGAGGCCCTCGTGCACGACGATGTCGAACCCGAGCTTGGTCGGGATGGGACCCGGTTCGGCGGCCACAACATGGAAGTCGAACGTGGGGCCGCCGTGCTCGGCGCGGTCGATGCCGAACACCTCGCAGATGACCCCGAACTCGAAGGGCGCCATCTGCGGGACGGCGATGCAGGCGATGGTCTGGAGCACGTCGGCCTCCCGTGGCTGCCGCCAGCAGGCTGGCAGGAATGTGTCGATCTATGGCGAGTCTGCCACTTCCGGCAGGATATTGCAAGGAGCATAATTACTGCCATGGACACCATCGTGATGCTGATCATCGCCGGCCTCGCCGTGTGGGGCGTCGTTGCGACGCTGCTCCGGCTCGACACCGACGGCTACGGCCGTCCCGAGATCCGCGACCGCAACCGGCACGTCGAGAACCTGCCGCTGCGCCGGGCCTGACGCCGCGCCATCCGCCCCTCGGGGCTGACCGCTAGCATCGTCACGACGCCGGAGGCACCGGCGGCGGAAGGCGGACATGAGCTGGCTGGTCACCGGGGGAGCCGGGTACATCGGAGCGCACGTCGTGCGCGCGTTCCGGTCCCAGGGCATCGACACGGTCGTCGTCGACGACCTCTCATCCGGACAGCGCGGATTCGTGCCCCGCGGCGTGCCCTTCGTCGAGGGATCGATCCTCGATGGCGCGCTGCTCGAGCGGGCCATGGACGAGCACGGCGTCGTCGGCGTCGTGCACCTCGCGGGCTTCAAGTACGCGGGCGTCTCGGTGCAGCAGCCCCTGCACACCTACCGGCAGAACGTCACCGGCACGGCCACGCTGCTCGGCGCAATGGAGGCGCGCCGCGTGGACCGCATCGTCTTCTCGTCGAGCGCGGCCGTGTACGGCACGCCCGATGTCGACCTCGTCACCGAGGCGACCCCCAAGCACCCGGAGTCGCCCTACGGCGAGTCCAAGCTCGTGGGCGAATGGCTGCTCGCCGACCAGGGCCGTGCCACGGGCCTGCGCCACACGTCGCTGCGGTACTTCAACGTCGTGGGCTCCGGCACCGACGATGTCTACGACCCGAGCCCGCACAACCTGTTCCCGCTGGTGTTCGATGCCCTCCTCGACGGCCGCACGCCCCGCATCAACGGAACCGACTACCCGACTCCCGACGGCACGTGCGTGCGCGACTACATCCACGTCGCCGATCTCGCCGATGCGCACGTCGCCGCGGCGCGCCGCCTCGACGCGGGCGATCCGATCGAGGCGGTGTACAACCTCGGCTCGGGTGACGGGGTCTCGGTCGGCGAGATCATGCGGGAGGTCGCGAACGTCACGGGGATCGCGTTCGAACCCGAGGCGGCTCCTCGGCGCGCGGGCGATCCGGCGCGCATCGTCGCGTCCGGCGAGCTGGCCGCGCGCGACCTCGACTGGCGCATGCGCCACGGCCTGGCCGAGATGGTCGCCAGCGCGTGGTCGGCCCGGCGCGCGGCATCCGTCGTCAACCCGTGATCACGACTCGGACACGCGGTCAGCGTGTCGCGGCCCGTCTGAAGCCTCGACAGGCGATCGAGGGTTTACGATTCGCGACTTGACTTCCACCGAATTACACCGATGTAATTGTTCATGACACACCCCTCGGGGATGTCGGTACAACTGGGTGGGAGACGATATGAGCAGGCCTGAATATCGTTCTGGGGTACCTGAGGATTGGTTCGTCGACCCCGTGCGGCTCGGCGTTCCAGGGGTTCGCGGGGTCGCAGACGACGACAACCAGCTGGCGTGGCAGACCGACGCGCTGTGCGCGCAGACCGATCCGGAGGCGTTCTTCCCCGAGAAGGGCGGCTCCACTCGCGACGCCAAGCGCATCTGCACGGGCTGCGAGGTCCGCGCCGAGTGCCTCGAGTACGCACTCGCCAACGACGAGCGGTTCGGCATCTGGGGCGGGCTCTCCGAGCGCGAGCGGCGCAAGCTGCGCCGCCAGGCCGGCTGAGCCGACTCGAGGCCCGAGCGGTGCCGGGCGTGATTCGAGGCACGCCCGCAACATGACCGATGGGGCTGGGACCGCCGCCTATGCTGTCCCCGATGTTCCCTAAGGTCACCGCCGTCCTCGTCGTGCAGCATGGCGGCGACCGCCTCGCCGCGACGCTCGCCGCCCTCCGCGCGCAGCGACGCCCGGCCGACGCCCTCGCCGTCGTGCTCATGCGCAGCGACGACGCGACTCGGGCCGCCGTCGAGGCGGCGGAGCCGGAGCATGTCGTCCAGCTGGAGTCCGTCCTGCCCTTCGGCGAGGCCCTGCGCGCCGTCGAGTCGACGCTTCCCGCGCCGTCGACTGACGAGGAGGCGATCTGGCTGCTCACCGAGGACGCCGCGCCCGAGCCCGGTGCGCTCGAGGCGCTCATGGCCGAACTCGCGACGGCCCGATCGGCGGCGATCGCCGTGCCCAAGCTCGTGGACTGGGAGGTGCCAGCGCGCATCCTCCGGTTCGGGCGGTCGATGACGCGATCCGGCCGCAGCCTCGCGGTCGTCGACGACGAGCTCGACCAGGGCCAGCACGACGACCTCTCCGACGTGCTCGGCGCCGACCCCGTCGGGCTGCTCGTCCGGCACGCCGTCTGGCGCCGGCTCGGCGGTTCGGACCCCGCACTGCCGACCGTCGACGACGGCCTCGACCTGGGAGTCCGGGCGCGACTCGCCGGCCACCGGGTCGTGGCCGTGCCCGCAGCCCGAATCCGCTACGCGGACAGCGGCACCGCGGGACAGGGTTCTGCTCGCGGCGGGCGGGCCGCACGGCGGCGTGCGCGCGAGGCACGCGGCGCGCAGCTGCACCGTCGGCTCGTGTACGCCCCGGCGGTGCTGGCCCCGCTGCACTGGCTCGCGCTGCTGCCCATCGCGGTCCTCCGGTCCGTCCGGCACCTGCTCGTCAAGTCGCCCGGGAGCATCCCGGGGGAGTTCCGAGCCGCCGTCGAGGCCATGGTCACGCCGCCGCGCGTCCTCCGCGCCCGACGGCAGCTCGCCGGCGCGCGAACCACCAAGTGGTCGGCGCTCGCACCCCTGCGCATCCGCGCCGACGAGGTGCGGCTCCGTCGGCAGCAGGCGGCTGAGGCACGCCGCCAGCGCGCGCGGGGCCGGGCCGACGAGCTGCGCTTCCTGCAGACCGGCGGCGGCTGGGTCCTGCTCGCGGGCATCGTCGCGTCGGTCGTGCTGTTCGCTCCCCTCGCTGCGGGGGGCGGCATCGTCGGAGGCGGCCTCCTGCCGCTCTCGCCCGACGTGGCGAGCCTCTGGCGCAACGCCGCCGCCGGATGGCGCGACATCGGCGGCGGCTTCATGGGCGCGGCCGATCCGTTCACCGGCGTGCTCGCGGTCCTCGGCTCCGTCTCGTTCTGGAATCCGTCCGGTGCACTGCTCGCGCTGTGGCTGGTCGCCATCCCGATCTCCGCGCTGGGCGGATGGTTCGCCGCGTCCCGGCTGACCGAGCGCGCCTCCCTGCGCGTGCTCGGCGGCATCCTGTGGGCCGCGGCACCGCCGCTGCTCGAAGCGCTCGCAGAGGGCCGACCCGGCCCCGTGCTCGCGCATGTCCTGCTGCCCTGGCTGGTCGTGCTGATGTTCGCTGCGGGCGCCTCGTGGGCGGCCGCGGCCGGCGCATCCCTCGTGTTCGCCGCGATCATCGCCTGCGCGCCGACGCTCGCGCCGGCGCTCATCCTCGCCTGGCTCGTCGCACTGCCGCTCAGCCGGCGGGCCGCGGTGCGCCTCGTCGGCATCCCCATCCCGGCCCTCGCGCTCTTCCTGCCGCTCCTCGTGCAGCAGTGGATGCGCGGCACGCCCCTCGCGGTGTTCGCCGACCCCGGGGTGCCGCAATGGTCGGCCGCGCCGACCCCGGTCCAGGCCGCGCTCGCTCAGTCCTCGGACGGCTGGGCCCGGTGGGAGGACCTGTTCGAGGGGGCGCTCGCCGAGATCGTGCCCCTGCCCCTGGTGCTCGCGGTCCTGCTCGCCCCGCTCCTGCTCGTCGCGCTCGCCGTCGTGGCGACGCCGCGGTTCCGCGCCGGACTCCTCGCGCTCGGCATCGCCGCGGCGGGCTACGCGACCGCCGTGCTCGCGAGCGGCCTCGCGGTCGCGGTCGCGGGCGACCTGGCGATCCCGCTCTGGGCGGGGGCCGGCATCAGCCTCATGTGGCTCGGCCTCGGCGGTGCCGCCGTGCTCGCCCTCGACGGGCTCCGCCGCGGGGCGGCCGTCGTCGCGGCGCTGGTGACCGTTTTCTCACTCATCGCCGTCGCGCCCGCGCTGGTGCTCCTCGCGCTCGGGCGCACGCCGGTCGGACCGGCTCCCGCACGCACCCTGCCCGCGTTCGTCGAGGCCGAGGCCGCGACCGATCCGCGGGTGGGCACGCTGCGGATCGACCCGACGACGGGCGGAGGCCTCCGTGCCACGATCGAGCGCGGCACGGGCGCGACGCTCGACATCCAGTCCACGCTCGCGGCCACGCAGCGCGAGCTCACCGACACCACCGAGGCGATCGCGGACCTGGCGGGGAACCTCGCCTCGCGCAGCGGATACGACGCGACCGCCGCCGTCGAGCGTTTCGGCCTGTCGTACGTGCTGCTGGGGCCGGCCGATGACGACCCGGGAGCGGCCGCCGTCGAGCAGCGGGCGACGGTCGCGCTCGACGGCAATGCCCAGGTGACGCCCTCCGGCGTCACCGGGTTCGGCCCGCTGTGGCGCTTCGTGGACGCGCAGCCGGACGCGCCGGGAGCACAGATCCCGGCCGCGGATCCGGCGGCGGGATGGGTCGTCGCGGGCCAGCTGGTCGTGATCGGATCGGCGGTGCTGCTGTCGATCCCGACCGGAGGCGGCCGCGAGCCCGATCGGCGCCCGCCGTCGCAGCGCGTGCGGCGTCGTCCGAGGTGGCCGCGCCGCACCCCCGCAGCTCCGGCTGCGGCGGCGGTGCCGGTGAACGCGGAGGCGTCCGCCGCCGAGCCGGACTCGGGGCGACCGCCCGAGCCGGAGCCGGCGATCGAGGCCGAACACGTGCCCGACCCGGGCCCCGGAACGGGACCGGATCCCGAGCCGTCCCCGGAGCCCGCGACATCCACCGCCGACGCCGGCGTCGGCACCGACTCGACCGGAGGTGACCGCGATGCGCATCAGGCGTGAATTGCTCGTCGGCCTCGGACGCGGAGCGGCCGTGGTCGGCGCCGTCGCGATCGCCGCCGGCGTGGTGGCCGCCGCCGTCGTGGCGCAGCTGCCCGTCGTGGAGGCCGAGGCGCCGTCCGTGGTCGTGCAGCCCGCGGAGAGCCGTCAGCTCCGGGTCTGCCCGGGACCGCTGCTCGAACTCGCCGAGGACGCGGCCGACGCCACGACGGCGAGCTCGTTCGGCGCCGCCCCGGTCGCCATCGCGGCCGACCCGGCTGACGCGCTCGTCGAGCAGGCGCCCGTCGAGGCGCCCGACAATCCCGCGTCCGCGACCGACGGCGGTCCCATCTCGATCGCCGCCGAGCCCGGCGCGGTGGATGCCGGCCTGCTCGCCGGCGCGCAGTCGCAGGCGGCTGACACGACCTCCATCCGCGGATTCGCGGCCGCCTCGTGCACCGAGCCGGCGTCCGAGTCGTGGCTCGTCGCCGGAGCGACGGACGTCGGCCGTTCGGGCCTCGTCCTCATCGCCAACCCGGGCGCGGTCTCCTCGACCGTCGACGTTCGCGTGCTCGGCGAGGCGGGCCCGATCGACGCGCCCGGCGCGGTCGGCGTGGTCGTGCCGCCGGGCACGCAGCGCGTGATCTCACTCGCCGGCCTGGCGCCGAACGTGCGGTCGACGGTCGTGCACGTCACGAGCACCGGTGGACCCGTTGCGGCCGCCCTCCAGCACTCGGTCGTGCTGGGCCTCGAACCGGCCGGCGTCGAGCTCTCCGGACCCGCCGCGACGCCCGCGACGGCGCAGGTCATCCCCGGCGTCGTCATCGTGGACCGCCGCGGGGTCGCCCCGCAGGAGGATCACGCGGAGGGCGACGACCATCCGGCGGTCCGGCTCCTCGCACCCGACCTCGACACGGTGGCGACCATCGAGCTGATCGGCGAGGACGGCGCGGTCGAGTCCGCCATCGAGGCCGAGCTGGTCGCCGGTCGCACGCTCGACGTGCCGCTCGGCACCGTCGATCCCGGCTCGTACACGGTGCTCGTGACCGCCGACGCGCCGGTGGTCGCCGCCGCGCGGGCCACGGTCCTCGGCGACGGCGAGGACGCGATCGTCGCCGACCTCTCGTGGACGACGTCGACGGCTCCGCTCCTGGACGGCGCGACCGTGGCGGTCCCGCCCGGACCCGACCCCGTCCTGCACGTCGCCAATCCCGGCGACGGCGACGCGACGGTCACGGTGCAGGTCGACGGCGCGGAGCGGGAGGTCACCGTGCCCGCCGGCGGCGCGGCATCCGTCGACCTCGCACCGGACGCCCGCGTCGTGCTCACGGGCGTCGAGGGCCTGCACGCGACGGTGTCGTTCAGCGGCGACGCCGAGCTCTCGTCGATGCCGGTCTCCCCGCCGGGACCGCTCGACGCCCCCGTGCGCGTCTATCCGCAGTAGGGCGCCGGGACCCGACGGCTCAGAAGTGCCGGTAGCGGCCGGGCGCGAGCTCCCACGGATCGCGCCCGAGGAAGTCGGCGACCGCGCGGAAGACGCAGCTCTCGACGAGCAGCTTCTCGTCCTTCTCCTCGCCCTCCTGCGTGCGCAGGAACCGCACGATGGGCAGCCTGTAGAAGACGATGCGGCGCTCGTCGTGGTACACCTTCCAGCGGTCGACGTGATCGTCGTGGATCGCCTCGGCGGGCGCGTCGGCGACCTGGAAGGTGACGCCCGCGAGGTCGGGCCAGAGGCCGCGCAGGTAGGCGGCCGTGGAGGCGACCGTCACGTCGAACTCCTCGACGCGGGTCCGGAGCGGTTCGAGGTGCGGTCCGGTGACGGCCGAGCGCATGCCCCGACCGTGGCGATCGCGTGCGAGGCGCCTCGGCGAGGCGGGCGTCGCGCCGACACGACGAGAACGGGGCATGACCTCCACTGTAGCGGCGCCCCGCATCGCTAGTCTGGGGTGGCCATGAGACGTTGTTCGCGCACCGCATGCACCGCTGAGGCGGTCGCGACGCTCACGTTCGACTACGCCGATTCGATGGCCGTGCTCGGGCCGCTGTCCTTCGCACGCGAGCCCCATTCGTACGACCTGTGCGCGCGCCATGCCGAGCGAACGTCCGCGCCGCGCGGCTGGCAGATCATTCGGCACGTCACCCTCGGTGAGGTAGGGTTCAGCGCATGAATCCCCCCGCCTCTCCGGGCGCTCGCGCGCGCCTCGAAACGATCGTCAAGGCCTACGACGTCCGGGGGATCGTGGGGGACGCGCTCACCGACGAGGTCGTCGAGGCGCTCGGTGCGGCATTCGCCGACGAGGTCGGTGCGGGCGCCGGGCGGATGGTCGTCGGCCACGACATGCGCGACTCCTCGCCGGGCTTCGCCGAGGCGTTCGCCCGCGGTGCCACGGCACGCGGCGCCGACGTCGTCGCGATCGGGCTCTGCTCGACCGACCAGACCTACTTCGCATCGGGTTCGATGCAGGCCCCCGCGGCGATGTTCACCGCGAGCCACAACCCGGCGACCTACAACGGCATCAAGTTCTCGCGCGCGGGCGCGCAGGGCATCTCGCTCGACACCGGCCTCGCCGCCATCCGCGAGCGCGCGGGCGACTTCCTCGACGCGGGCATCCCGCCCGTCGCCGAGCAGGGCCGGGTCGAGCGCGCCGACGTGCTCGCCGACTACGCGCGTCACCTCCGCTCACTGGTCGACCTCACGGGCATCCGCCCGCTGAAGGTCGTCGTCGACGCCGGCAACGGCATGGGCGGGCTCACCGTGCCCGCGGTGCTCGGCGAGGCGGCCGGCCTGCCGGCCCTGCCGCTCGAGATCGTCCCGCTCTACTTCGAGCTCGACGGCACCTTCCCGAACCACGAGGCCAACCCGCTCGACCCTGCGAACCTGGTCGACCTGCAGCGTGCGGTCGTCGAGCACGGCGCCGACCTCGGCCTCGCGTTCGACGGCGACGCCGACCGCTGCTTCGTCGTCGACGAGCGCGGCGTGGCCGTCGACCCGTCGGCGGTCGCCGCGATCGTCGCGCTGCGCGAGATCGCGCGCGTGCGCGCGCTCGGCGAGGATGAGCCGACCGTGATCCACAACCTCATCACCTCGCGCTTCGTGCCCGAGACGATCGAGGCGGCCGGGGCGATCGCCGTCCGCACGCGCGTCGGCCACTCGCTCATCAAGGACCGGATGGCCGAGACCGGAGCGGTCTTCGGCGGCGAGCACTCCGCGCACTACTACTTCCGCGACTTCTGGGGCGCCGACAACGGCATGCTCGCGGCGATGCACGTTCTCGCCGAGTTCGGCTCGCAGCCCGTGCCGCTCTCGCGGCTCGCCGCGCGGTTCACGCCGTACATGCTCTCGGGCGAGATCAACTCCACCGTCGAGGACGTCCCGGCGGCCTACACGCGCATCGTCGAGACGTTCGCCGGGCGTGCGGAGTTCGACGAGCTCGACGGCCTCACCGCCACCGGCATCACCTCCGGCGACGAGCCCTTCTGGTGGTTCAACGTGCGCCCGTCGAACACCGAGCCGCTCCTGCGCCTGAACGTCGAGGGCGAGGATGCCGCGACCATGGCGGCCGTGCGCGACGAGGTGCTCGCCCTCATCCGGGCCTAGCGCCCGGCGCCGAGGCCGGATGCGAGAATGGACGGCATGACCCTCGCCGGCTCCACCGCGACATCCGCTCTGCCCTTCAAGGTCGCCGACCTCTCGCTCGCCGAGTCGGGGCGCCACCAGCTCCGCCTCGCCGAGAACGAGATGCCGGGCCTCATGGCGCTGCGCGCCGAGTTCGGCGAGGCCAAGCCGCTCGCGGGCGCGCGGATCGCGGGCAGCCTGCACATGACGGTGCAGACGGCGGTGCTCATCGAGACGCTCGTGGCGCTCGGCGCGCACGTGCGCTGGGCGAGCTGCAACATCTTCTCGACGCAGGATGAGGCGGCCGCCGCGGTCGTCGTCGGCCCCGAGGGCACGGTCGACGCGCCGTCGGGCGTGCCCGTGTTCGCCTGGAAGGGCGAGACGCTCGAGGAGTACTGGTGGTGCACCGACCGGATCTTCGACTGGTCGGCCGAGGCCGAGGCGGCCGGCGCCGACTGGATCGGCCCGAACATGATCCTCGACGACGGCGGCGACGCCACGCTCCTCGTCCACCGCGGCCGCGAGTTCGAGGCCGCCGGGGCCGTGCCGGCCGCAGGAGACGCCGCGAGCGCCGAGTACCGGGTCGTGCTCGACACCCTCCGCCGCTCGATCGAGCTCTCGCCCGACCGGTGGACGCGGATCGCCGCCGAGATCCGCGGCGTCACCGAGGAGACCACCACGGGCGTGCACCGCCTCTACGAGCTGCACGCCGCCGGCGAGCTGCTCTTCCCCGCGATCAACGTCAACGACTCGGTGACGAAGTCGAAGTTCGACAACAAGTACGGCATCCGCCACTCGCTGCCCGACGGGCTGAACCGGGCGACCGACGTGCTCATGGGCGGCAAGGTGGCCTTCGTCGCCGGTTACGGCGACGTGGGCAAGGGCGCCGCCGAGGCGCTTCGCGGCCAGGGTGCGCGCGTCATCGTCTCCGAGGTCGACCCCATCAACGCGCTGCAGGCCGCGATGGACGGCTACCAGGTGTCGCGCCTCGAGTCGGTGATCGGCGAGGTCGACATCCTCGTCACGGGCACCGGCAACAAGGACGTCGTGCGCGTCGAGCACCTGCTCGGCCTCAAGCACCTCGCGATCGTCGCCAACGTGGGCCACTTCGACAACGAGATCGACATGGCCGGCCTCGAGTCGCTCGAGGGCGCCGAGCGGGTCGAGATCAAGCCGCAGGTGCACGAGTGGCGCCTGCCCAACGGCCGCAGCGTGCTCGTGCTCTCCGAGGGCCGCCTCATGAACCTCGGCAACGCGACCGGGCACCCGTCGTTCGTCATGTCCAACTCGTTCGCCAACCAGGTGCTCGCGCAGCTCGAGCTCTGGACGCGGCCCGAGGCGTACCCGATCGGCGTCTACGTGCTGCCCAAGCACCTCGACGAGAAGGTCGCGCGCCTGCACCTCGACGCGCTCGGCGTCGAGCTCACCGTGCTCACGCCCGAGCAGGCCGCGTACATCGGCGTGCCGGTCGACGGGCCGTACAAGGTCGACCACTACCGGTACTGAGCCGAGGCATGCGGATGCCGCGGGCGAGCGTCGCCACGCGGCATCCGGCGCTCACCGCTCGGGAAAGCCGAGCGGCCGGGCGTCGAGCACCGGCTCGAGCGCGGACATGCGGCGCGACTCGAGCGCGAGCGCGGCCAGGTCGCGTTCGCGGCGCAGCGCCGCGACGCCGGCGAGCATGAGCTCGGGGTCGCCCGAGGGCACCGGCGACACGTACGGCGCGACCTCGACGGCCAACCGCTCGGCCACGCGTCGCCGGCTGGCCGGCGCGAGGTGCGGCGCGTTGTGGAAGAACGCCGCGACGCGCCGCGCGACTGGATCGGGCAGGCGTCCGACGTCGGCGATCGTCGCCCACGCCGCGAGGGGGGCGGGCACCCCGAACCCCTGCGGCGTGTAGCGCGGCACGCGCTCGACCTGGGCGTGGGTGCCGGCGAGCAGGTCGCCGAGTCGCTTCGAGTCGGGGTTCAGGAAGCCGACGAGCACCGCCAGGCCGCCGAAGGTCATCCAGATCTCGAGCACGCCGACGAGCGCGCGGATGAACGCGTGGCGCAGGCCGGTCGCCCCGCCGTCGTCGCGCACGACGCGGAGGCCGAGCGCGAGCTTGCCGAGCGAGCGACCGCGCGACGCCGTCTCGACCGTGGTTGGCAGCACCACGATGCAGGCGACCACGAGCGAGATGCCGACGGCTCGGAGGGCGGCCTCGTCGAGGTCGAGCCCGGCGATCGCGAGGAAGGCGGCGAGGCCCACGATGAGCGTCGCGATGACGTCGATCGCCGCGCCCCCCGCGCGCATCACCGCGCTCGCCGGTCGAACGTCGAGCGCGACGGCCTCGCCCGTGACGAGCGCCTCGTCGTCGACGCGACCGGCGGCTCGGACGGAGGCGGACGCGTCGGCCATGGTTAGTATTCAAGCAGATGGACCTCGACGCCCTCGCGACCGCCCGACACGACGACTGGGAGCGCCTCGACGCGCTCTCACGGAAGGCGCGGATCGACGGCCCGGCCGCCGACGAGCTGATCGAGCGATACCAGGCTGCGGCATCCGACCTGTCGCTCGTCCAGGCCACCGCCGGCTCGACGGCGCTCGGCGACCGCCTCTCCGTCTCGCTCGCCCGGGCCCGGCTGCGCTTCACCGGCGCGCCCGAGAATCCGCTGCGGCAGCTGGCGCACTTCTCGCTCGTCGGCCTGCCCGCCGCGCTGTACCGCGTCAGGTGGCTGACGCTCGCCGTGGCGCTCGCGACGTTCGTCGTCGCCGCGCTGTACGCCCTCTGGGTGGCCGGCGACCCGCGCGTGCTCGCGAACCTCGGGTCCGAGGAGGAGCTGCGGGCGCTCGCCGAGGAGGGCTTCGTCGCGTACTACTCCGAGAACCCGGCGGCGTCGTTCGCCGGCTCGGTGTGGACCAACAACGCCTGGATCGCAGCGCAGTGCGTGGCATTCGGCATCACCGGCGTCTGGGTGCCGTACGTCGTGCTCCAGAACGCGCAGAACCTCGGGCTGACGGCGGCGGTCATGTTCGCGTACGACGAGGCCGACACCTTCTTCCTCTACATCGCGCCGCACGGGCTGCTCGAGCTCACGTGCGTGTTCGTCGCCGCGGCCGCCGGCCTCCGGATCTTCTGGGCATGGGTCGCGCCGGGGCCGAGGACGCGCGGCGCGGCGCTCGCCGAGGACGCGCGGGCGCTGTTCTCGGTCGCGATCGGCCTCGTGTTCTTCCTCCTCATCGCTGGCCTCATCGAGGGGTTCGTCACGCCGGCGCCCTGGCCGTGGCCGGTCAAGATCGGCATCGGCGCGCTCGCCCTGGCCTGGCTGCTCGTGACCATGCTCGTGCTCGGCCGTCGGGCGAGCCGTGCCGGCGAGACCGGGGACCTCGCCGCGTTCGATGCCGGCGCGCGACGGGTCGTCTCCGGCTGACCTCGGGAGCGCCGGGCGTCAGAGCTGCCCGGCGGCCTTGAGCTCGAGGTAGCGGTCGGCCAGCGCCGGCGGCAGTTCGTGGGGCGGTGCGGTCACGGTCAGGCCGCCGAGCCGACGGATCGCCGCCACCACGCGTTCACCGTCGAGCAGGCCCCGCTCCGCGCCGGCCGCCCGGTAGGCCTCGTCGAGCGATCCGCGCTCGCGGCTCGCGCCGACGAGGTCGGGGTCGGCGACCGACGCCACGATCACGGTGTGGCCCGCGGTGAGCTGCGGCAGCACCGACAGCAGGCCCCTGGCGGTCCCGGGGGAGTCCGCCGCCGTCAGCAGGACGACGAGCGCGTGCCGGCTCGTCACGCGGCGCACCTGCGCGGGAACCGCGGTCCAGTCCGCTTCGATCAGCTCGGCATCGATGTCGGCCATCGAGTCGACCATGCGGGCGAGCAGCTCGGCGCCGCCGGCGCCGTGCACGCGACCCCTCAGCCGGCGGTCCCACGCGAGGAAGTCCACCCGGTCGCCCGCGTGCGAGGCGAGGGCCGCCAGCAGCAGCGCGCTCTCGAACGCGGTGTCCAGGCGCGGCTCGTCGCCGATCCGCGCCGCGGCCGCGCGTGAGGTGTCGACCACGATGACGATGCGCCGGTCGCGTTCGGGGCGCCACGTGCGGACCATGAGCCGCGTCGTGCCGCGCGACTCGGGGTCGGCACGGCGGGCGGTCGCACGCCAGTCGATCGAGCGCACGTCGTCGCCGCGCACGTACTCGCGGATCGAATCGAACTCGGTTCCCTGGCCGCGGATCAGGAGCGGCGTGCGTCCGTCGAGCTCGCGGAGTCGTGTCAGTCGCGATGGCAGGTGAGCGCGCGAGTGGAACGGGGGGAGCACGCGCAGCCTGCCCGGCGCGGCGAGCGTTGCCTGGCGCGCCCACACGCGCAGGGGGCCGAAGGAGCGCAGCGTCACCTGCTCGGTGCGCCGTTCACCACGTCGCGTCGGCGTCAGGCGGAGGGAGACGCGCCGTGCCTCGCGCGGCGGGACGTCCACACGGGTGCGGTTGGCACCCTGCACGCCGGCGGACGGCGTCCAGCCGTCACGGACGACGGCGCGCAGCCGTCGGGCGCCGAGGTTGCGCACGACCAGCTCGGACGTCGCCGTCTCGCCGAGCCGCAGCCGGCCGGGCAGCTCACGGGAGAGCGCGACGCGGCGGGGCGAGGCGGCCAGCGCGAGGTCGACCGCCCCGAGCACCACGAGGAGGACGAGCCAGCCGAGCAGGACGGCCCACGCGGCATCCGCTGCACCGCCGAAGAGCACGACGGGCACCGCGCCCAGCGCGAGGAGGAGCGTGAAGCGGCCGGTGATGGTCATCGCTAGAGCGGCACCTGCACCTGCTGCACGACCGAGCGGAGCACCTGGTCGACGGACACGCCCTCGAGCTCGGCCTCGGGGCGGAGCTGGACGCGGTGGCGCCACGCCGGCAGGAGCATGGCCTGGACGTGGTCGGGCGTGACCTTCTCGAACCCGGTCAGCCAGGCCCATGCCTTGGAGGCGGCGAGCAGGCCGGCCGCGGCGCGCGGGCTCACGCCGAGACGCATCGAGGGACTCCGTCGCGTCGCCCGCGCGAGGTCGACGACGTACGCGAGCACGTCGTCGGCGACGCCCACGCGGCCGGCCGCGGCGCGGGCCGACGCGAGTTCCGCCGCGCCGAGCACGGGTGCGACGCCGGCGGCCTCGAGATCGTGCGGATCGAACCCGTCGGCGTGCCGCCGCAGCATCCGGACCTCGGCGTCGCGCTCGGGGACGTCGAGCACGAGCTTGAGCAGGAACCGGTCGAGCTGCGCCTCGGGCAGCGCGTACGTGCCCTCGTACTCGATCGGGTTCTGGGTGGCCGCGACGAGGAACGGGTCGGGCAGGGGCCGGGTGACGCCGTCGACCGAGACCTGGCGTTCCTCCATGGCCTCGAGGAGCGCCGACTGCGTCTTCGGCGGCGTGCGGTTGATCTCGTCGGCGAGGAGCAGGTTGGTGAACACGGGCCCCTCGCGGAAGGCGAACTCGCCGTTGCGCGGGTCGTAGGCGAGTGAGCCCGTCACGTCGCCCGGCATGAGGTCGGGCGTGAACTGCACCCGTCGCGTCTCGAGGCGGAGCGTGCGGCTCAGCGTGCGCACGAGCAGCGTCTTCGCCACGCCGGGCACGCCCTCGAGCAGCACGTGCCCGTTCGCGAGCAGCGCGATGATCAGGCCCGTCACGGCGCCGTCCTGTCCGACGACGGCCTTGCCCACCTCGGTGCGCACGCGGTCGAGTGCGGAGCGGAGCTCGGCGTCGTCGGGATTCGGGTCGGTCATGGTCGCCTTCCTGTCGGATCGGATGCGTCGTGATCGTCGGCCGGGCGCATCGCGGTGCGCACGGACCTCTCGAGGTCGTCGAGGTCGCGGGCCAGGTCGACGAATTCGCGGTCGCCCGCGGGCAGCGCGCCGACCAGGGTGGCCCGAACGGATGGCGCGGGGCGGCCGATCGCCTCGGACACGCCGGCGACGACCGCATCGACCGGTGCGTTCCGCGGCAGCCGGAGCAGCTCGGCGAGGCGCCGGATCGTCCCGACGCGGAGCTGGTCGAGCGCGTGCACGCGCGCCGACGAGCGAGCGTACAACCGCGCGCGTCCCTCGCCGGTCTCGGCGGCCGGCACGTGCACCGGCAGGTCCTCGACCACGAGGGGACCGAAGCGGCGACCGCGCCAGATGCCGGCCGCGAGGGTGACGAGGGCGAGCAGCACCGCGACCGGACTGACCCAACCCGGAGTCAGCTCCTCCAGGGTCGGCGCGGTCGCGCCGTCGACGTCGGCCGGGCCGGGAAGGTACCAGACGAGCTCGTCGCGGCTGCCGAGCAGGCCGATCGCGAGCGCGGCGTTGCCCGCCTCGTCGACGGTCTCGTTGGCGAAGACGGCCCCGGAGCCGACCAGCGCCACCTGTGCCCCGTCGGGCGAGGGGCCCGTCACGACGGCGAATCCCTCGCCGTCGGCGAAGCAGCCCGCGAATCCGGATATCGCGGCGTCGTCGTCGATCGTCAGCAACTGCTGGCCCTCGGAGAGCTCGCCGGCGCGCCGGGCGGCCGGCAGCTCGCACGCGACCTCGTCGATCGCGCCGTCGGCCGACCCCGCGAGCCTCACGCCCGGCGCGAGCACCTCGAGCGCCGCGAAGTCGGGCCTGGCGATCACGAGCTCGTCGGCTGCACCCGCCAGCGCAGCCACGTCGTCGCGGCCGAGCAGCCCGGCCTCGTCGTACAGGAACACGGTGGCTCCCTCGGCGGCGCTTCGGGCCTCGGCCAGCGATCGCACGGCTTGCACGTCGACGCCCTGGCTCGCGAGCACGCGCGCCAGGGCCTGGGCGCCGCCGGGTGCGGGATTGTCGGTGGCGAGGGGCGTGCCCGGCGGCCGGACGAGGCCCTGCACGAACGCGAGGACGAGGGCGCCGAGCACGAGCGCGACCGCGATCACGATCCACGCGCGTCGTCGTCGCACCAGTGAGCGCAGGCCCGGCGTGACGACGGGGCTGGCGGCCGCCTCCGTCACTCGCGCACTCCGTTCGCCGCCGTCTCCGCGAGCTCGCGCTCCAGTTCGGGCACGGATGCCGCGAGCTCGCGATCGAGCTCGGCGATCTGCTCGTACGCTGCCGCCGACCCGGCACGGGCGAGGTAGCGGACGTCGTCGAAGTCGGCGGCCGCGGCCTCGAGCCGCACCGCGTGCTCGGGGAACGGGACGGCCGCGGCCGCCGCCATGCCGTGCGCCGTCGTGCCCGGATGGACGCGCACGAGCTCGCGTTCGACGAGCCCGCGCACGAGCGCGCGGAAGCGCTCCTCGATCGCGAGCGGCCAGTCGCCCGCCCGGGCCGCGGCGTCGGCGGCCGATCTCAGCGTCGCGGCATCCCGCACGTCGCCGTCGTCGAAGAGGGGCACGGCACCGCTCGCCCGGCGCCGCAGTCGCGGCAGCCCGAACACGAGCAGCCCGACCACGACCAGCACCACGGCGAGCGTCACGAGGACGAGCCAGAGCGCGGGCAGCGGGAGCCCGCCCGCACCGGAGAACAGGTCGGCGATCCAGTCGCGGATCGCCTGGGCGGCCAGGTCGAACGCCGTCGGCTCGGCGGCGCGGTACTCGGGCCGGGCGAGCTCGTCGAGGACCCATCGACGCGCCTCGTCCGCATCGGGTTCGAGCGGCGGGTCGAGTCGCGCCGCGTGGATCAGGACCACGTCGTGACCGGATCGTGCTCCGACGGGGGCAGGTAGGGGTCGTCGACCGGTCGGCCCGCGTCGCGCGCCTCGACGTGGCGCTCGAGCTCGAGGTCGAGCCCTTCGGTGCGCATCCGCAGGTCGATGTAGATCACCGCGATCAGGGCGGCCTGCACGACCGCGGTGATCGCGCCGATCAGCACCGACAGCACGAGTGTGGCGACGGTGGTGCCGATGGAGATCGCCAGGTAGGTCTCACCCGCCGTCGGGTCGATGAGGATGGCGAGGATGGTGCCGAGCAACGAGACCGGTTGCACCACGACCTGCGCGGCGAACGACAGGATCACCCCGACCAGGAGGATGAGGCCGAACGTGCGCCAGAAGTTGCCGTTCGTCAGGGTCCAGGACCGACGGACCGCGGTGGCGACGCCGGCCCGCTCGAGCACGATCACGCTCGGGACGAGCGCCAGCTTGGTGCCCAGCCACGCGCCGAGGACAGCCAGGCCGAGCAGCGCGGCCAACGCGAGGAGGACGACCACGAGGACGGTCGCGGGGTCGGGGAAGATGACCGCGACGGCGATCACGCCGCCGACCACGAGCGCGAACACGCCGCCGACGACCGCGCCGACGATCAGCGTCCACCCGATGAGTGGCCAGATCCGCGCGGCGGCGCGCCGCCACAGCGCGCCGAACGAGAGGCGCTCGCCGAGCGTGCCGCTGGCCACCTCGACGACCATGACCCCCTGGAGGAAGGCGCCGGCGACCACGGAGATCGCGATGGGCACGAGCGAGAGCAGGATGATCCATCCGACCGCGCCCGACAGGATGGCGTCGACGTCGGCCGCGCTCGCGGTCTCGACGCGGCCGAAGATCCAGACGAACAGGGGGACGAACACGACGGCGGTGGCCACGGCCGAGACGAGCTGGACCACGAGCCCGGTACCGAAGACCGGAGCGGGATTGCGCCGCAGCGTGCGGAACGGCGCCCACAGCAGGGTGCCGAAGCCCATCGGGCGCAGCGGGAGGAGGCCGGGCCGGGGCGGCGGGGTCCATGCCTGCGGGCCGGACGGGGGAGGCCAGGCACCCGGCGGCGGCGGGCCGTACCCCGTCGGAGCGGACGCCGACGTCGCACCAGGCGGCACGTACGGCGGGGGAACGGGGGCGCCCGGCGGAGGCGGCGGCGGGACGGGCTGCGCCCAGTCGTGATCGGACACCTGCTGCGCTCCTTCCGGGATGCCACCAATGCTGCCACAGCCCGCCCACGGCGGTCTGCCGGGATGGACCGACTGTGCTGGTGGGCACTGGTTTCCGGTCCGACGCCTCGCGCGGCGGGCCCGACGGAGAACGGACGCATGACGCAACGCGTACTCGTCGTCGACGACGACACGGCCCTCGCCGAGATGATCGGGATCGTGCTGCGAACCGAGGGGTTCGATCCGGCCTTCTGCGCGGACGGCGCCGGCGCGCTCGCCGCGTTCCGCGAGACCAGGCCCGACCTGGTCCTGCTCGACCTCATGCTGCCCGGCATGGACGGCATCGAGGTGTGCGCTCGCATCCGCGCGGAGTCGGGGACGCCGATCATCATGCTCACGGCCAAGGGCGACACCGCCGATGTCGTGCGGGGGCTCGAGTCGGGCGCCGACGACTACATGGTCAAGCCCTTCAACCCCAAGGAGCTCGTCGCCCGGATCCGCACGCGCCTGCGCCCGGCGCCCGAGTCCGTCGTCGAGACCATCGCGATCGGCGATCTCGAGATCGACGCCGCCGGCCACGAGGTGCGCCGGGGCGACGAGCGCATCAACCTGACCCCGCTCGAGTTCGACCTCCTGCTCACGCTGGCGTCCAAGCCGCAGCAGGTGTTCACGCGCGAGATGCTCCTCGAGCAGGTGTGGGGGTACCACTACAAGGCCGACACGCGCCTCGTGAACGTGCACGTGCAGCGCCTGCGGGCCAAGGTCGAGCACGACCCCGACAACCCGCGCATCGTGATGACCGTGCGCGGCGTCGGGTACCGCGCCGGCGCGACCACCTGAGGCGGGCCGCGGGATGTCGGCGGCGGCGAACCCGGCGGCGGCGGTCGCGCGATGGGCGCGTGACCGGGGCCGCCGGCTCGGCACCGCGTGGCGTCGCTCACTGCAGTTCCGGACCGTGCTCATCACGCTCGGACTGTCGACCCTCGCCATCCTCGTGATCGGCTTCACGATCTCGTTCACCGTCGCGTCGAACCTGTTCCAGGCGCAGGTCGAGCGCGTTCTCGCGTCGTCGGCGACGGCCGACGCTGCGGCGCAGGCCGCCATCTTCGCCTCGGATGCCGCAGACCGTGCGTCCGTGCAGGCGGTCACGAACTCGGCGATCCGCACCATCATCAGCGTGTCGGGCAGCGCGGACATCGCCGTGTTCCGCACCCCCGACACCGCGCCGTCGAGCATCGCCCCGCCCGATTTCCTGAGCCCCGACCTCGCCGGCAAGATCTCGCCCGAGCTGCGCGAGCGCGTGCAGGAGAATCCCGGCGACCAGTTCTGGCAGTCGGTCGAGCTCGAGGATGACGGCGACCCGGTGCCCGGGATCGTGGTGGGCAGCGATCTCGAGATCCCCGGCGCCGGCCGCTACGAGGTGTACATCGGGTACGACCTCGCCGAGGCGGACCGGACCCTGTCGTTCATGCAGCTCACGGGCGTGATCGGCGCCGTCGCGCTCATCGCCATGCTGAGCGCCATCACGCTCATCGTGGTCCGCTGGGTGATCGAGCCGATCCAGGCCGTCGCCGCGACGAGCCGCCGGCTCGCTGCCGGCGACCTCGGAGTGCGCCTGCCGGTGCGCGGCGAGGACGAGCTCGCGGCGCTCGCGGAGTCCTTCAACGGGATGGCCGACACCCTGCAGGCCCGCATCGGCGAACTGGCCGAGCTCTCGGTCATGCAGCAGCGGTTCGTCTCCGACGTCTCGCACGAGCTGCGCACACCGCTGACCACGATCCGGCTCGCCGGCGACGTCCTGTACGGGCAGCGCGAGGACTTCCCGCCCGCGACGGCCCGGACGGTCGAGCTGCTCCGCACGCAGACCGAGCGGTTCGAGAACCTGCTCGCCGACCTGCTCGAGATCAGCCGCTACGACGCCGGTTCGGTCGAGCTCGAGACCGAGCCGACGAACCTCGTGCACCTCGCCGGCGAGACGGTCGAGTCGATGCACTCGCTCGCGCTCGAGCGAGGGAGCGAGCTCCGGCTCGATGCACCGGGCGGGCACCTGGACGCCGACGTCGACCCTCGCCGGATCCGACGCATCGTCCGCAACCTCGTCGGCAACGCCATCGAGCACGGCGAGGGGCGGCCCATCGTCGTCTCGGTCGACAGCAACGCCGGCGCGGTGGCGATCGCGGTCCGCGACTACGGGCTCGGCATGTCCGATGATGAGGCGGAGCGCGTGTTCGACCGGTTCTGGCGTGCCGATCCGAGCCGTCGCCGCACCCTCGGCGGCACGGGCCTCGGCCTCGCCATCTCGCTCGAGGACACCGTCGCGCACGGCGGCACGCTCGACGTGTGGTCCGAACGCGGACGCGGCACGGTGTTCCGGCTGACCCTGCCGCGGCAGGGCGGCGCCGACCCCGCCACGATCGTCTCGCCGCTGGCGCTCGAGCCCGACGACCCCGCCGCGACGGGGCCGGCCGCGATCCGGTCGGTTCCCACCGACACGTCGGTCATCGAGGAGGTGCACGATGCGTGATCGGGTGCGGCATCCCCGAGCGCTCCGGGCGGCGCTCGCGGCCCTCGCGACCGCGTTGCTCGCGCTCACGACGGCCTGCGTGTCGATTCCCACGAGCGGGTCCGTGAACCCGGGCCTGGCCGAGGCTCCCGACCAGCCGGTCGACCTCGACGTGTTCGCCCGAGGCCCGCAGCCGGGCGCCACGCAGCAGCAGATCCTCGACGGCTTCATCGACGCCGCCGCGAGCCCGAGCGGGAACTACGAGATCGCACGGCAGTTCCTGACGGAGGAGTTCTCCGACGTGTGGGAGGCGGACACGGGCGTGACCATCGACGTGCTCGCCGACCGGTCCTTCACGCCCGTGTCGACCGACGTCATCCGTGCGCAGGCGGTGCCTGCTGCGAGCCTCGCGCCGAACGGGCAGTACCTCGAGTCGCTCGCCGGCGCGCCGTTGCAGCTCGAGTACCGCTTCCAGCAGGTCGACGGGGAATGGCGCATCTCGAGCGCGCCGAGCGGAGTGCTCATGGACGAGACGAACTTCCAGCTCGTGTACCGGGACTACACGCTCGCCTTCTTCGACCCGCAGTTCCGGTTCGTCGTGCCGGATGTCCGGTTCTTCGCCGGCCGGGACTCCGCCCAGACGAGCATCGTGCGCGCGCTGCTCGCCGGCCCGGCCGAGTGGCTCGCGCCCGGTGTCGTGTCCGCGTTCCCCGAAGACCTCACGCTCGATCCCGGAACGGTCCCGGTGAGCAACGGCGTCGCCGAGGTGTCGCTCGCGGGCGCCGCGTTCGACAACCTGCGCACCGTCCAGCTCATGCAGTACCAGCTGGAGCAGAGCCTGCAGTCGGTCCGCAACGTCGACGACGTGCAGCTCTCCCTGAACGGCGTGGTGCAGAGCTCTCCGGAGCTCACGGATCGACCCGAGCGCTCGCCGCGCGTCGATCCGCGCCCCGTCGTCTACGACGGCCAGGCCTTCGGCCACCTCGCGGCGACGGGAGCCGAGGTCTCGCCGATCGGGGGCATCTCCGACCAGGTCGTCGGGCTCGCCCCGACCGGTGCGGCACTCGGCCCCGACGGCACGGCCGCGGCCGTCCGGGCGGCCGACGGCGTGTGGCTCGTGCGAGAGGACGCGGAGCAGGAGCTGCTCGATCCCCGTGCCGGGCTCATCGTGCCGGCGCTCGACGTCGACGGGATCGTGTGGTCGGTCCCCGCCGACGCGCCCGACCAACTCGCGTGGTTCGCGTCCGACGGCGGCGAGGGCAACCAGATCGGCGTGCCGTGGACGGCATCGAGGATCGTCTCCCTCCAGGTGTCCCGCGACGGCACGCGGCTCGTCGCGCTGCTGGCCGAGGGCTCGCGGACACGGGTCGTGGCCGCCTCGATCCAGCGCGACGAGGCGGGGCGCCCGCTCGGCCTCGGGCCCGTCGCGCTCGAACTCGCCGGGACCGCCGCCGCGCCGATCGACGTCGCCTGGCTCGACCCCGGGACCGTGGGGACGCTCACGCAGTCCGCCGGCGGAGAGCCGCGCCTCGCCCTGCAGGAGCTCGGCGCACCGTCCGACCCGGGGGAGGGGCCAGCCGGTGCCGTCCAGGTGGACGGCGCGAACAGCATCCGCGACCTGCGGGTGCTCACGTCCGACGGCGATATCGCGACGCGCGCTGGCGTGGGCTGGCAGGTCCAATCGCGCGACGTCGTCTTCCTCGCCACGCAGCAGACCGACTGACCGGGTCGCCACCCCTCCTCCACGACCCGGGACGGCCGCCCGGATCCGACGGCTCGGACCGAACGCGCCACGATCCCGCTGCGGCAGGGCAGCGTGGGACGGTGCCGATCGTCCATCGCCCCGACCCGTGTTCGAGCCGCACCGTCGTCCAGCTCGTCCGCGACGCGCTCTTGGACGCGGTCGGCCTGCTCGTCCCCGTCTCGTGCGCAGGATGCGGCGCGCCCGACCGCGCCGTCTGCGCCGCATGCCGGGCCGCCCTCGCGCCGGTGCCCGTGCGCGCCCCGCGCCCCGAGGTCGAGTCGTGGGCGGGGCTCGCGTACGCCGGAGTCGCGGCACGCGCCATCCGCTCGTTCAAGGACGAGGGGCGCACGGATGCCGCTCCCGCCCTCGCACCTGCGCTGCGAGCCGCCCTGGCCTCCGCCTGCGCCTCGTCCGGCCGCACCGCCGGACTCGAACTCGCGGCGGTGCCCTCCACGGCGACGGCACGCCGCCAGCGCGGCTACGAGCCGGTCGCGCTGCTCGTGCGCCACGCCGGCTTCCGGCCGACCCGGGTGCTGCGCGCGCGCGAGCGGGCCGACCAGGCGGGGCTCGACCGGTCGGCGAGACGCGTGAACGCCGACGGGGCGTTCGCGCCCGTCCGCCGCCTCGACGGGCGCCGGTTCGTACTCGTCGACGACGTCGTGACGACGGGTTCCACGCTCGCCGCGGCGGTCCGCGCCATCCGCTCGGCCGGCGGTTCGGTCGACGCCGTCGCGGTCCTCGCGCACACCCCGCTGCGGATTCCCGTGGATCACCTGAACGACTGACGAACGGCTCGTGACATCCGACACCGCGGGGGCTACGGTGTCAGGACAGGCGTGGTCGAACCACCCTTCCGATCCGGGTGACACGCCGGTTGGATGGAGGTCCTCATGGAACTGAACATCGTCGGACGCAACCTGGAAGTGACCGATCGATTCCGCGCCTACGCGGCCGAGAAAGCCGAGAAGGTCTCCAACCTGTCCGACCGTGCCATCTCGCTCGATGTGAAGGTCAGCCGGCACAACGAGAAGAACGGCAACTCCGGGCTCGACCGGGTCGAGCTCACCCTCGTCGGCAAGGGCCCGGTGGTCCGCGCCGAGGCCGACGGGGCCGACAAGTACGCGGCGTTCGACGTCGCGCTCGGACGACTCGTCGAGCGCATCCGCCGCGCGAAGGATCGCCGCAAGGTGCACCGCGGCGGCAGCCGGCGCCAGACCTCGCTCCGCGAGGCGACCGACGCCGGGTTCAGCGACGTGGGCGTGCAGGCGGCCGACGTCGAGATCCTCGAGAAGGTCCGCACGGGCAACATCCCCATCGTGACCGAGACGTCGGAGCAGGAGGAGGACGAGGCGTACTCGCCGGTCGTCATCCGCCGCAAGGTCTTCGCCGCGACCCCCATGACCGTCGACGACGCCCTGTACCACATGGAGCTCGTCGGCCACGACTTCTACCTCTTCATCGATGCCGAATCGCACCGCCCGAGCGTGGTCTACCGCCGCAAGGGCTGGGACTACGGCCTCATCGGGCTCGACGAGCACGGCGTCGCCGACGCCACGTCCGAGACCGCGGCGGCGGCGTCGCTGGCCGGCACCGCATCCTGATCCGTTCCGACCCGTCGGCCCCGGTCGGGCGTCCTGCCCGTCCGCGGCCGATGCCGTGCCATCCCCGGAGCCGATGCCCAGACCGCTGCCTACTAGCATGGCTATGATGACCGTCTGCAAGGCGGATCCTCCGGCGTGCGCGGGTGCCCCACCCCGACGTCGCACGCCTGAATGACAACGGGAGAGCAAGTTCGTGGCTTCGATTCTGGAAAAGGTCCTGCGCGTCGGCGAGGGTCGCACACTCAAGCGGCTCGAGAACTACGCCGCCGCGATCAACGCCCTCGAAGACGACTTCCGGGCGTTGTCCGACGACGAGCTCAAGCACGAGACCGTCGAGCTCCGCGAGCGCTACGGCAACGGCGAGTCGCTCGACGACCTGCTGCCCGAGGCGTTCGCGGCGGTCCGCGAGGCGAGCCGTCGCACGCTCGGCCTGCGCCACTTCGACGTCCAGCTCATGGGCGGCGCCGCGCTGCACCTCGGCAACATCGCCGAGATGAAGACGGGTGAAGGCAAGACGCTCGTCGCCACCACGGCGGCCTACCTCAACGCGCTCACGAGCCGCGGCGTGCACGTCGTCACCGTGAACGACTTCCTCGCGAGCTACCAGTCCGAGCTCATGGGCCGCGTGTTCCGCGCGCTCGGCATGACGACCGGATGCATCGTGGCCGGCCAGACGCCCGCGGTCCGCCGCGAGCAGTACGCCGCCGACATCACCTACGGCACGAACAACGAGTTCGGCTTCGACTACCTCCGCGACAACATGGCCTGGCAGGCGGCCGACATGGTGCAGCGCGGCCACTACTTCGCGATCGTCGACGAGGTCGACTCGATCCTCATCGACGAGGCGCGCACGCCGCTGATCATCTCCGGCCCGGCCTCCGGCGAGGCGAACCGCTGGTTCACCGAGTTCGCGAGCCTCGCCACGCGCCTCGTGTCCGGCGACGACTACGAGGTCGACGAGAAGAAGCGCACGGTCGGCGTGCTCGAGCCCGGCATCGAGAAGGTCGAGGACTACCTCGGCATCGAGAACCTCTACGAGTCGGCGAACACCCCGCTCATCTCGTTCCTGAACAACTCGATCAAGGCCAAGGCGCTCTTCAAGCGCGACAAGGACTACGTCGTGATGAACGGCGAGGTGCTCATCGTCGACGAGCACACCGGCCGCATCCTCGTGGGTCGCCGCTACAACGAGGGCATCCACCAGGCCATCGAGGCGAAGGAGGGCGTGCAGGTCAAGGCCGAGAACCAGACGCTCGCGACCGTCACGCTGCAGAACTACTTCCGCCTCTACGACAAGCTCTCCGGCATGACCGGCACCGCCGAGACCGAGGCGGCCGAGTTCATGTCGACCTACAAGCTCGGCGTCGTGGCCATCCCGACGAACCGGCCCATGGTCCGCCGCGACCAGCCCGACCTCGTCTACAAGAACGAGGAGGCGAAGTTCGCGCAGGTCGTGGAAGACATCGTCGACCGCCACAAGAACGGCCAGCCCGTGCTCGTCGGCACCACGAGCGTCGAGAAGAGCGAGTACCTCTCGCGCCTGCTCGCCAAGAAGGGCGTGCGGCACGAGGTCCTGAACGCCAAGAACCACGCCCGCGAGGCCGCGATCGTCGCCCAGGCGGGGCGATTCGGCGCGGTGACGGTGGCGACCAACATGGCCGGCCGAGGCACCGACATCATGCTCGGCGGCAACGCCGAGTTCATCGCCGTGCAGCGCATGCACGAGCGCGGCCTCAGCCCCGTCGACACTCCCGAGGAGTATGAGGCGGCGTGGGACGCCGTCTTCGACCAGACGAAGGCCGAGACGGCGAAGGAGGGCGAGAAGGTGCTCGCCGCAGGCGGCCTGTACGTGCTCGGCACCGAACGGCACGAGTCGCGACGCATCGACAACCAGTTGCGCGGCCGCTCCGGTCGTCAGGGCGACCCCGGCGAGAGCCGGTTCTACCTCTCGCTCACCGACGACCTCATGCGGCTCTTCAACGCCGGGGCCGCCGAGAGCCTGATGTCGCGCGGCGTGCCCGACGACGTGGCCATCGAGTCGAAGGTCGTCACGCGCGCCATCCGCTCGGCGCAGTCGCAGGTCGAGGCGCGCAACGCCGAGATCCGCAAGAACGTGCTGAAGTACGACGACGTCCTCAATCGCCAGCGCGAGGCGATCTACTCCGACCGCCGCCACATCCTCGAGGGCGACGACCTGCACGACCGCGTCCAGACGTTCCTCGAGCAGGTCATCGACGAGGTCCTCGACGAGCACACCGCCGACGGCAACCCCGACGAGTGGGACTTCGACGCGCTGTGGGCCGAGCTCAAGACCCTGTACCCGATCGGCATCACGATCGACGAGGTCGTGGCCGAAGCGGGCGAGAAGGGACGTATCAACCGCGACTTCGTCCGCCGCGAGATCCTCTCCGACGCGAAGCTGGCGTACCAGCGGCGCGAGGAGCAGCTCGGCAGCCCTGCGATGCGCGAGCTCGAGCGTCGCGTCGTCCTCTCGGTGATCGACCGCCGCTGGCGTGACCACCTGTACGAGATGGACTACCTCAAGGACGGCATCGGCCTGCGGGCCATGGCGCAGCGCGACCCGCTGGTCGAGTACCAGCGCGAGGGCTACGGCATGTTCCAGCAGATGATGGGCTCGATCCGCGAGGAGACCATCGGGTTCCTCTTCAACCTCGAGGTCGAGGTCGCCCCGCAGGCCGGCGTCGGCGGACCGCGCATCGAGGCGAAGGGACTCCAGCGTCCCACCGCCCCGGCCGAGAAGCTCAGCTACACCGCGCCGAGCGACTCGGGCGGTGTCGAGGTGCGCAACCAGCGCGGCCAGCTCCAGCAGGCCGCGACCCAGCGCGCGCGCCGCGCGGTCGCCCAGGCCCAGCAGCCCCAGCAGGCTCAGCCCCAGCAGGCTCAGCCGCAGCAGCCGGCCGCCCGCGGGGCGTTCGGCCAGCGGACCGAAGACGGCGCGCCGGCACCCGCGAACCGCGCCGAGCGCCGCGCGCAGGACCGCAGGCGCTGACCGACCCTGAACGACGGAACGGCCCGGGCATCGCCCGGGCCGTTCGTCGTCGGCTCACAGCACGCTGATGACGCTGGCCCGCCAGCGCTGGTCGAGGCCCTCGAGCCGGATGGCGACGGCGCGCGAACGCGCGCGCTGGTGCACCATCACGACCGCCTCGACCACGCCGTCGGCGGGCTCGCCGATCACGACCCGGCCGACGGAGAACGCCGGTCGCTGCGGGACGAGCCCCTTGACGCGTCGTGCCCGCGCGGCCAGCACCACGCGCTTGCCGAGGTTGCGGTAGACGTCGTCGGTGACCCAGCGGGCGAGCTGCTCGAGGTCGCGCGCGCCGGCGAGCACCTCGATGACGCAGTGCGTGAGGTTGCGCAGGATCGGCTCGGGGTCGGGCAGCTCGGCCCGGCCGGATCGCCGGCGAGCGAACTCGTCGTCGTCGAGGTCGAGTCGGCGTGCGCTCGTTCCGACGATGGCGGTCGGAAGCGCGCCGGCCTGGCGTGCGGTCATGACGGCTCCAGTAGGGTGGGGCGTTCGCCGGCGCGCCGACGACGATGTACCCCCTGTTCGGGGGTGTGCGGGGTCCTGACTGAACCGTACGGGCGGTGACGACGGGGTGTCAAGGAAATTGCGCGCCTGTGGAGAACCTCGGCGTCGCACCGTCGGACCGGTAGCGTCGGCGCATGCGCTGGGACCGGCTGTTCGACGACCTCGCGTCGCAGCTCGACCACGAGCAGCGGGCCGAGGAACGCGCCCTCGAGCTCGAGGGCGAACGCCTGCGCATCGGGCGACTCGGCTTGCGCGATCGGCTCGCCGCGCTGTCGGCCGAGGGCGGTCCCGGTGCCGCGATCCGGCTCGAGCTCGTCGGCGGGCGTGTGCTGCAGGTGCGCCCTGCGGTGTTCGGCCGCGACTGGCTGAGCGGCCATCTCGGCGCATCCGGCGAACTCGGTGCACTCGGTCCATTCGGCGGGAGCGGCTCGGGTGCCCCCGTCGGCGCACCGACGTCCGCACCACCGACCCAGTGCGTCATCCCCCTGCATGCGGTCGCCGCGGTGCTCCCGGGCCGCCACCAGCTCGAGGCGAGCCTCGCGCCGCAGCCCGAGTCCGCCGCGCGGCTCGCCGAGCGGATCGGCCTGGCGTTCCTGCTGCGCGACCTGGCCCGCCGCCGAATGGGGGTCGAGGTCACCACGACGGACGGTCGTCACCACGGCACGATCGATCGCGTGGCGCGCGACCACTTCGACCTCGCGCTCCACGAACCCGGCGTTCCACGTCGGGAGCGCGACGTGCACGGCTATCGCATGGTGCCGTTCGAACGCGTGCTGCTCGTAGCCTTCTGCTGACGTTCGGTCAGTCGACCGGGCGGATGCCGCGGCTCCGGGCTCCGGAGAGCTCGACGACGTTCGCGAACTCGCCCTGGTGCCAGACCGAGTACCGACGCGTGGCCTCGTACTGGTCGTCGATCCAGACCTCGAGCTGCGTGCGCTCGATGCGCCACGGCCCGCGTTCGCCCACGCGGATGGCCGGCAGCTCGCCCGACTGGATCAGGTCGTGCACGGCCTCGACGTCGACGGCGAGCACCTCTGCCGCGTCGGCGACGCTCAGGAAGCGGCCGATCGAATCGCCCGGACCGTGTTGGATCATCACTCGATTATCGGCCCGACCGTCGGGCGGGGGGAGCGGTGTGGATAACTTCACGGCGTCCTCCCGGAGTCGCGCCACGATGGTTCGCGGCGATGGCCTCGAGAGGAGACGAGCGATGGCGGTTCGAAGCACGCGGCGCGAGCGCGGAGCAGCGCGGATCGATCCGCGCCTGGTCATCGGGGTCGTCCTGGTCGCCGGATCCGCGCTCGGCGTCTGGGCACTCGTCGAGGCGCTCGACGACACGACCGACGTGGTCGTCGCATCCGAGACCCTGACGCCGGGGTCCCGCGTCGACGTCGACGACCTGCGGGTCGAGTCCGTCCGCCTCGGCACCGTGGCGGGCGGCTACGTGCGGCCCTCCGACGTGCCCGATGGCGGACTGGTCGTGGTGCGCACCGTCCATGCCGGCGAGCTGGTGCCCGCGGCATCCGTCGCCGAACGCGACGAAACCGGCCTGGCGACCGTGGTGATCCCCGGCCGCGGACCCCTCGCCGGCGACATCGCGCCGGGCGCTCTCGTCGACGTGTGGGCCGCCGGCGAACCCGAGCGCGGGGCGGTCGAGCCGCCGGCGGTGCTGGTCTCCGGGGCCGAGGTCGCCGCCGTGGTCGAGGCCGACGGCATGATGTCCTCGGCGGGTCCGAGCGTCGAGCTGCTCATCCCGCGCGAGAAGACCGCCGCCGTGCTCGAGGCGCTCGCCGCCGGCGACGTGATCGACCTGGTCCCCGCCCGACCCTCCGTCGACGACTGATGGCGCGGCTCGCCTTCGCCCTCGATCCCGCCGTCGAGGACCGCATCCTCGCCGACCTCGTCGAGGCGGGGCACACGATCGTCGCGCGCCTGGTCGGGTGGCGTGACGTGCTCGACGGCCTCGACGCCCTCGCCCCCGACGTCGTGATCGTCGGCGCCGGGCGTTCGACCCTGACATCCGACCTGCTCACGGCCTGCGACCAGCGCGGGATCCGCGTGATCGCGCTCGCCGACTCCGACCATGACCGAGCCCAGGCCACCGGGCTCGGGCTGCACGAGGTGCTCGACGCCCGCGTCGAGGTGCGCGAGCTCGAGGAGCTGGTCTCGGGCGGCGTCCCGGTGCCGTCGCGCGTCGGCGAGGGCGATCCGGCGCGACCGGCCGTCGGTGCGAACGGCGTGATCGCGGTCTGGGGTCCGGCCGGCGCGCCGGGGCGCACGACGGCGGCGGTGAACGTGGCCGCCGAGCTCGCGGCATCCGGCCACTCGGTCGCCCTGGTCGACGCCGACCCCTACGGCGGAGCGATCGCGCCGGCGCTGGGACTGCTCGACGAGGCCCCGGGCTTCGCCTCGGCCTGCCGGCTCGCCGGCTCGGGTGCGCTCGACCGCGCCGAGCTCGAGCGGATCGCCCAGCGCTACTCGTCGGCGCGCGCCTCGTTCGACGTGTTCACCGGGCTCGTCGGCCCGAGCCGATGGCCCGAACTCGCGCACGACCGGGTCACCGGCGCGCTGCAGGCGATGCGCGCGCGGTTCGAGTTCGTCGTGGTGGACGCCGGGTTCAGCCTCGAGCGCGACGAGGAGCTCACGAGCGACGCCTTCGCACCGCGCCGCAACGCCGCGACGTTCGCGGCCCTGGCCGCCGCCGACCGCGTGCTCGCGATCGGACTCGGCGACCCCGTCGGCCTCGCCCGGCTCCTGCGGGGTCACGCCGAGCTGCTCGAGCTGGTCGACCCCGAGCGCATCGACGTCGTGGTCAACCGGGTCCGCACCAGCGCCCTCGGCATCGACGCGCACGCCCAGGTCAGGCAGACCCTGCGTCGCTTCGCCGGCCTCGCCGACGCGACGCTGCTCCCGCACGACGGCAGGGCGACGGATGCCGCGATCCTCACCGCGCGCACGCTGCGCGACGCGGCGCCGCGCTCACCCCTGCGCGCGGCATTCCGCTCCTACGTCGACGGGCGCCTGCTCCCCGAGCCCGAGCCGCGCCGGCGTGGTGCGGCGCTCGCCGCATGGCGGCGTCGGCCCGCCACCGCCTGAGCCCGGCGGGGTGCGCCGCGGCCCGCAACCGTGCGGAAGGGCGCGCACTCGGGTCGCTACGCTGGACGGGTGTCAACCCTCAGTGACCTCGTCCTCGCCCAGGGGCGCAGCAGCCAGGCCGACGTGGACTGGCTGCACATGCTCGTCGGCGACCTGCAGCTGCTCGCCGATCTCGCCTTCGCCGACATCGTGCTGTGGGTGCCATCCGGCGACGACGACTTCGTCGCGGTCGCGCACTCGCGGCCGTCGAGCGCGGCCACGCTCTTCTATCGCGACTTCGTGGGCCAGGCCATCCGCTCGGAATGGAAGGGGCTCGTCGCGCAGGCGGTCTCGACCGGCGACATCGTCGACTCCTCTGCGCCCGACTGGTACGAGGAGATGCCCACGCGCGTGCGCGCCGTGCCGGTGATGCGGCGCCTCTCGGTGACCGGCACCGAGCTCGCGCCCGAGCCCGTCGCGGTCATCACGCGGCACACCAACCTGGGCTCCACGCGCACGCCGAGTCGCCAGGAACTGACGTTCAACGACTGCGCCGGTGAGCTGTTCCAGATGATCGCGTCGGGCGACTTCCCCGACCTCGGCGCGCCCACCGGGCCGCGCCGGGGCGCCCCCCGCGCCTCCGACGGACTCATCCGCCTCGACGTCGACGGGGTCACCACGTTCGCGAGCCCGAACGCGCTCTCGGCCTTCAACCGCATGGGCTTCGACGACGAGCTCGAGGGCCAGTCGCTGGCGGATGTCGCGAGCCGACTGCTCTCGGGCAAGCTCGTCGTCGACGAGTCCCTGCCGCTCGTGGTGACCGGCCGCGCGCCGTGGCGCACCGACGTCGAGTCGCGCGGCGTCACCGTGACGTTGCGCGCCATCCCGATCCGTCGCCGCGGCGAGCGGATCGGCGCGATGGTGCTCACCCGCGACGTGACTGAGCTCCGCCACCAGGAGCAGGAGCTCATCACGAAGGACGCGACGATCCGCGAGATCCACCACCGGGTGAAGAACAACCTGCAGACCGTCGCCTCGCTGCTGCGCATCCAGGCGCGGCGCACGCACTCCGACGAGGCGCGCGAGGCGCTGACGCAGGCGATGCGGCGCGTCGGCGCGATCGCGGTCGTGCACGACACGCTCTCGGAGGGCCTCAGCCAGAACGTCGACTTCGACCAGGTGTTCGATCGCGCGCTGCTGCTCGTCGCCGAGGTCGCGGCGGCGCACAACACGACGGCGCACCCGAAGAAGTCGGGGATGTTCGGGGTCCTCCCGAGCGAGTACGCCACGCCGCTCGCCCTCGCGCTCACCGAGCTGGTGACGAACGCCGTCGAGCACGGCCTCGCGGGCCAGGAGGGCGACGTCGAGGTGATCGCAGGACGGACCGACACGATGCTGACGGTGCAGGTGCGCGACACCGGGTCGGGCCTGCCCGAGGGACGCGTCGGCGAGGGACTCGGCACGCAGATCGTGCGCACGCTCATCCAGGGCGAGCTGGGCGGCACCATCGACTGGCACACCGTGATGGGCAGCGGCACCGAGGTCACCATCGAGGTGCCGCTGCGCTGGATCACCGCAGCCTGAGGGTCGCTCCCGCCGCACACGAGAGAACGGCACCCGCGCGCGAGCGCGGGTGCCGTTTCCGTTCGGGTGCTGCGGGGAGTGACGCGCCGTCCGGGGTGCCTCCGGGCGGTCTGGCCCGGCCGGTGTGGCCGCCGGAGTCGCGGCGCGCGGTTCGCGTGAGCTCAGCCGGCGCGACGGGCGCGAGCGGCACGGCGCTTCAGGGCGCGTCGCTCGTCCTCGCTGAGGCCACCCCAGACGCCCGAGTCCTGTCCGGTCTCGAGGGCGTACTGGAGGCAGAGCTCGGTGACGGTGCATCGGGCGCAGACCGCCTTGGCCTTCTCGATCTGGTCGACGGCCGGACCGGTGTTGCCGACCGGGAAGAACAGTTCGGGGTCGGCGGTGAGGCAGGCGGCTTTGTCGCGCCAATCCATGGAGATGCTCCTTGTGTTGTCGGTTCGCAGCGGACGCACGCGTGCGCCGCCGCCGGGAACCGGCGGGTGCTGCAGGGGGAAAGCCGAATCTCGGGAAGTAGGATCGTGGGAGCGATCGGCTCACGTCCCTGTGAGCATCAATTCGGCCTCGTAAATGGTCGCATAGGCATGGAAGCGAATCAAGAGTGCACTTCGGGAGAACCCTGTGAATCAACGGCCCGGAACGGGTCCGGGCGAGACCGTCGACGGGCCCCGTGACGCGCCCGTCCGCGGCGGTGTCCGTGCGGCGCTCGTCACCGTCACGGCGCTGCTGTTCGCCGAGGCGGGCGCCCTCGTCGCGGTCTTCGTCTGGCTGCTCGTCGACCTGCTGGTGCTGCGGCCGTCGTCGTTCGCCATGGCGGTCGCGCTGATCGTGCTGGTCGCGATCGGCGCCGCCTGGGTGAGTGCGATCGCCGTGGCATCCGCTCGTCGCGCACCGTGGTCGCGGGCCGCGGCCATCGTGTGGCAGGTGCTGCAGTTGTCGATCGCCGTCGGCGCGTTCCAGGGCCTGTTCGCGCGACCCGATCTCGGATGGGCGCTGCTCATCCCCGCCGTGACGGTGATCGGGCTCCTGCTCTGGCGGCCGGTCCGCGAGGCGTTCTCGCACCCCGAGGACCGGCAGGGCTGAGCCCTACTCCTCCAGCCCGAGTTCCTTGCGGATGCGGGCGACGTGGCCGGTGGCCTTGACGTTGTACATGGGCTTCTCGATCCGGCCGTGCTCGTCGATGACGAAGGTCGAGCGGATGGAGCCGGTGACGGTCTTGCCGTAGAGGGTCTTCTCGCCCCACGCGCCGTAGGCGTGCTGGACCGCGAGGTCGGTATCGGAGAGCAGCGGGAAGTTGAGCTGGTCGCGCTCGGCGAACGTCTTCAGCTTGGCGGTGTCGTCCTTGGAGACGCCGACCACGCGCACGCCGGCGGAGGCGAACGAGTTGAGGCTGTCGCGGAAGTCGCACGCCTCGGTCGTACAGCCCGGCGTCATGGCCTCGGGGTAGAAGTACAGCACCACCTTGTGCCCGCGCAGCGACGAGAGCGTCACGGGGTTGCCGTCCTGGTCGGGGAGGGTGAAGTCGGGGGCGAGTTCGCCGGCGGCGAGTCGAGCGTCGGTCATCCCTCGATCGTAGACGGGCGCAGCGCGGTGGACGCCGCGCGCGCTCACGCGAACGTCGCGAGGAGCCGCTGCAGCGAGTCGAGCCGCACGCGCCCCGCCTCGCCGAGCTCGCCCGCCTCGACCGCCTCGATGATCGCGCAGTCGGGCGAGTCGGGCAGGTGCGTGCAGCCGCGCGGGCAGTCCTCGGCCACGCGCGCGAGGTCCGCGAACGCGCCGAGGATGTTCGCCGGATCCACGTGGCCGAGCCCGAACGAGCGCACGCCCGGCGTGTCGATGACCCAGCCCGTGCGGTCGCCGTCGCCGAGGCGTAGCGACACGGTCGACGAGGAGGTGTGCCGTCCGCGTCCGGTGACCACGTTGACGTGGCCGGTGGCCCGGTTCGCGTCGGGCACGATCGCGTTCACGAGCGTGGACTTGCCCACGCCCGAGTGCCCGACGAACACGGTGCGGTGGCCGACGAGCCGGTCGGTGATCTCGGCGAGGGGCATGTCGTCGGCTCGGCTGAGGATCACCGGCAGGTCGAGCCCGGCGAAGTTGGCCAGGAACGGTGCCGGGTCGGCGAGGTCGGTCTTGGTGACGCACACGAGGGGCGCGATGCCGGCGTCGTAGGCGGCGACGAGGTAGCGGTCGACGAGCCGCACGCGCGGCTCGGGGTTCGCCGCGGCGATCACGATGAGCATCTGGTCGGCATTGGCCACGATCACGCGTTCGACGGCGTCGGTGTCGTCGGCGCTCCTCCGCAGGAGGGTCGTGCGCTCCCGGATCCGGACGATGCGCGCGAGCGAGCCCTCGTCGCCGGAGGTGTCGCCGACGAGGTCGACGCGATCGCCGGTGACCACCGATTTCCGGCGCAGCTCGCTCGCGCGGGCGGCGGTGATCTCGCGCTCGTCGGGCCCGCCCTCGTCGACGATGACGGTGTAGCGACCACGGTCGACGCCGAGCACGATGCCCATGACGGCATCGGCATGCTCGGGACGCACCTTGGTGCGCGGGCGGCTGCCGCGCCGGTTGGGACGGACGCGGACGTCGGACTCGTCGTAGTCGGGCTCGTCCTCGTCGTCGTCCGTCTCCCACCAGCTCATCCGAGCATCTGCTCCCAGAGCTCGGTGAACTGCGGCAGGGTCTTGGAGGTCGAACCGATGTCGTCGACGACGACCCCCTCGACCGCGAGGCCGACGATGGCACCGGTCGTGGCCATGCGGTGATCGGCATACGCCTTCCACTCGCCGCCGTGCAGGGGTGCCGGTTCGATCCGCAGGCCGTCCTCGAGCTCGGTGACGCGCCCGCCGAGGCCGTTCAGCTCGGCCGCGAGCGCCGCGAGCCGGTCGGTCTCGTGATGGCGGATGTGCCCGATGCCCGTGAACTCGCTGGGGCCGTCGGCGAACGCCGCAAGCGCCACCAGGTTGGGAACGAGCTCGCCGGCCTCCGACAGGTCGAGGTCGGCACCGCGGATGCCGCGGCCGCCGTCCGCTGCGGCGGCGGGCGCGTGCACGGTGAGCCGGTCGCCGTCGCGATCCACCAGGGCGCCGAAGCGGGGGAGGAGCTCGGCCAGCTGCGCGCCCACCTGCGTGGTCTCGGCGGGCCATCCGCTGATCGTGACCGAGCCGCCCGCGACGAGGGCCGCGACGAGGAACGGGGCCGCGTTCGACAGGTCGGGTTCGATGTCGACGTCGCGGGCCGCGATCGGGCCGGCGGCGACGCGCCAGCGGCCGACGGCGGGCTGCTCGACCGTGACGCCGCGGAGCGCGAGCGCGTCGATCGTCATCTCGATGTGCGGCAGGCTGGGCAGGCGCTCGCCCGAGTGCGTCAGGTCGAGGCCGCGCTCGAAGCGCGGTGCGGACAGCAGCAGCCCGGAGACGAACTGGCTCGACGCCGACGCGTCGATCGCCAGCTCGCCGCCCTCCACCCGGCCGAACCCGTGCACCGTGAACGGCAGGGTGCCGCGCCCGTCGTCGTCGAGGTCGACGCCGACGCCGCGCAGGCCGTCGATGACGCCGCGCATGGGTCGGCGGTAGGCTGCCTCGTCGCCGTCGAACGTGGTGGGCCCGAGGGCGAGCGCCGCGACGGGCGGCAGGAAGCGCATGACCGTGCCCGCGAGGCCGCAGTCGATCGTGGTCGATCCGAGGAGTTCGTCGGCCGGGATCACCCGCAGGTCGTCGCCGAAGCCGCCCTCTCCCGGGATCCGCTCGAACCGCGTGCCGAGCTGGCGCAGTGCCTCGACCATGAGCTCGCTGTCGCGCGACCAGAGCGGCGCGTGCAGGACGGAGGGCCCGTCGGCGAGTGCCGCGAGGACGAGCTCGCGGTTCGTCAGGGACTTGGATCCCGGCAGCGAGAGGTGCGCGGCGAGTGGCGCGGAGGCGACGGGCGCGTGCCATCCGCCATCGCCCTCGACGGGGCGCTGGTCCCCGTACGGGTCGAACTCGGGCGCGGAATACCTCGATACCTGCATCGGTTACCAACAGTAGCGTCCGGCGAACAGAGAAGGAGATGGTGCGCGTGTCCGTTGCGGTGCTCGAGCGCCCGGCCGGCTTGCAGGCCGACGATCTAGGATGGCCCGTGATGAGCGCCGATGACACTGCGACCCCGACCGAGGCATCGGCCGACGACGAGACGCGCGACCTGGGCGCGCTGTTCGAGGAGCAGGCGCTGCCGTTCATCGACCAGCTCTACGCGGCCGCGCTGCGCATGACGAAGAACCCGGCCGACGCGCAGGACCTCGTGCAGGAGACGTTCGTGAAGGCCTATGCGGCGTTCGCGTCGTTCACGCAGGGCACCAACCTGAAGGCGTGGCTGTACCGCATCCTCACGAACACCTTCATCAACACGTACCGCAAGAAGCAGCGCGAGCCGTACCAGGGCACGATCGACGACCTCGAAGACTGGCAGCTCGGCGGTGCCGAGTCGACCACTGCGAGCTCGAGCCGTTCGGCTGAGGCCGAGGCGATCGACCACCTGCCCGACTCCGCCGTCAAGGACGCGCTGCAGGCGCTGCCCGAGGACTTCCGCCTCGCCGTGTACTTCGCCGACGTCGAGGGTTTCTCCTACCAGGAGATCGCCGACATGATGAACACCCCCATCGGGACCGTGATGAGCCGCCTGCACCGTGGCCGGCGACTGCTGCGCGAGTCCCTCGCCGACTACGCCCGCGAGCGCGGCTTCGCCGCAGCGCAGTCGGGGGCACGAACCACCAGGAGCGCGAAATGACCGACTGCGGCTGCGACAAGGCCAGGGCCGAACTCGAGGAGTACCTGCACAACGAGCTGTGCCGCGAGGATGCCGCCGACATCCGCGAGCACGTCGAGAACTGCGCGGACTGCCGTGCGGAGCTGCGGGTCGGCGTCACGATCACCGAGGTCGTGCAGCGCGCCTGCCGCGAGAGCGCGCCTGAAGAGCTGCGCGCGCTCGTGCTCACGCGCATCCGCACGGTCCAGTCGGGGCACGGCGCCCTGGTCGAGTGACCTCGTCGCCGGTGCGGCCGGCGCACGACGCGACGCGGTTCCGAACTTTCGATTGACGCGCGTCGTGACATCCGCCTCGTAGCGTCGAGGACGATGAACACGACTGCTCCCTCCGCCCGGGCGACCGGGCGCGTCCCGGCCTGGCTCCGGGTCCTGATCCCCACCGTCCTCATCCTCGTCTGGTTCGCGCTCTTCGGCGCCGGCGGCGCCGCGTTCGGCACGCTCTCCGACGTCCAGCAGAACGACCAGGCATCGTTCCTCCCGGCCTCGGCCGAGGCGACCGAGGTCGACGAGCTCCAGGACGCCTTCCGCGATTCCGACAACGTGCCGGCGATCGTCATCGTGGCGAGCGACGACGGGTCCGAGCTGAGCGAGTCGCAACTCGACGATATCGAGGCGCTCCGCGACGGCATGCTCGAGCTCGACGGCGTGGTCGCCGACGAGACCTCGCCGCTCATCCCGTCCGACGACGGCGAGGCCGCGCAGTTCGTCGCGTCGATCGCGCCGGGCGACGGCGAGTCCGGCTCGGGCGAGGTGGTCGAGGCGATGCGCGCGCTGCTCGCCGACCAGCCGGTCGACGGCACGACGGCGGCGGTCACCGGGCCCGCGGGCTTCACCGCCGACCTCGTCGAGGCCTTCGCCGGCATCGACGGGCTCCTCCTCGCGGTCGCGCTCGCGGCGGTCTTCATCATCCTGATCGTCGTCTACCGGTCGCCGCTCCTGCCGGTCATCGTGCTGTTCACGAGCCTCACGGCGCTCACGGCCTCGGTGTTCACGGTCGTGCAGCTGGCGGAGGCCGGCGTCCTGGTGCTCTCGGGACAGACGCAGGGCATCCTCTTCATCCTCGTGATCGGGGCGGCGACCGACTACGCGCTGCTCTACATCGCGCGCTACCGCGAGGCCCTCGGGCAGCACGAGCGCAAGTGGGATGCCACGTGGGCCGCGCTGCGCGGTGCGTGGGAGCCGATCGCCGCCTCGGCGGGCACTGTCATCGTGGGGCTGCTCATCCTGCTCGCGAGCCAGCTCAACTCTAACAAGGTGCTCGGCCCGGTCGCGGCGATCGGGATCGCGTTCGCGCTGCTCGCGGCGCTGACGTTGCTTCCTGCCCTACTGCTCTGGGCGGGTCGCGTCGCCTTCTGGCCGCGCCGACTGCCCCGAGCGGATGTCTCGACCGACGCCGTGGCGACCTCGGCCGAACACGGCCGGCACGCCACCGCGCTCGACGCCGCCGACTCGGGAGAGCGTGGGCTGTGGGGTGCGATCGGTCGCCTGGTCGCCCGTCGCCCGCGGATCGTGTGGATCGTCTCGACGCTCCTGCTCGGCGTGATGGCGCTCGGCCTGGTCCGACTCGACGCCGACGGCGTGCCGTCGAGCGAGTTCGTGCTCGGCGAGTCGCAGGCACGCGAGGGCCAGGCGCTCGTGAGCGAGCACTATCCCGGCGGATCTGGCACGCCCGCGGTGATCGTCGGGGCCGAAGACGAGCTGCAGGCCATGGCGGACCTCGCGCTCGAGACGCCCGGGGTCGCCTCCGTCGCCGTGGTGGCATCGGACTCGCCCGCGGGAAGCGCGCCCGTGACGGAGGACGGCATCCAGGCGTTCGGCCCACCCGGGACTCCGGCGCCCGATCCGACCGTCGTCGACGGCATCGTAGTGCTGCAGGCGACGCTCGACGACCCGGCCGACTCGGCCGAGGCGGAGGCGACCGTGAGCGACCTGCGCGAGCGCCTCGACGAGGTCGGCACGGACGTGCTCGTCGGCGGGCCGACCGCCGTCGCACTCGACACGAACGCGGCGGCCGTCGCGGACCAGCGGCTGATCATCCCGCTCGTGCTGCTTGCGATCCTCGTGATCCTGATGCTGCTGCTGCGGTCGATCGTCGCGCCACTGCTGCTCATCGCGAGCGTCGTGCTCTCCTTCGCGGCCGCGCTCGGGGTGTCCGCGCTGGTGTTCGAGTACGTGCTGGGGTTCCCCGGCGCCGACCCGTCGGTGCCGCTGTTCGGGTTCGTGTTCCTCGTCGCGCTCGGCGTCGACTACAACATCTTCCTCATGACCCGCGTGCGGGAGGAGTCCGTCGCGCACGGCACGCGCGAGGGCATCCTGCGCGGGCTGCGGCTGACGGGCGGGGTGATCACGTCCGCCGGACTCGTCCTCGCGGCGACGTTCGCCGCGCTCGGCGTGCTACCCATCCTCTTCCTCGCGCAGATCTCGTTCATCGTCGCGTTCGGGGTGCTGCTGGACACGTTCCTCGTGCGCACGCTCCTCGTGCCGGCGGCGGCGTACGACATCGGACGTGCGATCTGGTGGCCGAGCCGGCTCGCGCGACACGATCGCGCGCACGGCGCGCACGCCGCTGCGGAGTCGTCCGCTGCGACACCGGAGGACGGGTCCGACCCGGTCGCGCACGCCCTCCCGGATGCCGACGGTCTCGAATCGGATCGGGACCGATTGCCGGTGCCAACGACGTAAGGCTCCGGGCGCGGCGCAGCCCCCCGCGCCGCGCCCGGTCCGGAACGACGACGGGCGGATGCCCGGAGGCATCCGCCCGTCGCTCTCGGTTCGGCCGGAGTTACACGGTCAGGGCCCGGCGCACCAGGTCGGCCTGCTCGACCGCGTGGCGCTTCGCCGAGCCGGTCGCGGGCGAGGCGGCCGCCGGACGCGCGACGACACGCACCTCTCGCGGGCCGAGCTTGTTCGTCTCGATGATGAAGAACGGCCAGGCACCCTGGTTCTCGGGTTCCTCCTGCGCCCAGATGAACTCGGCGTTCGGGTAGGCGTCGGCGACGGCCTTCAGCTGGTCGCCCGGCAGCGGGTAGAACTGCTCCACGCGGACGACGGCGACCTCTGGGTTCGGGTTCTTCTCGAGCTCGGCGATGAGGTCGTAGTAGAACTTGCCCGAGAGGAACACCACGCGCTTGACCGCCTGCTTGTCGGTGATGCGGGCGTCGTCGATCACGGGCTCGAAGCGGCCGCTCGTGAAGTCGTCGACCTCGCTCGTCGCGCCGCGGAGGCGCAGCATCGCCTTCGGCGTGAAGACCACGAGCGGGCGACGCGGCCGGGCGTAGGCCTGACGGCGCAGCAGGTGGAAGTACGACGCCGGGGTCGACGGACGCGCGACCGTGATGTTCTGCTCGGCGGCCAACTGGAGGTACCGCTCGATGCGGGCGCTCGAGTGGTCGGGGCCCTGGCCCTCGTAGCCGTGCGGCAGCAGCAGCACGACGCTCGAGCGCTGGCCCCACTTCTGCTCGGCCGACGAGATGAACTCGTCGATGATCGTCTGCGCGCCGTTGGCGAAGTCGCCGAACTGCGCCTCCCACAAGACGAGCGCGTCGGCCCGCTCGACGGAGTAGCCGTACTCGAAGCCCATCGCGGCGTACTCGCTGAGCAGTGAGTCGTAGATCCAGAACCGGGCCTGCTGGTCGGAGAGGTTCTGCAGCGGCAGCCACTCCTGGCCGTTCACGCGGTCGTGCAGCACGGCGTGGCGCTGCACGAACGTGCCGCGGCGCGCGTCCTGGCCGACGAGGCGCACGGGGGTGCCCTCGAGCAGGAGCGAGCCGAGTGCGAGCAGCTCGCCGAAGCCCCAGTCGATCTTGCCGTTGCGGGTCATGTCGACGCGCTTGGCGAGCAGCTGCTGGATCTTCGGGTGCACCGTGAAGCCCGCGGGCTTGTTGTTGAACGCATCGCCGATCGCGTGGACGACCTCGGTCGACACGCCGGTCGTCTCGAGCTCGCCGGACACGACCTCGGGCTCGCGCACGGTCTCCGTCGCCCCCACGACCGGGATCGCGCCGGTCTGCACGGCGTGCGTCTCGGCGAACGCGCGTTCCATGCGGTCCTGGAAGTCGCGGTGCGCGTTCTCGTACTCTTCCTCGGTGATGTCACCGCGGCCGACGAGGGCCTCGGTGTACAGCTTGCGGACGGAGCGCTTGGACTCGATCAGGTTGTACATGAGCGGCTGCGTCATCGACGGGTCGTCGCCCTCGTTGTGGCCGCGGCGCCGGTAGCAGACGAGGTCGACGACCACGTCGCGCTTGAACTCCTGGCGGTAGCGGAACGCGAGCTCGGCGACGCGGACGACCGCCTCGGGGTCGTCGCCGTTCACATGGAAGATCGGCGCCTGGATGGCCTTCGCGACATCCGTCGCGTAGATCGACGATCGTGCGTCGCCCGGCACGGTCGTGAATCCGACCTGGTTGTTGACGACCAAGTGGATGGTGCCGCCGGTGCGGTAGGCGCGCAGCTGCGACATCTGCATGGTCTCGAACACCACGCCCTGGGCCGCCATCGCGGCGTCGCCGTGGATGAGGATCGGCAGCACCGAGAACGAGCCGATGGGCTTGCGGTCCTGCTTGGCGCGGACGATGCCCTCGAGCACGCCGTCGACCGCCTCGAGGTGCGAGGGGTTCGCAGCGAGCGACACGGGGACCTGCTGGCCGTCGTCGGCGGTGAACGTGCCCTCGGTGCCGAGGTGGTACTTGACGTCGCCCGAGCCCGAGAAGCCCTTCGTGTCCTGGGTGCCCTCGAACTCGCGGAACACCTGGCCGTAGGTCTTGCCCGCGATGTTGGTGAGCACGTTGAGCCGGCCGCGGTGCGCCATGCCGATGGCGACCTCGTCGAGGCCCTCCTTCGCCGCACCCTGCAGCACCTCGTCGAGCAGCGGGATCACCGACTCGCTGCCCTCGAGGCTGAAGCGCTTCTGGCCGACGTACTTGGTCTGCAGGAAGGTCTCGAACGCCTCGGCCTCGTTGAGCTTGGCGAGGATGCGCATCTGCTCGTCGTGCGTGGGCTTCTCGTACTTGCGCTCGACCTGGTGCTGGATCCAGCGGCGCTGCACCGGGTCCTGGATGTGCATGTACTCGATGCCGATGGTGCGGCAGTACGAGTCGCGCAGCACGCCGAGGATGTCGCGCAGCAGCGCCGTGCGCTTGTCACCGAACCCGCCCGTGACGAACTCGCGGTCGAGGTCCCAGAAGGTCAGGCCGTGGCTCTCGATGTCGAGGTCGGGGTGCGAGCGCTGCACGTACTCGAGCGGGTCGATGTCGGCCATCATGTGGCCGCGCACGCGGAAGGAGTTGATGAGCTCCTGCACGCGCGCGGTCTTGTCGATCGCGCTGGCGATGTCGACGGAGATGTCCTCGTTCCACTTGATCGGCTCGTACGGCAGCCGCAGCGCCGCGAAGAGGTCCTGGTAGAAGTTGCGCTCGCCGATGAGCAGCTCGTGGACCTTCTTCAGGAACTCGCCCGAACCCGCACCCTGGATCACGCGGTGGTCGTAGGTCGAGGTGAGCGTGATGGTCTTGCCGATCGCGAGGTTCGCGAGCGTCTTCTCGCTCGCCCCTTGGAACTCGGCGGGGTACTCGAGGGCGCCCGCGCCGATGATGCATCCCTGGCCCTTCATCAGGCGCGGCACCGAGTGCACGGTGCCGATCCCGCCCGGGTTGGTCAGCGAGATCGTGGCGCCCTTGAAGTCGTCGGCGGTGAGCTTGTTGCCCCGCGCGCGTGACACCAGGTCTTCGTAGGCGGTGAGGTACTCGTTGAAGGTCATCGTCTCGGCGCGCTTGATCGCGGGCACGAGGAGGGCACGGGTGCCGTCGGGCTTCGGGATGTCGATCGCGATGCCCAGGCCGATGTGCGCGGGCTTGACGAGGCTCGGCTTCCCGTCGACCTCGGAGTAGTAGACGTTCTGGCTCGGGAACTCCTTGAGTGCCTGGATGAGCGCCCAGCCGATGAGGTGGGTGAACGACACCTTGCCGCCGCGCGAGCGACGCAGGTGGTTGTTGATCACGATCCGGTTGTCGATCATGAGCTTGGCCGGCACGGTCCGAACGCTCGTCGCGGTGGGCACCGTGAGCGACGCGTCCATGTTCGCGGCGAGGGTCTTCGGCAGGCCCTTGAGCGGGAGGATCTCGTCCTCGCGCGCGCCGCCGTCGACCTTGGGCTGGGGGCTCGTGACGGGCACGTCGGCGGGGACCGGTGCGGTGCGCGGGGCGACGGACGTCGTGCGCGCCGCGGGCGCCTGGCCGATCACCGCGCTCGGCGCGGTGGAGGGGCTGGAGGTCACCGGCTGCTGGGTGGGCTGCGCGGGCGCGGGCGCCTGTGCCGGAGCGGACTGCGCCGGAGCCGGGGCGGCCTGCGCCGGGGCAGGGGCGGCCTGCGCCGGGGCGGCGGGCGCGCCATCCGCGCTCTCATTGGCGGCACGCAGCACCTCGGCCTCGTCGGGCATCGACGCCGGGGCCTGCGGAGCCGGTGCGGCGGCCTCACCCGTGCGGATCCGGCGGTAGTGCTCGAGCACCGGACGCCAGGTCTCGTCGACCGATTGCGGGTCGGCGAGGAACCGCTCGTACATCTCGTCCACGAGCCACTCGTTGGCTCCGAACTCTGCCGACGTCGTCCCGTCGGATCCCGACCCGGTCAATTGGCTCGACACAGCCTCTCGCCCACTCTCTCCGTTGATGTTCGCTCACCTGGCGGCGCGAAGCGCAGCTGGTCGCGCGGCGCCCACACAAGCCTAAACCCCTTCCGGCGGGCCCCGGCACCGCGCAGGGTAGCGTGAACGACATGCAGTTCTACCGCACGACTCCGCGGCACGACCTCACGTACTCCGACGTCTTCCTGGTTCCCAGCCGGTCGGGCGTGACGAGCCGTCTCGACGTGTCGCTGGCGCCCGACGACGGATCCGGGGCGAGCATCCCGGTCGTCTCGGCGAACATGAACTCCGTCACCGGCCCCCGCCTGGCCGCGACGCTGGCGCGTCGGGGCGGCATCGGCGTGCTCCCGCAGGACCTCCCGCTGCAGGACCTCGACGAGGCGATCCGCTGGGTGAAGTCGCGACCGTCGCGATTCGACGTGCCGTACGCGTTCTCGGCCGACCAGACGGCCGCCGACGCGCTCGAGGTCCTGCCGCCGGTCGAGGGGCACGGCATCGTGCTGCACGACGACGACGGCGCCTACGCGGGCACGATCCCGGCCGCACGACTGGCGACCGCGCTGCCCGACGCGCGCCTCGGCGACCTGGTGCACGGCGCCATCCCGTCGCTCGACGCCGACGACGTCGACACGCCGCGTCGTGCGTTCGACCTCATGGTCGACGCCGGCATCGAGTTCGCGCCGGTGCTCGAGCACGGTCGCGTGGTCGGCACGCTGAGCCGTCGCAGCGCCCTGCGCGGCACGGTCTCCGAGCCGAACACGGATGCCTCGGGGCGGCTGCGGGTCGCGGCGGCGATCGGCATCAACGGCGACGTGGCCGCCAAGGCGCGCGCGCTCGCCACGGCGGGCGTCGACATGCTCGTGGTCGACACCGCGCACGGCCACCAGGAGGGCATGATCGCCGCCGTGCGCGCCGTGAAGGCCGCGGGGCTCGGCATCCCGGTCGTCGCGGGCAACATCGTCACCGCGGATGCGGTCGGCGACCTCGTCGAGGCCGGCGCCGACGTGCTCAAGGTCGGCGTGGGCCCGGGCGCGATGTGCACGACGCGCATGATGACGGCGGTCGGCCGTCCCCAGTTCTCGGCGGTGCTCGAGACGTCGGAGGCCGCGCGCGAGGCAGGCGCGGCGGTCTGGGCGGACGGGGGAGTGCGGTACCCGAGGGATGTCGCCCTCGCGCTGGCGGCGGGCGCGGCATCCGTCATGATCGGCTCCTGGTTCGCGGGCACCATCGAGGCGCCCGGCACGTTGCGGCGCGACCTCGACGGCCGCGTGTTCAAGGAGAGCTGGGGCATGGCCTCGACCAAGGCCGTCAAGGAGCGATTCGGCCGGCTCTCCGCGTACGAGCTCGCGCGCAAGGAGCTGTTCGCCGAGGGCATCTCGTCGTCGGCGATCTACCTCGACCCGCTGCGCCCGTCGCTCGAGGACCTGCTCGACATGATCACCTCGGGCGTGCGGAGTTCCTTCACCTACGCCGGCGCGCGCTCCGTGCCCGAGTTCCGCGAGCGCGCCCTGGTCGGCATCCAGTCGGCCGCCGGCTACGAGGAGGGCAAGGCGCTCCCGGTCAGCTGGTAGCGCGCCTCGCCGGCTGTGGATGGCTGCCCTGGCGAGACCGTGGGACTGGCTACGCTCCGGGCATGACGAAGGCGCCTCATCCCGCCCACCCGTTCGCGATCCTCGCCGATCCGGTTCGCCGACGCGTCGTCGAGATCCTCGCGGTCGGCGAGCACTCGGCCGGGACGCTGTGCGAGGTCATCTCCTCCGAGCACGGGGTGTCGCGGACGGCCGTGGCCCACCACCTCCGAACCCTCCGTCGGCACGGCGCAGTGACGTCGGCCGTCGACCCCGTCGAGCCGCGATCGCGGACCTATCGGTTGAACGTCGATTTCCTTGCGCGGCTCGACGATGAGGTCGAACACCTCTTCCGACTCTGGGATCACCGCTATGGGGCATCCGAACGCCGTGCCCCTCTGGTCGACCCGCCGCGATCACGAGGCGCGCGGCTCCATCGATTCGGCGTCTCGGCCGAGCGGCGGGCGACGGAGCGAGCCGCGGAGTGGGGACGCGCTTCCGCGCCTGCGGTGGAGCGGCATCGGGACCGGGCCTCGGGCCGACCCGCCTGACCCGTCGGCTCCAAATTCGGCCGACGATGGTTTCCAGATGGCTCATGTCGGATTCGCCTCATGTGAGGCCGCGCTGACATGGCGGATGGCGCGGAACCGGCCCGGGATTGCGAATGTGAGCGACGCCTCATGTGAGGCCTGCTGGCATGGCGGATGGCGCGGAACCGCCCCCGATCGCGAATGTGAGCGACGCCTCATGTGAGGCCGGCTGACATGGCGGATGGCCCGGAACCGGTCTGGGATCGTGTGCGTCGGTGTATGCGAGCTGCGCGCCTCATGTGAGGCTGCGCCGACATGAGCCGACTGGAAACGGTCGTCGGTTGCCGATGGGCAATCGTGACACTCGAGGGCGGATGGCGCGAGTACCGCGGTCCACGCGTTTCGCGAGCACTGCGCGGTGTTACGAGGGTATGACAGCTCGGGGAGGGCGCAGCAGGCGTCGATATACTGGCTCGACCATGGATGACCCTCCCTCTGCGAATTCCCCTGGCCATAGACCCTCGCCCGTGACCGAACGGGGTGGTGCGGATGTCTGAGTGGATCCTCCTCGGCATCGGACTCCTCCTCACGATCGGCACGGGCTTGTTCGTCGCGAGCGAGTTCGCGCTCGTGAACCTCGACCGATCCGACCTCGAGGCGCGCCGCGCCAGGGGCGAGACCCGGCTCGGCATGACGATCGAGGCGCTCAAGATCACCTCGACGCACCTGTCGAGCGCGCAGCTCGGCATCACCCTGACCACGCTGCTCACGGGGTACACGATGGAGCCGGCGATCTCGTCGCTGCTCGCCGAGCCGTTGCGTGCGCTCGGACTTCCCGAGGGAGCCATCCGGCCCGTCGGCGCGACGACCGCGATGGTCGTGGCGACGCTCCTGTCGATGATCATCGGCGAACTCGTCCCCAAGAACTTCGCGCTCGCGCTGCCGCTCGCGACCGCCAAGATCGTGATGCCGTTCCAGACCGCGTTCACGTGGGTGTTCCGCCCGGCCATCGCCGTGCTGAACGGCAGCGCCAACGGGCTGCTGCGCCTGATCGGCATCGAGCCGAAGGAGGAGCTGTCGGGCGCGCGCTCGGCCGAGGAGCTCTCCTCGCTGGTGCGCCGGTCGGCGAGCGCGGGCCTCCTCGAGGAGGACACCGCCACCCTGCTCGGCAAGACCCTTCGCTTCTCCGAGCACGACGCATCCGACGTGATGACGCCGCGGCCGCGCGTGGCCGCCGTGCAACGCACCGAGCCGGCCGAGGCCGTCATCGAGCTGGCGCGGCAGACCGGCTTCTCGCGGTTCCCGGTGTACGACGAGGACCTCGACGACGTCGTCGGCCTCGTGCACGTCAAGCAGGCGGTTGCGGTGCCGCGCGAGAAGCGCGGCGACGTGCCCGCCTCGGCGCTCCAGACCGAGGCGCTCCGCGTGCCCGAGACGATGAAGCTCGACATGCTCCTCGGCGAGCTCCGCGGCCGCGGGTACCAGATGGCCGTCGTCGTCGACGAGTACGGCGGCACCGCCGGCGTGACGACCCTCGAGGACCTCGTCGAGGAACTCGTCGGCGAGGTGTCCGACGAGCACGACCGGACCCGTGCGGGCGTGGTACGCCGAGGTGAGTTCGTGAGCTTCCCCGGCATCCTGCGGCCCGACGAGCTGCTCGATCGCACCGGCATCCGGGTGCCCGAGAACGGCGCCTACGAGACCGTCGCCGGCTACGTGATGGCCGCCCTCGGCCGCATGCCCGTCGTCGGCGACGAGATGGACGTGGAGGGAGGCCGGTTCCGCGTGCAGCGCATGGACGGCCGGCGCATCGACCGCATCCAGTTCACCCCGGCCACCGCGCGAACCCATGCCGACACCATGACGGAGGTGGAGCGATGAGCGACTGGGCCGGACTCGCTTGGCTGTTCGTGCTGCTGCTCGGCAACGCCTTCTTCGTCGGCGCCGAGTTCGCCGTCATCTCCGCTCGACGCTCGCAGATCGAGCCCCTCGCCGAGAAGGGCCGGCGCAGCGCGAAGACCGCCCTGTGGGCGATGGAGCACGCCACGCTCATGCTCGCCATGAGCCAGCTCGGCATCACGATCTGCTCGCTCCTGATCCTCACCGTCTCCGAGCCCGCGATCCACCACCTGCTCGAGATCCCGCTCGAGGTCACCGGATGGTCCGAGGAGGTCGTCTCCACGATCGCCTTCGTCGTCGCGTTGCTGCTCGTGTCGTACCTGCACGTCGTGCTCGGCGAGATGGTGCCGAAGAACCTGTCGTTCACGCTGCCCGATCGCGCGGTGCTGGTGCTCGCGCCGCCGCTCGTGTTCATCGCGCGCGTCTTCCGACCGGTCATCGTCGCGCTCAACGCGACGGCGAACGGCGTGCTGCGGCTGTTCGGCGTCGAGCCGAAGAGCGAGGCGACCTCGACGTACACGCTCGAGGAGGTGCAGACGATCGTCGACCAGTCCCGCCGCGAGGGCGTGCTCCACGACGCCAGCGGCACGCTCTCCGCCGCGTTCGAGTTCACGACGAAGCGGGTGAGCGACGTCGCGGTGCCGATGTCCGAGCTGGTCTGCCTGCCGGCGGAGGCCACGCCGGCCGACGTCGAGCGCGCGGTCGCGCGTCGCGGCTTCTCGCGGTACGTCCTCGCCGGTCCCGACGGGGAGCCCGACGGCTATGTGCACCTCAAGGACGTGATCGACCTCGACGAGGACGAGTTCGACGATCCGCTGCCGGCCAAGCGCGTGCGGCGACTCGTGTCGATCTTCGCCGGAACCGACCTCGAGGATGCGCTCGCCACGATGCGGCGCCAGGGCGCGCACGTCGCGAGGGCGTTCGACGACCAGGGCGCCACCACGGGAGTGATCTTCCTCGAGGACATCATCGAGGAGCTCGTCGGCGAGGTCGAGGACGCCACCCGACGGGGCTGAGATCGCGGCGCCCGGGCCTGACCCACCCGGAGGGGAGGCGCGGCCCGGGCACGCGCGGCGTAGACTTCGCGCGTCACGAGAGCCGAGGTGCATTCATGTTCGAGAAGTCCATCGCAATGGCCGTCCTCGCTGCGTCCGACCAGGAGCGCGCCCGGAAGTTCTGGAAGGACGTGTTCGGGCTCAGTCCCCTCCGCACGGACATGGGCGGCGACTTCTACGTCATCGGCGGCGTCGGAGTGATGGTCTACGAGTCGCAGTTCGCTGGCACCAACCGCGCGACGGCGTTCACGCTCCTGACCGACGACCTGGACCGCGACATGGCCGCGCTCCGCGCCAAGGGCGTCGAGTTCCATGAGTACGACATGCCGGGCATCAAGACGGAGAACGGCGTCGTCGACATGGACGGCGAGCGCGGCGCGTGGTTCGACGACAGCGAGGGCAACATCATCGCGCTGTCGCAGCCGTCGAAGTTCAACATGGACGAGGCCAGGGCCATCGTCGCCGGCGCGCGCCTGTAGGTCGACCCGTCAGAACTCGCCGTCGTTGACCTCTGCACGAGCGCGGAGGTACTGCGGCGGCCACATCGCCCACCCGGCGCCGAGCTCGTACGCGGCGCGCAGCGCGAAGTGCGGGTCGCGCATCATGGCCTTGCCGAACATCACGGCGTCGGCGGCGCCCGAGGCCACGAGCTCCTCGGCCTGCGCCGCCGTCGTGATGCGACCCACGGCCGACACCGACACGCCCGCGCGACCGCCCACGAACTCCGCGTGGGCCGCCTGGTAGGCGGGCCCGACCGGGATGCGTACGTCGCGCACGAGCCCGCCCGTGGAGATGTCGAAGAAGTCGGCGCCCGCCTCGGCCGCCCACCCGGCCACGGTCGCCGTCTGCTCCTCATCCCATCCGCCGGGCGCCCAGTCGGTCGCCGAGAAGCGCACGAACAACGGCATCCGCTCGCCGATCTCGGCGCGCACGGCGCGCACGAGCTTGAGCAGCAGGCGCGCCCGGTTCTCGAGCGACCCGCCCCATCGGTCCTCGCGCAGGTTCGACAGCGGGGAGAGGAACTGGTGCACGAGGTAGCCGTGCGCCGCGTGCACCTCGACCACGTCGAAGCCCGCCTCGACCGCTCGCCGCGCGGCCGCCCGGAAGTCCTCGATCACCGCGAGGATGCCGGCCTCGTCGAGTGCGGCCGGCTCCCGTAGGCCGTCGAACGCGATCGCCGACGGCGCGACCGTCTGCCAGCCGCCATCCTCGAGGGGGCTGCGATCCAGACCTGCGCAGGTGCTCCTGCCACACCGACGCCTTGCGTCCGGCATGCGCCAGCTGGATGCCGGATGCGGCGCCCTGCGATCGGATGAATCGCGTGACGCGCGCCCACGCTTCGGCCTGCGCATCGTTCCAGATGCCGGTGTCGTGATCGGAGATGCGACCCTCGGGGCTCACCGCGGTCGCCTCGGCGAGGACGAGCCCGGCGCCGCCCGCGGCCATCGATCCGAGGTGCACGAGGTGCCAGTCGTGCGGCACACCGTCGAGCTCGGTCACCGAGTACTGGCAGAGCGGCGGCACCCACACGCGGTTGCGGATCTCGAGGCCGCGGATGCGGATGGGCCGGAAGAGCGCGGGCACGTCGTCGGCGCGGACCGTGCCGGACGCGACGGTGCCGGAGGCGCTCACGCGGCGAGCCCCCGCAGCCAGGACTCCAGCGCAGCGGCATCCGTGAAGACAAGGCCGTCGCCGCCGACGGCGCGCGCACCCTCGACGTTGACCGCCTTGTTGTCGATGAACAGCAACTCGGACGGCTCGATGCCGAGCTCGGCCATGACGTGGCCGTAGATGTCGGCGCCCGGCTTGATCATGCCGAGCTCGCCGCTGACGAAGACGTGCTCGAACAGGGACGCGAACGACCCGTTCCGGAGCCAGCCGGAGAAATCCGCCCCCGCGTTGGAGAGCAGCGCCATCCGCGTGCCCCCGTCGTGCAGCGCGTGCAGCACCGCCAGGGTCGCGGGATCGACGCTCAGCCAGCTGCGGTGGTCGAGCGCCCAGAGCTCGTGGACGTCGACCGCCGACCACGACGTGCCGAGGCGGGCGGCGACGCCCGCCCAGTAGTCGGCGATCGACAGGGTGCCGCGGTCGAGCTCGTCGCGGTGCTCCCAGTACGCCGGCCAGAAGTCGGTGTCGTCGGCGTCGGCCCGCGCGACGAGCGCGGCCCGGTCGGCCTCGGACGGCGCACGCGAGATCACCTCGCCGTAGTCGAAGACGACGACGCGCGGAGCCAGGCTGATCGGCTGGAGATTGGTCGGGGGCATGCCCTTCAACCTATCGTTGGGGCATGACCACCGGCGCATGGCGTGAATGGACCGCCGAGGACGCATCCGCATGGCTCACGGCCCCCACCGCCGACGACGACAAGTACCGACGCGGCGTACTCGGCGTGATCACGGGGTCGCCCGACTTCCCCGGCGCCGCCGTGCTCGGGGTCGAGGCCGCGCACCGGACGGGTGTCGGCATGGTCCGGTTCACCGGCCCCCGCGCGGTGCGCCAGGCGGTCCTCGCGGCGCGGCCCGAGACCGTCGCCGTCCCCGGGCGCGTGCAGGCCTGGCTGCTCGGGTCGGGCATGGACGCCGACCGCCGCTCGTTCGTGCTCGCCGGCGACCTGCAGCACGCGCTCGCCTCGGGCGAACCCAGCGTGCTCGACGCCGGCGGCCTCGACCTGGTCGGCAGCCACACCGGGCCGACCGTGATCACCCCGCACGCGCGCGAGCTCGCGCGGCTGCTCGCCGATCGCGACATCGAGGGCTCCGTCGAGCAGGTCGAGGACGACCCCGCCGGTTCCGCGGCGCGCGCCGCGCACGAGCTGCAGGTCGCGGTGCTGCTCAAGGGCGCCGTGACCCACGTCTGCGACCCCGACGGCACGCGGCTCACCGTGACGGCGTCGACGCACTGGCTCGCGAGTGCCGGAACCGGCGACGTGCTCGGCGGCATCGTCGGCGCGCTCGCGGCGACGCACCACGAGCGGTTCGCGTCCGACGCCACCGCGATCACGTACCTCGCGGCGACCGCCGCCTTCATCCACTCCGAGGCGGCGCGCCGGGCGAGCGAGGCGCAGGGCGGCGGTCCGGTGATCGCGATGGATGTCGCGGGAGCCATCCCGCCGGTGGTCGGCAGCCTCCTGCGGGGCTGACCCATCCCCGCGTTCGTTAGGCTCGGTTGCCATGGCGGAGGGAGTCGTCGGCGCAGCTGAAGCGGAGGAGCGCCGGCCCGGGATCCTCCGCCGGCGGTTCGGCGGGAGGACGGCGCTCTGGATCGCCTTCGCGGTCGTGCACGCCGTGCTCGCGTCGATCAACCTGTCGGGCGTGGGCAACGCGCTCGGCGACGTGACGCTCGTGTACCGCGTGTGGGCCGAGACGGCGCAGCAGGGTTGGGTCCGGATGGGCATCGACGTGCCGTGGGTGTACCCGATCCTCGCGTTCGCGCCGATGACGGCGGCGCTCGCGTTCGGTTCGGACTGGTACGGCGCCACGTGGCTCGCGATGGTCTCTGTGCTCGACGCGATCGCGTTCGCGGTGCTGCTCGGCGTCGGCACGCTGTCCCGACGGCGGCGCGCGGCCGCGTGGTGGTGGCTCGCGTTCCTGGCGCTGCTCGGACCCATCGCGCTCGGTCGCATCGACGCGGTGACCGTGCCGTTCGCGATCGTCGGGCTGCTGTGGGCGGCGGGCCGCCCGCGCCTCGCCGCCGCGATGCTCACGATCGGCGCGTGGATCAAGGTGTGGCCCGCCGGGCTCGTCGCGGCGCTGGTCGTGGCGGTGCGGCGGCGCGGCGAGGTCGTCATCGTCGGGGCGGCGCTCACGGTCGGCATCCTGGGCGTGAGCCTGCTCGCCGGTTCCGGCCCGAATGCGCTCGGCTTCATCGCCGAGCAGGCGGGTCGCGGCCTCCAGGTGGAGTCGGCGTTCGCGGTGCCGTGGCTGTGGTGGATCGTCGCGGGGACGTCCGAGGCGACGATCGTGTACGACCGCGACATCCTGACGTTCCAGATCGCCGGTCCGGGGGCGGATGTCGCGGCCGCACTCACCACGCCCCTGATGGCGGTGGGCGTGGCCGTCGTGCTCGCGGCGGGCATCCGGGCGGTGCGGCGCGGCGCCCCGCTCGTGGCGCTGCTGCCCCCGCTCGCGGTCGCGTTCACGACCGTGCTGATCGTCGCGAACAAGGTCGGGTCGCCGCAGTTCGCCACGTGGCTCGCCGCACCCGTGGTGCTCGGCCTCGTGCTGGGCGGTTCGCGATACGTCGTGCCGGCCGCGCTGGCGGCGGCGATCGCGGTGCTGACGCAGGTGATCTACCCGTACTGGTACGGATGGCTCCTCATCGCCAATCCCGGGTTCGTGCTGCTGCTGACGGTGAAGGTGCTGCTCCTGCTCGTGCTCCTCGTCTGGGCGGTGCGAGCGGTGTGGCAGGCTGGGTCCGCGCGTGCGCCGTCGATTGGCCCCATCGACTGAGGGGCTGCCGGCGCGCGGGTGGGAGGAGGACCCATGCTCGTCGCGTTCTCCGTCGCTCCGAGCGGCACCGGCCGCAGCGACGGTTCGGTGCACGATGCGGTCGCCGAGGCGGTGCGCATCGTGCGCGAGTCCGGGCTGCCGAACCGCACGACCTCGATGTTCACCGAGATCGAGGGGGAGTGGGACGAGGTCTTCCGGGTGATCCGCGACGCGTGCGACGCGGTCGCCGACTACGGCTCGCGGGTCTCGCTGGTGCTGAAGGCCGACATCCGGCCCGGGTTCACCGGCGAGATCGAGGCGAAGCTGGACCGCCTCGAGGCGGCCATCGACAACGACGGCTGACGGCCGACGGCGTATGACGGCGCGGGTCGTCCGCGCGTGCCGCCCGTTTGTCGAATCGATTCGATCCGTGGCATGATCGACGGGTGACCCACGCTTCCGACGGGCCGACGACGTTGTCGCCGGCCCGTATCCGTTTCGCCCTCCTCGCCCTCGCGATGGGCGGCTTCGGCATCGGCGCGACCGAGTTCGTCGCGATGGGCCTGCTGCCCGAGATGGCCGCCGACCTCCTGCCCGGCCTGGCCGCGACCTCGACCGATGCGGCCAACGCCGCGGCCGGATGGATCATCTCCGCCTACGCGCTCGGCGTGGTCGTCGGCGCGCCCACGATCGCCGCCGCGGCCGCCCGCTGGCCGCGCAAGCGATTGCTGCTGGTCCTGCTCGCCGCGTTCAGCATCGGCACGCTCGCCTCGGCGCTGCTGCCGACCTTCGAGCTCGTCGTCGCCGCGCGGTTCGCCGCGGCGCTGCCGCACGGTGCCTACTTCGGCATCGCGTCGCTCGTCGCGGCCGGTCTCATGGGGCCGGGCAAGCGCGCCCGCGGCGTCGCCCTCGTCCTCTCGGGCCTCACGATCTCCAACGTCGTCGGCGTCCCGCTGATCACCTGGCTCGGCCAGCAGGCCGGATGGCGCGTGGCCTACGTCGCCGTCGCGGCCATCTTCGTGGCGACCTTCATCGCCGTCGCGGCGGCCGTGCCGTGGCAGGCCGGCGACCCGTCCGCCACGATCGTGCGCGAGCTCCGGGTCTTCACGCGCGTCCAGGCGTGGTTCGCGCTCGCGATCGGCGCCATCGGGTTCGGCGGACTGTTCGCGGTCTACAGCTACGTCGCGCCGCTCGCGACCGAGGTGACCGGGCTGCCCGCTTCGTTCGTCCCGGTCGTGCTCGTGGTGTTCGGCCTCGGCATGACGATCGGCAACCTCGTCGGCGGGCGCCTCGCCGACTGGAGCGTGCGACGCTCGATGTACCTGTTCTTCGCCACGCTCGCCGGCTCGCTCGTGCTGACGGCGCTCACCGCGTGGCATCCGCTCGGGCTCGGAGCAGGGGTCTTCCTCGTCGGGGCGTCGGCCGCGGCGCTCTCGCCGACGATCCAGGCGCGCCTGATGGACATCGCGCGCGACAGCCAGTCGATCGCCGCGGCCCTGAACCACTCCGCGCTGAACATCGGCAACAGCCTCGGCGCCATCGTCGGCGGCATGGTGATCGCGGCCGGGCTCGGCTACGTCGCACCCGTGTGGGTCGGCCTCCTCTTCACCGTCGCCGGAAGCGCCCTGGCGGTCGCGACGTTCTCGCTCGACCGGGTGCGCCGGCGTCGCGGCATCCCCATGCCGTCGGTCACGGGCGCGATCGGCGCGGTCGGCGACTGAGGCCGCGGCTCACTCGGACTGCAGCAGGATGCCGTCGGCGATCGCGCGCTTGCGCAGCGCCACCTTGGTTCCCACGTCGTAGCCGGCGAGGCGGTACTTCTCGCGGATGCGCTTGAGGTAGCTCTTCGCGGTCTCCTCGGAGATGCCGAGCTGGAACGCCACCGCCTTCACCGGCTGACCGGCGCCGTAGAGCGCCATGACGCGACGTTCCTGCGCGCTCAGGCGAGGGGCGGCACCATCGTCGTCGAGCGCATCCTCGAGCTCGCGGCTCAGGTAGGACTCGCCGCGCTGCGCGGCGCGGAGGGCCTCGACGATCGTCTCGACGGGCTCGGACTTCACGAGGTAGCCGAGTGCGCCCGCGCCGAGCGCCTCGCGCACGACCGCGGGCTCGGAGTACGTGCTCATCAGCATGGTGCGCACGCCCGCCGACTTCAGGGTCGACAGCTTGATCGAGATCGGGATGTTGTCGCGGAGGTCGAGATCGAGCAGGACCACGTCGACGGGGAACTCCGGATGCGCGAGCAGTTCGGACCACGACGGCACGGCGGCCACGAGGTCGATGTCGGACGCAGCACCTCGGAGCCACTCGGAGAGCGCACCGAGGAGCATGCGGTGATCGTCGACGATGGCAAGTCGGATGCGCGACGGTTCCAGGTCGGCCACGTCATACTCCCCTCGGATAGGCGGCGCTGCGTGGCGCCGATGTGCCTCCCCGGACCGTGGGCTCGATCCGGCAGTCCACGTCGACCCGGAACCCGTCGGGTCCTTGGGCGACGTCATGTCCTCCGACACTAGCGAGTGCCTCCCAGGTCGCGGCGTCGACCTTCCGTGCAGTGACACCGGCAACTTCGAATCGGATGGCGACGCGCGACGCGTCGCCGAGGGGGTCGGCGTCGACGTCGGGGTCGGCCTCGGCATCGCGGCACAGGACGCGCACCTCGAGCGGCGGCTCCGACGCCTTGCGACGGCGTTGCCCCGCGATGAGCCAGAGCGCGAGCAGGAGGCCGTCGCGCTGCGGCGGTGCGAGGAGCCCCGCGAGGCCGCCGGGATCGTCGACCGTCACGCGACGGCTGAGATACGCGGACTCGGTGACGGCGTGGCGCAGCCAGGTGTCGGTGCGTCCCTCGATGAGCCGGATGCGCAACCGGGCAGCGAGCTGGCCCGCGCGGTCGGCGGCATCGGCCGGCAGCGGGATCGCGATCCGTCCGGATCCGACGTCGTCGAGCAGCGACTCGGCGTCGAAGTCGAGCTCGGCCAGCTCTTCGGACGCGCGCATGCCGACCGCCGATCGCGGCGTGGCCACGGTCGACTGCACGAGCGAGAGGTCGAGCTCGCGGCCGACGAGCCGCCGGAACCCGCGGACCGCGACCGTCACGAGCACGACCGGCACCACGGCGCTCGCTGCGATGCCGAGCCCGACGACCGTCATGGTCTCGGCTTCCGGGGCCTGGAGGAGCGCGAAGACCGCCAGGACGGCGGCGACGATGGACGCCGCGGCGACCGGCGTCCGGGTCTCGCGGAGGGCGGCCACCGGCATGAGCACGGCCGCGGCCGCAGGGGCGGCGGTGGGCGTGATGCCGAGCGGCAGGAGCGAGGACGTCGCGGCGACGTCGAGCCAGACGGGCACCGCCAGGCCGATGAGGAGGGCGACGAGCACGGTGTCGGAGACCTGGCTCAGCCCGCGCGTCGCCACGACGCCGCCGAGGATCACCACGGCGAGGGCGATCCAGCCGGGAAGCGGCGACGTGCCGGGCGGGAAGGTCGACGCCAGCGAGATCACGTGGACGAGGTGCGCGAGCACGATCGCGCCCGCTGCGAGCGCGACGCCGGCGGCGAGCCGCCGCCCGCCGTGGGCGCTGCGGATGTCCTCGGCGGCACGCGCCGACCGTTTCGGCCGGCGGAACTGGCTCTCGTGCGTGGTGTCTCGGGGCGCCTCGTCGCCCGAGGTGCGTCGCAGCAGGTTCACGGCTTCGGCACCTCCAGCATCACGGTCGTGCCCGAGCCAGGCGAGCTGAAGACCCGAGCCCGCCCGCCGACGGTGTGCAAGCGGCCGACGACGGACTCGGCGAAGCCGAGCCGCGCCGGATCGACGGCCGCGGGCTCGAACCCGTTGCCCTGGTCGGTCACCATGGCACGCACCGTGCGCTCGTCGTCGGTGATCGTGACGTCGGCCTCGTTGACGCCCGAGTGGCGCCGCACGTTCTCGAGGCACTCGCCGAGCGCGCCGAGCAGCGCGTCGAGGGTGTCGCGAGGGAGTAGGAGCTGGCCCGCGCCATGCCACTTCACGTCGAGGCCCATGCGCGCGAACCGCTTGCGGACCGACTCGAACGTGGCACCCAGTCCGCCGCCGGCGACCGAGGACTCGGGGGAGAAGATGGCACTCGACCCGTTCTCGAGCGGCGCCCCGAGTCGAAGCTGCCGAAGCAGCCGTGCATCGTCGCCGGCCTGCTGGCGAAGCGCGCTCGCGCCGACGCCGACGCCGGAATGTGCGAGCAGGCTCAGCGTCGCCAGCACGGTGTCGTGCAGCACGCGGGCATCCTGGCGCTGCTGCGCCTCGGACTCGCTCGCGAGCCGCTCGGCCTCGTGGGCGCGGCCGACCTCGTCGATCCGCTCGGCCGCGCGGTCGATCGCGCGCGCGAGCCAGACGCCGGTGACGATCATCGCGATCCAGCCGGCCATCGCCGCGACGAGGACGAGGCCGACCTGGGCGCCGGTGGCCGCGCAGATGCCGAGCGAGCCGAGCACGGCGGCGACGGCCGCGACGATGATGCCGGTTCCGTTCGGCCGGACGAGCGTCGGGACGGCGATGGCGGGCGCGGTGAGCCCGGCCGTGATGGCCATCGCCGTGGCTGCTGCCGGATCGAGGACCGTGTCGACCCCGATCGCGAGGAGGAGCCCGACCGTCGCGACGATGGCGCCCACGGTGGGGAGCAGGGCGCCGCGAGACGTCGCGAGCACCACCAGGACGATGACGAGCAGGTCCAGCGCCACGACGACGGCGAAGCGCTCGTCGTCGAGCGCGCCTGGCACGAGCAGGCAGGCGAGCGCGAGGATCCCGCCGGTGAGCCCCCCGGCGCGCGCGAGGCGGCGCAGCAGCCGGTCGCGTTCCTTGTCGATGCGACGCATGCCACCCCCTCCTGTGACGCCCGTCGGCACGGCGCACTGCATCGCCGTCAGGTACGAAGATAACGCAGTACGACCCCCGTATGCGGGTCAATCGCTCTCGAAGCGGACTATTCCGCCCGGAACGTCATGCCGCGAGCAGGTTCGCGATGGCGGCGCCGACCGCGTCGTCCTCGATGAGGAAGGCGTCGTGGCCGTAGTCGGATCGGAGCACGACGGGCTCGGGTCCGTGGACGCTGCGGGTGAGCCGGCCGGCGATCTCGCGCTGCCCGTCGAGCGGGAAGTACCGGTCGCTGTCGATGCCGAGCACGAGGCTGCGCGCCGTGATGCGCTCGAGCGCGGCATCCACCCCACCCCTGCCGCGGCCGAGGTCGTGCGAGTTCATCGCCTCGGTCAGCACGAGGTAGCTGTTCGCGTCGAAGCGCCGCGTGAACTTGTTGCCGTGGAAGTCGAGGTAGGACTCGACCGCGAAGCGCCCGCCGCCGCCGAGCGGGTCGAGGCTCGACTGCCAGCTGCGCTCGAATCGGTGGTTCAGCTCGGCAGGCGTGCGGTAGTTGAGCATCGCCATGCGGCGCGCGAGTGAGAGCCCGCGCGTCGGCCCCTCGCCGTCGGGCGCGTCGTAGTAGGCACCGCCGTTGTAGGCGGGGTCGCTGCGCACCGCTTCGAGCTGGACCGAGTTCAGCGCGATCTGGTCGGCCGTCGAGGCCGCGGGCGCCGCGAGCACGGCGATCCGCTCGACCGCCTCGGGCGCCATCGCCGCCCACTCGAGCACGTGCATGGCGCCCATGGAGCCGCCGACGACCGCGGCGAAGCGGTCGATGCCGAGCTCGCGGGCGAAGGCGACCTGTGCGCGCACCTGATCGCGGATGGTCAGGAACGGGAACCTCGCGCCCCACTCCACGCCGTCGGGGGCGACCGACGCCGGGCCGGTCGAGCCCTGGCATCCGCCGACCACGTTCGGCGCCACCACGAAGTACCGTTCCGTATCGATGGCGCGGCCGGGCCCGACGACGCCCGGCCACCACCCGGCGCTCGGGTGCCCCGGGCCGGACGGGCCGATCACGTGGCTGTCGCCCGTGAGCGCGTGCAGCACGAGGATCGCGTTGTCGCGGGCGGTCGAGAGCTCGCCCCACGTCTCGTACGCGATGCGCACCCCCGGAAGCACCAGGCCGGACTCGAGCGCGAGGTCGCCGATGCGTGCGAAGCGGCGGTCGCCGGGCGGATCGCCCTCGCGCCACGCGCCCGTGACCGGTGCGCGCCCGGCGAGCTGGTGGGCGGCACGGGCCTCGGGCACGATGCTCGCGGGCACCGTCTCCGAGATCGTCTGCCAGTCCATGCCTCGATTCTCCCGGACCGCCGCACCGCCCGGGCGACTGTTACGTCGTCGCGCCGAGACGACGGATGCCGCGTCCCGGGCGGGACGCGGCATCCGGTCGATGCTCAGGTGGGGGCTCACACGCGCGCGGCCTCGGTGGCGCGACGGGCGGCGGCGAGGCCGGCCTCGAGGTCGGCCTTGAGGTCGTCGATGTTCTCGATGCCGACCGAGAGCCGCACGAGGCCCGGTGTGACGCCGGTGGTCAGCTGCTGCTCGGGGGTGAGCTGCGAGTGCGTGGTCGACGCGGGGTGGATGACCAGCGAGCGCACGTCGCCGATGTTCGCGAGGTGGCTGAACAGCGACAGGCTGTCGACGAGCGCGCGGCCGGCGTCGACGCCGCCCTTGAGCTCGAACGAGAGCACCGCGCCCACGCCCTTGGGCGCGTACGTGTTGGCCGCGGCGTACCAGGGGCTCGACGGCAGGCCCGAGTAGTTCACGTGCGCGACATCGGGGTGGTCGTCGAGCCACTCGGCGATCTCCTGCGCGTTCTGCACGTGGCGCTCGATGCGCAGCGATAGCGTCTCGATGCCCTGGATGAGCTGCCAGGCGCTCGCGGGGGCGATGGAGGAGCCGAGGTCGCGAAGCAGCTGCACGCGCGCCTTGATGACGTACGCGAGCGCGTCGCCGACCGCGGCGGTGTAGCTGGCGCCGTGGTACGACGGGTCGGGCTCGGTGAGGCCGGGGAACTTCTCGACGTTCTTCGACCACTCGAAGCGGCCGCCGTCGACGATGACGCCGCCGATGACCGTGCCGTGGCCGCCGAGGAACTTGGTCGCCGAGTGGATCACGATGTCGGCGCCGTGCTCGAACGGCCGGATGAGGTACGGCGTCGCGATCGTGTTGTCGACGATGAGCGGGATGCCGTTGTCGTGCGCGATGCCTGCGACGAGCCCGATGTCGAGCACGTTGATCTTCGGGTTGCCGATCGTCTCGGCGAAGAACAGCTTGGTGTTGGGGCGGACCGCGCGACGCCACTCGTCGGCGTCGTCCTGGTTCTCGACGAAGGTGGTCTCGATGCCGAGCTTGGCCAGCGTGTACTTGAAGAGGTTGTACGTGCCGCCGTAGATCGAGCTCGACGAGACGATGTGGTCGCCGGCCTGCGCGATGTTCAGCACGGCGAACGTCTCGGCCGCCTGGCCCGACGCGACGAGGAGGGCACCGCTGCCGCCCTCGAGCGCGGCGAGGCGCTCCTCGACCACGGCCTGCGTGGGGTTCATGATGCGCGTGTAGATGTTGCCGAACTCGGCGAGCGCGAACAGGTTCTGCGCGTGCTCGGCCGAGTCGAACACGTACGACGTGGTCTGGTAGATCGGGGTGGCGCGAGCCTTGGTCACCGGGTCGGGCGCAGCGCCCGAGTGCACCTGCTTCGTCTCGAAGCGCCAGTCGGCGGCGGCGTTCTCAGCCATGTGGGACTCCTTCAGCGTCGGGGTGCGGCCCCGCCGCATCCGTCGACCACCGTACGAGCGACCCCCTGGGGGTTCAACGGATGCCGCAACACGGCGTCATCCGGTGGGCTCGCCGTCCTTCCGCGCCTCCCGGCTCGGCGCGGCATCCGGCGCCGTCGCATCCTCGGCCTCCGAGCGCGGTGCGGCCGGCAGCGGCGGCAGCGCCTCGGGTGGCAGCACGATCGTGCCGGTGGCGGTCATCGGCTCGGGCCGGAACAGCCATCGCGCGCGGGGCTCGACGAGCGGGCGGAAGACGCGGCGCACGGGCTTCAGCGAGAGCACGACCGAGACGAGCACGCAGAAGACGATCATGGCCGGCAGCACCCACCACGGTTGCTCGCCCTCGAGGATCGGCGTCTCGCGCAGCGGGAACAGCACGAACGAGTGCAGCAGGTAGATGTACATGGTCGCGCTGCCGAACGCCGTGAACCACGTGGTGCGGCGGGGCATGAGCATGAGGAACGCCACCGAGAGCAGCATGGCGAGCAGCAGCAGGAAGAGGCGGATGGCGCCCGACCACGGTTCGTCGTAGCCGATCGCGACGTACGACTCGTCGTAGAGCATGAACCGGCGCAGCTTCAGGTCGCGCCAGGTCTCGATGGCGACGGGCATGAGCACGAGCAGCGCCGCGAAGACGGCGATGGCGCCCGCTCGCCAGCGCCAGGTCGAGGCGGTCGTCAGGTCGAGCCAGCGGTCGGTGATGCGCCACTGCCGCAGCTTCCAGCCGAACACGAAGAACGGCAGCATCCCGAAGGTGCGCGAGAGTGCGAGCGTCGAATCGATCTCGGCGGTGTAGCCGGCGCCGATCGAGATGGCGATGGCGATGAGCAACGGGAACCGCAGCAGCACCAGGTAGGGCAGCACGATGCGCCAGATCGCGAGGGCGATGAGGAACCAGAGTGTCCACGACGCGGTCGTGTAGTCGAGCGCGAACCCGCCGCCGAGGAGGAACCGGACGATCGTCCAGATCGTCTCGAAGATCAGGAAGGGGAAGACGATGTCGGTGAGGATCTGCCGCATGGCGCGCGCGTTCGGCGGACCGGACTTGGCGAAGTACCCGGCCACCGTCACGAACACCGCGACGTGGAACGAGTAGATGAAGAGGTAGACGCTGTATGCCGCGTCGTCCTCGCCGATGAGCGGCAGGATGCCGTGCCCCACCACCACGAGCGTGATCGCGATCCAGCGCGCGTTGTCCCAGAGGGGGACCCGGCGCTTGCGGTTCGGCGGCCGGGGTGCGCGGGCGGCGGGCGTCGGCAGCATCCGCCCATTCTCCCGCACCGCCGGGACCTCCGGCACGTCGCCGCTTCCCGTCCAGTGCAGAATGACGGCATGGACGGCATGCGCGCGGTGGTCACGGGAGCGAGTTCGGGGATCGGCGCCGCCACGGTGCGCGGCCTCCGGGCCGCCGGATGGGACGTGGTCGCGGTCGCGCGACGCGCGGACCGGCTCGCCGCGCTCGCCGACGAGACGGGCGCGTCGACGTTCGTCGCCGATGTCACGAGCGACGCGGATGTCGCGGCCCTGCGCGGTCACCTGGCCGGCATCGGCGGCATCCATGCCCTCGTCAACAACGCGGGCGGCGCGAAGGGCCTGGCCTCCGTCGAGGAGTCCGACCTCGACGACTGGGCGTGGATGTTCGAGGTCAACGTGCTCGGCGTGAAGCGCGTCACGAGCGCGCTGCTTCCGCTGCTCCGGCGAGGCGCCGAGGAGCGCGGCGTCGCCGATCTCGTGAACGTCACCTCGGTCGCCGGGCACGAGGTGTACGCCGGCGGCGGCGGGTACAACGCTGCGAAGTTCGCCGCTCACGCCATGACGCAGGTGCTCCGGCTCGAGCTCAACGGCGAGCCGATCCGCGTGATCGAGGTCGCGCCCGGGATGGTGCGGACGGAGGAGTTCGCCCTCGTGCGGTTCGGCGGCGACCGCGCCAGAGCCGACGCGGTCTACGACGACGTCCCCGAGCCGCTCGTCGCGGAGGACGTCGGCGCCGTCATCGTCGACGCCATCTCGCGCCCGCGCCACGTCGACCTGGATCTCATCGTGGTCCGGCCCGTCGCCCAGGCCGCGGCCCACCGGCTCGCGAGGGGCGCGTTGCGGGTGCGGGGGAGCGAGGCGCCGTGACCAGCCCGATCCCAGCCGACGAGGAACGGCGCCATCGCTGGGTCCATGCGACATCGCGGCCGCTCGCCGTGTTCGGCGTCCTCTTCGTGGTGTCGTACGTCATCTACGTGCTGTGGATCGACCTGCCGGACTGGCTCCGGCCGATCCTCGTGACATTTCTCGTCGCCGGCTGGGCCGCCTTCGTCACCGACGTCATCGTGCAGATCGCGCTCACCCCGCGCGGCCGGCGGTGGTCGTGGATGTGGCGCCATCCGGTCGAGGTGCTCTCGGCGCTTCTGCCGCTGTTCCGGGCGCTCCGCGTAGTCTCCCTCGTCCGGCACCTCCCGGCGCTCGAACGCCACACGACGGGCGCCGTGCGGGCACGATTCGTGTCTGAGGCGCTGACCTACGCGATCGTGTTCGTCTTCTTCATCGCACTCGTGACCTACCACGCGGAGCGGGACGCTCCTGGCGCCACGATCGTCACCTTCGGCGATGCGATCTGGTGGGCGTTCGTCACCCTCGCGACGGTGGGCTATGGCGATATGTACCCGATCACCACGCTCGGCCGCACGTACGCCGTGCTGCTCATGGCCGGGGGTGTCGCGATCCTCGGCACCGCGTCGGCGGCGCTGGTGTCGGTGCTCAACGAACGCCTGTCCAAGCTTCGGCGCGGAGCCGGTGCGGACACACCGCTCGCGGAGCGCACGGGCCTCCTCGACGACGCCACCGGCGCACCGGCGTCCGGTCTGCGCGAGGACCTCCCCGCCGTCGACGACGGCGGCCGGTCGAACGGAGACGGCCCTGCCGGCGGCCGCCCCGCCCGCTAGCCTTGGCGGAATGAGCTTCGATGCGAACGACGCCGCGAGCGGCGCGGACGGGGTCCGCCGCGAGATCCTGACCTGGGACGACTTCTCGTCGGCGGCGCGCGGGCTCGCCGCCGAGGTGCTGGCGTCGGGCTTCCGTCCCGATGTCGTGATCGCGATCGCGCGCGGCGGACTGCTGCTGGCCGGAGCGATCTCGTACGCGCTCGGCACCAAGCAGTGCGGCTCGATCAACGTGGAGTTCTACACGGGCGTCGACGAGAGACTGCCCGAGCCGGTGCTGCATCCGCCGATGCTCGACGTGCCGGCGGTGGCGGGCAGGTCCGTGCTGCTGATCGACGACGTCTCCGACTCCGGACGGACGCTCGCCAAGGTCGTCGACCTGCTCGTCGAGGCCGGCGCCGACGTGCGCACCGCCACGCTCTACGTCAAGCCGCGCACGGTGCTGGTGCCCGACTTCGCGTATCGCGAGACCGACGACTGGATCGTGTTCCCCTGGTCGTCGTTGCCGCCCGTCGAGGCGGCGGAGGGCGTCCGGTGAGCGTGCACCTCGTCGGCGGCGGATGGCGCCCCGAGCACGCGGCATCCGTCTACGGCCCGTTCCTCGCCGAAGCGAGTGAGGCGGCGGCACGGGACGGCCTGGATCGCCCTCGCGTCGCGGTGCTCCTCGTGACGGGCGGGACCGAGGCCGCCGAGGAGGCGTCGCGATGGCGGGCGACTCTCGAGTCCGTCGCCGACGCGGAGGTCGCGATCACGGCCGTTCCCGAGCACGGCTCGTTCGAGCCGTCCGTGCTCGCCGGGGCGCATGCCGTGCTCGTCGGCGGCGGTCTCACGCCCTCGTACCGGCGCGCCGTGGAACCGGTCGCCGGGGAGCTGCGCCGGCTCGTGGCATCCGGGCTGCCCTATCTCGGCTTCTCGGCCGGAGCCGCGATCGCCTCCGACACGGCCCTGCTCGGCGGATGGCGCATCGGGGGCGTCCCCGTCGCGCCCGAGGAGGCATCGGAGGACCTCGACGAGGTCACGGCCGAGGCGGGGATCGGACTCGTCGACCTCACGGTCGACTGCCACGCCGCGCAATGGGGCACGCTCACGCGGCTCATCGCCGCCACCGAGGCGGGCCTGGTCGACGGCGGCATCGCGATCGACGAGGACACCCTGTTCTCGATCGGCACCGCCGGGCTGCGCGTGGCCGGTGCCGGGACCGTCTGGAGCGTGACCGCGTCCGGCGACGGCGTGGCGGTCCGGAGCCTCGCGGGCTGATGGCGCGCACGCTGCCCGAGCTCGCCGAGTCGGGCCTCATCGATCCGTCGTGGGCCGCGGCGCTCGCGCCGGTCGCCCCGGACATCGCGCGCATGGGCGAGTTCCTGCGGGCCGAGGTCGCCGGCGGGCGACCGTACCTGCCCGCAGGCGATCGCGTGCTGCGCGCCTTCCAGCAACCGCTAGACGACGTGCGGGTGCTCATCGTCGGGCAGGACCCGTATCCGACGCCTGGGCACCCCATCGGCCTGTCGTTCGCGGTCGAGCGGCACGTGCGTCCGCTGCCGCGGAGCCTCGCGAACATCTACCGCGAACTCGGTGACGACGTCGGCGTGCGTGCACCCTCGCACGGCGACCTCGGCGCCTGGAACCGCGGCGGCGTGATGCTGCTGAACCGGGTGCTCACCGTGCGGCCGGGGGATCCCGGTTCGCACCGCGGGGCCGGGTGGGAACGCGTCACCGACCATGCGATCCGCACGCTCGTGACGCGCGGCGGCCCGCTCGTCGCGATCCTCTGGGGCCGCGACGCCCAGTCGCTGCGACCGCTCCTCGCCGACGTCCCGCGCGTCGAGTCGGTCCATCCGAGCCCGCTCTCGGCGTCGCGCGGGTTCTTCGGGTCGAAGCCGTTCAGCCGCGCCAACGCGCTGCTCGTCGAACAGGGCGGGGAGCCGGTGGACTGGTCGATCCCCGACTGACGCGTCGTCCCGACATCCGCCCGCAATGTCGCACGCGTAGCATGGCGGAATGCTCGAGGAGGAATACCAGCAGCGGCGCGTGCTGCCGCGTCACCTTCGCACGCCCGAGCCCGTCGAGCCGCCGTTCTCGTACGAGATCCGGCCCGCGCGTGCCGGAGACCTCCCGGCCGTGCGCGAGATCTACAACTACTACGTGGCCAACTCGACGGTGACCTTCGACGAGGACGCCATGACGCTGCGCGAGTGGAAGCAGAAATTCGCGCAGCTCCAGCAGCTGGGGCTCCCCTTCCTCGTGGCCGCGTCGCCGTCGGGTCAGCTGCTCGGGTACGCGCTCGTGGCGCCGTGGAAGCCCAAGCGCGCCTACCGGTACACGGTCGAGGACTCGATCTACCTCGGCCCCGCGGCATCCGGCAAGGGGCTTGGCCGCGCGCTGCTCGGGGCCCTCATCGACGCGTCGAAGGCCGCCGGGCTCAAGGAGATGCTGGCCGTCATCGCCGACCAGGGCGCCGAGGCGTCCATCGCGCTGCACGAGAACTTCGGGTTCACCGAGATCGGCCGCATGGGCCGCGTCGGATTCAAGTTCGACCGCTGGCTCGGCACCATCCTGCTGCAGAAGACGCTGAAGTAGCGGCCAGATCCGGGGCATAGGCTCGACGCGTGGTCGACGCCCTGCACGAGTACACCGCCCTCGAACTCCACCAGCTGCTGCAGCGCCGCGAGGTCTCGCCCGTCGAGGCGACCGCGCATTACCTCGAACGCGTCGGGCGACTCGATGCCGTCGTCGGCGCGTTCGCGCACGTGACTCCCGACGCGGCGCTCGAGCGGGCCCGTGCGGTCGAACGCGACGTGCCGACGGCCGCGCCGCTCTGGGGCATGCCGCTCGCCGACAAGGACCTGCACCCTCGCGCCGGCGTGCCGACCGCGTTCGGCTCGCGCGCGCACGCGGGCGAGGTGCCCGAGGAGTCGGACGACCTGGTCGCCGCGCTCGACGCTGCGGGGGCGGTCAGCCTCGGCAAGACGGCGACGCCCGAGTACGGGCTGCCGTCGTACACCGAGCCGCTCGCGGGGCGGCCGGCGCGCAACCCGTGGAACCTCGAGCTGGGGGCCGGCGGATCCAGCGGAGGAGCAGCCGCGGCCGTGGCGGCGGGACTGCTGCCGTTCGCCCCGGGCAACGACGGCGGCGGATCGATCCGCATCCCCGCGGCATCCTGCGGGTTGGTCGGCGTGAAGCCGTCGCGGGGACGCGTGCCCTCGGGCTCCGGCCTGGACCGCCTCGCCGGGCTCGGCGTCGTCGGGCCGCTCGCCCGGACCGTCGCGGACGCCGCACTGCTGCTCGACGGCATGGTCGCGCCGCACGGGTACCCGGCGAGCCATCCGTTCGCGGTGCGCGCGCCCGGGGACGACGGTCCCTTCCTCGGGGCGGCGATCCGCGGCGAGGGGCGGTTCCAGGTCGGCGTGCTGCGCGACACGCCGTGGGACACCTTCACCGAGATCCGTCTCGACCCCGAGGCGCGCGACGCGCTCGACGCCGGTATCGCCCTGCTCGACCGGCTCGGGCACGGCGTCGAGGAGGTGCCGCCGACCTCGGAACCGGGCTATCCGGCGGCCTTCCGCACCATCTGGCAGGCGGGCGCGGCCACGATCGACGTGCCCCCCGAGCGGCACCACCTGCTCGAGCCGCTCACGCGCTGGCTCATGGCGCGCGGGCGCGAGCGGTCGGCGGGCGACCTCGCGGCCGCGCTGTCGTGGCTCGTGGGCTTCGAGCGCCGCACGATCGCGCGCTTCGCGCCGTTCGACGCGGTGCTCACGCCTGCGCTCGCCCTCACGCCGCGACCGGTGGGCTGGTACGACGCCGAGGACGGCGAGGAGAACTTCGCCCAGCAGGTGCGGTTCACGCCGTACACCTCGTTCGTCAACGTCGCGGGGCTGCCGGCGCTCGTCCTGCCCGTGCACGACACGGCGGCGGGGCTGCCGATGGGCGTGCAGCTCATCGGTCGCCCCGGGGGCGAGGCCGCGCTGTTCGCGATCGCCGCGCAGCTCGAGCGTGCGGCGCGACGCGGGCGGCGGAGGCCGCCCGTCTGGTGAGGCGGTTCCCGGTCGGGGGATGGCGCGGCGCGCGTGACGGCCGGTGACGAGCCGTTCCGGAGGCCGCGGTCCGTGTGCAAGACTTAGGTAATGCTTACCTCACTCGCCGCGACCGACGTCGCCGCACGCCCGCGCCCCGCGTACCGCTCGTTCCGCGCGACCGTGTCGCGTGTGCGGCACCTCACGCCGCACTTCACGCGCGTGACGTTCGGTGGCGACGACCTGGCGGGCTTCGGCACGGCCGGCCTCGACCAGCGCGTGAAGGTGGTGCTGCCGCTCCCGGGCACCGGGTTCGCGGACTTCCCGGCGGGTGAGGACTGGTACGCGGCCTGGCGGGAGCTCCCCGCCGAGCGGCGGAACCCGTTCCGCACGTACACGATCCGCGCGGTGCGCCCCGAGCTCCGCGAGGTCGACATCGACTTCGTCGCCCACGGCGACACCGGCCCCGGCTCGGCGTGGGCCACGCGCGCCCGCATCGGCGACGAGGCCGTCCTGGTCGGGCCCGACGAGCTGAGCGGGGGCCGCACGATCGGCATCGACTGGCGTCCCGGCGCGGTGGACACGGTCCTGCTCGCGGGCGACGAGACCGCGGCGCCCGCCATCTGCGCGATCGTCGAGTCGCTGCCCGCCGACGCGACCGGCGCCGCCATCATCGAGGTGCCCACCGCCGACGACGTGCTCGAGCTGCGCGCGCCCGCCGGCATCGAAGTGCGCTGGCTGCCGCGTGCGGATGGCCAGGCCCACGGCGAACGGCTCGTTCCGGCGGTGCGCGACTGGGTGGCCCGCACGTGCTGGCTTCGCGACTGCGCCGACCCGGCGAGCGCGCAGGCCGAGATCGAGCGCCGCACGCTCGCCGAGCTCGAGGCCGCGGCCGATGCCGACGGCATCCTCTGGGACGTGCCTGAAGGCACGAGCCTCGACGGGGACTGCTATGCCTGGCTCGCGGGCGAGGCCTCCGTCATCACCGCGCTCCGGCGCTTCCTCGTGCGCGAGGCCGGCCTCGACCGCCGCCAGGTGGCGTTCATGGGCTACTGGCGGCGGGGCCGCGCCGAACTCTCGTGAGCGCGGCGACCACCGTGGTCACCGCGTCGCCGGCTCGCCCGTCCGTTCGGGACTCGACGGTCGAGCGGCCCCGGGCCCGGCGCGGCATCGCAGTGCTCGCGATCGCGGCCGTGGCGCTCGTGGCGGTCGTCGCCGTCAGCCTCGCGCTGGGCGTGCGCCTGATCGACCCGGCGGACGTGTGGCAGGCGCTCGTCGCACCCGACCTCACCGACCCCGACCAGGCGGTGGTCGTGCAGCTGCGCGTGCCCCGCACCATCCTCGGGATCGCCGCCGGCGTCGCGCTCGGCCTCGCGGGCACCCTCATCCAGGGTGTCACCCGCAACCCGATCGCCGATCCGGGCCTGCTCGGGGTGAACGCGGGCGCCTCGCTCGCGGTCGTGCTCTGCATCTCGCTGCTCGGTGTGGGCTCGCCGCTGGGCTACATCTGGTTCGCCTTCGCAGGCGCCGCCGCGGCAGCCGTCATCGTCTTCGCGATCGGCGGCGCGCAGCCGGTGCGCCTCGCGCTCGTGGGTGCCGCGCTCACCGCGCTGCTCACCCCGCTCATCGCACTCGTGCTCCTGCGCGACACCGAAGCGTTCAACCAGTACCGGTTCTGGGCCGTCGGGTCGCTGACCGGGCGCGACCTCTCGACGGTCGCGGCCCTCTGGCCGTTCCTCGCGGTCGGCGTCGTGCTCGCCGCGGGCCTCGCGCATCGCCTCAACCTCCTCGCGCTCGGCGACGACGTCGCCGCCGCGCTCGGCCAGCGCGTCGGCGTGACCCGAGCCGTGTCTGGCCTCGCGCTGGTGCTGCTGTGCGGCACGGCCGTCGCGCTCGCCGGGCCGATCGCGCTCGTGGGACTCGTCGTCCCGCATGTCGCGCGCCGCCTCGTCGGCAGCGACTACCGCTGGATGACGGCCGCCGCGGTCCTGCTCGGCCCCATCATGCTGCTGGCCGCCGACGTCATCGGGCGATTGGTCGTGCCGAACGCCGAACTCGAGGCCGGCGTGGTCGCGGCATTCCTCGGCGCGCCGGTGCTCATCGCGATCGCCCGGAGCCGACGGGTGGCCGGGCTGTGACGGCCGTCCTCGAGGTCGAGGCGGTCCGCCGGTCCGATCGCCGGCGGCACGCGGCCGTCGTCGGCATCGGGATCGCCGTGGCGGTCGCCGTCGGCCTCGCCGCGCTGTCGTTCGGCGCCGCGGGCGTGAGCGCCGACCGCGTCCTCGCGGTGCTGCTCGGCGGGGGCGATCGCCTCGACCGCCTCGTCGTGCTCGACCTGCGCCTGCCGCGGATCCTCGCCGCGGTGCTCGTCGGGACCGCGTTCGCGCTCGCGGGCGCGGTGTTCCAGGCGACGCTGCGCAACCCGCTCGCGAGTCCCGACATCCTGGGCATCTCGACGGGGGCGAGCCTGGCCGCGGTCTGGGCGATCCTCGTGCTCGGCGCGGGGGGCGCGCTGGTCGCGGGCGCCGCGTTCGGCGGCGGGCTGCTCGTGGCGCTCGTGATCTGGCTGGCGGCGTGGCGCCGCGGGTTGCACGGCGTGCGGTTCGTGCTCGTGGGTGTCGGGATGGCGTACCTCTGCGGCTCGACCGTGGCCTGGCTGCTCGCGCGTTCCGACGTCCGCGAAGCGCAGGCCGCACTGCACTGGACGGTCGGCAGCGTCGCCGACGTCCGCGGCGACGAGCTCGCGGTGCTGGCGATCGGCACGCTGGCGTGCGGGCTCGCCTTGGCCTTCGCCACCCGTCCGCTGCGCGCGCTCGCCCTCGGCGACGAGCACGCGATCGCGCTCGGCGTCCGGGCGGATGCGGCGAGGGTCGTGCTGCTCGTCATCGCCGTCGCGCTCGTGGCGCTGGCCACTTCGGTCGCGGGGCCGGTGGCCTTCGTCGCGCTCATCGCGCCGGCGATCGCGCGCCGACTCGCCGGCGGCGGGGGAGCGTCGGTGGCCGCCGCCGGTGCGGTCGGCGCGGTGCTCACCCTCGCGGCCGACGTCGTCGGCCAGTTCGCCGTCCCCGGCTTCACGGCGCCGCTCGGTGTCGTGACCGGCGTCATCGGCGCCCCGTACCTGCTGTGGCTGCTCGCCCGCACCGAGAGGACCCGCACATGAGCTCCCCGACCGTTCCCGCGCCTCGCGAGGCCGTGCGGCTCGCCGCCGAGGGCGTGAGCCTCGGCTACGACGGACGTCGCGTGATAGACGGACTCGACCTCGTGATCCCGCCCGGCCGGATCACGGCGATCGTCGGGCCGAACGCGTGCGGCAAGTCGACGCTGCTCCGGGGCCTCGCGCGCCTGCACCCGCTCGAGTCCGGACGCGTCACGCTCGACGGGCAGGACGTGGCCAGGATGCCGCGGCGCGACGTGGCTCGGCGCGTCGGCGTCCTGCCGCAGTCGTCGATCGCGCCCGACGGCGTCCGCGTGGCCGACCTCGTCGGGCGGGGGAGATACCCGCATCAGGGATGGTTCGGCCGCCACTCCAGCGACGACGACGAGGTGGTCGCCGAGGCGCTCGCGGCCACCGGGGTGGCCGATCTCGCGGACCGCCCGATCGAGGAGCTCTCGGGCGGCCAGCGCCAGCGCGTGTGGATCGCGATGGTGCTCGCGCAGCAGACCGACCTCGTCCTGCTCGACGAGCCGACGACCTTCCTCGACGTCACGCACCAGCTCGAGCTGCTCGACCTGCTGACCCAGCTCAACCGGGAGCGCGGGACCACCGTCGTGATGGTGCTGCACGAGCTGAACCTGGCCGCGCGCTATGCCGACCACCTCGTGGTCATGTCGGGGGGACGGATCGTCGCCGAGGGCGCGCCGGACGACGTGCTCACGGTCGAGACGGTGCGCGGGGCGTTCGGGCTCGAGGCCCACGTCGTGTCGGACCCGGTTTCGGGAGGACCGATGGTGGTGCCGGTCGGGCGGTTCCACGCCGCGTGACCCGGCGTGACGCACCCGCGTCATCTGATCAGATTTTAGGGTAGGCTTACCTTACTCACCCCCTTTGAATCAAGGAGTTCCCGTGCGTCTTCGACGTTCCCTCTTCACCGTGGCCGGCGCCGCCGTGGCCGCGCTCGCGCTGTCCGCCTGCGCCGGCCCCTCGGCCGAGTCGTCGGAGGGCGGGGCCGACTCCGGCGCGGCCGAGGGCTTCCCCCTGACGGTCGAGCACGCGTTCGGCGACACGGTGATCGAGGACGCGCCGGAGCGCGTCGCCACCTGGGGCTGGGGCTCCACCGAGGCCGCGGTCGCGGTCGGCGTCTACCCGGTGGCCATCGCCGAGCAGGCGTGGACCGTCGGCGAGGGCAACTACCTCCCGTGGGTCGAGGCGGCCTACGAGGAGGCAGGCGAGGAGCTCCCCACGCTCATCAGCGACCCCGAGGGCGGCGCCACGGTGCCGTACGAGGAGTTCATCGAGGCCGAGCCCGACCTGATCCTCGCTCCGTACTCCGGGCTGACCGAGGAGCAGTACGACACGCTCTCCGAGATCGCGCCGGTCGTGGCGTACCCCGAGGCGCCGTGGACCACTCCCTGGGACCAGACCATCGAGATCACCGCCGAGGCGCTCGGTCGTGCCGACGAGGGCGCCGCGGTGCTCCAGGGGATCACCGAGGGACTCGCCGACCAGGCGGCGGCGCACCCCGAGTTCGCGGGGACGACCTTCGCGGGCGTGTGGGACGGCGACGGATTCGTCTACGTCTACACCGGCGCCGATTCGCGCATCGAGGTCCTCACCGAGCTCGGCCTGGAGGTCGCGCCGAGCGTGTCCGAGCTGGACACGAGCGACGGCGGCTTCTTCTACGAGCTCAGCTACGAGCAGCTCGACCAGCTCGAGGCCGATGTCATCGTGAGCTACCACGACTCGAAGGAGGAGGCGGAGGCCTTCCTCGCCAAGCCCGAGCTGCAGGCCATCCCGGCCGTCGCCGCGGGCCGGGTCGCGCAGGTGTACGACCCCGTGACCGTCTCGTCGGTCTCGCCGCCCACCGCGCTCAGCTTCGACTGGGAGGGCGGCATGCCGACCCTCGTCGAGGCCATCGCCGGCGCCGTCGAGCAGTGACGGCGCGCTGAACCGACGGCGTCCTCAGGCGGATGCCGCACGACGGCCCGGGCGCGCGCTGCGCCCGGGCCGTCGTCGGAGGTAGCCGCCGGCCTCGAGCCCCGCTTCGATCTCGAACCGGTTGCGGAGGGGATCGAGCCCCGACATCCAGTACAGGATCGGGAAGAGCACCCCGTACGTGCGCCACTGCGCCTTGTGGACGGCTTCGTGACCGAGGACCGCGTCGGAGTCGTTGCGGTCGGTCAGGTAGCAGCCGCCGACGCACGAACCTCCGCGCCCGAACGTCCACTTGGGCATCCCGCGGAAGACCACGAGCCCCTGCCGGACCTCGATCGGGCCACGGCTCCAGAGGAACCCCCACGCGAAGCCGACCGCGGTCGCCCACCAGTAGCCCGCATGGCTCAGGCGTGAATCCGTCAGCCGGACCCGCACCATCCGGCTCATGCGACGACCTCGGGCCTGCCGTCGGCCTCGAGGAGGCGCAGCCAGACCTCGCTCAGGGTCGGGAAGCCGGGGACCGCGTGCCAGAGCCGGTGCACCGGCACCTCGCCGACGATGGCGATCGTCGCCTGCTGCACCAGCTCGGCGACGCCCTGGCCCACGAACGTCGCGCCGATCACCACGTCCCGCTCGTCGTCGATGACGAGACGGGCACGGCCCTCGTATCCGTCGGCGAGGATGCCTGCGCCGCTCACGCTCGAGAACGGCACCTCCGCCGTGCGCACGGCGATGCCGGACTCCTCGGCCGCGGCGGCGGTGAGCCCGACCGCGGCGACCTCGGGGTCCGCGAACACGATGTTCGGCACGGCAGTGTGGTCGGCGGTCGCGGCATGCACGCCGTACCGCGCCTCGTCGACGGGGCGGCCGAGGGCCCTCGCCGCGATCACGTCGCCGGCCGCACGCGCCTGGTACTTGCCCTGGTGCGTGAAGAGCGCACGCCCGGTCACGTCGCCGACGGCGTAGAGCCAGGGCGCGCCGTCGTCGCGTGCGGCGGATGGCACGGCGAGCGTCTCGTCGACCTGGATGAACACACCGGGCTCGAGCCCGACCGCGTCCACCCCGATCCCGTCCGTTCGGGCGCGGCGGCCGGTGGCGACGAGCACCTCGTCGGCGATGACGGCGGATCCGTCGTCGAGCTCGACGCGCACCTCGCCGTCGGCCGTGCGCTCGACCCGCTGCGGCGTGACGCCGAGCCGGACCGTCGCGCCCAGCGCCCGAAGCCCCGCCATGACCGCCTCGCCGGCGAACTCCTCCATGCCACGCAGCATCGTGCTCCGCACGAGCACCGTCACCTCGGCGCCGAGCGATGCGTACACGGTGGCCATCTCGGCCGCGACGACGCCGCCGCCGATGACCGCGAGCCGGCCGGGCACCGATTGCGCGCTCGTGGCGTCGCGGCTGACCCAGGGTCGCGCCTCGGCCAGCCCGGTGACATCCGGGACGATGGGATCGGAACCCGTGCACACCGCGACGGCGTGACGGGCCTCGAGCACGACGTCCTCGCCACCACCCGATGACGCGACGACGACGCGACGCTCGCCGTCGATCCGCCCGTGCCCGCGGACGAGCTCGATCCCCGCACTCTCGAGCCAGCGTTGCCCGCCCTGGTCGTTCCAATCCGAGACGAACCAGTTGCGCCGGGCGAGGGTCGCGGCCACGTCGAGCTCGCCGTCCACCGCTTCGGCCGCACCGGGCACCCGGCGCGCCGCCCGCAGCGCCGCGCCGCTGCGCCGCAGCGTCTTCGACGGTACGCATGCCCAGTACGAGCACTCGCCGCCGACGAGCTCGTGCTCGACGATCGCGACCTCGAGGCCCGCGGCCCTCGCGCGGTCGGCGACGTTCTCGCCCACCGGACCCGCTCCGAGCACCACTACGTCGAACTGGCGGACCATCTCGGCTCCCTTCCGGCGCCGGATGTCGCCCGGCCACCCGACCAGCCTAGGGAGCGGCGTGCGCGCGGACCACGATGGCGGTTCGGCGCGCCGATTCAGGAGGCGCCGGAAGTGAGCGCTCCGACCAGCCGCAGGATCGTCGGCAGGTCGTCGATCGCCGCGTCGGGCGATGACGGCGCGAACCCCGCGATCGATGCGCCCGCAAGGGGGACCGTCGCCACCACCTCGCGCACGAGCGCCACGAGCGCGTCGGGCTGGGTCCCGAAGGGCAGCGGGTACGAGAGTCCGGCGATCGCGGACGGGTCGAGCACGTCCAGGTCGATGTGGACGTACACGTGCGTGGCTCCGGTGGCCGTGATCGCCGCGAGGGCCGCGCCGTGGTCGACCAACGCGTCGACGCCGAGCACCGCCATCCGCTCGGCGTCGATGAACGCCTGCTCGCCGGGATCGACCGCGCGTACGCCGCCGAGCACGATGCGCGAGGCCGGAACGCGCTCGTCGCCCTCGAGCACGAGTCCCTCAGCGCCCTCGCCGGTGATCGCGCGGAGCACCATGCCGTTGAACGCGCCGGATGGGCTCGTCTCGGGCGTGTTCAGGTCGGGGTGCGCGTCCAGCCACAGCACCGCCAGGCTTCCGGGATGCGACGCCGCAGCGGCGGCGACCGGGGCGAGCGCGATCCCGCAGTCGCCGCCTACCGCGATGGGCGTGCCGTGCACCCCGGCGAGGGCCTCGGCCGTGCGCTCGCGCACGCGGCGCACCGCGCTGTACCGGTGCACGCCGGTGCCGAGGGCGTCTCCCGCCTCGACGGGCACGTCGACCAGGACGGTCGCGGACGAGGGGAGGTCGCCGTGGATCGCGAAGGCCCCGTCGGCGTGGCTCATGGCGCGCGCGGACACGGAGCCCTGCCACTCGGGGACGACGAGGAAGGTGGCCGGCATGCCTCCCAGTATGTTCCGAGGCGTGGTTCCGGCACTACTGCTCGGGGAAGCGCACGAGACCCGCCTGCACGGCGAGACCCACGCTCGCGACCGCCATGAACCCGAGCCCGAGCAGTCCGATCACGGTCGTCGAGGCGATCACGGCGACCCCGCTCAGCAGCAGCAGCGCGAGCGTGGTCCACCACACCCATCGCCGCCGCGTCAGCGCGGTCGCGAGGGCGAATGCGACGAGCAGGCCGAGGCGGCCCCAGACGTCGAGGGGTGTGAGGATCGGGCCGGTCGCGGTCGACAGCAGCGCGCCGATCACGAGGATGAGCGCCCACGTGCCGAACAGCCACCAGCTGAACCGGGGGAGCGGCCTCGGAGGCCGCGAGAAGCCCTCAGCCGGGACCGGCTCCGCGACCGACCGGTCGGACGTCGCGGCGCGGTCGGCCGCGGCGGCGAGGAGCACCTCGTGTGCTCGGGCCACCTGGACGAACCGGGCCGCGGCCGCCGCGGCCTCATCGACGGGCCGGCCGGCGTAGCGGTCGGGATGCAGCTCGCGCGCCAGTCGCCGATACGCGCGTTCGACCTCGGGCAGCTCGGCGTCGCGCGGCACGCCGAGCACCGAGGCCGCCTCGTCGGGCGTGAGGTCGGAGGCGCGAGCCACGACCGCTCCTTCCCCGGCACCGGGACGTGCGACGGTGCGGATGCCGCGGCGTCGGCCCGCGACATCCGCACCGAGGATCAGGAGCCGGAGATCTGGCCCTGCGAGGCCGACGGCGAGCCGCCGGCCTTGATCGCGGCGAGTCGTGCCTCGACCTCGGTGAGCTCTCCGAGGTCGTCGAGCTCGTTGAACTGGGCGTCGAGGCTCGACGCGGCGATCTCGGCCTGGCCGCGGGCCTTCGCCTCCTCGCGCCGGATCTTGTCCTCGAACCGCCCGATCTCGCTCGTCGGGTCGAGGATGTCGATCGACTTGACCGCCTCGTGCACCTGCTGCTGCGCCTGCGCGGTCTTCGCCCGGGCGATGAGCTCGCTGCGCTTGTTCTGCAACTCGACGAGCTTCTGCTTCATGCCGTTCAGGCCGCTCTTGAGCTTGTCGACGACCTCGGTCTGGGCGGCGATCTGCGGCTCGGCGGCCCGCGCCTCGTTCTCGGACGAGATCTGGCGGCTGAGGGCCACCTTGGCGAGGTTGTCGAACTTGTCCGCATCCGTGGTGTCGCCCCCGGTGCGGAGCTCGTCGGCCTTGCGACTCGCGGCGAGCGCCTTGTCACCCCACTCGCGCGACGCGTCCACGTCCTCGCGGTGGTCGTCCTCGAGCAGGCGCAGGTTGCCGATGGTCTCGGCGATGGCGGCCTCTGCGTCGGCGATCGAATTCGTGTAGTCGCGGACCATCTGGTCGAGCATGACCTGCGGGTCCTCGGCCTGGTCGATGAGTGCGTTGATGTTCGCTCGCATGAGCTGCGAGATGCGTCCGAAGATGGACTGCTTGACCATCCTGGTCTCCTTCCGTGTGGTGGTCAGTGCCGTCGGTGTGGAACGGGTCGAATCAGAAGCGGCCTCCGCTCCCGCGGCGGGACCGCGTGCCCGAGCCTCCGAAGCTCCCGGGCGATCGCCGCCCGCCGCCGCCGAAGCCCCCGCCGAACCCGCCGCCGCCGCCGCCGAACATGCCGCCTCCGCCGCCGCTCCCGCCGCCGAGGACGGAGTTGATGAGGATGCCGCCGAGCACGGCACCGAACAGGTCGCCCCCGCCGCCCCCGCCGGAGCGGGCGGGCCCGTACCCGCCGTAGCTCCCGCTGAACCCGCCGACGTCCTGCTGGGCGAGCGACATGGCCTGGCCTGCGAGCTGTTCGGCTCGCTGCGCCGACGCGAGCGCCCGCGCGGGATCGGTGCCCGCGAGCGACTGGGCCTCGACGAGCAGGCGACCCGCTTCGGCCAGGCGGGTCCTCGCCTCGCTGCCGATCGCGCCGCGACGCGCGACGAGGTAGTCCTCGGCGGCCTGCACCTGCGAGCGCGCCGTCAGGAGCGTCCGATCGAGTTGGGCTCGTGCGCGTTCCGCCGCGACCTGCGCGTTCCGCGCACCCTGGACGGCCTGGTCGATCTCGGCGTTGACGCGGTCGAGCCGGGCCTTGAGCTCGAGCGGCGAACGATCGGGCCGGGACAGTTCGGCGCGGATGGCCGACGCCTCGGCCTCGACGCGGTCGGCGAGCGGTGCGAGGCCGGTGTCGGGCATCGAACGTGCCGTCCTCACGTCGGCGTCGAGGTCGTCCACCCCCGATGCCACGGCGCGGTCGGCGGCCTCGAGGTCGGCCGCGAGGCGCTCGACCGCGGCACCGAGCAGCCTGGCCTGGTCGGCCGCCTCCTCTGCGGCGCGGATGTCGACTGCGGCGTCGCTCACCTCTCCGCTCGCGATCGCGGCTCGCGCCTGCTCGATGGAGTCGCGCGCGAACGCGATCCGCGCCCGGGCCTGCTCGGCGTTGTCGGCGACCGAGGCGAGCGCGGTCGCGGCGTAGCGCGCGCCGAGGGCGTGGAGGCGTTCGGCGGCCGGCGCGATCGACCCCTCGGCGGCCCGCGCGGCACCCTCGACCCGGGCGAGCGCCTCGGGCGCGTTCTGCTCGAGCGAGCGGAGCTCGTCGAACCGCTCGACCTGCTCGTCGAGCAGGTCGTCGGCCTCACCGGTCAGCGCGACGATGCGCTCGTACCACTCGCGCTGCTGCGCCTCGGTGTCGGGCTCGTGGTCGTCGAGCTTCTGCTGCAGCGTGAACGCCTCGCGCACCTTCGATTTCGCGGTCTCGAGGGCGCTGCGGAACCCGGCGGTCGCCTCGTCGCCGTAGGCCGCGACGGCGAAGCCGAGCTCCTCGTCGCTCGTCTTGAGGGCGTCGTCGGCCTGCACGAGCGCTCCACCGGCACGGCGACGGAGTTCCTCGACCGGAACCGGCGGCTCAGCGGGCGGGATGCCGGGCACGGCGGGTCCGCCGCCGGGCGCCGCGCGGCGACGGCGAGCGAGGACGACCGCCACGACGACGACGATGCCGACGCCGATGAGCAGGAGCCAGATCCATCCGAGACCGAACCCGCCCCCGCCGCCGGCCGACCCGCCCCCGATGGCGTCGGCGGCGGCGATCGCGGCGCCCGCCCAGTCCTCGTCGCGCAGTTCGGGTTCGACCACCTCCACCGCGATGCGGTCGATGTCGGATGCCGACAGCGAGGCGTCATCGGCGGCGGAGAGGTAGTACGCCCGACCCTCGATCGCGACGGCGAGCAGGTAGTCCTCGCTGCCCATGTTGTTCGCGTTCGCGGTGTCGGTCGCCCATGACGCGGCATCCGCGGGGTTGGTGAACTCGTCGACGTAGGCGACGAACAGCTGCCGGCCCGTGTCGTCGGCTGCGGCGTCGATCGCGGCCTCGACATCGGCGGCCTCGCCCCCGGTCAGCGCCCCCGCGGCGTCGACGATCGGGCTCGACCCGAACGAGACCGGGTCTTCGGCGTGGGCGACCTGGGGTAGCGCGGCGAGGGCGAGCCCCAACGCTGCGGCCACCGCGATCGAACTCCTGCGCACCGACCGCATGCCCACCCGTTGCCTTCCCCTCGACCGGATGTCTGGAGTCTATGGGGGGCGCGGAGAGCCCGTCCACGGATTCCCGGCGGACGTTCAGTCAACCTCCAGAGGAGCCGACGGGGAGGGCGCGAGCGGAGGTCTCGACCACACACGATGCCCGGAGACGGAACGAGCCGGGCCCTCAGCTGGCTGAGTGGACCCGGCTCTTCACAACGTGCCCCCGGAGGGATTCGAACCCCCGACCTACGGTACCGGAAACCGGCGCTCTATCCCCTGAGCTACGGAGGCGCACAGCCAGCAACACTACCACCTGCCGGCCACCGACCCCGACCTCGAGGGCCCTCCGGCTCAGGGGAGGTTGGCCAGGACCGAGGCGACCAGTTGCTGGGCATCGCCGGGCTCGACGAGCACCTCGGATTCGACGACGATCCAGCGCTCGCCGGTGAAGACCTGCGCCTGGCCGACCCCGCCCGAGAGCAGGAAGAACCCCTCGACGTCGGGCGGCGTGCCATAGGTCGGCACGGGGTTGCTCGACATCGCCGCCTGGCCGACGCGCAGGTCGAACGCCCCCGGCGGCAGCGTCGCGACGCCGATCTCGATGAGTTCGCCGCTGGTCTGGTTGCTCCATCCGCAGGCGGTGCCCTCGGCGTCGACGACCTCGCTGACTGCGCCGTCCGAGGGTTCGTAGCCGGGCGCCGTGCCGAAGTTGGGGTTGAACGCGTACAGCTGGTCGGCCGTGAGCATCGCGTCGCAGGCGATCTCGAACGGGATCGGCTCCTCGGTCGGCTCGGGCGTCGGCACGGCGGTCGCCGGGCCGGAGGGAGCGGGGCTGCCCGACGCCGTGGGTGCGTCGGTCGCGCCCGGGTCGGACCCCGTCGTGCAGCCGCTCAGCACGGCGGCGGTCGCGAGCGCGGCGAGGGCGAGCCCGGCGAGTCGTGAGGAGGGGGTGTTCGGGCGCGACATGCGGGAAACCCTACCAACGCCGAACGCTAGGATCTTCGAGTGACTCCCGCCGATCTCTCGCGTGCCCTGTACGACCTCGTCATGGGGCTGGTCGCGCGCCGACGCGAGGCCGGCGACGTCGTGGCGCTCGAACTCGCGCCCGAGGCCGTCACCCTCGAACGGCCCAAACTGCGCGAGCACGGCGACTGGGCATCGAGCATCGCCCTGCGTATCGCCAAGCCGCTCGGCACGAACCCGCGCGCGCTCGCCGCCGAGCTGGCCGAGGGCCTCGCCGGGGTCGAGGGCGTCGCGAGCGCCGAGGTCGCCGGTCCCGGGTTCATCAACATCCGGCTGGATGCCGCGGCGGCCGGCGCCCTCGCGCAGACGATCGTCGAGCAGGGCGACACCTTCGGCCACGTCGACGCGCTCACCGGCAGGGTCATCAACCTCGAGTTCGTCTCGGCGAACCCGACCGGTCCGCTCCACATCGGCCACACCCGGTGGGCGGCCCTCGGCGACTCGATCGGGCGCGTGCTCCGCGCCGCCGGGGCGAAGGTCGCGAACGAGTACTACATCAACGACGCAGGCTCGCAGATGGACAACTTCGGCGCCTCGGTGCTCGCGGCCGCCAAGGGTGAGCCCACGCCCGAGAACGGCTATCCCGGGCAGTACATCGCCGACCTCGCCGCCAAGGTGCTCGAGCGCGAGCCGCACCTGCTCGAGCTCGACGACGAGGTGGCACTGCACACGGCGCGCGAGATCGCGTACGAGCTGCAGCTCGGCGAGATCCGCGAGTCGCTGGCCCGGTTCGAGGTGCACTTCGACGTCTGGACCAGCGAGCGCGCGCTCCACGCGAGCGACGACGACGGGGTCTCGGCGATCGACGCCGCGGTCGAGCGGCTCCGCGCCCAGGGCCACGTCTTCGACGACGAGGGCGCGGTGTGGGTGCGCACGACCGACTTCGGCGACGACAAGGACCGCGTCATCCGGCGCGCCAACGGCGTCTACACCTACTTCGCCGCCGACGCCGCCTACTACCTCGACAAGGGCGACCGCGGTTTCGAGCACAAGATCTACCTCCTGGGCGCCGACCACCACGGGTACGTCCACCGCCTCAAGGCGCTCGCGGGCGCCGCGGGCGACGACCCCGAGAAGGACGTCGAGGTCCTGATCGGGCAGCTGGTGTCGGTCAACGGCGCCCGGCTGTCGAAGCGCGCGGGCAACATCATCGAGCTCGACGACCTGCAGGCGTGGCTCGGCACCGACGCCCTCCGGTACACGCTGGCGCGCTATCCGGCCGATTCGCCGCTCGCGATCGATCCCGAGCAGCTGCGCCGGCGCACCAACGACAACCCGGTGTTCTACGTGCAGTACGCGCACGCGCGCACCGCGGCGGTCGCCCGCAACGCGCACGCCAGCGGCGTCGACCGCTCGGCGTTCGCGCCCGAGCTGCTCGACCACGAGACCGAGTCGGCGCTGCTCGGCGCCCTCCAGGAGTTCCCCCGGATCGTCGCGCAGTCGGCCGAGCTGCGCGAGCCGCACCGGGTCGCGCGCTACGTCGAGGAGCTCGCGGGCCTCTACCACCGGTGGTACGACAACTGCCGCGTGCTCCCGCTCGGCGACGAGTCGGTGGGCGACCTCCACCGAACGCGCCTGTGGCTGAACGACGCCACCGGCCAGGTGATCCGCAACGGCCTGCACCTGCTCGGCGTGTCGGCGCCCGACCGCATGTAGCCTTCCGAGGCATGGCCGCCTCCGACGCCGACACCGTCCGCCTGCAGCCGCTCGACGAAGCGGGCGGACCTCGCCGACGCACGTCCGCGGGCACTCGCGCGCTCATCGTCGTCGTCGTGCTCCTGGTCGTGGTCGTCGGCCTCCTCGTCGTCGTCGAGACCGTGGGCCGCGGAATCGCCGAGCGCAACATCGCGGAGTCGATCGAGCAGGACCTGCCCGAGGGCGTCGAGGGCGACGTCGACGTGCAGATCCACGGGATCTCGGCGCTGTGGCAGGTGCTGCGGGGCAGCATGGACGAGATCGTCGCCACGGCACCCGAGCTCGACGTCTCCGGCGTCACGGTCGACGCCACGGTCACCGCGTACGGCGTCCCGCTCGCCGAGGGCGGCTCGGTCGAGCGGGCCGAGGCCGTGGCCAGCATCGACGAGGCGGCCGTCGACGCGATCGCCGAGTCGCAGGGCGTGCCCGGTGGGCTCGAGCTCGGCGACGGCACCGTGGCGTACAGCGACGAGATCGCCGTCCTGGGGATCCCGATCGGGTTCACGATCACGGCCGAGCCCGAGGCGGCGGGCGACCGCGTGCTCCTCACGCCCGTCGGGGCCGACGTCCAGGCGGGCGGCGGCAGCATCGACGTCTCCGGGCTCGTCGACCGGCTGCTCGGGGGCGACCCGCTGCCCATCTGCGTCGCCGACCGCCTTCCCGAGGGCGTCGAGGTGACCGGCATCGAGGTCTCGTCCGACGGGGTGACGGTCCGCGCGGAGGCCAGCGACCTCCCCCTGGTCGAGGAGACGCTCGCGACGACGGGCAGCTGCGGCTGAGTCATCGGGCGTCGCCCCGATTCGGTCGCCGCGCCGCCGCTCGGTAGACTCGCCCGGGAACCGCCCCACAAGGGTGGTCCGCACCGAGGCTTCAGGAACCGATCCGGGTTCGCTCGCCGTCCCGAGTGATCCGTCGTTCCATCGTCCCGTGAGGTTCCCCGTGGCATCCAGCGCACCCGTCCCCGCGCGTCGGGGCGCGCCCCGCGACGCCAACGGGCTCGCGGCGCACGTCTGGCCCGAGGGTGCGCATCGCGACGCCCAGGGCCGGCTCGTCGTGGGCGGCGTCGACGCGACCACGCTCGCCGAGCGATTCGGCACGCCGCTGTACGTCGTCGACGAGCGGGTCGCCCGCCGTCGTGCGGCGCGCACCCGTGCCGCGTTCGAGTCGGCTGCGGCATCCATCGGCACCTCGGCGACCGTGTACTACGCCGGCAAGGCGTTCCTCTCGACCGCGATCGCGCGGTGGATGCGCGATGAGGGCCTGGCGATCGACGTGTGCACGGGTGGCGAGCTCGCGGTCGCGCTGGCCGCCGGCGTCGAGCCCGCGCGCATCGGCTTCCACGGCAACAACAAGTCGGTGCGCGAGATCGACCGCGCGGTCGAGGCGGGCGTCGGCACGATCATCCTCGACAGCGAGATCGAGGTCGGCCGGGTGGCGGATGCCGCGGCGCGGGCCGGTCGCGTGCAGCGCGTGCGCCTGCGCGTGAACTCGGGCGTGCACGCGTCGACGCACGAGTTCCTGGCGACCGCGCACGAGGACCAGAAGTTCGGCGTCGCGCTCGGCGACGCGGTACGGGTCGGCCGCGCCATCCGCTCGCACGACTCGCTCGAGTTCCTCGGACTGCACTGCCACATCGGCTCGCAGATCTTCGACGCCGCCGGGTTCGCCGAGTCGGCCGAGCGCCTGCTCGCCGCGCACGCCGAGCTCGCAGCCGTCGCGCCGGTGCCCGAGCTCAACCTCGGTGGCGGCTTCGGGATCGCGTACACCGAGGCCGACGACCCGCGCCCCATCGAGGTGATCGCCGAGGGCATCGCCGCCGCGGTCGCCGAGGCATGCGGCCGCCACGCCGTGCCCGTGCCGCGGCTCGCCTTCGAGCCGGGCCGCTCGATCATCGGACCGGCCGGCATCACGCTGTACACCGTCGGCACGGTCAAGCCGGTGCCGATCGAGGGCGGATGGCGCCACTACGTGTCGGTCGACGGCGGCATGAGCGACAACCTCCGCACGGCCCTGTACGGCGCGGACTACACCGTGCGGCTCGCCGCCCGCACCTCCGACGAGCGCCCCTCGCTCGTGCGCGTGGCCGGCAAGCACTGCGAGTCGGGCGACATCGTCGTCGACGAGGACTGGCTCCCGCACGACGTCGGACCGGGGGACCTCCTCGCGGTCGCCGCGACGGGCGCGTACTGCTGGTCGCTCGCCTCGAACTACAACCACGTCCCTCGCCCGCCCGTCGTCGCGGTCGCCGACGGGCGCGCCCGCGTGATCGTGCGCGGCGAGACCGAGGCCGACCTCCTCGCCCGCGACGCCGGGCTCGACGACCACGACGACGACGCAGACGGAGTCACCGCATGATCGAATACCGCTCCATCCGCGTGGCGCTGCTCGGCGCAGGCTCGGTCGGCTCGCAGGTCGCGCGCCTGCTGCGCGAGCACGCCGACGAGCTCGCCAACCGGATCGGTGCCCGCCTCGAGCTCGTCGGCATCGCGGTGCGCGACGTCGACGCGCCTCGCGACGTCGAGCTGCCCCGCGAGCTGCTGACGACCGACGCCGAGTCGCTCATCCATGGCGCCGACGTCGTGATCGAGCTCATGGGCGGACTCGAACCGGCGCGCACGCTCGTGCTCGAGGCGATCGCGTCGGGCGCCGACGTCGTCACCGGCAACAAGGCCCTGCTCGCCACGCACGGTCCCGAGCTGTTCGCCGCCGCGCAGCAGGTCGGCGCCCAGCTCTCATACGAGGCCGCGGTGGGCGGAGCCATCCCGATCATCCGGCCGCTGCGCGACAGCCTCGCGGGCGACCGGATCGACCGCATCCTCGGCATCGTCAACGGCACCACCAACTTCATCCTCGACCGGATGGACACGACGGGAGCCTCCCTCGAGGACGCGCTCGCGACGGCGACCGAGCTGGGCTACGCGGAGGCCGACCCGACGGCCGACATCGGCGGCTACGACGCCGCCCAGAAGGCCGCGATCCTCGCGAGCCTCGCCTTCCACACGAGCGTTCCCGTCGAGACGGTGCATCGCGAGGGCATCACAGGCGTGACCGCGGCGCAGGTCGAGTCCGCCCGGCGAGGGGGCTACGTCGTCAAGCTGCTGGCGATCTGCGAGCGGCTCGTCGATCCCGAGACGGGGGAGGAGGGCGTGTCCGCGCGCGTCTACCCCGCGATGGTGCACCGCACCCATCCGCTCGCGGCCGTGCACGGCGCGAACAACGCGGTGTTCGTCGAGGCCGCGGCCGCCGGACCGCTCATGTTCTACGGTGCCGGAGCGGGCGGGGTGCAGACCGCCTCGGCCGTGCTGGGCGACCTGGTCGCGATCGCGCGGCGCCACGTGCTCGGCGGGCCGGGCACGGCCGAGTCGACGCACGCCGAGCTGCCGGTGCTCGAGATCGGACGCATCAGCACGCGGTACGCCATCACGATCGAGGCCGCCGACGAGCCCGGCGTGCTCGCGACGATCGCGCACGTCTTCGCCGACCACGGGGTCAGCGTCGGCGAGCTCGAGCAGACCATCAACGACGGTACGGGGCGGGCTACGCTGGTCATCGGCACCCACGAGGCGCGTGAGTCCGCGCTCGCCGAGACGGTGCGCGCGCTCGCCGACAGCCCCGTCGTGACCTCCGTCGCATCCGTGATCCGAGTCGAAGGAGCAGAGTGAACCAGCAGGCAACGAAGGCGCCGTCCCGGCAGTGGCGCGGCGTCATCCGCGAGTACGCCGACCGCCTCGACGTGACGGATGCCACGCCCGTCGTCACCCTCGGCGAGGGCGGCACGCCGCTCCTGCCGGCGCCGGCGCTCTCGCGCCGGACGGGCGCCGACGTGTGGGTGAAGTTCGAGGGCATGAACCCCACCGGTTCCTTCAAGGACCGCGGCATGACCATGGCCGTGACGAAGGCCGTCGAGCGGGGCGCCGAGGTCGTCATCTGCGCGTCGACCGGCAACACGTCGGCCTCCGCCGCCGCCTACGCCACGCACGCCGGCATCAAGGCCGCGGTGCTCGTGCCCGAGGGCAAGATCGCGATGGGCAAGCTCAGCCAGGCGATCGCGCACGACGCGCACCTCATCCAGATCCAGGGCAACTTCGACGACTGCCTCGACATCGCGCGCGACCTCGCCGAGAACTACCCCGTGCACCTGGTCAACTCCGTGAACAACGACCGCATCGAGGGCCAGAAGACCGCGGCGTTCGAGGTCGTCGAGGTGCTTGGCGACGCACCCGACCTGCACTTCATCCCCGTCGGCAACGCCGGCAACTACACGGCCTACACGCGGGGCTACCGCGAGGACATCGCAGCGGGCAACGCGACGCGGCTCCCGCGCATGTTCGGCTTCCAGGCGGCCGGGTCGGCACCCATCGTGCTGGGCGAACCCGTGCGGAACCCCGAGACGATCGCGAGCGCCATCCGCATCGGCAACCCGGCGTCGTGGCAGCTCGCCCTCGAGGCGCGCGAGCTCACGGATGGCTACTTCGGGGCCATCGAGGACGAGAAGATCCTCGAGGCGCAGCGCATCCTCTCGGCCGAGGTCGGCGTGTTCGTCGAGCCCGCGTCGGCCATCAGCGTTGCCGGACTGCTCGAGCGATCGGCCGCGGGCGAGGTGCCCAGGGGCTCCCGCGTGGTGCTCACGGTCACGGGACACGGTCTCAAGGACCCGCAGTGGGCCCTGCGCCTGCCCGACGGTTCCGAGGTGCAGCCGACCGTCGTGCCCGCCGACGTCGCGCACGTGGCCGAGGTGCTGGGGCTCGGTTCATGACCGCCGCGTCGGCCGCGGCGACGGCGCCGCGCGCAGCCGATCTCGCCGGCCGCCGCGTGCGGGTCAAGGTGCCCGCGACCTCCGCGAACCTGGGTCCCGGCTTCGACACGCTCGGCCTCGCGCTCGCGCGGTACGACGAGCTCGAGGTCGAGGTCGTCGACGAGGGCCTCGAGATCGACGTCCAGGGCGTCGGGCGAGGCGAGGTCCCGCTCGACGAGTCCCACCTCGTCGTGCGCGCGATCGCGCACACGTTCGCACACTACGGCCTCGAGCGGCCCCCGCTCCGGCTCGTCGCGCACAACGCCATCCCGCACGGCCGCGGGCTCGGCTCGTCCGGCGCGGCGATCGTCGCGGGGATCATGGCGGCGAAGGGCCTGCTCGAGCCGGAGATCGAGATCTCACCCGACGAGCTCCTCGAGCTGGCGACCGAGCTCGAGGGGCACCCCGACAACGTCGCGCCGGCGCTCTTCGGCGGCCTGACGATCGCGTGGGTCACGCCCGAGGGCCCCCGGCACAAGAAGCTCATGGTGCACCGCGGCGTCTCGCCGCTCGTGCTCGTCCCCGAGCACGAGATGTCCACCGCGCTCGCGCGCAGCCTCCAGCCGACGTCGGTGCCGCACGAGGATGCGGTGTTCAACGTCTCGCGCTCGGCCCTGCTCGTCGCGGCGCTCATCCAGAGCCCCGAGCTGCTGCTCGCGGCCACCGAGGACAAGCTGCACCAGCACTACCGCGCGGAGGCCATGCCCGAGACGGACCGGCTCATCCGGGCGCTGCGCGCCGCCGGACACCCCGCCGTCGTGTCCGGTGCCGGCCCGTCGATCCTCGTGCTCGCGAGCGACCCCAGCGAGCGCGCCGACGCGATCCGGCTCGTCGAGGAGTCCGCGCAGACCGCCTGGCAGGCGCTGCCGCTCGCGGTCGACTTCCTCGGCGCGACCGTGCAGGCGGCCGGCGCCGACTGACCCGGCAGGACGCCGACGCGTCGCGTCATCCGCCCCATGTCATCGGGCGTCGCCCGGCGTGGCGCGTGGTCGGACGGCCCCCGGGTCGGTGCTAGACTGAACGCGCACCCCGGGCAGGCGCAGCGTCTGCGCCCAGCCATATCGTGCAATTCCCGGCATTTCATGCTTTCGCAAACGCGCAGGTCTGCGCCCCGTGCGCAACACCTTCCGCGTGCCGCGACCCAGCTCTCCTCGGCCAACCCAGTTGCCTGGCCAGGGGAAAGGAACGATCCCAGTGACCAACGGAACCGACTACGCCGAGGGCGTGGCGAACCGCTCCCGCCTGACCGCCATGCGTGTCGCCGAGCTCCAGGAGCTCGCCGCCTCGCTCGGCATCGCAGGCGCATCGAAGCGTCGAAAAGGAGAACTCGTGGACTTGATCTCCGCCCACACCGACGGCGCCGGCACCGCTCAGCTCGACGAGGTCGTCGACGCGGGCGCGCCCGCCGACACCGCCGGCGTCGAGGCCCCTGTGACCGAGCAGCCCGAGCCCATCGTCGCCGAGCAGCCCGTCGAGGCCGCAGCTGCCGAGCAGGCCGCTGAGCCCGCCGCGGCCGAGCAGCCCGCGGAGGCCGCCGAGGCCGAGCAGCCCGAGGCCCCGACGCAGGCCGAGCCGGCCCGCCGCGGCCGCCAGCCGCGCCGTGCCACGAGCGCGACCGCAGCGGCGCAGCACGCCAACGCCGGCGCCACCGGCGTCGACCTCGTGCCGTCGCAGGCCGAGGAGCCGTCGACCGACGCCGCACGCGAGGCGGCTCGTGCAGCCGTCCGCGAGGAGCTCGCGGCGGCGACCGGCGAGCCGCGCCGGGCGGAGGCCGCCGAGGGCGAAGCCGAGGGCGAGGCCCCGGCCGAGCAGCCCGCGCAGGAGCCGCGCCAGGGCCGGAGCCGCAACCGCGGCCGGCGGGGCGGCGACCGCGGCGACCGCGGCGAGGCCCAGAAGGGCGAGCAGGGCGGCGAGCGCCAGGGCGGCCAGGCCGCACAGGGTGGCGAGCGTCCGGGCCGTCGCACGGACGAGCAGGCCGAGAGCGACCGGCAGGGCCAGGGCGAGTCCGACAAGGGCCGCCAGGAGCAGGGCGGGCGCGGCCAGCAGGGCCGCGGCGAGCAGGGCCGCGGCGACCAGCAGCCGCAGGCCGAGGGTGAGGGCGGCGGTCGCCGCAACCGCTACCGCGACCGCAAGCGTCGCGGCCAGGGCGGCACCGACGAGGTCGAGCCCGAGATCCTCGACGACGACGTGCTCATCCCCATCGCGGGCATCCTCGACGTGCTCGACAACTACGCGTTCGTGCGCACCACCGGGTACCTCCCCGGCCCGAGCGACGTCTACGTGTCCCTCGGCCAGGTGAAGAAGTACCACCTCCGCAAGGGCGACGCGGTCGTCGGCGCGATCAAGCAGCCGCGCGACGGCGATGCCAACACGCGCCAGAAGTACAACGCGCTGGTCAAGGTCGACTCGGTCAACGGCCAGACCGCCGAGGAATCCGCCGCTCGCATCGAGTTCGGCAAGCTCACGCCGCTCTACCCGCAGGAGCGCCTGCGCATGGAGACCGAGCCCACCAAGCTCACCCAGCGCATCATCGACCTCATCGCGCCGATCGGCAAGGGCCAGCGCGGCCTCATCGTCTCGCCCCCGAAGGCCGGCAAGACGATCGTCCTGCAGCAGATCGCGAACGCCATCGCCATCAACAACCCCGAGGTCCACCTCATGGTCGTGCTCGTCGACGAGCGCCCCGAGGAGGTCACCGACATGGAGCGCACGGTGAAGGGCGAGGTCATCGCCTCGACCTTCGACCGGCCCGCCGAGGACCACACGACGGTCGCCGAGCTCGCCATCGAGCGCGCGAAGCGCCTCGTCGAGCTCGGCCACGACGTGGTCGTCCTGCTGGACTCGATCACGCGCCTCGGCCGTGCCTACAACCTCGCGGCGCCCGCATCGGGTCGCGTGCTCTCGGGCGGCGTCGACGCCTCGGCGCTCTACCCGCCGAAGCGCTTCTTCGGTGCCGCGCGCAACATCGAGAACGGCGGTTCGCTGACGATCCTCGCCACGGCGCTCGTCGAGACCGGATCCAAGATGGACGAGGTGATCTTCGAGGAGTTCAAGGGCACCGGCAACTCCGAGCTCCGCCTGTCGCGCCAGCTCGCCGACAAGCGGATCTTCCCCGCGGTCGACGTCAATGCGTCGTCGACGCGTCGCGAGGAGATGCTCCTCTCGGCCGACGAGGTCAAGATCACGTGGAAGCTGCGCCGCGCGCTCGCCGGCCTGGAGCCGCAGCAGGCCCTCGAGGCCGTGCTCGGACGCCTCCGCGAGACGCAGTCGAACACCGAGTTCCTCCTGCTCATGCAGAAGGCGTCGCCGGTGGGCGGCAACGGCAACGGCCACGACAACGATCACCACCGCTGATCCGATGTTCGAGTCCGTCCAGGCCCTGATCGCCGAGCACGCCGCGCTCCAGGAGGAGCTCGCCGACCCGGCACTGCACGCCGACGCTGCGCGCGCGAAGCGGGTGAACCGGCGCTACGCCGAGCTCAGCCGCATCGTCGCCGCGCACGTCGCGTGGCAGCAGGCCGAGGACGACCTCGAGGCGGCGCGCGAGCTGGCCAAGGAGGACGAGGCCTTCGCCGAGGAGGTGCCCGCGCTCGAGGAGCAGCTCGCGGACGCGCAGGAGAAGCTGCGGCGACTGCTCATCCCGCGCGATCCCGACGACGGCCGCGACGTGATCATGGAGATCAAGGGCGGCGAGGGCGGCGCCGAGAGCGCGCTGTTCGCCGCCGACCTGCTGCGCATGTACATCCAGTACGCGCAGTCGAAGGGCTGGAAGACCGAGCTGCTCGAGCGCGACGAGTCCGACCTCGGCGGCTACAAGAACGTGCAGGTCGCGATCAAGTCGAACGCGAGCGACCCCTCGCAGGGCGTGTGGGCGCACCTCAAGTACGAGGGCGGCGTGCACCGGGTTCAGCGCGTGCCGGTCACCGAGACGCAGGGTCGCATCCACACGTCGACGACCGGGGTGCTGGTCTTCCCCGAGGTCGACGAGCCCGAAGAGGTCGACATCAACCAGAACGACCTGAAGATCGACGTCTACCGTTCCAGCGGCCCGGGTGGGCAGTCGGTCAACACGACCGACTCCGCGGTCCGCATCACGCATGTCCCCACGGGCATCGTCGTGGCGATGCAGAACGAGAAGTCGCAGCTGCAGAACCGCGAGGCGGCGATGCGCGTGCTCCGCGCGCGCCTGCTCGCGCGACAGCAGGAGGAGCTCGCGGCCGCGGCATCCGACGCCCGCAAGTCGCAGATCCGCTCGATGGACCGCTCCGAGCGCATCCGCACCTACAACTTCCCCGAGAACCGCATCGCCGATCACCGCACCGGCTACAAGGCGTACAACCTCGACCAGGTCATGGACGGCTCGCTCGAACCCGTCATCGAGTCGGCCGTGCGCGCCGACGAGGAGGCCCGGCTCGCCGACCTCGGCGACCACTAGCTCTCGGCCGCGCCTCCGCGCCAGTTCGCGGGCCTCAGCGCCATCCGCGAAGGCGCAGCGGCCTTCGAACTGGCGCGCGGACCTCTGAGCGACCCCTCCTCCCCAGCTCGCGGACGGGGCACAGGGCCCTCGAGTGCGAGCGGATGGCGCGGCCGGCATGCACCGCCGGCGATGCTCGGCGCATGGACCTCGATTCCTTCCCGATCGCCGCAGGCGGAGTGATCCCGTCCTCGCGAGCGCGCTCCGCCGGGGTGTCCTCATCCCTGTTGACGGCGCGTGACGCAGGCCGACTGGTCGCGGTGCGGCGGGGCGTCTACCTTCCGTCCGCCGGCGCAGAAGCGATGACCGCGACCGAACGGCATCGTTCCCAGGCTTTCGCGGTAGCTCACCAGCGCCCTGGTGTCGTCTTCGCCGGATTCACGGCTGCGCTACTGCTCGGCATGCCGATCGTCGGCGCGGTCCCGGAACACGTGACCGTCCTCGCCAAGGGAGCGTCCGGTCGACGACGCAACGGGGTCGTCGAGATCGTCCGAGGTGGTGCTGGCCGGATCCTCACCGCTGAGGGGGTCTGGACCACCGAGCCGATCCAGACGCTGATCGAAGTGGCGCGCACGCGGCCGCTGCTCACCGCACTTGCGATGACGGATGCCGCGCTCTTCCGCCCGCGGTTCGGCACCGGCGAAGCGCAGTGCACCGTCGAGCAGCTTCAGGAGGTGTACGCGGGCATGCTGCCGTTCCCCGGGAGCCGAAGGGTCGCGGCCGTACTCGACCGGGCGACGGATCTCGCCGAGACCCCGCTCGAGACGCTCAGCCGCCTGCGATTCGAGGAATTCGGATTCCCCGCGCCCGTCCTGCAGTGGTCGGTCGTGCGCCCGAGACGGCGCTCCGTCGCATTCCTCGATTTCGCCTGGCCCGAGTACCGCGTATGGGGTGAGGCGGATGGCGACGGCAAGTACCTCGGCACTGCCAGACGGAACGGCGATCGCCGTCCGGTCCAGGAGATCGTGGCGGACGAGAAGGGGCGCGAGAACGAGGTCAGGGCGGCGACGGGCTGGGCCTGCGCGCGGTGGGACTGGTCGGAGGCGTGGAACGCGCGACTCCTGCGCGACATCCTGATCGAAGCCGGGCTACCGCGCCTGCGGTGATCCGCCCGGCAGGCGGGCCGCCGCTGCGCCATCTCCGCGTCACGCGCGCCACTCGTCGTGGCGCACCGCCCGCCGAAGTGGCGCGCAGGAGAGGGCCCGTGCACGCGGTCGCCAGGCAGGCGGGCGGCATCCGCTCGCTCAGATGTGCCAGTCGACGTGCCAGTCGTGCTCGCCTCGGGCCGCGGCCGCCGTCGCGGGCGACAACGGCTTCGCCACGGCGGGGATCCCGACGAGCAGCGACTGCGGCGGAGCCCCCTTGGTGACGACCGCGTTCGCGCCGATGGCGCTGCCCTCGCCGATCTCGATGTCGCCGAGCACCTTCGCCCCGGCGCCGACGGTCACGCCGTCGCCGAGGGTCGGATGGCGCTTGGCGCCCCTGGGCGCGCCGCGCGGCGCCTTGCCGCCCAGCGTGACCCCGTGGTACAGCATCACGTCGTCGCCGACGATGGTCGTCTCGCCGATCACGATTCCCATGCCGTGGTCGATGAAGAACCGACGGCCGATGGTCGCGCCGGGATGGATCTCGATTCCGGTGAGGAAGCGCGTGAGCTGCGAGACCACGCGCGCGGGCAGGCGCAGCACGGGGACCTGCCACATGCGGTGCGCGAGGCGGTACGCCCAGATCGCGTGCAGGCCCGAGTACGCGAGGATCACCTCGAGGCGGCTGCGGGCGGCGGGGTCGTGCGAGCGCGCGGTGGCGACGTCCTCCCTGAGCCGGTCGAAGAATCCCACCCGTTCAGTCAAGCAGATCGAGGGGCGGCGCTCAGTCCAGCAGGTCCTCGTACAACACCGTCGAGAGGTACCGCTCGCCGTAGCTGGCGGCGATCACGACGATCGTCTTGCCGGCGTTCTCGGGCCGCTGCGCGAGCTGGGTCGCCGCGTGGACCGTGGCGCCCGACGAGATGCCGCCGAGGATGCCCTCCTCGACGCCGAGCCGGCGCGCCGTGGCGACCGCCTGTTCGATGTTCACGTCGATGATCTCGTCGTAGACCTCGCGGTCGAGGATGGCGGGCACGAAGTTCGCGCCGATGCCCTGGATCTTGTGGGGTCCGGGTGCGCCGCCGTTCAGGATCGGCGATTCGAGCGGTTCGACGCCGACGATCTGCACGTCGGGCTTGCGCTCCTTCAGCACTTGGCCGACGCCCGTGAGGGTGCCGCCCGTGCCGATGCCCGAGACGAAGATGTCCACGCCGCCGTCGGTGTCGTCCCAGACCTCTTCGGCGGTGGTGCGGCGGTGGATGTCGACGTTGGCCTGGTTCTCGAACTGGCGGGCGAGCACGGCGCCGGGCGTCTCGGACGCGATCTGCTCGGCGCGTGCGACGGCGCCCTTCATGCCCTCGGATCCGGGGGTGAGCACGAGCTCGGCGCCGTAGGCGCGCAGCAGCGCGCGCCGCTCCTTCGACATGGTTTCGGGCATCGCGATGACGACCCGGTAGCCGCGGGCCGCGCCGATCATGGCGAGCGCGATGCCGGTGTTGCCGCTCGTGCCCTCGACGATGGTGCCGCCGGGCCGGAGCTCGCCCGAGGCCTCGGCGGCGTCGACGATGCCGATGCCGAGGCGGTCCTTCACGCTCGCGGAGGGGTTGTAGAACTCGAGCTTGGCGTAGACCGTCGCGGCCGCGCCGTCGGTCACCTTGTTGAGCTTCACGAGCGGGGTGCGCCCGAAGACCTCGGTGATGTTCTCGTAGACCTGAGCCATGATGCTCCCTCTCCTGACGGCGTCGTGCCGCGGTCCAGCATACGGAGGGGGGCGCGTGCGGGGGAGTGGGTTACATTCCATTGCGTGAATGCACCCTCCGACGCCCACTCGCCGCGGTCGCTCCGCGAGGTCCGCGATGAGGCCGTCCGCACGCTGACGGCGGCGGGCGTGCCGGATCCCGAGGTGGATGCCGACCTCCTCATGGGGCACGTGCTCGAGCTGTCGCGCGGCGGCGTGCACGCGCGGCTCGTGGTCGGCGGCGAGATGGCCACGGCGGATGTCGCGGCGCTGGCCGCGCTCGTCGAGCGGCGCGCGCGGCGCGAACCGCTGCAGCACCTCACCGGCCGGGCCGCCTTCCGCTCGCTCGACCTCGCCGTGGGACCGGGCGTGTTCGTCCCGCGTCCCGAGACCGAACTGCTCGCTCAGCTCGCGATCGACGCACTGCGCGCAGCGGCCGAGCCCGAGCCGATCGCGCTCGACCTCGGAGCCGGCAGCGGGGCGATCTCACTCGCGATGGCGACCGAGGTGCCGCATGCGCGCGTGTGGGCGGTCGAGAACTCGCCCGCGGCGTTCCCGTGGACGCGCCGCAACGTCGAGGAGGTCGGCGCGCCGAACCTCGAGCTCGTGTTCGGCGACCTCGCCGAGGCGCTGCCCGAGCTCGACGGGCGCGCGGCGGTCGTCGCGTCGAACCCGCCGTACATCCCCGCCGGCGCGATCCCGCGCGACCCCGAGGTGCGCCTGCACGATCCCGAGCACGCGCTCTACGGGGGTCAGGACGGCCTCGACGTGGTGCGTGTCCTGTCCCGGCGGGCGTTCGCCCTGCTGCATCCGGGAGGCGCGCTCATGATCGAGCACGGCGAGTCGCAGTCCGCCGAGATCGCCGCGCTGCTGTCCGGCGACGGATGGCACGCCATCGCGCACCACCGCGACCTCACCGGTCGCGACCGGGTGACCACCGCCCGGCGCTGACGCCGAGGCATCCGCTCGCCCGGCTCAACGGCCTTCGAGGCGGGTGCGGGCCTCGCGGACCGCCTGGCGTTCGAGCTTCCGGGCGTCGCGCAGCCGCTTCTCGGCCTCGCGCACGCCCTTGCGCGCCTCGCGCACGCGCTTGTCGGACGCGACCTCGGGTGCGTCGTCGTGCGCCGGGGGAGCGGGTCGCTCGCCGGCGGCACGCTTCGCGAGGTAGTCGGCGACCCCGTCGAGCACGCGCTCGAGCCCGAACGCGAACGGGTCCTCACCGGTCGCGAACACGCCGGCATCGATGGCTCGCCGGAGCGCCGGGTAGTCGTCGGACGTGACGAACGCGTCGAGGATTGCGGACCGGCCGTCGTCGATCGCCTGCGGGTCGATGCCGGCCGCGCCGGCGGCGACCTCGTACGAGCGCTCGATCGTGCTCTGCCACCGGAGCTGCCCGGTCACGAGCAGGATGACGGCCACGCGCTCGTCCTCGTCGAGGGGCGCGTCGGCGAGCGCCGCGAGCATGGAGTCCATCCACGCGAGGTTGTTCGGCGTGACCGGCGTGCCCTGGATGGGGATGTCGAGCAGCCAGGGGTGTTCGCGATGCATCTCGAGCTGCGCGCGGCCCAGGGCACGGAGCCGGCCGCGCCAGTCGGACGCGTCGAGCTCGGAGGCGGGCTCGGGCGGCAGCCCGGTGCCGCGCTCCTGCATGAGCACGAGCAGGTCGTCCTTCGCCGTGACGTACCGGTAGAGGGACATCGTCGTGTAGCCGAGCGACTGGGCCACCCGGCTCATGGACACGGCCGCGAGCCCCTCGGCGTCGGCGATCTCGACGGCCGCGTCGACGATCCGCTCGATGCTCATCTCGCGCTTGGGGCCGCGCTGGGGGTTGGCGGCGACGCCCCATGCGAGGGCGACGCCGCGCGGCAGCTCGGGCTCGACGGGCGTCTCGGGGGTCATCCGGCTCCAATCGGCGGGCGATGCTTGCGTCCAGTGTAGAACTGTGTATTACTTAAACAGTCGTGCATGGCATACACAGTTTAATCCGTACACTGGAAAGGCGCAGCCCATGACCCTCGCGATCGACGCGCGCGGCATCGCCAAGCGATTCCGCTCCACCGAGGTCCTCAGCGACCTCGACCTCGCGGTCGAGACCGGCAGCGTGTTCGCCCTCCTCGGGCCGAACGGCGCCGGCAAGACCACGACCATCAACATCCTCACGACGCTCGTGCGACCCGACGCCGGCACGGCCGTCGTCGCGGGCGCCGACGTGCTCGCCGACCCCGACGGCGTCCGCGCGCGCATCAGCCTCACCGGCCAGTCGGCCGCGGTCGACGAGGTCCTCACCGGGCGCGAGAACGTCGTCATGCTCGCGCGGCTCTCGGGCCTCGGCGCCCGTGCGGCCCGCGCCCGCGCCGACGAGCTGCTCGACCGATTCGACCTCGCCGAGGCATCCGGCCGACGCGTGGCCACCTATTCGGGCGGGATGCGGCGGCGACTCGACCTCGCGCTGAGCCTCGTCGTGCCGACCCCCGTGATCTTCCTCGACGAGCCGACCACGGGCCTCGACACCCGCAGCCGGCAGGAGCTCTGGCGCATCATCCGCGAGGTCGCCGACCAGGGGGCGACGGTCTTCCTCACCACGCAGTACCTCGAGGAGGCCGACCGGCTCGCCGACCGCGTCGCGGTGCTCGATCGTGGGCGAGTCGCGGCCGAGGGCACCGCGAGCGTGCTCAAGGCGCAGGTCGGCGGCGAGGTGGTGGAGCTGCTCGGGCCCCACGACGAGGTGCTCGCCGAGCTGCCCACCGACGGCACGGTGCACGGGCTCCGGGCCGCGGTCGACGAGCTCGACCGGCTCGCGGCCTCCGCCGTCGACGGCACCAGAGTCGCGATCCGACGCCCGAGCCTCGACGACGTCTTCCTCGCCATCACCTCGAACCCGGCGGAGGCCGGGCGCGAGGCCGACCTCATCGGAACGAAGGGCTGACCATGACCACCCTCATCGACACCGCGCCGTCCCGCGCCGGCTCCACCCCCGCGCTCGTGCGGTCCCGCCCCGCCGGGTTCACGGCCGAGGCCGTCTTCATCCGCCGGAGCATCACGCACTCGCTGCGCGACACCGAGGCGCTGCTCATGGCGGTGTTCCTGCCGACCATGCTCATGCTGCTCTTCACGTACGTGTTCGGCGGCGCGCTCGACCCCTCGGGCGGCTACGTCGACTACGTCGTGCCCGGCATCATCCTGCTCTGCGCCGGATTCGGGGCGAGCTCGACCGCGCTCTACGTCGCGCGCGACATGACCACGGGCGTCATCGACCGGTTCCGCACGATGCCGCTGCGTGCCGGCGCCGTGCTCACCGGCCACGTCGTCGCGAGCGTGCTGCGCAACCTCTTCGCGACCGGCGTCGTCATCGGCGTCGCCCTGCTCGTCGGCTTCCGGCCCACCGCGACGCCGTTCGAGTGGGTCCTTGCGATCGGGCTCATCGCGCTCTACATCCTCGCGATCACGTACCTCTTCGCCGCGATCGGACTCGCGGCGTCGAGCCCCGACGCCGCGAACGCCTACGGCTTCATCCTGCTGTTCCTGCCCTACCTCTCGAGCGCGTTCGTGCCCGTCGAGACGCTGCCCGACTGGCTCGCGTGGTTCGCCGAGCACCAGCCGATCACGCCGGTCATCGAGGCCATCCGGAGCCTGCTCATGGGCACGCCCATGGGCGACGCGGCCTGGTGGGCGGTCGGCTGGTGCGGGCTGTTCATCGCGATCGCCGCCGTCTGGGGCGCCTGGCTCTTCCGCCGCAAGGCCGCCCGCCGCTGACGCGACGGCGAGCCGGTGACGGATGCCGCGGGGCCGACACGCTCCGCGGCATCCGTCATGCCCAGCCCTCGCACCCGCTCCGCGTCTAGAATCGATCGGTCATGACTGTCATCCACGACTGCTCGGTCGAGTCCGAGCTCCTCGCCGGCATGCGCCTGGCCCGTCGCGCCATCGGCAGCGGCGAGCTGGTCGTCATCCCCACCGACACGGTGTACGGCCTCGCGGCCGATGCGTTCAGCCCCGCGGCCGTGCAGCGACTCCTCGACGCGAAGGGTCGCGAACGCACGTCGCCGCCGCCCGTGCTCGTGCCGGGCATCCCCACGCTCGACGCGCTCGCGGTCGAGGTCCCCGACGCGGTCCGCTCGCTCGTCGCCGAGTTCTGGCCGGGCGGTCTCACGGTGATCCTGCGCGCCCAGCCCTCGCTGCAGTGGGACCTCGGCGAGACCCGCGGGACGGTGGCGCTCCGGATGCCCGACCACCGCATCGCGCTCGAGCTGCTGTCCGAGACCGGGCCGCTGGCGGTGTCGTCGGCGAACCTCTCGGGCCAGCCGTCGGCCACCTCCGCGCAGGACGCCGCCGGCATGCTGGGCGACCTCGTCGCGGTCTACCTCGACGGCGGTGAGGCGGGCGCGGAGTACCAGGCGATCGGCGAGCGTCCCGGCGACACGTCGTCGACGATCGTGGATGCCACGGGCATCGACGCCGACGGCACGGGCGTGCTCCGCATCGTCCGCGCGGGCGTCATCTCGCGCGAGCGCATCGCCGAGGTCGTGGGGGAGGAGCTGCTCGCGCCGGCCGTCGAGCCGGAGACGGTCGACGCCGAGGCGGAGGCCGAAGTCGCGCCATCCGTCGACGCGACTGACGCACCCGACGCCACTCCCGGCCCGGCCGACCGGACGGACGCCGCCGCCTCATGACCCTGTTCGTCGTCCTCGCGCTCGTCGCCGCGGTCGTGACGTTCGGCGGCTCGCTGGTCGTGTGGAAGCTGAGCCTGAAGTACCGGCTCTATCCCAAGATCCGCGAGCGCGACGTCCACACGCGCCCGACGCCTCGGCTCGGCGGCATCGCCATGTTCGTCGGCATCCTGGTGGCGTTCGGCGCCGCCGCGTGGGTCTCCACGCTCGGCATCGAGCGGTTCGCGAACGTGTCGATCATCTTCCAGGACCGCTGGCAGGTCCCCGCCATCCTGCTCGCCGCCGCCCTGATCGTCGCGATGGGCGTCGCCGACGACATCTGGGACCTCGACTGGGTCACGAAGCTCGCCGGCCAGTTCATCGCCGCCGGCCTCATCGCCTGGCAGGGCGTGTCGATCGTGTCGCTGCCGATCGGCGGGCCCGACGGCGGCATCACGGTCGGCTCGTCGTGGATGAGCGCGACCATCACGGTGTTCACGATCGTGCTCGTGATGAACGCGATCAACTTCATCGACGGACTTGACGGCCTCGTCGCCGGCGTCGCCCTCATCTCGAGCGGCGTGTTCTACCTGTACTCGTACCTGCTCGTGCAGCAGACCTCGCCGACCAACTACTTCAACCTCGCGTCGCTGCTCGCGGTGCTGGTGGTCGGCGCGTGCCTCGGATTCCTGCCGCTCAACTGGCACCCGGCGAAGCTGTTCATGGGCGACGCGGGCGCCCTGCTCGTCGGATTGCTCATGGCCACGTCCGCGATCGCGGTCACAGGCCAGGTCGACCCGTCGCTGCTCGGCACCGACGAGCTGTTCCCGGCCTTCATCCCGATCATCATCCCGTTCGCGGTGCTCATCATCCCGCTGCTCGACTTCGGCCTGGCCGTCATCCGCCGGCTGCGCGCCGGCAAGTCGCCGTTCGCGGCCGATCGCAAGCACCTCCACCACCGGCTGCTCGACATGGGCCACTCGCACCTGCACGCCGTGCTCATCTTCTACGGGTGGACGGCCGTGGCTTCGTTCGGGTGCCTCCTCGCCTTCGTGTTCCCGGTCTACTTCGGGATCGACTCGAGCTGGGCGTTCCTCATCCTCGGCGTCGGCTTCGTGGTCCTCGCCGCGTTGACGCTCGCGCCGCTCGGGCGACGCAAGCGCCAGACCGTCGCCGCCGAGGCGGAGTCCGCGACCGCCCCGTACGAACCCGGACTCGACGAGCTCTCGGGCGCACGACCCCTCACCACCACCGACCGTTCGGCGATGCCGGACGAGCACCCCCCAGGAGCCCGATGAGCACCGCGCCGCGCGACCGCGCCGACCGCACGCCCACCTCGAACCCCGTGCTGCGGCGCGCCCTGCTGTGGGGCGCCGTCCTCGCGGCCGTGATCGCCGTCGTCGGCGGCGTCATCGGCTTCGCGGTGGCGGGGGTCGAAGGACTCGTGAGCGCGCTGCTCGGCACCGCGATCGCCGTGGTCTTCATGGGCATCACGGCGGCGAGCATCCTGCTCGCGAACCGGTTCGCCGGGTCCGACGTGTTCGTCGGCGCCTTCTTCGGCATCGTGCTCGGAGGCTGGCTGCTGAAGTTCATCCTCTTCATCGTCCTCGTGGTGCTGCTGCGCGGAGCGGACTGGCTCGACCCCGTGGTGCTGTTCCTCTCGATCGTCGCGGGCGTCATCGGATCGCTCGTGGTCGACGTGCTCGTCGTCGCCCGCGCGCGGCTGCCCTACGCGAGCGACACCCAGCTCCCGCCGGCCCCGTCGGACGACTGAGCGCGGGCCTCGGTGCGCCTCCGTCGCCCGTGTCATGCTGCGATCGGCATGCGGCCCGGTCGTGACGCACTTCTACACGCCGTAGCGATTCGTCGGGGGGCCGAGTTGTTGCTAGAGTAGGGGCGATCCCCCACGGCTCCGCCCTGCTCCGGCATGTGCGCCGGGCCGTGTTCCGATGTTCGTCGACGCGAGAGCCCCGCTCCACGCCCCGAAACAGGAGATAGCGCTGCTAGCGAACGCTGTGAACCTGCTGGTTCGAATCCAAACCAACGATGGTGAATTCCACGGGCCCTCGATCGAGGAGTTCTTCCCCGACCCGATCGCATTCGAGGGCACGCCCTTCGAGATCAACCGCATCATCCTGGTCCGCTGGGTCGCCGTCATCGCGCTGCTCCTCGTGTTCTGGCTCGGCACGCGCAGCATGCGCGTGGTGCCCGGCCGGTTCCAGAGCCTCGTCGAGATGGGGCTCGACCTCGTCCGCGTGAACGTCGCCGACGACCTGCTCGGCAAGAAGGACGGCAAGCGGTTCCTGCCGATCCTGACGACGATGTTCTTCCTGATCCTCTTCATGAACCTGACGGGCGTCATCCCCGGCCTGAACATCGCGGGAACCTCGGTCATCGGCGTGCCGCTCGTGCTCGCGATCGTGTCGTACGTCACGTTCATCTACGCCGGCATCAAGCAGAGCCCCGGCAACTTCTTCAAGAACTCCCTCTTCCCGTCGGGCGTCCCGTGGCCGGTGTACATCATCGTCACGCCCATCGAACTGATCTCGACGTTCATCATCCGCCCCGTCACGCTGACGCTGCGACTCATGATGAACATGATCGTCGGCCACCTGCTGCTCGTGCTCTTCTTCGCGGCGACGCAGTTCTTCGTCTTCACGCTCGGCGGCTGGTACACCCTGCTCGGCGCGGGCAGCTTGGCCTTCGGCCTCGTGTTCACGCTGTTCGAGGTGCTGGTCGCCGTCCTGCAGGCCTACGTCTTCACGCTCCTCACCGCGGTCTACATCCAGCTCGCGGTGGCGGAGGAGCACTGAGCCAGGGCATCCGCCCGAAGAGAACCCCAAGAAAGGAAACCCCAACGTGGACGCAACCACCGTTCTCGCTGAGATCAACGGCAACATCGCGACGGTCGGCTACGGCCTCGCCGCCATCGGCCCCGCCATCGGCGTGGGCATCGTCGTCGGCAAGACCATCGAGGGCGTGGCTCGCCAGCCCGAGCTCGCCGGTCGCCTCCAGGTCCTGATGTGGATCGGCATCGCCTTCACCGAGGCGCTCGCCTTCATCGGTATCGCGACCTACTTCATCTTCACGTCCTAGTCGCTCCGCGGCCACCAAGGAGGCAACTGTGCTTCACGCAGTACTCAGGGCTGCTGAGGAGGGTCACGAGGCGACTCCGAACCCGGTCCTCCCGGCGACCTACGACATCGTCTGGTCGGCGGTCTGCTTCATCGTCATCCTCGTCTTCTTCTGGCGGTACGTGCTGCCGCGCATGCAGAAGCTGCTCGACGAGCGTGCCGAGGCCATCGAGGGCAACATCGCGAAGGCCGACGAGGCCCAGCGCAAGGCCGAGGCCGCGCTCGAGGAGTACACGGCGCAGCTCGCCGATGCTCGGAGCGAGGCAGGCCGGATCCGCGAGACCGCCCGCGAGGACGGCAAGCGGATCGTCGCCGAGGCCAAGGACCAGGCGACGACCGAGGCGGCGCGGGTGACCGCGAGCGCCCAGGCCCAGATCGAGGCCGAGCGCCAGGCGGCGCTCGTGTCGCTGCGCAGCGAGGTGGGCACCATCGCCATCGACCTCGCGTCGGGCGTCGTGGGCGAGTCGCTCTCCGAGGATGCCAAGGCCCAGGCGGTCGTGGACCGCTTCCTCGCCGACCTCGAGGCGTCCGAGCAGGCCGCCGCAGGAGGGAAGAAGTAGTCCATGGGCAGCGCTACGAGAGAGGCCCTGGCCGGCACGCGAGCCGAGCTCGCGGAGCTCGGCCGGGCCGAGCTCCCGGTGGCCGGCGACCTCCTCGCCGCGACCCGGGTGGTCGCCGCGACGCCGCAGCTGCGCACGGCGCTCACCGACAACGAGGTGGACCCGGCTGAGAAGCGCGCGCTCGCCGAGCGCGTGTTCGGCGGCCGGATCGCGCCGGCGGCGGTCACGCTCCTCGTGAGCGCGGCGTCGCTGCGGTGGTCCTCGTCGGCCGACTTCCTCGACGGACTCGAGGAGCTCGGCCTGCGCGTCGCGGCCGATGCCGCCGACGCCGAGGTCGATGCCGAGCTGTACGCGTTCCAGCGGACCGTCGCCTCCGACGCCGAGCTCGAGCTCGCGCTCGGGTCGAAGCTCGGTTCGAGCGACGCCAAGGTGAAGCTGGTCGAGCGCCTGCTCGCTCCGGCCGCGTCGCCCGCGACGACGCTCGTCGTGCGCCACCTGGTGCAGTCGCCCCGGGGCCGCCGCATCGGCGAGATGCTCCGCGGCGCGGCATCCGTCGTCGCAGACCAGCGCGGATTCGACGTGGCGACCGTGACCACTGCGGTGCCGCTCACCGACGCCCAGTTCGCCCGCCTCGAGCAGTCGCTCGGGGCCCAGGCCGGCCGCCGCGTCCGGTTCGACGCCATCGTCGATCCCTCGTTGCTCGGCGGTATCCGGGTGCAGATCGGCGACGACGTCATCGACGGCAGCGTCGCCAGCCGCCTCAACGACCTGAGGCAGAAGCTCGCCGGCTGACGCCGACCGACCACGACCGGCGTCCGCGCCACGACATCCCAGTAGCTAAAGGAAATGGCAATGGCAGAACTCTCCATCAGCCCCGACGAGATCCGTTCGGCTCTCTCGGAGTTCGCCCAGGCGTACGAGCCGGGCGCGGCCCAGAAGACCGAGGTCGGCTACGTGCGCGACGCCGCCGACGGCATCGCGCACGTCGAGGGCCTGCCCTCGGTCATGGCGAACGAGCTCGTGCGCTTCGCCGACGGCACGCTCGGCCTCGCGCTGAACCTCGACGAGGACGAGATCGGTGTCGTCGTGCTCGGCGAGTTCACCGGCATCGAGGAGGGCATGGAGGTGACCCGCACGGGCGAGGTCCTCTCGGTGCCCGTCGGCGAGGGCTACCTCGGCCGCGTCGTCGACCCGCTCGGCGCTCCGATCGACGGCCTCGGCGAGATCGCGACCGAGGGTCGTCGTGCCCTCGAGCTCCAGGCGCCCGGCGTCATGCAGCGCAAGTCGGTGCACGAGCCGCTGCAGACCGGCATCAAGGCGATCGACGCGATGATCCCGGTCGGCCGCGGCCAGCGCCAGCTGATCATCGGCGACCGCCAGACCGGCAAGACCGCCATCGCGATCGACACGATCATCAACCAGAAGGCGAACTGGGAGTCGGGCGACCCGACCAAGCAGGTCCGCTGCATCTACGTCGCGATCGGCCAGAAGGGCTCGACCATCGCCTCGGTGAAGGGTGCGCTCGAAGACGCCGGCGCGATGGAGTACACGACGATCGTCGCCGCTCCCGCCTCCGACCCCGCGGGCTTCAAGTACCTCGCCCCGTACACCGGATCGGCCATCGGCCAGCACTGGATGTACGCCGGCAAGCACGTCCTGATCATCTTCGACGACCTGTCGAAGCAGGCCGAGGCCTACCGCGCCGTCTCGCTGCTGCTGCGTCGCCCGCCGGGCCGCGAGGCGTACCCCGGCGACGTGTTCTACCTGCACTCCCGGCTGCTGGAGCGCTGCGCGAAGCTGTCCGACGAGCTCGGCGCGGGCTCGATGACCGGCCTGCCGATCATCGAGACCAAGGCGAACGACGTCTCGGCGTACATCCCCACCAACGTGATCTCGATCACCGACGGCCAGATCTTCCTGCAGTCCGACCTCTTCAACGCCAACCAGCGTCCTGCGGTCGACGTCGGCATCTCGGTCTCGCGAGTCGGCGGTGACGCCCAGGTGAAGTCGATCAAGAAGGTGTCGGGAACGCTCAAGCTCGAGCTGGCCCAGTACCGCTCGCTCGAGGCCTTCGCGATGTTCGCGTCCGACCTCGACGCGGCGAGCCGCCGTCAGCTCGCGCGCGGCGCGCGCCTGACCGAGCTTCTCAAGCAGCCGCAGTACTCGCCGTACCCCGTCGAGGAGCAGGTCGTCTCGATCTGGGCCGGCACGAACGGCAAGCTCGACGAGGTGCCGGTCGAGGACATCCTGCGCTTCGAGCGCGAGTTCCTCGACTACCTCGGCCGCAACACGACCGTGCTCGGCGACCTGCGCGACACCAACGTGCTGAGCGACGAGACCGTCGCCACGCTCGAGTCCGAAGTCGACACGTTCAAGCTCGAATTCCAGACCGGTGAGGGCAAGCCCCTCGCGTCGGTCGGCAAGGAGCAGTTCGAGGCGATCGGCGAGGACGAGGTCGTGCAGGAGAAGATCGTCAAGGGCCGTCGCTAGTCGATTCCTCCGTTCCCTGAGGCTCTCGGGGAACCGGTCGGATCGGCCGGGCCGACAGCCTCAGGGACAGGAACCCAGGACACAGGAGAAACATGGGAGCGCAGCTTCGGGTCTACCGCCAGAAGATCAAGTCGGCGCAGACGACCAAGAAGATCACGCGAGCGATGGAGCTCATCTCCGCCTCGCGGATCGCCAAGGCGCAGGCGCGCGTCGCCGCGTCCACGCCGTACTCGAACGCGATCACTCGCGCCGTCTCGGCGGTGGCGAGCTACTCGAACGTGTCGCACGTGCTGACCACCGAGCCCGAGCGCGTCGACCGCGCGGCGGTCGTGATCTTTACCTCCGACCGCGGCCTCGCGGGCGCCTTCAACTCGCAGGTCCTGCGTGAGGCAGAGGAGCTCACCGAGCTGCTCCGCAGCCAGGGCAAGGAGGTCGTGTACTTCCTCGTGGGCCGCAAGTCGGTGGGCTACTTCTCATTCCGTCGGCGCGATTTCGAGCGCAGTTGGATCGGAGGGACCGACAACCCGGAGTTCGAGACGGCCAAGGAGATCGCCGACGCGGTGCTCGAGGCGTTCCTCCGCGACTCGGCCGACGGCGGCGTCGATGAGATCCATATCGTCTACAACCGCTTCGTCAGCCGCATCAGCCAGGTGCCGGTCGTCACCCGCCTCCTCCCGCTCGAGGTCGTCGAGGCCGAGGCAGAGGCGGCCCCGTCGGGCAAGGCCGAGGTCTTCCCGCTCTACGAGTTCGAGCCCGACGCCGAGACGGTCCTCGACGGGCTGCTCCCGGTCTACATCGAGAGCCGCATCTTCAACGCCATGCTGCAGTCGGCCGCCGCGAAGCACGCGGCCACGCAGAAGGCCATGAAGTCGGCCACCGACAACGCCGACAAGCTGATCCTCGACTACACGCGCCTGGCCAACGAGGCACGCCAGTCCGAGATCACGCAGCAGATCGCAGAAATCGTGGGTGGAGCGGACGCGCTCTCCTCCTCCAAGTAGCTACAGATTCACCAGAAGGAAGAGAACATGACTGACACCGCTACCGCGCCAGTCCAGGGCACGGCGGGCACCGTGGGCCGCATCGCCCGCGTGACCGGCCCCGTCGTCGACATCGAGTTCCCGCACGACTCGATCCCCGAGATCTACAACGCCCTGAAGACGAAGATCGACATCGAGGGCCAGACGACCGAGCTGACCCTCGAGGTCGCGCAGCACCTCGGCGACGACGTGGTCCGTGCGATCGCGCTCAAGCCGACCGACGGCCTGGTCCGCGGCCAGGAGGTGCACGACACCGGCGAGGCGATCTCGGTCCCCGTCGGCGACGTCACCAAGGGCAAGGTCTTCAACGTCATCGGCGAGATCCTCAACGGCGAGCCGGGCGAGACCATCGAGATCACCGAGCGCTGGCCCATCCACCGCAAGCCGCCGAGCTTCGACCAGCTCGAGTCGAAGACGCAGCTCTTCGAGACCGGCATCAAGGTCATCGACCTCCTCACCCCCTACGTGCAGGGTGGCAAGATCGGCCTCTTCGGTGGTGCGGGCGTCGGCAAGACCGTCCTCATCCAGGAGATGATCCAGCGCGTGGCGCAGGACCACGGTGGTGTGTCCGTGTTCGCCGGCGTCGGCGAGCGCACGCGTGAGGGCAATGACCTCATCCACGAGATGGAGGAGGCGGGCGTCTTCGACAAGACGGCCCTCGTCTTCGGCCAGATGGACGAGCCGCCCGGGACCCGCCTTCGCGTCGCCCTCTCGGCCCTCACCATGGCCGAGTACTTCCGCGACGTGCAGAAGCAGGACGTGCTGCTCTTCATCGACAACATCTTCCGCTTCACGCAGGCCGGTTCCGAGGTGTCGACGCTGCTCGGCCGCATGCCCTCCGCCGTGGGCTACCAGCCGAACCTCGCCGACGAGATGGGCATCCTCCAGGAGCGCATCACGTCGACGCGCGGCCACTCGATCACCTCGCTGCAGGCCATCTACGTGCCCGCCGACGACTACACCGACCCGGCGCCCGCGACCACGTTCGCGCACCTCGACGCGACCACCGAGCTCTCGCGTGAGATCGCGTCCAAGGGTCTCTACCCCGCGGTCGACCCGCTGACCTCGACGTCGCGCATCCTCGACCCGCGGTACCTGGGCGAGGACCACTACCGCGTCGCGACCACGGTCAAGCAGATCCTCCAGAAGAACAAGGAGCTGCAGGAGATCATCGCGATCCTCGGTGTCGACGAGCTGTCGGAGGAGGACAAGATCACGGTGTCGCGTGCGCGCCGGATCCAGCAGTTCCTCTCGCAGAACACCTACATGGCGAAGAAGTTCACGGGCGTCGAGGGCTCGACGGTTCCGCTGAAGGACACCATCGAGTCGTTCGACGCGATCGCTCGCGGTGACTTCGACCACGTCGCCGAGCAGGCCTTCTTCAACGTGGGCCCGATCTCCGACGTCGAGGAGAAGTGGGCGCAGATCCAGAAGGAGAACGGCTGATCATGGCCGCCCTCAACGTGAGCGTCGTCTCGGCCGACCAGGAGGTCTGGTCGGGCGAGGCGGCCATGGTGGTGGCGCGCACGGTCGAAGGCGAGATCGGCATCCTGCCGGGTCACGAGCCCATGCTCGCGATCCTCGCCGGCGGCGAGGTGCGTGTCACCCTGCCCGGTGGAGAGAAGATCACCGCCGACGCGGAGGACGGCTTCCTCTCGGTCCACTCCGACGCCGTCCAGGTCGTGGCTTCCCGAGCGTCGCTGGCCTGAGAGGACGCGGATGCAGGGGGAGCAGCCGTTCGACCGCCAGTTCGGTGACCTCAGCGTCACCCAGCTCATCGTCATGGCCGGGCTGCCGGGCGCGGGCAAGTCGACGATCGGCGAGATCGTCGGCGCCCGGCTCGGCGCCACGGTCGTGTCGGTCGATCCAATCGAGTCCTCGATCCTGCGCGCGGGGATCGAGGCCGACCAGCCGACCGGGCTCGCAGCGTACCTGGTGGCCGAGCAGATCGCCGAGAAGGAGCTCGCCTCGGGTCGCACCGTCATCGTCGATGCGGTCAACGCCGCGGAGTCTGCGAGGCTCCAGTGGCGCGATCTGGCCGAGCGCAATGACGTTCGCCTCCGGGTCATCGAGGTCGTGTGCTCCGACCCTCGCGTTCACCGGGAACGGCTGGAGAAGCGGGAGCGCAGGCTGCCGCACCTCGACGAGACCACGTGGCGCGCCGTCGAGCAGAGCCTCGAGGGCTACGCGCCGTGGTCCGGTCCGTCCTCGGCGCTCCCGCGCGTCACGATCGACAGCGCCCAGCCCCTCGGCGTGAATGTCGAGGCCGCGCTCGCGTTCATCGCCGCCTAGGAGGGCGCCCCCGGTGCTGCTCCTCCTGCCACCCTCCGAGACGAAGCGCGACGGAGGGGATGGTCCACCGCTCGAGCTGAGCGAGCTCTCGTTCTCGAGCCTGCGTGACGCGCGCGCGACGGTGCTCGATGCCACGGTGCGTTTGGCGGCCGACTCCGACCAGATGATGCGCGCCCTCAAACTGGGCCCGCGACAGGCGGCCGAGGTCGACCGGAACCGGCGACTCAGTGAGTCTCCGACGATGCCCGCGATCGACCGCTACACCGGCGTGCTCTACGACGCGCTCGACGCGCCGTCGCTGGATGCCGCGACCCGCTCGCACGCCGGCCGGCACGTCGCCGTGCACTCTGCACTGTTGGGTCTCGTCGGCGCCCGAGATCGCATCCCCGCGTACCGGCTGTCGCACGACTCGCGACTGCCCGGGCTCCGACTCAAGGCCCACTGGCGCGAACCCATCGGCGCGGAGCTCCAAGCGACGGCCGGACTCGTCGTCGACCTGCGCTCGGAGGGGTACGCCGAGCTCGGTCCGGCACCGCAGCGCCCGGACTCGGTGTTCGTCCGGGTCGTCACGATCGACGAGGGCGGCCGACGCCGAGCGCTGAACCACTTCAACAAGCGGGCGAAGGGCCTGTTCGCCCGCGCCCTGCTCGATGACCGCGCCGATCCGGCCGACGTCGCCGGCCTGCTCGCGTGGGCCCGTGGACGAGGCATCCGCCTCGAACCGGTTGACGAGGATACGGCGCACCACGAACTGCATCTCGTCGCCTGACGAGTCCGCGCCGCGGAGTCAGGCGACGGATGCCGCAGCGGCCGGGGAGCGGAAGCAGCCGGCGAGATGATCGTCGACCATGCCGGTGGACTGCATCAGCGCGTACATCGTCGTCGGGCCGACGAACCGGAAGCCGCGAGCGCGCAGGGCCCGGCTCATCGCCGTGGATTCCGGCGTCGTCGCGGGGACCTCGGTGAACGACACGGGCGGCGTCGCCCGCGGCGCGGGTACGAAGCTCCACAGCAACTCGTCGAGCGGCCCGTCGAGGTCGAGCGTGGCACGCGCGTTGGCGATCGTCGCCTCGATCTTCCCGCGGTGGCGGATGATGCGCGCATCAGCGACGAGCCGGTCGACATCGTCGTCCGTCATGGCCGCCACGCGCTCGGGATCGAAGCCGAGGAATGCCTCGCGGAAGGCGGGACGGCGCCGGAGGATCGTGATCCAGGACAGGCCGGCCTGGAAGCCCTCGAGGCAGAGCTTCTCGTAGAGACGGCTGGGATCGTGCTGCGGCGTGCCCCATTCCTCGTCGTGGTATCGGCGGTACTCGGGATCGGACGCGCCCCAGGCGCAGCGTGCGAGTCCGTCGTCGCCGACGACCACCTCGGCGCGGGCCGGGCCGCTCACGCCGCGAAGCCGATCTGCTCGTGCGCGAGCAGCCACAGCTTGGTCGGGATGCCGTCGCCGCCGGAGTAGCCCGTGATGCGCCCGTCGGAGGCGAGGACGCGATGGCAGCCCACGATGATCGGCACCGGGTTCGCACCGACGGCGCCGCCGATCGCACGAGCGGAGCCCGGGCGCCCGACCGCGGCGGCCAGCGCCCCGTAGGAGGTCGCCTCGCCCCAGCCGAGCCGGACGAGTTCGGCCCAGACGGCCTGCTGGAACGGCGTGCCGTCGAGCCGGACGGGGATGTCGAACGCGGTGCGCCTGCCGGCGAAGTACTCGACCAGTTGGTCGCGCGCGGACTCGAGCACGGCATTCGGACGATCGGGCTGGTCGTCGTGCGGCAGCGCGCCGTCGCGCTCGATCGAGAGGGAGATGAGACGTTCGTCATCGCCGACCAGTTCGATGCGGCCGATCGGGCTCTCGAACCGGAGGAGGTTTGGGGTGGTCATGTTCCGAGGGTAACCGCGCCCACCGTCATCGACTGGCGGGAATCGGACACCGCGAACAGTCCTCGCCGGCGGCGTGCAGTGGAGGACGAGTCCCCGCCACTCGTCCTCCACAGAACCGCCCAGGGCATCGCGCGACCCGTCTGCGAGCGCCCGCCGCGCCGGTCCGCGGCCTGTCGCCATCCTCGCGGGATGACCACCATCATCCGCGCTCGCGCCGCCCACGACTTCCTCGCCCTCGTCCCGACCCTGGTCGGTTACCTCCCGTCCCGATCGCTGCTCTGCGTCGCCTTCGACGGCAACCGCACCGCCGGGGTCCTCAGGCACGACCTGCCTCGCGGCGCGGCCGACCGCGAGGTGCTCGTGACCGCCGTGGTGGGCACGCTCTGCCGCATGCCGCACGTGGACGCCGTCGTCCCCGTCGCGTACACCGACGCCGGATTCGCCGGCGACGGACTGCCGGAGGCCGAGCTGCTCACGGAGGTCGTGCGACGTGCCGAGCAGGCGGGATTCCTCGTCCGCGACGCGCTCTGCGTGGCCGCCGACGGCTGGGGCTCGCTGCTCGACGAGGACCTCCCGCCGGGCGGCAGGGGACTCGAACTGGTGGAGCGCAGCCCGGTCGCCCACCACCCGGAGGCGCTGCGCACTCCGGCCGCCTCTGCGGCCGACCTGGTGCGGGTCCCGACCGCCGATCCCGTCCGCTCGGCCGAGGTCGCGCGGATCCTCGACACCCTTCGCGCCTCCGGCATCGCGTGCCCGGATGCCGCGGACGACACGGTCGTCGGCACGGCGATGGACGAACTCGAATTGCTCGACGCCGTCATCGGCGACGCGCTCGATCCGTTCGTCGCGGCGGAACGACTCGCGGCCGGGCGGGCGGGCGACACCGCGGAGATGCTCGCGTGGCTGGTCCACCTCGCGGCCTGCCCGCCGTTGCGCGACGCGCTGATGCTGCAGGTCGCGTTCGGACCCGTCGTCGGGGAGCTGGCGCTGGACTGCGCCGATCGGGACGCCGAGCGCCGGGCCGGGACGGACGCGTCTGGCGATGCGCCGTGCGGCGGTCCGTCGACGGACGACCGGGCGGAGTCGGCGGAGGAGTTCCTGTCCCGCCTGCTGCTCGGCATGGTGGAGACCCGTCCCGACGTGGGCCGGATCGAGCGGGCGATCGAGACACTCACCCTGGCGGCGGCGGACGCCCCGGCACCCGCCCGGGCGGGCGTCCTGTGCGTCACCGCCTGGCTCGCGTGGGCGCTCGGACGCAGCTCCGCGGGTGGCGCGCTCGTCGACCTCGCGCTGGCCGCCGATCCCGGCCACACCATGGCGGACCTGCTCCGGCGCTTCTTCGGATCCGGTGCGCTGCCCGACTGGGCGTTCGGTCCAGACCTGATGGCATCGCCGGGCCGAGAGGGGTGAGTCCCCGGGTACGACGACGGCGGGGCGGATGGCGCATCGCCACCAGCCCCGCCGCACGCCGGGTGCTCGGCCGGGGTGCTCAGACCCGCGCGGGAACCAGCAAGTGCTCGCCGCCGTGGCGGTGGCCGCGGAACTCCTCCGCGCGGTTGGACGCCTCGGTCAGTACGCCACGCAGGATCTGCTCGATCTCCTGGAACTCGGGGACGCCGATCGTCAGCGGCGGCGCGAGCTGGATCACGGGGTCGCCCCGGTCGTCGGCGCGGCAGTACAGCCCGGCGTCGAAGAGCGCCTTCGAGAGGAAGCCGCGCAGCAGGCTCTCCGACTCCTCGTCGTTGAAGGTCTCGCGGGTCGCCTTGTCCTTCACGAGCTCGATGCCGAAGAAGTAGCCGTCACCGCGGACGTCGCCGACGATCGGCAGGTCGAGCAGCTTCTCGAGCTCGGCGCGGAACAGCGGCGAGTTCTCTCGCACGCGCTCGTTGAGGCCCTCCTCCTCGAAGATGTCGAGGTTCTCGAGCGCGACCGCGGCCGAGACGGGGTGCCCCCCGAAGGTGTAGCCGTGGTAGAACGACGTGTTGCCGGTCTTGAAGGGCTCGTAGATCTTCTCGGAGATGATCGTCGCGCCGATGGGGGAGTAGCCCGAGGTCATCCCCTTGGCGCACGTGATCATGTCGGGCACGTACCCGTAGGCGTCGCACGCGAACATGTGCCCGATGCGGCCGAACGCGCAGATGACCTCGTCGGAGACGAGCAGCACGTCGTACTGGTCGCAGATCTCGCGAACCCGCTGGAAGTAGCCGGGGGGCGGCGGGAAGCAGCCGCCCGAGTTCTGGACCGGCTCGAGGAAGACCGCCGCCACCGTCTCGGGCCCCTCGAACAGGATCATCTCCTCGATGCGGTTGGCCGCCCAGATGCCGAAGGCCTCGAGGTCGTCGGCCGGCGCGCCGACGTCGGCGGCGCGGTAGAAGTTCGTGTTCGGCACGCGGAACCCACCGGGCGTGAGCGGCTCGAACATCTGCTTCATCGCCGGGATGCCCGTGATGGCCAGGGCGCCCTGCGGGGTGCCGTGGTAGGCGACCGCGCGCGAGATCACCTTGTGCTTGGTCGGCTGGCCCTTGAGCTTCCAGTAGTACTTCGCGAGCTTGAAAGCGGTCTCGACCGCCTCGCCGCCACCGGTGGAGAAGAACACGCGGTTGAGGTCGCCCGGCGCGTACCCGGCCAACCGGTCGGCGAGCTCGATCGCCGACGGGTGCGCGTAGGACCAGATCGGGAAGAACGCCAGTTCCTCGGCCTGGCGCGCCGCGACCTCGGCGAGGCGACGGCGGCCGTGTCCGGCGTTGACCACGAAGAGGCCCGAGAGCCCGTCGAAGTACTCCCGCCCGTGCGCGTCGTAGATGTGGTGGCCTCGACCACGCGTGATGATCGGGACGCCGTGCTCCTCCATCGTCGACTGCCGCGCGAAGTGCATCCAGAGGTGGTCCTTCGCCTTCTGCTGCAGTGCGGCATCGTCGAAGCCGGCCGTGCCGAGGCCCGTCGCTGCGTCGAGGGTGGTCATGGGGATCTCCTTCCGGGCGGTCCCGCGGTCAGCGGGTGCCCCAGTTGTAGAACTGCTTCTGCAGCTTCAGGTAGACGAACGTCTCGGTCGTCTGCACGCCGTCGAGCGCGCGGATCTTCGAATTGAGCAGCGCGATGAGCTGCTCGTCGTTCTCGCACACCACCTCGGCGAGCAGGTCGAAGCTGCCCGCGGTCAGCACGACGTAGTCGATCTCGGGAATCGCCGCGAGCTCCTCTGCGAGCACGCGGGTGTCGCCGGCCGCGCGGATGCCGATCATCGCCTGGCGCGTGAAGCCGAGCTGCATCGGGTCGGTCACCGCGACGATCTGCATCACGCCCGACTCGGTCAGCCGCTGCACGCGCTGGCGCACCGCCGCCTCGCTGAGTCCCACCGCCTTGCCGATGTCGGCGTACGAGCGCCGCCCATCGGCCTGGAGCTGCTCGATGATCGCCTTGGAGACGTCGTCGAGTTGCACCGGCCGGTGGTTCGTCGGCCGCGAAGCGTTCGTCATGCATCCGATCATGACAGTCCGTCGAGGGGAAGACAAGGGATTCCGTTGTCATCGATACCCATTCGCAACTGATTCCATCGTGACCGAGGTTCAGTTCGGCGACCTCGTGTGCGAGCATCGTCGCCACCCGTGGCCTGCGACGGAATGACGGCTTCGAGGACCGGACCCGCATCACGACGTGGTGAGCTTCATCGGCTGACGCCCTGCGACTAGTGCCAGACTGGACGGCATGGTCGTCGGAGCGGTGCGCAGCAGGATCGAGCCCGACGTGCCGCAGTGGGACGCCGTCGTGGGCGAGCGGTTCATCGCCGCCGTCGCCGCGCCGGCACGCGACCGAGTGCTGACGGCGCTCGCCGAGGCCGCGTCGATCGACGGGCTCGAGCTCGAGGACCTCGTCGCCCGGATCCCGATCGGATCGCACGGGGCCGACGACTTCGCGCTCGTGTGGTGGCCGGAGGCCGGCGATCCGGTGACCGCCATCGTCCGCGGCGAGGCCGTGATCGACCTGGCGTCGCCGGGCGGCGCCCGGCGGTTCGACTCGCGCGGGATCAGTCCGTGGCACCTTGCCGAGTTCACGGCGGTGACGCGCCTGCGAATCGCCGGTCCGGGCGCACCGCTCGACGCGGTCCGGCAGGCCGGCCTGCGCGGCGAGCCCGTGCCCTCGCGCCGAGCGTCGTTCCGCGCAGGGGCGATCGAATGGTCGTGGCGCGAGATGCCGTCGGGCTCGGAGTCCGGCGATCCCGACGCCGACACGGTGCTCGAGGCGCGGCGACCGCCGACCGGCGGCGCACGTCCCGGGGCACGCGACCCGCGCCCCCAAGCGGACGGACCGACGACCGTCCCGATCCAGGTCGTGGTGGGCGACACCGTCCGCTTCGTCCGAGGAGATGCGGCGGACGCCGACACGGTGCTCTCGCCGCGCCTGCGTCGCGACGGCGGACCGCGCGATCGCGCCGACGACCCCGGGCGATCGGATGCCGCGACCGCTGACTCCGATGGCGGCGCGCCCGCTGCCCCGGGCCGGGCCGAGCAGGCGGCCCCCTCGCCGGCCCGCTTCCGCATCGGCGCAGGCGAGCCGATGGCCATCGATGCGCCGGCTTACATCGGCCGCAATCCCGCGCCGCCGCGCGTGGCGCCCGGTCCGATCTCGCTGGTTCGCGTCGAATCGCCCGCGGGGGTCGTGTCATCCACGCACCTCGAGTTGCGCGTCGAGGGCAGCCGGGTCGTCGCGACCGACCTCCGCTCCACCAACGGGACCGTGGTCCGCTCCGCGGCCGGGGTGCGTCGCCTGAGGCCGGGGGAGTCGGTGGTGGTCTCGCCGGGCACGACGATCGAGCTGGGAGGCGAGGCCGTCGTCGAGATCCTCGCCCGCGAGGTCGTCGATGCGATCGCGACGAGCGGACGGGGGGCGCTCCCGTGACCCAGATCGGCAATGCCAACACCCGGCATCGCGTCAGCCTGCCGGACGGTACGGAGGTGACCCTCTCCTGGGCCGCCGCCACCGACACCGGCCTGCGGCGGGCCGTCAATGAAGACAGCTTCGTCGCCCAGGCGCCGATCTTCGCGGTCGCCGACGGGATGGGCGGCCACGCCGCCGGAGACTTCGCGAGTGCCGCGGTCGTGACCCGGCTCGCCGAGCACGGCGGCAAGCCCGCCGTGGGCACCCCCGACATTGACGGTGCCCTGCGACTCGCGGTGCAGGACATGGGCCGGGGCGCGGGCGTCACCGACGAGGGAAGCGGCACGACCGTCACGGGCGTCGCGCTCGGCGTCATCGGCGACGAGCCGGCGTGGATCGTGTTCAACATCGGCGACTCGCGCGTCTACCGGCTCGTGGGCGGCGTGCTCGAGCAGCTGACCGTCGACCACTCGATCGTGCAGGAGCTCGTCGACGCGGGGCAGATCACGCGCGAGGAGGCGGACACGCACCCGCACTCCAACGTCATCACGCGTGCGGTGGGCTTCCATGAGGCGCCGATCCCCGACTACCGGGCCATCGCGCTCGAGGAGGGCATGCGGCTGCTCGTGTGCTCCGATGGACTCACGAAGGAGCTCACCTCCTACGGCATCCGCCACTTCCTCATCTCCGGCCGCCGACCCGAGCAGGCCGTGCACCAGCTCGTCGAGGCCGCGGTGGGCAACGGCGGTCGCGACAACGTCACCGTCGTGGTGGTCGACGTTCTCCGGGTGGTGCGGCCCGAGCACGCGCCCGACGCCGACGGCTGATCCGCGCGGGCCCGGGCCCGAGCGCGGCGAGCCCGTCCACAACAGCCGTGTCCGCGGCATCCGCCGACCCTACAATTGGGGTTCGATGCATCGGGCGCCGTGGCGCCCGATCGGTGCGCCGCACCGAGGCACCCGAGGAGCGCTGGGAGGATCGTGTCGAGGCGACTGCCGTCAACGCCGCCGAACCTGCCCGGGTTCTCCTTCATCCGCGTGCTCGGATCGGGCGGGTTCGCCGACGTGTTCCTCTACGAGCAGAACATGCCCCGCCGCCTCGTGGCGGTGAAGGTCCTGCTGGCCGAGGTCGTCAACGACGAGGTCCGCCAGATGTTCCAGGCCGAGGCGAACCTCATGGCGCAGCTGTCGAGCCATCCGTCGATCCTCACCGTGTACCAGGCCAGCGTCGCGGCCGACGGCCGGCCCTACCTCGTCATGGAGTACTGCTCCGCGACGCTCGGCCAGCGGTACCGGGCCGTCCAGCTGCCGATCGCCGAGGTCCTCTCCATCGGCGTGCGGATCGCGAGCGCCGTCGAGACCGCCCACCGTCAGGGAGTGCTCCACCGCGACATCAAGCCGTCCAACATCCTCACCACGGCCTACGGCCATCCGGTGCTCTCCGACTTCGGGATCGCCTCGACCCTCGGGCAGGCCGAGTCGAGCGAGGCAGTGGGCCTGTCCGTCCCGTGGTCGGCGCCCGAGGTGCTGCTCGACGAGGTCGCGGGCACCGTTGCGAGCGAGGTGTGGTCGCTGGGCGCGACCGTCTACTCATTGCTCGCCGGCCGCAGCCCGTTCGAGGTCCCGGGCGGGGACAACGGGACCATGGCGCTCGTGACCCGGATCGAGAAGGCGAAGGTGCCGCCCACCGGCCGGGCCGACGTGCCCGCGAGCCTCGAGGCGGTGCTCGCCCGCGCGATGGCGAAGCGGCCCTCGGCTCGGCAGGCGAGCGCACTGGAGTTCATCCGCGACCTGCAGGCGGTCGAGGAGGAGCTGGCGTTGCCCCAGACCCCGCTCGAGGTGGCGATGGACGACTGGGCCATCGCGACGGCGGTCGACCTCGACGAGCGCACGCGGCTCGGGGCGGGATCGGTCGTGGAGGCCTCGTCGTCGCGGCGTCGCCGGCGGCGCTCCGCGGCGGCGGCCCGTCCCTCCACCAGGACGGGTGACTCCCGGTCCCACGGCTCGATGTCCGGTCGGGGCCGGAGCGCGCCGCCGACGACGCGCCGACTGCTCCTCGGCGTGGGAGTCGCGGCGGCCGTCTTCGTCGCGCTCGTGGTGGCCGGGCTGCTGACGCTCGTGCGCGGCGCCGACAGCATCCCGGTCGTCACCGACGTCAGGGCGGTGACGGAGGGCGCCGCGGTGGTGTTCTCGTGGGAGGACCCGGGGGGACTGCGGCAGGGCGACAGCTACGTCGTCACGATCGACGGAAGCGCACAGCCCCCGCAGGAGGAGGCGACCCTGACGGTGGCGGCCGATGAGTCCGGTCGCATCTGCGCGACCGTCGTGGTCGCGCGCGACGGCAAGTCCGGCCCGCCGAGCGCCGAGCGCTGCGCCGAGGTCGAGGCCGAGGGTCGCTGATGGACCCGCTGGCACTCTGGCGCAGGCGACGCTCCGCGGTCATCACCGCCGTGTCGATCGTCGCCGTGGTCGGATTGGCGGCCGGCGTCGCGATCGCCTCCGGCGGCTACACCGCCCAGCGCGTGGACCTCGGGGATGCGGCCGTGTGGGTCGCCAACGACACCGAGCAGTCCGTCGGCCGTGCGAACACCGCCGTGCTCGAACTCAACTCGGTCGTCGAGACGGGCGGCGGTGCCCAGGCCGAGGTCGTGCAGCAGGGCTCCACGGTGCTCGTGCTCGACCGCAGCCGCGCGAGCGTCGGCATCGTCGACCCCACCATCTCGCGCGTCTCGGACACCGTCGCGGTCCCGCCCGACAAGCCGGCCGTCGCGCTCGCCGGCGATCGGGTGGTCGTGACCGCGGACGGCTCCCTGTGGGTCGTGCCGATCGAGGAGTTCGCGGAGTTCGAGAGCGACGAGGACCCGGCCTTCACGTTCGGGGCGGGCTCCGTGGTCTCGGTCGACGAGGCCGGACGGATCATCGCGTTCACGCCGTCGACCGGCAAGGTGTCCCGGGTCTCGGCCGACGACCCGGATTCGGCGGATGCGACGTGGGAGCTCGACCGCCTCGACGACGGGGACCCCGCGCAGGTCACCTCAGTCGGCGGCCGCTGGGCGGTGCTCGACGAGCGCGCGCGCCTGCTGTACCTCGAGGGCGGACGCGAAGTGGACCTGTCGCGCATCGCAGGCCCCGGCGAGACCGTCGTGCTGCAGCGGCCCTCCGGCGCCGCCGACGCCGTGGTGCTCGCCACGCGCAATCGGCTCGTCGAGGTGCCGCTCGACGGCTCCGAGCCGCGAACCGTCTTCGGCGCGGCATCCGGTGGGCCCGCTCAGCCCGTGCGGCTCGGCGACTGCCTGCACGCCGCCTGGAACGACGGAATCGCGTGGCGTGCGTGCGGCGACGCGGAGGGCGAACCGACTCGGCTGGAGGACGCGATCCCCGGTGCGCCGCTCGCCTTCCTCGCGAACGGCGACGAACTGGTCCTGAACGAACGTCGCTCCGGGCGCAGCTGGGCGGCCTCCGAGGACTACGGCGTCATCGACAACTGGGCCGACCTGCTCGATATCGAGCGCGACGACGAGACCGTCGAGCAGAACGACCCCGAGGCCGACCCGACCATCGAGAAGAGCCAGGTCCCGCCCGTCGCGATCGATGACGACTTCGGCGCGCGTCCCGGGCGCTCGACCCTCCTGCCCGTGCTCCTCAACGACTACGACGCGAACGGCGATGTGCTCATCGTCTCCTCCGTCGACGGCGACCTCCCCGCGGGTGCACGTCTCGACCTCGTCGCCAACCGGCAGCAGGTCCAGCTGACGCTCGACGACGCCGCGACCGGCACGTTCGCCCTCCGGTACACGATCGACGACGGTCGCGGTGGGACCGCCCAGGCCGGCATCACGGTGACCGTCCGCGCACCCGACGAGAATGCTCCGCCCGTCCAGGTCCGCGAGGGTCGCGCCGTCGTCGAGGTGACGGGGCGCGCGACGGTCCCGGTCCTCGGCGAGTGGGTCGATCCCGACGGCGACCCCGTGTTCCTGCGTGCGGCCGGCGTCGACGAGCCCGATGCGGTGACGTCGACCGCCGAGGGCGTGGTGCTCTTCGACGAGGGCGGCGGCGAGGGTTCGACGCGCGCCGTCTCACTCATCGTCTCCGACGGCCGCGACGACGGGGTCGGCGTGCTCACGATGTCGGTGCGGAGGACGGGCGAGGCGCCGCTCGTGGCCGACCCGTTCGTCGTGCTGGCCACGCTCGGCGAAGAGGTCGTGCTCGAACCCCTCAGGCACGTCCGGGGCGGCTCGGGCGAGGCGCGCCTGTCTGCCGTGCCCGCGAAGCCCGAGGCGAAGATCACGCCCGACTTCGACGGCGGCACCTTCCGGTTCATCGGAGAGGCGATCCGCACGCACTACCTCGAGTACACCGTCACCGACGGCGCCAAGACCGCCACCGGACGCGTGCGGGTCGAGGTGTCGGCCCCGCCGGAACGGGACACCACGCCGATCACCGTGCCGCACACGGCCTTCCTCCGCCAGGACCATCCCATGGAGGTCGACGTCCTCGCGACGGACATCGATCCGACCGGCGGCGTGCTCATCATCACCGGGCCGGGCGAGGCTCCCGACGACCCGGGCGTCCGTGTCGAGATCGTCGACCACCGTGTCCTCCGGGTCACGCTCACGCGACCGCTCACGACGGGCTCTGCGACGTTCGGGTATCGCGTGAGCAACGGCCTCGCCGATGCCGAGGGCGAGGTCACCGTCGTCGAGGTGCCGACGCCGGCGCAGTTCCAGCCGCCGGTCGCTGTGGCCGACACCGCCTCCGCGCGAACCGGCGACGTGATCGACGTCGCCGTGCTCGACAACGACACCCATCCCGACGGCGACGCACTCACGCTCGCCGCCGACCTGGTGACCCCGCCTCAGGCGGGCCTGCTCTTCACCTCCGGAGACCGCCTGCGCTACCACGCTCCCGACCGTCCCGGCGAGTTCGAAGCGGTCTATCGCGTCGAGGGACCGGACGGCCAGTTCGCGACGGCGTCGGTGCACATCACCGTCCGCGAGACGGACCCGCAGACCAACGCGGCCCCGGTTCCCCGCACGGCGACCGCTCGGGTGCTGGCAGGCGACACCGTGCGCATCCCGATCCCGCTCGGCGGCACGGACCCCGACGGCGACTCCGTGCAGCTGCTCGGGCAGGAGTCCAACCCCGAGCGGGGCTCCGTGGTCTCACGCGGACCCGACTGGCTCGAGTACCGGGCGGGGGAGTACTCCGCCGGCACCGACACCTTCTCGTACGCCGTAGTCGACGCCCTCGGGGCGCGGGCGACCGGCACCGTCCGCGTCGGCGTCGCACCGGGCCTCGACGGTGCTCGCTCGCCGGTGGCCGTCGACGACTCCGTGACGGTGCGTCCCGGCCGCACGGTCGCGGTGCGCGTCCTCGAGAACGACTCGGATCCCGACGGGTCGCCGCTCGAGGTCGTCTCGGTCGAGGAGGTCACCGGAGGTGCGACCGCGGAGATCCACGATCGCGGTCGCGAGATCACGGTCGAGGTCCCCGACAGGGAGGGGCTGTACGGCTTCATCTACGGAATCGAGAACGCGCAGCTCGGCACCGCCTCGACGTTCCTGCGGATCGAGGCCGATGCCGACGCCCCGCTCTCTCGGCCCGAAGCCTCCGACGTCGTGCTCAGCCTCAGCGACGTGCTCGAGGAGGAGCGGGTCGAGGTCGACGTGCTCGACGGGGTGTTCATCGCCGACGCCGATGCCGGCGACGCCGACGTGGCACTCGTCGAAGGCTACGACGACGGCGCGCGTATCGCGGCCGACGGGTCGATCAGCATCGAGGTGCAGGATCGCCGGCGCATCGTGCCGTTCTCGGTGGGCCATCCCGAGGACCCCGCGGTCCGGGCATACGCATTCATCTGGGTCCCCGGGCGCGACGACGCGCTTCCGCAGCTGCGGCGCGACGCCCCCGACGTGCGCGTCGCCACCGGCGACGAGGTGATGCTCGAGCTCGAGGACTACGTCGTCGCAGCGTCGGGTCGGCCGGTGCGATTGACGGATGCCGCGACCGTGCGGGCGTCGCACGACGACGGCACCGACCTGGTCGTCGATCCGGACACGGTGCGCTTCCGCAGTGAGGAGGGCTTCTTCGGCCCCGCGTCGATCTCCTTCACCGTGACGGACGGCGAGTCGGTCGACGATCCGGAGGGCCGCACCGGAACCATCGTCATCCCGATCGAGGTGCTCCCCGAGCCGGGACAGCCGCCCACCTTCGTCGGGGGCATCCTCCCGTTCGAACCGGGCGAGACCCGCACGATCGACCTCGTGCGACTCACGAGCCGTCCTGACGAGGGCGGACCCCCGTTGCAGTTCCGCGTGGTCGGCGCGGTCCCGTCGGGCTTCGACGTCGCCCTCGACGGCCAGGAACTGCGCGTCACGACGTCCGAGTCGACGCAGAAGGGAACGCGCGCCTCGATCGACGTCGCGGTCTCGGCCGGCGACGTCGCGGGGACGCCGGGCCGGATCCAGCTCGAGGTCGTGCCATCCACGCGCCCGATCGCCGAGCCCGCGCCCGACCTCGCCGTGGCCCCACGCGGCCAGACGACGACGGTCGACGTGCTCGCGAACGACACGGCGGGCAACCCGTTCCCCGACGCGCCGCTGCGCGTCGTCGGCGTGCGCGGGCTCGATGCCGCGAGCCTGCCGCCGGGGGTCTCCATCACGCCGAGCGGCGATCGCTCGCGGCTGTCGGTCGCGGTCTCCGCAGGTGCGGCACCCGTGAACACGACGATCCAGTACCAGGTCGCCGACGCGACCGGTGATCCGAGCCGCTACGCGTGGGGCACGGCGACGATCTCGGTCCAGGACCGTCCGGACCCGGTCGCCGATGCGCGCATGACCGCCTTCCGGGACGGCGCGCTCGACGTCGCCTTCGCCGCGGGCGCGGCGAACAACTCGCCCATCGAGGGGTATCGCATCGCCCTGCTCGACCCGTCGAGCGGCGCGGAGATCGGCGTCACCGAGTGCGCGGCGACGACGTGCACCGTCCCGACCCCCGGGAACGGCCCGGGCTCGGCGGTCGAGGTGAGCATCCAGGCCCGCAACGGCATCGGGTTGTCCGATGCCGCGCAGCTCGCGACGCCGGTGTGGTCCGACGTGATCCCGCCGCCGGCGTCGGGGCTGAGCGCCCTGCCGCTCGACGGCCGTCTCCGTGTGCAGTGGCTGCCCGTGGGCACGGGCGGCGGCAGCGCCGTGCAGTCGTACGTCGTCAGGGTGGCGGGTGCGCCCGTCGAGATTCCCTCGTCGCGGGCGTGCACGGCGTCGCTCTGCTCGATCGACTCGCAGGAACTCGCGAACGGCAGCACGGTCGAGGTGTCCGTGAGTGCGCGCAACGGCGCCTTCCCCGCCTTGGCGGCGTGGACCGAGGCCGGCACGACGGGCACGCCGTTCGGGTCGCCGGCCGCAGGCGACATCTCGGTGACGGCCGATGCGGCCGCCGGCTCGGTGATCGTGTCGTGGTCGCCGTTCGGGGGCAACGGCGACCCGATCGCCGGGTACTTCGTGCAACGACTGGTGGAGGGCGAGTCGTCGGTTCCGGCCGGGGCGCAGGCCTGCTCGGTGACCACTCCTGCCCCCGGCACCGTGGTGGCGCCGGCCGTCGGCGGCGTCGTGGCCGAGATGGTCCGGGTGGGGCCCGATGCGGCGAGCGTCCAGTTCTCGGGGACGATCACCGAGTCCGCACGGTACTCCTTCGTCGTGTGGGGCTACAACCGCGCCGGCTGCGTCCACACGGATGTCGCCGGAACGGTGGTGCGTCCGGCACCTGGTGCCGTGGGCGATGTCCGCAGCGAGATGGCGTGGCTCAACACCGAGACGTGGGATCGCTACATCGACGACGTCGACGCCGGTACGCCGCGCCTGCAGATCATCTCGGTCGACGGAAGCGGCGCGCGGGTCGGCACGGCACGCGACTTCAACGGATCGGGCTGGCTGCGGCAGCTCCTGAACCGCCCGTTCGGCGAGACCGCGCGCTTCCAGGTCCGCGCCTGCTCGGTGTGGGGTTCGTGCGGTCCGTGGTCGCAGACGCTGCCGTCGGGCGAGTCGCCGACGCTGACGTTCGCCCTGCCGGGTCGCGCCTACGATGCCGCGACCGCCACATGGTCCTGGACGGCCGCACCCGCCAACAACGGACTGCCCGCGGCATTCCGCTGCGGAACCGACGGCGACCGCGTCGGCCGGGTGGCGCAGACGGCGACCTCGTGCCAGGTCCCCGGGGCGAAGGCCGGCGACCGTGTCTGGTTGGATGTCGAGGTGGCCGGCGTGACCGCGAGGTTCGAGGCCCGATGAGCTCAGGGGAGGAGCACGCATGACCATGACTCCGGAGGAAGCGACGCGGTTCGCCGCCAACCTCGACCGGCTCGTCGGCGCCGTCGAGGAGGTCCTGCTCGGCAAGAACCGCGTCATCCGACTCGCGTTCACGGCGCTGCTCAGCGACGGGCACCTGCTGCTCGAGGACGTCCCCGGCACCGGCAAGACCTCGCTGGCACGTGCGATGGCGCAGTCGGTCGACGGCGCCAGCAATCGCGTGCAGTTCACCCCCGACCTGCTGCCCGGCGACATCACCGGCGTCTCCGTGTACGACCAGCGATCGGGCGTCTTCGAGTTCCACCCGGGACCGGTGTTCGCGAACATCGTGCTCGCCGACGAGATCAACCGGGCGAGCCCGAAGACGCAGTCGGCACTGCTGGAGGTCATGGAAGAGGGACAGGTCACCGTCGACGGGCAGACCCACCGGGTCGGGCGCCCCTTCATGGTGATCGCCACCCAGAACCCGGTCGAGCAGGCCGGAACCTACCGGCTGCCCGAGGCGCAGCTCGACCGGTTCCTCATGCGCACCTCGATCGGCTATCCCGACCACGCCTCGACCATCCGGATCCTCGAGGGCACCGACCAGCGGGCGCACGACCAGCAGATCGAGCCGAGGCTGCATGCCGACGAGATCGTCGAGATGACCGGGCTCGCGCGCACCGTGTACGTCGACCCGACCATCCACGACTACGTGTCGCGGCTGGTCGACGCGACCCGGACGGCCAAGGAGGTCCGACTCGGAGTGAGCGTGCGCGGTGCGCTCGCGCTGGTGCGCACCGCGAAGACCCACGCGGCCGGCCGCGGTCGCCACTACGTCGTGCCCGACGACGTCAAGGCGCTCGCCGAACCCGTGCTCGCACACCGCCTCATCCTCGACCCCGAGGCGGAGTTCGACGGCGTGACCGCGTCCAACCTCATCGCCCAGGTGCTCATCGAGACGCCGCCGCCCTCCGCGAGGCAGGCCGGGTGAGCTTCCACACGCGCTCGACGATCCCCGAGGAGGCCGCGAAGGAGGGCCTGCTCGCGGTGGTCATCGAGCGCGCCGTCGTGGCGGCCCGCGCCGCGGCATCCGTCGCGGACCGATGGACCGCGGCCGTCCGGGGCGTGGTGACCCCGATCGGCTGGGGCCTCGTGTTCGGCGCGGTCGTGGCGTTGATCGTGGGATACGGCTGGGGCTGGGGCGAACTCGTCGTCATCGGCTGGGGGCTCGGACTGCTCGTCGCGCTCGCATCGGCCTGGCTCGCCGGGCGCGGGGCGGGGAGCATCGAGCTCACGCTTCCGGTCGACCGGGTCGCGGTCGGCGAATCGGCCGAGGCGCGCCTCGAGGCGCACAATCCGGGCCGCCGGCGATTCGGCGCCGCGCGCCTCGAGTTGCCCGTCGGCGGCCGGATCCTCACCCGGATGATCCCCCCGCTGCCGCGTGGGGCTTCCTTCGACGAGCGGATCGCGGTGCCGACGACGCGCCGCGGTGTCGTCCCCGTCGGACCGGTCCGTACCGTGCGCGCCGACCCGGTCGGCCTCATGCGCCGCGAGATCGTCTGGTCGGGGGTGCGGATGCTGCACGTGCACCCTCGCACGATCGCGGTCTCGCCGCTCAGCACCGGGTTCCTGCGTGACCTCGAGGGCACGCCGACGCGCGACCTGACGGTCAGCGACATCGCCTTCCACGCCCTGCGCGAGTACCAGCCGGGTGACGATCGCCGATTCATCCACTGGCGCAGCTCCGCGAAGACGGGCACCTTCATGGTGCGTCAGTTCGAGGAGACGCGTCGCAGCCGCCTCATGGTCCTGCTGGATCTCGCCGCCGTGGCGTACGACGATCCCGACGACTTCGAGCTCGCCGTGAGCGCCGCGGCATCGCTCGGGGCACGTGCGATCAGGGATGCCCGGACGCTGAGCTTCGTCACCTCGGCATCCGCTCGACCGGTGCCGGAACGTGCCCGGCCGGGCGACCGCACGGATCGGGCGGACCGGCTCCGGCCCCCGAGCGCCGGCGCACGCGGTGCGGCGATGCGAGAACTGCCGACCGCCTCGCGCGACCGGCTCCTCGACGCGTTGTGCGTCGTGGAGGTCGATGCGCGCGCGAGCGGCCTCTCCGAGACCGTCCGCGCGGCGGCCGAGACCGTCACAGGTGTGTCACTCGCCTTCCTCGTCACCGGAGCGGCGAGGAGCCTCGCGGAACTGCGGGCGGCGGCGGCGCGGCTTCCGCTCGGGGTCGAGGGCGTGGTGATCCGGTGCTCCGACGAGGGCGAGGCGAGCGGGCGGGTGGTCGGCGGGCTCTCCGTCTTCGACATCGGCTACCTCGACGACCTCCGGTCGATGCTGGCGAGGACGGCGTCGGTCGCATGACGCGTTCTCCCGACGAGCGTTTCGGCGGTCCGGCTCGGACCGTCCGGATGCTGCGCGCGGGGCCGCGGGGGCTCGCCGGACGGAACGCCCTCTCGGTCGCGGTGTCGGTGCTCCTCGTCGCCGCGATGGTCCTCGCGGCGATGATCCCGTGGTGGCCGGTCTACGAGCATCCCCGGTTCGTGGTCGCCGCCGTCGGGTCCGTGGTGGCGGGCTGCGGGATCGGCCTGATCGGTGCGGTCTACGTGTGGCCCTCGTGGGCGGTCGCCTGCGGGGTCGTCGCCTCGTTCCTCGTGCTGGGCGTGCCCCTGGCGGTGCCGACCCAGACGTACCTCGGCTTCCTTCCGACCGCCGAGGGACTCGTCGACCTCGTCACCGCAACCGCGCTGTCGTGGAAGCAGCTCGTCACGATCACCGTCCCGGTCGGCGAGTACCAGGCGCTGCTGGTCCCGCCGTTCCTGCTCGGACTCGTCGCCTCGGCGGTCGCGACGACCATCGCGCTGCGGACGCACCGACCCGCGACCGCTGCCATCCCCCCCGCGGTCGTGCTGGTCGCCGGCATCGCGCTCGGCGTCGTGCACGACGACCTCGCGATCGAAGCAGGCCTGGCGTTCCTGCTGACGGCCGTGGCATGGCTCGTCCGGGTCGCGATCGGCGAGCGGCGCAAGGCGATGCTCGACCGGCCTGTGGACGCGGTGCTCATCGATGCGCGCCGCATCGCGAGCGCGGCCGTGCTGACCGCCGTGGCCGTCGTGGGCGCGACGGCGGCCGCGTTCGTCGTGCCGCCGGGGTCGCGCGACGTGGTGCGCGCCGAGCTGCAGCCGCCCTTCGAGCCCGACGCCTACGTGAGCCCGCTCGCCGGCTTCCGTGCCGCGTTCGCGCCGGATGCGGCATCCGAGGAGATGCTCGAGGTGAGCGGGCTGCCCGCCGGCGCCGGCATCCGCATCGCGACGCTCGACACCTACGACGGCGTCGTCTACGCGGTCGGCGGCGGGTCGTCCGCGTCGGGCCAGTTCGTGCGCCTGCCCTACCGGCTCGACCAGTCCAACGCGCCGGGCGATCCCGTGCAGATCAGCGTGGAGGTGCTCGGGTACGACGACGTGTGGGTGCCCGGGATCGGCCGACTCGAGGAGATCCGGTTCACCCCGCCGACGCTCGGGGAGGAGTTCCACTACAACGACGTCACGGGGACCGCGGGCGTGCCGGGCGGGCTCGAGGCCGGCGACGAGTACGAGGCGGATTCGATGGCCTCGACAGCGCGCGACGACCTCAGCAGGCTGAGCCCCGGCGGCGCCGTGCTGCCCGAGGCGCCCGAGCTGCCCGACGAGCTCTCGCGCCTGCTCGACGCCTGGGCGCCGGCGTCCGCTTCGCAGGGCGAGCGCCTCGCCGCCGTCATCGAGGGCTTCCACCGCGAGGGCTACGTGAGCCACGGCCTCGACGACGAGGAGCCGAGTCGGTCCGGACACGCGCTCGATCGGCTGGCAGAGCTGGCCACCGCCAAGCCCATGATCGGCGACGGGGAGCAGTACGCGGTCGCCGCCGCGCTGATGGCGCGGAGCATCGGCTTCCCGGCGCGCGTGGTGGTCGGCTACCTCCCGCCCCGGGATGCCGATCCGCGCGAGACGACGCACGTCTTCCGCAGCGAGGACCTGCAGGCATGGATCGAGGTGCAATCGGTCGACGGCGCATGGATCCAGGTCGATCCGAACCCCGAACCGCGCGAGATCCCCGAGCGGCAACCCGACGAGCCGACCATCGTCTCGCGGCCGCAGTCGGCGCTGCCGCCCCCGGACGACCCGACCCCCGTCGACGACCTGGCGGCCGAGCCGGATCCGGGACGCGATGATCCCGACGACGCGGACGGCTGGCTCGCGGCCCTGCTCGACGTGCTCCGCGTGACCGGGATCGTGCTGGCCGCGATGGCACTGCTCGCGGCGCCGTTCGCCGCGATCGTGGTGGCGAAGGCCCGCCGCCGGCGGTTGCGGCGCCGTGCCGCGACATCCGTCGAGCGCATCGAGGGCGGCTGGGAGGAGTTCACCGACACCGCGGCGGACTACGGCTATCCCATCGGGCCGACCGCCACGCGCGCCGAGCAGGCGGCCACGGTGGGCGGGATGGGTCCGCTCGTCCTCGCCGCCGTCGTCGACCGCGCGGTGTACGCACCGGGCGGACCCGGCGAGGGCGACGATGATCGGGTGTGGACAGCGGTCGACGAACTCCAGCGCCGGCTCGCCGAGCCGCGGTCCCGACGCGAGCGGCTCCGCGCCGCGATCTCGCTGGGCTCACTCGGCGGGTACGCTGGCTCGCGGAAGGGAGCCGGGTCGTGAACTGCAGGATCTGCGGGGCGCAGCTGCCCGACGGTGCCATGTTCTGCGGCGAGTGCGGCAGCTCCACCTCGGCGACGCCCGAGTCGCGCCGTCCCGTCGACCCGCGGCCGGGCGATACGTACGTGCTGCATCGCTCGGAGAGCGGCGTGATCAGCGTGCCGCTGCAGGACCTCGCGCCCGTGGAACGGGCCGAGGCGTCGGCGGTGACCGAGGCGCCGGCGCTGACCGAGGCGCCGACCCGGCCGGATCACCGTGAGGATGATCCGTCGCTCGAACCGTCGTCCGTCGCCGGAGGGGCGTCGGCCTTCGTGCTCACCTTCACGACGGGCGAGGTGGTCACCGTCTCGGGCGACGGGCTCATAGGGCGACGCCCGATGCCGCAGCCGGGTGAGGCGTTCGCCCACCTCGTCCAGATCGTCGACCGCGGGCTGTCGGTCTCGAAGACGCACCTCGAGTTCGGCGAGCACGAGGGCGGACTCTGGGTCGCCGATCGGTTCTCGTCGAACGGGACCGTCGTCCGACGTCCGGGCGAGGACGGCCTGCGGTGCGAGCCGGGTCGCCGGGTGCTCGTCCCGCGTGGCAGCCGCGTCGAGATCGGCGAGCAGGCCTTCACCGTGGCCTGAGGCCCGCCCGCCACCCGTCCTCAACACCCCGAGCACGCGAACCGCTCACGCGGATCCGCCGCGGCTCGCCGAGCGGTGCCGCAGCACGTGGTGCGCTTGAGCCGTGCCCGACCGCGATCGCCCCGTCAGCCCGGCGATGCTCGCCCTGCCGCCGGCCGCGGCCGAACCGGCCCGCGCGGGATTCCCGTGGATCGCCTCCGTCGCGCCGGTCGTGGCCGCCATCGCGATCTGGGCGATCACCGGATCCGCGTTCGCACTCGTCTTCGCCGCGCTCGGGCCCCTCGTCGCCGTGGCCACGATGCTCGACGCCAGGCGTAACGGTGCGCGAGCGCGGCGGCGGTCCCTCGCCGATCGATCCGAGGCGATCGCGCGACTGCGCGTCGAGGTCGCGGCCCGCCACGCACTCGAGCGCGATGCGGCCTGGCGCCGCTCGCCGCCGGCGCGCGGTGCCGTCGAGCGCGCCGTGCCCGGGTGGCGTCACGCCACGCCGCCGCCGATCGTGATCGGCCGCGGTCCGGCGGCCAGCGAGCTCCGCCTCGAGGGCGTCGCGGTCGACGACGCGGAAGTCGCGCTGCTCGAGGACGCCGGCCGGCTCGACGGTGCCCCGATCCGCGTCGACGTGGGCGACGGTATCGGCTTCGTCGGTGACCCGATGCTCGCTCGGGCCGCGGCGCGGGCCGCACTCGTCCAGTGCGCCGATGCCGCCGGGCCCGGCGAGCTGGCCGTGCACGTTCCCGATCGGGGTTGGGAGTGGGCGGTGGTGATCCCGCACCGCCGGGGGAGGCCGTCGACGCCGACGCTGGTCGTTCACGACGCGTCGCCCGCCGCGAGCGTCGAGGCGACGGAGGCTCCCGGGGCACGGCCGCGCGGCGCGCTGCTCATAGCGGTCGCCCCCGGCCCGGACGCGCTGCCGCCGGGCCTCCGCTCGGTCCTGCATCTCGCGACCCCGCGATCGGGCGTGTTGCACCGGACGGGTCGTCATCCCGTCGAGGTCGCCCCCGAGCTGCTCTCGGTCGCCGAGGCGTCCGCATGGGCCGCGCGGCTCGCACATGCGGCGCACCGCGTCGGGTTGGTGCAGCGTGATCGCGAACTGCCCCGTCACGTGCCGTTCTCGTCGCTTCCGCCGCCGCCGGCAATCGATCCCGGCGACCGGTCGCGTCTCCCGGCCGTGGTGGGCGTCGCCGACGACGGGCCGGTCGAGCTCGACCTCGTGTCGGGGCCGCATGCGCTGGTCGGAGGCACGACCGGCAGCGGCAAGAGCGAGTTCCTGCTCGCATGGATCACGGCGCTCGCGCACGCCCATCCGCCGCGTCGCGTCGCGTTCCTCCTCGTCGACTTCAAGGGGGGTGCCGCGTTCGCACCGGTCGCGTCGCTGCCGCATGTCACGGGCATCGTCACCGACCTCGACGAGTCCCAGGCGGCGCGGGCGGTCGCGAGCCTGCGCGCAGAGGTGCGCCACCGCGAGCTGGTGCTGCGCGCCGCCGGCGCACGAGAGCTCTCGACGCTCCCCGACGGCATCGACCTGCCCCGCCTCGTGCTGGTCGTCGACGAGTTCCAGGCCATGGTCGAGCGCTTCCCCGAGCTCGGCGACGTCATCGCCGACCTGACGGCTCGCGGACGCTCGCTCGGCGTGCACCTGGTCCTGGCCGCCCAGCGTCCGAACGGCGTCGTGCGGGAGCAGGTCATGGCGAACTGCGGCATCCGGGTGTCGCTGCGGGTGCTCCAGCGCGCCGACAGCCTGGCCGTGGTCGGGACGGACGGTGCGGCCCTGCTCGAACCGGGTAGACCCGGCCTCGCCATCGCCGATGCGGGTGACGGCCGGCCGATCCGCTTCCAGTCGGCGATCGCCGACGAGGCGACCATCGAGGCGGTCGCGATCCGACATGCGGATGCCGCGCCACCGCGCCGACCATGGCTGGATCCGCTGCCGGACCGGCTGACGCTCGGTACGATCGACGCCGTCCTCGCACACGGGCGACGCGGCGGGCCGGGAACGGCTCGGGCGGAGCCGGAGGCCGGCGAAGGGTTCCTGCTCGGCGTCGTGGACGAGCCCGACCGACAGCGTCGATCGGCCGTGGAGTGGCGACCGGCGCACGATGGACCCCTGGCCGTGCTCGGGGCGCCGCGCTCGGGCCGATCCGGCCTGCTCGCCGCCGTCGCGGCACAGGCGGAAGCCCGGCACGGCGCGGGATCGATCGTGCGGCTCGGAGGTCCGCGAAGCGCGGTGTGGGACGGACTCGAGCGGCTCGGTGCGATCAGCGGCGGCGGGCGCCCGCCGGCACTCGTCGTCCTCGACGACCTCGACCTGCTGTTCGCCTCATGGCCCGACGACTACCGTCTCGCGGCCCTGCTGCGGGTCGAGGAGCTGCTGCGCCTCGCGCGCGGCGCGCGCGTCCCGGTCGCGGCGTCGGCGGTGCGGTTGAGCGGGATGGGAGCGGGGATCCGCGACGGATTCAGCACGAGCGCGTACCTCCGGCACGCGTCTCGCGCCGACCTCCTGCACGCCGGGGGAGCCGGGACGCACTGGGGCGACGATGGCCCGCCCGGTTCCGGACAGTGGCGTGGCCTCCGGGCGCAGTTCCTCCACTCCGAAGTCCGGTCGGCGGCGAGGCCTCCGGAGCCGGAACCGGTGACGCTCGACGGACACCCGATCGTCGCGGTCGCCTCCGCGACGCCCGACGCGGACGCCGCCGCACTGCAGGCACGCCTGCCCGGGGCCGAGGTGATCCGCCTGGGGTCGACGACGGGATCGGCGGGGCAGGCGATGGAGGCCCTTCGCGCGGCTGCCGGCACGCGCGCGGGCGCGGGATCGGCCTCGCTCGAACAGTTCCTGGTCGTGGGCGACACCGACGACTGGGCGGCGAACTGGTCGCTCGCGCACGCGGCACGCTCTCGCGCCACGATCGTCGTCCACGGCGGGCAGGCCGAATTCCGCTCCCTGGCCCGCGCGAGCGCGCTCCCGCCCCTCCTCGACGACGACGCGGCGCAGTGCTGGATGGCGATGCCGGAGCATGCACCGGCGAGACGCGCATGGTTGGGCACGTGACACGACGGATTCCGCGCGTCCACCCCCGCCTTCAGCACTGATTCCGTGCGTTGTGTTCGCAGAAATTAACGATTCGGACATCATCTCGTGATTTCAGCCACGCAGTGTGTCATCATCTTCGCACCCCTGCACGCGCAGCAGATCGACAGGAGCGCCCTCGTGAGCAGCCGACCCCTTCCCCAGGACCCCATCATCCGCGCCCTCATCGCGCAGGCCCGGCAGTCGCAGTTGACCCGCCGCGGTCTCCTCGCCGGCGCCGGAGCCGGCGCGTCCGCGCTCGCCCTCGCGGCATGTGCCACCGGCGGCGGCCAGGCGAAGCCGACCGCGGCCGCCGACGAGTCGGCCGATGACAAGACGCTGAACTGGGCCAACTGGGCCGCCTACATCGACGAGGACGACGCGGGCAACTACCCCACGCTCGACCGCTTCCAGGAGGAGACCGGCATCGCGGTCAACTACGAGGTGGCCGTCGACGACAACAACACCTACTACGGCAAGGTCAAGGACCAGCTCGCCCTGGGCCAGGACATCGGTGCCGATACCGTGTGCCTGACCGACTGGATGGTCTCGCGCTGGATCCGGCTCGGCTACACGCAGGCGCTCGACCACGCGAACATCCCGAACATCGCCAATCTCGCGCCCGCGCTCGAGAACCCCGACTTCGACCCGGGCCGCGAGCACTCGCTTCCGTGGCAGGGCGGCTTCGCCGGTATCTGCTGGAACGTCGAGAAGGTGCCCGGCGGCCTCGCGTCCGTCGAGGACCTCTGGAACCCCGAGCTGAAGGGGCGCGTCGGCGTGCTCTCCGAGATGCGCGACACCATGGGGCTCCTCATGCTCCAGAACGGCGTCGACATCGCCGGCGAGTGGGGCGACGCCGAGTACGACGCTGCGATCGAGATCCTCGACGAACAGGTCGCGAACGGCCAGATCCGCAACATCAAGGGCAACTCGTACCTCGAGGACCTCAAGAGCGAGGACACGCTGGCCGCGATCTGCTGGTCGGGCGACATCACCGTCATCAACGCCGAGGCCGGCGACAAGTGGCAGTTCGCCATTCCGGAGGCGGGCGGCACGCTCTGGAACGACAACTTCCTGATCCCGATCGGCTCGCCGCGCAAGACCAACGCCGAGACGCTCATCAACTACTACTACGAGCCCGAGGTCGCCGCCGAGGTCGCCGCGTGGGTGAACTACATCACGCCGGTCGTCGGCGCGCAGGAGGCCGCCATGGCGATCGACCCCGCGCTCGCCGAGAACCAGCTCATCTTCCCCAACGAGGAGACGCTCTCGACCGCGCACATCTTCCGCGCCCTCTCCGGCGCCGAGGAGCAGAAGTACCAGGCGCAGTTCCAGCAGATCCTGCTGGGTTCGTGATGTCCGTCCGCGAATTCGCCGAGCGCGGCGCCGACCTCGAATTGGTCGGCATCCAGAAGCGCTTCCCCGGGTTCACCGCCATCGAGGAACTCGACCTCACGATCCCCGCCGGGTCGTTCTTCGCCCTGCTCGGACCTTCGGGCTGCGGCAAGACGACCACGCTCCGACTGGTCGCGGGCCTCGAGGAGCCGACGAAGGGCCGGATCCTCATCGGCGGCAAGGATGTCACGGACGCCAAGGCGCACCAGCGGCCGGTCAACACGGTCTTCCAGAGCTACGCCCTGTTCCCGCACATGTCGATCATCGACAACGTCTCCTTCGGGCTCAAGCGGCGGCGCATCGACGATGCGCAAGGCAAGGCCCACGAGGCACTGAAGCTCGTCGAGCTCGACCACCTCGCGCAGCGACGCCCCGCCCAGCTCTCGGGCGGACAGCAGCAGCGTGTGGCGCTCGCACGAGCGATCGTCAACCGACCGGCGCTCCTCCTGCTCGACGAGCCGCTCGGCGCGCTCGACCTCAAGCTGCGTCGCCAGATGCAGCTCGAGCTCAAGACGATCCAGGAGGAGGTCGGCCTGACCTTCCTCCACGTCACGCACGACCAGGAGGAGGCCATGACCATGGCCGACACCGTCGCGGTGATGAACAAGGGCGCGATCGAGCAGATGGGCGCGCCCGAGGAGCTCTACGAACTGCCGCGCACGGCCTTCGTCGCCAACTTCCTCGGCAAGTCGAACCTCTTCACGGGCGACGTGGCGGGCACGACCAGCACGTCGGTCACGGTCGACGCGGGCGGGCACCGCATCACCGTCCCGACCTCGCGTGCACAGCGCCACCAGGGCCTCGTCACGGTCGGGGTGCGGCCCGAGAAGGTCGCACTGCACCTCGAGGAGCCCGATGAGACGTCCGGCCGCAACATCCTCGGACCGGGCCGGGTCCTCGACGCGTCGTTCGCGGGCGTGAGCACCGAGTACATCGTGGCCATCCCGGGCGTCGGCACCATCTCGGTCTTCTCGCAGAACATGGGCTTCGGCCCCGTCGCGACCGAGGGCGCCGAGGTGTGGGTCAGCTGGGACGTCGAGCACGGCTTCGGGCTCGCGGACGAGCCAGACGAGGCGAGCCGCTTCCCGGCCGACGCCGACACGCAGTCGATCGCGGTGCAGCGTCGCGAGGCGCTGATCTCGGAGCTCGAGGGCAACTGAGCATGGCCTTCGCAGCATTCGCGACGACGGAGGCGCAACCGCAGGCACCGAAGCGGCGGAGCCCGATCGCGCTCTTCCTGCTCCTGCCCGGCATCCTCTACCTCGTCCTGTTCTTCCTGACGCCGCTGATCTCGCTGATCCTCACGTCGTTGCAGGCGCCGAACGAGTTCGGCGACATCGGCGTGTACGACTACGCCTTCAACTGGCAGAACTACGTCACGGTCGTCCAGCAGTACTGGCCGCACATCGTGCGCTCGTTCGGCTACGCGCTCGCCGCGACCGTGTTCGCGCTGCTGTTCAGCTACCCGCTGGCCTACTTCATCGGCGTGAAGGCCCGCCGCTGGCCGCTGCTGCAGAGCCTGCTGCTCGTGCTGGTGATCGCCCCGTTCTTCATCAGCTTCCTGCTGCGCACCCTCGCTTGGAAGCAGATCCTGTCGGACGAATCGCTCATCATCACCTCGCTCAAGGCGATCGGACTCCTCGGGCCCGACGCGTACTTCGCGGGCACGCCGTTCGCGGTAATCTTCGGCCTGACGTACAACTTCATCCCGTTCATGACCCTCCCGCTCTACACGACGCTCGAGCGCCTCGACACGCGGTACCTCGAGGCCGGCAGCGACCTCTACGCGAATGCGTTCACGGTCTTCCGCAAGGTCACCGTGCCGCTGTCGATGCCCGGCATCGTCGCGGGAACGCTGCTCACCTTCATCCCGGCGGCGGGCGACTACGTCAACGCGAGTCGCGACTTCCTCGGAGGACCCGATAGGCAGATGATGGGCAACGTCATCGAGGCGAACTTCCTCGTGCTGCTGAACTACCCGGCGGCCGCGGCGCTCTCGATCATCCTCATGGCCGCGATCCTCGTGCTCGTCGGCGTCTACGTGAAGCGATCCGGAACGGAGGACCTGCTGTGAGCGGTGAGGTGCAGGCCGCCGCGGTGCTCGGCGGGCTCAGCGAGAGCGAGGAAGTCGAGGACCGCCGCCGGCGGCAGCGCCCGCGCGGGCGTCGGCTCGGGCTCGGCGACTGGCTGCTGCCGGTCTACGTCGTCCTCGCATTCATCTTCCTGTTGATCCCGATCGTCTACACGTTCGTGTTCTCGTTCAACGACTCGATCAAGTCGAACATCGCCTGGCGCGGGTTCACCCTCGACAAGTGGCTGAACGTGTGCAACGTCGAGGGCGGCGCGGTGTGCGAGGCGTTCGGCAACAGCATCGTGATCGGCCTGGTCGCAACGGTCGTCGCGACGACGCTCGGGACGATGATCGCGATCGCCCTGGTCCGCTACCGGTTCCGTGCCCGCTCGGCGACCAGCCTGCTCCTGTTCCTGCCGATGGCCACGCCAGAGGTCGTGCTCGGTGCGGGGCTGGCTGCGCAGTTCCTCGCCGTCGGCGTCCCGAAGGACATGCTGACGATCATCCTGGCGCACACGATGTTCTGCATCAGCTTCGTCGTCGTGACCGTGAAGGCGCGCGTCGCAAGCCTCGATCCGGCGCTCGAGGAGGCGGGTCGCGACCTCTACGGCGCGCCGCGCGAGGTCTTCTGGCGGATCACGTTCCCCCTGCTGCTGCCCGGCATCATGGCGGCGGCGCTGCTCGCCTTCGCCCTGAGCTTCGACGACTTCATCATCACGAACTTCAACTCCGGCTCGGTGTCGACGTTCCCGAAGTACATCTACATCTCGGCGTCGCGCGGCATCCCGGCCGAGGCGAACGTGATCGCGTCCGCGGTGTTCATCGTGGCGCTCGTGATCGTCGTGGTCGCCCAGGTGTCGCGGGCCGCCCGCGCGAAACGGCTGGCCGCCGGGGCGGGCTGACCCGAGCGACGGCGGGTGGCGGCGGGCGCCCCCCGGGCCCCCGGCCAACCCCGGCCGCCACACGCCAGAACCGCGCGCGGGGGGCGGCCGCCGCGGG
>NZ_JBHTTM010000004.1:0-418913 GCF_042794545.1 Agromyces sp. NPDC056523
GCCCGGTCCTTCACTTCCACTGGGTACTTCTTCTGCGCCGGCATGACATCACCCTTTCGTGAGATCAATGCCTCCACCAGACCCGGGGCGGTTCATGACGCGAAGAGCCGCGACGACCTCACCACCGTCGCGAAAGCGGAACGGATCGCCGCAGCCAGGTCCGGCACCTATGGCCGCCCAGCGGCTCGTCGACCTCGGACACCTGAAAGTCGGGCCCACCATGGTCGCGATCACCTTCTTGTGATCTTCCTCACCGATACGAGCGTTCGCCTCGGTATCAAGTCGCCGGTCTCGCTCATCGCCTTGATCAACGACCACCTCGGCAAGCCCGTCGGCGGGCTCGCCTGCTTCGGCGTGTTCCTCATCAGGCTCACGCTCTCGGTCGGCAACGCGGTCGGCTCGGGGCGCGGCATCCGTCATCGGCTCGACCAGCGCGTGGCCGATCTCGTCGAGCCGGGCCTGCGTCTCGTGCACCTCGGTGAAGTGGGCGCTCAGCGTCGCGTACGTGCTCTGCTCGCCGTCGAGCTCGGAGAACTCCGAGAAGTACCCGATCGTCGTGCCGAGCGTCACGTCGACGGTGCCGCCCGACGGCTCCCGCCGCCCGAGCACCAGCTCGAGGAACGTCGTCTTGCCCGTGCCGTTCTTGCCCATCAGCCCGACCCGGTCGCCGCGGCGCAGCTTCAGGTACGCCTCGCGGAGCACCCAGGCGCCCGTCGAACTGCATGCTGACGTCGTTCAGGCGGATGCGGCTCACGGGGGTCCGAGTTGGCGCGCGCGGCCGGGGATGGCGGCGATACCGGCGGGCGCGGGCGCCGCGGGCCAGGCCCATCCCTACCCGCCGCTCAGCAATCGATCGCCACCTGATCATGTCGTCGCGCGTGAGGGGCCATCCGCTCTGCAGGTCGACGTGTTGTCGCTGTACCGCAGGAACATGCGCATTGGCCACGGTTTGGCTTCAGGACAACCGGCCCCGCCATCACCGAGCCTCGCCAACCCCGGCATGGGGCCGGCGATGCCGGATCGGAGGAGTCTCAGCCGACGTCTCGGGCGACGTCACCGCTTCCAGTGACCGCCATGCTCCGCGCAGAGCAGACCTGTCGTGCGACACTTCGAACACGTCAGGTTCGAGCGACCACCGCGGCAGGCGGGGCAGTCGTGCAGTGGTCGGAAGCACTTCTCGCACTTCATCTCGTCTCCTTCGGTCACGCGGCTGCCTGGCGTTGCCCTTCGGCGACTCTCACGTTCGCAGCCGCGCGATCCGGACGATACCCCCCATTTTGGGCGTGGCTCACGCCAACGTGAGTCCGGATAAATGGGGTCAGGGCCTGTTCCTTTCGAGGGCGGTCGAGTGCGCCGAAGCTTGGGTGCAAGTGGGCGCGCCGGGCCGCGGGAGGGAGCGGAGCTTGAGCGGACCCAAAGGGTACAACTACGTCGTGCAGTCCGCGGAACTCGAGCGACGACGCGTCGTGGAGGACGCTCGTGGTCGATGCCGAGCGTCGTGGGAACGCGCGCTCGTGGATATCGCCGAGGCCGGCGAGTACGGACGTCGCGGCCTTTCGGTCGCGGAGCCACCGAAGATCGACGCCGGGACGTCGTCGGCCGAGGCCGAAAGGATCGCGGCCGAGTACGCGGAGACGTGCCGGTCCGTCGCTGCCGCCCGAGATGAGGCGCGCGTGGATGCGATCGCGCGGGCGTTCGCGCGGCAGCTGCCTGCGAGCCTCGCGGGGTCCGACATCACGATCGACTGGTCGAGCGGGCGGGCCGACCGCGAGGCGAGCTCGGACGTGTCGGCCGGTGTGCTCGGGCATGCGACCGCTCCCGGCGCAGCCTCCGACGCCCACGCCGACCGTGACCGTCTGGTCGAGCGCATCCTCACCGGCCTCGTCGAGATCGCCGACGCGACGAAGCGCAACGCGTGGTTCGACGAGGCCAACGCGCTGCTGGATGCGGGGGCCGACGGCACCTCGGCCACGCGGCTCCTCCGCGCCCTGGAACGTGAGGTCGCGCGGGAACTGCGAGCCCAGCGCCACACCGAACGCATCCGCGCAGAAGCGGACGAGATCGCGCTGACCATCGCCGCGATCGACTCCCCCACTGCAAGTCGTGCGCGTGCGTCACTCAGCGTCGCCTCCGACCGCGACGGCCTGCGGGCCGCCGCTGAGCTCGCCCGTGCGGCTCGCGCCGAGCATGTCGACCTCGAGGAGCGCCGTTTCGTCATCGAACAGACGATCGAGGCCCTCGCCGAGCTCGGCTACGACGTCGAGGGCGAGTTCCGCACGACCGCCTTCGAGGGCGACTTCGCGGTCGCGACGAAGAGCGGGCTGCCGGAGCACGCCCTGCAGGTGCGATTCGTGGGCGACCGGATGCTGACGAACACGGTGTCCCTCGTCGGCGGCACGAGCAGTGCCGCTGATGTGGCCGCCGAGGACGAGACCTGTTCGGATCTTGCGGCGGTGGAGGCGCGGGTGCGTCGGCACGGCGTCACCCTCGAGCGCCGTCACGCCACCCCGTCCGGAGCCGTCCCCGTCGAGCGACACCTGGAGCGCACTGCGACCGACCGCGCCGCGATCTCCCGGCGTGCGGAGGCTTCGCGCGACCGGGCCCGTCCCCACGGCGGACAGGAGCGGCTCCGATGAGCGGAGCGACGGGTTCCGGACCGTCCACGGAGCGCGGCACCGCCGAGCGCGCCGGTGTCCTCGAAGCGCATGACCGGGTGGCCGGCTTCCCCTCGTGGCTCGTGTACGTCGATTCCGTCCTCCCCGCGGCATCCGTGTTCGTGGTGCACGGAAACATCCGCGACCTTCATCTCGTGCCTGGGCCGAATGGCGCGCCGGTGCTGACCCGCACGCCGTACGCCATCCGCGAGACGCTTGCGCGGAGCGGCCTGCCCACAGTGCTGTACTCCTCTCCCTTGCACGGAGTCACGGCGCTCGCGGGCTCCGACCCGCAGGCCGTCGAACGGGTTCTCGGCTCGCAGGCGAGCACGCCGGACGCCTCGCCCGCGGACCAGGACGGCGCGAGACTCGCCTTCACCGCTGTCGCCGAGATCGCCCAGCGCATCTCCGGGAGCAAGGCGGACCCGTGCGCGCTCATCATCGACTACCTCTCGCAGGCGGCGGACACGGACGCCGCCGGCGATCCGCGGGCCCTGTTCCTGGCGCTCCTGCGCGCCGCGAACGAGGGCGAACCCATCCGGCGGCCGGGCGGACCGCGCCCGCTGCTCCGGAACCCCGTGTTCCTCCTCGTCGACCGACCCGCCGATCTGCCGGCGTGGCTGCTCAGCGGGGACGGGATCCGGCAGGCCCCCGTGCCGCCGCCGAGCTTCACCGAGCGCGCGCGGGCCGTCGGCAGCCTCCGCCACGTGATCTTCGCAGACGAGCCGGCCACCATCGACGACGCAGCAGAGCAGGAGGTGATCGCCAGCCGCCTCGTGGAGGCGACGCACGGGCTCAGCCTCCGCGCACTCACCGAGATCGTGCGGCTCCGCCAGGACGCGGGCATCCCCGCCGAACGGATCGAGGACGCCGCCCGGCGGTACCGGAGCGGCATCATCGAGGATCCGTGGCGCGATTCCGGGCTGCACCGTCGCATCAGCAACGGCCAGTCGGCTCTGCAGGGCCGGGTGAAGGGGCAACCGCGCGCGATCCGACACGCCCTCGACATCCTCGTACGCTCGGCCAGCGGAATGACCGCGGCACACCGTCGCGACCGCGGCAGCGGTCCACGCGGAGTCATGTTCTTCGCCGGACCGACCGGCGTCGGGAAGACCGAGCTCGCGAAGGCGGTCGCCGAGCTGCTCTTCGGCGACGAGTCGGCGTACGTGCGATTCGACATGAGCGAGTTCGCCGACGCCGCGACCGATGCCCGCCTCATCGGATCACCCCCGGGATACGTCAACCACGACGCCGGCGGGGAGCTGACCAACGCGGTCCGCGAGCGGCCGTTCTCGGTCCTGCTCTTCGACGAGATCGAGAAGGCGCATCCGCGCATCCTCGACAAGTTCCTGCAGATCCTGAGCGACGGCCGACTCACCGACGGATCCGGCGACACGGTGTTCTTCAACGAAGCGCTCATCGTGTTCACCTCCAACCTCGGCATCGGGCTCGAGGGCACGCGCGCCGAGGACTCCGAGGCGGACGGCGCGCAATTCGAGCGGAACGTGCAGGCGTCGATCCACGACGCCTTCACCACCGGCCTCAACCGACCCGAACTGCTCGGCCGGATCGGCGACAACATCGTCGTCTTCGACTACCTCACCGACCCCATCGCTCGGGAGATCGCCGAGGGCTACGTCGACAACGTGCTCGAGCGGGCCCGGCGAGAGCAGCGCATCTCGCTCGAACTGCCCGACGCGGTGCGCCGAAGCGTGATCGACCGCGCCGTCGCGGGCTCGAGCCTCGGCGCGCGCGGCATCGGCAGCAACCTCGAGACGGGATTCGTGAACCCCATCGCCAGAGCCGTGTTCGGGCTACCGCCCGGTGCCACGCGAACGGTGGCATCGGTGACGGAGGACGAACGCGGCATCGTGACAGCGACGCTCGTATGAGTCCGGATACCATCCGCATCGCGCGCTTCGCCGCACCGGTCACCGTACTCGGCCCCGGCGTGCGCGTCGCGGTCTGGGTCCAGGGGTGCACGATCGGATGCCACGGCTGCGCCTCCGTCGACACCTGGTCGAGCGACGCCGGCACGAGCGCGGACATCGAGGTCCTCGCCGCCGACCTCGCCCGCACGGCGGCCGAGGTCGGCGCCACCGGGCTCACCGTGACCGGCGGGGAGCCATTCCAGCAGCCGGACGAGGTGACGCGGCTCATCGACGCCACACGACGGAGATGGGACCGCGGAGCCGAGATGGATGCGCTCGTGTTCACCGGCTACGCCGCAGCCGCTGCGCGTCGCCGCGCCCCCCGGCTGTGGGCCGTCGCCGATGCCGTCATCGCCGGGCCCTACCGCCGCGATCGACCGAGCCCGCACCCGGTGCTCGGGAGCGCCAACCAGACGATCGAGACGAACACCGCCCTCGGCGCCACCAGGATGGCGAGGGTGGCGCCGGCCCGGCCGGCGATCCAGGTCGCCGTGGACGACGGAGCGGTGTCGCTCATCGGCCTGCCCGACCCGGGCGACCTCGATCGCCTGCGCGCGAAGCTGGCTGCCCGTGGCATCCGCCTGCCAGAAGTCAGCTGGGATGCAGAATCGCCCGACGGCGGGCGGGCGCGCCCATGAAGCACGAGTGCGGCGCGTCGATCGAGCCGGGCATGACCATGTGCCGGTGCGGTGAGCTGCTCATCTGGGAAGGCGACATGCTCGAGACGGATCGGCGGGCCTTCGGCACCGAGACGCGCGCCCAACAGTCGGAGCCCGCCACGCCGTGCGAACTGTGCGAGCGTCCGGTGCCGGCGGATGCCGCGGCCTGCAGCTTCTGCGGGATGTCGGTGAGCCCACGTGCTGCAGCGGGCGCGGCGAATGCGGCGAACCGGATCCTGGCCACGGTCACGCTGCCGGACGGCGCGACCGTAAAGCTCGGCCCGGGACCGCTCACGCTCGGCCGCCTCTCGGAAGACAACCGCGTCGGATCGGCGCTCGACCGGGACGAGGTCTCGCGGCGACATGCGCGGCTTTACCTCCGAGACGGGGCGGTCTGGATCACCGATCTCGACTCGACGAACGGCACATGGCTCTCCGGTCGGGAGATTACCGACGAGGTTCGGCTCGAGGCGGGCGACCACCTCGTCGGCCTCGGCCGGCGCGTCACCGTCACGGTGCACGTCCCCCGAGAGCTCGGGATGAGCTGACGGGCCTGGGGAAGAAGGAGGACGGCATGGCGGCAGCGGATCGCGAACGGCTCACCGAACGGGAAGACCCGTCCGACCTCGCTCGGGACCGTGGGACGACGGTCGAGCCTCACTCCCGCTCGAAGGCCGCACCGGGGAGCGCCGACCTCGATCGTGCGACCACAGCGGAGCCCGGTTCGACCCCGGGCCGACCGCGCGGGCGTCGCAAGTACACGCTGCCCGAGCACCTCGTCGAACGGTACGACTACGAGGCGGACATCAGCGCCGGTTCGCAGGCCGCGGTGCTCCTGTGCCGGGATCGGACGACCCGCGAACACGTCGCGGTCAAGCTCTATCTCGACGCGAACGGAATCATCGATCCGAGCGTGATCGACGCCCTCGCCGACGGCGACCGCAGGCACATCGTCCCGTCCAGGCTCGAGCACGCGGACGGTGAGCAATGGGAGATCATGGAGTACTTCCCGCTCGGCTCGCTGCAGGACCTGCTCGGCGAGCGCGCCGGGACACCACAGGACACCGGGCTCGTCAGGGAACTCGTCGAGGAGCTCACCGAGGCCGTCGACTACCTCCACCGCATGGACATCGTGCACCGCGACCTGAAGCCGGGAAACGTGCTCGTGCGCAGCCTCGAGCCGCTCGACCTCGTCATCGGCGACTTCGGCGTCTCGATCCAGACCAGCGCGACCGCCGCCGCGACCGTGCGGGGCACGTGGGCGTACTCGCCGCCCGAGGCCTTCTTCGGTGAGGTGTCGAAGCGCGGGGACTGGTGGCCGGTGGGCATGATGGCCTTCGAGCTGCTGATGGGACACCACCTGCTCGCCGATCCGTCGTCCGGCCTCACGCCGAACAACGAGAACATGCGCTTCATGATCGGCCGCGGGGACTTCGATCTCGCCGCGGTGAGCGACCCCCGATGGCATCTCCTGTTGTCTGGTCTGCTCACGGGGGACGCGGAGCGCCGTTGGGGCTCGGCCCAGGTCCGCGAATGGCTTGCAGGCGGCTCGCCCGCCGTCGCGCGCAGCGGGTCGGGCCCGGTGTGGGAAGCACGGCTCCCCGGCATCAAGCCGTTTTTCGTCGGCGGCGTCGGCTATACGGATCCGGTGGAACTCTCCCGCGCGATGGTTCGCGAATGGCAATGGTCTGTCACGAAGCTCGCGGGCCGCGGCATCGAGGAGCTCCGCACGTTCCTGACGGAAGCGAGGGTGCCGGACGAAGTCATCGCGTCGATCCTCGCGAGGTCGTCCCCCAGCCTCACGCTGCTCGCGATGCAGGGCGTCTTCCTTCCCGGCGCGGCCCCCGTCTTCCAGGGCCGGAGCCTCGACGGCGAGACGCTGACGGCGACTGCACTGGCCGCGCAGGCCGGGGATGCCGGCGCCGGCGAATGGATCCGCGAGGTGCGACGGCTCCGGGTGTTCGGCGAGGCTGCGCGATACATCGACGACGACGCCGCGCTCGGTTGGGCCGACGAACTGCTCAGCCGGTGGTGGGACGACGTGCAGTTCTGGCGTGCGGCATTGGAACAGGTGCCCGACGTCGAACCTCACCTCGGATCGCTCCGGACCTCGTGGGAGGGAACGCTGCTGCTCGCCGCGTTCGACGAGGCTGCGGCCGCGTCCGCCCGGTCTCGTGCGGTCCGTGAGGGAGAGAGGAGCACGCACATCCCGGAATGGACCGTCGCGCTGCGCGACGCGGCCCGTGCGCTCGACCCGGACGATGCCGCCGGCACCGGCACGGCCGTCGTGGCGCTCAGCGTGCTCCCCGTCGCCCGGGACGTCGAGACACGAAGGCGGAACGCGGAAGAGGAGGCGGAACGGGCGCAGGAACGAGCAGCCCGAGCCGAAGAGAAGCGGGCGCGCGCCGAGCAGAAGCGGGCGATGCTGGCCGACCGAAGGGCGCGCAACGGGCCAGCATTCCTGAAGCGGCTCTGGGCGGTGGGCCTATTCATGCTGGCCGCTGGTGCGCTGTCGGCACCATCGTTGTTCCAGGGGGACTCGAGCGGGTCGACCTGGGACATCGCCCGTGCGGCAGGGGTCAGCGCCGGTGCCAGCGCCGTTGCGCTCTCCGGGGTGGTGTTCCTCTGGGAGACCTTCGTCGCACCCGTCCGACTTCAGGCGAGGGGCACATTGCTCGCCTCGGGCCTCATCGTGTCGGTCGCACTCTGGTGGGTCCAGGCCGTCGGATGGTTCCCCGCCGTACCCGTGACCAGCGCGACGTGGTGGATCACCGTGCCCTTGGTGCTCGGCGCGTTCTTCGGGTTGGCCGTCGCGCTGTCCGCCGTCTTCGGCGGGCGCCCGAGTCTCGATCAGGAACGCACGGGCAACGAGTCACTCTGGCATACCTCCGGCCCGGCGCATTCCACGGGCATGCGGCACATCCTCTCCGCCGTCGCCGTCCTCGCCGGCGTCGTGTCGGTCGGGATCGGTGCCGAACTCCTCTATATGAGCACCAGCGGCCAGGGCGCGAAATCCCTCGTCTCGACCATGGCACCGCCCTGGGCGGTCGATATCGGCAACCGGGTCGACGGAGTGCTTCCGGATCTGCCCATGGGCGGCGGACCTGGAGAGGCCTTCCTGATCGCCGTCGGCGCGTGCTGCGCCACGCTGGTCATGACGCAACTCCAGCACGACCTCGCCCGGCGCTCGGCCCCGCTGGCGATCGTCGCGGTCGTCGCCGCCGTCGTATTCGGTCTCTACGTCGTGCTCGCCTCGCCGTGGCCGCTACTGCTGGCCCTGACGGTGGTGGTCGTCGTCGGGTTCGGCGTCATCGTCGTGGGCCTCATCGCCTGGTTCGCGCTGAGTCTGCTCTCGTGAACGGCCCCGCTGCTCCGCAGTGGCGGTTCACACTCGCGGCAGCCACCGACCGCGGACTCGTGCGTGACGAGAACCAGGATGTGGCACTCGCCGACGGCTGGTGCAGCACGACGGACCGGGCCTTCCACGATCTGGCCTTCACCTTGAGCCGGGCGATCTCCTGCGCGGTGATCGATGGCATGGGCGGACATCGCGGCGGAGCGCTTGCCGCGTTCCTGACCGCGCACGTGCTGGGCCCTCGCCTCGCCGACATCCTCGATGCCGAGTCGTCGGACGCCTTGGCTCAGCGCACGCACGAGTTCGTCTCGGACGCGGGCGACGCCCTCGGCACGCCGCGAATGGGCGCCGCGTTCGCTGCCCTCGTCATCGGGCCCGACGGGTACCAGATCGCCAACGTAGGCGACTGCCGCGTCTACCGAGCGACGGAGGGGGTGCTCGGCCTGCTCTCCGTCGACGACGTCGGCATGAGTCGAGCCGATCCCGCTCGCCAAGTGCTGACGCAGTCGATCGGCGGCGGCGGCCGGCAGCAACTCGACTCGCACTGGTTCGCCGGGTCATGGGTCCCCGGAGCACGGCACCGATTCCTTCTCGCGAGCGACGGCCTCGCGGTCGTCGATATGGCGACGGTCACCGCGATCGCGCAGCGCCGGGACATCCGCTCCGTGGCATCCGGTCTCATCAGGGCGACTCACGAGGCCGGTGCGCCGGACAACGTGACGGTCATCGTCGTTGAGGTTGCACCGTTCGACGAGGACGCCGGAGCACGGTGACCGTCCTTGGGTGACCTGCTCTCGGCCGGGCTCGTGCTCGCCTGCCTCATCGGCGTCTTCTTCCTGCTGCTGGGAGGGATGCGACGAAACGGGTACGCAGCGAAGACCCTCCGAGGCGTCGGTTCCTACCGAATGCCGGAGAACAGCGGTCGCCTGGCCGGTGGCGTGCTCGCCGTCGCCGCCGTCGCGGGCGTGCTCGAGTTCACCGGCGCCGACATCTCCGCCTCGGTCGCGGTCGGCGCGCTCACGGGACTCTCCTGCACACTGCTTCCGCTCGGCGTGCTCAGGCCGGTGCTCGAGGTGATTGGCGTCGTCGGCGGCAGCGCCGCCGTCCTGGCTTTCGTGACCGGAGACTCGTGCGTCGGGCTCGCGCCGCAGACCCGGATCATGATGGTGATGGTACTCGCCATCGCGGCGCTCGCCGGGGCCGCGCTGGCGTTGCTCCGCGGCGGAATCAGGTCGGTGAGCGCGCTGGCGCTCTTCGCAGTCGTCGAGATCTTGACGTTCCTCGCGTTCCCCTTCGGCGTGCCGATGTTCGCGGAGCATGCCGCGCTCGCCCCCGTCCTGATCGGTGTCGCCGGACTCCTCGGTTTCGTCGGCTCGCTCGCGCCGGGTGTCGTGATCGGGCTCGGCGCGTTCGGAGTGACCGTGGCGACCGCGTTGGTGTCGGCGGGCTACGGGAGCGCGTGCGCGGCCGGAGGCGAACCCGCGCTGCTCCTGGGGATCGGTGCCTGCGCCGCCGCGTACCTCGCCGTTCGCGCAGTATTCGGCGGCATGCGACGCAGGTAACCGGGCGCGACCCTCAGCAAGCGCATGTGCTCGATCGGCATCGGGCAGCCTCGGGCGCCGGCTCCGGCCCGCGCCCGCAGCTATGGGTCGGTGTGCTCGTGCTCGGCCGCAGTGTTGGGGCTAGCAGGTGGAGATCCACGGATGTACTATAAACATAGTAACCCGCACCGACGAAGGAGTCGTCATGCGTGCACCTGAGCCTCGCCGTCACTCGATCGCCGCACCGGCGGATCTCGCACCGCCGCTGCCCGAGGCATCCGGGTTCGAGCACCTCATCGTCGAGACCCCGGGCCTGCGCACCCACGTCGCCATCGTCGGCGACGGTGAACCCGTCGTCATGCTGCACGGCTTTCCGCTGCATTGGTGGCAGTGGCATCAGGTCGCGCCGCTGATCGCCGAGCAGGGCTACCGCGTGATCTGTCCCGACCTTCGCGGTGCCGGCTGGACCGAAGCCGACGACCCCGGCATCGAGCGAGAGACGCGACTGCATGACCTGCTCGCGCTCTTCGAGACGCTCGATGTCGAACGTGCGCACCTCGTCAGCCACGACATGGGCGCGATCACCGCGATGCAGCTCGCCTACGCCCACCCCGAACGCGTGGGGAGGGCGTTACAGCTCTCGGTGCCGCCCGGATTCATCTCGTTCAGCCCCAGGCTCGTCGCCGCCTTCCGGCACATGCCGAAGCTGCTCTGGCATCGCCCCGGGAGTTCGCTCCGGGGCGTGTGGGCCGATCAGTACAACGCGAGACGGACGCCGGAGGCGGAGATCGACGCGCACCTCGCGCCCATGCAGCGTCCCGCCATCGACCAGGCGGTCCGCGCGCTCTACCGAGGCATGGTGATCCCCGAGTCGATGCGGCTGAGCCGTGGCGTGTACAAGCGGATGCGCCTGACCGTACCGACGCTCTTCGCCTTCGGCCGGGTCGACACCAGGTTCGAGGAACCGCTGATCCGCCGCCTCTGCGCGAACCCCGAGCGGTTCGCCGACGACGTCGAGTTCGCGTTCGTCGACGACGGGGGCAAGCTCCTCCCCGCCGAGGCTCCCGACGCGGTCGCGAACCTCGCGCTCGACTGGATCCGGCGAGCCGACTGAGCTCGGTCCGCCGACCCCGACCTGCGGATACCACGGCGCACGGATGCCACGGCGCCACGCGCGCCCGTGGGAAACTCCTCGACGTACCCGACGTGAAAGGCGCCGATGGCTGCAGCAACCAGGGAGCGAGCCCTCGAGGCGGCGGTCGAGGTCCTCGGCACCGACGGGGTGCGGGCACTCAGCCATGCGCGCGTCGATCAACGGGCCGGGCTGCCCGCCGGGTCGACCTCGAACTGGTTCCGCACCCGGCGGGCCCTGCTGGCCGGCATCATCGACTGGATGGCCGAACTCGAGCGCGCCGACTTCGCGCCCGAACTGCTCGAGCAGCCGACGCCTGACTCGATCGCCGAGGGAATCTGCGCCGTGCTGCTCGTGCAGACCGGCCCGGCCGCGACACGCACCCGGGCGCGCTACGCGCTCTTCGTCGAACTCGCGGCCGACCCAGAGCTCCTCGAACCGCTGCGCCGCCAGCGTCGCGAGTTCGAGCAATGGACCGACGGGCTCGTCGCCGCGGCCGGCATCCCCGACCCCGTGCCGGCGGCACGCGCCCTCATGGCCCTCTGCGACGGCCTGGCCCTGCACCGACTCACGGTCGACCCCGAACTCGACGTGCGCCCTGCGGTCGAGCGCGTCGTGCGCGCGCTCGCGGCGACATCCTGAGCCAGGGTCGGAGGGCGAAGACCATCTTGCAGCCCGAGAGGCTGGTCTGAATACGCCGCGCCCGTGCGCCGGCCCGCCGTCGTAATCCGTTGTGGTCGTGGATCGAGGTCTGCCATAGTGAGCACCATCACGCCAAGGCCCGCTGTTCTCAGGGATCGAGGTACGGGTATGACCCCTCATCCACAGAGTCACACGAGGGAAGCGCCGTGCGTTCGGCTCGTGTTCATCGATCCCGCTCGGGCCCGGTCGACTCGAGGGGCAGGAGCATGAGCCGCGCGTACTTCTGGGTCGCGACCATCCTCGCGGTGTATTGCTGGCTGATCCCGGTGGCATGGCTCGTCGCGCCGTCTGTGCCGCTGACGTCGTGGGGTTTGGAGATCGAGCCGGTGGCGGCCTGGTTCGGTCTCCGCGCAAGCGTGGGGACCGCCGGCTTCGGCGTTGCACTTTTCCTCGTGCGCCGCGAGCCTCCGTCGCGCGGGCGCCTCGCGGTCAGCGTCGCCTTCATCGCTGCCTGGCTCACCTGGGCCGCCTACGGTGTGTACTCCGTGATCACGGACGCAGCGGGCGTTGGGCTGCTGGCGACGGTGGGCGTCGAGATCGTCGCGGCCGCCGCGCTCGCGTGGGCGGAGTTCGGGACACGGCGTCGTACCGAGCGGAATGCGCCGGCCGTGGACGGGCTCGCGCACACCGGGGATCGATGACCTGCCAGGACTGGATGCTCGGCTGAGCACCCCACGGGGACAGCCCTGTGTGCTCACACCGTGTGCAACCGGCCCTCGCCCGACCGCGTCCGCCCCGTGACTACGAAACCGTAGTCGGGAAGGTTGACTACGAAAACGTAATGGTCTATCGTGACTACGAATTCGTAGTGAACGGAGCCTGCGCATGAACTACCGCGGCCGTGTGCCCAACGCCGAGACCCTCGGCCTCATGCTTCAGCAGGGCAGGCTCGCACGTGGACTGAGCCAGCGCGACCTCGCCGCCGAGCTCGGGCTCACGCAACGCTGGGTTTCCGAGATGGAGGCGGGCAAGCCGGGCAAGCTCACCGAGCGGCTGTTCGCGATGCTCGAGGCGACGGGCGTGCGGCTGTACGCCGAGCTCGACGAGCCGAGCCGCGAGGACGAGGGCTCCCGCGACGAGGATCGCGCCGCCGAGGAACACGGCGATGCCTGAGCTGACCGTCGAGCTGTACGGCCAGGAGGTCGGCCGCCTGATCGGTGTCGACTGGCGACGGTTCGACTTCGAGACATCCGGCGCCGCGATCGAGCGGTTCGGGCTGGGCAGCACCCAGCTGTCGACATCCGTGCCGTTGGTGCCTTTCGGGAACCGATCGCACGTCGCACGGCGACGCAACTTCTTCGCAGAACTCCTCCCCGAGGGCGACCTGCTCGCCGACCTCGCCGCGCAGGCGCGCCTGCCCGAGTACGACGTGCTCGGCCTGCTCGCACATTACGGGCGGGACGTCGCCGGCGCGCTGCAGATCTACGACCCCGCCGCGCTCGGCGAGCCGCGCACGCCGTTCACCACTCCGATCGACGACGCCGGCATCGGCCGCCTGCTCCAGAGTCCCGCCGCACTCCCCCTCGGCAACGACCGCACGACCGGCAAGACCTCGCTCAACGGCGTGCAGCCGAAGGTCGTGCTCGCCCGCATCGACGACGGATGGCACCGGGTGCACGACGGGTTCCCATCGACGCACATCCTGAAGCCAGAGGTCGCGCGGTACCCGACGATGATCTTCGACGAGGAGTACGGCGCGCGCATCGCCCGCGCGCTCGGCCTCATCGAGTACGGCACGTGGATCGAGGAGTTCGGCGACATCCGGGCCCTTGTGATCGAACGATACGACCGGGCAACGGATGCCCCGACCGGGCGGGTGCACCAGGAGGACCTGTGCCAGGCGCTCGGCATCCCTCGCACGCAGAAGTACCAGGAGCAGGGCGGCGCCGCGTCGCTCGACCGTTTTCATGCGCTCGTGCGCTCCCAGGCCGGGCGGGACTCGGTCGAGCGGCTCGCGCGGATGGTGGTGCTCGCCGTCGCCGTCGGCAACGTCGACCTGCACGCCAAGAACCTCGCGCTGCTGCATCCGTTCGACGCCCCGACGACCCTTGCACCCGCCTACGACACCGTGCCGCTTCGCCACCAGCCGAACGACGGGCGGATGGCGTTCGCCGTGAACGGCGTGTATCGGCATGCCGACCTCACCATCGACGACCTCGAGGCGCAGCTCGGATCGTGGTCGGCCGCGGCAGGTGGGCTCGTTCGGCCCACGCTCGAGCGGATCGACGCCGTCATCGACGCGGAGATCCCGCATCCGACCGCCTATCGCGGGCTCCGGCGCGACCTCGCCGGCTTCGTGGCGAATCTGCTCGGGGGCCGGGCAGCGGGGTCGCCAGCGAGCTGAGACACGAGCGGCGCTGCCGCCCGAGCAATCCTTGCTGCGTCGGGGCCGATCAGCAATCGTCGAACTGCGCCGCGCTCGCCCGCACGCCGTCGAGTACCGCCTGCAGGGCCGGCGAGTCCGCCTGGCTGCGGCGGTGCACGGCCGAGACGCCGCGGGTCGACGCCGGCCGCACGGTCGGTATCGCCACGAGGTCGTCGGGCAGCGGCGGGCGTCCCATCCGCGGCACCAACGCCACCCCGAGACCGGCACGCACGAGCTCGAGGTGGTTCTCGAACTCCATCGATTCGTGCACGATGCGCGGCGCGTTCGAGACGCCGTCGAAGAGGCGCCGGAGCCACTGCCGGCAGATCGTCGAGTCGAAGGTCGCGATCCACTGCTCCTCGGCCAGGTCGGCAGGGGTCAGCTCGGCCCGGTCGGCGAGCGGGTGTTCGCGGCGCAGGATCACGTCCGCGACATCCGCGAACAGGGGCGTCTCGACCAGGTGATCGGGCATCGCCAGCGCGACCCCGCCCCACCGGTGCACGATGCCGAGATCGCGCTGACCCGACGCGACGAGCGCGATCGTCTCCCACGGCTCGCTCTCGCGCAACGGCACTCGCAGCTCCGGATGCTCCTCGCGCAGCCGCGGCAGCACCTCGACCAGCAGGCCCCGCACCGCGGTCGAGAACGCGCCGATGCGCACCTCCCCCGTGATCCGGCGGCCGGCCGCGCCATCCGCCCCCATCGCCTGACCGGTGAGGTGCAGGTCGGCCTCGATGCGCTCCAGGTCGGCGAGCACCGTCGCCGACGACGTGACGAGGTGACGCCCGGCATCCGTCAACACCACACCGCGACCCGCCCGCTCGAGCAACGCGACCCGCGTGCCGCGCTCGAGGCGCTTGATCTGCTGCGACACCGCCGACGGCGTGAATCCGAGCGCATCCGCCGCCGCCGCGACGCTGCCGTTCGTCGCCACCGCACGCAGCGCGACCACGGCTTCGAGATCGATCATGCAGCGATGCTACCGATTCGGGCAGAGAAATGGTCGCTGGTGATTCCGGATGCCGCGGGCCACCCTTGACCCATGACGAGACGCGACATGCTGCTGGCCGCGCTGGTGGCGACGATGTGGGGCTTCAACTTCGTCGTCATCGACTGGGGCATGGATGGCATCCCGCCGCTGTTCTTCGTCGCCGTGCGTTTCGCGGTGGTCGCCCTGGCCGTGGTCGTCGTGCCGCGGCCGCTCGCGAGCTGGAAGACGGTCGTCGGGGTCGGCCTCTTCATGAGCCTCGGCCAGTTCGCGCTGCTCTACACGTCGATCGCCCTCGGACTGCAGCCCGGCATCGCCGCGCTGCTGCTGCAGGCGCAGGTCGTGCTCACGATCCTCGTCGCCGCGCTCGCGCTGCGCGAGCGGCCGACGCGCCTCCAGGTCGCGGGAGTGCTGCTCGGGACGGTGGGGCTCGGCGTCGTGGCGTTCGGCCGCGGCGGCGACGCGCCCGCGCTCGCGGTCGTGCTGTGCCTGCTGGCGGCGCTGTCGTGGGCTCTCGGGAATGTCATCGCGCGGCGGGCCGGGCCGGTCGCGGCGGCTCGGAGGTTCGGCGCGCTGTCGCTCACGGTGTGGTCGTCGCTCGTGGTGCCGCTGCCCGCGCTCGTACTGTCGGCGCTCATCGAAGGGCCCGACGCCATCGCCGCCGGCATCGCCGCGTTCGGGTGGCGGCCGCTGCTCTCGACGCTGTACACCGCAGGCCTCTGCACGCTCGTCGGCTACGCGATCTTCAACGGGCTGCTCGCCCGCAACCGGTCGGCGTCGGTCGTGCCGTGGGTGCTGCTCGCGCCGGTGGTGGCGATGGCGTCGGCTGCGGTGCTGCTCGGGCAGGTGCCGAACGTGTGGGAGACGGTGGGTGGGGCGGTGCTCGTCAGCGGGGTGTTGGTCGCGAATGCACCCGTGCGGCGGAAGGCGGCGGCGCCGGCGGCATCCGATCTGGAGGCGGTTGGGTCTCGGTCTGGGTGACGCGGACTGATACAGCCATCTCGAAGGTCGACAGCGAGACGGATGCCGCGGGCCGACCCTGCGCAACCGAGCGAGACGGATGCCACGGGTCGACGCTGCACGATCGAGCAAGACGGATGCCACGGGCCGACCCAGCACCAGCGAGCAAGACGGATGCCACGCGGCCGACCCTGCGTAGTTGAGCCCGACGGATACCACGGGGCTGCCCTGCACGATCGAGCGAAACGGATGCCACGCGGTCGGACCGGCATCGTCGGCGGCCGGATCAGCATCGTCGACGGGAGCCGAGCCCGAGCCGCGCGCCATCCACTACACGCTGCTGGCGGCCAAGCGCGGGCTACCCTCTGAGGGCCGACCAGCGCGGCATCCCGAAGTTGGCTCCTACGCGACTCGTCCTCCACAGGCGGCCATCGGGCGGAGTTCTGCACAGGGAAACAGCCAGATCAGAGCCGATTTCCGACTCGATCGAATGTCGGTGGGTGGGTGCAGGATCGAAGCATGGAACAGCCCCCGGCCGCGCAGCATCCGCCCGGGGCGTTGTCTGCGCTTCAGCGAGATGTCGCAGCGCTGCACGAGGTGTGGGCGGGCGGATTGCCGGCGTGGGGCGCCGTTCGCGGGGGCGCGCAGGTCGAGGTCGAGCAGTTCAGCGATGCCGGGCTCATACAGGTCACCGATGCGCTGGGGAAGGTCCGGCGTGATGTCGATGCGATGCTGGCCAGGGTCGCTGCCGAGGTGTCGAAGCGGTCCGGGCCCGAGTTCGGCGATACCGGGTTCGCCAAGACGCACGGGTTCCACAACCCGACCCGCCTCGTGGCCGCGGCGACCGGAGGGTCGCACGGCGACGCGCGCCGGCTGATCGCGGTCGGCACCGCGACCGCCGAACGGCAGACCTTCACCGGGGAGCGACTCCCGTCACGGCATCGGCACATCGCCGACGCCCTCAAGTCGGCCGCGATCAGCATCGAGGCGGCATCCGCGATCACTACGATGCTCGACCGGGCGTCGAGGCGATCCGACCCCGATCGAGTCCAGGTCGTCGAGCATGCGCTGGTCGACCTCGCCGCGCGGGTGCCGCTCGAGACCCTCCTGCGCGGAGTGCGTGAAGCCGAGGCGCGGCTGGATCCCGACGGCGTCGAACCCCGCGAAGACGAGCTCCGCATGGAGCGCTCGCTGACCATGCGCGAGGACGGTCGCGGCGTGGTGCACCTGCATGCCCGACTCGACCCCGAAAGCGCCGCTCCGGTGAAGGCAGCGATCGAAGCGCTCGTCAGCGACGTACTGCGCCGACGCGAACCGGGCGGCGACCCGGCCGGCGACGGCGAGCCACACCCGGTCATCGACGACCTCCGCACGATCCCACAGATCCAAGCCGACGCGCTCGCCGCGCTCGCCCGCCACACCCTCGGCTGCACCCAGACACTGGCCCCGCTCGCGAAGACCACCGTGATCGTGCGCGTCGACCTCGACACCCTCGTCACCCAGCTCGGCCACGCCCGGATCGACGGGCTGGAACAGCCCGTCTCAGCCGGCACCGCCCGCCGCATGGCCGCCGACGCCGAACTCATCCCCGCCGTCCTCGGGGGCGAGAGCCTCCCGCTCGACCTCGGCCGAGCCGCGCGCCTGTTCACCAGGACGCAGCGGCTCGCGCTCGGCGAACGCGACGGCGGCTGCGCCTCATGCGGCCAGATCATCGGGTACGTCGAAGCGCACCACATCGACTGGTGGGAACGAGATACCGGCGCGACCGACCTGTCGAACGGAGTGATGCTCTGCAGCTTCTGCCATCACATGATCCACCGCGACGGATGGCGCATCCACGCGGGCCCGACCGATGTGTGGTTCATCCCGCCACCGCACATCGACCCGGCACAAGTCCCACGACTCGGTGGCCGTGCGCGATTCGAGCTGCGCGAAGACCGGGCGGCATGACGGGATTCGAACGCGTTCACCGTGCGCGTGGCGCTCACGCCGCACGACCCGCAACCGCGCTCGCCGGCCATCGCCGGCAGGCCCATCGTGACGCGGCGATCGGCACCCTCGCGTGCCGTTTCGCCGCCCGAGCCCGCCAACCGCCGATCGTTTTCACAGCCAACTCACGACCACCGGAGCCCACTCAGCGATATATCGTTGACATATCGTCGAGACCCGATCAGGGCCCCGTTCCAAGGAGGTCATCATGAGCGATTCGTACAGCGGCGGCGGCTTCGGCAGCTCCTCACCCGGGTGGGGCAAGGGCAACCCCGGGCAGGGGCTGTGGGACGCCATGGAGCAGTTGCGCGGCATGTTCGAGCAGAAGGTCGCGCCGCGCATGGGCAAGGGCGACGTCCGCGCGGCGGTGCTCGCGCTGCTCGCCGAGAAGCCGATGCACGGCTACCAGATCATCAGCGAGATCTCCGAACGCAGCGGCGGCGCGTGGAAGCCGAGCGCCGGCTCGGTGTATCCGACGCTGCAGCTGCTCGCCGACGAGGGGCTGATCACCGCCGAGGAGTCGAACGGGCGCAAGACGTACACGCTCACCGAGGCGGGCAAGGCCGAGGCCGAGGCATCCGCTGACCGGGCACCGTGGCCGACCGGGAGCAGCGCCAGCACCAGCGGGAGCGTGCGCCGCGACTTCAGCAACGCCGGGCCGCTCGCGAAGGCCGGGATGGACCTCGCCCAGGCAGCCGCGGCGGTGGGGCGCGGCGGCAAGCCCGAGCAGGTGAAGCAGGCGGTCGAGATCTTGGATGACGCGCGCCGTCGTCTCTACTCGATCCTCGCTCAGGACTGACCTCGGTGCCCTCGGCACGTCGGCGTCCGGGAGACTCGACGCCCGATGTGGGGAACACGCGCGCCCGCTACCGACGCATCCTGCGGTTCGCCGCGCGATACATCGCGCAGACCTGGTGGTACGAGCTCGTCCTGCCCCGCATCGGCTTCGGCAAGGTCGCCGCACGCGGGCGCGCAGCGCGGCTGACCCGCATCGCCGAGCGCTTCCACGTGCTCGCGGTCGACCTCGGCGGCCTCATGATCAAGGTGGGCCAGTACCTCTCGTCGCGGCTCGACGTGCTGCCGCCCGAGATCACGCGCGAGCTCGCCGGCCTCCAGGACGAGGTGCCGCCCGTGCCGTTCGACGCCATCCGACGGCTCGCCGAGGCCGAGCTGGGGGTGCCGCTCGAGCGCGCGTACGCGGAGTTCGAGCCGACGCCGCTGGCCGCGGCATCCCTCGGTCAGGCGCACCGCGCGCGGCTCGCGCCGATCGACGCCGCCGATATGGGGTACGACGAGGCCGTCGTCAAGGTGCAGCGACCGGGCATCGAGGCGATCGTCGACGTCGACCTGGCGGCGCTGCGCCGCGTCGCCGGATGGCTCAGCCGCGTGCGCTTCGTCGCGAGCCACGTCGATCTCCCCTCGCTCGTCGAGGAGTTCGCCGCCACGAGCCTTGAAGAGATCGACTACCTGCAGGAAGCCGGCCACGCCGAGCGGTTCGCCGCGAGCTTCGCCGGCGACCCGCGCGTCGCCGCACCCGAGGTCGTCTGGGAGCGCACGACGCGCCGCGTGCTGACGCTCGCCGACGTGACGGCGATCAAGGTCAACGACCGCGACGCCCTGCTGGCAGCGGGCATCGACCCGAAGGATGTCGCGAAGCAGTTCGCGACCGTCATGTTCGACCAGCTCTTCCGCGACGGCTACTTCCACGCCGACCCGCACCCCGGCAACATCTTCGTGACGCCGGTCGCACTCGGCTCGTCTGCTTCAGGGGCGACGGATGCCGCGTCCCCGGCGTACCGGCTCACCTTCATCGACTTCGGCATGATGGGCGAAGTGCCCGACGGACTGCGCCGCGGCCTGCAGCAGCTCATGCTCGCCGTCGCCGCGCGTGACGGGAAGCGCCTGGTCGACAGCATCCGTGGCGTCGGCATCCTGCTGCCCTCGGCCGACACGGCCGAGCTCGAGCGCGCGATGTCCGAGCTGTTCGCGCGCTTCGGCGGGATGGGCCTCTCCGAGCTGCAGCAGGTCGACCAACGCGAGCTGCGCGACTTCGCGATCGAGTTCAGCGAGGTGATGCGGGCGCTGCCGTTCCAGCTGCCGCAGAACTTCCTGCTCATCATCCGGTCGATGTCGCTCACCTCGGGCCTCTGCAGTTCGCTCGACCCGCAGTTCAACATGTGGGACGCCGTCGAGCCCTACGCCGCGAAACTCCTCAGCGACGAGCGCGGCAACATCGTGCAGGCGTTCGGGCAGCAGGCGCTGTCGTACGCGGGCACGGTCGCGCGGCTGCCGCAACGCATGGACGCGATCGCGGACCGCATCGAGCAGGGCCGACTCGTCGCGAGCTCACCGAAGATCGAGCAGCGGATGGTGCGGCTCGAGCGCGCGGCCCAGCGGATCGTGTCGGCAGTGCTGTTCGTCGGCCTCTTCGTCGGCGGCATCCTGCTTCGCCGCGAGGAGCCCGTGTGGGGCGTGGCACTCATCGTGGCATCGGTGATCCCGCTGCTGCACGCCGTGTTCGCCGGTCTGTTCGGCCGGCGCGGGCCGCGGTGACTGAGCTCCATCCTTGCGAGAGCGGCGCCGAGATCCTGCCGACGGGCCCACGGAGGCCCGCATGAGTCGCGTCAGCCCGGAAGGGCGAGGCGGAGCCATGGCGCGACTGAGCGGCAGCGCGGCGTTGATCCCGCTCCTCAGGGGATCACGATCGTCAACGGTGGGCCGTACGCCAATGTCTTGCCCTGGTCAGACTCCAGACGAAGTGTGACGTTGACGTTGTACTCGCCCGCGGCCTTCAGATGCGGAATCCAGATCTCGGCGCTTCCCACATCGCGCGGGGTGCTCGCGACCACGCGATAGCTGACCTTCTCGGCCGCCCAGTCGTCGGGCACGTTCACCCCGTCGAGTGACCACGTCAAGAGGAGTGGCACCCCCTGCAGTCCCTCGACCGACAGGTTGACCCCGACGCTCCATCCTGAAGGGTCGAGATCGCCCTCCGCATCGATGGTCGACTCGACTTCGTTGAGCACTTCGGCAACCCGGCTCGCCACCTCTTCAGGAGGGAGCGGCTTGCCGTTCTCATCGGTCGGCTGGACGCCGAGGATCGGGCTCTGGTGCAACTCCGCCGATTCGAAATTCCACTCTTCCAGAACGGGAAGCGAGGCCATCGTGTGCAGGTACGTCTCGGGCAGGACGAATTCGCGCGGCCCTCCGCCGTCTGAAGGAGGAGTGCTTTCTTCGGGCGTGGAAGGTGCAGACGTCTCCGGCGGATTCGTCTCCGGCGGATTCGTCTCCGGAGGGTCCGCCTCCGGCACGAGAGGGGTGACCGTTCGCGGTCGAACCGTGACGGGTTCCTCAGGCGGCAACGTCGGGTCGGGCTCGAGCGGCGCCAGCGTTTCCGGGGCAGTCTGGGACGTGTCCACTGGTGCCGCAGGATCCGACGCGGAAGCCACGAGCACCACGGCTTCGGCCGCGGCTGCGTCAGCGGGGGCCGGTGAGAGCGGGAGATCCACGCCGAACTGCTTGTCGGCGAACTCCTTGAAGGACGTTTGCCCGATCATGCTGACCGACTCGATCGTCGCGACATCTCCCTGGTCGGCGGGGAAGATCCGATCCCCCAGGCCGAACAGAGCGAGCACCGCACCGGCGAGCGCGCCGGCACCGAGCAGCAATGCCTTGCCCCGCCGGTACCACGGGACACGATCGGTATCGTTCGCAGCGCCTCGACGTGAAGCCGGTTTCGATTTGGCCCGATGGGCGGGCGCATGTTCCTGTGTCACGGATATCGCCACCTCGGTCTTGCGTGGGGATGCACTTGAGGCAACCTTGCCAGTCATGAGCTTGCCTCATCTTCCGGGCGAACCCTGATCGTGAGGTCAACTCACCCGCCACCGCAGCGCGACCGCTGTCGTCGGTGAGTACGACGCCCGCGCGCGCTACTTTGGTGCAATGGACCCCGGTGAGGTCGGAATCGAGATCACCCCGATCCTGGCGGCCGGCTCCCACGAACCGGCGTTCGCCGCCCAGCTCGACGTGCTCCTGCGTCGCACGTGCCATATCGCCCGCGCACTGACCGGCGCCGAGCAGGCGGCGCTCAAGCTCTGGGTCGGCGAGGACCCGTCGCAGGCACGCAAGTACTTCAGCATGAGCGCGAAGTACGCTGCGTTCCGCGACTTCAAGGTCGACCCGAGAGGCACAGGCCTGCACGGGATGAAGATCCCACGGGGCGAGGTCATCCGCCTGAGCGAGGCCGAGGTGTCGTCCCATCCGCTCTTCCAGGGATTCGGCCCGTTCGCCGACGCCCACCCGCCGATGCGGGGATGGCTGGCCACGAGCGTCTGCGGCGACGACGGTCGCATCTACGGCCTGCTGCAACTGAGCGACAAGAGCGGTGGGCGCGACTTCGACGAATCCGACGAAGCGAATATCCGCGAACTCGCAGCCCTGATCGGCGAGACGCTCGACGCCCTTCGCCTGGCCTCCGCCCAGCGACCGCCCCATGACCAACCCCCAGTACGGGGGTGAGCGCTCGCGTGGTCCTGGCGTGATGTCCGACGTACCCGCCAGCATGGGCGTCGGGATGTCGAGGAACGCTGCGACCCCACCGGCCCTGCCCGCTCGCTGGAGAAAGACCCGACGTCGATGACCCACACGCCATTGGAACCTGCCTCGGCCGCCACCGAGGAGATCACGCTCGAGACGGAACTCACCGCAGATGAGGCCGAACGCGACATCGCGAAGGCGGTGAGCGGTCGCCACGCGATCGCACGGAAGCACCTGATGCGCCTGCGTCGCCGTCGCCCCGAGGCGACGCCCGAAGAGGTGATCCAGATGCTCAAGCGTCAGTACGTCACCGCGATCACGACGGCAGGTGCCGTGATCGCGGCCAGCGTGATCGCCGTCGACGTCGGCATCGCGTTGATTCCCGGTGTCGGGGCCGCAACCGCGGGTGTCAAGAGCGCGGGGCAGCAGGCCGCGAAGAAGGCGGGCAAGGAGGCGGCGAAGGCCGCCGTGAAGGCGGCCGCCAAGGATGCAGCACTCGGCGCGGGCAAGCATGCCGCGAAGGGCGTCGCCCGCCTCCTGCCTGCCGGCGACGAGCAACTGCAGTTCGAGATCACCGCGATCTTCGGCCTCGCGATCGCCGACATCCACGGCATGCACCTCGATCAGCACCAGGCGCAGGCGCTCGTCCTCGGCTTGACCAACGATCGAGTGAGCCAGAAGCAGATCGCGACGATGGCCAAGGATGTCGCAGTCGTCTCGTCTGGTGGCGTGGTCGATGTGGGCCAGAGCATCGCTGCCGGACGCTCGGACTGGTCGCACTGGGCGAACACGCTCGCTGACACCCTCCCCGGCGGAGCGGCGCAGAGCCTCGTGCGAACCATCCAGACCGGGCAGCTCGACACGGTGCGCAAGAACCTGAATGGCAAGCAGCAGGCGGCGATCGAGTACGGCGTCGGCGCGGTAGCCGGCGGGGCCACGCGCTTCGTCTTCGGTCGCGAGGTGGTCAATGCCGCCCGCGCTGCCTTCGCCGAGGCTCCGGACGAGTTCCCGGCGCACCTCGCCGTTCCCACGCAGCCGATGCCCGAGACGGATGATGCCGAGGCCGAACCGAACGCGGCGCTCGCCGCCCTCGAGGAGGCCGCCAAGTCGACGGGCACGTGGATCGCCGGCACGGCCGGCACCGCAACGCGCGTGTTCAGAAGCGTCGACCTCGATGGCGATGGCATTCCCGACGAGCCGCAGGCCCTCACCGCGGTCAAGAACGTCGGCGGGGCCATCGCGGGGGCGTCGAGCTCGCTGGGCGGAAGTGTCGCCGGCCTGTTTCGAACCAAGAAGCGCGGGAATCACGCCGACGACGAACCGGGCCATGAGGACACGGAGGCGGTCACCGCATGACCACAACGGCCACCCCACTGAGACCGACCACGCCCGCGCCCAACCCGATCAAGAAGACGCCGCTCTGGGCGAAGGTTCTGCTCGTCTTCTTCGTGCTCCTGCTCGTCGCCGGCGCGGCGTTCGCGGGTCTCAGCATGGGCACGTTCCTCGGTTCCAGCGAGACGCGGGACACCCAGGTGATTCGGTCGATCACTCGGCAGGAGCAGGTCGTCCTGGTGACCGCGGGCGTCACCGACGTGATGGAGGAGCGGAACGACCCGTTGGATGTCTTCGGGCTCTTCGAGTTGCCCGGGAGTGAGCGGACCATGCTCATCCGCTACGAGTACGACGCGAAGTTCGGCATCGAGGGTAAGGACGTGAACATCACCCGGACCGGCGACAACGCGTATCGCATCTCCATCCCGGCGTTCACGTTCCTCGGGTACGAGAATCCCGACCTCTCGGTGGCCAACGAGGAGAACGGACTCCTGAGTTGGACGACGCCTGAGATCGACCAGTCCGAGGTCTTCGAGAAGGTGCTCAGCGATGAGGCGGTCGCGACCCACATCGACGGCTTCCGCCCGGTGCTCGAAGCGCAGGCTCGCACCTTCTATTCGAGCATCATCACGAGCATCGACCCTGACATCACCGTCGAGTTCGAGTTCGCTCAATGACGACCGCCGGCGGATCGCGCGACGTCGAGCGTTGCGGAGCCCGAGGCCGGGAGTGAAGATCGGACGATGAGCGCTCGGATTCGCAACGTGCAGGCCGCCCTCGACTCGTTCTCGGAGCACTGGCAGCCTCGCCGGCTCGCGAGCGTCAACGACTACGACGTCAAGGTGGTGAAGCTCCTCGGGGAGTTCACGTGGCACTCGCACCCCGACACCGATGAGCTGTTCATGGTGGTCTCGGGAGAGCTGGTGATCCAGTTGCGAGACGGCGACGTGGCACTCGGCCCCGGCGACGTCTACGTCGTCCCCCGCGGCATCGAGCACTGCCCGAAGGCCGAGGGCGAGGTCTCTGCGATCCTCATCGAGCCCCAAGGCGTCGTGAACACGGGCGACACCCCGAGCGAACGCACGACGGTGCTCCGAGAGCTCGACTGATCAGTTCGGTGACGGATGCCGCGGGGCGGCCAGCGCACGCGTGAGCCGTCGCCGGCGATGCGGATGCTACGCCGCCGACTCGTCCTCAACAGGGCGCGGTTCACGCGATTCATGCCTCTAGACGGTGAGCACGCGAATCGGTCGTCCCTCAAGGTATGCCGCAATGTCCTCGACGGCATCACCGTAGAACGTGCGGTAGTTCGCGAGGGTCACGTACCCCATATGCGGCGAACGAAGGATTCGCGCGCCATCCGGGTACTCCTGCCGGAGCCAATGATCTGGCGGAAGCGGTTCCTCCTCGTACACGTCGAAGCCGAGCGCGGCGAACCATCCCTCGGTGATCGCGCGGTGCAGGGCGGACTGCTCGACGAGCGCAGCACGTGCGGTATTGATGAGGATCGCCGTCGGCTTCATCCGGTGCAGGTCGCGTGCGTCGATGATGCCGCGGGTCGACTCGCCGAGAGCGAGGTGAATGGTGGCCACGTCGGAGCGGTCGAAGAGCTCGGACCGCGAGACGAACGTCGCGCCGGCCTTTCGAGCACGGTCGGCATCGAGGTTGGGGCTCCAGGCGATGACGTCCATGCCGAACGCACGGCCGACTGACGCGACGCGCTGACCGATCCGCCCGAGGCCGATGACGCCGAGCGTCCTGCCCTCGAGGTCGCCGCCGACGGAGGTCTGCCAGCCTCCGGAACGAACGACCGCATCATCTTCGGCGACGCCCCGCACGAGGCCCAGGATCAGCGCCCAGGTGAGCTCCGCGGTTGGCGCGATCCCGCCACGTGTCCCACTCACGGTGATCCCGAGCTCGCGGGCTGTCGCGATGTCGATGGCGGCGTTTCGCATCCCCGTCGTGACCAGGAGTCGAAGGTTCGGGAGCCGGGTCAGGACGTCGCGCGGGAAGGCGGTTCGCTCTCGCATGGCGACGATCGCATCGAACTCGAGCAGATGATCGACGACGACGGCGGCGTCCCGGAACGGCTCATGGAACGCGACGATCTCGGCGGTCACGGCGGACCAGTCCGCCATATCCATGGCGACGCCTTGGTAGTCGTCGAGAACGGCGACACGGAGCGGACCCGAACGTTCCACGATTCAAGGGTAGCGAGCCGACTCCGACGCTCCGAGAGGTCGCTGCAACACGTCCCGGCGCAGAGGTGCTGGGGATCGGGTGACTTCCCAGCACCAGGGCCGACGCGCATTGACGCACCGCTGGCCCGGGCGTAGACCTGAGGCATCCGAAAGGGGGTGCCCCATGGCGAAGGATCTCCTGGTGAGCCTCGACGACATGCCGGGCGAAGGAGCGCGACTCGGCGAGGCTCTGGGCAACGCGGGCGTCAACATCGAGGGCCTCTGCGCCGTGTCCGGCGAGGGGAAGAGCGCCGTCCACATCCTCGTGGAGGACGCTGCCGGCGCGAGGGCAGCACTGGAGGGTGCGGGCATGACGGTCGATGCCGAGACCGATGTACTCGTCTCCCCCGCACTGTCCGAACCCGACCTGGACACGCCGGGCCGGTTCGGCGCGATGGCACGCGCGCTCGCCGAGGCCGGCATCAACATCTCGCTCGTCTACGTGGCCTCGAGAAACCGCATCGTCCTCGCGACGAGCGACAACCAACGAGCCACGCAGCTGCTGCAATCGATGATGTGAACCCCGGACGGCACGCCGGCGACCGCTGAGAGCGCCGGCGGTGCGGCGCGCCGCCCGGACGACGCTGCGTCCGCGGGCTTCAGCCAGCAGCAGGGACTCAGAGCATCACGCTGATGCCGAGCGATTGCATGCCAGATGCACCGTTCAGCGGCCGCATCGGTGCGGATGACATCGACTCGTCGAGCACGACGCCGGTGACGACGTCGTCCTACCCTCGATCCATGAGCATCCAACGTATGGACAACGTCGCCATCGTCGTCGACGACCTGGACGCCGCGATCGCGTTCTTCACCGAGCTCGGGATGGAGCCCGAGGAGCGCGCGCACATCGAGGGCGACTTCGCCGACCAGACCGTCGGGCTCGACGGCATCCACAGCGAGATCGCGATGATGCGCACGCCCGACGGCCACAGCCGGCTCGAGCTCACGAAGTACTGCCGCCCAACACCCTCGGGCTGCACCGCATCATGTTCGCCGTCGACGACCTCGACGACACCCTCGACCGCCTGAGGCCCCACGGCGCAGAGCTCCTGCGCGAGGTCGCGAACTACGAGGATGTCTACCGGCTCTGCTACTTGCGCGGACCCGCGGGAATCATCGTCGCGCTGGCCGAGCAGATCGGCTGAGCGCACCACCGCCACGGCACGCCCCGCGCGACCCGCAACCCCGGTAGCCTGCCGTCTATGGAGACCCTTCGCGGCATCGTTCTGCTCATCCACCTCGTCGGCTTCGCGGTGCTGTTCGGCGCCTGGGTCGTCGAATGGGTCAACGGCAAGCGCGGCATCACACGGCTCATGAACTGGGGCCTCGCGATCGCTGGAGTGGCAGGACTCGTGCTCGCCGCACCGTGGGGCATCGACTACGACCCGAATTACACCAAGATCGGCACGAAGCTCGTGATCCTGATCGTCATCGGCGCACTGCTCGGCATCGGCGCCGGTCGTCAGCGCAAGAGCGGCTCGGTTCCGGCGGCGATCTTCTGGTCGATCGGCATCCTGACCCTCGCCAATGCGGCGATCGCGGTGCTCTGGCGCTGACGCGCAGCGTCAGCCGTCCCGCAGCTCCTCAGCGATCGCCTCGCCGAGCACGCGCGCACCTTCCTCCGAGGGGTGCAGACCGTCGAATGACATCCCTTCCCGGTACATTCCGTCGTCGGTGCGAAGGCCCTCGGATGCGTCGACGAACCGCCACCCGCGGTCATCCGCCAACTCCTCGAGTCGCTCGTTGAGCTCGACCGCACCCTCCGGGAAGGCGTCCATCGGCGGGACCGACGCGAGGACGACATCCTCGATGCCGACCGTCTCGACGATGCGTTCGAGGTTCGCCGACGTCTCGGCGAACGGCACGCCGAACGCGACGTCGTTGGTGCCGCCGAGCACCACGAGCGTGTCAGCGTCGAGGGATGTCGCGGACTCCGCCATCTGCGCCGTCGTCGCACCCCACTCGGCCCAGCCGCCGGCGAACCCGTACCCGGCGTCATGGACGTACCTCGCCCAGGACGCCGGTCCGATGTCGCCGGCGGCGAAGTCGCGACTGTCGGCGTCGGTGATCGAGTCGCCGACGGCGGCGAACGTCGGGCCGTCCGCCGCGGTCGGGTCGGATGTCGCGGGCTGATCGTCCGTCGAGCCCGACGGGTCCGAGTTCGATGCTCCCGGTGCGCAACCCGCGAGCAGGAGGCAGGCCGTCGCGACGATCGCGACGGCACCCCCTCGACCGGCCGAGCGCGGTCTCGGCGCCGTGCCATCCAGCTCGCTGCGAGTCATCCGCTGCCGATCGCTATGCCGATGGCCCGCTGCGGGCGGCGAGGTCTGCGGCCCGCAGCGCCGCGTCCCGGCTCAGTTCGGTGGCCCACCCGCAGTTCGCGCAGATCATGACGTACCGGCGTCCGAACGTGAACAGCGGGATGAAGAACACCCAGAGGCGGCTGCCGCCCTCGACGATGTGCTGCACGGCCACCTCGTGGCAGTGGTCGCAGCGGATGTGCGCCACGGCGATCTCCCGGTCTCGCGGGAAGACGCCGATGAAGAGGAACATGTCGCCGTCGACCCTACGCCCAGCCCAGCTCGCGCAACCGAGCGTCATCGAGCCCGAAGTAGTGGCCGATCTCGTGCACGAGCGTGATGCGCACGCGCGTGCGGAGCGAATCGAGGTCGGCGCTGTGCGCCTGCATGTTGTTCTTGAACAGCGTGATCCGGTCGGGAAGCTCGCCGTATCCGTAGACTCCGCGCGTCTTCAGCGGACGCCCGCTGTACAGCCCGTACAGCCGGGGCCGCTGGCCTGGCGGCTGGTTCTCGATGAGGATGGCGACGTTCTCGAGTCCGCGCACCATGTCGTCGGGGAGCGCATCGAACACCTCGGCGACCATCCGCTCGAAGTCGTCGTCGGAGATGTCGACCATGTCCCCATTGTGCGCGCTCATCGAGCCGTGCCGGGGCGGTACCATGACGACGGTTCCAGACGTCGAGGGGCGGCAACGCTCGCGAGTCGCCGTTGCCGCTCGAGAGGACTCCCATGTCGTTCGCCGACGCCATCCGGACCGTGCTCCGCAAGTACGCCGAGTTCACCGGGCGAGCCACCCGCCCGGAGTTCTGGTGGTGGTTCCTCTTCTACGTGCTTGTCGCAAGCGCACTCGCGGTCTTCAACGTCATCCCGATCGGCGACGCGTCGAGCCTCGGCGCCATCCTGTCCAGTCTCTGGGGCATCGCGGTGCTCCTGCCGACGCTCGCCGTGATGGTACGCCGCCTGCGCGACGCCGACTATGGCTGGGGCCATGTCTTCTGGCTCCTGGTGCCGATCGGCGGACTCGTCGTGCTCGCCGTCCTGCTCTCGCGGCCGGCGAAGGAACCCGACCCCACCGGCTGACCGGCTCAGCCCGCGGCATCCGCCGTCGTCGGCCTCAACACGATCGCCGCGGGGAACCGCCGCACGACCGGGCGGAACGCCGGTTTCGCCAGCGCGGCCGCCTCGCCGCAGTCGATGATGCGCGGCTCCCCTGCCCGCACCTCGCGGCCCTTCCACCTGAGCGTCGCCCCGCCGGCCGCGACGACGTTGCGCGCCCAGTTCGTGCCGGCACCCCACGGCAGGCCGATCAGGATGTCGTGGCGCGAGGTCGTCGGCACGATCGCGATCGGCGTCGCATAGTCGGTGCCGCTCCTGCGCCCGCGGTGGTGGATCACCGCCCAGAGCGGGAACCAGCGTCGACCGGCGAGCGCGCGCGCCACGGGTTCGGTCGCACGCACGATGCGACGCGGCGGGTGCCGGGCATCCGGTTCTCCCACGCATTCAGCATCGTCACTCGCGGTCTGCGCCGCCAGTGCGATGGGCCGGATGGCGCGACCGCCCTGACTCTCAGCCCACCCGAGCGTGGGATGATCGGCTCATGGCGGGCGAACGCTCGGTGTGGAGTTGGGTTGCGCTTGCGGTGGGCGCCGTCCTGGCCGTCGTGCTCGCCGGGCTGATCATCTTCGTCGCGCTCATCCCCTGAACGACACGCGGATCTCCACCTCTCCCTCGACAGGCCCCTCCGCCCCGACCAGCACGGTGACCGCGCCGGTGCGCTGGTCCGGCGCCGTGGCGACGACCGTGTACTCCCCCGGCTCGGCCACGGACATGGTGAACCGCCCGTCCGCACCGGTCAACGCCGCGATATCCGGCACCGGACCGGGCGCGGCCACGATCGCGACCGCCGCCTCGGCGACCGGTCGCCCCGCGTCATCCGTCACCCTGCCGGTGATGAGGGGAACATCCTCAGGCGTCATGCCTTCCAAGCCACCAGGTTGTTGTAGACCTCCGTCGTGATGCGCGTTCCCGAGTTCGCCGTGCCGCCGCCGTACGCGTGGATCGCGATCGCGACGCGCCGGCCGTCGGCGATCCGGTAGACGCCACTGCCGCTCTGGCCGCCGGCCGTGTCGACGTCGTAGAAGACCTTGCGCGAACCGACCGAGGTCACCTTGCGGGCGTGGTACCACTGCGTGCCGGCCGGCTTGTCGCCGGGGTAGCCCGAGATGTTCGCGATCGACGCCAGCAGCGTGGCATCCGAGTACGCACCGATGCCCAGCCAGCCCGTGGCCGAGCCGAGGTCGGTGGGCAGGATGATGGCACCGTAGTCGTACTCCTGGTTGCCGCTGTTCGACCAGCCGCTCACGGTTCGGAAGTTCGTGCTCACGGCAGAACCGAACGGCTGCTGGGCGCCGTTGCGCCCGGGGATCACGGTGATGCTCCGGACCCATCCGTCGCGGTTCGGCACGCCGCTGTTCTTGATGAACACGCAGTGCCCGGCCGTGATCAGCGTGTGCGGGCCGCAGAACCAGCCCGTCCCGATCCACCGCGAGCCGTCGTTGGCGGTGATCCGCAACGACGCGTGCACACGCCACGGGAAGACGGAGGTCGCCGTGATCTGGACCCGGTCGTCGACGCCGATCACGACCTCGAGGCCCGGCACCGGTCCGAACGACGCCTCGCCGATGTCACGGAGGGCCTCATCGGACTCGACGACCGACTCGGCGACCGATCCGGCGTCGGGCATCGTGTAGCCCGCGACATCCTCGAGGCCGCCCGAGGTGCTCGCAGCCTGCCCTTCATCGCCCTCGTCGCCGGCCTGTTCCGGCTCGCCCCCACGGCCTTCGAGGCCGGTCTCGGCGCCGGCCGCACCCGGGCTCGACACCGAGGCGTGCCCGTCATCGGCGGCATCCAGCCGCACGTCGTCCTCGTCCATCACGGCACCTCCCCCTTCGCGCGGGCGCTGAGCCCGGATGCGATCCATGTGATGCGGCCGACCGTACGCCGCCAGTGTCACGCCCGCGTCACCGCCCGTGACGCGGCGGTGACGCTCGCGCACTTGACTGGAACGTCCGGCCGTCCCGCGCGCCGTGGCGGTCCACCGACGGAGAGGAGCATTCCCATGATCGAGTCAGGACCCGGGTCGCAGGTCGCGATGTCGCCCGAGGGGCCGACCCTGTCGACCCCGCCGGAGACGACCGGCAGGTTCATCATCGTGTTCGCCGACGACGTCGACCCGGCGAGCGTCCTCCAGGAGGCCGGACTCGACGACGTCGTGAGCTCGCAGGAACTCGCGGGCGAAGAGGGCGCCGTCGCCTCGAACGACACGGTGTTCGAGCAGCTCGGGATGGCCGTCGTCAGCGTCGAACCCGGCCAGCTCGGCGCGCTCGAGTCCACGGAGGAGGGGCCGCGGCGCGTGCTGTCGGTCTCCCCCGAGCTCATCCACCATGTGCGCGGCGACGACTACGTGCGCGGCTACGCCGACGGCGTGAACGATCTCGCAGGCCGGCTCGGCGTGACCTCCACGCCGCCCGCAGGTGGCCCCGGCGGCGCGGAAGCCGCCCCCGGCGTCCAGTTCTTCCGCGACGGGACCGACTTCACCTGGGGCATCCAGGCGACCAAGGCCCAGCTGTCGACGTTCTCGGGGCAGGGTATCTCGGTCGCGGTGCTCGACACCGGCTTCGACTCGGCACATCCCGACTTCGTCGGCCGGGCGGTCACCACGCAGTCCTTCATCCCCAACGAGTCGCCTCAGGACGGCCACGGGCACGGCACGCACTGCATCGGCACCTCCTGCGGCCCGAAGTCGCCGAGCACCGGGCCGCGGTACGGCGTCGCGTACAACGCCGCGATCTTCGCGGGCAAGGTGCTGAGCAACGGCGGGTCCGGATCCGACGGCGGCATCCTCGCCGGGATCGACTGGGCGATCACGAACGGCTGCCAGGTGATCTCGATGTCACTCGGCGCGGACGTGCCGCGCATCCATCCCCCGTACACCGCCGCCGGACGTCGCGCGCTCGACAAGGGCAGCCTGATCGTCGCCGCCGCCGGCAACAACGCGATGCGAACCGACCTCAAGTACGGCTTCGTGGGCGCACCCGCGAACAGCCCATACATCGTCGCCGTCGGCGCCCTCAACCAGCAGCTGGATGTCGCGTTCTTCTCGGCGCGCACCCTTGCCGACATGAACGGCGGGCAGGTGGATGTCGCGGGGCCGGGGTACCAGGTGTACTCGTCGTGGCCGATGCCGACGCAGTACCGCACGATCAGTGGAACGAGCATGGCGACCCCGCACGTCGCCGGGCTCGCTGCGCTCTGGGCCGAGGCGACCGGCTACCGGGGCAACGAGCTCTGGTCGTTGCTGATGCAGAACGGGCGGCGCCTGGTGGCACCCTCGCTGGATGTCGGCTCCGGACTCGTGCTCGCGCCGTGAGGGGCTGCGCGAGAGGCCGGGTGCCGGGCTGATGCACGTCGAGCGGGAGTACGATCCGGCCATGGACTGGACGAAGGTCAGCGTCACGGTCGACGACGAGCACCTCGACACGATCGACGAGGTCGCCGAGGCGCTGCGGGAGCGCGGCATGCAAGTGGACCAGGTGCTGACGAGCGTCGGTATCGTGACCGGGTCCGCGCAGGATGTCGCTGCGCTGAACTCCGTGCCCGGCGTCGCGTCGGTCGACCTCGAGGAGGGCATCGACATCGGGCCGCCCGACCAGGAGATCCAGTAGCTCCGGTCGGGTCGGCCTGGCCCGGGCTCGGGTCTTGCACGCGCGCTCTCCACCGACCGGCTCGCCCTCACGCAGGGTCGGCGTGGGGTACGCCCCGCGCTACTTCAGCTGCCCACGTATCTCCCCGGGCTGGTTGTTCGCGTTGTGCACGTTGACGTAGTAGGCGCTCGGGTTCGCCGCGATCGCGTCGAGCAGCGCCTCGTCGTTCACGGTCGTGCAGCCGCTGACCGAGAAGTCGGTCGCGCTCGGCACGGCCAGCGGGATCACCACCGGACCCGGCGTGTTGCGGGGGGCGACGTGCACGTGGGCGGCCGTGGCCGGAGCGGACAGATCGTTCACGACGAGCGTGTAGCAGAACCGGTTGAGGTCGTCGTCGATCTCGTAGCTGAATGAGCCGTGCGCGCCGAAGTTGTTCGGCCGGGGTGCCTCCTGGCCGCCGTTCAGCGGAATCGCCGGTGCGGCGTTGGCGGCTCCCGCGCCGGTCAGCGCGAGCGCTGCGGCGGCGACGAGGGAGGCGGCGGCATTGCGTGCGATCGTGGGCTTCATGACGGTCCTCACTTCCTGACGGCGGAGTCGGGTCACTTCGCACGGTACGCCTCTCGTGCAGGAGCGACAAGCATGCGGGTCGCCTACCCGATCCAGGGCCGGACGAGCCCGATGAGTTGCGCGCTCGGCGCGACTCCGAGTTCGGCGCGGAGCCGGCGTGCGTACTGCAGGTAGGCGCGCCTCGCCTCCGCGAGGTTGCCCTCGCAGAGGTGGACGAGGATGAGCGCGCGCTGCGCGCTCTCCCGCAGCGGGTCGATGTCGATCGCGGTCATCGCGGCCTCGATCGCCTCGCCGTACCGTTCGTCGTCGGCGAGCCGGCGACTGAGCGCCTCGAGCGCGTGCAGCAGCCGTTGCCGCATGCGCTCGCGTTCGAAGACGACCCAGTCGTCGTACCATCCGGGCAGCAGTTCGATCGCTGCGGGGTGGAAGCGCCGCATGGAGAGGTCGTCGGCATCGGCCGTGCCGTCGACCAGTCGGCCGGCCCATTGCTCGACCGCCACGACGTCGATCGCGGTGCCGAACCGCATCGACAGCGTGTGCCGGTCGGCTTCGAGGATCTCGATGCCCGAGCACCTGAGGCGCCACAGCGCGGTCCGGAGGTTGCCGGCGGCTCGGTCATCCGACACCGACGGCCACAGCGTGCCGGCGACCTTGCGACGACTCACCGCGCGTCCGTTGCGGAGTGCGACGAACACGAGGAGCCGCTCGCTCCCCTCCGGGACGGGCAGGCGGCGGTCGTCCTCCATGACGTACGGCCCATCGAGCAGGCACACGGACTGTGCCGGCTCGATGGTCGGGGCGACGCCGTCCCCCGTGTCGCGACCGACGAGCAGACTCGACATCACAACGCACCCCTCGTCAGTCCTACTCGCGCTGGGTCGAGTTGAATAGTCCTCACTTCGGACGACCGGGCGTCGGCGCCTGCGGAGAGCGGTGACGGAAAGGTCGGCGCGCGCGTAGCGTTGCGCTCATCATGAGAGCGATCGCGTACTCCGAGACCGGGCCCTCGTCCGTCCTGCAGCTCGTCGAGCGCGACATCCCGGAGCCCGGCCCCGGTGACGTGCGCGTGCGCATCGTCGTCTCCGGGGTGAACCCGACCGACTGGAAGGCGCGCGCCGGCGCACGGGCTGGCCGGCCCACGCCGTTCGACGAGGTCGTGCCGAATCAGGATGGCGCGGGCGTCGTCGACGCCGTCGGCGACGGGGTGACCGGGTTCGCCGTCGGGGACCGCGTCTGGGTGTTCCTGGCCGCGCACGGGCGGCCGTCCGGCACCGCACAGGAGTTCGCGGTGGTCCCGGCGAGCCGCGTCGTGCAGCTGCCGGATGCCGCGGGCTTCGAGCTCGGCGCCTCGCTCGGCGTTCCCGCCATGACCGCCCACCGCGCCCTCACCGTGCACGAGGGCGGGCCGACGCGCCTGAGCCCGGGCGCACTCGACGGCCGCACCGTACTCGTCGTCGGCGGAGCCGGAGCGGTCGGCCACGCCGCCATCCAGCTCGCCCGGTGGGCCGGAGCTCAGGTGATCACCACGGTGAGCTCACCCGAGAAGGCGGCCCTCGCGACGGCAGCCGGTGCCCACCACGTCGTGAACTACCGAACGGATGACGCGGCCGCCGCGATCCGTGCCATCGCGCCCGATGGGGTCGACCAGGTCGTCGAGGTCTCGCCGGCGCGCAACGCCGCGCTCAACGCTCGCGTCATTGCGAACCACGGCTCGATCTCGGTCTACGCCACCGACGGCGGCGCCGAGATGACGCTCGACGTACGCCACCACTTCTCGCTCAACGCCCGCTACCAGTTCCTGCTGCTCTACACCGTCGGCGACGCTGCGCTCGCGGCCGGCGCCGAGGACGTGACCCGTGCGGTCGAGGACGGCGCCCTCGCCGTCGGCGAGGAGGCGGGCCTGCCGCTCACCCGGTTCCCGCTCGAGCGGACGGCTGAGGGGCATGATGCGGTCGAGGCGGGCACGGTCGGCAAGGTGCTCATCGACGTCGGCGACGCGGCATCCTGAGGGTCACGGGCGGCCGGTAGCCTCTGCCCATGCCCGCCACCGCCATCGCGCTGACCGTCATCCTCGTCCTCCTCGCCGTGTTCCAGCTCGCGCTCGTGCTCGGGGCACCGATCGGACGGTTCGCGTGGGGCGGCCAGCACCTGGTGCTCCCGACGAGGCTGCGGATCGGCAGCCTGGTCTCGATCGTGATCTATGCGCTCATCGCCGTGCTCGCGCTCGACAAGGTCGGGCTCATCGATGTGGTGCCCGACGTCGTCTCCGACGTGGGCATGTGGGTCGTGTTCGCGTACTTCGTGCTCGGAATCCCGCTCAACGCGATCTCGCGCAGCCGGGCGGAGCGGTACACGATGACGCCCGTCGTCACAGTGCTCGCGGTGCTGAGCTTGCTGGTCGCGCTGAGCTGAGCTCGCGGAAGTCGTCCTCGCGGTCGGGTCTCCGGATCGGGTACCATTATTCAACGGATCGAATGATTGGAGGTGCTTCATGCCCGCAGCTACACTGATCCGCACTGCCCGCCGCAGTCGGCGGCTCACCCAAGCGGCGCTCGGGCGGCGCGCGTCGCTCACCCAGTCGCACCTGTCGCTCATCGAAGGCGAGCGGCAGAACCCGTCGTTCGAGACCGTCGAGCGCGCACTGGCCGCCGCCGGGCATCGGCTGATCGCCGTGCCGACGGTGCGCGACGATGTGGCCACGATCGCCGCTGACCTTCGCGCCGACCTGTCGTTCGGGCGACCGCAGATCGCGCTCCGCCGCTTCCTGCAGATGAACGACAACCTCGCAGCAGAGCACGGCGCAGTGCGCTTCGCCCTCGCCATCACCGAGCCCGAGCCGACGGGCTCGAAGCAATGGGATGCCGCGATCGGCGGCCTGGTGGCCTACCGACTCGCCGAGGAGGGCCTTCCCGTGCCCTCGTGGGCCGAGGCATCGGATCGATCCCTCAAGCGCTCGTGGGTCTTCGGCGTCGGACCGTACGCGCTCCCCCCGGAGCCCGAACACGTTCCGCACGAGTTCGCGCGGCGGCGCGTGCTTATCGATGAAGACACCCTGGCCAGCGCATGAGCCGCCTCGACGGAATCACCGCCTTCGACCGAGACCTCCTGATCGAGGGTCTTCGGCTGCTCGTCGCAGCACTCCGCGACTCCGGCCAGCCGTCCGACCTTCGCATCATCGGCGGGGCCGCGCTCGCGCTCCGCTACTTCGACCGGGGAGTGACGGTCGACATCGACGCGCACTTCATCGGGTCTCCCGCGCTCGTCGACCAGGCGGCGCTGACCGTGGCCGAACAGCAAGGTTGGCCATCCGACTGGCTGAACAACGCGGCCGGCGGCTTCATCCCCGAGTACGGCTCCACTCGGATCGAATGGCAGCCGGTCTTCGTGGACGGCGACGTGGTCATCGAGGTGGCACCGCCCGACGCGATGCTCGCAATGAAGCTTCGTGCGAATCGGCCGGGACGTGACGACGACGACATCGCGCGCCTGCTCGCGATCTGCGGAATCGACACGCTCGACGAGGCCGAGAGCCTGTACGAAGGCTTCTACTCCGGTGAAGTCCTCCCCGCGCGCGCCATCCGAATGGTGGAACGGATCCTGCGGGTCGGCCTACCGGACCGCCCCCAGCCGCAGCCGCCGATCGACCTCGGCTCAGCGTCCGGAGGCAGATCGGCCGCCGTCATCCGCGGAGTGCATCCGTGACTCGCCGCGCGCACCGGTGCGATTCGAGCGTGCCATTCGGACAGCATCCTCGCCCGACTCAACTGCCGCCACAGGCCGACACGTGGCAGGCTGCCAGCATGGCCACCAGAGCAGCGGCGCACCGACCGCGCGGGCACTGATGCGGTACGTTGCCCTGCTGCGCGGCGAACATCGCGGCCCAGTTCGCGCGAACCTGCTCGCGTCCGACGAAGCCGCGAGCCGGATGCGCCGGTTGCCGGCTGTCGTAGTCGGGGTGGAAGAGCGCGACCATTCGATCGAGGTCGTGGTCGTTGATCGCGTCGACGAGCCGATCCAATACGACGCTCGCATCGCGACGCTCCTCCGGCGTCACCCCTTCGGCATCGGGCCCGGTCACGCCGGCCTGTACCTCGCCGCGATGATCCCCGACTCGTACGTCTCGACCCCGAGCAGGTGCAGGCCGACCGGATGCGGCGTGCGCAGCCGATCCTCCGCGTTGCCCACCATGAACGGGTGGATCCCGGCGTGCACCTCGTCGACGAGTCCGGCGTCGACGAGCACGGCGGCCAGCTCACCGTAGCCGTGCGAGACGATCGACTCGTACTGATCGCGGAGGCGCCGCACGGCCTCGACGACATCGCCCTCGATGAGGGTCGCGTTCCAGTCGAGCGGGCCCGTCAACGTGCGCGAGGCGACGTACTTCGGGAGCGCGTTGTAGTGCGCGGCGAACCCGCGGTCGTCGGTCTGCGCGGGCCAGTACTCGCGGAAGAACTCGTACGCGTTGCGCCCGATCAGCACCGCGTCGGCGCCGAACACGAGTTCGTCGGAGGCCCGCTGCACGCCCGGATCCTCCGGATCGAACCACTGCTCCATCTGGTCGAACGCGCCGTCGAGGGTCATCTCGAATGAGATCGTCACCTTTCCCATGCGCCCCAGCATGCTGCAGTGCGCACCGGATGTCACTGGCCCGCGCCATCCATCGCGCCATGCGGGGGCCTGTCGACATGTCGGTGCCGCGCGATACGTTTGCGACCGATCGACGTCCGAGTCGGTCGGGAAGCGGGGAACGATGGCCGAAGTACTGCTCTTCCACCACGCACTGGGCCCCAATGAGGGCCTCCACGCCTTCGCCGAAGAGCTGCGCGAAGCGGGACACTCGGTGCACACGCCCGACCTCTTCGAGGGGCGCACGTTCGACTCGATCGAGGACGGCGTCGGCTACGCCAGTGAAGTCGGGTGGGACCAGATCATGGCCCGCGGCGACCGTGCGGCCGAGTCGCTGCCGAACGAGATCGTCTACGGCGGCTTCTCGCTCGGAGTCATACCGGCGCAGAAGCTCGCGCAGACCCGCCCCGGTGCGCGCGGCGCGCTGCTCTTCTACTCGTGCGTCCCGCCGTCGGAGTTCGGCGCATGGCCGACGGGGCTCCCCGCGCAGATCCATGGAATGGATGCCGATCCCTTCTTCATGGACGAGGGCGATGTCGATGCGGCCCGCGAACTCGTCGCGTCAGCCGACGACGCCGAGCTCTTCCTCTACCCCGGCGAGCAGCACTACTTCGCCGACTCCAGCCTCCCGAGCTACGACCCGGCTGCGGCGCGACTCCTCACGCAACGCGTGCTCGATTTCCTGGCGCGCGTCGGCTGACGCTCGCTCGGAAGCCGGATCACCGGATGTCGGCGAGTCGCCCGATGCCCGGATAGTCCACGACCAGGCCGTCGGCATCGACCTCGAGGTCGGCGGCGAAGTCGCTGTCGAGGCTGCGGAACCGGACACGGCGGCCGCCGCCGGCCGCCGCCTGCGGTCGAAGCGACGCGTAGGCCTGGTCGCTGCGGAGCACGCGCAGCGAGGGGACCTCGACCCATGCCATGACGAGCGGCGTCTCGGGCACGTCGGCGTCGAGCAGTCCGAGGCGACGGATCGGCATCGTGTTCGTGAGCGGGCACAGGCCGAGGTCGCAGTCGAGCGCGCCGGCGACACTCGACGGGTCGGCCAGACCCGCATCCGGCAGGTCGACATCACCCGACTGCTGTGCGTCGGTGTGCCACTCCCCCTGCCGGGACCGCTCGAGGTCGAGCGTGCGCCACCAGCCGAAGCCGCGGGCGGTGACGCGCAGCGCGCGGGTGCGCCATCCGTCGCCGACATCGAGCTCCCAATCGGTCACGTACCACGTCGCGCGTGCCCCGCCGATCGCGTGCATGCGCTCGGCGCCGAGGCGCACGCACGCCGTCTCGATGCGGTGCGGGTCGTCGGCTCCGGCCCACGCCAGCATCCGCTCTGAGCCCGGCATCACCGCTCGGCCACCGCATCCACCACGAACCCCCACGCGCTCGGCGGCAGCTCGTGCCCACCGCCCGGGACCGCCACGAACGCGGCCCCCGGGATGTCGCGGGCCAGCGCCTCGCCGTTGGCGATCGGGAACATCGGATCGGCGGTGCCGTGCACCACGGTGGTCGGCACGCGGATCTCGGCGAGCCGCTCACGCCAGCGCGGAGCCTCCTCGAACTCGTCATCCGTGTCGCCGTCCCGGTGCCTGACCGGCGACCGACGCACGGTGTCGGTCCAGATCGCGCGGTCGTGCACCTCGTCGAAGGCGACGCCCGCGTAGTCGCGATCGATCTCGACGTGGTACTCGACCACGGCGTGCGGGTCGTTCCAGTCCGGGTCGGGCGGCGGATTCGCCCACGCCTGCCGGAGGCGGGGGTGAGCGCCCGGCAGATCGGGATCGGCCTCGAACATCGTCGGCGTCGTCGACACCAGGGTCAGGGACCGCACCCGATCGGGATGGTCGAGCGCAGCGAGCTGGCACACCCACCCGCCCGCCGAGAACCCGACCCAGTGCGCATCACTCGCCCCCGCGGCGTCGAGCACGGCGAGCGCGTCGGCGAGGGCCACCGGCAGCCCGTCGCGCCGCGTGCCGGGCGGCCCGAGCGTCGTCTGCCCCATCCCCCGCTGGTCGTATCGCGCCACCCGCAGCTCTCGCCCCACGAGCAGTTCGCAGAACTCCGGTCGCCACCAGTCCATCGAGGTTTCGGCGCCCGCGACGAGCAGCACGAGCGGATGTCCCGGCAACCCGAACAGCTCGGCGGCGATCACCGCGCCGTCGGGCCGCGGCACCCGCAGCGACTCGACGGCGGCAGCGGATCGGTCCATCGGCACAGCATCGTCGGTCGGCACGGACGCCGCAACGGCGGCGGCCGCCGTGCCGACCGGCCGAGGAGCAGAGCGCTGCTACGCGGTCAGCGTCCTGATCAACTTGCGGTTCACGAACTCGCCCATGCCGTACTCGCCGAGCTCGCGGCCGACCCCCGACGCCTTGACCCCGCCGAACGGGAGCTCAGGCTGCGTCTGCGACGGACCGTTCACCGAGACCATGCCCACCTCGAGCCCCGCCGCGACCTCCGCGATCACGCCGGGATCCGTGCCGAAGATCACGCTGCCGAGCCCGTACCGCGTGTCGTTCGCGAGGGAGATCGCCTCTTCGACTGACTGGACGCGGTGCACGACCGCGACGGGGCCGAAGATCTCCTCGTGGTAGGCCCGTGCGTCGCGAGTGACCCCGGTGAGGACGGTCGGCGCGACGAACGCGCCGGGCCGGTCAAGCCGGCCGCCGCCGGTCTCGACGGTCGCGCCGCTGGCGACGGCGTCCGCGATCTGCTCGACCACGGCGCCCGCCGCAGCCTCCGACGAGAGCGGACCCATCGCGACATCCTCATGGGGATCGCCGACCCGCAGCTCGCGCACCGCGCCGACGAACGCCTCGAGGAACCGGTCGTACACCTCGTCGAAGACGACGAATCGCTTCGAGGCCGTGCACGCCTGGCCGGCATTGGCCATGCGACCGACGACCGCCGCACGCGCGGCCGCCACGGGGTCGGCGTCGGGCAGCACGATGAACGGATCGGAGCCGCCGAGCTCGAGCACGACCTTCTTCATCGCCCGGCCGGCGAGCTCGCCCACCGCGCGACCCGCTCGCTCGGAGCCGGTGAGGGACACGCCCTGGACCGCCGGTGCCTCGATGAGCGCGGCGACCTGCGCCTCCGTCGCCCGCACGGTCTCATACACGCCCGTGGGGAGGCCCACCCGTTCGAAGAGCTCCGCGACCGCCTCCGCAGACGCCGGGCAGCTCGGTGCGGGCTTGAGGATGACGGTGTTGCCGAGCGCGAGGTTCGGCGCTGCGAACCGGGCGATCTGGTAGTACGGGTAGTTCCACGGCATGATGCCGAGGAGCACGCCGATCGGCGCCGAGCGCACGACGGCCCGGCCGTGCGCGACGTCGATCTCGCGATCTGCCGCGAACGCCTCGGCGTTGGCCGCGTAGTAGTCGTAGATGTCCGCGACGAGGTCGACCTCGCCCAGCGCCTCGCGGAGCGGCTTGCCCATCTCGACCGTGATGATCCGGGCCAGCCGATCGCGGTCGATGCGGTACTCGGCGGCGACTCCGGCGAGCAGGGCTGCGCGCTCGGAGATCGGCCTCCGGCTCCAGCCCGGGAACGCCACCGTCGACCGGGCGAGCGCCGCATCGACCTCGTCGTCGGTCGAGGTCGGGAACGTTCGGACGAGTTCGTTCGTCGTGGGGTCCACGACTCGGTACTGGGTCATTCGACTCCTCCTTCGGTCGAGCGGGCGGGCGACAATGCGCCCTCGGCGAGTCGCCGGACGATCTCGGTGAGCACCTCGAGTCCCGCGACGAGGTCGTCATCGCGGGTGTACTCGCGCTCGTTGTGCGAGACGCCGTCGACCGACGGGACGAACAGCATGACGGTCGGCACGAGTCCCTTCATGTTCGTGGAGTCGTGGCCGGCCACCGTCAGGATCTCGCCGCTCGCGTAGCCGAGCCGCTCGGCGACCCCGCGCGCGAGTTCGACCCCTTCGGGTTGGTAGAGATCGATGCCCCACTCGTGGGAGAGTTCCGAGACGATCGTCACGCCGGAGGTCCGCTCGATCTCCGCGATCCGCTCGCGCAGGAGCGTGTTCGCCTCGGCGAGCACGGCCTCGTCGGCGCAGCGCAGGTCGAGGAGGAGCTCGACGCGGGATGCCACGACGACCGGCGAGTTCGGGTAGACGTCGAGCTGCCCGACGGCGGTGTGCAGGATTCCGGGGAAGCGGTCGGCGAGCTCGCGTGCCGCGACGACGAGCAGCGAGGCGCCGTAGAGCGCGTCCCGGCGGTCGGCCATGACGGTCGCACCCGAGTGCGCCTGGTCGCCGTGGACCACGACGCGGTACTTGCTCGCCGCCCACGTCGCCGAGACCAGGCCGATCGTCGTGCCCGCGTTCTCGAGGAGCCGTCCCTGCTCGATGTGGATCTCGGCGCAGCATGCGGCGACCGGTCCGTCGCCCTGACCGAGGAATCCCGCTGCTCCCAGTGCCTCCGCGACGGAGACGCCAGTGCGGTCCTGGGTCGCCAGTGCCGCTTCGAGCGGGAGGAGGCCCGTGTACACGGCGCTGCCCATCATCGACGGCGTGAAGCGCGAACCCTCCTCGTTGAACCAGTTCACGACGGCGAGATTGTGCTGCGGCACCGTACCCTCGGCCGCCCACTGCTCGGCGAGGCGGAACGCGGCGTGCGCCGCGGCGAGCACCCCGTACGCGCCGTCGTACTTGCCCGCCGTGGGCTGGGAGTCCATGTGCGAGCCCACGACGAGGTACGGCGCGCCCGGCGCCAGTTCGAGCAGGCCGAACTGGTTTCCGATGCGGTCGTACTCGACGCGGAGTCCGTGCGCCTCGAGCCGGTCGGCAAGCCAGCGCCGCTGGGCGACGTCGGCGTCGCTTGCGGCCTGCCGGTCGACGCCGCCGTTGCCGGTCGCGCCGAATCCGCTCATGGTCTCGAAATCGCGGAGGAAGTCCGCCGCGTTCTCGAGCGAGATCGTCGAGCCGCGCGTTGCGACGGCCTCGGTCGATTTTTGCATGGTGGTTCCTGTTCTCGTTGGATGTCTCAGGCGGCCGTGCCGGGCGCTCGGACCGACGGGTCCTGACGGACGTGCAGCACGGCGGGAAGGCGGCTGGCGCGGGCGCGCCGGTAGGCGTCCCCGAAGTCGGCGGTGCGCTCGACGGTCTCGCCGTACCCGCCGAACGCGCGCGCGAGGGCGGCGAAATCGGGGTTCGTCAGGTGCGTGCCCGACGGACGACCCGGGTAGTGGTGCTCCTGATGTTCGCGGATCGTCGCGTACACCCCGTTGTCGACGACGATCGCCACGAACGGGGCGCCGTAGCCGACCGCGGTGGCGAACTCCTGGCCGTTCATGAGGAAGCAGCCGTCGCCGGCGATGGAGACGACTTCGCGGCCGGGGAACGCGAGGCTCGCCGCGATCGCCGCCGGGATGCCCATGCCCATGGCGCCGTTGCGCGGGGCGACGAGCGAGGCGGGGACCCGGTGGGGAAGGTAGCGTGCGGGCCAGATCGCGTGGTTGCCCGCGCCGAAGGTGATCACCGCGTCCTCATCGATCTGCTCGCGGAGCACGGCCATGACGGCGGTCAGGTCGACGTACGGCCCGTCGTCGTGCGTGATGCCGTCCGAGGGCGTCGAGTAGCGCAGGAACGCATCGCGGGCCGCGGTGAGCCGTGCCCCGTCGAAGCGGATGCCGAGGTCGCCGGGCAGTGCGGCGACGAACCCGATCGGGTCGGCGACGATCAGCTGGTCGAGCCGCCCGGAGTGCCCACGCGGCTCGCCGCCGAGGACCACGACGGTCTCGGCGTCGGCCCCGAGCTGGAAGCCGTCGCTCAGCACGTCGGTTCGAGACGCTCCGACGAACAGGACGAGGTCGGCGTCGTCGAGCAGCGCGGCCACGTGGTCGGCCCGGCCGTACCCGAGCGAGCCGACGTAGGGGTTGTCGTCGCCGACGTGCGAGACGGCGTCGTACGCACGGAAGTCGGCGGCGACCGGGATACCGTGCCGGCCCGCCCACGCGAGGAGGTCGTCGCCCGCATCCGCCGTCCAGCGCTCGCCCCCGACGACGACGAGGGGCCTGCTGGCCCGGCGAAGCCGATCGGCGAGTTCGGCGATGACAGACGCGGCGGGCTCCACCGCAGCCGTGGCGAACGGCTCGACCACCTGCGCGCCTCCCGCCCGCAGGCGGATGACGTCCTCGGGCAGGCCGATCACGACCGGGCCGGGGCGGCCCGAGCTCGCGATCCGCATCGCCTCCGACACGACGCGCGCAGCCGACGCGGGGTCGTCGAGGGTCGTCACGTGCTTCGCGGTGCTGCCGAACCATCCGGTGAGGTCGAACTCCTGGAACGCCTCACGGCCACGGTCGGCGACCGGGATGAGGCCGACGAAGAGCACGAGCGGCGTCGCGTCCTGCCACGCGGTGTGCACCGCGATGAACGCATTCGCGGCGCCCGGGCCCCGGGTGACCATCGCGACGCCGGCACGGCCGGTGAGGCGACCCTCGGCGAGCGCCATGAAGGCGGCCCCGCCCTCGTGGCGGGTCACGACCGTCTCGATCGTGGAGTCGTGCAGGCCGTCGAGTACATCGAGGTACGACTCTCCGGGAACGCCGTAGACCCGGGAGACGCCCTCGCGTTCGAGCTGCGCCACGATGAGGTGCCCGGCCGACCGAGCGGTGATGCCGGATGACGCCGGTCCGGTCGGTGCCGCGACGTCGATGTCGGCGGCGAGGAATGCGGTGTCGGTGCGCATGGCGGCCTTTCAGTGATTCTCGGGCTGGACGACGAGGACAGCACCCAGGTCGTCGCCCTGGTCGATGCGGCCGAGCAGCTCGGGCTCGGCCAGGTCGGAGCGGAGGGCAGCTTCGAGCAGCACGTGGTCGACCGACTCGGGGTCGATGACGAGCACGCCGTGCTCATCGCCAGCGACGAGGTCGCCGTTCGCGACGGTGACGCCGCCGACTCGGATGTCGCGGCCGACGCCGTCGACAGCCGTGCCGAGCCGCTTCGTCGTCAGCGCGGTGAGCCCGCGAGCGTAGACGGGCAGGATGTCCGCGGTCGCGCGGAGCGCGGAGGCATCCGTCACCGGGCCCTCGACGACGATGCCTGCTGCGCCGCGCGACCGAGCCGCCGCCGCGGTCACCGCACCGACCGGCGCGTGCCGCCCGCTCGCGACCCGGATGACGAGCACCGAGCCCGGCCTGAGCGTGAGCAACGCGCGGTTCACCGCGATCGCGTCGGGCTCGACGAGGTCGACGGTGACGGCCGGACCGATCATGCGGCCCACCTCGCCGACCGGGCGGATGCCCGGGTCGCAGAACCCGTCCTCGAGGACGTGCCCGAGCGTGGGCAGCTCGACCGCCGAGACCTGCCGGATCAGTTCGGCCTGGGTCATTTCCATCTGCTCAGGCATCCGTCTCCCCGTTCGCCAGCATCGCGACGCACTCGAGCTCGAGCGAGACGCCCCAGAGGGCGACGCACACGGTCGTGCGCGCCGGGAGGTGGTCGCCGAAGTGCCGGCGGTACACCTCGTTGTAGGTCGGCAGGTGCTCCGGGTCGGTGAGGTACCCGTTGACCTTGACCACGTGGGCGAGGTCGCTGCCGACCGCCTCGAGGAGGGTGCGGAGGTTCTCGATCGCCGCCTCGAGCTGGTCTGCGAAGTCCGCGGGCGTCGTGCCGTCACCCCGCACCGGGAGCTGTCCCGACGTGTAGACCAGGTTCCCGGCCACCACGACCTGCGAGAACGCGCCGACCGGCTCAGCGACGCCCGGAACCGTCCGCACCCTCCTGATGCTCATCGGGCCGACGCCTCCGCGACGTCCGCGTCATCCGTCGTGTCGACACGGTCGATGCTGCGCAGGCTGTTGTCCGCGAGCATCATGAGCGCGACGAGCGACAGGACCGCCGCGCCTCCGATGTACCACGCGATCGACGAGCTGGCGCCGGTCGCCGCCACGAGGGCGACGGTGATCGCCGGGGTGATCGCCGAACCGAGCAGGCCCGAGAGCATGTACGCGACCGAGAGGCCGGAGTAGCGGACCTTCGAGCCGAACAACTCGGCGAGGAACGTGGCGATCGGCCCGTAGTTCGCAGAGAACGCGAGCATCATCAGCCCGTAGGCCACGAACACGAGCTCCGGGCGTCCGGTGTCGAGCAGCCAGAAGAACGGGAAGGCGAGCAGCGCCTCGGCGAGGATGCCCGCGGCGATCACCGGCTTGCGACCGACACGGTCGGAGATGCGTCCGAACAGCGGGATCGCGACGAGCGCGACGAGGCAGGCGACGAGCACGGCCCACAGCATGAGGTCCTTCGAGTGGCCGAGCTCCGACGCTCCGTAGTTGACGCCCGAGGCGACGAGCAGCGTGAAGGTCGAGCCCGTCGAGAGCGTGGCGACGCCGCCGAGCAGCACCTGCTTCCAGTAGCGCTGGATGAGGTAGGCGAACGGGAGCTTGGCCTTCGCGCCCTGCTCGCGCACCTGCTTGAAGCTGGGGGTCTCCTCGATGTTGAGGCGGATGTAGATGCCGACCGCGACGAGGATGAACGACGCGAGGAACGGAACTCGCCAGCCCCACGCGACGAGGGCCTCGCTGTCGACGGCGCCCGCGACGATCAGGAAGACCAGGTTCGCGATGAGCGTGCCGGCCGGCACGCCGATCTGCACGAGCGAGCCGTACCAGCCGCGCTTGCGGTCAGGCGAGTGCTCGACGGTCATCAGCACCGCGCCGCCCCATTCGCCGCCGAGAGCGAGTCCCTGGATGAGCCGGAGCGAGAGCAGGATGAACGGTGCGGCGATTCCGATCGTGGCGTAGTCGGGGATGAGGCCGATCGCGAACGTCGCCGCACCCATCGTGATGAGGGAGATCAGCAGCATCGACTTGCGGCCGAGCCGGTCGCCGAAGTGCCCGAACAGCACCGCGCCGACGATGCGCGCGAGGTACGCCGAGGCGAAGGTCAGGAACGCGAAGATCGTGCCCATCGCGGGATCGAGCTGCGGGAAGAAGACCTCGTTGAAGACCAGCGCCGACGCGGTCCCGAACAGGAAGAGGTCGTACCACTCGACGGTGGTGCCGATCACGCTGGCGAGCGCGATCTTCTTCATCTTCGACCGGTCGAGGCGCCCGGAGGCCTCGAGCACGGGGGGTGTTGCAGTGGTGGTCATCGTCGACTCCATCTGTGATTGGAAAGGATCGAGGGCTACTCTCGCCCGGCGAGCGGGTCGGCGGGAATCGGCAATCGCACATGATTGCGGGCGCCTCGAGTGCATCTGCACACGGCGCCGGCGGGGGCATCGGCCCACCATCCCGGAAGGCATGCGGAAACGGCGATGCGCACTCCGGGGAGTGCGCACCGCCGTCGTGACGAGCGGGGCGCGATCAGCGCGCTGCGGTCCCCACAGCCTCCCGCTCGGGCTCCGAAGCGACCTCCTCGACGCCGCACCATTCGGCGATGAAGAGGGCGATGGTCTTCGTGACGCGACGGACCGACTCGATGCTGACGCGCTCGTCGTACCCGTGGATGGCCTCGGAGACGGGGCCGTACACGAGGGCCGGGATGTCGGCGTACTGGACGAACACGCGGCCGTCGAGGTACCCCGGAGTCGTGAACGAGTGCAGCTCACTACCGAACACGGTCTCATGCGATGAGCGCAGTGCGGCCTCGGCGTCGCCGCCTTCCTCCAGCACGTAGCCCTGCGCGAAGAATCCCGTCCGGGTTGCGGTCGCCGAGATCGGGCTCCCGGCGCCGTCCGCCGTAATGCCGGCGAGCTTGTCCGTGATCTGCTGCCAGGCATCCTCGGCGCTCACGCCCGGGTACAGCGCGATGCGCAGGTCCATCTCGCACCATGCCGGGACGCTCGATCCCCAGTCCCCGCCCTGGATCTTGCCGAGGTTCAGGTTGATCGGATGGTCCAGGTCCTCGAAGTGGCGATGGCGATGCTTCTCGTCGTTCCATTCCTGCTCGAGTTCGCGGAGCCGGCCGATGACGTGGTACGCCGCGTCGATCGCATTGAACCCGCCCGCCATCTCGCGCGGATGGATCGGGTCCCCCGCCACGCGGACGCGGAACCAGATCACGCCGGTGTTCGCCCGGACGAGCATGTCCTCCTCGGGCTCCGGGATGAGCACCGCGTCGGCGACGTATCCGCGCTGCAGTGCCGACAGCGACCCGTTCCCGGTGCACTCCTCCTCGACGACCGACTGGAAGTGGATGCGCCCAGTCGGCGCGAGGCCGGCGGTGCGCAGCGCGTCGAACGCGAACAGGTTCGCGACGAGGCCGGCCTTCATGTCGCCGGCGCCGCGCCCGTAGAGCCAGTCGCCCTCGATGCGCGAATCCCACGGCGAGCCGGTCCATCCCTGCTCGGGTCCGGTCGGGACGACGTCGACGTGCCCGTTCAGGATCAGCGAGCGGCCGCGCTCGACCTCGGGGCGGTACGTGCCGACCACGTTCTCGACGCCGTCGTACGACACTTCGACGATGCCGGCGCCGGGGTGCGTGGCGAGTTCGGCCGGGTCGAGTTCCCACCGGTCCATCTCGAACCCGCGGCCGGCCATGGCGGCGTGGAGCAACTGCTGGGCGGATGCCTCGTCGGTTCGAAGCGACGGATGGCGGACGAGTTCCTGCGTGAAGGCGACCTGCTCGTCGAACGCGCGGTCGACCGCCTCGACGATCCGGTCGCGGAGCTGGGGATCCAGTGCCATGGTTCGTTACCTTTCGATCTCTGTCGCGACCTCGTCGCGGATGCGGAGCCGCTCGCCCACCAGTCCGCCGACGGCGGTGACGAGGGAGATGCCGATGAGGAGGAGCGCGGCGGACCATGACCGGTTGTCGCTCGCGGCGAGCAACGCGGTCGCGAGGAGCGGCAGGAAGCCGCTGATCGCGCCGGCGAAGTTGTACCCGAGCGCGACGCCGCTGTAGCGCAGCTTCGCCGGGAAAAGCTCGGTGAGCAGGGCTCCGGTGACCGCGTAGGCGAGCGTGATGAGCATGATGCCGAGCGTGATCGCGACGGTGATCGCGACGGGATTCATCGTGTCGATCAGCCAGAACAGCGGGAACGCCGCGGCTGCGGTCGCGAGGCCGCCGATGAGCGTCATCCGCCCCGGACCGACGCGCTCTCCGAAGCGGCCGGCGAGCACGGTCATCGGGATCTGGAAGACGGCCGCGATGAGCGTCGCGTTCACCATCACGGCGCGATCCACGCCGAGCGTGTTCGTGCCGTAGCTCACGGCGAAGGTCGTCATCACGTAGAAGCCGCCCACGCCGAGCAGGGCCGCGGCGATCGCGATGAGCAGGCGGCCCCAGGCATGCCGGAAGACGGCCAGCGCAGGGATCCGTGCACGCTCCTCGAGCTCCACGAGGTGCTTGAAGACCGGCGACTCCTCGACCTTGAGGCGGATGTACAGGGCGACGATGAGGAGGGGGAAGGCCGCGAGGAACGGCAGGCGCCAGCCCCAGGCATCGAAGGACTCGGGCGGCAGCATGAGCACGAGCGCGAAGGCTCCGGACGACAGCAGCGTGCCGACCGGCGAGCCGATCTGCACGAGCGCGGCGAACCGCCCGCGCCGCTCGATCGGTGCGTGCTCGACGGCGATCGTGACGGCGCCGCCCCACTCGCCGCCGACGGCGACGCCCTGGACCAGTCGCAGGACCGCGAGCATGATCGGCGCGGCGACGCCGATCGCGACGTAGTCGGGCAACAGTCCGATGAGGCCGGTCGCGCAGCCGATCATGACGATCGTCGTCAGGAGCGCGGGTCGCCGGCCGAACCGGTCGCCGACGTAGCCGAAGATGAGCGCGCCGATCGGGCGGGCGACGAATCCGACGCCGAAGGTCGCGAACGCCGCGAGCGTCGCCGCGGTGGCGTCGAGTTCAGTGAAGAAGAGCCGGTTGAACACGAGCGCCGCGGCCGTGCCGAAGAGGAAGTAGTCGTACCACTCGAGAGCGGTGCCGACGAAGGCGGCGCGGGCGATGCGCGAGGCATCCCGTTCGCTGACCTTGATCGAGGGTTCTGGCGTGATCGTCGCCTGGGACATGAGAGGGTGCTCCGGTCGTTCTTAGGACTCCTCGACGACGCCGTCGCCGTCGAGGCTTCACCATCATGAGCAATCGGATGCCTCGCCTCAATGTCTCGCTGCAACCGGAATCACCGACTAAAATGTGCAAGTGCACACGACGGGGTTGTCCGAGATCACCCGGCGCTGCCTCGCCGACGTCGATGTGATCGCCGCGGAGTACGCCAGCGAGGTTCGCCGACTCCCCGGGTATCCGCAGGCCGCAGTCGCCGATGAGGAGCTCTACCGGACCGCCCACCGCACCTTCGACCTCATGCTCCGACTGATCGGCGGCGGCGAGGACGTGCGGGCGCAGCTCATCGCCCACTCCGACGGCATCGGGCAGCGCCGAGCCCGGGCGGGCCTGGCCCTCGATTCGCTGCTCAGGGCGGTCAGGCTCGACTTCCGCTTCATCTGGGAGACGCTGCGTGCGCACACGGCGGAATCGGAGCTGCCCACGCTGACCGGCGAAGTGGTCGCGATCTGGGACGCGGTCGAGGTGCACACGAGTCACATCCAGTCCTCGTACATCGCCGAGCTGACCCAGATGAACCGGGAGCTCGAGCTCGAGCGGGCGACGCTCCTCCGACGGCTGCTCGTGGGCGAAGCCGACGACGAGGCGCAGCTGCAGCACGTCGCCTCCGCCTTCGGGCTTCCGATCGCCGGTCGCTTCCGGGTCCTCGTCGGGAGTCCACGGTTCGCGCGGCAGTTCCGGCGCGCGGTCACCGCGCTCAAGCTCGACGCCATCGTGCACTCGGTCGACGGCACCGAGGTCGTGATCATCCAGGAGCACCGGCTCGGCCCGCGCGGCGCAGACACGCTGCGCTCGGTCCCCGCCGGCGTCGCCCCGGCCGTGGACGGACTCGTGCGGGTCGGTGCGGCCTGGTCGACCGCGCGTCGCCTGGCGGCACACGTGCCGGCGGAGGACGTCGCCGCGACGTTGGACTCCCACTGGGAATTCCTCGTCGACGAGGGGCTGGGCAGCGCGGCCCCCCTCTTCCGCGAGGATCGCCTCGCCGAACTCGATGCGATGCCTGCCCCGCGCCGGGCACAGCTGGTCCAAGCCGTGGCGGAGTACCTTCGCAGCGGCTCGGTGACCGCGACGGCGGACGCCCTCTACCTGCATCGCAACACGTTGCTCAAGCGATTGCAGCGTTTCGAGGAGGCGACCGGACTGGATCCCACGCTGCCGCGGGACGCCGGCACCATCCGCGTGGTGCTGGGCGGTGAACTCGAGCTCGTGCGTCCGGGAGCGAACCGGCCGTGACGATGCGGCGACGTCACCGCCCGGTGGCGACGTCTCCCGCCGACGCGTGGCACAGACGTTCGCGCACCCAGTCCGCGGCATCCGCTTGGGGAAGCTCACCCGCCTGGACGAGCCGAACGAACTCGATGGCCTCCTCGCTGAGTCGCCCGTCGGCGGTGTCCGGCCCGTCCCGCAGCACGTGGACGGTGAGCCAGCGCGTGATCCGTCCGCCGACGCGCGCCGCGACGGCGACCGTGCCGGCGAAGTGCCGCGCCTGCCCGTCGGTGGCGTCGTCGACGGACGGTAGGAATCCGCGTCCGCGCAGTCGATTCCGTCCACCGGATGCCGCGTCCAACAGCCACATCGGACCGCGCCGCACCCCGGCCGCCCACCCCAGCTCCTTCAGGAAGCGCGTGGCCGAGTAGCCGCGCGCGGCGAGGCGCTCGATCGATTCGGCGAGCGCGGCACAGGCATCCACCGGTTCAGGGTAGGCGTGGGCCGGCCGACGCCGCGACTCAGCTCGGCAGCTCGATCGTGTACGAGACGATCTCGGTGATGCGTCCGTCGTCGGCGAAGTCGTAGATGTCGCACGAGGCGACGATCGAGACGTCGCCGTCGCCATCGGTGTACCGGGCCAGGCTGTCGACCACGACACTCTCCTCGCCCACGACCGAGCGGAAGCGCTGGAACTCGGTGGTGACGCGCGAGAGGTCCTTGGCAGTGCGCTCGATCGCCTTCTTCACGGCCTTCCGCCCGATCATCGGAGGGGTGCCGACGACGGTCCAGACGATGTCGTCGGCGAGGTGCGGCAGCGCGAGGTCGAACCGGTGGCTCGAGAACGCTCGCGCGATCTTCTCGGTCGTGATGTCGGTGGCGACGTCCATGTGGCTGACCCCCTCGCGCGGCATCCCGCGCCTTCGCGGATGACGGATGCGTTCAGCCTGTTCCGACCGGCTCCCGCCGTCAAGAGGTGAGGCCCACCGGGCGTCGTCCCCGACAGATCAGTCGGTGATCGGATGGCGCGCCTCGGAGCCGCCCCGAGGCGTGAGGCGGATGACCGGGATCACGCGGTCGGTGATCCGCTCGTATCTCGCGAATCCGCGTGCCGCAGCGGTGATCTCGACCCATGCAGCGTCGCGCTCGGCGCCGTGGAGCTGGTCGGCGATGACGTCGGTCCGTTCGCCCGCGAGCTCGAGGGCCACGCGATCCGGATGCGCGGCGATGTTGTAGTACCAGGAAGGGTTGCGCGGCGCACCGCTGGCGGACGCGACGATGAGTCCGCCGCCGCCCTCATCGGGGAACCACCGCACCGGCGTGCGGCGTTCCATCCCAGAGGTCTTCCCGATGGTGACGAGCACCACCTTCGTACCGCGTCGGTCGCCCCGGCGGCGGATGCGCTCGACCATCTTCGTGTTGCCCCAGCGCTCCAACCGGCTGTGCCCGGGCTGGCGCGCTCCCCGTGTCCCGTTGTGGGTGTCGAATGACATGGCGACCCCCATCCCGCTCGGCTCGGCTCGATCCTCCTCCGACGCCGGAACGCGGTCAAGCAGCGCAGGGCGCGCTCACGCGGCGACAACGTGCGAGACCTGTTCGACCACGAGCGCACCCGCGAGCACGATCATCGCGACCCCGGACACCGACGAGACGAGGCGCATCGCCGACGGTCGCGCCCGCAGCACCGCCCGCGCACCGATGCCGACCACCGAGTAGACGAGCGCGCAGCTGCCCACGAAGATGAGGCCGAGCACCGCGAGCTGCACCGGGATCGGCCAGGCGCCCGCGGCATCCGTGAACTGGGGCAGCAGCACCACCAGCACCAGCAGGCCCTTCGGGTTCAGGCCGCTCACGCCGGCGCCCTGCGCCAGCCGCGCCCAGGGTCGCGACGACGTACCGGCCGCAGCGTGGCTCGTCGCGCCATCCGCCGTCACCATCGCCGGCGGATGCCGCAGCACGCGGATGCCGAGGTAGGTCAGGTACGCCGCGGCCGCGAGGGTCAGCACGACGAGCACCCACGGCAGGGCCGCGACCGCGGCTCCGACCCCGACGGCGACGGCCGCCACCACCGCGAGGTAGCCGAGCAGGATGCCGCCGAGCGACGGCACGATGCTGCGCTCCTGCGTGCCCGCGGCGAGCACGAACGCCCAGTCGGGGCCGGGAAGCAGCACCATCAGCGTCATCACGCCCCAGCACGCGAGCAGCAGTTGTCCGTCCATGGTTCGGCCCTTCGCATCGTGACACCACGAACGTAGGTCGGATGGCGCGGAAGCCGCTTGCCAATTCATCCCGTCCGGCACGTCGCAGTGGAAGAATTCACCCCATGGATGCCACCGACCGACGAATCCTTGCCGAGCTTCAACAGGACGGGCGGCTGAGCCTCACCGACCTCGCCGATCGGGTGCAGTTGAGCATGTCGCCGACCCATCGCCGCCTGCGCGCGCTCGAGGCATCCGGCGCCATCACCGGGTACCGCGCGGTGATCGATCCCGAGGCGGTCGGACTGGGGTTCGGCGCGCTCGTCTTCGTCACGATGGACCAGGCGAATCGCGCGACCGTGCCCGCGTTCGACGCGGCGGTCGCCGAGATCCCGGACGTGATCCAGGCCCTGCGGCTGTTCGGCGACCCCGACTACCTGCTGCGCGTCGCCGTGCCCGACCTTCCCGCGTACCAGCGGCTGTGGGACGACAAGCTCTCGGCGCTGCCGGGCGTGCGGCGTGTCGAGTCGACCCTCGTGATGAAGACCATCGTCGACGACCGGCCCCTGCCGATGTGAGCAGGATGCGGCGTAGATTGGCGCTGAACGAGGAGGTTCGCGTGAGCACGACCGAGTCCACCGAGTCCACCGTCTCCGAGCCCGAGCCGCAGGTGCCCGCCGAGCACGCCGCGCCCGCCGCAGAGTCCGCGCCATCCGCATCCCCGCACGTCGACGAGCAGCAGTCACGCGCCGTCGCGGAGGCTGCACGCGAGCAGGAGTGGCGCAGGCCCAGCTTCGCCAAGGGGCTCTACCTCGGCCAGTTCGACCTCTCGCTGATCCATCCGCACCCACGGCCCACGCCCGAGCGCGTCGAACGCGGCGAGCAGTTCCTCGCCGACCTCGAGGCGTTCCTGCGCACGATCGACGCCCCCGCCATCGAGCGCGAGGCGCGCATCCCCGACGAGGTCTTCCAGGGGCTCGCCGACCTCGGATGCTTCGGCATGAAGATCCCAGTCGAGTACGGCGGGCTCGGTCTCGGCCAGTACTACTACAACCACGCGCTGAAGCTGATCGGGTCGGTCAACGCCGGCATGGTCGCGCTGCTCTCGGCGCACCAGTCGGTCGGCGTGCCCGAGCCGCTCGTGCTCGCGGGCACCGAGGAGCAGAAGCGGCGCTTCCTGCCGCGCTGCACGACCGGCGCGATCAGCGCGTTCCTGCTGACCGAGCCCGAGGTCGGCTCCGACCCGGCGCGGCTGCGCGCGACCGCGGTGCCGAGCGACGACGGATCCGAGTACGTGCTGGATGGCACCAAGCTCTGGACCACCAACGGCGTCGTCGCCGAGCTGCTCGTCGTCATGGCCCGCGTGCCACGGTCGGATGAGGATCGGGCCGACGGGCACCGCGGCGGCATCTCGGCCTTCGTCGTCGAGGCCGACTCCCCCGGCATCACCGTGCACCGCCGCAACGCCTTCATGGGCCTGCGCGGACTCGAGAACGGCCTCACGACCCTGCGCGAGGTGCGCGTGCCGGCCGAGAACCTGATCGGCCGAGAGGGCGAGGGCCTCAAGATCGCGCTCACCACGCTCAACGCGGGGCGGCTCGCGATCCCCGCCATCTGCGCAGGCGCAGGCAAGTGGAGCCTCAAGATCGCTCGGGAATGGTCGAAGGCGCGCGTGCAGTGGGGCAGGCCGGTCGGCGAGCACGCCGCCATGGCGCACAAGATCTCGTTCATCGCTGCGACGACGTTCGCGCTCGACGCGGTCGTCGACCTGTCGGGCGTGCTCGCCGACGAGGACCGCAAGGACATCCGCATCGAGGCCGCGCTCGCGAAGATGTGGGCCTCCGAGATGGGATGGCGCATCGGCGACGAGCTCGTGCAGATCCGCGGCGGTCGCGGCTTCGAGACCGCGGCATCCCTCGCCGCCCGTGGCGAGCGCGCCGTCCCCGCCGAGCAGATGCTCCGCGACCTCCGTATCAACCGCATCTTCGAGGGCTCGACCGAGATCATGCGGCTGCTCATCGCGCGCGAGGCGGTCGACGCGCACCTCAAGGCGGCGGGCGACCTCATCGACCCCGAGCAGGATCTGGCCGGCAAGCTCCGGGCCGCCGTCTCGGCGAGCGGCTTCTACGCGAAGTGGCTGCCGCAGCTCGTCGCGGGCAAGGGCGACCTGCCCACGTCGTACGACGAGTTCGGCGCCCTCGCGCCGCACCTGCGGTACGTGGAGCGAACGAGTCGCAAGCTGGCGCGCGAGACGTTCTACGGGATGGCGCGGTGGCAGGGCGGCCTCGAGAGGAAGCAGGGCTTCCTCGCCCGCATCGTCGACATCGGCGCCGAGCTGTTCGCCGTCGCGGCGTCGTGCGTGCGCGCCGCGATGATCGCCGAGGACACCCCCGAGCGCGGCAAGGCGGCGTACCAGCTCGCCGACACCTTCGCCGAGCAGTCACGTCATCGCACCGAGCGGCTGCTCGACGAGCTCTGGCGCAACACGGATGTCGCGGACGAACGCCTGGCCGAGCGCGTCCTCGACGACCGCTACACCTGGCTCGAGCAGGGCGTCCTCGACATCAGCGAGGGCACCGGCCCGTGGATCACCGAGGAGGTGCCCGACGCCGCCGAGAACGTGTCGCGTCGCGTCATCCGCCCGGCCGGCGAGGAGGCGTAGCCACCCGGCATGACTCAGGACCAACGGAAGGTCGGTGCCGCGCTGCTCGAGGTGGCGCGGCACGCGGACGTGCCGTCGCAGGCGCTGGACGACGACGGCCTGATCGACGCGATCCCCGAGCTGACGGCGCTCGGCGAAACGCCCCAGGATCGGCGCTGGCATCCCGAGGGGGACGTGCTCGTGCACTCGCTGTGGGCCGCCGACCTCGCGGCATCCCACGCCCTCGAATACGACCTCGACGGCGAACGGCGCGAGCTCCTCGTGATGGCCTCGCTCTTCCACGACGTCGGCAAGCCGCAGACCACCCGCCGCCTGAACGGGCGGATCTCCTCGCACGGGCATGCCGAGCGCGGGGGTGAGATCTTCCGCGCCACGGGTCGGCGGCTCGCGCTGCCGCGCCCCCTCGTCGACGCGGTCGTTGCCATCGTCGAGACCCACATGGCGCACCTCTCCGTGCACGGGGACCCGTCGCCCAGGGCCGTCCGTCGGCTGCAGCACCGGCTCGCGGCGGCCGGCACCTCGCTCGACGACTGGGGCATCGTCGTCCGGTGCGACGGCGAGGCGCGCGGTCCGGCGGCGCGGCCGGATGCCTCGGTGCCGTGGCGGCGCGTGGCCGCGCGGCTGCAGTGAGCGCGCCCCCTCAGCCCTCCGCGACCTTCACGCGCGGCTCGAGGTCGAGGTAGTCGCCGTAGCGATCGGCGGCGTCCCGGATCGCCCCGAGCTCGGGCTTCCGAAGGGCGCGATACGGCCGGATCTCGAAGGTGACGGCCTTCGCACTGAGCGTGCGCTTCATGCCCGCGACCAGCTGCCCCTCGACGAGCGCCATGCCGATCGCCGGCGCGCGAGCGCCACGGCCCACGAGGCCATCCGCATCGAGCACCCAGCGCGAGTCCTGGTACCCGCGGTACATCTCGTCGAGCATCTGCAGCAGGTGACCCGCCGGTTCGGCTGATGAGGGGATGTCGCGGGGTGCGTGCCAGAACGTGCGGCCGTCGTGCTCGAACGAGTCGAGGTGGTCGCCGGCCGCGGCGAGCTCGCGACCGCGCCGCGCGTCGGTCAGCGTGAGCGTCGCCCAGTACGCGAGGTCCCGGTCGGTCGCCGGCCCATGCGAGGTGAAGTACCGCAGCGCAAGCTCGGCCAGCGCCTCGTCGCGGTCGAGGCGCCGTGGGTCGGGCACCCGGTCGGCGAACAGGGCGTACGTGTGCTCGCCGTCGCGCGGCACGCCGCTGCACACGATCGCGTGCATCTCGAGGTGCGCCATCAGCAGCATGAGCTGGAAGCCGGTGAGTGCGGTCCCGCGCTCACGTTCGGCGACGATGTCGGCGAGGTCGCTGCGGGTGCGGCCGGGGTGCTCCGCAAGCGTGGTGGTGAGGAGGTCGATGAGCGGCGACATCCGCTCGCCCAGCCCTTGCACCTGTTGGTCGATGACCGGCAGCACCCGCGGCGCGGTCAGGTCGAGCAGCCACTTCGCGTCGTCGGCGTGGACGTAGTGCCACGTGGGCCGGAGGACGTGCGTGCGCAGCACGCGTCCGCTCGCGATCGCCCCGCCGAGATCATCCTGATCGGACGCCGCAGTGCGGGTGGCCACCGCCCACGCGGATTGCGACGGGTTCTCGGCCTGCACGCCCAGGAGCGTGCGGACGACCTGCTCGGCGTCCGCGACGGGCGCCGCCAGCAGCTGCGAGTGCAGCCGCCAGCGGGCGAGGTCGCGGTCGGTGGTCACACCTGCGCGTCCTCGAGGTGCGGGGCACCGTGACTGAGCACCTTCACGACGAGGTTGTGGCGGCGCAGCGTGCGGATGGTGCGGGCGACCTCGTCGGGCGTGCGGCCGAGCGCGCGCTCGTTCACGACGACGAGGACATCGCCCGCGCGGAGCGTCTCGAACAGGCGGGCGAGGCGCTGCTCCCACGACTCGGGCGCCTCGGGCGTGGGATACCGGAAGTCGAGGATCTGCACGCCGAACCGCGTCAGGTCGCCCCGCTGCTCGACGATGGGCGGCATGTCGTCGCGCGGCACCACGAGGCCCACGAGGCGCGATCCCTCGGGGCGCGCCTTCCACCAGTCGCGGTTGCGCTGCAGCTCCTCGAAGCACTCGGGGCAGCCGATCGCGTGATGGCCCGGCCCGTGGGCGCCACCCGGTGCGTCGATCATCGCCCGCCCCGCGGCATCCGTCGTCGAACCGGTCGTGTCGCTGCCCATGTCGGAACCCCTTCGTGTCGGTTCCATTCTCGCCGACGTGGGGCGGAACGACCGTGCCGCACGCCCGATACGGTGACGAGACGACATCGCGGGGCACGGGGGGATCATGGCCGAGCGGACGAACCTGGAGGCGAACGGCTGGACGGCGTTCTGGAACCGCGGCGGGTGGTGGAGGGCCGTCGGCGTCGCGGTCGCGTACCTCGCCGTGTACCAGCTGCTCCCGTTGATCGTGCAGCCGCTCTCGAACGGCGTCGTCGACCCCGAGGACCTGTTCGCGACACCGGGCAGCGTCTTCTTCGGGCTCGCGCTGCCGGTGATCCTCGGCTCGATCGTGCTCGTCGTGTTCGCCTGGTCGATCGGATGGTTCCCGCGGCCCTTGTTCTCACGCCAGCCCGTGCGGGGGAGCTGGTGGATGTGGATCGCCCCGGTGCTCGTGGTCATCCCGATCGTGCTGCGGCTCATCGGCATCGACTACGGGGCGTACTCGCCCGGCGTGATCGCGATGACATTCGTGGCCGGCGCCTTCATCGGGCTCTCGGAGGAACTGCTGACGCGCGGCATCGCCGTCACGCTGCTGCGCCGCTGCGGCTACCGGGAATGGGCCGTGGCCCTGCTCTCGACGCTGATCTTCGCGCTGCTGCACAGCACCAACCTGTTCACCGGCCAGCCGCTCACGACGGTGGGCTTCACGCTGCTCTACACGTTCGCGTTCGGCATCCTCATGTACCTGACGCTGCGTGCGACGGGGAACCTGATCTGGCCGATCATCCTGCACGCCCTCACCGACCCGACGACCTTCCTCGCGACGGGCGGGATCGACCAGGCGAGCGCCGCGGCGGAGAACCCCGCGCTCATCCTGGCGGGCCCGGCGACGTTCCTCCTCATCGCCGGGGCCCTGGTGCTGCTCATCTTCATCCGGGGCGACGCGCAGGGGCGCGCCGCGGCAGGCGAGGCGGATGAGGCAGACGACGCGCCGGCGCCACGCACGGCCTGATCACGCGATCCGCAGCACCACGCTCCCGCGCTTGCGCCCGGTGTCGACGTAGCGGTGCGCCTCGACGATGTCGTCGAGCGCATACGTGCGGTCGATGATGGGTCGCAGCGCGCCGGACTCGGCGAGCACGGCGAGGCGTGCCATCCCGTCGGCGCCCATCTCGCCGCCGCGATGGTCGACCCGGATGCCGCTGCGCCGGGTCTGCCGGCCGGCGGCGAGCATGCCGCGCAGGTCGGCGATCACCAGCAGCAGCGCGCCGCCGGGACGGATGAGGTGCGCGACCCGTTCGAACGGCGCGTTGCCGACGCAGTCCACGACCACGTCGTACCGGGCGTCGGAGCCGGCCGCGGCGAAGTCGTCGCGCGTGTAGTCGACGACGTGTGCGGCGCCGAGCGAGCGGACGAGCTCGGCGTTGCGGCCGCTCGTCACCGCGGTGACCGCCGCGCCGCGCTGGGACGCGAGCTGCACGACGGCCGAGCCGACCGCGCCCGAGGCGCCGTTCACGAGCACCTCGGTGCCCGGGCGGATCTCGACCTGGGCGAGGTAGCGGATGGCGGTGTGCCCGCCGAAGATCACGGCCGCGGCCTCGTCGAACGACAGGTTCGCGGGCTTGTGCGCGACCTCGCCGCTCTCGGCGATCGTGACGTACTCGGCGTGGCCGCCGAAGCTCGCGCCGCGCATGAGGAACACCTCGTCGCCCGGCGCGAAGCGCGTGACGTCGGCGCCGACCGCCTCGACGACGCCCGCCGCTTCCATGCCGAGGACGCGCATGCGGGGACGGAAGAACCCGATCGTCGGTCCCACGACGAGGCCGAGGCCGCGCGGCACCTCGCGGGTGCGGAGGCGGTGGTCGGCGATGCTCACGGTCGAGGCGTGCACGCGCACGAGCAGTTCGTTCGGTTCGGCCTCCGGCCTCGGCACGTCGGCGACGCGCACCACCTCGGGGGCGCCGAAGCGGTCGGCGACCGCGGCGCGCATCGTCGTCTGCCGGCGAGCGGATGTCTCGGATTCGCGGTGCGCGGTGGTCATGATCTGCTCCCTTACCTTGTAAGTCTTACGTCGTAAGATACGCCTGCGGCGCGCCCATGTCCAGAGGTGCGTCGAAATTTCCCTGACGACGTAAGGTGGAGGCATGCCGGCCTCGAGGAACGCCACGCGCACGCGGCTCAGCCGCGACGGCGTGCTGCGCACCGCGCTCGCGCTGGCCGACCGCAACGGTCTCGACGGGCTCACGATGCGGGCGCTCGCCGACGAGCTCGGCGTCGAGGCGATGTCGATCTACTACCACTTGCCGAACAAGGACGCGATCCTCGACGGCGTCGTCGAGGAGGTCTTCGCCGAGGTCGAGGCCGAGGTGGGCGGCTTCGAGGTACCCGAGGCGACGGATGGCGCGCGCTGGGCGACCGCGCTGCGGGAACGCATCCTCGGGGCGAGGCGCGTGCTGCTGCGCCATCCGTGGGCCCCGTGGATCATGAACGCGCGCGGCGCCTCGGGACCGAATGCGATGCGCCACGTCGACGGCATCGTCGGCATCATGCGCGCCGGCGGCATGTCGTACGACCTCATCCACCACGCGCTGCACGCGATCGGCAGCCGGGTCTACGGCTACGTGCAGGAGCTCAGCGACGACAAGGCCGCGCCAGCGCCGGTCGAGCTCGAGCAGCTCGCCGCCCTCGCGCCGAACCTCGCCGGCATGCTCGGCGAGGTCGCGCACGACGATCCCGACTCGACCCTCGGCTGGTGCGACGACCAGACCGAGTTCGAGTTCGGTCTCGACCTGCTGCTCGAGGGCCTCGAGCGACGGCGGGTCGCCGGGGTGCAGCCGCTCAGCGGCTGAGCGACGCCTCGGCGTCGAGCCGCGCGAGCTTGTCGGGGTTCGCGACCGAGTAGATCCGCGTGATGAGCCCGTGCTCGACGGTGACGCTCAACACCGCGGCGAGCTGCCCGTCGACCTCGACCCGGAGGCCGGGCGCGCCGTTGACCCACACGAGGCTCGCGACCGGATGCACGGCCCACTTCGCGAGTCCGCCGCGCAGGTAGGCCACCAGCTTGTCGGCACCGCGGATGGGGCGCCGGGCCGCGCCGCGCACCTTGCCGCCGCCGTCGGCGATGGCGACCACGTCGGGCGCGAGCACGTCCATGAGTTCCTGGACCTGGCCGGTGTTGAACGCGACCATGAGCCGCTCGAGCACGCGCTCCTGTTCGCTCGGCTCGACGTGGACCCGGGGCTGGCGGGCCGCGACGTGCTCCTTCGCCCGATGCCCGATCTGGCGCACGGCTGCCGGCGTCTTGCCGACGGCCTCCGCGATCTCGTCGTACGGAAGGTCGAACACCTCGCGCAGCACGAACACGGCGCGTTCGGCCGGGCCGAGCGTCTCGAGCACGGTGAGCATCGCCATCGACACCGACTCGGCGAGCGCGACGTCGTCCGCGACATCCGGGCTGGTCATCACCGGTTCGGGCAACCACTCCCCCACGTAGTCCTCGCGGCGTCGCGCCAGAGTGCGCAGGTGGTTGAGGGATTGCCGCGTGACGATGCGCACGAGGTAGGCGCGCGGCTCGCGCACCTCGGACCGGTCCACGGCCGCCCAGCGCAGCCAGGACTCCTGCAGCACGTCCTCCGCGTCGGCGGCCGAACCCAGCAGCTCGTAGGCGACCGTGAACAGCAGGTTGCGATGGGTGACGAACGGGTCGGTGGTCATCACGGCCACCCTACGCGGCACCGGCGACGCCGGCGCCGGCGGCCGAACGGGTCGCGAGTGGCGGCAGGCCACAGGCGTCCGCGAAGTGCTCCGAGCGGATGCCGAGCGCGATGTTGCCCCGCGCGGTCGCGTTCATGAGGCCCACCTTCGCGCTCAGCTCGACCATCGCGGCCGGCCCGAGCTCGGCGAGCAGCGCGTCCGACAGCTCGTCGGTGACGGCGACCGGGGTCTGGCACATCGCCTCCGCGTACTCCATCACGCGGCGCTCGAGGGGCGTGAAGGCGGATGACTCGCGCCACCGCGGCACCTCGCGCGCCTTCGCCTCGTCGAGGCCGTGGTCGTGCGCCATGAAGTAGTGGAAGTCGAGGCACCAACTGCACCCGATCGCCGCGGCCGCGGCCATCGTGGCGAACGAGCCCAGGCTCCGGTCGAGGGCGCTCCACTTCTCGGACCTGCGGCCGATGCGCATGAGGTCCATGAGCACGGGCCTGTTGTGCCACATCACGCCGACCGAGTCGGGCACGCGGCCCAGCATCCGGCGAGCGCCGAACTTCGCGAGCGCGCCGATCGGGCCGGTGAGCTCGGCGGCGGGGATTCGTGCGGTGGTCATGGTCTCCTCCAACGTCTCGGATCGTTCGTCGACATGGAGACACCGCCCGGACTGCGGTTGTGACATCCGGAGGCCTCGGCACCTCGCTCGGGCCCCACCCGGACCGGCGAGAGTATGCCATTCGCACCGTTCGCGGGGCCGTATCGGTGCGATTGGCATACTCTCGCGCCACAAGAGGGGCGGCGGATGTCGCGACGGGTGTCGATTCGGGGGCTGCTCGCTCGTTCAACAGATGTGGGGCCCGCACGGTGCAGCCCCGGAACGGAGCAGACGATGGGCACCATCACCGTGTTCGCGAGCGTCACCCTCGACGGCGTCATGCAGGCTCCGGGCCGACCCGACGAGGATCCGCGGGGCGGGTTCACGCACGGAGGCTGGGCGTTGCCGTACCAGGACGAGGTCGCCGGGCGGTTCGCGGCCGAGGGGATGTCGCAGGGCGGCGCCATCCTGTTCGGACACCGGACGTACGACGACCTCATGGGCTTCTGGACGAGCACGCCCGAGCCGAACCCGTTCACCGAGGCGCTGGTCGCCGCCGACAAGTTCGTGGCCACGCGGCGTCGCGACATCCGGCTCGATCACCCGAACTCGACCGCGCTGGTGGGCGAGGCGAGCGACACGGTCGCGCGCCTGCGCGCCGAGCGCGACGGCGGCATCACGGTGCTCGGCAGCGGCGAGCTCGTGCGTGCGCTGATCGCCGCGGGCCTCGTCGACGACCTCGTGCTGCTGCAGCATCCGCTCGTGCTCGGCACCGGCACGAAGCTGTTCGACACGACGCCGGTCGCGCTCGAGCTCCAGCGCTCGCTGACCACCACGACCGGCGTGATCATCGGCCAGTACGCTGTGCGGTGAACGGGGGTCGACATGCGGTACACCCTGCTGTTGCACTATTCCGAGCCGGCCGAGAGCGACCTCGACGACGCGGCGATCGCCGAGGGCATGCGACGGATGTCGGCGTATGCGGCCGCGCTGCACGCCGCCGGGGTGCTGCTGGCTGCCGAGGTGCTGCAGCCGTCGGAGCTCACGACCACCCTGCGACGCGAGGCGGATGCGCTGCGCGTGCAGGACGGGCCGCTCATCGACAGCAAGGAGCAGCTCGGCGGCACCCTCGTGATCGACGTGCCCGACCTCGACGCGGCGCTCGGGTGGGCGTCGCAGGCGCCGGCGCTCGAGTGGGGCGGCGCGGTCGAGATCCGGCCGGGCGCCACGCACACCATCGACGGGGTATGGACGACGGGCGGCTGAGCGACGCCGCGCAGGCCGCCGCCCGCGCCGCGGCCGCCCACGCGGCCCGCGACTCGTACGGTCGCCTGATCGCCGTGCTCGCCGCCGGCACGGGTGACCTCGCGCTCGCCGAGGACGCGCTCGGCGACGCATTCGCCGAAGCGCTCGAGCGGTGGCCGGCGAGCGGCATCCCCCAGAACCCGGAAGGCTGGCTGATCACGGTGGCCCGCAATCGGCAGCGCGATGCCTGGAAGTCGGCCGCGGCGCGGACGAGCGTGTCGCTCGAGACCGTCGACCCGGCCGGCGCCGATCCCTTCGACGGCATCGATCCACTGCGCATCCCCGACCGCCGGCTCGAGCTGTGCTTCGCGTGCGCGCACCCGGCGATCGACGCGAGCGTGCGCACACCGCTCATCCTGCAGGCGGTACTCGGATTCGAGGCGGCGCAGATCGCCGCGGCGTACGCCGTGCCGACCGCGACCATGGCGCAACGGCTCGTGCGTGCGAAGCGCCGCATCGCGCGTGCGGGCATCCCGTTCGCGATCCCCGACCGGCGCGCGATGCCCGAGCGGCTCCCCGCCGTGCTCGAGGCGGTGTACGGCTGCGCGGCGATCACGTGGCGCGACGATCGCGACTCGCTCGCGGGCGAGGCCCGCTACCTCGCGGTCACCTTGGCCGCGCTCCTCGAGCGCGAGCCCGAGGCCTGGGCGCTAGCGGCGCTCATCAGGCTCTCGCTCGCACGCCCGCGCGGCGGTCGGTACATCCCCGTCGAGGAGCAGGACCCTGCGACGTGGGATGCCCGCGCCATCGCCGAGGGCGAGTCGTACCTGCGCCGCGCGGCGGACCTGCGGGAGCGGGCGCACAAGGCCGGAACCGGAATCGCCGGCGTCGCACCGGGCCCAGGCCGCTTCGAGCTCGAGGCCGCGATCCAGGCCGTGCACCTGGACCGCCACCGCACGGGCGAGACCGGCTGGCCGGCCCTCCGCGAGCTCTACGCGGCGCTGCTGGTCGTCGCTCCGAGCCTCGGCGCCGAGGTCGCCGCCGCGGCGGTGATCGGCAGGGCGGATGGCATGGCCGCCGGCCTCGCCGCGTTGCCGGCCCCGGCACGGGGCGGGTCCTTCCAGCCGTGGTGGGCGACGCGCGCCGACCTGCTCCGCCGCGCCGGGCGCGACGCCGAGGCCGACGCCGCATACGCTCGCGCGATCGAGCTGACGCCCGACCCGGACGTCCGGGCGTTCCTCGAGCGCCGACGCGGCTGAGGAACCCTGTCCCCGGGCCCCGGTGGTCGCCGCCACGCACGCCGTTCGTCGCGGCGATCGACCGTTCGTCGCGCCGACGCACCGCCCGCCGCGACGGGCCTCCGGCGGGCAGCGCGCCAACCGTAGCGTGACCACGTCCCACGCAACGAGGCGACCCCTAGGAGGAGCACAATGACGTCGCAGCCCCCACAGTCGACGCTCGACGCCGAACCCGGCGACGAGCTCCGGCCCCACCCCGACCTTCCCCACACGGCCGTCCCCGAGGCCGAGCTCGAGCGCGAGCGCAAGTGGACCCTGCCGAAGATCCTGCTGTGGGGCGCCATCGCGCTCCTCGGCGGCGTCGCCTGGACGATGATCGCCATCATCCGCGGCGAGACGGTCAACGCGATGTGGTTCGTCTTCGCCGCCGTCTGCAGCTACCTCATCGGCTACCGGTTCTACGCGAAGGTCATCGAGCGCTACATCGTGCGCCCCGACGACCGCCGCGCGACCCCCGCCGAGACGAAGGCCGACGGCAAGGACTTCCACGCGACCGACCGCCGCGTGCTGTTCGGCCACCACTTCGCCGCGATCGCCGGCGCCGGTCCGCTCGTCGGGCCCGTGCTCGCCGCGCAGATGGGCTACCTGCCCGGCACGGTCTGGATCATCGTCGGCGTCATCCTGGCCGGCGCGGTCCAGGACTACCTGGTGCTGTTCTTCTCGATGCGGCGCGGCGGCCGCACCATCGGCCAGATGGCCCGCGACGAGCTCGGCAAGATCGGCGGCACCGCAGCGATCGTCGCCTCGCTGCTCATCATGCTGATCATCATCGCGATCCTCGCGCTGGTCGTCGTGAACGCCCTCGGCGAGAGCCCGTGGGGCGTGTTCAGCGTGTCGATGACGATCCCGATCGCGCTGCTCATGGGCGTGTACCTCCGATACATCCGGCCGGGTCGCATCACCGAAGTGTCGATCATCGGCTTCGTGCTGCTCATCGCCGCCATCGTCGCGGGCGGATGGGTCGCCTCGACGCCGGGGGGTGCGGAGATGTTCCACCTCGACCGCACCACCATCGCGTGGGGCATCATCGTCTACGGCTTCATCGCCGCGGTCCTTCCGGTCTGGCTGCTGCTCGCGCCGCGCGACTACCTGTCGACGTTCATGAAGATCGGCGTCATCGTGATGCTCGCCGGCGCGATCGTGCTGGTGCGCCCCGAGATCTCGGTGCCCGCGTTCAGCGAGTTCGCCGGCGGTGAGCTCGGCCCGGTGTTCTCGGGCGCACTGTTCCCGTTCCTGTTCGTCACCATCGCGTGCGGCGCACTGTCGGGCTTCCATGCCCTCATCGCGTCGGGCACGACGCCGAAGCTCATCGAGAAGGAGCGCCAGACGCGCTTCATCGGCTACGGCGGCATGCTCATGGAGTCGTTCGTCGCGATCATGGCGCTGGTCGCCGCGATCTCGCTCGACCGGGGCATCTACTTCGCGATGAACTCGTCGGCGGCCGCGACGGGCGGCACGATCGAGGGCGCGGTCGCGTTCGTGAACTCGCTCGGCCTCACGGGCGTGAACCTCACGCCCGACATGCTGTCGTCCACGGCCGCGGCGGTCGGCGAGGAGTCGATCGTCTCCCGCACCGGCGGTGCGCCGACGCTCGCGCTCGGACTCGCGAACATCATGCAGCAGGCCTTCGGCGGCGCCGCGATGGCCGGGTTCTGGTACCACTTCGCGATCATGTTCGAGGCGCTGTTCATCCTGACCGCGGTCGACGCGGGCACACGCGTGGCGCGGTTCATGCTGCAGGACTCGATCGGCAACGTCATCCCGAAGTTCAAGGACACCGGATGGCGCCCGGGCGTGTGGATCACGACGGCGATCATGGTCGCCGGCTGGGGCTACATCCTGATCCTCGGCGTGACCGACCCGCTCGGCGGAATCAACACGTTCTTCCCGCTGTTCGGCATCGCGAACCAGCTGCTCGCGGTCATCGCGCTCGCGGTCGTGCTCGCGATCGTCGCCAAGCGCGGGCGGAGCTACTTCAAGTGGCTCTGGATCATCGCGCTGCCGCTCGCGTTCGCGGCGGTCGTCACGATCACGGCGTCGATCTTCAAGATCTTCTCGCCGGTGCCGCAGGTGGGCTACTGGGCCAACCACATCGCGTTCCGCAACGCGCTCGACGCGGGCGAGACGTCGTTCGGCACGGCGGGAACCGTCGAGGCGATGGAGGCGGTCGTGCGCAACACCGCGGTCCAGGGCACGCTGTCGATCATCTTCGTGACGCTCGCGATCGTCGTGCTGGTGACCTCGCTGATCACGACGGCCCGGGCGCTGCGCAACGGCGGCGGTGAGAACCACGAGGACGCCCCCGTGGCATCCCGTCGCTTCGCCCCCGCGGGCGTGTTCGCCACGAAGGCCGAGAAGGCGCTCGAGCGCGAGTGGGCCGACCTGCCCGCCGAGCGGCAGCCGGAGACGGCGCGCCACTGATGGCCGACGCCACCGTGCGGCGACCCGCCCGGACCCCTGCGGTCCGGGCGGGCGCCGCCGCCTCCTTCGCGGTCGCCGCCGACGTCGTGCTCCGCGGATGCCGCGGCGTCGCGTGGTACGTCCGCGACCTCATGGGCGACAACGCGTACCGGGTCTACCTCGAGCACCACGCCGCCCATCACGGTCCCGAGCACCCGCCGTTGAGCGAGCGGGCGTTCTGGCGGCAGAGAATGGATGAGCAGGACCGCAACCCCGGGGCCCGCTGCTGCTGACGTGACGAGGGAGCGCACATGATCGACGCCGTGTGGCTCCTCGTCGCCGCGCTCGTCGGGGTCGCGTTCACGCTCCTCGCGCAGTGGGTGTGGCGGATGGCGCGTGGCGCGCGCGACCTCGGCAGCGATGCCGAGCGCGCGGCGTTCCGCACCCTCTCGCTCGCGTCGCGCGCGGCCGTGCACCTCCGCGGCGGCCTCGAGGCGGGCGACGTGCCCCGAGCGGCGCGGACGCTGCGCGCCCTGCTCGGCAGCGAGGCGATCGCGATCGCCGACCGTGAGGGGATCGTCTCGATCGACGGCCGGCTGGACCTCGGCCAGGCGGCGTGGCAGGTCGCGGAGAGCGTGCTGCAGACCGGCCAGCGTCAACTCCTGCGCGGGTCGCCCGACGCCGTCGGCGCGCCGATCGTCGTCGACGGGCGGACCGTCGGGGTCATCGTCGCGTTCGCGGCGAAGGTGCGGGCTCCGCTCGTGCGGGCCACGACCGAGGTCGCGACGTGGTGTGGCGCGCAGATCGAGCTCGGCGGGCTCGAGACATCCCGCACCGCGCTGGCCGAGGCCGAGCTGCGCGCACTGCGCGCCCAGATCAGCCCGCACTTCGTCTACAACGCGCTCAGCGTGATCGCGTCGTACATCAGCACCGACCCCGAGCGCGCGCGGGACCTGCTGCTCGACTTCGCCGACTTCATCCGGTACTCGTTCCGTCGCCAGGGCGAGTTCACGACGCTGGCCGACGAGCTGCAGAGCGTGCACTCCTACGTCGAGTTGGAGCGTGCCCGGTTCGAGGACCGGCTGAGCGTGACCCTGCGCATCGAGCCAGAGACGCTCGCCACCGTCATCCCGTTCCTCAGCCTGCAGCCGCTCGTCGAGAACGCGATCCGGCACGGGCTCGAACCGCGCGAGCGGGGCGGCACGGTCGTGATCTCGTCGCACGACGACGGCACGCACACCGAGATCACGGTCGACGACGACGGCGTGGGCATGGACCCGGCAGCCCTGCGCGAGCTGTTCGCCGAGCGCAGCCCCGCCGATCGCGTCGCGCACATCGGCCTGCGCAACGTCGACTCCCGAGTGCGCGGCATCTACGGCGACGACCACGCCCTCGTCGTCGAGACCAACCCAGGAGCGGGCACGATGGTGCGCATGCGCATTCCCAAGTCGCAGCCCTTCCACGAGACCGAGCGGGCGGTGGGCGGATGACGCGCGCCGACGCCGCCACGGGCCCCGACCGCATCGACGTGCTCATCGCCGACGACGAGCGGCCCGTGCTCGACGAGCTCGAAGCGCTGCTGCGACGGGATGAGCGCGTCCGCGACATCCGCCGCGCCTCGTCGGGTTCGGAGGCGATCCGCCTGCTCTCCGAGCACGCGGTCGATGCGGCGTTCCTCGACATCCACATGCCCGGGCTCTCGGGCTTCGACCTTGCGCGGGCGCTGTCGCGGTTCGGCAGTGCCCCGGCGATCGTGTTCGTGACGGCCGACGAGGCCGGCGCGGTCGAGGCGTTCGACTTCCAGGCGGTCGACTTCATCCTGAAGCCGATCCGGCGCGAACGGCTGCAGCGCGCGGTCTCCCGGATCCTCGCGGGGCGCGAAGCCCCGCGCGGGCACGAGGCCGACAGCGACGCGCTGCCCGACGAGAGCATCCCGGTGCGCGTGGGCAACGTCATGCGCGTGGTCCTGCGCAGCGACGTGCGCTGGGTGCAGGCGCAGGGCGACTACTCGCGCCTCGTGACCGACTCCGACAGCCACCTGATCCGCGAGCCGATCTCCGACCTCGAGGAGCGGTGGGCCGCGGCCGGATTCATCCGCGTGCACCGCTCGTACCTCGTCGACCGCGCCGCGATCACGACCGTCCGGCTCGTCGGCGCGCATCCGACGCTCACGGTCGCCGGCGAGGAGATCCCCGTGAGCCGCCGTTCGATCTCGATCGTGCGCGAGGCGATCCTGCAGCCCCGGGGCGACGCCCGATGAGCGGTCGCCCGGCGCGCGAGCGCGTGACGTCGGTCGACCGGCCGACCGGGCGCACCGAGCCGATCGCCCGTCCGGGCGGGGGCGCCGCCGCCGCACAGGTGAGCGAGGCCGAGTCGCTGTTCACGCGAGGGCTCATGCGCGCCCAGGTGCGGCTCGCGCTCGCGTTCGTCCTCGCGTTCGTCGCGGTCGTCGCCGGCCTGACGTTCGTGATCAGCCAGGTCGAGGCGCTGCACCACGTGGTCGTGGCTGGGGTGCCACTGCCGTGGCTCGTGCAGGCGTACGGCTACTACCCGATCATCGCGGCCTTCGCCGTGCTGTACACGATCGCGGCGATCCGGGCCGAGCACCGGTTCCGCGCCCTCGTGGAGCACGAATGAGCCCGCTGCTCGTCGTCGGGGCGATCGCGCTCGTCGTGCTGGTCGCCGCCGCCATCAGCGTGTACGGGCTGCGGATCTCGCGGACGACCAGCGACTTCTTCGTGGCGTCCCGGACCGTGCGCCCGATCTGGAACGCCTCCGCGATCAGCGGCGAGTACCTCTCGGCGGGCACGTTCCTCGGGCTCTCGGGGCTCGTGCTGCTGTCGGGCTCCGACGCGTTCTGGTTCCCCATCGGCTACGCGGCGGGGTACTTCCTCGTGCTGGTGTTCGCCGCCGCGCCGCTCCGCCGCAGTGGCGCGTACACGATCCCCGACTTCATCCACGCCCGGCTCGACTCGCTCGCCGCGCGACGCGTCACGAGCGTCCTGGTGATGGGGATCGGATGGCTCTACATCGTGCCGCAGTTCCAGGGCGCCGCGCTGGCGCTCAACGTCGTGGCCGACGTCCCGCCGTGGGTCGGCGCCGTGACCGTCGCGATCGTCGTCAGCGGATCGGTCGCGGCGGGCGGCATGCGCTCGATCACGTTCGTGCAGGCGTTCCTGTTCTGGCTCAAGCTCGCCGCGCTCGCGGTGCCGGTCATCTTCTTCGTCATCGCGCTCGGTCCGCACGAGCCGGCGATCGATCCCGATTTGGTCTTCCCCGCCGAGCACGGGCCGGGCGGGCTCGACATGTACGCCACGGCGTCGCTGCTGGTCGCGCTCCTGCTCGGCACGATCGGCCTGCCGCACGTGCTCGTGCGCTTCTACACGAGCCCGACCGGCACCTCCGCGCGGTGGACGACCGTGATCGTGATCGCACTCGTGAGCGTGTTCTACATGGTGTCGGGCACGATCGGCCTGGTCGCCCGAGCGACCGCCCCCGACCTCGCGCAACCCGGCGTCGCCGACACGGTCGCGCTGCTCCTGCCGTCGCGACTGATTCCCGGGGTGGCCGGCGACCTGCTGACCGCGCTCGTCATCGCGGGTGCCCTCGCGGCGTTCCTCGGCACGTCGTCGGGGCTCGTCGTGTCGCTGTCGAGCGTCGTGAGCCAGGACCTGTTCCACGGCACGGTGCGCTCGTTCCGGTGGGCGGCCGTGTTCACGACCGTCATCCCGCTGCTCGTCGCGCTCGCGACCGTGCCGCAGGCGCTGGTCTCCTCGGTCGGCAACGTGTTCGTCTTCGCCGCCTCGGCGCTGTCCCCCGTCATCGTGCTCGGCATCTGGTGGCGCCGCCTCACCGCGCGCGGCGCCATCGCGGGCATGCTCGTGGGCTCGATCCTCTGCGCGGCGGCGCTCGGCGCGTCATCCGCCCTGCGAATCTCGGGAGTCGAGGCCGGCGTCGCCTCGACGCTGCTCGCGCAACCGGGCGCCTGGACGATCCCGGCCGCGACGCTCGCCTGCATCGTCGTCTCGCTGCTCGACCGCCGCGGGCGGCCCGCGAGCACCGAGCGCATGCTCGGGCGGCTGCACACGCCCGAGCAGCGCCGAGGCGCTCCGCCCGAGCGAGTCGCGTCGGACTGATCCGCCCGGGTGGCCCCTGTCGCGCCGCTCGGCGGCGGCGTAGCGTGGGCGCGAGCGCCACCGAACGAGGGGGTTCACCATGGCCGAGCTCGCACCCATCCACCCGTGTCTCTGGTTCGACAGCCAGGCGCGCGAGGCGATGGAGTACTACGTCAGCGTCTTCCCCGACTCGCGCATCGACCGGATCGACGAGTATCCCGACGAGAAGCTCGACGAGCACTTCACCGGGATGTCGGGCAAGGTGCTGAACGGGCAGTTCACGCTGAACGGCGTGCCGTTCACCTGCCTCGACGGCGGGCCGCTGTTCACGTTCAACGAGTCGATCTCGTTCATGGTGTGGTGCGCCGACCAGGACGAGATCGACTACTACTGGTCGAAGCTCTCGCACGTGCCCGAGTCCGAGCAGTGCGGATGGTGCAAGGACCGGTTCGGACTGAGCTGGCAGGTCATCCCGGCGAACATGGGCGAGCTCACGCGCACGCCGGCCCAGGTCCAGGTGATGATGCGCCAGAAGAAGATCGTGATCGCCGAGCTCGAGAACGCCTGAGCGGCGGCGGTCGCAGCCCGGCGGTCACAGCCCCTCGGCGATCTCCTTGATCGTCGCGAGGCGGCGCTCCCACTCGGCGCCGATGGCGTCGAGGCGGCGAGCGGTGTCGCTGAGCTGCGAGCCGATCACGCGGTACCGCACCTCGCGGCCGACGCGGACCGGCTCGACGAGGCCGACCTCCTGCAGCACGGCGAGGTGCTTCGCGATCGCCTGCCGCGTGACGGGCAGCCGCCCGGCGAGGGCGGACGCCGAAGCGTCGCCCTCGCCGAGCGCGGCCAGGATGCTCCACCGCGTCTCGTCGCCGAGTGCGGCGAACACGGGAACCAGCGTCCCGGTGGTCACGCGGCGCCCTCGGCGGGGTCCGCGAAGAGCGCGACGAGCTTGTCGAGCTCGGAGACCCAGCCGTCGCGGTGCGCGGCCATGTTCGCGGCCGGGTCGGACGTGCGGTCGAAGCCGGTCTCGACGACGGTGAGCTGCGTGCCATCCGTCACGGGCTCGAGGGTGAAGGTGAACACCGTCGAAGTGCCGTCGTCGACGGTCTCCTCCAGCTCGCCGCGCGCGTCGTCGTTGCCCCAGCGGTAGGTCACCGCGTGCGGTGCGTCGATCGCCTCGACGCGGATCGGCACAGCGCCGTAGCCCTCGAAGGTCATGGTGCCGGTCGCGCCGGGACCGCTGCCGTCGAGGACGGTGCGCCCGAACCAGCGCGAGATGTGCTCGGGTTCGGTGACGGCGGCCCACACCTTCTCGATGGGGGCGGCGATGCGGATGGTGCGCCGCACCGTGAACGCGGCGTCGTCGATCACGGCTGGCTGGTGGTCGGTCATGGTCACGATGATCAGTCCTTTCGGCGGTTTGCGCAACCCTTGGGTTGCATTTCGTTTGCAACCTTATGATTGCACATCGTCGCCTTGCAATGCAACTCTTTGGTTGCAGGATGTCGCGACGCGCCCGGGCGCGTACCGTGGCGACATGGCACGCGATCCCAACGTCCCCGACGCGTTCGACGTCTACACGGTCGTGATCCTGCGGCGGCCCGCCGATGCGCCAGACCTCCCCGAGGCCGAGCTGGATGCGCTCCAGGCCCGTCACCTGGCGTACCGGGCCGAGTTGGTGCGGAACGGCGTGCTCGTCGCGAACGGGCCGTTCGACGAGCAGAGCGATCCGTCGTACCGCGGCATGTCGGTGTTCGGGTGCGACCCCGCTGAGGCGGCGCGCCTGTCCGACCAGGATCCGTCGGTCGTCGCGGGTCGCCTCGCGTACGACGTGATGGAGTGGTGGGTCAGGGCGGGCTCGCTGGCGTTCCCGTCAGCGACGGGGCCGGTCGGCGACCGCCGTTCGATGCCCGACGACTGAGCCGGGGTCGCATTCGCCGGCGGCGCTCGTTCGGGGGGTTCGGGCGGCGGGCGGACCGACTAGCATTCGGCGCATGGAACCCGATCGTCCCGAGCCTCCGGCGGCTGCGAACCGCGGCGGATGGCTCGCGCGCATCCCGCTGTGGGTGCGCATCGTCGTGCCCGTCGTCGTGCTCGGCGCGCTGGTGGTGGCGGTGATCGTCGGTGTCAGCGCGTCGTCGGGCCCGGATGATTCCGAGGCCGCCGCCGAGGCACTGTGCCGCGAGGCGGTGCTCGAGGAGATGGAGTCGACCGGCCGGACGGCAGGTGACGTCTCGGAGTCCTTCGAGGTCACGGAGGCCGGCGACGACGAGTATCGCGTGCAGGGCACCGGGACCTACGAGGATGAGGACGGGTCCACGCAGTCCGGCAACGTTCGGTGCGTGGTCCGCGAGGAGGACGACGCCCTCGAGGTCGCGAGCGTGCGGTTGGACTTCTGATCGCCTTCCCCACCATCGACGTGCGCCTCGCGCGCGAACTTGTCGATCGCCGGTTCCCGGAGTGGGCCGGGTTGCCGGTTCGACCCATCGAGCCGGGTGGCGTCGACCATCGGTCGTTCCGGCTCGGCGAGGACCTGCTGATCCGCATCCCGAGCGCCCCCGGGTACGTGCCGCAGGTCGCGAAGGAACAGGCGTGGCTGCCCGTACTGGGGCCCCGATTGCCGCTGCCGATCCCGCGGGTCGTCGGCGGCGGCGAGCCATCCGACCGCATCTCGTTCCCCTGGTCGCTGTACGGCTGGATCGACGGCGAGACGGCGATGACCGCACCGATCGACGACGAGGTCCGGTTCGCGGAGGAGCTGGCGGCGTTCCTGGTCGCCTTGCGGTGCATCGACGCGACGGATGGCCCCGGGCCCGGGCTGCACTGCGCCTACCGCGGCGCTCCGGTGTCGCAGTGGGACGACGAGGTGCACGCGTTCCTGCCTCGCATCGGGGACGCGCGTGAGCGGGCGCGCGCTGCGGCGATCTGGCGGGATGCGGTCTCGGAACCCGACCGCAGCGCGCCGGTCTGGTTCCACGGCGACGTGGCCCGGGCGAATCTGCTCGTGCGGGAGGGGCGCCTGTCGGCGGTGATCGATTTCGGATGCGCCGGTGTCGGCGATCCTGCGTGCGACACCGTCATGGCGTGGACGGCATTCAGCGGGGCATCGCGTCGCGCGTTCGTGCACGTCTACGACGTCGACGATGCGACCTGGGCACGCGGACGCGGCTGGGCCCTGTGGAAGGCCCTGATCCAGCTCGATTCGCCGGATCAGGGGTCGGTCGATCTCGCGCGTCGGACGCTCGCGGCGCTGTTCGAGGAGGGTGCTTCCGGAGGGCTCAGAGGAACAGCTTGAAGCCGACGTGCGAGGCGTCGAAGCCGAGCCGGTCGTAGAAGCGGTGCGCGTCGGCGCGCCGGGCGTCGGACGTGAGCTGCACCAGCCGCGCGCCGCGCTCACGCGCTCGATCGATCGCCCACCGGATCATCGCCGATCCCAGGCCGTTGCCTCGCTCCTCATCGGCGACCCGCACGGCCTCGATCTGCATCCGGGTCGCGCCGCCCCGGGAGAGACCTGGGATGAAGGTGAGCTGCATGGTGCCCACGATGCCGCCGTCTGCGCCTTCGACCGCGACCAGCATCTGGGCCGGATCGGCGTCGATCGCCTCGAACGCGCTCACGTAGCCGGCCTGGTCGGCTTCGCTGGATCCGAACTCGGATGCGCGCATCGAGTCGGCGGCGAGCAGCGCGACGATGTCGTGCACGTCTTCCTTGTGGGCACGCCGGACGAGGTAGGTCTCGCCGGAGAGGTCGATTCGATCCGAAGTCACGCCGCAAGGGTCTCACGCGGGGCGTGCAGCCATGGTGGGCCTTCGTGTTCGCCGGGTTCGCATGGCTCAGGCTCGGGTGGGGGCGAGGTCACCGGCGCCGATGGTCGGCTCGCACGTCGGCCGACGGGGGTGAAGGGTCGTTCTGGGATAGTGCGCAGTTCGTGTCCGGCGGGCGAGGACCGAGGGTGAGCACGGGCACGGTCACGACGATCTTGCCCGCGACCCGTCCGGTGGCGGCGGCCAGGTGCCGGTCGGCGGTGTCGAGGGTGCCGGCCAGCAGCAGGTCGCCGGCGATATCGGCGGAGCGCTGCGCTCTGGTGCGCGGGTCAGGCCGTGAGGGGTCGCCAGTGTCGGCGAGGGCGTCGAGGCGGGCCATGATCGCCACGGCCCGGTTGGCCGAGAGGAACAGGCTGAGCCACGCCATCCCATCCGGCGCCGGATCCACCGCCACCCGACGCTCCAACTCGGCACGCACGTGCCGGTCAGACAAGGGTTCGGGGTGCAGCCGCTCGCGGAGCCGGTGCAGCCGACGGCGGAACGCGGCACTGGTCCGGGACCCGGCGTCCTGCAGTGCCACCTGCTCGATCTGATCGGCGGCGTCGGGCGGGAGGGTCGAGGTGACCTCGAGCAGCGACCGGACATGCGCGCCGCTGATCTCCCCGGCGGCGAGCGCGGCCAGGGTCGCGGCGCGGGAGCCGGCGAGCCGGGTCGCGTCGGCGACCAGCCGGCCTGCGGTCGGGTCGGGCACCACCATCGTGGTGGCCAGCTCGGCCACGAATGAGCGCGTCGCGAACTCACGCTCCGTCGACGTCGACGCGCCGGTCACGCCTTCGAGCTCGGCGTGCCGCACCCGCGCGGCCTCGACGAGTCGGAACTGCTCGGCCTGTGCCCACCGGATCGTGCGCTCCAACGACACGATCCGCGCCAACTCCGCGGCCAGCCCGGCCTCGTCGGCCAGCACTGGCTTGTAGGCCAGCGCCGGCTTGTAGGGCAGCGCCGGCTCGTCGGCCGGCGACTGCGCGAACGCCGCCTCCAGCCATCCGTCGTCGACGAACGCCTCATCGATCAGCACGCCCTCGACGACCCCATCAGCCCACCCGAGCAGTGGGGTCGGGGTCGGCGTCATGCGATCAGTCAACCAGCACCCACCGACATCGCCGACCGCGAGAAATCCCAGACGAGATGCGTATTTCGGGGTTGCAGCAAGGCGCCCCACACCTCCCTCCCAACGCGAGGCCGTAGTCTCGATGCACCGCCCCCTTCCGAGAGGAGACCGCCTGCCATGAGCGGCGCCGCTGCAGCACTTGACGTCTTCGACCGCCGCGAGTCGGAGGTCCGCGGATACATCCGCGCCTTCCCGACCGTGTTCGACCGCGCGGTCGGATCGACCCTCGTCGACGCCGACGGCCGCGAGTACCTGGACTTCTTCGCCGGCGCCGGCGTGCTCAACTACGGGCACAACAACCCGGCGTTCACGCGCGCCCTGATCGAGTACCTCGAGCGCGACGGCATCATCCACGGGCTCGACATGGCGACCTCGGCGAAGAAGGCGTTCATCGAGGCCTTCGAGCGCCTCGTGCTCGAACCGCGCGGGCTCGACCACAAGCTCCAGTTCACCGGCCCGACCGGTGCGAACGCGGTCGAGGCCGCGCTCAAGGTCGCACGCCAGGCCACCGGCCGCTCGACGGTCGTCGCGTTCACGAACGCGTTCCACGGCCTGAGCATGGGCGCGCTCGCGGCGACCGGCAACAGCCACTACCGCGGCGCCGCCGGCGTCGGGCTCGACGACATCGCGCGCCTCCCGTACGACGGCTACCTCGGCCCCGACGTCGACACCCTCGACCTCTTCGAGAAGATGCTCGACGACCCGGGCTCCGGCCTCGACCTTCCGGCCGCGGTCATCGTCGAGGCGGTGCAGGGCGAGGGCGGCATCAACGTCGCCAGCGCGCCGTGGCTGCGTCGCCTCCGCGCGATCACCGAGGCCCGCGGCATCCTGCTCATCCTCGACGAGATCCAGGCGGGTATCGGCCGGACCGGCACCTTCTTCGCGTTCGAGCACGCCGGCATCGTCCCCGACATCGTGACGGTGTCGAAGTCGATCTCGGGCTCGGGCCTGCCGATGTCCCTCGTGCTGCTGCGCCCCGACGTGGATGTGTGGAAGCCCGGCGCCCACACCGGCACGTTCCGCGGCAACAACCTCGCCTTCGTGTCCGCACGCGTCGCACTCGAGACGTACTGGGCCGACGGCGCGCTCACCGACGACGTCGCCGCCAAGGGCGAGCTGCTGCGCGGCGAGCTCGAGCGCATCGCCGACGAGTACCCCGAGCTCGGCTTCGTCGTCCGCGGCCGCGGCCTCATGATGGGCATCGCCTGCGACGCCGACCCCACGCTCGCCGGCCGCATCTCGAAGGCGTCGTTCGAGCGCGGACTCGTCATCGAGACATCCGGCGCCTTCGACGAGGTGCTCAAGTTCCTGCCCGCCCTGACGATCACCGAGGACGAGCTGCGACGCGGCCTCACCATCGTTCGCGAGAGCCTCGCGGCGGTGCTCGGCCGCTGAGCCGGCGGCGCACCGAGCCGAAGACGGGAACGGGCTCACGACCGGCGATCGGGTCGGGTCGTGAGCCCACTTCGCACCCGCGGTAGGAACGGGGAACGAATGCAGCGATCGTAGGTCGCGCTTGCGTGCGAGGGAAGGCCTCCGACCGCCGAAGCGGAGATCGTTATCCGGTCGTTTCCCAACGCACCGGCATGGCCGTTGCATCCGAACGGATGCCGCTGCCAGCATATGCGCATGCCACACGCGACCGACCGGGTGACGGATGCCACGCTCTCGAGCCTGCCCGGCGCGGTGATGCTGTGGCATACGCGCCGCCTGCTCATCTGGGCGCTCGGTTCCGGCGTGGTCTACTCGATCGTCACCGGCTCGTCACGAAGCAACTGCCCGGGAGGATTCACGGGCGACGGCGGCTACCTCGACGGGTACGGCCAGCCGACGGATGTCGCGCCCACCTGCACGACCATCAGCCTCCAGCCCAGCCCGGCGGTCTTCATCGCGATCGTGGTGCTGGTGCTGCTGACCCTCACCCGCGTCCTGCAGCGAGCGAGCGCGGAGTCCGAGGCGATCCGCTCGCTGAACCGCGCCCGCATCGCGATCGTCTGGATCGTGATCGCATCGGCGGCCATCGCCCACCTCGGCTTCTGGTCGATCCCCATGACCGAGACCGGCTTCGGGAGTTCCAAGGTGCTGGTGCTCGTCGGCGGCGTCCGGACCGACACCTACCCGATCGACGGCGTCTGAGCCGCAACACCCCGATGAACCGGTGGCGGATGTCGGCGCCGGATGTTTCGATGCAGAGCATGAACGCTGCCGAGATCACCCTCACGCCCACCAGGACGTCGCCCACCGAGCCCACCATCGTTTCCGCCGCATCGCTGATCATCGGCACGGGCCGCACCCGCCGATTCATCGGCCGCGAGCACGGCGCCGGCATCTCGTACTTCTTCGTCGACAACGACCCCGGGCAGGGCCCGGGGCTCCACTGGCACCCCTACACCGAGACCTGGGTCGTGATCGAGGGCACCGCCGAGATCACGATGGGCGACCGTCAACTGGTCGCCCAGGCCGACGACACCGCCACCGTGCCCGCCGGGGTGTGGCACCGCTTCGAGAACATCGGCGAGGGGCGTCTCCGGATGCTGTGCATCCACGCGTCCGACGTGATCATCCAGACGTGGGCCGACGAGGACTGAAAGGGAGACCCCGCGATGTCGTTCCAGGCGTACCTCGACAACATCGAGACGAAGACCGGCCTGACCCCACGCCAGTTCGTCGAGCTCGCGCACGAGAAGGGTTTCGGCCCAGGCACCAAGGCGACCCCGATCCTCGAGTGGCTCGCCGCCGAGTACGGACTCGGCCGGGGTCACGCCATGGCGCTCGTGCACGTCATCACGAAGGGCCCGCAGATCAGCCAGAAGCACGTCGACAGCGGCGGCACGCACTCCGACGAGACCGACACCCTCTGGCTCGACGGCGCGGCGACGAACCCGAACCGCTGACGCGGGCGCCAGGGTTCAGGCCTCGCCGCCGTTCCCGTCTTGCAGGAACGCCAGCACCGCCGCGACCCGACGATGCACCCCGCTCTCGGGCAGCCGCAGCTTCGTGAAGATCGCGTTCACGTGCTTCTCCACGGTCGACGACGACAGGAACAGCGACTGCTCGATCCCGGCGTTCGTGCGCCCGCGCGCCATCTCGCGGAGCACCTCGAGCTCCCGGGGTGACAGCGCCGACAGCGGACTGGACGCGGCCGCACTGCGGCGCCGCACGAGCGTGTCGACGATCTGCGGGTCGATCACCGACCCGCCCGCCCGGACCTCGCGCAGCGCGTGCACGAGGTCCTCGAGGTCGCCGATCCGGTCCTTCAGCAGGTAGCCGAGCCCGGCCGATCCGTCTGCGAACAGCGCCAGCGCGTAGCTCTCGTCGGCGTGCTGCGACAGCACCACGACGCCCGTGTCGGGGTGCGCGCCACGGATGGCACGAGCGGCCTCGATGCCCTCCATGTGGTGACCGGGCGGCATCCGGATGTCGGTGAGCACGGCGTCGGGGGCGAACCGGCGCACCGCGTCGAGCAGTTCCGTCGCGTCCCCTGTGCCCGCGACGACCTCGACCTCGCCCGAATCCTCGAGCAGCCGGCGCACGCCCTCGCGCACGAGGTAGTTGTCCTCGGCGATGACGACGCGCAGCACGCCGGTGTCATCCATCGCGTTCACCGACGGGAAGGTCGACGAGGACGGTCGTGCCGGCCGCCGGAGGCTCGGCCGCCGTGACGCGCACCGTTCCGCGCAGGGCAGCGACGCGGTCGCGGATGTTCGCGAGCCCGCCGTGCGACCCAGCGGTCGCGGCCGGCTCGATGCCGCGGCCGTCGTCGGTGATCGTGATGGTGAGGTGGCCGTTGGACCGCGCGAGGCCGACCGAGGCGTGCGTGGCACGCGAGTGCTTCGCCGTGTTGGCGAGCGCCTCGCGCACGACGTAGTACGCCGTCGTCTCGACCTCCTCGGGGTAGCGTTCGGCGCGCACTGCGGCATCCGCCTCGACCGCGAGCGGGATCGGGAACCGCGCCACGCCCGACTCGACCGCCGCGACGAGCCCGTTGTCGCTGAGCACTGGCGGGTGGATGCCGCGCGCGAGCTCGCGCAGGTCCGTCAGCGTCGCCCGAGCCTGGTCCTGCAGCTCGACCAGCTCGGCCGGCTGGAGCTCACCGCGCTCGAGGCGGTTCCTCGCGAGCCGGAGCCCGGCGATCTGCGCGACGATGTCCTGCTGGATGCCGTCGTGCAGGTCGCGCTCCAGCCGGCGCCGCTCGTCGTCCTGCGCAGCGACCAGCCGCTCGCGTGAGGCGGTGAGCTCGTCGAGCTGCTCGGCGAGCTGCGCGGTCAGGCGCACGTTGGCGACGGATGCCGCGGCCTGTCCGGCGACCGTGCGCAGCAGCGTCCGCTCGGCGAGGCCGTACTCGCCCCGCCGCCGCGGACCGACCTCGATGCGGCCGAGCGTCTCGTCCGCGCGCACCAGGTCGACCGAGCGGGCGGGTTCGGCCGACTCGTCGACCTCGCCGGCGACGCCGACGGGCGCCCCGGCGAGAGCGCCGTCGGCCGACGCGAGGCGGATCCGCACCCACGTGGCATCCAGGCCGTCGCGGACCGCCTCGGCCAGCCGGGTCAGCAGGGCACGTGGCTCGCCGGCCTCCTCGAGGCGCGCCCCGAGCTCGCTGAGCAGCTCGAACTGCCGCTCGCGGTCGCCGAACAGGGCGCGGTGCAGTCGGCGCTGCATCCAGCTGCGCACGGGAAGCAGGAGGACGGCGACCACGGCCGTGAGCAGGATCGCCGGCACGGTCGTCAGCGGGGGCGAGAGCAGCACCGCGGGCGTCGCGAGGGCGGCGGCGTAGATGACGGTGATGAGCAGGTTCGACGAGCGCACCACGTCGCGCCGGCGGTCGCCCGGGGAGATGTCGAACGCACCGTAGCGCAGGATGCCGTGGATCGCCGCGACCGGAAGCGCGATGAGCGACGCGTAGACCAGGAATTGCACCGGCCAGATCTCGGGGAGCAGCCCCCACAGGATGAACGCCACCACCGCGGCCGCCACCGTCAGTGCCATCACCCGTGTCCGTGCGCGGACGGCGGGAGCTCCGAAGAGGGCGCGGTAGCCGAGCACCCCGAGTCCGATCGCGATCGCCGGCCATGACTGCACGACGAGCAGGTTCACGGCCGGGGCCGCCCACTCGAGCCATGGCACGACGAACGGGTTGGGGATCGTCTCGCCGCTGATGCCGATGTAGGGCGACATCACGACGTGCGGGGTGGTGAGCAGGGTCAGCGGGCCGGCGAGCATCGGCATCCACAGGAACGCGACCGCGATCCGCTGCCATCGCTGCTCGACGACCCCGTCGGGGAACGTCGCGAACACGATCAGGAACGACGCGGTCGCGGTCGCATCCGCCGTCAGGCCGATCACGTTGAAGAGCGGGAACCACGGCTCAGCCATGACCTCGACGTTGCGGTACATGAACGTCTCGTACGCCGAGCCGACGAGCAACGCCGTGGCCGCGAGCGCGAGCAGCAGCGCGATGCGCGACGCCGACACCGTGAGCAGCCACATTCCGAACACGAACATCGGCAGGATTCCGAGCACCGGCCAGGCGAGGCGGTGGCCGGCCTCGCCCTCGATGAACCCGAAGACGATCACGACGTACACCAGCGCGGCGACCCCGATCGGGCCGAGCGTCGCGAGGCACACCCACCTGCGGTCCACGATTCCATGGTCCTCCTCCTGCACCGCGAATGGGAGGGGGCCCTCCACGACAGCCCTTGGCGGCTGGCCTCCATCGGGAGTGCGGGAGCCCGCCACGCGACATCCGGTTCACTGCGTTCCGGCGGCCCGCGCGTGCGACGAGCCTGTGGGTCGAGCGGATGCCGCGACCGGGCGCCGCACGAGGGAGAAGGCATCATGCGCAGGCTGTACAGCGGGCTCGCCTGGACTGTCGCCGGGGCAGTCGTCATCCAGGCCGCGGCGATCGCGTTCGCGTTCGGCGGGATGCTCAACCTGATCGCCGAGGGCGGTGTGGTCGACAAGGCGCTGCTCGAGAGCTTCCAGGCGGCCGGTGTCGGCGAGGTCGGATTCCTGATCCACGGCGTCGTAGGCGGCGTGCTGATCCCGCTCATCGCGGTCGCGCTGCTCATCGTGTCATTCCTCGGCCGCACGCGCGGGGCCACGCTGTGGGCCGCGATCGTGCTCGGCCTGGTCGTGCTGCAGGTCACGCTCGGCTTCTCGATCACCGACATGCCCTACCTCGGTCTCATCCACGGCGCGAACGCGCTCGGGGTCGTGGCGACCGCGTCGTACGCGGCCCTCCGCATGCGGCGGCGCAGCGAGCAGGCGGCGCGCGAGGAGGCGACGACCGATGCCGTCACGGCGTGAGCTCGTCAGGCGGGTCGCGCTGGGCGCCGCGGTCGCGACCGCGCTCTGCGCCGGTGCGCTCGCGTGGAGCTCCACGCTGCTGGGCGAGTACTCGGTCATGGACATGGGCGCGGGAACGCCGGAGGCGGCGGGCCACGCCGGACACGCGCATGGTGTGGCCGGCGGGACCGGCGCGGCGGCGCCATCCGGTGCGCTCGACCCAGGGGCCGCCGTCGACGTCACGTCGCTGACGGCCGACCCCGACCGGCCCGCCGACGTGCGGGTCGAGCTCGTCGCCCGCCAGGAGGGATTCGACGTCCCAGGGGGCCGCCACGTCGAGGGCTACACGGTCAACGGCACCTCCCCCGGGCCCGAGGTCCGCGCGACGCAGGGCGACCTCGTCGAGGTGACGTTCGTCAACGAGTCGGTGACGGATGGCGCGACCCTCCACTGGCACGGCATCGACGTGCCGAACGCGGCCGACGGCGTCGCGGGCATCACGCAGGACGCCGTCCCGGTGGGCGGCCGCCACGTGTACCGCTTCGTCGCCGAGGACGCCGGCACGTACTGGTACCACTCGCACCAGGTGTCGCACGCGCAGGTGCTCGGCGGCCTGCTCGGCGCGATCGTCATCGACCCGGCCGAGTCGCCCGAGGTCCGCACCGACGTCGACGTGACGGCACTGCTGCACGTGTACGGCGGGCAGCACAGCCTCAATGGCCGCATCGGCGACGAGCGCGTCGAGGCGCGCCCCGGCGAGACCGTGCGCGTGCGCGTCATCAACGGCGACCAGGGCACCGCGGCAGTGTGGTCCTCCGCGCCCTACCGCGTGCTCGCGATCGACGGTCGCGACGTGCACGCGCCCGGCGAGGTCCGCGACCAGCGGCTGCTCATCCCCGCCGGCGGAAGAGCGGATGTCGCAGTGCGCGCGCCCGCGGACGGAAGCGCCCTGCGGCTCCACGTCGGCGGCGCCCGCAGCGTGGTCCTCGTCGACTCGGCGCACCCCGAGGCATCCGCCCCGCCCGCGCGCCAGCCGAAGGACAAGCTGGACCTGCTCGCGTACGGCACGCCCGCAGCACTCGACTTCGACCCGACTGCGCGCGACCGCACGTTCGAGTACGTGATCGGGCGCCGCTTCGGCGTCATCGACGGGCGCCCCGGCAACTTCTGGACCATCAACGGCCGCATGTTCCCCGACGTGCCGATGTTCCACGTGCGCGAGGGCGACGTCGTCGCGATGCGCATCGAGAACCGCTCGGGCGACGTGCATCCCATGCACCTGCACGGGCACCACGTGGTCGTGCTCTCACGCGACGGCGTCGCGACATCCGGCAGCCCCTGGATCGTCGACTCGCTCGACGTGCACCCCGGTGAGGCCTACGAGATCGGGTTCGTCGCCGACAACCCCGGCATCTGGAGCGACCACTGCCACACGCTGCCGCACGCGGTCGACGGGCTCGTCGCGCACGTCATGTACGAGGGCGTCACGACCGGGTTCACGATCGACGGCGCGGCGGGCAACCGGCCGGAGTGAGCTGGGCCGAGGTCGCGACGCGGGTCGCGGTTGTCGGTGCCCGGTGGCAGGTTGGAGGCATGGCGATCGAGGTGCGCCCGGCCACCGTCTTCAACGATGTCCGCGATGTCGTGGGTCCGAAGCGACCCGACGCGAACGTGTGCTGGTGCCTGAGCTACCGGCTCACCTCGTCGAAGGAGAACCTCGCGCTTCGCGGCCCCGCACGCGGCGAGCGCGTCGCCGAGCTCGTGAAGCTGTCCCCGCCGCCGGGCGTGCTCGCCTATGACGGCGACGAGGTCGTCGGATGGGCCGGGGTGCACCCGCGGGCCGACACGAGTTTCGCGACCAATCGCAAGATCCCGCACGTCGACGACCTCGACGTCTGGTCGGTGTGGTGCATCCGGGTGCGGCCCGGCCATCGCAAGCAGGGCATCTCGCACGCACTCCTGGCCGGAGCGGTCGACTTCGCGCGGTCGCACGGGGCTCCCGCGATCGAGGGCTACCCGGTCGACAACGACGGCGCGAAGGTCGACCTCACGATGGCCTACGTGGGCACGCGAAAGCTGTTCGAGCGGGCCGGGTTCCGCAAGGCGGCCGACACCGACTCGGTGGTCAACGGCTTCCCGCGCGTGCTCATGCGCCTCGACCTGCGCTGATGCCCGACCGCACGCGATGATCGAGGCATGAGCGAGCACGAAGCGGTCGAGGTCGCGCTGGCCGTCGACATCGGCGGCACCAAGGTCGATGCCGCACTCGTCGAGGCGGACGGCCGCATCGTCGCCGGGAGCCGCCGCCGCGCGGCCACCGGGCCCGGCCAGACGTCCGGCACCTTCTCCGCCGCGATCGCGTCGGTCTGCCGGCAGGCGACGGATGCCGCGGGGCCGGCGCTTCGCCTGGTCGGCATCGGCATCGGGGCCGCGGGCCCGCTCCGCGGCGACGGCACGCGGATCTCGCCCATCAACCTCCCGTGGATCCGCGACTTCGCGCTCACCGAGCCGGTCGCCGCCGTGGCCGGCGGCCTGCCCGTGCGAGTCGCGCTCGACGGCACCTGCATCGCGTTGGCCGAGCTCCGGTTCGGAGCGCTCCGCGGCGTCCGCAACGGACTCGCGATGGTGGTGTCGACGGGTATCGGCGGCGGCATCGTGCTCGACGGTCGCGTCATCCGCGGCGACACCGGCAACGCCGGTCACGTCGGCCAGGTGTGGGTGCGGCGGCCCGACGACGCCGACCCGGCGCGGTCGTCGGTCGAGGGTGTGGCCTCCGGTCCGGCCACCGTGCGGTGGGCGAACGCCCACGGCTGGACGGGCGCCGACGGGCTCGAGCTCGCGGCCGCGTATCAGGCGCGCGACCCGGTCGCGGTGCGCGCCGTGCGGCGATCAGCCGAGGCGGTCGGGCAGGCGATCGCCGGGTACGCCGCACTGCTCGACCTGCGCGTCGTCGCCGTCGGAGGCGGGTTCTCGCGCGTGGCCGACGACTACCTCGCGCTGGTCGAAGCGGCAGCCCGCGCCGGAGCGCTGCTGCCTGCCGCCGCCGAGCTGCGCGTGGTGCCGGCCGAGCTCGGCGACGACGCACCGCTCGTCGGCGCCGCGCTGCTCGTGCACGAGGGTGCATGACCGGGCAAGCGTCGGTGGCATCCGGAAGCATGGGGCGCATGGATGTCATCGACTGGATGCTCGACGCCGATCCCGCGATCCGCTGGCAGGTGCGCCGCGACGTGCTCGGCGAGTCCGACGCGCAGGTCGCCGACGACCGCGATCGCGTCGCGGCCGAGGGCGTCGGCGCGAGGATCCTCGCGCTGCAGTCCGACGACGGCTACTGGAACGGGCACGAGTACGGCGAGAACGGCGACCGTCGCAGCGTCATCTGGTCGCTCTCGCTCCTGCGTCGGCTGGGCGCGCGCCCCGACGACCCGCGGGTCCGCACGGCGATCGAGCGCGTGCGCGACGGGGTGACCTGGCGGTATTTCGACGATCGCCCGTTCTTCGCCGGCGAAGTCGAGGAGTGCGTCAACGGCGGCGTGCTCGCCCTCGCGACGTACTTCGGTCAGCTCGACGAGGGCACCGATGCCCTCGTGCGGCGACTGCTCGCTGAGCGGCTGCCCGACGGCGGGTGGAACTGCGAGCCGGCCGACGAGTCGCAGCGCTCGTCGTTCGATTCGACGTTGTGCGTGCTCGAGGGGCTGCTCGCGGTCGAGCGTGACGGTTCGTCCGCAGTGCCCGCGTCCGAGATCGCCGAGGCGCGCCGTGGCGGCGAGGAGTACCTCCTCGAGCGGCACCTGTTCCGGCGCCGCTCGACCGGCGAGGTCGTGAAGGATCGCTACCTCAACTTCACATTCCCGGTCTACTGGTTCTACGACGTGCTGCGGGCGCTCGACCACTTCCGTGAGGTCGGCGGAACGCCCGACGCCCGGCTCGACGAGGCGCTCGAGCTGCTCCGGTCGCGGCGCGGCGACGACGGTCGCTGGCCCGCGGGCCGCCCCTGGCCGCGTGAGGTGTACTTCGCGGTCGATGCCCCCGAGGGCGAGCCGAGCCGCTGGAACACGCTGCGTGCGCTGCGCGTGCTCCGCTGGGCCGAGGGCTCGACCGATCTCGCCGGCTGACGCGGCCGCGAGTCCGACCGTTCGTCGCGCGGCAGGCACCGTTCGTCGCGTGGGGACTACCGTTGAGCGCCCGACGTACGCTATGGTCTGATTTCCGACCGAACGATCGGTCAAGAAACCCCTCGGCGCACCACCCCCGCGCTGGATCACCCGAGTCCCTGCATGAACGACGGAGTTCACATGACCTCAACCATCCATGACGAAGCCGAGCGCACCGGGCGCATGCCGAAGGAGGAACGCAAGGTCCTCGCCGGAACGCTCGTGGGCACGTCCATCGAGTGGTACGACTTCTTCATCTACGCCCAGGCTGCCGGCCTCGTGCTCGCGCCGCTCTTCTTCGCTCCGCTCGCCGAGACGAACCCCGCACTCGCGCAGGTGCTCTCGTTCGCGACGATCGGCATCTCGTTCCTGTTCCGCCCGCTCGGCGCGATCGTCGCCGGATGGCTCGGCGACAAGCTCGGCCGCAAGAAGATGCTCGTCTTCACGCTCATCCTCATGGGCCTGTCGACCTCGCTCATCGGCTTCCTGCCGACCTACGCCGCGATCGGCATCGCCGCTCCGATCCTGCTGATCACGCTCCGCATCCTGCAGGGCTTCTCGGCGGGCGGCGAGTGGGGCGGCGCGGCACTGATGGCCGTCGAGCACGCACCCGACAAGAGGCGCGGCTTCTTCGGCGCGTTCCCGCAGATCGGCGTGCCGGTCGGCATGATCCTCGCGACCTTCACGCTGTGGATCATCACGTCGTCGATGTCGCAGGAGGCGTTCCTCGCCTGGGGCTGGCGCATTCCGTTCATCCTGTCGATCGTGCTCATCGTCGTCGGCTACGCGATCCGCCGCGCCGTCGAGGAGAGCCCCGTCTTCAAGGACCTGCAGCAGCGCCAGAAGGAGTCGTCGGCGCCGCTCGGCCAGCTGTTCCGCCACAACACCAAGAACGTGATCCTGACCGCGATCATCTTCATCGGGAACAACGCCGCCGGCTACCTGCTCATCGCGTTCTTCGCGACCTACGCGGTGACGGTGCTCGGCATGGACCGCCCGACGGTGCTGCTCGCGACCACGCTCGCATCGTTCGGCTGGCTCGGGTTCACGCTGTGGGGCGGCCGCCTCTCCGACCGGCTCGGCCGCGTGCGCACCTTCCAGATCGGCTACGGGTTCCTGGCACTGTGGGCCGTGCCGATGTGGTTCCTCATCGACACCGGCGACATCGTCTGGTACTTCGTCGCGCTGTTCGTGATGACGTTCGGCCTCGGCCTCTCGTACGGCCCGCAGGCGTCGCTCTACGCCGAGATGTTCCCGGCGAACGTGCGGTACTCGGGCGTCTCGATCGGCTACGCGCTCGGCGCGATCCTCGGCGGCGCGTTCGCGCCGATGATCGCCGAGTGGCTCATGACCTCCACCGGGAACTCCTGGACGATCGGCGTCTACATCGCGATCGCCGCGATCGTGTCGCTGATCGGCGTCTCGCTCGTGAAGGAGACGAAGGGCGTCGACCTGCGCGGCTGAGTCGCGGCTCGTGTGTGGAGGGCGGGTGCCGCGGCATCCGCCCTTCGCCATGCCCGGCGACGGCGACGGCGGCGGCGGCTATGGCGCCGGCTCGACCCGCGGCGCAGCCGACGCCTCGAGCGTGCGGATCAGCGTGCGCGAATCCCACGGGCCGATGTGCCGCTTGCCGCCGATGAAGAACGTCGGCGTCGAGTGCAGGTCCATGATCTCAGCGTCGAGCTGGTCCTCCTCGACGCGGTGCATCACCCTCGGCGAGCGCATGTCGTCGATGAAGCGGTCGACGTCGAGGTCGATCTCCTTGGCGTACCGGCAGAGGTCGTCGGCCGTGAGTGCCTCCTGGTTGGCGAACAGGATCCGCGACATCTCGAGGAACCGGCCCTGCAGCGCCGACGCCTCGTAGGCCTGCGCGGCCTCCTTCGCGTGCGAATGCACGGCCTCAAGCGGCAGGTGACGCCACACCCAGCACACGTCGTCCCCGAAGTGCTCGATGACGGCGTCGATCGAGCCCGTGGCGCGGCTGCAGAACGGGCACTCGAAGTCACCGTATTCGACGATCTGGTGGGGTGCGTCGGGCCGTCCGCGATAGTGGTCGCGTTCGGGGTCGAACGGGCGGACCAGGACCTTGCCGATCGGCTGCGGCGGCGCCATCCGGTCGGCGATCACGAAGATCGCCCAGCCGAGCGAGAAGGCGATGACGGATGCCACGAGCACGCCGACGCGCGCGAGGTCCTGCGTCTCGGGGTCGGCGATCGCGAGCGTCACGATGAACAGCGCGATCGTGAACCCGATGCCCGAGAGTGCGGCGCCGCCGGCGATGCGCGGCATGGCGAGGCCCGGCGCGAGACGCCCGAGTCCCGACATCCGGATGAGCGCGGTCGCCCCCGCGATGCCGATGAACTTGCCGATGACGAGTCCGGCCACGATGCCCCAGGTGAGCGGGGATGAGATCGCAGCGCTGACGGTCTCGGCGTCGAGGTGCACACCCGCGTTGGCGAGTGCGAACAGCGGAAGCACGAGGAACGAGATGTACGGCCCCCACGCGGCCTGCAGCCGGTCGTTGATCGAGATCGAGTTCCGCAGGCTCCGGGTCACCGCGGCCGCGTAGGCGGCGTTCGGAGACTCGCGGAAGGCCTGCGTCAGCTCGGCGGAGCGCTCGACGTCGGTGCGTCGCGGCGGGAACACCGGGATGAGCAGCGCGACCGCCACGCCCGCGAGCGTGGGGTGCACCCCGGCCGCCGCGATCGCGAACCACAGCGCGATGGCGAGCGTCGCGTACGCGATGCCGCGCCACACGGGCAGGAACCGCACCAGGGCGATCAGAACCATGAGCACTGCGGCCACCACGAGCGGCAGGACCTGGATCCCGGAGTTGTAGAAGATCGCGATGGCCAGCAGCGCGCCGATGTCGTCGACCACCGCGAGCGTGAGCAGGAACGCGCGGAGCCGGGCCGGGAACTTCGGCCCGATGATCGCGAGCGCCCCGAGCAGGAACGCCGTGTCCGTCGAGATGACGACGCCCCACGCGTGCGCCTCGCCTGTCGGCCAGGCGATGAGCACGAAGATGAGCGCGGGCACGATGAGTCCGGCCACGGCGGCCACGACGGGCACGACGGCACGCGCCCGGTCGGTGAGCTCGCCGAGGGTGAACTCGCGCTTGACCTCGAGGCCCACGACGAAGAAGAACAGCGTCATGACGGCGTCGTTGACGACGTGGTGCAGTGTCGTGACGAGGGCGAAGTCGCCGATGCCGATCTCGACCGGCGTCTCCCAGAACTGCTCGTAGCTGTCGCCCCACGGGGAGTTCGCCCAGAGGATCGCGATGACCGTGAACAGCAGCAGGAGGGCTGCCGCGGCGCGGTCACCGGTGCCGAAGCGCAGCCGCGCGTGCCACGGCCTGGAGGAGGTCGTCGTGTCGGGCGCGGGTGCAGCGGCTGCGGCGCTCATGCGCCAATGCTAGGCGGATGGCGCGCCGCGCGCCCGCGTTCCGGTCTATGCGGTCCTCGGCAGCACCGCGAGCACGCGGCGGATGTGGTCGCTGAACTCGTTCATGAACTCGCTGAGGAACGCCTCCGTGCTCTCCTTGGTGATCGAGCCGTCGTCCCGGAAGACCTCGGCGGAGAACGTGATGTACGCCTCGGGTGCGGTCATCTGGCGGGCGTTGCAGAAGCTGAGCACCGCGCGGAGGCTCTGCTGCGCGACGGCCGTGCCGATCGCGCCCGGGGACGCGCCGATCACGGCCGCCGGGATGTGGTCGAACGAGTTGCGGCCCCATGGGCGCGACGCCCAGTCGATCGCGTTCTTCAGCGCACCCGGGATGGAGCGGTTGTACTCCGGTGTCACGAAGAGCACCGCGTCGGAGCGGTCGATCGCGGCCTTGAGCTCGAGCGCCTCGGGCGGGTAGTCGTCGTCGTAGTCGGGGCTGTACAGCGGGAGGTCGCGGATCGGGATCTCGGTGAACTCGAGGTGGTTCGGGGCGACGCGGAGGAGTGCCTTCGAGAGCGTGCGATTGATCGAGGTCGAGGACAGGCTGCCGACGAAGTAGCCGACCTGGTAGGTGCGCATGGATGGGTCCTCCCGTCGCGGTACGTGCGCCCAAGCTAGGGCGCGACGGTGGCGCCCGCGAGGGGGTTGTGCCGGGCCGTCGCGGCCACCACGCACCTCAGCGCCGGCCGCCAGGATCCTCTGAGTATTCTTCACGTGTCGAAGATCACGTTGACCCGCCCACCCCGGGGCGGCTAGCCTTCCTCGGGCCGGGATCACCCAGACCTCGGCCCCGCCCCCTCCGCCCCCACGGAGCACGACCCGGCCGTCCCAGCGGCCCCCGCCCCCATGAACACCGCCGCGACCCAGCCCGCGGCCGTCGGATACGCGACCGAACGCGCGCCGACCCTCACGATCGGAGATCGAGATGAACCTCCTCGAACTCGCCGAATGCCGCGACTGCGGACACGACGACAACGAACACCTCGGCGCCTGCCGGACCGACGTCTTCACCGGCGGCGCCTGGTCCAAGTGCGCCTGCGAGTCCTTCGTCACGTCCGACGCGGCCTGACGACGAACCCCTGACCTGGAGCCCGAGGGCCGAGCCGGAGCGCGCTCAGCCCTCGGGCTCGGGCCGCAGCAGGCGGGCTTCCTCGACGTCCAGGACACCCTGCACCCGACGGAGCACGAGGTCGTCGATCTCGCCGCGATCGCGCAGCGTCAGCACGGCCTCGCGCTTGCGGTCCAGCAGTGCGAGGCGCAGCGCGCGGTACTGGTCGCCGCGACTCAGCGTCACCTGATCGTCGTCGGCCTCGCCGAGCGAGGCGCGCAGCTCGGCGAGCTGCACCTCGAGTTCCCGCGCCACACGCTCCCGCACGTCGTCGTCGACCTCGAGCTCGTCGGCCACCTGCGGCACGGCGGCGAGGGCCTCCTCGAGCGCCGTGGTCTCCGCGAGCCGCCGCTCGTCCTGCTCCTCGGCGTCGACGGCGAACCGCGCCCACCGGACGACGGGCGGCAGGATCAGCCCCTGCACCACCAGCGTGAGCACGATGACGCCCGCCGTGACGAAGATCACGACGTGGCGTTCGGGGAAGTCGGCACCCGAGGCGACCGTGGTCGGCACGGCGAGCGCCGCCGCGAGCGACACCGCGCCCCGCAGGCCCGCGACGGAGGCGACCACGCGCGCACGCGCGTCGAGGTGCCGCGCGCGCTCCTCGGGCGAGCGCATCGTGAGCCGGACGAGCGCGCCCGCGAGGAAGTGGAACGCGAACCGGACGGCGAGCAGCGTCAGCCACGCCGCGACGATCATCCCCACCGCGCGCCCCAACTCCGACGTGGGCACGCGGCGCACGTCGTTGCTCACCTCGAGTCCGATCAGCACGAACAGCGCGCCGTTGAGCATGAACGTCGCCAGCGACCAGAACGAGTCACCCTGGCTGCGCGACGCCGCCGTGCTCACGCGCGGTCCGACCTGGGTGGTGATCAGGCCCGCGACGACGACCGCGAGCACGCCGGACGCGTGGATGAGCTCGGCGGCCAGGTAGCCGACGAACGGCATGAGGATGAGCGTGACATTCTTCAGCAGCGGCTCCCGGATGTACCGCAGCGCGAGCAGCCCGAGCGCGGCCACGAGCGCGCCCGCCGCGCCACCGCCGAGGTACGAGAGCGCGAAGTCCCACGTGACGTCGAGGAGGCTCGGCCGCTCGCCGCTCACGACCACGCCGACCGCGATGCCGTACACGACGAGCGCCGTGCCGTCGTTGACGAGGCTCTCCGCCTTGAGCAGGGTCATGTTGCGCCGCGGCAGCGACCGGGCGAACGCCGCGACGGCCGTGGCATCCGTCGGCGCCAGCGCGGCGCCGATCACCCACGCGACGCCCCACGAGACGCCGAACGCGTGGGTCACGACGGCGACCGCCCCGGCGCTCAGGAACACCAGCACCGTGCTCGTGAGGACGATGCCGCGGAGGTCGCGGCGGATGCCCCGCAACGAGGTGGTGAGGCTCTCCCAGAACAGCAGCGCGGGCAGGAAGATGAACAGCACGATCTCGGGCGGGAGCCCAACGTCGTGCAGCGCGGGCAGCAGGCCGAGCAGGATGCCGCAGACGAGCAGGAGCACGGCCGGGGCGATCCGCAGCCGGCGCGCGACCAGGGTGCACGCGACGAGCGCGGCGCCCAGCACGACGACCAGCTCGAGCCCCGACATCCGCCCCCTCCCCCGGCCGGCCCGGCGCTAAGCGATGAGGAACCGCGCGATGAGTCCGTCGCGCAGGTCGAACGTGAACGTGCCGGGGCCGTTGTAGCCGCCGCCCGACACCGTCACGGTGAGCAGGTACTGCTCGGGCATGCGTCCCGCGATGATGCCGTGCACGTCGAAATGGGCCTGCCGGCCGATGTTGTCGGACTCGTTCCAGCTCGCGACACCCTCGCGACCGTGGAACTCGCGGCCCCAGTCGTTGAGGTACGCGTCCTCGGTGAATGCGGCGACGAACCCGTCGGAGTCGCCGCTGTTGGTGGTGTCGACGAACGCCCGGATGGCGGGCGGCATGCTCGTGTCGGACATGGCGTCACCCTACGCCGGGCTCGGCGGCGATGTCAGGGCGAACGACGCGGGACGCGCCATCCGCTGCGATGATGGTCGGCATGACCGAGCCCGCCATCCGCCCCGTGCGCCCGCGCGTGCTCGGCCCCGTGGTCGACGACATGACGCGGTGCGTGCACTACCGCACCGAGGTCGACATCGTCGCGATCCGGTTCGCGTGCTGCGGCGAGTACTACCCCTGCCACCTGTGCCACGGGGAGACCGCCGACCATCCGGCGCAGCAGTGGCCGCTGACCGAGCGCGACCGCGAAGCCGTGCTCTGCGGCGCCTGCGGTGCCGAGCTCACGATCGCGACCTACCTCGAGGCGAGCGAGTGCCCGGAGTGCGGCTCGCGGTTCAACGAGCGGTGCCAGCTGCACACGCACCTGTACTTCGAGACCGAGGGCTGAGCGCCCGTCGGTAGAGTGCACGGATGACCCACGCCGACCTCATCAGCACCGGCGCCGCACGCGTCGACTGGATCCGCTCCCGCATGGGGCTGCTCGCGGACGTGCGCCGCGAGTTCTCCGCAAGCCGGCCGTTCGACGGACGTCGCATCGGGATGTCGCTGCACGTCGAGCCGAAGACGGCCGTGCTCGTCGAGACCCTCGCGGCCGGCGGCGCCGAGCTCGTCGGCACGGGCAACTTCGGGTCCACGCAGGACGACGTGGTCGCGTACCTCAACACGCTGCCCGGCATCACGATCGTGGGACGCCGCGCCGATCCGCTCGAACAGCACGAGCGCAACGTCGCCACGGTGCTCGACGCGGGTCCGGACATCCTGCTCGACAACGGCGGCGACCTCGCCGCCGGCATCGTCGCTCGCGGTCTCGGCGACCGGATCGTCGGCGGGACCGAGGAGACCACGAGCGGCGGCGACCGGCTGCGCGACGAGCTGCACGGATTCGTGCCGTTCCCGGTCATCGTGATCAACGACAGCCTCCTCAAGGCCATCGGCGAGAACAAGCATGCCGTCGGGCAGTCCGCCGTCGAGAGCTTCATGCGCCTCACCAACGCGATGGTGACCGGGCGACGGTTCGTCGTCTTCGGGTACGGATGGTGCGGCCGCGGTGTCGCCCAGTACCTGCGCGCACTCGGCGGCAAGGTCGCGGTCGTCGACGTCGACGAGCTCAAGGCGTTCGAGGCGACCCTCGACGGCTTCCGCGTCGGCACCGGAGACGACTTCGCCGAATGGGGCGACGTCTTCATCACGGCCACCGGCAGGCCCGGCGTGGTCGGATTCGACCTGATCGAGCGCATGCAGGACGGCGCGATCGTCGGCAACATCGGCCACGTCCCATGGGAGATCGACGTGCCGGCGTTGCGGACGAACGCCGTCGGCCGCACGCGTGTCGTCGACGCGATCGACCGCTTCGACCTGCCGAACGGGCGCCACGTCGTGCTGCTGGCCGAGGGCCGCATGTTCAACCTCGCGGGCAGCGAGCCGAAGGGCAACTCGCTCGAGTCGATGGACCTCGGCTTCCTGCTGCAGTCGCTCTCGCTCGAACGCGTCGCGACCCGCGCGGCCGAGCTCGCGCCCGGGGCGCAGCCCGTGCCCGACGACCTCGACCGAACCATCGCCCGCCGCATGATGGCGATCCTGAACGCGGCAGCCTAGCCGCGACGTGGCGGCCCGGCCGCGCGAATGCCGTGTGCCAGAATCCACGCATGGCGAAGGTTCGCTCCGAACTGAAGAGCACCGGGTACGAGATCTTCGTCGGCGCGCTGTCGGTCCTGTCGATCGTCAACCTCGTCCTGCTGTACGCCCTCGGCGATGATGGGGCGCTGGCCACGGTGCTCGTGGTCATGAACGCCCTGTTCAGTGTGGTCTTCCTGGCCGACTTCACGTATCGGCTCGTGACCGCGCCGCACCGCGGCGCCTACTTCTTCCGCCACTACGGGTGGGCGGATCTGCTCGCGAGCCTGCCGTTCCCCCAGTTCAAGATCCTGCGACTCTTCCGGATCGTTCGCGTCATCCGCCTGATGCGCGAGATCGGACCGGGCATGGTCTGGCGCACCCTGGTCAAGGACCGGGCCGGGAGTGCGTTGTACGCGCTGCTGCTCATGGGCGTCTTCGTCCTGCAGTTCGGGAGCCTCACGGTCCTCTACCTCGAGGAGGACGCAGAAGGCGCGAACATCACGACGGCCTCGGACGCGCTGTGGTACACGATCGTCACCATCTCGACGGTCGGCTACGGCGATCAGTACCCCGTCACCAACGCCGGTCGATTCGCGGGCACGCTCATGATCGTGCTGGGCGTCGCCATCTTCGGCACGTTCACCGGGTACCTCGCGAACCTGTTCCTGGCGCCGCGGAAGGCCGAGGCGGGCGCGGCGAGCGGTCAGGAGCCGCCGTCGCCGCCGTCGCCTTGACCGCGGTCAGCTCTCCTGTCCCAGGAACTCCAGCGCCGACTGCCGGAACACCCGGGAGCCCGGCGCGTTGAAGTGGTGCCGGCCCGGGATCTCGACGAAGGTGCCGTTCGGAGCCGACTCGGCGAGGCGCCGCGACCGCTCGATGATCGGGTCGTCGGTGCCGGTCGCGAAGAGGACGGGCTGGAGCGGCGGGTCGCTCGGGTCGGGGTCGGCGTCGCCGAAGCGCATGCCCTCGGCCAGCGCGACGAGCGCACGCAGGTCGTTGCCGGGCACGCGCTCGCCCAGCTTGATGTAGTCGAGGGTCACCGGGTCCTCGACCGGGGTGCCGTGCTCGGCGTAGGCGCGCGCCTGGTCGATCCGCACGCGGCCGAGTGGGCGACCGTCGGGGATGCCGCCGAGCACCGCCCGCTCGACGTGATCGGGCATCTGGACCGCGACCTGCCATCCGACGCGCGCGCCGAGCGAGTAGCCGACGTAGCGCACCTCGTCGCAGAGGTACGTGTCGAGGACGGTGACGAGGTCGCCCACGAACGCGTCCATGCTGTAGTCGGTCGCGGCCTGCGGCTTCTCGCTCAGGCCGTGGCCGCGCTGGTCGACGCCGAGCACCCGATACCCGGCACGCGTGAGGTCGCGCACCCAGCCGGTGCTCACCCAGTTGTCGCGGCAGCTCGACGCGAAGCCGTGCACGCACAGCGCGGTCGGTGCGTCCGGCGCCTCGGCCTCCCACAGGTAGGTCGCGATCCGCAGGCCGTCGCCCACCATCACGAATTGCGGCGGCGGCATCTGGGTGAGCGAAGCGGGCGCGGTGACATCCATGCCGCCATTCTGCCCGCGCCGACGCCGCCGAGGGAGGGCCGGTCGTGGGACGGAGGTCCCTCGGCGCCGTGCGCGCGCGCCGCTATGGTTCGGTGTCATGGCCTCCAACACCGGAGTTGATGGTCCCGCGTCCGACGCCCTGCTCGAGATCGGACGCTTCTTCACGAGGCGTGATGAGACCCCCGATCACCGCGCGGTCTTCCTCGAGGGCGGCCGCCAGGGCGATGCGTTCTATCGCGACCGATGGAGCCACGACAAGGTGGTGCGCTCGACGCACGGGGTGAACTGCACGGGCTCCTGCTCGTGGAAGGTGTACGTCAAGGACGGCATCATCACGTGGGAGGCGCAGCAGACCGACTATCCGAGCGTCGGCCCCGATCGCCCCGAGTACGAACCGCGCGGATGCCCCCGCGGCGCCGCCTTCTCCTGGTACACGTACTCGCCGACCCGCGTGCGCTACCCGTACGTTCGCGGCGTGCTGCTCGAGGCGTACCGCGAGGCGAAGGCGCGGCTCGGCGACCCGGTGCTCGCGTTCGGCGAGGTGTCGACGAACCCCGAGACGCGCCGCCGCTACCAGCAGGCGCGCGGCAAGGGCGGGCTCGTGCGGGCGTCGTGGGCCGAGGCCGTCGAGCTCGTCGCCGCCGGCTACGTGCACACCATCAAGGAGTACGGGCCCGACCGGGTCGCAGGATTCTCGCCGATCCCGGCGATGTCGATGGTGTCGCACTGCGTCGGCACGCGGTTCACGCAGCTCATCGGAGGCGTGATGACCTCGTTCTACGACTGGTACGCCGACCTGCCCGTCGCGAGTCCGCAGGTGTTCGGCGACCAGACCGACGTGCCCGAGTCGGGCGACTGGTGGGATGCCACGTACCTCATGATGTGGGGCTCGAACGTGCCCGTCACCCGCACGCCCGACGCGCACTGGATGGCCGAGGTGCGCTACCGCGGCACGAAGGTCGTGACGGTCAGCCCCGACTACGCCGACAACACGAAGTTCGCCGATGAGTGGCTGCCGTGCCAGGCCGGCACCGACGCGGCGCTCGCGATGGCGATGGGCCACGTGCTGCTGAAGGAGCACTACGTCGACCGCCGCGTGCCGTTCTTCGTCGAGTTCGCGCGCACGTACACCGACCTGCCGCACCTCGTGACGCTCGTCGAGCACGCCGACGGCGGGCTCGTGCCGGGCAAGTTCCTCACCTCCGCCGACCTGGGCGGAACGGCCGCCGAGGAGGCGTGGAAGACGGTCGTCCTCGAGGCGGCCACGGGCGAGCCGGTCGTCCCGAACGGCTCGATGGGCTTCCGCTACGCCGACTCGGGCGTGGGCCGCTGGAACCTCGACCTCGGCGACACGCTCCCCGCCCTGTCGGTGCGCGACGCGAAGGTCGAGGCGGAGGACACCGAGGTGCTGCTCCCCCGGTTCGACGCGCCGGATGGCTCGGGCGCCGTGCTGCGCCGCGGCGTGCCTGCCACGCGCATCGGCGGCCGGCTCGTCACCACCGTGTTCGACCTGCTGCTCGCGCAGTACGGCGTCGCACGGGAAGGACTCCCCGGCGACTGGCCGACGGGCTACGACGACCGCGACACCCCGTACACGCCGTCGTGGCAGGAGGAGATCACCGGCGTGCCCGCCGAGGCCTGCATCCGCATCGCCCGCGAGTTCTCGCAGAACGCGATCGACTCGGGCGGGCGCTCGATGATCATCATGGGCGCCGGCATCTGCCAGTGGTTCCACGGGGATGCGACGTATCGCGCCATCCTGTCGCTGCTGATCCTGACCGGCTCGATGGGGCGAAACGGCGGGGGCTGGGCGCACTACGTGGGTCAGGAGAAGTGCCGGCCGATCACCGGATGGCTCTCGCTCGCGAACGCGCTCGATTGGTCGCGCCCGCCTCGAACGATGACCGGCACGTCGTACTGGTACATGCACACCGACCAGTGGCGCTTCGACGGCTACTCGGCCGATGCGCTCGCGTCGCCGCTCGCCGAGGGCAACCTCGACGGCATGCACACGGCCGACACGATCGCGCAGTCGGCGCGGCTGGGATGGATGCCGTTCTACCCGCAGTTCGACGAGAACCCGCTGCACCTGGCCGACCGGGCCGAGGCGGCGGTGGCCGACGGCACCGCGCCCGATGCGGCATCCTTCGTCGCCCGCTCGCTCGGCGATGGATCGCTCAAGACGGCGATCTCCGACATCGACGCGCCGACGAGCTGGCCGCGCGTCCTCACGTTGTGGCGCTCGAACCTCATGGGGTCGTCGGCGAAGGGCAACGAGTACTTCCTCAAGCACCTGCTCGGCACGCACAGCAACGTGATGGCCTCCGACGAGGCATCCGTCCGCCCGCGCGAGGTCGCGTGGCGCGACGAGATCCCCGAGGGCAAGCTCGACCTGCTGGTTTCGGCCGACTTCCGGATGACGTCGACGACCCTGCTCTCCGACGTCGTGTTCCCCGCCGCGACCTGGTACGAGAAGCACGACCTGTCGTCGACCGACATGCACCCGTTCGTGCACGCGTTCACGCCGGCGATCGACCCGCCGTGGGAGGCGAAGAGCGACTTCGACCTGTTCCACGCGATCGCGCGCGACCTGTCGCGGATGGCGCAACGCCACCTCGGAACGCGCAAGGACCTCGTCGCGGTGCCGATGCAGCACGACACCCCGGGCGAGACCGCGCAGCCCGGCGGCACCGTCCGCGATTGGGCGCGCGGCGACATCCCGCCGACACCCGGCAGGACCATGCCGGTCTACGCCGTCGTCGAGCGCGACTACACCGCGATCGCCGACAAGCTCGCGACCGTCGGCCCGCTCGCCGACACACTCGGCTTCACGATCAAGAACGTCACGTACGACGTGAGCCACGAGGTCGAGCGGCTCGCGACGGCGCACGGCGTGCTGCCCGACGGCCCGGCCGCCGGCCGCCCGGCGATCGACACCGACGTGAAGCTCGCCGAGGCGATCCTCTCGTTCTCGGGCACCACGAACGGCGAGCTCGCGGTGCAGGGCTTCAAGACCCTCGAGAAACGCGTGGGCAAGCCGCTCGCCGACCTCGCCGAGGGCTCCGAGGAGAAGCGCATCACGTTCGCGATGACGCAGGCCGCGCCCGTGCCGGTCATCACGAGTCCCGAGTGGTCGGGGTCCGAGACCGGCGGGCGCCGCTACGCGCCGTTCACCGTGAACATCGAGCGGCTGAAGCCGTTCCACACGCTCACCGGTCGCATGCACTTCTACCTCGACCACGATTGGATGCGCGACCTCGGCGAGACGATGCCGATCTACCGTCCGCCGCTCGACATGCACCGGCTGTTCGGCGAACCGAAGCTCGGCCCCGACGGGCGGCAGCAGGTCGTCGTCCGCTACCTCACGCCGCACTCGAAGTGGTCGATCCACTCCGAGTACCAGGACAACCTCTTCATGCTCTCGCTCTCGCGCGGCGGGCCGACGGTGTGGATGAGCCCGGCGGATGCCGCGGCCATCGGCGCCGCCGACAACGACTGGGTCGAGTGCGTGAACTCCAACGGCGTGCTCGTCGCCCGGGCGATCGTCTCGCACCGAATGCCCGAGGGCGTCGTGTACGTGCACCACGCGCAGGAGCGCACGATCGACGTGCCCAAGTCGGAGGCGACCGGCCGACGCGGCGGCATCCACAACTCGGTGACCCGGCTGCTCGTGAAGCCGACGCACCTCATCGGCGGGTACGCCCAGCTGTCGTACACGTTCAACTACCTCGGACCCACCGGCAACCAGCGCGACATGGTGGCGACCATCCGTCGCCGCTCGCAGGAGGTGACGTACTGATGGATGCGGTTCGGAAGCGCAGTACAGCCCCTCGGAGGAAGGCACCGGAGGTGAGCCGTTCATGCGAGTGATGGCCCAGATGGGCATGGTCATGAACCTCGACAAGTGCATCGGATGCCACACGTGCTCGGTCACGTGCAAGCAGGCGTGGACGAACCGCGCGGGCACCGAGTACATCTGGTTCAACAACGTCGAGACGCGCCCCGGGCAGGGCTACCCGCGCCGCTACGAAGACCAGGAGGCCTGGCGCGGCGGATGGCAGCTGAACGCGCGCGGACGGCTGAAGCTGCGGACCGGGAGCCGGCTCAAGCGCCTGCTCACGATCTTCTCGTCGCCGGTGCAGCCCAAGCTCGAGGACTACTACGAGCCGTGGACGTACGACTACCAGACGCTCATCGACGCGCCGCTCGGCAACGACTTCCCGGTCGCGCGGCCGAAGTCGCTCATCACCGGCGAGGACACGAAGATCACGTGGTCGGCGAACTGGGACGACGACCTCGGCGGCGCGAGCGAGCTCGGGCACCTCGACCCCGTGGTCGAGAAGGTCCGGCGCGAGTCCGAGGACGCGATCAAGTTCCAGTTCGAGCAGACGTTCATGTTCTACCTGCCGCGCATCTGCGAGCACTGCCTGAATCCCTCGTGCATGGCGTCGTGCCCGTCGGGCGCGATCTACAAGCGCGAGGAGGACGGCATCGTCCTCGTCGACCAGGACCGGTGTCGGGGATGGCGCCAGTGCATCACCGGATGCCCGTACAAGAAGATCTACTTCAACCACAAGACGGGCAAGGCCGAGAAGTGCACGCTCTGCTACCCGCGCCTCGAGGTCGGCATCCCGACCGTGTGCTCGGAGACGTGCGTCGGACGGCTGCGGTACCTCGGCCTGTTCCTCTACGACGCCGACCGGGTCACCGAGGCGGCGTCGACGCCCGACGAGAAGGACCTGTACGAGGCGCAGCTCGACCTCATGCTCGACCCCGATGACCCCGAGGTCATCGCCGCGGCGCGCGAGCAGGGCATCGCCGACGACTGGATGGACGCCGCGCGGCGGTCGCCCGTGTACGCGCTCGCCAAGAAGTACCGCGTCGCGCTGCCGCTGCATCCGGAATACCGGACGATGCCCATGGTGTGGTACATCCCGCCGCTCTCGCCCATCGTCGACCTGCTGCGCGACCAGGGGCACGACGCCGAGTCGGCCGGCACGCTGTTCGGCGCGATCGAGGCGCTGCGGATCCCCGTCGAATACCTCGCCGAGCTCTTCACGGCAGGTGACACCGACCTCGTCACCGGGGTGCTGCGCAAGCTCGCCGCAATGCGGGCGTACCTCCGCGACATCGCACTCGAGCGCGAGCGCGACGAGTCGATCGCCCAGGCGGTCGGGATGGACGGTGCGACCGTCTACGAGATGTACCGGCTGCTCGCGATCGCGAAGTACGACGAGCGGTACGTCATCCCGACCGCGCACTACGAGCGCGCGCACGAGCTCGAGGAGCTCGGCTGCTCGCTCGACTTCGACGGCGGACCGTACGAGCTCGGCTCGGGGCCCTTCGGCGAGGCGAGCGGACGCCCGGCGCCCGTGGCCGTCGAGACGTTCCAGGCGTTGCGCGATCGGCAGACCTCCGACCGCGCGGCCGGCGACGACACGCTGCGCGGGCGCGTGAACCTGCTCAACTGGGACGGCCAGGGCGCGCCGCCGGGGCTGTTCCCGAAGCGCGCCGAGGACGCGGAGGACCGACCATGAACCGGCCCGTCGTGTACCAGGCGGCGTCGATCTGCCTCAGCTATCCCGACGACGCGGTGCTCGGCACCGCCGGGCTGGTGCGCCGGGCGCTCGCGGAGTCGGCACCGGCGGCCGCGCCATCCTTCGCCCCGCTGCTCGACTGGTGGGCGGCCACGCCCGCCGCCGACGTGCAGCGGGCCTACGTCGACGTGTTCGACCTGTCGAAGCGCCACGCGCTCTACCTCTCGTACTGGACGGATGGCGACACCCGGCGCCGCGGCATGGTGCTCGTCGACTTCCGGCAGCGGTATCGCGACGCGGGCCTCGAGCTCGACGGGTCCGGCTCGCGCGAGCTGCCCGACCACCTGCCGCTCGTGCTCGAGTTCGCCCGCCACCGCCCCGAGGACGGTGCCGCACTGCTGCAGGAGTACCGGCCGAGCCTCGAGCTGATCCGCCTCGCGCTCGCGGAACGCGAATCGCCGTACGCGGGCGTCGTCGCGGCGGTGTGCGCGACGCTTCCGGGCCGGTCGCCCGCCGACCGGCAGCAGGCGATGGCGATGGCCTCCGCCGGCCCGCCGACCGAGTCGGTCGGCCTCGAGCCGTACGATCCGCGACTCCTGCCGCTCTCGACGGTCGGAGGACGCGCATGAGCGTGCTGCTCTGGGGCGTGCTGCCCTACGTCATGGTCGCGATCCTCGTCGGCGGCCTCATCTGGCGGTACCGGTACGACCAGTTCGGCTGGACCACCCGCTCGTCGCAGCTCTACGAGTCGCGGCTGCTGCGCATCGGCTCGCCCCTGTTCCACTTCGGCATCCTCGTCGTGATCGTCGGGCACGTCATCGGGCTCGTCATCCCGAAGGCGTGGACCGACGCGGTCGGCGTGAGCGAGGACCTGTACCACGTGACGGCACTCGGGCTCGGCACGGTCGCCGGCATCGCGACGCTCGTCGGCGTCGGCATCCTGATCTACCGGCGCCGCACGACCGGGCCCGTCTTCATGGCGACGACGAAGAACGACAAGGCGATGTACGTCGTGCTCGTGGCGGCGATCGTCGCGGGCCTCGCGACCACGGTCATCAGCGTGTTCGGTCCGCACGAGGAGGTCACCTACCGCGAGACCGTCTCGCCGTGGTTCCGCTCGTTGTTCGTCTTCCAGCCCGACATCGCGGCGATGTCGGAGGCCTCGCTCGCCTTCCAGCTCCACACCCTGATCGGGATGCTGCTGTTCGCGATCTGGCCGTTCACCCGGCTCGTGCACGCGTTCACCGCGCCGATCCACTACCTGTTCCGCCCGTACATCGTCTATCGCTCGCGTGACGCGCGACCCGCTCCCGGCTCCGGCATCCGCCGCCGCGGTTGGGCCCCCGTCGGCACGCCCGACCGGGCCGGCGACCGTCGGCCCGCCCGAACGCCGGACCGGACCGGAAGGGGATCGTGATGACCGAGGCCTCCGCGAAGCCGACCGCCGCCGTCACGGCACTCCCGGGCCGGGGACTCAACCTCGGCCTCGCGCTGCTCGCCTTCGCGATCACCTTCTGGGCGTGGAACATCATCGCGCCGCTCGCCGTGCGCTACGCCGACGAGCTGGACCTGGATTCCACGCAGACGTCGATCCTGATCGCGACGCCCGTGCTCGTGGGCTCGCTCGGCCGCATCCTCACGGGCGCGCTCACCGACCGGTTCGGCGGCCGGAGCATGTTCACCATCCTGACCGCGGTATCGGCGGTCCCCGTGCTGCTCGTCATGTACGCCGGCCAGATCGGCTCGTACCCGCTGCTCATCGCGTTCGGGTTCCTGCTCGGCATCGCGGGCACGACGTTCGCGGTCGGCATCCCGTTCGTGAACGCCTGGTACGACGCGTCGAAGCGCGGCTTCGCGACCGGCCTGTTCGGCGCCGGCATGGGCGGCACGGCGCTGTCGTCGTTCTTCACCCCGCGGATGGTGGCGTGGTTCGGCTACACGGCGACGCACATCATCATCGCGGTCGCCCTCCTGGTCGTGGCCGGCGTGGTCTGGATGTTCATGCGCGACGCCCCGACGTGGAAGCCGAACACCGATCGGGTGATGCCGAAGCTCGTGGCGGCCTCGAAGCTCGCGGTGACGTGGCAGATGGCGTTCCTGTACGCCGTGACGTTCGGCGGGTTCGTGGCGTTCTCGACCTACCTGCCGACGTACCTCAAGGAGGTCTACGGCTTCGACCTCGCCGACGCCGGCGCCCGCACGGCCGGCTTCGCGATCGCGGCCGTCATCTCCCGTCCCGTCGGCGGATGGCTCTCCGACCGCATCGGGCCCGCGAAGGTGCTCGGCATCTCGCTCGCCGGCGCCGCCGTGATGGCCGTGGTGATCGCGCTCAAGCCGCCGCCCGAGCTGCTCGCGGGCTCCTCGTTCGTGCTCATGGCCGTGTTCCTCGGGCTCGGCACGGGTGCGGTCTTCACGTGGGTCGCCCAGCGGGCCCCGGCCGAGCGCGTCGGCACGGTCACCGGCATCGTCGGCGCGGCCGGCGGCCTCGGCGGCTTCTTCCCGCCGCTCGTCATGGGCGCGACGTACAACGCCGAGACGCACAGCTACACGATCGGGCTGCTGCTGCTCTGCGCGACGGCGCTCGTGGCACTCGCGTTCACGTTCTTCCTGGCCCGGCGGAACCGGGCGTCGGCCTGACGTCAGGACGCCTCGGTCGCGACATCCGGAGCCTGCGGGGCCTGCCACGGCCGCTGCCGGTGCTGGCGCGCGTATTCGCGGAGGGTGCCGTCGGTGTCGCCGTCGGCGGCGACGGCCGCCGGGATGAACCGCCCGCGCAGCACGTGCGCGAAGTCGTCCACGGCCTCCTCGAGCATCTGGCCGCTGATCCGCACGGTGCGATCCGACGAACGGCGCGCGAGCCGCGCGAGGTGGAGCGCGTACGGCAGCTGTGCCGCGAGCGAGGCCTCGGGGTCGTCCTCGGTGAAGTAGTACGACTCGGCGTTGTGCCAGACGTCCACTCTCGCCTGGGCGAGGTCGGTGGTGATCCCGTCGAGCAGCGCGCTCGAGGTCGCCGACTCCATGTCGAGCAGGTGGTCGGCCGTGTCGGCCCGCCGGGCGAGCGCGATCCGCAGCGCGAGCGCGCGCCGGCGCCCGAGTCCGGGATAGAGCTCGATGAACCAGGACACCGCGGCCGTGAGCAACGCGAACCCGATCAGCGACTGCATCGGCGCGAACACGCGCAGCCACGGATCGATGGGATACACGTCGCCGAGTCCGAGCGTCGACATGTTCACGGACGAGAAGTAGAACGCCTCGAGGATGGCCGGATACGCGCCGGGGATGATCCCGGGATTGTACGAGAAGCCGTCGGGCACGTAGGGGACGTAGACGAACGTCCACCCCACGATCTGGAAGCCGGCCCATACCGTGACGACGGCGACCGCCGCGAACGGGCCCGCGAGGGTGCGGCCGCGCCGTCCGAACCGCGCCGACAACGCCCACGATGCGCTCGCCGCGTAGTGCGAGAAGCGCCCGCGCCCGGTCGGATGCAGCAGCGTGTGGAACACCTCGTTGAGGCCGATCGCGATGAGCGCGAAGCCGGCGACCGTCCAGATCCAGCCCACGTCCTCGATTGTCCTCGGATGACGCGCCCGCGGTGCCGCGCGCTCGGGGCGTGTTCGCCCCGGACCTCAGCCCTGGAAGTCCTCGGGGTCGACGTCGTCGAGGAACTTCTTGAACTCCTCGAGTTTCTCCTCCTCGGTCTCCTCATGCGGCTCGACCATCTCGGCGGGGATGCCGGCCTCGTCGAGCACCTCGTCGGCGACGAACAGCGGTGCCCCCGTCCGCGAGGCGAGCGCGACCGAGTCGGACGGACGCGCGTCGATCGTGTACTGGCCGGTCGGGCCGGTGATCGAGAGCTCGGCGTAGAAGGTGCCCTCGTCGATGCGCGTGACCTCGACGCGATCGATCCGCGAGCCGACTGCCTCGAGCAGCATCTTCATGAGGTCGTGCGACAGCGGCCGCGGCGCCTGCTCACCCTGGATCGCGATGAGGATGGAGGTCGCCTCCTGCGCGCCGATCCAGATCGGCAGCACGCGCCCCTCGCTCGCCGCCTCGCCGAGCGGCTTCAGCAGGATGATGTGCTGCCCCGACGCGTCGAGCGCGACCCCGAGGACGCGGACCTGGACCATGACCCCTCCCGTCTGGCGATCGGGTGTTTCCCCAGAGTACGCCCGGTGTCCCCGGCCCGTCGGGCCCGTTGGCCCGTCACGCCGGCCCGCCTCGGAGGGGTCCCCGCCCGAACGCACCGCGGCCGCGGCATCCGCAATGGATGCCGCGGCCGCAGCCTTTTCAGCGACGGATCACTGGGGCGCGATGACCGTCAGCTTGTTGTGGTTGTTCGCCTTGCCGTCGGGACGGTAGTTCTTCTCGACGTTGCCGGCCGAGTCGACCGAGAACCAGTGCACCTTCGTGCCCACGGGCACGGTGACCGTCTCGCCGCCCTCGCGGATGCCCGCGGTGGCGTACATCGTCGACTCGAAGGTCGGCTTCGACCCATCGAGCGTGTAGAAGACGGCGGCCGGTTCGGTCGTGGTGAACTTCAGGTCGACCATCCCGGGCTCGCTGCTCGTCGAGACCGTGACGGTGCTCTCCGGGCGCTGCGAGTCCTTGTCGAAGTCGTAGGCGACGCGGATGAGCTCCATGAGCCCGTTGGCGTACTCCTGCGACTCGGCATGCGCCGACGCTCCGTTGGGGTTCGCGTTCGAGAACGGCGGCTGGAACTGCGTGCCGACCTCGAAGTTCCAGGCGTAGATCCCGTGCTTGTACCAGAGCATGTCGCCGGAGTTGCCGGCCGCAGAGTAGAGCACGTCCGAGATCGGGCCCGTGCGGGCGGGCGTCACCGACATCCCCCGGTACTGCTTGATCTCGGTGAGGATCCGAGCCGAGGCGCCCCAGAAGTACGACTCCTCCTCGAGCGTCGGACGCGGCGCCGAGATGCGACCGGGCGTGATGTACGCGCCGGGCGACCACATGAAGTAGTTGCCCGAGCTGTGCAGGTTCATCGCGAACTTGATGTTGTCGTTCTCGCTCGCGATCCAGTCGATGTTCGCGCTCTCCGGCTCGCTCAGCTCGGCAGGACCGGCGTACACGTCGTTCGTGCACGAGGCCGACGCGCCGTTGTACCCGTCGAAGAGGCTGTACGTGTCGTAGTTGCGGTTGACGTCGACGCCCCAGGCGGTGCGGGCCAGGAAGTCCGCGTTGCCGGTGGTCGGGCAGTGGTTGGTCATGTTCCGGCGCTGCGACGCGAAGTCGTAGAACGAGAAGTGACCGCCGTCGGGGTTCACGGACGGCACGATCCAGATGTCGAGGTTGTTGACCAGCTGCTTGGTCGGACCGTCGAGCTCGTAGTTGCGCAGCAGCCGCTCGGCCGTCTCGATCGTGACCAGCGGCGGCACCCACTCGCGCGCGTGCTCCTGGGCGTAGGCGAGCACGCCGGGCTTCGAACCGTCCCGCACCTTGCCGATGCGGATGGCGTACACGGTCTGCGGGTCGCGCGAGACCGAGGCCGGAGCGCTGAGCCCGTCGCTGAGGTTGGTGAACCCGACCGGCGCGACCACGCCCGTGCCCGCGTTGCCGCGGTAGGTGTAGGCGGTGACCAGGTCGGATGCCGCGGGGTCGGCGTTGAGCGCGGCGACGACCTCGGCCGCCGTGCTGGTCACCGCGCCGCTCGCGTTCGTGGCGAGCGAGACCGTGATGTCGTCACCGGCGACCGCGACCGACAGCGGGGAGTCCGCCGCGCCGGGGTTCGTCAGGGCGACCCGGAGGTCGTTGCCGCCCTCGTGGCCCCACGCGATGGAGTCGATGCCGACCCGGCTGGCGTTCGCGGTGCCGAGCACGGCCTGGGCGAGGCGCCGGTACCCGTTCGTCTGGTTCGGCAGTTCGACGATCTCAGCGATCTGCGGGTATTCCGCGGCGAGCGCGTGGATCCGGTCGTAGAGCTCGGTCGGGGTGAGGTACGAGGTGATGAAGTCCGACTGGTAGTCGGGGCTCACCTCGGGCTCGCCCTCGATCGGCAGCCAGTCGGTCACCTTCGCGGTCGCGACGTCGCCGGTGGGGCTGGTGATCTGGACGGTGTCGGGGCGGGTCGAGACGACGGACGCACCGCGGTGGTAGAGGTACACACCGGCGTCCACGAAGCGCGTGATGTTCTGGCTGCCGCCGGAGCCCATCGCGGTCCCGGCGCCGCTGTCGCGCTGGACGGTGAGCGGCGAGGTGCTCGTCTGCCCGTCCGCCCACTTCGCCTCGACCGACAGGTAGCCGACGCCGAACGAGGTGTAGTAGTCCGCGCGGATGATCTTGACGTCGGAGACGGTCGCGGCCTCCGCGGCCGCGGCGAACTCCGCGTTCTCCTCGACGGCGGCGGCGATGGTGGCGTCGCGCTCCGCGAGCACCTCCTCGGTGTCCTCGTCGTCGTGGATGGTCGTGCCGACCGCGAAGCCTCGCGCACGGAGCGCCTCGGCTTCGCCCTCGCCGATCACGGCGTGCGCGGTCAGCGTGCCGTCCGCGTTCAGGTGGGCGGCGTGATCGAGGTCGACGCCGGTGTCGACGAGGCGATCGAGCTCGGTGTGGTCGGCAAGCTGGACCTCGACGACGGCGACGTCCTCGTCGGCGTTGCGGATCAGCTCGGGCAGCGGCTCCGTACCGCTGGCTGGGCTGATCGGGGTCATGCTGGTCAACATGAGCCCGGCGAGCGCGGCGACGGCCGCCGACCCTCCGAGCATCCTTCTCCTGACGGTGTGCATCGGTGTCCCCTTCACGTGATGGTGGCGCTGTGGGTGGAGCCTCATGCGGAGCTGCCCCAGCCCGAACCGCGAGTGCGGGCCCGGCTGGGCGTGGGCTCTGTCTATCGGTTGGCACCTTTCGCGTCAATGACGACAAAAGCCGTCGGGACGAATTGCGTAGACATCCCTCCGGTTCGCGGACGTTCGGCTGCCGGGGCGCGCGCCGGTCTGCGACAATCGGGAGCGCGACCGCCCGTGAGCCGAAGGAGCCAGCGATGACCGACTACCGCACGACGCCGGAATCCACGCCGATCGGCCGTGAGTCGAAGATCACGCTGCTCGGCACCGCGCTCATGCTCGTGATGGGCGCGCTCGTGATCGGCTCGGCCGTGGTGCTCGCCGCGGCGACGATCATGCTCGGCGACACCGCGTTCGACCTGCCCTGAGCCTGAGGACCCCGACACCATGGCATCCGCAGCGGATGGCGCGGCCGTGACGCCGCAGACGGTCGACGAGTACATCGACTCGTTCCCCGACGACATCGCCGACCGGCTCCGGCGCACACGCGCGGCCATCGTCGCCGAGGTCCCGCACCCCGAGGAGAAGATGCGCTACGGCATCGCCGCCGTCATGCTCGGCGGGCGCTACGCGCTGCACTTCGCCGGGTGGAAGCAGCACATCGGCATCTACCCGGTCCCGACCCTGCCCGAACCGCTCGAGTCCGAGGTGGCGCCGTTGCGGTCGGGCAAGGACTCGGTGACCTTCACGCACTCCGCCGAGCTGCCCGATGCGCTCATCTCGCGGATCACCGCCGCGATCGTCGCGAAGCGCGCGGGCGCGGCGGACTGAGCGGCCGCCGCGACCGCCGCATGACGGTGGCAGCTGGCAGACTCGTGCCATGAGCGCCACCATCGGCACGCCCGGCGGCACTCCCGAGCGACCCGCGATCTTCTTCTCCGGGCCCGAGGAGTTCCGCGACTGGCTCGAGGCGAACCATGCCAGCGAGACCGAGCTGTGGATGGGCCTCAACAAGAAGCACGTGCCCGACCGCGGCCTCACGTGGGAGGATGCCGTTCCCGAGGCCCTCTGCTACGGATGGATCGACTCGGTCTCGCAGCGCATCGACGACGATGCGCGCCGCCAGCGCTGGACGCCCCGCAAGCCGACGAGCAACTGGTCGTCCGTCAACATCGCGATCGTCGAGCGGCTCACCGCCGAGGGGCGCATGCGGCCGGCCGGCGTCACCGCGTTCGAGCGCCGACGCGACGACCGGTCGGGCATCTACTCGTTCGAGAACCCGCCCCAGGACCTCCCGACCGAGCAGGCGGCGCGGCTCGCAGCCGATGCCGCGGCATCCGCCTTCTGGCAGGAGGCGACGCCGACCTACCGACGCCAAGTGGTGCACTGGGTGCTCTCCGCGAAGCAGGAGGCGACGCGCGAGCGGCGACTGGCCCAGCTCATCGACGACAGCGCGGCAGGCCGGCTCGTGCCGCCGCAGCGGTACGGCGAGACGCCGAAGTGGGCCGAACGCGCGGCCGAGGCAGCGCGGGCCGCGACCTCCGGCGCCGACTCCGGCGCGTGATCGCGACCTTCACGCCGCTCGACTGGCTGCTGCTCGCGCTCGCCGCGTGCGCGATCGGACTCTCGAAGAGCGGCATGCCCGCGTTCGGGCCGATCCCCGCGGCCCTGTTCGCGACGGTCCTGCCTGCACGGGCGTCGACGGGCGCAGTGCTCGGTCTCCTGCTCGTCGGCGACCTCATCGCGGTGCGGATGTACCACGCGCACGCCGACTGGGGGATCCTCCGTCGGCTCATCCCGTCGGTGGTGGTGGGCGTGCTGCTCGGCGTGGTCGTGCTCTGGTTCGCCGATGACGCGACCGTGCGCCGCATCATCGGCGCGATCCTCGTCCTGCTCGTCGTGCTGCGCGTCGCGCTCATCGTGCGCGATCGGCGGCAGGGCGCCGAGCCGCGACCCGTGCCGCCGGGACTCGCGCACGTGTTCGGTCCGCTCGGCGGCTTCACGACGATGGTCGCGAACGCCGCAGGCCCGGTGATGTCGCTCTACTTCGTGGCATCCCGCCTGCCCGTGCAGGCCGTGCTCGGCACGGCCGCGTGGTTCTTCCTCATCGTGAACGCCTTCAAGGTGCCGTTCTCGGTCGGGCTCGGGCTCATGACGCCCGAGTCGCTGGTGCTGAACCTCGTGCTCGTGCCGGCGTTGGTCGTCGGCGCGCTCATCGGGTGGCGGGTCGCGCGTCGCATCTCGGCCGTCTGGTTCGAGCGCATCGTGCTGGTCCTCACGCTGGCGTCGGGGGTCTACCTCCTGGTCCGTCCGTAGGCCGCGTGCCCTCAGCCCGATCCTCCGACCGGATCGAGCGAAGCCCATACTGGCGCACCTGCACGAATCGTGTCGCGGCGCAGGTCGACAGCAGTGGCTCGGAGCGAGCCTCGTCGAGCTCCACCACGACCTCGCCGTCGGCGCCGGCGAGACGCACCCGCCACCCGGTCTCGGTCGCCTCCTCGGCGATCGGCGAGAACGACGCGATCCGGTCGTCGCCGAATCGCGTCCGCGCGTGATGCTGGGCGGCCTGCACCGGATGCGACAGCGAGCTGCGTCCGCGGTACCGCTCGGACACGACCCGTCCGTCCTCGAACGCATCCGCGATTCGCACCGGATCGCCGTCGTCGGCGTACCCGTAGTACAGGCCGTGCGGGAAGACGACCATCGTTCCGGCGAACCGGTCGCCGCCGAGGTGCGAGCATTCCCACGTCTCCTCGGGCCGCGCCTCCGCGAGCGCCATGACGACCCGGCGTCCCCGCACCGCGCAGCACTGGTCGTGCCTGCCGTGGGTGCACACGCAGTAGAGCGGACGGGACGAGGGGCGGCCCGCCGATCCGTCCAGCGGCACCTCCAGGAGCGCCGCGGCATCCGCGACCGTGCCCCACACCACGCTCTCGTGGCCGGGCCGCGAATCGACGATCGCCCACCGCTGCACGGTGGGAGCGGACCGGCGGCCGGTCCGACGAATGGCGAGCGGCCGCATCCCGGCGCCCTCGATGCGCCGAACCAGCGCGCCACCGAGGGCCCGGTCGAACGGTTCGTCGAGCAGCGCGTTCTGCCCCCAGCTCGCCGCGATCTCGATGAGGAACCAGCGCAGTCCGCGCGGGCCGGTGCCCGCCAAGGGGTCCCGCCGCTCGCGAGCGCGGTCGCTGCACGGTTCCCAGTGCTCGGCGGCGAGGCTCACGCGGGCGCCACCACGAACCCCTCGTGCACGAGCCTGCGCACCACCACGACCGCGCTCTCCGCGTCGAGCCCGGGGAGTTCCGCCGGAGTGAGCACGCCGCCCGAGGCGAGTCGTCGCACGGCCGATTCGGCCTCGATCGGCATCGACACGGTCTTGGTACGGGTCACGAGGCGCACGCGGTCGTCGACGGCCTGGATGCGCACCGCGAACGACTCACGCCATCGCACCGGTGTCGACGCGTCCAGCGTCGCAAGGGCCTCGAGCGTGGCGAGTGGAGCGATCGGCTCGGCTCGCGTATCGGCCTCGAAGCGGCGGCCGAGGGCGGCGGCCGGCCCCAGGGCATCCGCCTGCCGGAGTGCCTCGACGAGATCGCGGCGTGTCTCCTCGACGACGGGTGCCAGTGCAGCCGCGTCGTGCAGGTCGAGACCGAGCGGGAGCGACGCGCGCAGGGCAGCGTGCTCGCCGAGTTGTTCGAGCAGCGCCGCCGCGACGTCGGCACGCGTGTAGGCCGACATGCCCACGGTCAGGTGCACGGATGTCGCACCGAGCGCGGTCGCTGAGTGGATCCATCCGCGGGGCAGGTACAGGGCGTCGCCCGGATGGAGCACGGCGTCGATCACCGGCTCCTGCGTCGCGGCGCGCGCGACGGCGGCGCGGTGCTGCTCCCACGGCTGGGAGCGCAGCGGGTCGACGTGCACCGGCGCGTGGATGCGCCAGTGCTTCTCGCCGGAGACCTGCAACACGAAGACGTCGTGGGTGTCGTAGTGGGGTTCGAACCCCTGCGACGACGGCGGGGTCACGTAGGCGTTGACCTGCACGGGATGGCCGAGGTCGGCGACGAGCGCACGCGTGAACTCGATGATCGGCGGCCACAGCCGATGCAGTCCCTGCAGCACGATGGTCGCGCCGCCCGCGAACTCGGCGAGCACCTTGTCGCTGGAGACCTGGTCGGCGATCTCCGCACCGAACCCGCCCGAGGCGGTGTACGCGGATGGCGCGAGCACCGCGCCCTCGTGCGCCATCCGGATGAATGGGGTGCGCACGCCGCGTCGCGTGAGGAGTTCGTCGACCGCCTCCGCCGAGAACAGGTCATCGAACCCGCCCTCGAGCTCGCTCGCGGTGGAGAGGAGCGGCTCGCGACCCCAGTACCGGTGGGCGAATTCGTCAGCGTCGACCCGGATGCAGCGTGAGAGCGCGGGCCGGCTCGCCGGCCCGCGCTCCGTTCCGGTCACTCCGCCGAACCGTCGGCGCCGCCGTCGTGACCGCTCGGGTTGGCACCGCCGTCGGCCGTACCCTCGTCTTCAGCGGCAGACCCGTCGGCGCCGCCATCGTGGCCGCCTGGGTTGGCGCCACCATCCGCAACGCCCTCACCTCCGGCGGCGGAGCCGTCGGCGCCGCCGTCGTGGCCGCTCGGGTTGGCACCGCCGTCGGCTTCGCCTTCGCCCTCGGCGCCCGGCTCGAGGGTGATGTCGTCGTCGTTGATCGTCATTCGCTGTCCTCCCCTAGCGTCTCGGCTCAGCGTACCGAGTGGCTCCGGCAGCCGCGACGGGGTGACGAGACTTCCCCACGAGCCGCGTTGCGACGCCAGGTCGACCGACACCGCGCGCTCCGCTCAGCGCGGCAGGGGGTTCGGTCCGGTCGCGGTGACCAGCCGCTGCGGGATCCAGCCCTCGACGTGGTGGAAGCCGTCGAATGTCCCGCCATGCTGCAGCTCGATCACCTCGCGCAGCGAGCGGCGGTGGAACTTCACGTGCGTGAAGTCCTCGAACAGCACGTAGTACGGCTCGTTCCATCGGTTCTGGAACTGCTGGCCGGTCAGCACCTCGCGATGGGTGCGGGAGAACGCGTCGACCTCCTCGCCGACGACGACCCCGAAGTGCTCCATGCCCATCTTGTAGACGCGCTGGTGCACAGGCGGGATGAGCTCGATGAGCGGGAACTCCTTGCCGTCCAGGACTTGGAGCGGCTCGGCAAGGAGGATCATCGACATCGGCCGCCCGTTCCAGATGCCCTCCCTGTTGGCGATGGCGTGGCGTTCGAGCAGGGTGCGCACGTGGAGGTACTGTTCCCATTCCGGCACGCGGAAGGCGAGATGCCCCAGCTCGTACGGCGTGATGTCGATGCCTCGGGTGAGCAGGCGGTCACGCTGCTGCGCGGTGAACGCCCGATAGTCCCCGATGACGTCGCCGACCGGATCGGCCATGGCCGTGGTCATGTGCCCAGTATGGAGCGCCATCCCGCCTCGCGACAGGTCCTCAGCGTTGAGCGAGCCCCATCAGGGTCAGGACCTCCCACGCGGTGTGCGCGGCGGCGAGCCCGGTGACCCCGGCGTGGTCGTACGCCGGTGCGACCTCGACCACGTCACCGCCGACGATGTCGAGCCCGCGCAGCCGCCTGAGCACCGCGAAGAGCTCGCGCGTCGTGATGCCGGCGACCTCGGGCGTGCCGGTCCCGGGCGCCTGCGAGGGATCGAGCACGTCGATGTCGATCGACACGTACACCGGACCGGAGCCGAGCCGCTCGAGGACCTGGTCGGCGATGTCCTCCATCGACCGCTCCTGGAAGGCCTCGCTCCTGATCATGGCGAAGCCGAGGCGTCGGTCGTCGTCGAGCTCGCTCGGGTCGTAGATCCCGCCACGGATGCCCACGTGCTGGCAGTGTTCGAGATCGAGCAGCCCTTCCTGGGCCGCCCGGCGGAACGGGGAGCCGTGCCAGATGCTCGCGCCGTGCAGCACGTCCCACGTGTCGAGATGCGCGTCGAAGTGCAGCACCGCGAGCGGCCCGTGCGCCTCCGCCGCGGCGCGCAGCAACGGGAGCGCGATGGTGTGATCGCCGCCGAGGGCGAGGATCCTGGTTCCGCCGGCGACGAGCCGTGCGGCCCTGGCGTGGATCGTCTCTACGGCCCGCTCGATGTCGTACGGGCCGACGCCGAAGTCCCCCGCGTCGACGACCTGCCGGTTGCGGAAGGGGAAGGTGTCGTGGAACTGGTGGTAGGGGTGCAGCTGCCGCGAGTGCTCGCGGATGTGCGCGGGCCCGAACCGTGCGCCCGGGCGGAAGCTCGTGCCCGAGTCGAACGGGATGCCGACGACCGCGAGGTCGGCATGTTCCACGTCCTCGATCCCGGGAAGCAGGGCGAACGTCGCGATGCCGGCGTATCGGGGAAGGTCGGGCTCGTCGCGCTGCCCGATGATCGCTCCTTCGTCCACCATTCGAGACTAGGCCGACGCGCCCTGCGCATCGACGAACGGCCAGAGCCAGTCGTCGATCGCGTCGAACGCCCTCCGATCGAGCTCATGGTGCAGGGCGGGCGTGGACGTTCGCGCCACCACCAGCCCGGCGCCGCGGAGGATCTCGAGGTGGCGGGACGCGGTCGATCGGGACACCTCGCAGCGCGCGGCGAGGTCGGTGATCGACACGGGCCCCGTCTCGCGCAGCGCGTCGAGCAGGTCGCGGCGCACCGGGTGGGCGATCGCCTCGAAGGCGCAGGTGGCGGGTCTCAGCATGTGCGGCTCCTCAGCTCAGCGCACGTAGTCGGCGCCCGTGATGTCGATCGTCGCGCCGGTCGTGTGACGCGACCGGCCCGAGGCCAGGAACACGATCATCTCCGCGACATCCGATGCCGGGGTGATCTCGCCGAGCGGCAGGGTCGCCGCCAGGTCGGCATTGGCGGGATCCTCTGCCGCGATGTCGGTGGCGACCCAGCCCGGCGCGACCGCAAAGGCCAGGACGCCGTCCTTCGCACAGCCGCGGGCGATGCCCTTGGTCAGCGCGAGCAGCCCGCCCTTCGCGGCGCCATAGGCGAGGTGCTCGGCGTCGTCGCCTCTGTGCGACGAGCGGCTGGCGACGTTGACGATGATTCCTCCGCCGTTCCGTTCCCTGAAGTGACGGATGGCGCTGCGGCACAGGTCGGCCGGCGCCTGGAGGTTCAGCTGCAGGTTCTGCGCCCAGCCCTCGCGCCAATCGGCGCTGTCGTCGAGCGACGAAGCGATCCAGGCGCCGGCGTTGTTCACGAGCACGTCCACGCGCCCGGCCGCCGCCACCGCGCGGTCCCACACCCGGTCGGCCTCACCGGGTGCGAGCAGGTCGCCGGTCACGAGGTGCACGCGCGAGCTGAGCGACTCGGCGAGCGCGCGCGCCGCGCCCTCGTTCCGTCCGTAGTGAACGACGACCTCAGCACCGTCGCGGTGCGCGGCCTCAACGGTGGCCTTGCCGATGCCCCGCGAGCCGCCGGTGACGAGCACGACCCTGCCGGTGAGCGCGCTCATGCGACGGCCTGCGCGCCGGTCGCCTCGACGATCGCGCCGGTCATGTACGGCGCCTCGTCGGAGGCGAGGAATGCGATGATCGCGGCGATCTCCTCGGGCTTGCCGATGCGGCCGAAGGGCACGAGCGCGTCGAGGTCGGCGACGGTCCGCCCGCTGCGGGCGAGCCCGGCCTCGAGCATCGGCGTGTGCACCTCGCCCGGCGCGACCGCGTTGACGCGCACGCCCTGCGGCGCGTAGTCGCGCGCCAGGTTCTGCGTGAACGACACGACCGCGGCCTTCGTCACGTTGTACGCGATGTGGGCGGGCGCCGGATGCAGCCCCCATTGCGATGCGGTGTTCACGATCGCCCCGCCACCGGCCGCGATCAGGTGCGGCAGCACTGCGCGACTCATGTGGAACAACGAGTCGACGTTCACCGCGAAGCTGAGGCGCCAGTCGTCCTCGGTGAGGTCGAGCAGCGCGCCGCGCCGGTTGATGCCGGCGTTGTTCACGAGCACGTCGACTCGGCCACGCTCAGCGACGACCCGGTCGACGGCGGATCTTGCGGCCGCGCCATCCGCGACGTCGAACGCCTCGACGCTCGCCGAGCCACCCGCGTCGGCGATCCGGGCACGCGTCAGCTCCGCGGCATCCGCGTCACGGTCGCACAGCACGACCTGCGCGCCCTCGCGGGCGAACCGCTCGCCGATCGCCGTTCCGATGCCGCCGCCCGCGCCCGTCACGAGCACGACCTTTCCTTCGAATCGCTGAGTCATCGCGTCTCCTCCTCTGCGTCGCGCCGGGCTCAGTCGCGCTCGGCGAAGATCGTGCGGTGCCACTCGCGCTTGGCCTCGCCGGTGCGGTCGAACATCACGTGCTTGACGACGGTGTACTCGTCGAACGAGTACACCGACATGTCCTTGCCGAAGCCCGACTGCTTGAACCCGCCGTGGGGCATCTCGCTGATGATCGAGATGTGGTCGTTGATCCACACGCAGCCCGCCCGGATCTGCTCCGAGGCTCGCATGGCGCGATAGACGTCGCGCGTCCACGCCGAGGCGGCGAGGCCGTAGGGGGTGTCGTTGGCGAGGCGGATCGCCTCGTCATCATCGTCGAACGGCATCGCCGCGAGCACCGGGCCGAAGACCTCGTCGCGCACGATCTCGCTCGCCGGGTCGGCGTCGGCCACGAGCGTGGGCTGGTAGTACGAGCCGTTCGACAGTTCGCCGATCGGGCAGGCCCCGCCGGTGACGACCCGCGCGTACGAGCGCGCCCGGTCGACCATGCCGGCGACCTTCGCGCGGTGGTCGAACGAGATCATCGGGCCGAGGTCGGTGTCGGGGTCGGCGGTGGGGCCGAGCTTGACCTTGCCGTACAGCTCGGCGACGCCGTCGACGAAATCCTTGTAGAGCGAGCGGTGCACGATCGCGCGCGTGGCGGCGGTGCAGTCCTGGCCCGTGTTGATGAGGCTGCCGGCGACCGCGCCGTGGATGGCGGCCTCGAGGTCGGCGTCGTCGAACACGACGAACGGCGCCTTGCCGCCGAGCTCGAGGTGCACGCGCTTGGCGGTCGTCGCCGCGGCCTCGAGCACCGTGCGCCCGACGCCGGTCGATCCGGTGAACGAGAGCATGTCGACATCCGGATGGCGCAGCAGCTCGGCGCCCACCGTGCGACCCTTGCCCACCACGACGTTCACCACGCCGGCGGGCACGCCCGCCTCGGCGGCGACCTCGGCGAACAGCACGGAGGTCAGCGGCGTGATCTCGGCGGGCTTCAGCACGATCGTGTTGCCCGCGGCGATCGCGGGGAGGATCTTCCACGCCGCCATCTGCAGCGGGTAGTTCCACGGCGAGATCGACCCGACCACGCCGATCGCCTCGCGTCGGATCGCCGAGGTGTGCGAGCCGGAGTACTCCCCCATGGCCTTGCCCTCGAGGTTGCGCGCGGCGCCCGAGAAGAACGCGATGTTGTCGACGGTGCCGGGCACGTCGAACTCGCGCGTGAGCCGGATCGGCTTGCCGGCCTGGCGGCTCTCGAGCTGCGCGAACTCCTCGGCACGCTCGTCGAGCAGCGTCGCGAAGCGCGCGAGCACGCCCGAGCGCTCGGCCGGCGTCGCGCGCGACCACTCCGGGAAGGCCGCGCGCGCGGCGGTGACCGCGGCGTCGACGTCGCGGCCGTCGGCGAGGTCGACAGTCGCGACGACCTCGCCATTCGAGGGGTCGATGACGTCGGTGGTCTGACGTGAGGTGGATGAGGCGGGCGCGGTGACACGGCCGTCGATGAGCTGGGACACGAGGGATCGCTTTCGTATGCGTTGACGGGAATGAAGAGAGAAGAGGGAGGGCTCAGCCCTGCGGGCCCCAGATGTCGCCGACGGTGTACCCCTCGGGGAACGGGTCGGTGGGGTCGAGCGTCCAGTGCGCGCGCCCGGTGATCCAGGCGCTACCGGTCACGGTCGGCAGCACGGCCGCCTGCCCCGCGACGTCCGCCTCACCGACGAGACGCCCGACGAATTCGCTGCCGATGATGCTGTGGTGCACGAAGTCCTCGTCGAGCGCGAGCTGTCCGCGCGCGTGCAGCGCGGCCATGCGCGCGCTCGTGCCGGTGCCGCACGGCGACCGGTCGAGCGCGCCGGTCCACGTCGACGGGTCGTCGCGTTCGAGGCGTCCGTTCGTGAGCACGACCGTGTTGCGCGACGGGCGCCGGGCCACCCGGTCGCCGTCGTGCAGCATCACCAGGTTCACGTGGTCGATGGCCGGGTTGAGCGGATGACGCACCTGCACCTGCTCGGTCGCGGCGAGCTTCAGCAGCGCACCGGCCCGGGCGAGGGCCTTGCCGTTCTCCGGGTCGAGATCGAGCCCGAAGTCGGCCGCGCGAGCCTGGGCGAAGAACTGGCCGCCGAACACGATGTCGGCCGGCACCTCGCCGAACTCCTCGACCTGCAGCGGCACGTCGAGGCCGACGACGAACGACGGCACGTTCGCGATGGTGACCGACGTGACCTTGTCGCCCGAGACGTGCGCCACCGCGCGGATCGTGCCGACCGCGGTGTCGATCGTGACGGGTGTCTCGGGCCCGGCGATCGGCACGATGCCGGTCTCGATCGCGGCGGTGACCGCGCACATCGTGTTGCTGCCCGACATCGGCGTGAAGCCGCCCTGCTCGAGCACGACGATGCCGAAGTCGGAGCCGGGGTTCACCGGCGGCAGGAGGAACACGGCGCAGAGACCCGGGTAGCCGCGCGGCTCCCGCAGGAGGGCCCGCCGCAGCCACTCGAGCTCGGCCCGGCAGTACGCGAGCCGCTCTGCCATCGTGTCGCCCCGGACCAGCCCGGCCGCATTCGTGATGATGCGGCCGGGCTCGCCCTCGGCGTGCACCTCGATCGCATCGAGGTCGAACCGCGAACCGCTCATGCGGCCACGGTAGCCCCGAGCACCCCCGCGCGCTCGAGGATCCCGGCGAGCCGTTCCCGCTGAGCCGGGGCCAGGGGCTGGATCGGCAGGCGGGCCGGGCCGACCGGGTTGCCGGTCAGCTCGAGCGCGGCCTTGACGCCCGCCACGTAGTTGACCGACTCGAGGAAGTCGCTGAGCTCCCAGAGCGGCGTCCACAGCTCGCGGGCTCGCTCGAGGTCGCGGTCGACCGCGAGCGTGTCCCACAGCTGCACGGCGAGGTCGGGCACGATGCCCGCGACGCCCCACACCGACGCCTCAGCGCCGCTGGCGATGCCGAAGAACGTGAGCGTGTCCCATCCGTTGAAGGCCTTGATGCGGTCGCCGCGCGCGGCGAGCAGCTCGGCGAGCGCGACAGCGTCGCCCGAAGTGTCCTTCAGGTAGTCGACGCCGGGGATGTCGCCGAGCTCGGCGATCTCGGCGGCGGTGAGCTTGAGGCCGGTGGCGCCGGGCACGTTGTAGTAGACGATCGGGATCGAGATCGCGCCCGCGACATCCGACAGGAACGCCGTCAGCGCGTCGAAGGAGAGCGGGTCGTAGAACGGCGGCACGAGCATGACCGCGTCGGCGCCCACGCGCTCGGCGTGCTGCGCCAGGTCGATCGCACCCTCGGTGGTGAGGCTGCCGACGCCGGCGACGACCGGAACCCGGCCGGCGGCGGTCTCGACGTAGACCTCGATGACGCGGCGGTACTCCGCCGGTGTGAGCGAGGTGAACTCGCCCGTCGTGCCGGTCGGCACGAGCCCGTGGATGCCGGCCCCGATCAGGCGCTCGACCTGGCGGCGGAGCGCGGCCTCGTCGACCTGCGAGGCGTCGGCGGTGAACGGGGTGGTGACGGCGGCGAGGATGCCGCGGAGCTGGACGTTCTTCCTGGTCATGCTGGTGGTTCCTTTCACGCGTGGTTCACGGCGCGTCGATCTGAGTGCGCCGGCTGGCGCCCGCCGCCGAAGCGCGCGGGCGAGAAGGGTTCGAGGAGGGGTGAGAGCCGGTCGTGCACGATGAGCTCGGTCATCGCGGCGGCCGAGCCGGGCGCGAGGGTGACGCCGAGCATGCCGTGGCCGGTGGAGACGTAGGCGTTCCTGAGCCCGCCGAGCCGGCCCATGATCGGCAGGCCGTCGGGGGTCATCGGCCGCATGCCGGCCTGCGGCGTCGGGGCGGTGCGCGGCGGTTCCCAGCCGCGGAAGTAGGTGGCAGGGGCCCGCAGGATGGCGTCGACGCGGACCTGGTTGATGTCCTCGTCGAGCCCGCCGAACTCCATGGTGCCCGCGAGCCGCAGGTTGCGGCTGAGGGGCGTGACTGCGACCTTCGCGTCCGAGAGGTTCGTGGCGCTGCGCAGGCCGAACGGCTCGACGTCGACGCTGTAGCCCTTGCCGGGTCGCACGGGCAGCGGGGCGCCGAACAGCTTCGACACCGGGCCCGTCCACGCGCCGGCCGCGAGCAGGAAGCGGTCGCCGATGAACGTGCGGTCGCCCGAGCGGATGGCACGCACCGTGCCGTTGCGGACCTCGACCGAGTCGACGGGCGCGTTCTCGACGATGTCCACGCCGAGCCCGACGAGCCGCGCGTGCAGTGCGCGGGCGAGGGCGCCCGGATCGACGTGGCGCTCCTTCGGGAAGTACAACCCGCCCTCGACCGCGTCGGAGAGCAGCGGCTCGTGCGTGCGAACGTCGTCGCCGATGAGCACGGTCGGCTCGAGGCCGTACCGCTTCACGAGGTCGAGGTGGGTGAGGTGATGGTCGAGGTTCTCCCTACGTGTGAAAGCCATCAATAGACCCTCGTCGTGCATCTCGAAGTCCATGCCGTCGGCGCGGTAGTCGTCGAACACCTCGACGGTGTTCTCGGCGAGCGCGAGGTGCCCGGCGAAGCCGGCGCGCTGCGCCGTCGCGTTCGAGGCCCGCCACATGCCGAACATGAAGGACAGGAACGACGGATCGAGCGAGGGGCGGATGTACAGGGGGCTGTCGGGACGAAGCATCCACTTCAGCGACGTGAGGACGACCCCGGGACCGGGAACGGGCGCCGCCTCGGCGGGCACGATCCATCCGGCGTTCACGTCGCTCGCGCCGAGGCCGGTGGGCCTCGCATCGACCAGCGTGACCGTCTCGCCCTCACGGGCGAGGTGGTATGCGGTCGTCAGTCCGATGACGCCGCCGCCGATGACCACGGTATGCAACGCGGTGGTCCTTTCTCTCGGATGTTGTGTGGTGGATGGGTGGGGGCGCGATGCCCGGGGCGCCGGCCCCCACCCGATGGGTCAGAAGCGGACCGCGTCGACGAACTTCTTCAGGTCGGGGTTCGTCGACCGGTTGAAGGCCTCGTCGGGCGTGGCGTTCACGGCGATCTCGCCCTCGTGGAAGAAGACGACGCGATCGGCGGCCTTCGACGCGAAGGCCATGTCGTGGGTGACCAGCGCCACCGCGATGCCCTCCTCCTGCTTGAGGCGCCGGAGCACCTCGAGCACCTCGGCCGCCACGGGCGGGTCGAGCGCGCTCGTGATCTCATCGCACAGCAGCAGCTTGGGCTGCATCATGAGCGCCCGGGCGATGGCGACGCGCTGGCGCTCACCGCCCGAGAGCTGCGAGGGGCGACTGCGCAGGTGGGGCGACATCCCGACCTCGGCGAGCGCCGCCTCGGCGCGCTCGGTCGCCTCGCCGGCGCTCAGCCCCAGCCGCTTGCGCGGCGCGAGGGTGAGGTTCGCGAGGACGTCCATGTGCGGCCAGAGCGTGTAGGTCTGGAAGACCATGCCCACGTGTGACTCGACCTCGGCCCAGTCGTCCGTGCGCTCCTCGTCCTCGAAGACGACCTTGCCGTCGAACACGATGCGTCCGGCGTCGGGGTCGGTGAGGCCGGCGAGCGCCCGCAGCAGCGTGCTCTTGCCCGAGCCCGACTTGCCGATGATCACCGTGATGTCGCCCGCGAGCATGTCGAAGTCGACGTTCTTCAGGATCATCCGGTCGTTGAAGCTCTTCTGCAGCCCCCGTGCCGAGACGAGGATCTCGCCGTGGCTCGCGGTGATGGTGGGGACCGGCTCGACGCGGCGACGCGATCCCGTGCTGGTCGTGACCTGGCTCATGCTGAGGCCTTCACTCTCATTCCGGGCACCATCCGCGACAGCGCGCTTGGACCTGTGCTGCCACCGGACGGTCCCTGATTCATCATGTTGCGCTCGATCCGGGACAGGATCAACGACACCGGGAAGGCGATGACGAAGTACATCAGCGCCGCGGTGGTCAGGATCTCCAGGGCCCGGTACGACTCCGAGGCGATCTTGTTCGCGGTGAACATCAGGTCGGCCACCGCGATCGTCGAGACGAGCGCCGTGTCCTTGAAGAGCGAGATGTTCAGCGACAGGATCACGGGCAGCTGCTGCCGCACCGCCTGCGGGATGATGATGTACCGCACCCGCTGCCACGAGGTGAGTCGCAGCATCTTCCCGGCCTCGATCTGCTCGACCGGGACCGCCTGGAACCCGGAGCGCAGGGCCTCGGCCATGAAGGCGGTCAGGTTCGCCGTGAGCGCGATCACCGCCGACACGAACCCAGGGATCGTGATGCCGGTGAGGGTCGGCAGGGCGTAGTACACCCAGAACAGCTGGACCAGCAGCGGCGTGCAGCGGAACAGTTCGATGTAGCCCTGGGCGATCCATCGGACCACGTCGATCTGCGACATCCGTGCCAGCGCCACCGGAACCGCGAGGACCATGGACAGGACGATCACGATCAGGGTGATCTGGATCGTCATGCCCAGGCCCTCGAGGAGCCGTGGGAAGTTGCTCGCGACGACGTTCCAGTCGAAGTCGTAGCTCTTGATCATCATGAGGAATCCCGAGTGGGTGGGTTACTGCATCCGCAGGTCACCGAGGGTCTCGACCTCGACGATCCCGGCCTCGGCGAAGGCCCGGGCGAGCGAGCCGTCGTTCTTGGAGGACTGGATGGCGATGTTGAGCACCTGCAGCGAGCGGGCGTCGATGTCGGCGTTGACGCCGTAGTTGGAGTCCTGCACGAAGATGGCGGGGTCGGGCACGACGATCTTGAGCGACGGGTCCTTCTGCGCCGCGTCGGCGAGGGTGGGCAGGTCGGCGAACGCGGCGACTGCACGGCCGGCGCCCATCGCCGTGACGGCGTTCGGGATGCTCTCGGTGGTCATGAGTTCGGCGCCCAGGCCTTCGATGGCCGGCTCGTAGGACGTGCCGCCGGCGAGCGCGACGGGCTGGCCGGTCGCGAGGATGTCATCGACGCTCGTCAGGCCGGAGTCGGCCCGCACGAGGAACGCGCCCTCGTACGTGTAGACCGCGTCCGTGAACTGGATCGCGAGCGAGCGCTCCGAGGTGGAGTCGAGGTAGGCGGCCACGTCGAAGCGGTCGGCCTGCAGGCCGGAGACCATCTTGCTCCACTCGGCGGCGACCGGCGTGAACTTCACGCCCAGCTCCTCGGCGAGCTTCTGCAGCGGGAGGACGTTCGGGCCGCCCATCGTGCCGTCGGGCTGCTCAGCCGTCATCGGCGGAGCCGATGCGATGCCGACGCGCAGTTCGCCCTGGTTCTTGATCTTCTCGATCCAGGCGCCGTTCGCGCTGGAGGCCTCGCCGGCCGCGGCGGCGCTGCTGCCGCCGCGGATCGCCGAGCCGAGGAATCCGGCGGCGAGGGCGAGGACGATCACGCCGATGACCGCGAGGATCGTGCGGTTCGTCTTCTTGCTCTTCTTCGAGGTGCTGGTGGACATCTGCTGCCCTTCTGGGACGGGTGAGTGAGGAATCGGGGTTGGGATGGGTTGGTTCCGGATGGCGCGGCCTGCGCCGCTCGTCCGGGAGGCCGGGTCCGTCAGCGACTTCTGATCGCGGACCCCGAGCCCGCCCGACGGCCGGCTCGCGTGATGGGATCGCCGTCTGCGCGGCCCGGTCGGTGGTGGCGACGGGACCGAGGAGCGAGTTGGTGCATCTCCCTGACCTTTCGACTGCGTTGTCTTAGTGTCTTACAATCTGGCGATTAGGCAAACCGTACGACAGTCCGTCGCGGGATGCAAGCGTCGGCCGCGAAATGCACCGGAAACGTGCTCGTCGCCGTCGAGACATCCCGTCGCCTTCGGGACGCCGCGCACCCGCGAGACCAGTGGGATTCGCGGCACGCGACGGCGATCGGGGCGCCGATGTAACGATCAGGTGAAACGTCAGGAGGAACCACCGATGGAGACCAACCGGACCGTGCTCGCGGACGCCGACGTCCTGTTGCGCTTCACCGCGCAAGTGCTGCAGCAACTCGGAACCAGCGAGGCCGACGCGCACGACATGGCGGCGCAGATCGTCGGCTCCGAGCTCGCCGGGCACGAGTCGCACGGCATGCGGCGCCTGCCCGAGTACGTCGACCGCGCCACATCCGGGCACGCCGACCCGCGCGCCGAGATCACGATCGAGATCGACACGGGATCGCTCGTGCGTGTCAACGGCAATCGCGGATTCGGGCACCTCGTCCTGCGGGATGCCACGCGCCTCGCCGTCGAGCGGGCCAAGCGGCACGGCATCGCGGGAGTCGCCGTCCGGCGGTCGGAGTGGGCCGGGCGGTTCGTCGACTTCGTCAGCTGGGCGGCCGATCGGGGTGTTGCGACGCTGCTCTTCGCGAACGACAGCGGGTCGGGCCAGGTCGTGGCGCCCCCGGGGGGCGTCGAGCCGCGCCTGTCCACCAACCCCATCGCGTTCGGGATCCCGCGCGCGAGCGGCCCGCACCTCGTGGTCGACATGGCGACGAGCGCGGTCGCGATGGGGCGCGTCTCCGAATGGCGCGACCGGGGCGAGCAGATCCCCGACGACTGGGCGGCAGGGGGCGTCCTCCAGTTCCTCGGCGGGGCGAAGGGATTCGGCCTGGCGCTCGTCGCCGAGGCACTGGCCGGCGCGCTCAGCGGTGCGGGCACCGTGTCGCCCGACCCTGCCCACGATCACCAGGGCGTGTTCCTCATCGCGATCGACGTCGCCCGCCTCCGCGACGTCGACGAATTCGCCACCGAGATCGACCGCGTCGCCGCCTACGTGAAGGACGTGCCGCTCGCGGCCGGAGTCGCGTCGGTTCGTCTCCCGGGCGAGGGATCGGCGGCGTCCGCTGCACGTCGTCGCGCTGAGGGGACCCCGATCCAGCAGTTCACCTGGGACCGGATGGCGGCGCTCGCCGAGCGGTTCGACATCGAACCGGTGTCGCCGGTCGCGGGGTCCTGATCCCTCGCCCGGCGGGGCGGCACCTCGGCCGCACCCGCCGGGCGCACCGTCAGTCCCGCGCGCCGTCCAGGATCGCGCCCAGCCGGTCGAGTCCCTCGACGAGCTGCGGAGTCGGCGTGGTGATGGGCGGCATGAGCTTCACGACCTCGCCGGAGCGCCCGCAGCGCTCGACGATCACCCCGGCCTCGAGCGCGGCACGCTGGAACGCGGTGGCGGACGCCGCATCGTCCGGGCCGAAGTCGATGCCGCCGATCAGGCCGAGTCCCCGTGTCGCCCGCACGGCCGGCGCGGCGGCGTAGGTCTGCAAGGCTCCCGCGAGCGCCTCCGTGTTGGCCTCGATGAGCGCCAGGAAGTCGGGCCGCTGCCACCGTCGCAACGCGACCGCGCCGGCGACGAACGCGAGCTGGTTGCCCCGGAACGTGCCCGTGTGGTCGCCCGGCTGCCAGACGTCGATCTCCCGTGCCAGGAGCACCATCGCGAGCGGCAGTCCCAGCCCGCCGATCGACTTCGCCGTCGTGACGATATCCGGCACGATCCCCGCGTGCTGGAACGAGAAGAACGGGCCGGTCCGGCCGACGCCCGTCTGGACCTCGTCGAGGATCAGGACGATCCTCTTCGCGCGGGTCCACGCCCGGAGGTCGCTCAGCCACTGGGCACTCGCGGCATAGACCCCGGCCTGGATCTGCACGCCCTCCACGATCACCGCGGCCGGAAGTTCGCTGCCGCCGCTCGCGTCGGCGAAGTGACGGTCCAGGTACTCGATCGTGTCGAAGGGGCCGTCGGGTCCGTTCTCGTACGGCACGAACGTCACCCCGTCCAGCAGGGCACCACCCGCGGATCGGAGGCGCCGGCTTCCGCTCACGGACAGCGACCCGGCGGACATGCCGTGATACGAGCCGCGGAACGCCACGACGCCCCGACGACCCGTCGCGAGTCGGGCGAGCTTGAGCGCCGCCTCGTTGGCGTCCGTGCCCGTCGGCCCGGTGAACTGGACCTTGTAGTCCCATCCGTTGGGCTGCAGCAGGGTCTCGTCGATCGCGGCCAGCAGGTCGCGCTTGGCCGGGGTGAACATGTCGAGCGCGTGGAGGATGCCACCCGACGCCAGATGCCCGGTGACCGCGGCGATCATCTCCGGGTCATTGTGGCCGTAGTTGAGGGCGCCGGCGCCCGAGAAGAAGTCGAGGTACTCCCTCCCGTCCTCGGCGGTCACGGTCGTCCCGGATGCCGTGGCGAAGACCGCGGGAATGTCGCGGCTGTAGGCCCGGCACTCGGTCTCGAGACGCTCGAAGATCGCGGTGCCGCTGGTCTGAGTGGCGTACGTGGTGGTCATGATGCTCCTTCGCGGGTGCTGACCTTGCAGCGCGAGAAGAGCTCCCGTGTCGATCGACACGATGCACCCCGCCCGTCACCTCTGGTGCGCGTACGACGCTTCGCCGAAGTGCTGAGGGCGGATGCCTCGTGGCTCTGTCAGTCGACAATCTGTTTGTCAGACAATAGCTGCTGCGCGCGCCATCCGACCGGATCGGTAAGCGATCGCACAGGTTCGCCCGAGGGCGACGGCCGTCACTCGACGGCGAAGATCCGGCCCGTCTGGATGCCCTCGACCGACTTGCGGAACGCCTGGCCGACGAGTTCGGCGCGCACCGGCACGAAGCCGGGGAACGCGTCGTGGTAGCCCTCGGCCTCCTCGAGCACGGTAGGGCTGACGGCGTTGATCCGGATGCCGCGGGGCAACTCGGCCGCGGCCGCCATCACGAACGCCTCGATGGCGCCGTTCGCCATCGCCGCCGCCGCACCCGTGGCGATGGGCTCGCGCGCGAGGATGCCGGTGGTGAGCGTGATGGACCCGCGTTCGCGGATATATGGCGTGCCGATGCGGACGACGTCGAGCTGACTCAGGACCTTGCCCGCGAAGCCGGCCGCGTAGTCCTCGCGCGTGAGCTCGGCGAGCGGCCGGAACGGCACCGACCCGATCGCGGTGATCACCGCGTCGACCTCACCGACCTGCTCGAACAGCCGCTCGATGGAGCCCGGGTCAGTGGCATCCACCGCCGGCTCGGTGCTGCGCCCCACACCGACGACCTCATGGCGCGATTCGAGCGCATCGACCGCCGCCGATCCGACGTGGCCGTTGGCGCCGATGACGAGAACCTTCACGGGTTCAACCTCTCGATGGTCTACTCGGAGAGCAGCGTGAGGAGCTCCTCGGCGCTGCGGATCGTGTGTGCGACGAACGCCGCGTGGATGGTCTCGCGATCGCGCGTGCGGATCGCCTTCATGAGCTCCTCGTGCACACGATGGGCGCGCTCGGGATCATCGCGCGCGGTCTGGTCCTCGGCGATCGCGAGCGTGATGTGCGACTCGGTCACTGGCCACAGCTTCAGCAGCAGGTAGTTCTCGGATGCCGCCCAGACCTGCCGGTGGAACGCGAGATGCGCTTCATGCTGCACGACGGGGTCGGGGTGGAAGGCGAACCGCTCGAACTGCCGCCAGCCCTCCTCGACGATCTCGAGCCGACGATCGGTGTCGTCGGCGAGGATCGCGTCGATCGCGAGCATGTCGAGGCCGACCCGTGCGACGGCGATGTCGGCGATCTGCTCCTTCGTGACATCCGCCACCCGGATGCCGCGGTAGGGCTCCTGCACGATGAGGCCCTCGCGCGTCAACTGGTTCAGCGCCTCGCGGACCGTGGGGCGGCTCACCCCCAGCGAGGTCGCCAATTGGGTCTCGGTCAGCTTGTCGCCCGGCTTCAGTCGGCCGAGGATGATCGCGCGGCGGATCTCGATCCCGACCGCGTCCCGGCGCGACACGCTCGCGACGGCCGACGGCCCCCAGGCCTCCGGCACGCCGGCTCCCCCTGCTTCGATGCTCATGCGCCACCGCTCTCTCGTGCGGCCAAGCATACGGCGTTGTCAGACAATCTGCGTGAAATGGTCCGCGACGGCGCAATTCGATCGCCATGTTCGACAGCGCGGCGGATCAGGGAGCTTTCGATCGCCATCGCGGCGGTGCCCGCCATCCGCGCACTCACGTAGTGTCACCCCGCTCGACAATGGCGACGACAGGATCCACCATGACCACTTCCGCACTGACGGCCAACCCCACGAAGCTCAAGCGCTCCCTCGGACTCTGGGCGATCGTGGGCCTCGGACTCGGGTACATGACGCCCATGACCGTGTTCGACACATTCGGCTACGTCTCGGAGGAGAGCGGCGGCGTCGTTCCGCTCGCCTACCTGTTCGCCCTGGTGGTGATGCTGTTCACCGCCCTCAGCTATGGGCGGATGACGCGCGTCTACCCGTCCGCCGGCTCCGCGTACACCTACGCGTCGGAGACGATCCATCCCAACGCCGGCTTCCTCATCGGGTGGACGGCGCTCCTCGACTACCTGCTGCTGCCGCTCGTGAACGCACTACTCGTGCGCCTGTACCTCGAATCGTTCTTCCCCGAGGTGCCCGGATGGATCTGGGTCGTCGGCTACGTCGCACTGATCACGCTGCTCAACCTGTGGAGCATCACGTCGACGTCGCGCGTGAACGGCACACTCCTCGTCTTCCAGGTCGTGCTCATCGCCGTGTTCGTGCTGCTCGCCTGGGGTGCACTGCAGCAGGGCGCCGGCAACGGCACCGCGTTCAGCATCGAACCGCTCTACCACGCCAACGTGCAGATGGCGACGGTCGTCAGTGCCGCGACGATCGTGTGCTTCTCGTTCATCGGCTTCGACGCGATCACCATGTACACCGAGGAGGCGAAGAACGCGAACATCGTGCCCAAGGCGATCGTGCTCGCGCTCGTGCTCGGCGGGGTCATCTTCTTCACGGCGGCCTGGTTCGCGCAGTCGCTCTTCCCGGTCACCGAGGGCTTCACCGAGGGCACCGCGCTGCCCGAGATCGCATTCTCGGTCGGCGGCATGCTGTTCCAGATCCTCTTCGTCTCGGCGGCGATCGCCGCTGCCGCCGCGTCGAGCCTCGCCTCGCACGCGAGCGTGTCGCGCATGATCTACGTCATGGGCCGCAACGGCTCGGGCCCGATCTCACGACGCCTGTCGTATGTCCACCCGAAGTTCCGCACGCCGGCGGTCGCGGTCGTGCTCGTGGGCGTCGTGTCGCTGGGTGCGGCCGTGGCCGACCTCGACTTCGTGTTCTCGCTGATCAACTTCGGCGCGCTCATCGCGTTCACGGTCGTGAACCTCGCGGTCATCCTCCACTTCGCGGTCCGTCGTCGCGAGGTGAAGACCGCGTGGCAGGTGTTCCGCAACGTCGTGCTTCCCGCGATCGGCGTCGTACTCACGGTCGTGCTCTGGCTCAACGTGAGCGGTGAGGCGATGACCTACGGCCTGATCTGGCTCGCGATCGGCTTCGTCGCCCTGCTGGTCATGACCCGCGTCTTCCGCCGCAAGCTGCGCCTGTCGCTGCAGGAGGACGAGGTGATCGCCACGGGCGACGAGGGCGACGAGGCGCTGCTCGACGACGACCGGGAGCGGCTCGCCGCGCGCGACTAGCGCTGTACCGGAGGCGCCGCTTGGACTCGGGTCCTGGCGGCGCCTTCGTCGTCTCTGGCGTCGCTGGCCGCTGTCGATCGCCGCGATCCCTGTTCGACGTCCCAGTGAGAGTACGTTTCCGAGAGAGGAGCACATCATGGGCAGCGTCATCTTCGACATCAGCATGTCGCTCGACGGCTTCATCGCGGCGAGTGGCATGACCCCCGAAGTCGGCATGGGCGTCGGCGGCGAGGTGCTGCACGACTGGGCGTTCGCCGGCGGCGACCGCGACCGCGAGTTGCTGGAGCAGGCCGGCGCGCGACTCGGCGCCGTCATCGCCGGGCGTCGTACGTACGACAACTCCATCACGTGGTGGGAGGCGGATGGCCCGACCGGCCCGGCTCGAGTTCCCCTGTTCGTCGTGAGCCACGGCGAGCCCGACAGCGTTCCGCACGGCGGCGTCTACACGTTCGTCGGCGACATCCGCTCAGCCCTCGACGCCGCCCGCGCGACGGCCGGCGACGCCGACGTCGGCATCATGGGCGGCGCCGACATCGCCCGGCAGTTCCTGCGGGAGGGCCTCGTCGACGAGATCTCGATCCACCTCGTGCCGGTGATCTTCGGCAGCGGCACCGCCCTCTTCGGCGACGGATGGATCGACCGGCACGTTCGCCTCGACGGCCCCGAAGTCGTCGCCACGGATGCCGCGACGCACCTGCGGTACCGCGTCGTGACGTAGTCGCAGGGTCGGCGGGCGGCGCTCAGCGCCGCGGCGTCCAGCCGGGCGGGAGCGGGCCGTCGATCGTGGCGCGTTCGAGGTCGGCCTGCGCCGACCATCCCTGCGCGGCATCCGTCGCATCGAAGCCCCCGCGCGCGACGCGGAACCCCACGTCCTCGTGGTGCATGCGCGGGGCGCCGCCGCGGCGCGTCGACGCGCGGACACTCCACGCGTCATCCGCGAACCCGCCGCCACGGAACACGCGGTACTCGTCGTAGCGCGCCGGGTCGAGCAGGTCCCAGCACCACTCCCACACATTGCCGAGCGTGTCGAACAGCCCGTTGAGGTTCGGCAGCTTGCCGCCGACCGGCTGGGGCGCGGTCACGCCGTCAGCACTCGTCCACGCGATCTCGCCGAGCGGCCCGTAGTGCGGCCCGGTCGACCCGGCCCGGCACGCGAACTCCCACTCGGCCTCGGTCGGCAGCCGGAACCCGTCGGCATCGACATGCCAGGTGACGTCTTCGCCGTCGAACGTGTACGCCGGGTCGAGCCCCTCCCACTCCGAGGCGGCATTGCAGAAGCGGATGGCGCGCAGCCAACTGACCTCGGTCGCCGGCCGTCGCGGGTGGGTCGCGGTCTCCCCCAGCAGCTCGCCGAGCTGCGCCTGCATCACCGGGTACACCCCGATCTCGAACGGCTCGAGCTCGACGCTCCACCGCACCTTCCGGCGCGCATCGTGGAGGCCGATGGTCCCGCCGCCGATCCGCGCCATCTCGATGTCGGTCATCGGGGCAGTCTCGCACGCGAGGGTGTGCCGCGACGACGGTGCTATCGTGCGCCCATGCCATGGGGTCGCGTCTACTTCGCCGCGCAGGCGATCGCGGGCGGTGCGTGGTGGGTCGCGGTGTTCCTGTCGCCGATCGTGCGAACTGCGACGCTCGGCAGTCTCGACCCGGTGATCATCGCGGCATTCGACATTCCGCTGTTCGTCGGCGCATCGGCAGTCGCCGCCTTCGGCGTGAGGGCCGCGGCGGTCGTCGCCACGGGATGGACGATCCTCGTCACGGGGCTCCTCGCGGTGTACGCCACGGTGACGGGCGAGGCCGGATGGGGCGTGCTCCTCATGGCCGCGGCGACCGGGGGTTCCGTCATCGCGCTGTGCCTCATGCTGTTCGGGCGGGTACCGACCGAGTGGCTCGTCGCTCGCGGTCCGTTCGCGTTCCGTCCCGCCGATGCGCGGGCCGCGACATCCGCTCATGTCACCAGCACCCTGGTCGAGATCGTGATCTTCTGGGGCTTCTTCCTCGCCGCGCTGCCGTTCGTGCTGAGTTGGCTCGAGGAGCGATGGGGTTTGGCGGTCCCGTTCCCGCCCGCGGCGACTCCCCTGGGCGTCACGGTGTTCGTGCTCGCGAGCGCGCTCGGTGTCTGGTCGGCGGCCGCGATGTCCACTCGCGGCGCCGGCACACCGCTTCCGGCAGCGATGCCCAATCGCCTCGTGATCGCGGGCCCCTATCGCTTCGTTCGCAACCCGATGGCGATCGCCGGGATCGTGCAGGGCGTCGCGGTCGGGCTCATGCTCGGGTCGTGGATGGTCGTGGTCTATGCGATCGCCGGCTCCCTCGTTTGGAACTACGCCATCCGTCCGCTCGAGGAGTCCGATCTCGAGCGCCGGTTCGGCGACGAGTTCCGTCGATACCGCAGCTCGGTCCGCTGCTGGTGGCCGGGGCTGGGCGTGCGGGCGGTCAGCTGACGGCGGCCGCGTACTCGTTCGCGAGGCGCGCGACCTTGTCGACGTAGTCGTCGTCGTGGTTGTAGGAGAACACCGCCCCGCGCCATCCTTCTGCGCTCGTCATCGGGCCTGATGCGCAGAGGTACATCGCCGCGGCGTGCGCGGCGTCGTCGATCTGGTTCGGGTCGGCGACGCCGTCGCCGTTGGCGTCGATGCCCCACATGTCCCAGGTCGACGGGATGAACTGCATGGGACCGACGGCGCGATCCCACTCGGTGTCGCCGTCCAGCGCGCCGTCGTCGGTGTCGTGGATGGCGGCGAAGCCGTTGCCGTCGAGCGCCGGACCCAGGATGGCAGGGCTGACCGTCCCATCCGCCTGGAGCGTCGAATCGCCATGGCTGCCGTGCCCGGACTCGATCGAGCCGATGGCCGCGATCGTGGTCCAGTCGAGGCCGCACTCCCGCTCGGACTGCGCGATCGAGACGTGCGCGAGCGCGTAGGCCGACAGGGCCCGCTCGGGGATCCCCGTCGCCGCCGAGATCCGGGAGACCCAGCTGTTCTCGACCTCGGGGGTGGTCCCGACCTCCGGCTCCACCATGGGTGCCACCTCGGAGCTGGTGACGCCGGTCGGCGCCTCCGCCGACTCAGTCGAGCCGGCCCCAAGGCCGCCATCCTCGAGTGGCTCGCTCACCGGCGGCAAGGCGACGCCCTGCCCGCGCGCTGATTGGGCCGCGAAGCCGCCGGGATTGACCGCGACGCCGACCGCGGTGACGGCGTAGACCGTGCCGACGATCAGGGCGATGACGGCGACGACGAGGCCGGCGTACCCCGCGACGCGGGCGACGAGCTGCCGCCCCGACGCGGCCCGAGCCGGACGACCCAGCGGATCGCCGTACGAATCGTCATCCCAGGACATCGGTCAGTAGCTCCGTTCGGGCGTGATTCAGTGCCCACGGGGTCGGCGTGGTGGCGCTCTGTTCGGGAGGTGCGCCGCCGGCCCGCTCGTCCAGCCTAACCACGAACGTGCACCCCCGTACCCGTCGGGGCCAGACGTCCCAGCGCGATCACCCGGCGATACGCGGAACGAGGCCGGAAATCAAGTCCTATCCCGAAGGAGGTCGGCACGGTACTGATTGGTGCCTACGACCTCAGTACCAGCGCATCCCCGTCTTAGGAGCTCGAGCATGATGAAGAAGATCCTCGCCGGCGCGATCATCGCCGTGGCATTGCCGCTGACCGCCGTCGCCGGTCCGGCCGTCGCCGACGTGACCATCAGCCCCATCGCCGACTGCTCGACCGCGTCCGTGACGCAGGGCATCGCCGACCTCCAGGGCGCAGTCGCGGCGCTCGCCATCACCGGTCAGAATGCCGAGAAGGACCGCGCGACGCTGCAAGGCAAGCTCTCGGATGCCGTGCTCAAGCTCGACATCGGGAAGTCCCTCGACGCCGCGGCGAAGCTGACGGACTTCCGCGCCCGGATCGACCAGTTGCGGGATGCAGGCAAGATCTCCGCATCGGGTGCCTCGGCGTTGATCGCCGCCGTCGACCCGATCATCCTCTGCCTGGGTGGCTCCGTCTGAGCCTGGCTCTTGAGATCCTGTCTCAGGCCGTGGTCGCGACGGGCGACTGATCGGGCTCCGGGTAGAGGACAACGCCGCCGTCGACGGCCACGCGCACGGGGCAGCCGGGCACGAACCGTCCCGCCTCGTGCAGCGGGATCCGATGGCTCACCTCGACCGGGAACTCGGTCGCGCCGAGCCGCAGCTTGAGCTCGGCCGACGCACCGGTGCGGCGCACGCCGATGACGGTGGCGTTGCCGTCGAGCTCGGCCGGTTCCAGCCGCAGCTGCTCAGGACGCAGCATGGCGCACACCCGCTCGGCGCCGCCGCTGCGGTCATGACGCACGGCGAGGCATCCGAATGCGCAGTCGGCGAGCGCGGCACCGGCCGGCCGTGCGGGGACGACGACCACGTCGCCGAGGAACTCGGCCACCCCGGCGTCGACCGGGGCGTCGAACACCGCCGCAGGATCGCCGGCCTGCACGAGGCGACCGCCCGCGAGCACGCCGACCTGCTGGCCGAACGAGAGCGCCTCCTCCTGGTCGTGCGTGACGAGCACGGCGGTGACACCGCTGTGCTCGAGCACCTCGACCACGGCGCGGCGGGTCTGGGCGCGAAGGCCGGTGTCGAGCGCGCTGAACGGCTCGTCGAGCAGGATCACCTTCGGGCGGAGCGCGAGCGCGCGGGCGAGTGCGACACGCTGCTGCTGTCCGCCCGAGAGCTCGTGCGGCATGCGATCGGCGAGCGCCGGGTCGAGGGAGGCGAGCTCCATGAGCTCGGCGACCCTCGCCGGACGACGCTCGCTGCGCGGCAGCCCGAACGCGATGTTGCGGGCGACCGAGAGGTGCGGGAACAGCGCGCCGTCCTGCGCCACGTACCCGATGCCGCGGCGGTGGGCCGGCACGGATGTCGCGGGCCCGACGAGTTCGCGGTCGTCAAGCGAGATCGTGCCGGCGTCGGGCCGCTCGAACCCGGCGACGAGGCGGAGGAGCGTGCTCTTGCCGCTGCCGGACGACCCGACGAGCGCGAGCCGGGTGCCGTCGGGCACCTCGAGGCTGACGTCGCGGAGCACCTCGGTGCTGCCGAACGACTTCGAGATACCGCTGAGGCGAAGGGTCATCGAAGGCTCCGTCCGGTGGCGTTGGCGAACATGAGGGCGACTGCGGGTACCGAGAGCAGCACGAGCAGCACGGCGTAGGGCGCGGCGGCCGGGTAGTCGAGCGAGGATGCCGCGGACCAGAAGCTCGTCGCGACGGTACGCGTGCCGGTGGGCGCGAGCAGCAGCGTCGCGGTGAGCTCGTTCGCGGCCCCGAGCGCGACGAGGGCGCCACCGGCCGCGACCGACGGCAGGAGCAGCGGAGCCGTGACCCGCAGTCGAGCCGCCCACGGCGGGACGCTGAGCGACCGCGCCGCCTCTTCGAGCGACTCGGGTACCTGCGAGAGGCCGGCCCGCAGCGGCACGAGCGCGCGGGGCAGGAAGATCACGACGTACGCCGCGATGACCGTGAACGCGGTCTGGTACAGCGCCGGCGCGAAGGCGAGGGTCGTGGCCACGAGCGCGAGCGCGACGATGATCGCCGGGAGGCTGCTCGCGAGGTAGGCCGCGCCCTCGAGCAGTCGCGACATCCGGCTCGGGTACCGCACGGCGAGCCAGGCGAACGGCAGGGCGACGAGGATGGCGCAGACCGCGCCGCCGATCGACAGCCCGAGCGTCTGGATGGTCGCCGGGACGAGCCCGCCGAGGTCGGCCGCGTCGGCACGGAACAGCCAGCGCACCACGCTCGCGAGCGGGACGGCGATGGCGGCGATGACCAGGACGGACGCGCCGAGGACCGTCGGCACCCGCAGCCGGCCGAGCTGGAGCCGCGTCGGCGGATGCGGCGAGCCGCTGCCGATGCGGGCGTAGCGCGCACGGCCGCGCGCGAGCGACTCGAGGCCGAGCAGCACGAGGCAGAGTACGGCGAGCACGAGGCCGAGGGCGGCCGCGTTCGGTCCCGCGAAGGTGGCCTGGTAGGCGGTGACGATGGCGGTCGTGAAGGTGTCGAACCGCAGGAACGCGAACGCGCCGTACTCGGCGAGCAGGTGCAGGCCGACGACGAGCGCGCCGCCGAGGATCGCGAGGCGCAGCTGCGGCAGCACCACCCGGGCGAACACCGACCACGATCCCATGCCGAGCGCCCGCGCCGACTCCTCGAGCGCGGGGTCGAGACCGCGGATGGCGGCGAGCGCGGGCAGGTACACGAGCGGGAAGTAGGCGAGCACCGACACGAGCACGCCGCCCCAGAGCCCGCTGATCGACGGGATGGCGCTGGCCCAGCCGTAGCTGGCGACGAACGCGGGGATCGCGAGCGGCGCCGCGAACGCCACGGCGAACGCACGGCGCGCGGGCAGCGCAGTGCGCTCGACGAGCCAGGCCCCGCCGACGCCGAGCACGACCGTCGCGGGCACGCCGATCACGACGAGGAGCACCGTGTTGACGAGCAGCTCGCCGACCTTCGGCCGGAAGACGAGGGCCGAGAGCTCGTCCCAACCCATCGCGACAGCGGCCTGCACCACGTACGCGATCGGCACGAGCGCGGCGGCGGCGAGCACCGCGACGAGTGCGACCAATCCGACCGGCGGTCGACGCCCGTGCGTCTCGACCGCCGGTGAACGGGTCGCAGTGGAGGTCAGAGCAAGCCGGCTTCCGTCATGAGGTCGATGACCTCGGGTCCGTTGAGGGTCGACGGGTCGATCACGGGCGCATCGAGGCTGTCGAGCGGGGGCAGCTCGGGCTTCGCGGGCACGCCGGACGCGACGGGGTACTCGAAGCTGTAGCCCTCGCCGAGGATCTGCTGGCCCTGCTCGCCCGCGATGAACGCCAAGAACTGCTGGGCCTCGTCGGGGTGCGGCGCGTTCTCCAGCACGCCGCCGCCCGAGACGCTCACGAATGCGCCCGGGTCCTGGTTGCCGAAGTAGTGCAGCTCGGTGTTGCCGCTGTCCTCGGCCGCGGCATCCTGATCGCGGTACCAGTAGTAGTGGTAGATGACGCCGACCGGCACCTCGCCGGCGTTGACCGCCTTCATGGTGACGATGTTGTTGCGGTACTCGGTCGCGTTCTCGGCCATGCCCTCGAGCCAGTCGCGCGTGGCATCCTCGCCCTGCGTCGCGAGGACGGCCGAGACGATGGCCTGGAAGTCGGCCTTCGCGGGTGCTGCGCCCCAGCGGCCCTTCCACTCGGGCTCGGCGAGGTCCATGAGCGAGGCGGGCAGCTCGTCTTCGGAGATGAGGTCGGGGTTGTAGACGAGCACCGTCGAGCGGGCGGCGATGCCGGTCCAGGCGCCCGAGGCCGGGCGGTACTGCTCGGGCACGAGCGCGAGCGTGGCCTCGTCGACCGGCGCGAAGAGGTCGGCCTCCTCGACGAGTGACATCGCCGGCGAGTTCTCGGTGAGGAAGACGTCGGCCTTCGACGCCGCGCCCTCCTGCACGAGCTGGTTGCCGAGCTCGCTGTCGTCGCCGTTGCGGAGCACCACCTCGATGCCGGTCTCCTCGGTGAACGCGTCGGCCCACTCCTGGGTGAGCTCCTCGTGCTGCGCGTTGTAGACGACGAGCGCGTCGGGGTCGGCGGCGGCTTCCGAGGATCCGGAACCGGAACCGTCGGCGGCGCAGCCGGCGAGCATCAGCGTGGAGACGGCGGCAGTCGCGACGAGCGCACGGCGCAGGCGAGAAGACATCGAGAAGAGGACCTTCCAAGTCCGGGCGGGGAGGTAAGGCTATCCTAAAGCACTCCCGGATGCCGCGCCGTCACGGGTCGTCTCGATCCTCGAGCGCCGTCGCGATCGGGGTTCACGGAGTCGGATGGTGGTGGGATGATCGCCTCATGGCGAGTCGAGTCGCGGCATCGAACTCGATCACCATCGCTCGACCGATCGACGTGGTGTTCGCCTTCTTCGCCGAGGCTGAGAACGACCCCACATGGCGGCAGGGCGTGCGGTCGATCGAGCGCGACGGCGGCGGCGTGCCCCGTCTGGGCGCGGTCTACCGACAGCGGGTCGACGGCGCGGGCGGGCGCGAGATCCCGGCCGACATCGAGGTGACCGCGTTCGAGCCACCGCGCCGCGTCGCGTTCCGCGGCATCGCGGGGCCCGTTCGACCGCTCGGTGAATATCGCTTCGAGCCCGATGGCTCGGGCACGCGTGTGCACTTCTCGCTCGAGGCCGAACTCGGGTGGTTCATGGCGCTGTTCCTATCGAAGCGCGTGCAGCACGCCATGGATGCCGAGGTCGACGGACTCACGCGCGCGAAGGCGCAGCTCGAACGGTCCTGAGCCGGCGCGCCTGCCAATCGACGCCTGAGCCTAGGCCTTCCACCACGGTCGCAGCGGCAGGTCGCCCACGCCGCCGTGCCCGTCGTCCTTCACCGCGAGCACCTGGTGCAGCTGGATGCCACCGCGCTCGAACTGGAGCCGCGATCCCGCCATGTAGAGGCCCCACACCTTGGCCTTCTCGACGCCGACCTCCTCGACGGCCTCGTCCCAGTGCGCGACGAGGTTGGCGCACCAGTCGCGCAGGGTCAGCGCGTAGTGCGGACGGAGGTTCTCCTCGTGCAGCACCTCCAGCCCGGCATCCTGCGCCTCGGTGATGATGCGGCCCGAGCCGGTGAGCTCGCCGTCGGGGAAGACGTAGCGGTCGATGAACCCGTGCGTCGACGGCTCGGCCTTGTTGTCTGGGCGAGTGATGCAGTGGTTGAGCAGCAGCCCGCCCGGCCGCAGCCGCGACCGCAGGAACCGGAAGTAGGACTTGTAGTTCCGCACGCCGATGTGCTCGAGCAGCCCGATCGATGAGACGGCGTCGAAGCCCGACTCGCGGATGTCGCGGTAGTCGCCGTACCGCACCTCGGCGAGATCGCCGAGTCCCTCGTCGGCGACGGCGCGCTGCGCCCACGTGGCCTGCTCTTGCGAGAGGGTCACGCCGAGCGCGCGCACGCCACGACGAGCGGCGTAGCGCACCATGCCACCCCAGCCGCATCCGACGTCGAGCAGTCGATCTCCCGGCTTCAGCCGCAGCTTCTCGAACACGAGGCGGTACTTGTTCTCCTGCGCCTCGTCGAGGGATGCCTCGGCGCTGGGGTAGCACGCGCACGTGTACGTCATCGACGGCCCGAGCACCCACTCGTAGAAGGTGTTCGAGACGTCGTAGTGGTAGTGGATCACCTCGGCGTCGCGTGCCTTGCTGTGCCGGCGTCCGGTGCCGAGACGCCGCCAGCGCGGCGGCACCTCCTGCGGCGGCGGGGCGATCGGGCGCAGGTGCTCCATGCCGATCGACCGCACGATCCGGGCCATCGTCTTCGGCGGCGGCATCCGGAACACCAGCTCGTCGGCGAGCGCCTTGAGCAGCTCGTACGGGTCGCCCGGGTGAACGCCGTGGACCTCGATATCGCCGGCGATGTAGGCACGCGCCAAGCCGAGGTCGCCCCGCGCGGTAGCGAGGTACGTGGTGCCGCGCGGCGAGGTCAGCTCGAGGCCGAACGGGGCGTCCTCGGGTCCGGCCGCGCTGCCGTCGTACGCGGTGAACCGCAGCGGGAGCCTGCCGCCGGCGAGGAGCTCGAGGATCTCGGCGAGCGTGAGCTTGCGCTCGTCTCCGGTGGTCGGTGCGGCCGCGGCTGGGTCGGTGGCCGGCCCAGCCGCGCCATCCGTCTCGGGTACCTGGCTCTTGAACGTCGTCATCGTCGTTGCACCGCCTTCGCGTAGAGGTCGAGGAGTCGTCCGTCGGGGTCGTAGCGGTCCTTGACCGCACGGTAGGCGTGGCCGCCGTACCGCGCGTCGAACTCCTCGCGGGAGTAGAACGCCTCGGAGTAGAGGGACTTGTGGCCGTCGAGCTCGCCGACTGCCTGCTCGATGCGGCGGTTGGTCTCGCCGGCAGCGGCCCCGACGGGCACCGTCGACCAGAAGCCGACGTTGACGTAGGTCTCGCGTGGCCGCAGCGGGTAGAGCGACCAGCCGTCGTCGTCCCGCATGCGCACCGGGCACAGCCAGATCGGCTCGATCGGCACGTTCGCGAGGAACCAGTCGAGGAACGCGACGGTGCGCCCGATCGGCACCTCGATGTCCTGGATGACCCATTCGCGCGGCGGGCGGCGCTTGAGGCGCTCGAGCCGGTCCGCGATGTCGTACCGCCGCGCGAGGCGCATGAGCTTCCAATACGAGCTGCTGCGTCGATACCGGCGCGGCCAGAGCGGGCGCACGAGCGGATGCTGCGCGCCGAAGCCTTCCGAGCACCAGAACCAGTCGGTGTCCCACCGCCACAGGTAGTCGTGGATCGTGAGGCGATCGTGGATGGCGCCGTCGTCGTGCTGGATCGATCGGTAGAAGATCCGCTGGCGGGTGTAGTCGCTCACCGGGCCGGTGGCCGCGGTTTGCATGCCGAGGCAGAGGTAGCTCTCGTCGGCGCTGAACACGACGCCGTCGAGGTAGTCGACCCGCTCGCCGTCGTACGTGCCGGTCTGAACGATCCGGTCCATCGCGGCGACGAGGTCGGCGAGGGTATGGAACCGCACGTGGGTGAGCGCCACGAACGGCTGCACGGGTTCGAGTTCGATGCGCAGGCGCACGGCGTAGCCGAGCGTGCCGTACGAGTTGGGGAACGCGCGGAACAGGTCGGTGTGCTCGTCGGGCGACGCCGTGACCAGCTCGCCGGCCCCCGTGAGGACGTCGAGCTCGAGCACGGATTCGTGCGGCATCCCGTTGCGGAACGACGCCGACTCGATGCCGAGGCCGGTGACCGCGCCGCCGAGCGTGATCGTCTTCAGCTGCGGCACGACCCGCGGCGTGAGGCCGTACGGGAGGGTCGCGGCGACGAGGTCCTCGTAGGTGCACATGCCCGCGACGTCCGCTGTGCGTGCCTCGGGGTCGACCGCGATGACGTGCGTCAGTCCGGCGGTGTCGAGCCCCGGGGCATCCGCCCTCGCACGGGGCCGGAAGAGGTTCGACGTGGGCTTCGCGAGGCGAACCGCGGATGCCTCGGGCACGGCGCGGTAGCTTGCGAGAAGCCGCTCCACGCCGTCGGCGTGGGCGGTGCGTGCGTCGGTCTCACGTACGGACACGCCTTCACGGTAGTCCGCGGGGTCGGCGCGCGCACTCCCCCGCACGTGGCTACATGAAGCCGTCGTAGGTGCGACGAACGACGCTGGAACGGATCCAGTCGATGAGCGTGAGGTAGTCCCAGACCGGGAGGCCCGTCGCATCCTGGATCTGCTTGGCGTACGGGGGCATGTCGCTGCATTCGAGCAGCAGCGCGCCGATCTCGGGATGGTCGGTCACCAGCTGCACGGCCGCGCCGACCACCTCGTCACGCACCTGATCGAGGTCCATCCAGCCCTGGTCTTCGAGGATCGCGCCGCGGAACCCCGGGCTGTGCTCCATGCCGGCCACGACGATCGGCGCGTCCTCGCGGATGCCCACCGCCGTCAGCATCCGCTGGTCGAGGCTGCTCCGCTTCGCGCAGAGGATGCCGAGCCGCTGCTGGGGCTGCAGCGCGCCGAGCAGCATCGGAACCTGGCACAGGCTCGACAGGAACACCGGCACCGGCAGTGCCTCGGCGAGCTCGCGTTGGAAGCGCGCGAAGAAGCCGCACGCGCCGACGATCGCGCGGCAGCCGTCGCGGACGAGCTCGCGTGCGGCGGCGAGGATGGGTTCGAGCAGCGTCGGGTCGCCGCCGATCAGCCGGGGACTGTCGGCGCCCTCGACGACCTTGAACCTGACCGGGTAGTCGTACGTCGACGCGTTCGCGACGTTGCCCGGGATGGTGGGGTACCCGGTGTTCAGTAGCAGGATCCCGACCGCGTGCCCGGCCATCATCTGCCCAGCGGGCTGGTGGATGATCGTGCCCAAGGTGCCCCCTACCTCGCGTCACCGTCGACGATTGGATCCTGATCCACCGTACAAGGTGGTGCTTGCGCGCCGTCCGGAATCGGAGGATGGTGTCCACATGAGGAAGTCTCGGCTCTCTGCCCTCGCCGCCGCGCTCCTCTCAGCCATGGCTCTGGCCGGATGCGCGGCGGGGACGGATGTCTCCCAGGAGGCCACAGCTCCGACCTCGGGCAGCTCCGCCGCGGCCGAGCCCGGCGCTCCGACGTTCTCCGGCGATACGCGAACGCCCGATGGGCGAACGCTGTTCACAACCTGCTGGGGCGACGGCGAGACCACCGTCGTCTACCTGCACGGGCTCATCATGCCGCAGGACGGAGCGAACTGGGCCCACGCTCCGGAACTGCAGGAACGCCTGGCCGGCGAGGTGACGTACTGCGAGTACGAGCGCGCGAACGTGGGGAAGAGCTCGAGCGTCGACGGACCGATCCCGATCGAGCAGACCGTCGCCGATCTCGACGCCGTACTCACCGAGGTGCAGCCGGATGGACCGGTCGTCCTGGTCGGTGGATCGTTCGGCGGGGTCGTCGCAGTGACCTATGCGGGAACCCATCCCGACGCGGTCGACGGCGTCGTCCTGCTCGACCCCTCGCTTCCCGGCAGCAACGCACTCGAGGAAGCGATGCTTCCGCCCGAATGGCGCCTGGCGGCGGATGCCTGGAACGAGAGTGGCGAGAAGATCGACGTCTTCGCGGCCGATACCGTCGCGCTCGCAGCGCTCGATCGCATCCCCCAGATCCCTGGAACGGTCTTCGTCACCGAGGAGATCGAACTGCCACCAGTCGCCGGGGACGATTTCCTCGCCGCGATCCGAGCGCAGCAGCAAGACCTGGCCGACCGATTCTCGCCCGGACAGCTCATCACCGTGGATGCGCCGCACGCCATGATCTCCGTGGTTCCGGATGAGATCGCCGAGGCGATCCTGCAGGTGGTGGACGCCGCCGGCTGAGGTTCCTCACCGCTCAGGATGCACGGAGCGCCTCGAACGGCGCGATCGCGACGACACCCTCCACACGGCGAGCCAGCTCGGCGTCGAGGGTGATGAACGCGTCGGCCTGCAGCTTGGCGACGGCCACGTACTCTGCCGCGGTCGTGTCAGCCCAGTCGAGTTCTTCGGCGATCTTCCACGCGACCGCGCGGGAGACCCGGTCGCCGAGCAGCCGCACGCGCATCGACGAGACTCGGTCGAGTTGAACGCGAGCGGCATCGTGGCTCAGCTCGCCTCGGCGGGCCGCACGATAAAGGTGCGACAGCACGTGGGAGCGGAGCACGTTCGGCGCGACCAGCTGGTGGCCCTCGGCGATCGGCAAGTCATCTTCGATGAGCCGCAACGCGGTGAGGACGTCGATCCCGAATCGTGTCATGGCCCCGGCACCTCCGAATCCGATGTGGGTCCACGCTACGGCCGAGCGAGTGGGAATTCAGCCGAGTCAGAGCATCGACGCGGCGCGCCGCAGTTGAGGATCGGCCGCGACGGCCCATCGCGCGACGACCTGACGCGCCCGGGTCGCCTCGGCACCACCCATCGCCGCCAGCAATGGTCGGACGACGTCAGTGGCCAACGGGTCCACGAGCTCGGCGACCCGCGCGTCGCGAAGGAACTGCTCGACCCGGGTGAGGTCGCTGCTTCGCAGCATCCCGACATGCCGCTGGAGGAGGACGATGGCGGCGAGCCGGCGTTCGTACACCGGCTGCGACCACAACTCCGCGGCGAGCGCGGTCACCTCGTCATGCGTCATTCCCGGATGCCGCCGACCGGCGTCGCGCACCGTGCCCCGGATGGCGCCGACCGACGCGCCGTAGAACCGAAGCCCACCGCCGATGCGCTCGGCGTCGGCATCTGCTCGCCACTCCGAGGCCTCGGCCCGGAGCGTGCGGTCGATGAACTCGGCGGCCGGCGTCGTCACGGTTCGATTCTGCGCCACCGCATGCGCCGCGCCGCTCAGTTGCTCATGAACAGCACCGTGATGAGCAGCGCGATGATGAACGTGCTGAACGCGAACGCGATGAAGGTCTGGCCAGAGACGACCTTGCGCGCGCGAGTCGTGAGGATCGAGACATCCGACGAGGAGAAGGTCGTCGCGATCTGCGCCGACAGGTAGAAGTAGTCGGCGAACACCGGGCCGGTGTCGGGCTTCCCGGGGAACTCGAGGCTTTCGGCGGAGGCGTCGAGCCGGGCGTAGTGCACCGCATACGCGTAGACGGTGACGAGCCACGCTGAGACGACCACGCCGAAGCTGAGCCCGTTGGCAAGTGGACTGTCCAAAAGGCCCGGGGCGATGAGCACGAGCGCCACGGCCGCCGCGGCGAGGATCGACCATTGCGCGTTCACGGTCGGGCCGATGCGGTCGCCCTCCTCACCGGAGTCGACCGAGCGGCGGCGGCGACGGTTGGTCCTGCTGAGCCACCGACGTAGGTCGTCGCTGCCCGCGCGGCCGAACAGCGCTTGAGTCAACACCACGTGGGCGAGCGAGTAGGCGATCCAGAACACGAAGGCGGTCACGATCACCGCGTCGATCGTGAACCGGATCGGCTGGACCGCGCTGTACACGAGGAACGCCACGACCGTGACGACCGCCGCGCCGGCGAGTGCGACGAGGTTGCGGAGTGGGTCCGATGCGAGCGCGGGTACCTTGGACGTGTCCCCCACGACTGCCAGTGTAGGGAACGCGGGATCGGGCTGGGCTCAATGCGCGAGCCGCATCGTCTCACCCGCCCTGGCCGCGAACGCGGTCGCGGTGGCGGCGATCGTGCCCTGCATCACGTCGACCGCGGAGGTGGGCGCGACATCCGCCGGCCTGGCGAGGCTGATCGTGCGCGTGAGCGTGGGCGCTGCGAGCCGCACAGATCGCAGGCCGGGGCGGTCGATGAGCACCATCGCGGGGACGATCGCGACGCCGAGTCCGCGCTCGACGAACCGCAGCACCGCGTCCATCTCGGCTCCCTCGAGCACGACCTCGGGCGCGAGCTCGGCCGCTCGGAACGCGGCGTCGGTCGTGCCGCGCAGGTCGTACGTCGAGCTGAAGACGATCTGCGGCAGGCGCGCGACATCGGCCAGCCCGATGCTGTCGTCGGTGGTGACCGGCGCTGCGGCGGCGGATGACACGACCACGAGCTCTTCGACGAGCAGCGGGGTCACGGTGAAGCGCTCGGGGGTCGTGCCATCCGACGTGGTGATCAGGGCGAGGTCGAGCTCGCCGCTGCCGAGTTCGTCGAGCAGTGCCCGCGAACCCTGCTCGGAGAGATGGAGTTCGATGGCCGGATGCTCGGCGTGGAACACGCTGAGCACCTCGGCGACGAGGCTGATGCAGAGGGTCGGCGTGGCTCCGAGCCGCACCCGCCCGCGTTCGAGGCCGGCGAGTTCGGCGAGTTCACGGCGCACCGATTCGGCGTCGGCGAGCATGCGGCGCGCGAGCGGCAGCAGGGCCTCGCCCGCAACCGTGAGCGTCGACCCGCCGCGGGCTCGGTGGAACAGCTCGGCGCCGAGACTCTGCTCGAGCGCGGCGATCTGACGGCTCAGCGAGGGCTGGGCGAGGTAGAGCTCCTCGGCCGCCCGGGTGAAGTTGCCGAACCGGGCCACCTCGACGAACGACCGGAGCTGCTCGAAGTTCATGTCGATAGCGTACGCGCATCGCTACAACGCTCAAGATGCATTGGACGCATTCGAGGCCCGAGCCTAGCGTGGATCACATGAACACTGCAGAGCGCCAGATCTCCACGACCGTCCTGGTCATCGGCACGGGCGGATCGGGCCTGCGCGCCGCCATCGAGCTCGCCGAGGCGGGCGTCGACGTGCTCGCCCTCGGCAAGCGCCCCAAGTCCGACGCGCACACTTCGCTCGCCGCCGGCGGCATCAACGCCGCGCTCTCGACGATGGACCCCGACGACAGCTGGCAGCAGCACGCCGCCGACACGCTGAAGGAGAGCTACCTCCTCGCGAACCCCCACACGGTCGAGATCGTGACGAAGAACGCCGCGCGCGGCATCCAGGACCTCGAGCGCTACGGCATGCCGTTCGCCCGCGAAGACGACGGCCGCATCTCGCAGCGCTTCTTCGGCGCACACACCTACCGCCGCACCGCGTTCGCGGGCGACTACACCGGGCTCGAGATCCAGCGCACCCTCGTCAACCGGGCGGCGCAGCTGAACGTGCCGATCCTCGACACCGTCTACGTCACGCGCATCCTCGTCAACGACGACGGCGCGGTCTTCGGCGCCTACGGCTTCGACCTCGAGGATGGCACGCGCTACCTCATCCACGCCGACGCGGTCATCCTCGCCGCGGGCGGTCACAACCGCATCTGGCGGCGCACCTCGTCCCGTCGCGACGAGAACACCGGCGACTCGTGGCGGCTCGCCGTCGAGGCGGGCGGGCGCGTGCGCGACCCCGAGCTCGTGCAGTTCCACCCGTCGGGCATCATCGAGCCCGAGAGCGCGGCCGGCACCCTCATCAGCGAGGCGGCACGCGGCGAGGGCGGCATCCTCACCAACGGACTCGGCGAGCGCTTCATGGCCAAGTACGACCCCGAGCGCATGGAGCTCTCGACGCGCGACCGCGTCGCGCTCGCCGCCTACACCGAGATCAAGGAGGGGCGCGGCACCCCCAATGGCGGTGTCTGGCTGGATGTCTCGCATCTCCCCCGCGAGACGATCATGCAGCGCCTCCCCCGCGTCTACCAGACGATGCTCGAGCTGCAGATGCTCGACATCACGAAGCAACCGATCGAGATCGCACCCACCGCGCACTACTCGATGGGCGGCGTGTGGGTTCGCCCCGAGGACCACGGCACGGATGTCCCCGGCCTCTATGCCATCGGCGAGGCATCCTCTGGGCTGCACGGCGCCAACCGCCTCGGCGGCAACTCGCTCATCGAGTTGCTCGTCTTCGGCCGCATCGTAGGCCAGGCCGCGGCGGCGTACTCGGCCTCGCTGCCGGCGCAGCAGCGCTCGGCGGCTGCGGTGCAGGCGGCGCGCTCCGAGATCGACGGGCTGCTGGCGGCGGATGGCACGGAGAACGTCCGCGCCCTGCAGCGCGCCATCCGCAACACCATGACCGAGTACGCCGGAGTCGTGCGCGACGAAGCCGGTCTGCTCGCCGGCCTCGCGGAGCTCGACGCGATCGAGGCCCGGATCGCCGACATCGGCGTGCACCCCGACATCGCCGGCTACCAGGACCTCGCCCACGCCTTCGACTTGAAGTCGGCCGCGCTGGCCGCTCGTGCGACCCTCGAGGCCGCCCTAGAGCGTCGCGAAACACGCGGATGCCACAACCGCAGCGACTACCCCGAGACGGATGCCGCGCAGCAGGTCAACCTCGTCTGGTCGCCCGCGACCGGCGTGACCCGCGAGGAGATCCCGCCCATCCCCGAGGAGATCGCCGCGCTCATGCGCGAAGTCTCCACGGTCGGCAAGCTCGTCGAATAGTCGAGCTGGCTGACACCAGCGCCTCCTGTCGGTCGTGCGGCAAAGGCTCAGCTCGTGGCCACCTCGACGACCTGCGCCACACCACCCGCGGGCTCCCCGGCACCGGAGAGCGAGCGACGACGGGCGGTGCAGCATAGTTCGTTCGGCGCAAGCTGTACGCGTGGGAGTGCCAGGCGAACTGACGGTTTGCCTACAGATCCTCCGGCCCAACCTGATCCGTGGCGGCAACTCGATACGCCTCGATTCCGGGTGCGGTGAGCAACCCATCAATAAGGGACTTCGGACCGCTTACGAAGACGCTGCGGGCGTATATATCGTTGCCAACGCACCACTCCAATTTCCGATCCCACCAACGCATCGGTATGCGGTCCAGGTCCGCCAACGCCGTTGGGTCGACCTCCCAGACCACACAACGTCGCTCCGGCGGGAATAGGAGAGTATGCCCCGTCGACGGCAGTGTGACATCGGTGTAGCCCTCCCACTGAGCAACAATCAATCCACCGCCAGCTGGCAGAGCGTCAAGCAGGGCCCGTGCAATCACTCGATCGATCGTGCCGGTGGCGGGCTCTATGCGCCCACGACCAGCCATGCCCGGCCGGATGTCAGACCACTCCAGATCCGCGCGGGGTTGATATTCGCCAGCAGACATGGACTCCCATGTCACTGAGCGACCAGCTGCATCGTGCGCAGGATTGAGAATCCGAACTGCTGCATCGTGGTCACCGGGTACATACGAGCCGACCGTGCGCCCTGATGATTCCAACCGTGCTATGAGCTCAGCCCCACTGGCTGCGGCATCACGGTGTCGCATCTTAGCTCAATCCTCCCCAATTCTTACAGCCCAGGAGCCGCTGAGTAGTCGAATGGCATCCTCAGAATCTTCGGAGGCATACGACAAGTGAACGACCACGATCTTTGTACTCGCCGGCAAATTCACGTTTGCCGAGACAAAAGGATCGGTCGAACGCAATTGACAGGGACCAGTGTCGGCCAAGCAATTGAACTCCTCGCCCAACGGCTCTGAGGGCAGTCCAGTGCTATTGAGTTCGTCAAAGATAACCACTATGAACTCAGCGGGGACGACGGACGAGCCCACATCGATCCTCAGGGATGCCCCCTTGACGGAGACTTCTGGTAGCACCGCATCATCTTGATTCTCCTCCGTGCGGAAGACAACATCGTCACCATCGATGATCCAGCTATAGTACCCGGGATTGATTGACAGATCTTGAATAGTGAGCGGCGGCGGCGTCTCCGGCGGTGCAACCATCTCTGTGAATGCGCCCTGTGCAGTAGGAAGAGGCTGAGGATTGACGGCGCAGCCCGTCAGCCCCGCTACTGCGGAGACTGCCGCCGCCATGAGGCTGGCGCGGAATCTCACGTCAGCAGGTGAATCGCTTCTCAGCACCGTAGGTGGTCCCGGTGTACGTCGATGTGCCCTCCTTGGACCAGTGGGTCGAGACTCCGCGGTAGTTCTGCGAGCCCCAGCCACTGCAATTCCAGTGCGGGTGCGCATCGTAAGAAGTTGCAGAGTTGGTTGCACTGCTCGGGTCGCTGAGCATGTTCTCCCAGTAGAACCATCCTTGCTTCTGGATCGTTGTGGTCACACCCAGGCTCGGGACGGGAAAATTGCAGCGCGTCCGTCCATGCACCGACGCATACACAGTCGACTTGTGCGCATAGTCCGTCTGCCCATAGCACCCAGCCGGGCTTGTACCCAGCCTTACTGAGAACGTCGTAGTCCCGTCGGGCTTATTTGGGCCACGCACGGATTGTTCGGTTACCAATCCCGTCTCGCTAGGACCTTCCAACTGGAGATATTCGTCCATCTCTTCGGCGGAAGCGGGAGCGGCGCCTAGCATTGTCGCAATGAGAGCGCCGCCGATGGCCAGTATAAGAAGGGGGCGTCGGGTCATTCATGTTCTCCGTTTCGGTGAACTCGGTAATGAGCGTGCCCAGAGCACGCCACGCCCGACTAATCCGGAGGTAGTCCTCACTTTGGAGGACGCCAAGGTCGTGAAGGTGCCCGTGGCCACATCACCTGCCGCTGATAGGCGTTTCTCGCACCTGCCTTCCAGACACCATGCATCGCCGCAGCGGATACCACGAAACGGATGCCGCATGAATGCCAGCCTCGCGCGGTCGCCATCGACCGGCGACCGCAGAGGAGATCCCGCCGATTCCCGACGAGATCGCGGAGATCATGCGTAATACTTCGACGGTCGGCAAGGTGGTCGAGTAGCACGGGTCAGGCCCACCTTGCCAAGGCATGCCTGTCGGTCGTGCGCTTTAGGCTCACCTCGTGGCCACCCTCGACGACTTGCGCCGCACCACCCTCGGGCTCCCAGGCAGCGAGGAGCGCGCGACCACGGGCGGCGCGGCGTGGTTCGTTCGGCGCAAGCTCTACGCGTGGGAATGCCATCCGTGGCCGAGCGTCCCTGACGACATGCGCGAGATCATCGCGTCCGAGCTCGTGGTCGGAGTGAAGGTCGCCGAGAGACTGGACGCGCTCGCGCTCGTCCAGATGGCGCCCGAGGTGTTCCTCCGCACCACGACGCCGTGGGGCGAGCCGAAGGTCGCATTTCGCATGGCCGGCGTCGACGAGGGCCACCTCGCCGAGCTGGTGACCGAGGCATGGCGCATCCAGGCTCCGAAGTACCTCCGGCGTCAGCTCGACGACCTCGATTCGTAACGGATGGCGCGGCTAGGCTGGCGCCCATGTCGGTCGGTTCCGCACCTCTCGCCGCTCGACGTGCCGGTCCCGACGACGTCGAGACCGTCGCGCGGCTGCTGCACGACTTCAACACCGAGTTCGATACGCCGACCCCCGGCGTTGCGGTTCTGACCGGGCGCTTGCAGTCGCTGCTCGCCGGACCCAGCACGATCGCGTACCTGGCCGGTGAGCCGGCGACGGGAGTCGCGCTCGTGACGCTGCGGAGCAACGTCTGGTACGACGGGCCGGTAGCCCTCCTCGACGAGCTCTACGTCGCGCCGGCCGATCGAGGTCGTGGCCTCGGTTCGGCGATGATCGAGCTCCTGGTCGCAGACGCCGAAGCGAGCGGCGTCTCGGCGATCGAGATCAATGTCGACGCGGAAGACGTCGACGCGCAGCGCTTCTACGAACGCCATGGGTTCAGCGGCGTCGACCCCGACACCGGAGAGCGCGCCTTCTACTACTCCCTCGAACTGTAAGGGCGGGCGCGACGCGAGCAGACCACCTAGGCGAGGGTGACCGAGAAGAGCGGTGCCACCACGAGCAGTGAGTCCGCCCGGTCCAGCAGCCCACCGAATCCCGGAAGCCAGGCCCCGGCATCCTTCACGCCGGCGTGCCGTTTCACCATCGAGGCGACCACATCACCGAGCGGGGCGCCCACCGCCGCTGCAAGGAGCAACACCCAGCTGAACTCCCCGGTGACCGCCAAGACGAACGCGGCGGCGACCGCACCGCCCAGCAGCCCGGCGACCGTCTTGTTCGGCGACACCGCGAACGGCCGGACGCGCACACCGGGGAACCGTCCGAGCGCCTTTCCGACCGCCCAGCTGGCCACGTCAGTGAGCGCGACGGTCAACACCAGCAAGGTCAGGTCCTGGTGGATGATCACCAGCTGCGCAGGCGCCCAAACCAGCCACAGCATCCCGAACACTGCGGCAGTGGCGCGAGGTAGGGCGGACTCCGGATCACGGCTGAGCACGGGAAGCACAGCGGCGGCCAGCAACGCGAACGGCAGCCACACGTTGATCGCGGCAGGATTCACGGCCGCCAGCACCGGTGCGCCGACTCCAGCGGCGATCAGCACCCCGAGATCGGCAGTTCGGAGACCGGCCAGTCTCACGTACTCGAGGATGCACACGACGCTGACCGCGACGGCCACGATGACCGCCCCGGCGACCCCGATCATCTCCGCTCCGCCGACGATCACCCCGATGACCGCCCAGGTCAGCCACCTGCTTCGGATGGTCGAGTCGCCGAAGAGCAACACCGGTACTGCGGTCGCCAGGAGCACGATGAGCCCGACGGTCGCAGGAGCGCTCAAGCCGAGCCAGGTCATGCGTCCACCAGCTGAAGGTGGCGATGAGCTGCTCGAGTTCGTGTCGCCGCAGTCAAGGTCGAACCGGCGATGATCACAACCGAACCGACGCCGATCACCGCATCCGCGGGGAACCAGGTGAACGCGACCGAGATGAGGAACACGGCGAGCGCGCGCTCCGTCTTCCCGAACGGTCCGCCATTCATCCGCGGCGCCCCGGCCGCGGCCGCCGACAGCGAGATGAAGGTCGGCCAGGACGCGGACGTCATCGCAACCAAGGCCATCACCAGTGCGGGGTCGGATCCGGTCTGCCAAGCGACGATGCTGAGGGCCGCGAATGGCAGAAGGTCCGAGGCACGGTCGCCGATCTCGTTGATGACGAACCCGAACGGACGGCTGACCCCTCTGGCGCGGGCGACAGCGCCATCCAGGTTCGCACCGGCCAGCCTTCCGACGAGTCCGATGAGGACCAGTGGCCACGATCCGACCAGAAGGCCACCGGCGGCCACGAGGGCGAACGCCACACCCAAAGCGGTGAAGGCATCGGGTGACCACCCGCGGTCGACGGCAACGGTCACGATTCTCCCGAGTTGACGGGTGAACCACGGCTTCGCCGCGTACAGCCCGCGCATCACGACCACCACCAGATGACCAGGCCGAGCCCGAGCGGGAACAACGTCAGGAAGGTGGCCTGGATGGTGCCGAGGCACGGCTTCAGGTACCGGGACAGGAGACCACCGGCGACCCATCCGATCATGCCGACGATGCCGATGCGAGCGAGCCTCGGGAGCATCGAGAACGCGACGTCGAAGAAGTCCATGCCGAGTTGACCCGCGCTGTGGGCGTACACCTTCACGGGGATGCCGTTGAACATCTGATTCGCGAACGCGCTCGACGGGTCGGTCCTGAGCTCGTCGACTGCGGTCTCGTGCATTCGCGCTGTGGTCAACGGGGTGGGGGTGTCGATTCCGTGGGACACCAGCCACCAGGTGGTCAGGATCCCGGCGGCGGATGCGATCGCGGTTGCCGCGATCAGCATCGGGCCACGCCAGGATCGTCCGACCGTGCAGACGAGCAGCAGGAGCGGCATCTCCGCGACCAGCGGCCAGAAGATGCCCTCCGCGAACGCCCAGGCGGTGACCAGTGCCAGCCCGGCCGTGGCGAACGCCATGCGGCGCACGCGGATCCAGGCTCGGCCGGGACGCTGGGTGGCCGGCGCTTCGATGAGCGTGTCGATGGCTCCGAATGCCGCTGCGGCCGCGTCATCCGCATGCCCGCTTGCAACGGTGAACGGCTCACCCCAGCGCACCTCGACCGGCCCGCGACGGATGAGCTTGCGATCGACCGGAAGCAGGTCGCCGGCACCGACCAAGCCGACCGGCAGGACCTTGGCACCCGATGCGGCGGCGAGTTCAAAGGCGCCGCGCTTGAAACCGGCGAGCTTCGGTGTGTGGCGGCGGCTGCCCTCGGGGAAGACGACGACGACGACTCCCGCTGCGACGGTCGGAGCGGCGGCGAGCAGGTCCTTCATCCCGTTCCGATCACGCCGGATGGGCCAGATGCCGACCAGCCATCGCGCGATGAGCTTGTTGCGCCGCCGACCGAACCAGTAGTCGGCCGCGGCGACGAACCTGACCGGCCGGGACCGACCGATGGTTGCGAGCAGGACGGCCGTGTCGGCATGGGATGCATGGTTGGCGATGACGACGAGCGGCGCGTCCGGCAGCGGTGGCTTGCGGGCGAGCGGCACCGATTCGGCACCGACGGCCGGGATGGTCGTCACCCCATCGGTGACGATCGAGAGGAGCAGGCCCCAGAGCTTGGATCGCCAGTAGGACACGAGACCCGAACGACGAACCTGGCGTGCGGTCGGCGGTGCGGGGAGGTGGAGCGAAGCGGTGTCCAGCACGGTGGTGACTCCCGTCATGCGTGGCGAGCGCGGAGCAGTCGGTGCGAAGGAGCGCGACCGCGCAGCGAAGTGTCAGCTCGATCGGCTCGAGACGCCGACCGGCGCGTGAGACGTCGGGTCGGGATCGGCCCCTGCGGAGCTGAGCCACTGCTCCGCAGGGGCCGACGCCGATGGCGCATGGCGCTCAGACCGCGAGGCGGCCGATCCGCGGCGGCGGCGGCGCGTCGTGGTGAGACGCGTGCCGCTCACGAGCGCGACCGATACCGATGATGGCGACACCGAGCAGCACGAACGCGACCAGGATGCCGCCGATGTAGCTGAAGGCCGATCCGTACCCCGCAAGGTGCGGGTCGAGGAAGCCGTACGGGTACCACCACGGCGCAGTGCCGTCGGGGTTCGCCACGCGCTCACCGCGGATCATCGTGTAGATCGTCCAGGCGAGCGGGTAGCTGACGATGACGAGGAGCGACGACCACGGCAGGCCGCGGCGTCGGTCGGCGAACAGCAGGTCGAACACGAAGTAGACCGGCAGGACGACGTGAAGCGTCTCGGTCGCCCACGAGTCCATGAACGCGACCCAACCGGGGTCGGTGGCGGCGATCGCCGGCGGGTCGCCGCGCAGCAGCACGTTGAACACGATGCCGAGCAGGATCACCGGCCCGGTCACTGCGGCGATCGCCATCGCGATTCCGACGGGCTCCGGTGAGTTGCCGGGATGCCGCTGCATCCAACGCGCCGCCACCATCAGCGCGACCACGCTGAGGATCGACGACACGATCGTGAACATGCTGAAGTAGTTCGCCAGCACGTCGCTGCGATCCTGACCCTCGCGCATCGCGCGATCGATGTTGACCAGGAGTCCGGCGATCACGCCCGAACTCGCGATGACCGCGGCTGCGATCCTGAGCCATACCCAACGCATGAGATCCCCCAATTTCAGTGCGATTCGGGTTGGGGAAGTTGTAGTCCTCTTCGCCGATCGGCCGTTGAAACTCTGGCAGGAAGATTGAGGAAACCTCGACCGGAGATGTCTTCCGTTGTGGGATAGCTCTAACGTGTCCGCACAAGAGAGGACGTGCTCTCACAGAGTGCCGAGAATGACGCAAACTGCGCGCTTAGGCTGTCGCCGTGAACCATCCGCTCGACGAAGGGCCGTTCTACCACGGCACGAAAGCCGACCTGCGAAGCGGTGACCTCCTCACGCCCGGGTTCCGCTCCAACTACCGGCCCGAGATCGTGATGAACCACATCTACTTCACCGCGCTCCGCGACGGCGCCGGCCTCGCGGCGGAGCTCGCGGCCGGCGACGCTCCGCCGCGCGTGTACCTCGTGGAGCCGACCGGGCCGTTCGAAGACGACCCGAACGTGACCGACAAGAAGTTCCCCGGCAACCCCACGCGTTCGTACCGCAGCACCGCGCCGATCAGGGTCGTGCACGAGGTCACCGAGTGGACGCGGCTCACCTCCGAGGCGCTGCAGGAATGGCGGGATCGAATCGCGAAGATCAACGCCGAGCGGGGCGAGATCATCAACTGACGCAGACTGCGCGCGCCGCCTCACACTCGCGCCGGCAGTTCCACCCGTGCGGTGAGTCCGCCGCCGGCACGCGGCGCGAGCGTGAGCGTTCCGTCGTGCGCCTCCGCGATGCTCTTGACGATCGCCAGGCCGAGGCCGACGCTCGCTCCATCCGTGTGGATGCGTTCGGTGCCGCGCTGGAACGGCTCGGTGAGCGTCGCGACGAGCCCCGGGCTCAGCTCGGTGCCCGTGTTCTCGACGGTGAGCACCGCCCTCGAGTCGCGGACGCCGGTGTCGACCCGCACAATGCCGCCGTCGGCGAGGTTGTGCAAGATCGCGTTGTGCACGAGGTTCGTGGTCAGCTGCAGCAGCAGCGCGCGCGAGCCGACGGTCGGCGCGTGATCGCCGGTGGTCTGGATCGCGACGCCTCGCCGCTCCGCGAACGGCAGGAGGGTTTCACCGGCCTCTTCGGCCAGCAGTGAGAGGTCGACATCCTCGCGCGTGAAGGACCGTTGATCGGCCCGGCTCAGGGTGAGCAGTGCCTCGGTGAGGCTGATCGCTCGGGTGTTGACGGCATGGAGGCGCTCGATGAGTTCCGGCGTGATGCTGTTCGGATCGTTGCGCGCGACCTCGAGCAGGGTCTGCGTGATCGCCAGTGGGGTGCGGAGCTCGTGGGACGCGTTCGCCGCGAATCTCTGCTGTTCGGCGACGTGCGCTTCGAGCCGTGCGAGCATCGCGTCGAAGCTGTCGGCGAGTTGACGGAACTCGTCGTCGCGGCCCTCCAGTTCGATGCGGTACGAGAGCGATCCGTTCGCGGCCCGGCGCGTGGCATCCGTGATTCGAGTCAGTGGGGCGAGCATGCGGCCGGCGAGCACCCAACCGCCGAGCAGGCCGAACAGCAGCAGGAAGAACAGCGCCCAGGCCGCGGGCGGTGCGAACGCACGAATGAGGTCATCGCGGCCGGGGATGAACCCGTCGATGGTCTGGATGGCGCGGGCGGGCACGTAACGGAGGAGGAACAGCCATACGACGGCGAGCAGCAGCACCCCCGCGACCATGAGGAAGCCCGCGTAGCTCAGGGTCAGCCTGAGGCGGACGCTCATGCCGGGTGACCTAACCACGCTCGTCGCCCGCCGCCCCGTCGGTCGGCCCGGTGTCGATGCGGTACCCCACGCCGGGTACCGTCGCGATCACCCAAGGCTCGCCGAGCCGCTTGCGCAGAGCTGACACCGTGATGCGCACGGCGTTCGTGAACGGGTCGGCGTTCTCGTCCCACGCGCGTTCCAGCAGTTCCTCCGCGCTGATCACCCCGCCTTCCGCGGCGACGAGCACCTCGAGCACGGCGAACTGCTTCCTGGTCAGGGCGACGTAGCGTCCATCCCGGTAGACCTCGCGACGGAATGGATCCAGCCGCAGGCCGGCGATCTCGCGGACCGGCGGCCGATTGTGTGCGCGCCTGCGGTCGAGCGCCCTGAGCCTCAGCACGAGCTCCCGCAGTTCGAACGGCTTGGTGAGGTAGTCGTCGGCTCCGAGCTCGAAGCCCGAGGCCTTGTCGTCGATCCGGTCTGCAGCGGTCAGCATGAGGATCGGCATCCCGGTGCCCGAGGCGACGATGCGTTCGGCGATCTGGTCACCCGACGGCCCGGGGATGTCGCGGTCGAGCACGGCGATGTCGTAGGCGTTGATGCCCAGCAGTTCGAGAGCGGTGTGCCCGTCGCCGGCGATGTCGGCCGCGATCGCCTCCAGCCGGAGCCCATCGCGGATGGCCTCCGCCATGAAGGGCTCGTCCTCGACGATCAGCACCCGCATGGTGTCATGCTACGAACCGGTGCATATCGCCGGCGTATGGAAACCCGCATACGGGCTGGCAACATCCCGCCGCCTTGACTGGCGGCATGAATCGAAACCGACCGGCACGAGCGTCGACGCGCGCATTTCGCCGCCTCTTGGTCGTCGGCGTGGTGGTCGTCGCCGCGGCGAGCGCCGCTGCCGTCTTCTCCTCGTTGCCCGACTCCTCGTCGGCGTCGCCGGCCTGGTCCCAGTCGGATGCCCCGGCGCAGCCTCCGCGCGATGAGAATCGAGCGGGCCTCGACGAGACGGGCCGAGTCGCCGACGGCGTCACGGTCTTCGATGACGAGGAGCCGGCGGTCGCCAACCTCGACGCCGAGCTGCTGGCGGCGCTTCGTCAGGCTGCATCCCAGGCGGCCGACGATGGCGTCGAGTTCATCGTGAACAGCGGATGGCGCTCCCACGAGTACCAGGACCAGCTCTTCCAAGAGGCCGTCGCCGCGTACGGCTCGCGCGAAGAGGCGGTCCGATGGGTCGCCACGCCGGCGACGTCCCCTCACGTGTCGGGTGATGCGGTCGACATCGGCCACGAGGATGCCATGGCGTGGCTGTCCGAGCACGGTGCCGAGTACGGTCTGTGCCAGATCTACGACAACGAGCCGTGGCACTACGAACTCCGCCCTGAGGCGATCGAGCACGGTTGCGCCGTCACGTATACCGACCCCAGCCAGGACCCGAGGATGCAGCAGTGACCGGCGGTCCAGTGCAGCGGATGGCGCGGACGGCGCACCGTGATCTTCGCGCTCGGCGAGCGTCGCCAGCCGGTGTACACGGCTGGCTGATCGGCCTCTTCGTGGTCTACCTCGTCCTGCTCGTCTGGGTCGTCCTCTGGAAGCTCCAGATGCCGTACGTCGGCGAGGGCGAGCTGCGGCACGCCAAGCTCGTCCCATTCGCACCGACCGCCGAGGACGGTGCCAGCGAACCCGCCGAGGTCGTCGCCAACGTCCTGCTCTTCGTTCCCTTCGGCATCTACCTGGGTCTGCTCGCCCCATCGTGGCGCTCGTCGAGGCTCGCGGGCGTGTCCGCCGGGTCGAGCCTCGCGCTCGAGACCGTCCAGTATGCCTTGGCGATCGGCAGCGCGGATGTCACCGACGTCGTCGCCAACACCGCCGGAGGCTTGGCCGGCCTCGGCCTGATCGTCGTGGCGCGCCGCAGACTGCGGGAGAGAACCGGCGCCGTGATCATGGGTGTGTGCTCGGTGTTCACGGTGATCCTCGTCGTCGCGGTCAGCGCCTTCATCGCGTCGCCGGTGCGCTACGCACCGATGCGGGACGTCCACATCCCAGTCGTCTCATCGCCATGACGAGGTTGCCGATCACCCGCTGGTCACGCAGGACCTACGCCTCGTCGGGCACTCCGGCCGGAGCGAGTCGTGCGCTCGGCTCGATTTCCACGGCTGGCCCGACGACCAATCGCACGGCCATCCAGAGGCACGGCGCGAGCAACAGCAGGCCCGTGAGGATCGCAACATCGAACGGGAGCGGGATGATGCCGATCAGCAGGGGCAGCACGAACAGCAGCGAGACGATGATCGGAACCAATCCGGTGCGCCACAGCGCGAGGGCGAGGAGCGGCAACGTGAAGTAGAACCCGACCAGTCCGATCATCAGGGGGATGGCGAATGCCGGCCCCGCGGACAGGTCCACGACCAGGGCGACCGCAGCATCGGTGTCCGTCGCGGAGATCAGGATTGGGAGCATGGCGAGCTCGAACCCCAACACCAGGAGCATCGCGATCGCCGCGACCGCCCCGATGATCAGGCCGATGGCGCCGAGCGTTTGCCCGCGTCGTCGCGCGATCACGTAGCTCCCGATCGCGAGTGCCGCGACCAGCAGGAAGATGGCACCGCCGACCTGGCTCATCAGCGCGATGAACTCGCCGGCGCCACCTCCCTCCGCTATGGCTGTGAACTGCTCCTCTGCGGTCGAGGGCGTTACCGGGTGCATCAGGTTCGGAAGCACGAAGAGGCCGAATGGCGCGAGTACGATCCCGACCGCTCCCATCCAGCGGAGTACCGCATCGAATCGTTGCATGACCACCTCCGGCGTCGGGCCCGGCCCTTCTGATCGGAGCGTAGAGCGGCGAGCTCGTGGTCGCCATGCGTAGATCCACGCACGGATCGGGCGACGCAGCTATGGGCAGAGTCACCACCGAGCGTCGGATGGCGCCGGCGCGATGATGCCTGCGAATGCCGCGAGCCGCACTGCCGAGACCCGGTCGGAGACCCCGAGCCGGCGGTAGATGTTCTCGAGGTGACGCTCGACCGTGCGTGCGGAGATGTGCAGCCGGTATCCGATCGCCTGTGAGGTCATGCCCTGCGCGACCAGGCTCAGCACCACGACCTGCCGCACCGTGAGGTGCGCCTCATCGGCCGCAGCATAGGCGCCGGTCGCGAGCGGGTGTCCCGACACCCAGTCGTCGAGGACCTGCCAGTGACGATGCAGCGCGACGATCACACCCTGCGCCAGCTCCGCGAACCTCACCGATTGCTCGTCGAACGGCTCGGCGGGTCGACACACGCCGACCACCAGGACGCCTGCGCTCCCCCGCTCGATCGGGATCCACACGTGGTTCTCGATCTGGCAGGCGCGCAGCTCGTCCTCGTAGTCCCGCTCGTCCGGCCCGAGCCCGAACGGCACCTGCGTCGTGCTCAGCGGTGCGCCCGTCGCGTGCGATGAGTAGTAGCGAGCCAGCGGATGGACGGCCGGCGCGCGGCCAGCGACATCCGGAAGGTCGAACCAGTTCGGGAACGGGTATGCCGTCACGCTGGCGCGGCCATGCGCGTCCCACTGGAATCTTCCGGTGACCGGCGCCTCGAGCTGTCGGCCGAGCTGTCGACACACGGGATCCCACGGAAACGCCCGGCCGAACCCGCCGAGTGCGTCGGTGATCACATCCAGCCACTGACTGCGAGCGAACTCCATCGACTGCATCGGCTGTCCCCCCGAACCGCGTCGTCCCCTTCAGGATGGCAGGGGTCCCGGCTGAACAGCCAGACGCACCGCCTTCGTGCTGCGCCGTTCCGGCGTCATACGCGAACCGTGCGACTACGCGATCCCGCCCCCGTCGACGACGAGTGCCGACCCGGTGACGTAGCTCGAGTCGTCGCTCGCGAGCCAGACGACCGCCGCCGCGATCTCGCGCGGCTCCCCCATGCGCCGCAGCGGGCGGTCGGCAGCCTCGGCCAGGAAGGCGGCGGTGTCCTCGCCGAGTTGCTGCGCCTCGTCCCGGAGCATGCCGGTGTTCACGTCGCCGGGGTTCACGGAGTTCACGCGGATGCCCTGCGGCCCGTGGTCGATCGCGAGCGCGCGGGTCATGTTGACGACCGCGCCCTTGGAGGCGCAGTACGAGATGGCCCGGCCTCCGCCCTTCAGGCCCCATCCGGAACCGGTGTTGACGATCGAGCCGCCGCCCTCGGCGGCCATGATCGGCACGACGTGCTTGCACATCAGGAAGATGGAACGGACGTTGACGCCGAACACGCGGTCCCACTCCTCGGCCGTCGTCTCGACGGCGGTCGTGCGGCGGATGATGCCCGCGTTGTTGAAGACGACGTTCACGCCGCCGAACTCGGCCACGGTGGTGGCGATCACGCGTTCGATGTCGGCCTCGCTCGACACGTCGGCCTCGATGGCGATCGCCGTGAAGCCCGCGTCGCGGATCTCGGCGGCGACCGCCTCGGCGGCCTCGCCGTTCAGGTCGACGACCGCGACCTCGGCGCCTTCGGCCGCGATGGCCATGGCGGTGGCACGGCCGATGCCGCCCGCCCCTCCGGTGACGATGGCCTGCTTCTGCTCAAGCCGCATGGTCTGCTGCTCCTTCGTTCTCTGGTGCTTGGACTGGGTAGACGCTGGTGGTCGACGGCCCGGTGACGACGCGCGCGAAGCCGGCGAGCCGGGCATCCACGCGGGCGTCGCCCGTATCGACGAGGAGGGGACGCCCCTCGAGGTCGATCAACTTCTGCTCCGGCGCGACCGCCAGCACGGGATCGTCGCCGATGGCATCGAGCACGCGCGCCGAGAGCTGCTGGTTCCCGCGGCCGAGCAGGAAGCCCTGCCCGCCGATGATCGACACGATCGCCTGGGCGGGCCCGCTCGCGACCTGGTCGAGCAGCTCCTGCTCGGAGGCGCCGGCGGCCACGACGCGGCCGTCGAGTACCACGTCGACACCGAGCAGGGTCTTCTCGACGCCGAGCTCGCGGGCGACCTCGGCCATCGTGCCGCCGGGACCGAGCAGGTACCTGACGCCTGGCAGCATGCGGGCGACCGCGCCCCGAGCGGCCAGTCGCATGGCCGCCCGCTCGTCGGCCGGCGTCGCGGCCTTGCGAGCCTGCGTGCGTCCGGCGCGATAGGGCACCCGGATGGTGGCGTATAGTCGCGGCTCGACGCGGGCGCGGCGCAGCTGCGCCTCGTCGACGTCGAGTACCTCGCGATCCACGGTCGGAAGGCCGCGCTCCTCGATCCACGCTGCGGCGAGCGCTCCGGCAGCGCTGGGGCCGACCGCGAAGACCGGTGAGTACATCTTGACGCCGGCCGGGATGCCGAGCGCCACCGCCGCCGACGGCAGGCCGGCCGCGACATCCCGCGCCGTGCCGTCCCCGCCGGCGAAGAGCACCAGCTCGACGCCCACGTCGGCGAGCGCGCGAGCCGCCGCAGTCGTGTCCGACGGGGACGTCGGCGATCGCGGATGCCACACGACGATGGGCTCGAGCCCCGCGGCGCGGACCGCGTCCGCTCCCATGGCGCCGGCGGCCGTCACGATCCGCTCATGGCGCCGGGCGGATGCCACGACGGCGAGCGCGGCGGCGGCGCGCTCGGTCGCGCGGGGTCGCGCTCCACGCTCGCCGGCCCGGCGCTGCACGTCGCCGCCGTCGCTTCCGCCGAGCCCGGCCGGACCGCCGACGCCCGCGACCGGGTTCACGATGAGTCCGATCACGTCACGCGCCGACGGCGTCCGGGTACTTGCGGCGGTACGCCCGCCAGGTGACGGCCCAGCGCTCGGGGTCGTCGAGATCGTCGTGGTGGGTGTGGTGCACGGTCTGCCGGTGCGGAGCCGTGCGCACGACGTCCGGGGTCTCGCGCGCCTCGCGGGCGACTTCGGCCAGCACGTCAGCGTACTCGTCGAGCTCGGCCTTCGAGTACGACTCGGTCGGCTCGAGCGTGAAGGGCTGCGGCACGACGTACGGGTGGTGGCTCGTCCAGTAGTGCATGCCGAAGTCGCTGGCGCGGATGCCGATCTCCTCCGACGTGATGCCGGTCTCCTCGAACAGCTCCTGCCACGAGTAGCGCACCTGCTCGATGCGTCGGCGGCCGGTCGCGTAGGGCGCGGACGCACCGGGGATCTCGAGGATCCGCTTCATCAGGTAGTTGTTGTTCAGCACGGCGGTCTCGGCGACGGCGCGCAGGCCCTCGGCGCCGAGCGCCATCATCCATGCGTAGGCGCGCACGATGTTCGGGACGACCCCGTGGAACGGTCCGATCGCGCCGATCGACAGCGGACCGCCTTCGCGAACCTCGTAGCGATCGCCCTCCCGCACGACTCGGGGTCCGGGCAGGAAGGGCGCGAGTGCCGCGCTCACGCCGTTCGCACCGGTGCCGGGCCCCCCCGAGCCGTGCGGCGTGCCGAACGTCTTGTGCACGTTGAAGTGGCAGACGTCGAAGCCGGCATCCCGCGCGCGGGTGATGCCGAGGATGCCGTTCGCATTCGCCTGGTCGTACGAGGCGAGCGCACCGACGGCGTGGGCCGCGTCGACCCACTCCCTGATCGCGGGGTTGTAGATGCCCGTGTCCTCTGGGTTGGTGACCATGATCGCGGCGGTCCGCGGCGAGAGCGCGCGCTTCAGCGCCTCGAGGTCGGGGTAGCCGTCGGCGTCGGGATGGAGGGTGATCACCTCGTACCCCGCCGCCTTCGCGGCGGCGGCGTTCGACGGGTGGCTGAAGATCGTCGTGATGACCTCGCGCCGTTGCTCGTCCTCGCCGTTGGCCTCGTGGTACGCGCGGATCATCGCGATGTTGGCCCAGATGGCGGCGGAACCGCCCTGCGTGTGCAGCGAGACCTCCTCCATGCCCGAGATCTCGGCGAGCATCCGCTCGGTGCGCCAGATGATCTCGAGCGCGCCTTGGGCGTCGGCGGGATCCTGCAGCGGATGCATCGCCGAGAGCTTCGGCGTCGCGATCAGCTGCTCGTTCACCTTCGGCGCGTACTTCATCGTGCACGTGCCCTGGCCCACGTCGACGTTGAGGTCCGCGCCGAGGTTCTCCTGCGAGAGGCGCAGGTAGTGCTTCAGCACGCGCATCTGCCCCATCTCGGGCAGCGCGGGCGCGGTCTTCCGGGCGAGCCCCTCGGGGAGCGCGGCGGTGACATCGCCGACGGCGTCGCGCACGTCGGGCTCGACCTGGGTGACGAGCACACCTCGCTCGCCGGGCGTGGAGAGGTCGAAGAGGAGCGGTTCGTCCCACCGCGCCTGGTGGAACCGACGGTGGGCGGGCTTCGGGGCGATGGGCAGGCTCATGCGCGGTGCTCCTCGGATTCTGCGATGAGGTCGAGCGTGGATGCGGCCTCGGCGGCGGATGCGGCGACGAGACCCGTGACCGCCGCGGCGAGCCGGTCAATGTCGCGCTGCGAGGTCATCTCCGTGACGCACACGACGAGCTCGTGCTCGCCGCCCGGCACGCCCGGCTCGATGCCCTCGGCGCGCAGCGCCGTGACGATGCCCGAGGCGGTGAGGCCGGCGCCCGAGACGTCGATCGCGAACTCGCGCAGGTGCACGGCGCGGTCGGTGAGGCGGATGCCGGGGATGGCGGCGAGTGCGCGCTGCGCGTAGGCGGTGCGCGCGAGCAGCACCTCGCCGAGCTCGCGCATGCCGTGCGGTCCCATGAGGGCGAGGTGCACACCGGCGGCGATGCCCCAGAGGGCCGCTGCAGTGCCGACCCACTCTTTGCCCTCTTCGCGGTGCGCGAACGAGGTGCGGTCGTAGGCGACGTCGCCGAAACCGATCTCACCGGGCACGTCGGTCGTCGCGAGCCCGAACAGGCGCGACGGCATCTCCATGACGAAGCCGGGGTCGTCGTGCACGGCGATGAAGCCGCCGTGGGCACCGCCGTACCACTGGTGCAGGCCGAGCGATTGGATGTCGCCGCAGACGATGTCGGCACCCTGCTCGGCCGGGGGCGTCAGCACGCCGTACCCGACCGGGTCGGTTCCGACGACGAGGATCGCGCCGACCGCGTGCGCGGCGTCGGCGAGCGCCTGTAGCCGATGCTCGATCGCACCGGTGCGGCTCGGGGTCTCGACCCAGACCGCGGCGACGTCGTCGCCGATCCGTTCGGCGATGGATGCGACATCCGCCGTGCCGTCGACCGGGTCGACGAACTCGAGGTCGAGGTGCACCCGCACGTAGTCGCGGACCTTCGAGAGCTTCGCGGGCAGCACGTCACTGGCGACGAGCACCCGGCGCCGGCCGGTCATCCGACCGGCCATCGACAGGCCGGTCGCGGTCGCCTGGAACCCGTCGTAGGTGGGCACGTTGACGACGTCCATCGAGAGCAGTTCGCCCATGAGCGACTGGTACTGCCAGAGCGCCTGGAAGCGGCCGTGGTCCTCGTACGGCTCCCCGGCGTAGGCGGTGAGGAACTCGCTGCGGCCGATGACCTCGTCGACGACGGCGGGTACGTGGTGGTGGTAGGTGCCCTGGCCGAGGAAGCTCAGCCGTTCGGTGGTGGGCACGTTCGAGGCGAGCAGCCCGGAGACGTGGCGGACGAGGTCCTGCTCGGCGACGAGCGGCTCGGGCAGGTCGAGGTCGCGGCCCAGCCGGAGGTCGGCGGGCACGTCGGCGTAGAAGTCCTCGACGGATGCCGCGCCGACAGCGGCGAGCATCTCGGCGCGCACGTCGGGCGCGGTGTTCGGGATGTACGGATGCACGAATGGTCGGTTCATGGGTGGTGCCTCACTCGGTGGTGTCGGACAGGGTGATGAACGGGGGCTCGCTCGCGCGTGGCGAGGCGAGCACGGCGACGCCGAGGGGCGGGAGCACGAGTCGCGCAGCGACGACCCCGTCGGCGAGCAGGTCGGTCGCGCCCTCAGGCACGTCGACGGCGAGCTCGCGCGGGCCGTGGTTGAGCACGAACGTGTAGTCGGTGCGGTCGTCGGCACGGGTGACGACCTCGAGGTGCGGGTCGGTGCGGTCGTGCGCGGGCAGTCCGGCGTCGGTGAGGGCTCGCCGCATGGCGGCGACGAGGCCGTCGGGTGCGAGCACCGCGCCGAGGTACCAGGCGGTGCCCGCGCCGCGCGCGCAGCGGGTGATCGCGGGTCGTCCGTCGAGCACGCCGCCGGTGAAGCGGGCGACGACGGATGCCTCGAGGCCGGCCTCGATCCACTCGGTCCACACCGGCGCGTCGTGGCGGTCGCCGTCGAGGGCGATCCGCTCGACCGAGCCGTCGGGCACCGGCCACGGCTCGTCGACCTCGATGCCGAGGAGCGGCCGGAGTAGACCGGGAGCGCCGCCCGGGTGCACCTTCTCGGTGGGGTCGACGACGCCCGAGAACGGTCCGACGACGACGGTGCCACCGGATGCGGTGTAGACCTCGAGCGCCGCAGCCTGCGCGGCATCCGTCACGTAGAGGTTCGGCACGACGACGAGGTCGTACCCGTCGAACGGGCCCGTCGCTCGCACGGTGTCGACCGGGTGACCGAGCGCGTGCAGGGCCGCGTGCCAGTCGCGGGCCTGCTGCAGCCAGCTCAGGCGCTGGGACGGAAGCGACTCGGTCGCGCTCGTGGCCCACCACGAATCCCAGTCGACGACGAGGGCGACGCGGCTGCGCACGCGCGTGCCGCGGACCGCCGCCAGGCTCTGGAGTTCGCGACCGAGGGCGGCCGTCTCCCTGAAGGTGCGGGATGACTCGCCGCGGTGCCCGAGCATCGCCGAGTGGAACTTCTCCTGGCCGTAGCGGGCCTGCCGCCACTGGAAGAACATGGCGCCGTCGGAGCCGTGCGCGATGGCCTGCAGGCTGTCGATGCGCATCCGGCCGGGGGCCTTGGGCACATTGACGTCGCGCCAGCTGACGGCGCTCGCGGCCTGCTCGAGCAGCAGCCACGGCTGACCGCCCTTGAGCGAGCGCATGAGGCCGTAGTTGAGCGCCGCCGGCACGTGCGCGAGCGGATCGGCGGGGTCGGGGTAGGCGTCGTCGGTGACGAGGTCCTCGTGCTCGGCGAAGCGCCAGTAGTCGAGGTCGCGGAAGAGGCTCATGAAGTTCGTCGTGACGGGCAGCTCGGGCGTGACCTCGCGCAGCACGTCGACCTCGATGCGGAAGAGCTCGAGCAGCGCGTCGGAACTGAAACGCTCGAAGTCGAGCAGCTGGGTCGGGTTGATCGGTCCGGTCGCGCGCCGGGGCGGCTCGATCTGCGTCCACGCCGTGTAGCGCTGGCCCCAGACGTTCACGCCCCACGCCTCATTGAGCCCGTCGAGGTCGCCGTAGCGGGCCTCGAGCCAACGCCGGAAGTGCGCCGCCGACTCGGGGCACCAGCACCGCGCGACGTGGTCGCCGTACTCGTTGGAGACGTGCCAGAGCACGACCGCAGGATGCTGCCCGTAGCGCTCGGCCATCGCCCGGGCCATGCGCGCGACGTGCTCGCGCCAGACGGGCGAGCTCGGGCAGTACGCCTGGCGGGAGCCGAACTCGAGGCGACGACCGTCGGCATCCCACGGCAGCATCTCGGGGTGGGCGCGCACGAGCCACGAGGGTGGCGTGGCCGTCGCGGTCGCGAGGTCGATGCGGATGCCGCCGGCCCAGAGCACCTCGATGACGCGGTCGAGCCACTCCCACTCGTAGATGCCAGGGGAGGTCTCGAGTTGCGGCCACGAGAACACCGGCAGGCTCACGAGGTTCACCCCGGCCTCTCGCATCAGGCGCACATCCTCATGCCAGACCTCTTCGGGCCATTGGTCGGGGTTGTAGTCGCCGCCGAAGGCGAGGGCATCGAGGCGGATGCGGCGCGGTGTCGCGTCGGTCACGCGGATCCTCTCGGTCGGATGTCTGTACAGCTCGTTCTGCGCACTGTATTCTGTATACAGACACGCTAAGCCGCAAGTCGACGAGGGTCAAGCCCTAGGCTTACGGCGTCGGCCCGACCGGCTGGAGGATGGATGGCGATCGAACGCAAGAACCTGCGTTCCCAGGTGCGCGACGAGCTGCTCGCCCGGATGCGGGCCGGGCAGGTCAGCCCGGGCGAGGGCATCAACGAGGTGCAGCTCGCCGCAGAGCTCGGCGTCAGCCGGACCCCCCTCCGCGAGGCGCTCATCGCCCTCGAGAGCGAAGGGCAGATCACCAGCGAGAACGGCAAGGGCTTCCGCTTCGTCCCGCTCTCCGCGACGGAGTTCGAGGAGCTCGCGCCGGTGATGGCCGCGCTCGAGAGCCTCGCCCTCGAGCTGAGCCCCCGCGACGAGCTGAAGTCGATCGGCCGCCGGCTCGAGGAACTGAGTGCCGACTTCCAGCAGGAGGTCGTCGAGCACGCCCTCGTCGTCACGAAGGACGACGAATGGCACGCGATCATGCTCTCGGCGTGCCCGAATCAACGCCTCCTCGAGGTCATCGAGAGCACGCGCGGCGCGTTCCACCGGTACGAGTCGCTGCTCGTGCCCAACGACGTGATGATCGAGCGCGTCGCGGCCGAGCACGCCGAGATCGCGCGGCACCTCGCAAAGGGCGACGTGGCCGCGGCATCCGTCGCCCTGAAGGCCAACTGGATGAACGGGATGCGCCGCATCGTCGAGAACGCCTCGAGCGCGTACTTCAGCGCCTGAGCGGCTCATCTCACCCCTTCACGGCTCCGCCGTGCGATCGCTCAGTCGCCCTGCGACAGCGCGACCGCGAGGTCGATGAACAGGGCGGCGGACCATCCGAATGCCGTGGTGGCACCTGCGGCGCGTTCGCCGGTGTTCGGGTCGAAGTACTCGTGCGGTCCGCCGGCGTGCATGACGAGCTCGAGGGTGCGTTCGGCGAGCGTGCGTGCGCGGTCCGGGTGGCCCGATCGCTCGAGGCCGTCGGCGACCAGTGCGTTGGTGTTCACCCACACGGGGCCGCGCCACATCCGCTGGGGATCGTGATCGGGATCGCCGACGGCCACGGTCGGGATGGGCCAGCGGGTGGCGAACCGGCGCGGGTCGTCGAGCGCGGTGACGAGAGTCTCGACGATCGCCTCGGGCAGGCCGCCGGTCAGCAACGGCATGAGGCCGACGATCGTGTCGCTCGCGACCGGGCGCCCCGCGGCGAGCGACCGGAATCGGCCGGTCGGCTCGTCCCATAGGGTGAGCAGGTGCGCGAGCGTGCGCCTCGCGCGCTCGCGATGAGCGGATGCCGCGGCCGCGCGGCCCGCGTCGGGCTCCGGCTCAGCGCCCCATCGCTCGACCAGATCCGCGAGCTCGAGGTCCTGGCGCACGAGGTACGCCGCGAGGTCGGGCGTCGTCGTCGGCAGCGGACCGTCGAACACCGGGCTGTCGTCGAGTCCCGACGAGTACGGGTGCCCGTACTCGGGCAGGCCGTCGCCGTCGAGGTCGGAGTGGGCGAACCACCACTCCTGCGAGCGGCGGATGGTGCCGATCATGCGGCGCACCCAGTCGGGGTCGGCGCCGTCGGCCTCGAGCACCTTCCGCATCGCCCAAGCGGCGAGCGGCGGCTTCGTGAGCGGCACCGGGGCCGACGGGTCCGCGACGGCGGAGCCGGCGCGACGGAGCGTCTCGCGGTCGGCGGCCGGCAGGTCGTCGCTGCTCGCCAGGATGCCCTCTTCGTGGATCACATCGGGCAGCTGCCCATCCGGAGTCGGGAACCGCAGGGCGAGATCGAGTTGCTCGCGCGCGAGTTCAGGGTCGCCGTGGCGCAGGCCGACGGCGATGAAGTACGCGTCCCACTGCCAGAGGCCGACGTAGCCGATCTTCGAGGGCACGACGGCGCGTGCGTCACCGAGGTGCGGCAATTCGACGGTGTTGGCGCCGAGCACCCACCAGCAGAACGCGGCCATGTCCTGCAGGTCTGGTCGCACGACCGGGCAGCTCGCGAACCAGTCGAGCCAGACCCGCCGGGTCGCCTCGACGTGCTCGCCGTGGTCCTCCGACGGTGCGACCTCGACCTCGCGCGACGGGCCGAGCGAGAAGACGACGGATGCCGCGTGCGGGCCGCCGATCCGGATCTCCTCCGGCTCGTCGCCAGGCTGCCGCGTCCAGCACACCAGTACGTCGCCACTGCTCCGCACCCCAACGGACCACGTGGACGCGCCGGCGAACGTGAGCGAGACCTGGTCGCCGAACTCGATCACATGCGGCAGCACCCGCGTAATCGGCAGGGTCACGCCGGCGGAGTCGCACACCTCGAGCGCCTCCAACGCCACGCACTCGGACAGCGAACGCTCGTACTCCGACGTGTGCACGCGCAGCCGATCGCCGTCGCGCAGCATGAGGATGCGGGAGCGCGGCAGCGTGAACGGGGCTCGCACGAGGTCGAGGTGCGCGCCCGCGCGTGCGGCGGCGGATGCGGCATCCGCTCGCCCCACGACGCGCCGTGTCGACACCGGCACGACGCTCATCGGCCGCCCAGCCCCGACGCAGCCATGCTGTTCAGGATGCGACGCTGCCCGATCACGAAGGCCACGAGCATGGGAATCGTGGCGAGCGCCGACGCCGCCATGACGAGCCCGTAGTCGACCGACCCGAACTGGCCGCGGAAGCTCGCGAGGAGCAGCGGGACCGTGAAGAGGTCGGGCGAATTCAGCAGCACCAGCGGGAACAGGAAGCTGTTCCACACGTCGAGCGCGACGATGATGCTGAGCGCGCCGAGGCCGGGCTTGAGGTTCGGCAGGATGATGCTCCAGAAGATGCGCCAGCGGCCGGCCCCGTCGACGAGCGCCGCCTCTTCCAGCTCCTTGGGCAGGCTGAGCACGAACTGCCGCATCAGGAACACCGCGAACGGGTTCACGAGCATCGCCGGCACGATCAGCGAGAGGTGGGAGTCGACCCATCCGAATTGAGCCATCAGCAGGTAGAACGGGATCAGCGTGACCTGCTTCGGGATCATCTGCGTCGCCAGGAACACGATGAAGAGCACGCGGCTGCCGCGGAAGCGGATCCGGGCGAACGCGTATCCCGCCATCGACGCGGTGAGCAGGGTGCCGACGACCGCCAGCACGCAGATGTAGATGCTGTTCAGGTACGCCTGCCCGAAGGGCACGGCGTTCCACGCGCCGACGTACTTGTCGAGCGTCCACGGGTCGGGCCAGAAGCTCAGCGGGTCCTGCAGCAGCTGTGGGAGCGTCTTGAACGAGGTCAGCAGCATCCAGACGAACGGGAACACCATCGCGAGGCCCGCGACGGCGAGCGCGGTGTGGATGAGGGCGCGGCCGACGGTGCGGCGGCCGCGTTCCCGTCCGGGGTGCGGTCCGGCGCGGCCGGTGCCATCGTGACGCTCGAGGTCGGGGTCGCCGACGAGCGGCTGGGTCAGGTCTGCGGCGGTCATGCGGCGTCGTCCTCGTAGTGCACGAACTTCTTCTGCGCGCCGAACTGGATCGCGGTGATGACGAGGGTCAGCAGCAGCAGGATCACGGAGGCGGCGCTGGAGGGTCCGAACTCGAACCTCCCGAAGCCCAGGTCGTAGATGTGGTAGACGATCGTGCGGGTCGCGTTGTCGGGGCCCGCATTCGCGGTGAGCACGAACACCGTGTCGAACGTCTGCAGCGACGAGATGAACGCGACGATCGACGAGAAGAACACGATCGGCGAGAGCAGGGGCAGGCGGATGTTGCGGAAGAGGCGCCACGCGCCGGCGCCGTCGATGCGCGCGGCCTCGATCACCGACGGCGAGATGTTCTGCAGTCCGGCGAGGAAGATGATCACGTTCAGGCCGAGCGACGACCAGATCGACACGATGCACACCGCGAGGAGCGCGAGGCTCGGGTCGTTGAGCCAGTCCGGCGGGGCGACGCCGAACACGTTCGCGATCGTGGTGCTCAGCACGCCGTCGGCGCGGAAGAGCTGCTGCCAGATCATGGCGACGGCGACCGTGCTCGTGACGACCGGGGCGAAGAAGAGGATGAGGTAGAGCGTGCGCGTGCGCAGCCGCTCGAGGGCCACGGCGATCACGACCGCGAGGCCGAGGCCCACGGGCACCGTGATGACCGCGATGAGCAGCGTGTTCACGATCGATCGCAGGAGCAGCTCGTCCTGCAGCTGGGCCGTGAAGTTCTCGAAGCCGACCCATTCGAGCTCGGTGAGCCCGTTCCATGACGCGAACGCGAGCACGAGGCTCGCCACGAACGGCAGGAGCACGAACAGCGCCATGCCGACGAGCTGCGGAGCGACGAAGACGTAGCCCCAGCGGCGGTCGCGGCGGCGCCAGGCCGCCTCGCGGCGTGGGCCCGTTGCGCCGCGGCGAGACTCACGCCCCCCGGTCGACGCGGGATGGCCGGGCTGATCGGGCGGTGCTGCGGGCGCGGGCGGCGCGACCGGGGTTCCGGTCGCGCCGCCCGTCGTGATCGCCATGGGTCGACTCACTCCCCCGACTTCTCGGCGACGAGGTCGGCGGCGGCGTCGAGCGTCGCCTGCGCGTCGGCCTTGCCCTCATACAGCTCGAGGAACAGCGCGCTGATGTCGCCCGACAGGCCCGGCACACGTGCCTCGGCCGGGTGGTTGGCAAAGCCGATGTCGCGCATGTCGAGGAAGCTCTGAGCGTGGGCCGGGTAGCCGTCCTCGAGCACCACGTCGTCGGCACCCGTGATGGAGGGCACCGCGTTGCCGCCGCCCTGGAGGCGGAACGTCTGCCCCTCGGACGAGAGGAACTCGGTCCAGAAGGTGAACGCGGCATCCTTCGCATCGGTGCGGCCGTTGATCGCCAGGTACGACGCGGCGACGCCGGTGGGCGCCTCGGCGCCGTCGGGAGTGGGCCAGCGGACGATGTCGTAGTCGTCCTCGACGCCCGCGCTCGTCACGGTGCCGATCGTGTAGCGGCCCTGGACGAAGAACCCGGCGCCGTGGGTGACGAAGACGCTGTCGGCGCCGGCGCCCTCGGGCATGGTGTCGGCGACGACGAACGTGCCGTCCTGGAACTCGTCGCCGAGCGTCGTGACGGCGTCGATCGTGGCGGGGTCGGTGTTGCCCACGAACTCGCCGGAGTCGTCGTAGGCGGTGCCGCCCTGCGCCGAGATCCAGCTGTAGTGCGTCGCCCAGTAGTTCCAGAACATCGAGCCGATGAGCCCGGCGTCGGCGAGCTTGTGGTTCATCTCGAGGTACTTCTCGGTGGTCCATTCGCCCTGCTCGGCGAGCGTGGCCGGGTCCTCGGTGATGCCCGCGGCCGCGAGCGCGCTCTTGTCGTACCAGAGCACGTCGGGGTTGGAGTCGTTGGGGGCGGCGAAGTACTCGCCCTCGCGCTCGGCCACCCCGAACAGGCCGGGGAAGAAGTCGTCGGGCTGCGTCTGGCTCTCGTCCGACTCCATCAGGTCGCGTAGCGGCAGGAGCACGTCGGCGTCGACGAACTGGCCGAGCATGTCGTCGCCGATGTAGAAGACGTCGGGCGCGGTGCCGCTCGTGAGCTGCGCGAGGAGCTTGGAGTGGTAGTCGCCGTAGCTCGCGACCGGCTGCAGCTCGACCTTGATGTCGGGATGGCGCTCCATGAAGTCCTCGTTGAACTCCTCGAAGCGCGTGAGCTCCTCGGGGGTCCCCCACGTGGACCAGACCACGGTGTTCTCGTCGGACGCGCCGCCTCCCCCGCTGCACGCCGCCAGGCCGATCGTCATCATGCTGATCGCGCCGGCCGCGAGCAGACGCCTCGTCATTGAGTTCGCACGGCGCATCGCGCCCCACCTCTTCCGTCGTTGGTCGTTCGCCGGCATATCCGGCACTCAGTATTTTGTATACAGAACGCAGGAAGGTCAAGCCCGAAATGGAATCCGCTTGCACTCAATGACGGCTGAGCGGGGCCAGGTGATGCTATGTGGTGGTCATGCGGGCCGCCCGCTCGATGAGCGCCCGCACCTCGGGCACGAGCTCGTCGACCGGCCCCTCAACCGGCAATCCCGGTGCGACGGCCGTGATCGGCAAGACCGCGACGGCGGATGCCGCGGCGCCGATCTCTGCGCGCCATCCGCTGACCTGCTCTGCCGAGGCGACGTACACGATGCGCCCGAGCCCGACCCACGCGTGCGCCGCCGAGCACATCGGGCAGTGCTCCCCCGACGTGTACACCGTCGCCGCCGCCCGCTCGTCCGCGGTCAGGTTCGCCGCCGCCCAGCGCGCGATCTCGAACTCCGGATGCCGCGTGGCATCCCCCGTGGTCGCCTCGCGGTTGCGGTCTTCGAACCGCACGACCCCCGCCCCGTCGACGAGCACCGACCCGAACGGGCCGTCGCCGGCGTCGAGCGCTTCGCGCGCGAGCTCGACCGCCCGGCGGAGATGGACGAGATCGGCCTCGGAGATCGTCATGCACCCAAGCTAGGCGCGCGCCTGCGCCGATGGCACCCCCGTCCATAGGATGTCCCGGTGCCACTCTTCGACCACATCGGCATCACCGTCGATGACCTCCCCCACTCGATCGCCCAGTTCGACCCGGTGATGCAGGCGCTCGGCTGCACCCGGCAGGACGCCGACAACAGCGTCTCCTGGTACCTCGGCGAGGAGGAACTGATCCTCTTCCCCGCCCGCGAACCGGGCACCGGCCCGCACCGGCACGGCCAAGTCGGATGGCAGCACCTCGCGTTCCCAGTCGAGTCCCGCACCGAGGTCGATCGCCTCCACCAGATCGCGACGGATGCCGGGTGGACGGCGGTCAGCGGACCCAAGCCGTTCCCGCGCTTCAACGACCGCTACTACGCCTCCTTCGTCGAGGACGACAACGGCATCCGCCTCGAGTTCATGCACAACCCGCCACGAGAACCGGCCGCGGACTGAATCTCGCCGCTGACCCGCGTCGAGACGTCCGCTAGTTCGGCGAGCCGTGAGTCAAGAGGTTCCGGACCCATGCTTCATGGTCGTCGAGATCGAACTGGGCGAAGGCCAGGCTCTCGTCGATCCACTCCTCTGACACGGTCGCGGTCTTCTCCTGGGAAGCCGTGAGGTCGGGCTCATTGACGCTCGTCACGCCCAGCCAGACCGGCAGCGCCTGTGTGTCGAGGATGATGCTGAGCAGCTTGAGCTCGATCTCGAGTGCCTTCCGAGCGTCGGAGGAAAGCGTGTCCCACTCGATCCGGCGGCTCGCGTCATGCCCTGGTGCCGGGATGAAAGGTGGTGCCGCTGCGTAGCGGGATTGGATGGTGTGTCCGAGCAGTTCGGCGCGCTGGATGATGGCTTGCTGGGCTTCGTTCCACCTCTCCGCGCGTGGCAGGGCGTCCTGCATGTCCTCCAGCGCCTGCTGCGCGGCATCGAGCTTCTCGGCTTCTGCTTCGGCTTCCTTGCGGAGCTTCCGGCCTTTCCAGACGAGCACGCCACCGATGGCCAGAAGCGCGGGCAAGGCGACGATGCCGGCCAGGACCGCCGCACCGCCCGCCACGCCCACGCGACCGGCTGCGAGTGAACCGCCTCCGAGCCAGGCGAGGGTCGTGCTGGAGGCAGCCGCGCCGGAGAGGGCGGCGATCGCGGTCCCGGTCGACGCGGTCCCCGCGGCCGAGAGGGCGACGAACACACCGGCCGCGGTTCCTGGACCCGGCCCAGCCCCGGCGCCCGTGCCTGCCGCGCTCTCGGTCACCGCCTTCAGGATGCTGACCTCCGTCTGCCCCCTGAGCCCTCTGATCTCGTCCTCGAGAGATCCTGCCGTCCTGTCGGTCGCCCCGGCATCGTTGGAATCGAGCATCGGTTGCCAGTCGACCCTCGCGGCGGTCTCGAGGAACGGCAGGACGAATGCAGTGCACGCGCGCTCCAGCGTGCGCTCGGAGTTGCGGATCTGGAACGTGACCCGTTCGGTGAGCAGGTTCGACGATGCGATGATCTGGGCTCGCCTGGCCTCGTTCTCGAGGTGGATCGGCCCAGCCATGGCACGGGCGAAGACGCCGGGGCGCGAGAGCACCGCGAGCGCTCGCTCCGTCTCCTCCTCGAGTTCTGCCTCGGTGTGTCCGAGCGTGTCCAAGAGACGTTGGCGGTACCGACCGGTCGGGTCGGTCTTGCCGGACTCGATGCGGGAGATCGCGACGGCGGCGCTCTTCGGGCTCTCGTCGCTTCCATATCCGGCGATTCGCCCCAGCTCCTGCTGGCCCTTGCCGTTGGCGCGTCGCCACTCCCGCCCCCACGCCTTGAGTACGGATGCCTGCGCGGTCAGCCGGGGCTTGGGAACGGTGCGCTCGGTTGCCACTGTTGACACCTACCCTAACTTCGTGCCTATACTCGGGCTAATACGGGGCTAACTTAGCATCCGCACGACTCACTATATAGGGAGATCATCATGACTATGAGTGCACTGCCGGCGTGGTCGGATCGGTCGGAGCAGGACACGCCTTCGTCCGGGGCCGGTACGAGCGAGCCTCGATACGATGCCCGCCCTCGCAACGGCAGCAGTCCCTGGCTGATGCTGTTTCCCCTCGGGGCTGCGGCGGCAGTCTCGGCGGCTGTCCTGCTGCGGAAGCCGGCCGTGCGCAAGGCGTGCGGCGAGGTCGTGCGGGATCCCGAGGTGCGCGATGTCTGCAGGGATGCCGGCGAGCGGGCCTACCGCGTGATCGCTGCATCGTGGCGTCGGCATGGCGGTCCGGAGGGATTGGCCGAGACCTTCCTGCGCTGACCTCGCCGACGGCGACCACGGCGCGCTGGAGGCGGGGCCGGGACGTGTCAGCACCGAGCCGGACCCGTGCGCCGGGTCACAGCTCGTCTTCCATCAGCGCCTTGATGTTCTCGGCACTCCTCTGCATCCGATCGGTGATCAGCGCTTCGTCGACGGTATCCGGTACCTCTGCGGCGATCGTGACCGACGTCGTCGACGGATCGACGGATTCGAAGCTGGCCCGGCCCGGCATCTCGTATCCACCTTCCCGGATCAGGACTCCGAACGTCCTGTCCCGTTCGAACTCCACCACTTCCATGGTGCCGTCCACCGGTGCGCCGGAACGGACATTCCGCCGGCGGATGACCGTCCCCATGGCGATCGGGGCGTCGGACGTCGCTTCGAGCTCGATGTCGGGATCCCAACGAGGATGGTTCCGGACGTGGTCGTCGGCGTACCAGGCGAAGACCTTTCCGATCGGTCGGTGAACCTCTACAGACGCCTCGATCCACATCATCGCCTCCGGGACCGACACCCCGTCGCGCACCATCGGCCACCTCCATGCTGCTCATGCCGGGCACGATCCGCAACGCGGCCCGAGGGAGGACGCTCGTCGAGGAAGCCGCTTTGTAGTGCAGGGGCTTCTTGACTTCCTCGGTGAGGCCGACGCCGTCGCACAGCTCCCGCGTGTGCTGCGCCTCGTTGTCGTGGAGCGGGCCACCACCGGTGCAGCGCCGCGAGCGGCTACAGAGCACTGGGCACCCGACGCCGCCTACGGAATGCGCCGCCTCGCCCAGCGTTGGAGACCTGTATGAAGCGCATCGGTTTCCTCTCGTTCGGCCACTGGTCGAACTCGCCTGGCTCGCAGGCACGATCGGCGTCCGACGTGCTGCTGCAGTCGATCGACCTGGCGGTCGCGGCCGAGGAGGTCGGTGCCGACGGCGCCTACTTCCGGGTGCACCACTATGCGAACCAGCTCGCGAGCCCGTTCCCCCTGCTCGCGGCGGCCGGCGCGAAGACGAGCCGCATCGAGCTCGGCACGGGCGTGATCGACATGCGCTACGAGAACCCGGTGTACATGGCTGAGGATGCCGGCGCCGCCGACCTCATCGCGGGCGGCCGCCTGCAGCTCGGCGTCTCGCGCGGGTCACCCGAGTCGGTCATCGAGGGCTACCGCTACTTCGGCTACGAGGCGCCCGAGGGTTCGACCATGGCGGATGTCGCCCGCAACAACACGACGGTGTTCCTGAAGGTCATCGACGGGGCGCGGTTCGCCGAGCCGAATCCGCGCCCGATGTTCCAGAACCCGCACCCGGGGCCGCTCGGCATCCAGCCGCAGTCGCCGGGTCTGCGCGACCGCATCTGGTGGGGCGCCGGCTCCGATGCGACCGCCGTGTGGGCGGCCGAGCAGGGCATGAACCTCATGAGTTCGACGCTCAAGGAGGATGAGTCGGGCGAGCCCTTCCACGTGCAGCAGCGCAAGCAGATCGAGGCCTTCCGCGCGGCCTGGGCCGAGGCGGGCCACGAGCGCGAACCGCGGGTCTCGGTGAGCCGATCCATCTTCGCCATCGTCAACGACCTGGACCGCCGGTACTTCGTCGGAGGTGGCGACCGCTCGGACCAGTTCGGCGTGATCGACGACTTCCGCGCCGTCTTCGGCCGCAGCTACGCCGCCGAACCCGATGTCCTGATCGAGCAGTTGCGCGAAGACGAGGCGATCGCCGCCGCCGACACCCTGCTGCTCACCGTCCCCAACCAGCTGGGCGTCGACTACAACGCGCACGTCCTCGAGTCGATCCTGACGCACGTGGCGCCGGCGCTGGGGTGGCGGTGAGCGGGCGCCACGAGTTGAATTCGCGCTCGATGAGCGCTCGCACCTCGGGAACCAACTCGTCGACCGCCCTCGACCGGCAATCCCGGGTGCGACGGTCGTGATCGGCAAGACCGCGACAGCGGATGGCGCGGCGGCGAGCGTTGCGCGCCATACGGAGATCTGCTCGGCTGACGCGACATAGATGATCCGTCCGAGCCCGATCCAGGCGTGCGCCGCCGAGCGCATCGGGCAGCGCTCCCCCGACGTCTACACCGGTGCCGCCGCCCGCTCGTCGGCGGTCAGGTTGGTCGCCGCCCAGCGCGCGATCTCGAACTCCGGATGCCGCGTGGCATCCCCCCTTCGTCACCTCGCGGTTGCGGTCCTCGAACCGCACGGTGCCGGATGCATTGACCAGCTCCCATCCGAACGGACCGTCGCCGGCGTCGAACGCTATACGCGCGAGCTGGAACGCGCGGCGCAGGTGGACGAGGTCGGCTTCGGAGATCGTCATGCGTCCCGCGCTTAAACGACCGCTCCTGCGCCTCCTTCGTAGAGGACGACAACGGCATCCGCCTCGAGTTCGTGCACAACCCGCCGCCCGAGTGGTGATGGACTAATCCGGCGGTGTGGGCAAAGGGCCACATGGTAATGTCGCGCCACCGTCGTTCATCGCCGCATGCTGGTCAGTATGGAGCGAACTGCAATCGCACCGCACGACTTGGAGAAAAGATGCCTCAAGACGCCCTGATCGAAAGCACACGCGAGCTTTTCGGGCGAGTTGTATATACCCACAAGACTCATGAGAAGGAGCGAGAACGACTGTCACGCCTCGGCACATTGTCGAGGTGGACGAATATCATTCTGAACGCCTTGACCCTTGGAGGCGTTGTTTCCATCTTCAATACCGGAAGCCAAGAAGCCCTCATCGCCACGGCGTTGCTTGCGACCCTATCCGCGGCTTATGCGCTGATTCAGCTTAGCTTTGATCCGGTTGGAGCGGCTGCTAGTCACCGAGCCGCAGCGAAGCGCCTCCTGGGGATCCGAGACGAGCTTCAATTGCTGCTTTCGGATCTGTCTGACAACGCTGTCGACCCAGACTCCGCGCGAGCACGACGGAATCGTCTGGCTGACGATGCGCAATACGCCTATGAGCTCGCGCCCGACACGAGCCCGAGGTCGTATCGGGCTGCATCTAAGGCACTCCAGGTTGACGAAGATATGACGTTCAGCGACGAAGAATTGAACCATTTCCTGCCAAAGGCACTGCATTGGCCGAAGTCGGTGGAATAGATCGCATCTCTCGCAAATCGCGGAACGGCAGGAGAAACTCTACTTGCCCCCGTAGGGATGTAGTATCCGTTGCTGCGAGATCGGGTCAAGCGCTTCGGGCCCGTCGCCGTACCACACACCCGTTGCGACCCATACTTCATAGAACAAGAGCCACTGCGACGCCCAAGGGACGAAGGTGTCAGTGAATAGCATGTGCGGGCGCCACTCCCCGTGAATGTTTAGGCAAAGGGCACCAGAGTCGAAGACGTGAGGCAATAGTCCGTCAGCATTCGGCTTCAGTGCCGGAGCGTCAACGTAAATCTCCGCCGGTGCTACGGCCGCAGCCTCGAGTCGCACGCTGTAAATTTCGCTTGCAGGGGCAGGTTGGAGTCGACCGTGCCAGGAGAGCTTGCCGTGCTTTAGATGCGGTCGTGTATCCGGGAACGCCGTCCTGAGCGCCAGAGCTTGCTGGGCCAGCCGAAGCTCAGCGCGCGGGCCCGCCATAGAAGGTGTTCTTCTTGACGACGCGGCTGGGAGAAGGTGAGGACACCGCACCCCGCGGATGCATCTGCAGGGAACCTGTGCCACCTTGCATCGTTACGGTGTTGGTGGACCGGGCGACCGATAGACCGCTAGCGACTGACTCCAGCGCGTGGCTCGCGACGCGCGCGCCGAAAGATCGGTTGAGCGACTCGCCAATACGGTGAATTCCAACGGATGCACCGAGCTCCGCGAAATCCCGAGTTGCTTTTTCCATCCACGTGAAGAACCGGGTTGCCCGGTCAGGCTCGGTTGCCCAGTAGTCGGCGAAATTCTCATCGGGCTCGACGGGATTAGGCAGACGCCACTCGCCGAGCGAGTAGTCGAGGTAGCTCGGCATCCGAGAAGTGACTCCGCGCAGCACATCGAAGAGGTCGCCACCTTCTTCGTATGCGAGTGCGGCGAGAGTCGTAATGATGATCGAAGCGGGCCGATCGGCCGGCCGCTCAGCGAAGTACATGTCACGGTGTCGCTTGAGGGCCTGAACGGATCGCTGCAGCGAGGTCTTGACTCGCCACTCCGGGACATCGTCGATGTTGAGCGCCCTCGCCAGCAGCACGCGCTCGGCCTGCACCTCGGCCGCCATCCGACCATGGAACCACTCCGCGTAACCGTCAGGGTTCGAGTGCTGCCAACTACGCAGGTTCTGATCGGTGATCAGAACGCCCTGATCGATCGATCCATCAGGGATGGCAGGAAGGATATCCAAATGCATACCCGGCCAGCTGAGTGTCCAGCATCTGTCGCTCTCGGCGACCGATGGGCTGCCGGATGCGGGTGCACTCGCGTAGGACTTCACGGCCCGTCCGACATCATCTTTCAGCTCGCTCTGCGTAACTGAGGACTGAGCGAGACCGCGGAGCGCGACGCAGTCGATGTCGATGTCGTCACTAGCAGTGAGCCGGCGAGTTTCCGTTCCGAGCCGAAACGAACCCTGAGTGAACACGCGATTCTCCGTGCGAGTGCTCTCCCACTGTTCGTCGAGTGCGGAGCCCACACCCTCGTAACGTCGAACAGCTCGATCTCTTTCGTTCGGCGTGATGTCGAGAGAAGCAAGACCTCGGCCGAGAAGAGCATCCAGAGTGCCCCATCTACCCGAGGGTGCAGCTCCAATTGAGGGCTCGGTCAGCGTCATGATCAGAAGTCCCAGTCCTCGTCCTCGGTGTTGACCGCCTTGCCGATCACGTACGACGAGCCCGAGCCCGAGAAGAAGTCGTGGTTCTCGTCGGCGTTCGGTGAGAGGGCCGCGAGGATCGCGGGGTTCACGTCGGTGACGGACTTCGGGAACATCGGCTCATAGCCGAGGTTCATGAGGGCCTTGTTGGCGTTGTAGTGCAGGAATTTCTTGACGTCTTCGGTGAGGCCGACGCCGTCGTAGAGGTCCTGGGTGTACTGCGCCTCGTTGTCGTAGAGCTCGTAGAGCAGCGAGAACGTGTAGTCCTTGATCTCGTCGCGGGTCGCGTCATCCGCCCGCTCGAGGCCCTTCTGGAACTTGTAGCCGATGTAGTAGCCGTGCACGGCCTCGTCGCGGATGATCAGTCGAATGAGATCAGCCGTGTTCGTCAGCTTCGCGCGCGACGACCAGTGCATCGGCAGATAGAAGCCCGAGTAGAAGAGGAACGATTCGAGCAGCGTCGAGGCCACCTTGCGCTTCAGCGGGGAGTCGCCCTGGTAGTACTCCATGACGATCGCGGCCTTCTTCTGAAGGTTCTCGTTCTCGACCGACCAGCGGAACGCGTCGTCGATGTCCTTCGTCGAGCACAGCGTCGAGAAGATCGACGAGTAGCTCTTCGCATGCACCGACTCCATGAACGCGATGTTCGTGTACACCGCCTCTTCATGCGGCGTGATCGCGTCGGGGATGAGCGAGACCGCGCCGACCGTGCCCTGGATGGTGTCGAGCAGCGTCAGGCCGGTGAACACCCGCATCGTGAGCTGCTGCTCCTCGGGCGTCAGCGTGTTCCACGACTGGATGTCGTTCGACAGCGGCACCTTCTCGGGCAGCCAGAAGTTGCCGACCAGGCGGTTCCAGACCTCGAGGTCCTTGTCGTCCTGGATGCGGTTCCAGTTGATCGCGTTGACGTGGTCGACCAGCTTCACCTTGCCGTGGTGGGCGGGGTCGTTGGCGGCCGCGTTGACCGGGTCGGTGAGGGTCATGTCAGTTCCTTCTGGGGCGGATGTCGCGAAGCGGACGGATCTTCAAACGTGAGGGATACTCACTACAGCGTGCAGCTGACGCACATATCCAATTCGGTGCCCTCGAGGGCCTGCTGGCGGAGCCGGATGTAGTAGATGGTCTTGATGCCCTTCTTCCACGCGTAGATCTGGGCCTTGTTGATGTCGCGGGTCGTCGCGGTGTCCTTGAAGAACAGCGTGAGCGACAGGCCCTGGTCGACGTGCTGCGTCGCCGCGGCGTAGGTGTCGATGACCTTCTCGTAGCCGATCTCGTACGCGTCCTCGTAGTACTCGAGGTTGTCATTCGTCATGAACGGCGCCGGGTAGTAGACGCGGCCGAGCTTGCCTTCCTTGCGGATCTCGATCTTCGCCGCGATCGGGTGGATCGACGACGTCGAGTTGTTGATGTACGAGATCGAGCCGGTCGGCGGCACCGCCTGCAGGTTCTGGTTGTAGATGCCGTGCTCCTGGACGGAGGCCTTCAGCTCCTCCCAGTCGTGCTGGGTGGGGATGTGCACGCCGGCATCGGCGAAGAGCTCGATGACCCGCGCGGTCTGCGGCACCCACGCGGCATCCGTGTACTTGTCGAAGAACTCACCCGAGGCGTACTTCGAGTCGGCGAACCCGTCGAACGTCTCACCCCGCTCGATCGAGATCTGGTTCGACGCCCGCAGCGCGTGGAACAGCACCGTGTAGAAGTAGATGTTCGTGAAGTCGATGCCCTCTTCGGAACCGTAGAAGATGCGCTCGCGGGCGAGGTAGCCGTGCAGGTTCATCTGCCCGAGGCCGATGGCGTGCGACTTGTCGTTGCCGTCTTCGACCGAACGCACCGACGAGATGTGCGACATGTTCGACACCGCGGTCAGGCCCCGGATGGCGGTCTCGACCGTCTTGCCGAAGTCGGGCGAGTCCATCGCCAGCGCGATGTTCAGCGAGCCGAGGTTGCAGGAGATGTCCTTGCCGATCTGGGCGTACGAGAGGTCTTCGTTGTAGGTCGTCGGCGTGTTGACCTGCAGGATCTCGGAGCACAGGTTCGACATGTTGATCCGGCCCTTGATCGGGTTGGCCTTGTTCACCGTGTCCTCGAACACGATGTAGGGGTAGCCCGACTCGAACTGGATCTCAGCGATCGTCTGGAAGAACTCGCGCGCGTTGATCTTCGTCTTCTTGATGCGCGGGTCGTCGACCATCTCGCGGTAGTGCTCGCTGATCGGCACGTCGCCGAACGGCTTGCCGTAGACGCGCTCGACGTCGTACGGCGAGAACAGGTACATGTCCTCGTTGTTCTTCGCGAGCTCGAACGTGATGTCGGGGATGACGACACCGAGCGAGAGCGTCTTGATGCGGATCTTCTCGTCGGCGTTCTCGCGCTTGGTGTCGAGGAACCGCATGATGTCGGGGTGGTGCGCCGATAGGTACACCGCGCCGGCGCCCTGGCGCGCGCCGAGCTGGTTGGCGTAGCTGAACGAGTCCTCGAGCAGCTTCATGACGGGGATGATGCCGCTCGACTGGTTCTCGATCTGCTTGATCGGTGCACCTGCTTCACGGATGTTGCTGAGCAGCAGTGCCACGCCGCCGCCGCGCTTCGACAGCTGCAGCGACGAGTTGATGCCGCGGGAGATGGACTCCATGTTGTCTTCGATGCGGAGCAGGAAGCACGAGACGAGCTCGCCGCGCTGCGCCTTGCCCGTGTTGAGGAACGTGGGCGTCGCGGGCTGGAAGCGGCCGGCGATGATCTCTTCGACGAGGTCGATCGCGAGCTGCTCGTCGCCGCCGGCGAGGCCGAGCGCGGTCATGACGACGCGGTCCTCGAAGCGCTCGAGGTACCGCTTGCCGTCGAACGTCTTGAGCGTGTAGCTCGTGTAGTACTTGAACGCGCCGAGGAACGTTTCGAAGCGGAACTTCTTCGAGTACGCCAGGTCGTTGAGCTTCTGGATGAACTCGAAGTCGTACTGCGCCAGGACCTCGGGCTCGTAGTACTCCTTCTCGACGAGGTAGTCGAGGCGCTCCTTGAGGGAGTGGAAGAAGACCGTGTTCTGGTTGACGTGCTGCAGGAAGTACTCGCGCGCCGCCTCGCGGTCTTTCTCGAACTGGATCTTGCCGTCGGCGCCGTACAGGTTCAGCATCGCGTTGAGCGCGTGGTAGTCCATCCCCGCGTTGCTCGTGCGCGGTGCGTCGATGACGCTCACGCCACTGTCGCGGCCGGATGCTGCTGCGTTGACCAAAATGCGTCCAATCCCTCGTCGACGGCGCGAACGTCGTCTGGTGTTCCGAACAGTTCGAAGCGATACAGGTGCGGCACGTGGCACTTCGCGGCGATGATGTCGCCGGCGAGGCCGTAGGCCGTACCGAAGTTGGTGTTGCCCGCGGCGATGACGCCGCGGAGGAGGGCCCGGTTGTGCGGGTCGTTCAGGAACTTGATGACCTGCTTGGGCACCGCTCCATGACCGTCGCCGCCGCCATAGGTCGGCACGATCAGCACGTAGGGCTCGTCGGCGACGAGCGGGGCATCCTTCGCATGCAGCGGGATGCGCTCCGCCGGCCGACCGAGCTTCTCGACGAACCGGGCGGTGTAGCCCGAGACGCTCGAGAAGTAGATGAGGTTCGTCATTGCTGCTCCAGGTTCCGCATCACGACCCCCCGGTCGCTGCTCCCGGAAGCGTTACGCGAGCCGGCTCGCCAGCTCGTCGATCTTGTCGGGGCGGAAGCCCGACCAGTGGTCTTCGTCGGTGATGACGACCGGGGCCTGCAGGTACCCGAGCTCCTTGACGGCGGCGAGCGCCTGCTCGTCCTGCGAGAGGTCGAGCACCTCGTAGTCGATGCCCTTGCTGTCGAGGGCTCGATACGTCGCGTTGCACTGCACGCACGAAGGCTTGGTGTAGACCGTGACCGTCATGTCGAAACCCCTCTTCTCTGGCCCCTGAAGGAGCCGACTCCCCCGGTGTTGCTGGTGTCCTTCAATACTACATCTAGTGGCTGACCAAATGCACGACCACAAGATGATGTAGTTACATCCGTGTAGTTTTCCACCGCGTTCTCCACCGTTCATCCCCAGCCCGAGATGGGCCTGACCGGCGGATTTCCGCGGTTCCGGTCGACGTTCTCCACAGGCCCGCTCGTTCGAGCGGATTCTGCCTGTGAACAGATGCCGGGCGTGTCGCGGCGTGTCGCGCCATCCCGATATCTGGGCCTTCATGGCCCCCCGACCCCAACATGTGGTGTTGCCCACGTTCATGCTTCCACCACCCACCGACATTCGACTGGCGGATGGCACGGCGCGTCGCGGCCCGGACGGCCTGCAGCTCGCGGGCAGGTAGCGTGAGCGGGTGATCTCCCATAGCGCGGCCCCATTCGCGGCGAGTCCCCGTCTCCACGTGCGCACCGCACCGGGACTGCCGATCGCGCAGCGACTGGCCGGCACGTCGCTGATGGGCATGCTCGTGGCCGTGGTCACTTTGGCGATCGGAGTCGGCGGGACGCGGGGCGTCCGAGATGGTCTGGTCGCCGCCGTCATCGGGCTTGCTGCCGGCGTGGTGGTGGTGGCCGTTCGGCGCTGGTTCATCGTTCGAGAGGCACGGACCCGGTTGGAGGCGCTCCGCGAGTCGGTGCCCGATGCCGATGCGGTGGCGGTTCGCAGCACGCTCGCCGTCACGGCGTCGGGCCCGGTCGAACGTGATGCCGCCGGCGAGCGTCGCAAGCCCGGTCGATCGTTCCAGTTGCTGACGCTCGACGCGGACGGTTTCGAGCTCAGGGAGCGTCCGATCGGCGGACCTCAGGGATCGGTGTTCGTCCCGTGGGCCGCGGTCGAGGCGATCCGGGTCGGCAGCGCCGACTTCGCCGAGTTCACGGAACGCGCCATCCTGATCGCCGCGGATACGGACCAGGGTGCATTCGTCGTCGGCCTCGCGCCAGTCGACGATCACACCCTCCTGCTCCGCCCGACCGCGGAGCACGAGTACCTGAACCTCATGAATGAGCTGATCCGCCGCGCGGAGGCGATCCACCCCCTGTCGCAGGGCCTCTCACCCCGGTAGCGTGGCCCGCGGACCGAACCCCGCAGACCGGACCTGCGAAGGAGGACCGCATGGCCCCGTCCCACACCGTGATCTCGCGCGACGGCACGTCGATCGCCTACGACCGGGAGGGCGACGGCCCGCCCGTCGTGCTCGTCGGCGGCGCGTTCCAGTTCCGCGCGTTCGATCCGACGACGAAGCAGCTCGCGAAGCTGCTCGCCGGTCGCGGCTACTCGGTGATCAACTACGACCGGCGCGGGCGCGGCGAGAGCACCCACGAGGGCAGCATGACGCTCGCCGACAGCATCGCCGACCTCTACGCAATCGTCACCGAGCTCGAGCGCACGGGCGATGCGCCGCAGGGCGTCGCTCTGTTCGGCAACTCGTCGGGCGGCGCCATCGCGCTCGCGGCCGCCGCGGCAGGGTTCCCGGTCAGCGCGCTCGTGACGTTCGAGGTGCCGCTCGATCCCGAGGGCGGATCCGAGGGCGAGGAGTTCCTCGCCGGGCTGCGGGACCGCATCGCCGGCGACGATCCCGACGCGGTCGTCGAGTACTTCATGAAGGACATGCCGCACGAGTGGCTCGAGCAGGCCAAGGCGAGCCCGTCCTGGCCGGTCATGGTGCGCATCGGGCCGAGCCTCGAAGCGGATGCCGAGTCCATGGCGTGGTCGCAGTCGGCGCCGCACGCCGAGCTGCTCGGCGGCATCACCGCGCCCGCACTCGTGCTCGTCGGCGAGGAGACGCTCGACGTGATGGGACCTGCTGCCGATGCGATCGCCGCCGCCATGCCGAACGCCGAGCGTCGCGCCATCCCGGCCGCCCAGCACCAGTGGCAGCCCGAGCAGATGGCCGAGACCATCGCGGAGTTCCTCGACGCGCACGTCGAGCGCTGAGCCGTCCCAGCGGCCGCGAAGTGACGCGAACGGCGCGAACTCCCGCGGCATGGAGCACCTTGCTTGCGTCACGTCGAGGGCCGAACGGCGCCGACCGGCTAGGAGGTGACGGCCGCGCGGTCGCGCGTGGGCGCGGCCGTGCTCGTGCGCACCACGAGGTCGGGCACGCGCGGCGCCGGCATGCGGTCGTCGTCGCCGAGCACGGCGAGCACGCCCGCCATCGCGTCGCGTCCGAGCGCGTCGAAGTCCTGCCGGATCGTCGTGAGCGGCGGCGCGAAGAACGCCGCCTCGGGGATGTCGTCGAAGCCGACCACCGAGACGTCGCCCGGCACCGAGCGACCCGCCTCGGCCAGCGCGTGCATCACGCCGAGTGCCATCTGGTCGTTCGACACGAACACCGCGGTCATGTCGGGGTCGCCCGCGAGCGCGCGCCCGTGCACGTACCCGCTGCCCGGCGACCAGTCCCCGACCAGGGGCTCGCGCGCCGGCAGGCCGTGCTCGCCGAGGGCGGCGCTCCAGCCGCGGACGCGCTCCGCGGCATCCATCGCGTTCGTCGGCCCGGCCACGTGCCGGATCTCGCGGTGACCCAGGGCGATGAGGTGCTCGACCGCGAGGCGCGCGCCCGCGTACTGGTCGAGCCACACGCGGTGCATCTCGCCGCGATCCTCGGAGGCGACGGCGATGATCGGCACGCCGAGTTCGATCCCGTCGAGCGCGTCGAGCGCGGCGCGCTGCGCGGCGATGAGCACGATGGCCTCGACGTTCTGGCGCACGAGCAGCTCGGCCGTGGAGCGCATGCTCGCGGCATCCGTCTCGAGCATGCTCGCCGTGATGACCGCGTACCGCGCGTCGCGGGCCGCCTCGTTGAAGTGCAGCGCGGTCGACGACGGGCCGTAGTCGGGCGCGCCCGTGACGATTAGGCCGAGCGTGCGCGTGCGCCGCGTCACCAGCGCGCGTGCCGCGGGCGACGGCACGTACCGCAGCTGCTTGATGGCCTGCTCGACCCGTGCGCGCGTGGCCGGTCGCACGTTCGGCAGGTCGTTGAGCACGCGCGACACCGTCTGGTGCGACACGCCGGCGAGCCGGGCCACGTCGAAGATCGTCGCCGCCCGGGTCTTGTCGTCGTGATCGCTCACTCGCTGCCTGGCTCCCTGCCCCGCGCCCCCGGCGCGCTCGTCATGTCGATTATCCCGCCCGGAGCGGGCCCGGGCGGGGAGGCGGAGCGCCCGGTCCCCCGCGGGAACGGGCGCTGCGCCATCCGCTCGCGCTCACCGCCGCCGGGCTGTGAGCACCTTCTGCAGGATGATGAACACCAGCAGCAGCGCGCCGATGAAGATCTTCGTCCACCACGACGAGAGCGTGCCCTCGAACGTGATGATGGTCTGGATCACGCCGAGCACGAGCACGCCGAGCACCGAGCCGAGCACGAAGCCGTATCCGCCGGTGAGCAGCGTGCCGCCGATCACGACCGCGGCGATCGCGTCGAGCTCGGTGCCGATCGCCGTGAGCGGGTAGCCCGACAGCGTGTAGAAGGTGAACAGCACGCCCGCCAGGCCCGAGCAGAAGCCCGAGATGACGTAGACGAGCACCTTCGTGCGCGCAACCGGCAGGCCCATGAGCAGACCGGATGTCTCGCTGCCGCCGATCGCGTAGACCGTGCGGCCGAAGCGCGTCGCGTGCAGCACCCACACCGCGATCGCGACGACGACGAGCGCGATGATCACGCTCGGCGTGATCGACATGCCGCCGCCGAGCGGGATGCGCGACACCGCGAGCTGCACGAAGGTCGGTTCGCTGATCGAGATCGAGCTCTGGCTGATCACGTAGCAGAGGCCGCGCGCCAGGAACATCGCGGCCAATGTCGCAATGAAGGGTTGCACCTTGAACACGTGGATCATGAGTCCGACGAGCAGCCCGAGCACGCTCGTCAGCACGAGGATGAGCGGGATCACGACCGCTGGCGACCATCCCGTCTGCAGCGTGCTCGCGGCGATCATGCCGCTGAGCGCGACGACCGCGCCGACCGACAGGTCGATGCCGCCGGTGAGGATCACGAAGGTCATGCCGACCGCGAGCACGATGAGGTACGCGTTGTCGACGAGCAGGTTGAGGAACACCTGCCCCGAGAAGAACCCGCGGTAGCGGATGCCGCCGATGACGAAGACCGCGACGAAGAGGATGGCGGTGACGGTGACGGGTCCGTACTTCGGGCTGGTCAGCAGCGCGGCGGCGGCGCGGCCGGCGCGGGCGAGGGGGCTGCCGCCGGATGTCGCGGGGCCGGTGCCCCGGCCGTTGCCGGCGCGGCCGGAGCCACCGCCGCGGGTCGGGCGCAAAGCGCGTCGGGCGGTTCCGCGCGGGGCGCCACCGGGTGCGTCGAGCAGCTTGGTCATGATGCGGCGAGCCCCTTCCCGGCTCGGACGGCGAGGCGTCTGCGGAATCCGCTGAACGCCGCGGCCGTCGTGGGCGACTGGAGGAGGCAGACGACGGTGACGACCGCCGCCTTGAACACCATGGTCGCGATCGGCGGGATGCCGACTGTGTACACCGTGGTCACGAGCGTCTGGATCACGAGCGCCCCGACGAGCGTGCCGAGCAACGTGTACCGCCCTCCGGCGAGCGACGTGCCGCCGATGACGACCGCGAGGATCGCGTCGAGCTCGATGAACAGGCCCGTGTTGTTGGCATCCGCCGCCGCGGTGTTCGCGGTGAGGATGAGCCCGGCGATCGCCGCGCACAGCGCGCAGAACGTGTAGACCGCGAACAGCAGTCCGCGCGCCCGAACACCCGCCTGGCGGCTCGCCTCGGGGTTGATGCCGACCGACTCGATGAACATGCCGAGCGCGGTACGCCGGGTGATGAGCGCAGCGGCGCCGAACACCACGGCGGCGATGATGGCCGCGATCGGCAGTCCGAGCCAGAAGCCCGAGCCGAGGGCCTTGAACGGCGGGCTGTTCACCGTGATGATCTGGCCCTCGGTGATGAGCATCGCGACGCCGCGCCCCGCGGTCATCAGGATGAGCGTCGCGATGATCGGCTGGATGCCGAGCACGGCGACGAGGAACCCGTTCCAGACGCCGAGCACGAGCGAGATGCCGAGCGCGACGGCGACCGCGACCGCGACGGTCGCCGGGCTCGCCGGGTCGGGCGAGCCGAGGATGATCGAGCACGCGACGGCCCCCGAGATCGCGGCGACCGCGCCGACCGAGAGGTCGATGCCCCGCGTCGCGATGACGAGCGTCATGCCCACCGCGATGATGAGCGTCGGCGCCCCGTTGCGCAGGATGTCGATGAGGCTGCCGAACAGGTGCCCGTCGCGCACGGTGATCGTGAAGAAGCCGGGGAACGCGACCAGGTTGATCGCGAACAGGACGAGCAGCATCACGACCGGCCAGAACAGCCGGCTGGCGACGATGCGGGCGAGCAGGGCGCTCATCGGGTGCCTCCTGCGGCGGGGTCGGTGGGTTCGGCGGGGTCGGTGGGTTCGGCGGGGTCGGGGGTGACGGATGGCGCGGGGGCGCCGGCCGCGACGGACGCGGGTGCTGCCGTGGCGCCGGATGCCGCGGGCGCGCCATCCGTCAGCTCGTCGAGCGCCTCGTCGTCGGACGCGACGCGCCCGTCGGCGATGAGCCCGAGCAGCGAGTCGACCGTGAGCCCGTCGTTCTCGAGGTCGGCGACGACGTGCCGGTCGCGGAGCACCACGACGCGGTGGCTGAGCCGCAGCACCTCTTCGAGCTCGGCCGAGATGAACAGCACGCTCATGCCGTTCTCGGCGAGGTTGAAGACGAGCTTCTGGATCTCGGCCTTCGCCCCGATGTCGATGCCGCGCGTCGGCTCGTCGAGGATCAGCAGGCGGGGTGCGATCGCGAGCCATCGCGCGAGCAGCACCTTCTGCTGGTTGCCGCCCGACAGGTTGCGCACGAGCGCATCGGCATTGCCGGGCCGGATGTTGAGGGCCTGGATGTAGGACTGCGCGAGCTCGTCCTGCTTCTTCTTCGGGATCGGGCGGAACCAGCCGCGATCGGCCTGCAGCGCGAGCACGATGTTGTCGCGCACGGTGAGGTCGCCGACGATGCCCTCGTCGCGCCGGTTCTCGGACGAGAACGCGATGCGCTTCGAGATCGCCTGCCGCGGCGTGCGCAGCTTCACCGTCTCGCCGCGGATCGTCAGCTCGCCCGTGTCGGCACGGTCGATGCCGCCGAGCAGGCGGGCGAACTCCGTCCGGCCCGAGCCGAGCAGGCCGGCCAGGCCCACGACCTCGCCCGCCGCGATCGGCAGGTCGGCCGGGTTGATCGCGCCGCGACGACCGAGCCCCTCCGCCGAGACGAAGGTCGCGGCATCCGATTCGTCGACGACCACCGTGTGGACGCGCTGCTCGAGCTCGTCGAGGGCGGTGAGCTCCTTGCCGATCATCTTCTGCACGAGGTCGATGCGCAGCAGCTCGTCGACGAGGTATTCGCCCACGAGCTTGCCGTTGCGCAGCACCGTGAGGCGGTCGCAGATCTCGTACACCTGGTCGAGGAAGTGCGAGACGAACAGGATGGCGACGCCCTGGTCCTTGAGCGAGCGGATGACGCGGAACAGCTCGGCGACCTCGTCGGTGTCGAGCGACGAGGTCGGCTCGTCGAGGATCAGGACCTTGGCGTTCACGTCGATCGCGCGGGCGATCGCTACGAGCTGCTGCACCGCGAGCGAGTGGTCGCCGAGCAGCGAGCCCGGGTCGATGTCGAGGCCGAGGCCCGCGAGCAGCTCGGCCGAGCGGCGACGCATCGCGCGCCAGTCGACGCCGCCGAAGCGGCGCGGTTCGCGACCGAGCAGGATGTTCTCGGCCACGGAGAGGTTCGGGAGGAGGTTGACCTCCTGGTAGACCGTGGAGATGCCCGCGGCCTGGGCCTGGGCCGGCCCGCTGAACGAGACCTGCTCGCCCGCGAGCGTGATCGTGCCGGCGTCGATGCCGTACACGCCGGTCAGCGCCTTGATCAGGGTGGACTTGCCGGCGCCGTTCTCGCCCATGAGCGAGTGCACCTCGCCCGGGAACATGCGGAAGTCGACGTCGTCGAGCGCCTTGACGCCGGGGAACTCGATCGAGATGTCGCGCATCTCGACGACGGGCGCGGTCGCGGCGGGCTGGTTGGTCACGTTGCTCTCCATCGAGTCGTCGGATGGTGCGGGGCCGGGGAGCCACCGGCCGGCGGCGTCCCGAGACCGTTCGAGCTGGTCTCGAGCGCCGCCGGCGGTGCTCCCCGTCCCCCAGAGGGGCTCAGTACTGCCGGTCGGGCAGGGCCTCGACGGCCTGCTCCTGGGTGAACGTGGTCTCGTCGGTGATGATCCGCTTCTCGACCTCGCCGCCGTCGTTCAGCGTCGTGATGATGTCGACCAGCTGGCCGCCGAGGAGCGGCGAGCACTCCACGATGAAGTTGATCTTGCCATCGGCGAGCGCCTGCATGCCGTCCTTGACCGCGTCGACCGTGACGATCTTGATGTCCTCGCCCGGCACCAGGCCGGCCGCCTCGATCGCCTCGATCGCACCGAGGCCCATGTCGTCGTTGTGCGCGTAGACCAGGTCGATGTCGGGGTTGGACTTCAGCAGCGCCTCCATGACCTGCTTGCCGCCGGCGCGCGTGAAGTCGCCGGTCTGGCTGGCCACGACCTCGAGGTTCTCGTTCTGGCGGATGACGTCGGCGAAGCCCTCGGCGCGGTCGATCGCGGGCGCGGCGCCCGTGGTGCCCTCGAGCTGGACGATGTTCACGGGCTCGGTCGCGTCCTTGTACTCGTCGAGCACCCAGAGGCCGGCCTTCTTGCCCTCCTCGATGAAGTCGGAGCCGAGGAAGCTCACGTAGAGCGACTCGTCCTTCGAGTCGACGGCGCGGTCGGTGAGCACCACGGGGATGCCGGCGGCCTTGGCCTCGTTGAGCACCGCGTCCCATCCGGTCTCGACGACCGGCGAGAAGGCGATGTAGTCGACGTCCTGCTGGATGTACGACCGGATCGCCTTGATCTGGTTCTCCTGCTTCTGCTGCGCGTCGGAGAACTTCAGCTCGATGCCGGCCTCCTCGAAGGCGGCCTGGATGTCCTTGGTGTTGGCGGTACGCCACCCCGACTCGGCGCCGACCTGGGCGAACCCGACGACGAGCTCGTCGAGCGGCTTGGGCCCTTCGGCCGCGGCGTCGCCGGTGCTGGCGCATCCGGAGAGGGCGAGGAGCATCGCGCCTGCGGCGGCGATGCCGATGAGCTGCTTCTTCATCAGCTGGAACCTCCTTGTTCACTGGCCGGCGGCGGGGGTGCTGCGAAGTCTCGGTGCGCCGGGCGGCCAGTCCATTCGGGCCGCAGTCGAGATGTTAGCGCTCACTTGTGAGCGCTCACAAGTGTGAATTCGATAACGGATGGGTCACGGTGGCGGCGAGGCCGAAGCTGCGCGGTTTCTGGGCGAATCGCCAGCCGTATCTGGTCGTGGCGCGGGACGGGTCGGCGCGCTCGAGTTCTCGATTGTGAGCGCTCAACTCGCACGGTCTGTGTCAGGTCGTTCACCCGCCGGACACACCGCTACGGCAGGATGCTCGACATGACCGAGCCGTTCCAGCTCATCGTCGGCGCGGGGCCCGTCGGCACCGCCCTCGCCCTGCAGCTCGCCGACGGCGGCGAGCGCGTGCGCGTCGTCACCCGCTCGGGCGGCGGGCCGAGCCATCCGCTCATCGAACGGGTCGCGCTCGACGCGAGCGATGCCGGCCTCCTGGCCGATGCGGCCCGCGGAGCCAGCGTCGTGGTCAACTGCGCCAACCCCGGGTCGTACCCGCTCTGGGAGAAGGTGTGGCCGCCGCTCGCCGCATCGATCCTGCGCGCGGCCGAGACCTCCGGCGCCGTGCTGGTGACGATGGGCAACCTCTACGGCTACGGTCCTGTCGACGGGCCGATGCGGCGCGACACGCCCCTGCGGCCGTCCGACCACAAGGGCGCGCTGCGGGCGCGCATGTGGGAGGACGCGCTCGCCGCGCACGAGGCGGGTCGCGTGCGCGTGACCGAGGCGCGGGCGTCGGACTACGTGGGGCCGACTGCGCCGGTCTCGAGCGGACTGCTCCCGATGTACGCAGCGAAGACGCTCGCCGGACGCCCCGCGACGGTGTTCGGCGATCCCGACGCGCCGCACTCGTGGACCGCGGTCGACGACATCGCCGCCACGCTCGCGGTGCTCGGGCGCGACGAGCGGGCGTGGGGGTCGGCGTGGCTCGTGCCGTCGAACCCGCCGGTGAGTGTGCGCGACGCCCTGCGCGCGCTCGGCTCGCGGGTCGATGCCCGCGAGCCGCGGCTGTGGCGGATGCCTCGGTGGGCCGTGGGCGCGCTCGGCGCCGTGGTCCCGATCCTTCGCGAGGTGCGCGGCGTGATGTACCAGTTCGAGCGGCCGTTCGTCGTCGACGCGACGGAGACGACCGATGTGTTCGGCCTGCAGCCGACCGACTGGGAGTCGCTGCTCGACGCGACCACGCCCGCCTGGCGCGAGCGCATCAGCCGCTGACACTGGTGGTCGAGGAGCGCCGGGTTGACCGCGGTCAGCTCGGTCGTTGACATCCGGAGCCGCCGAGAGGACCGTGGTGAGTGAACATACGCGGTGGGAGGGGGCCGCGATATGGCATCTTCCAGCTCGTCTCGCCTTCGTGCGCTGGCAGCGACGGTCCTCCTCGCCTTGGGCGCGGCCCTGGGCGCGGTGACGACCGCGTCAGCCGCGCCGCAGGTCAGCCCGCCTCTCCTCGACCTCGATCCGAATCAGGGAGTGCCCGGCACACCGGTCAAGGCCGTCGCGACGGGCTTCGCAGACTGCCCGATCGAGGGCAACGACGACACCGACCCCTCGGAAGTGGACTTCGCCTGGTTCGAGCAGGGGACACCGAGCGAGCTCGCGACGGCCGAGATCTCGTCGGGGACCGCGAGCACCTCGTTCGTGGTGCCGTTGGATTCGAGTCCGGGCGTGCACACGGTGGTCGCTCGCTGCGCGGGCGACGTGAGGATGACGACGGAGGCGAGCTTCGAGGTGACGCCGTCATCGGTGACGACGACCGTCCCCGATCTGATCGGCCTCTCCATCGATGAGGCGGCGGCGGAGCTCGAGGAAGCCCAACTCGTGCTGGGGAACGTCTCGGGCACGGGTGAACGCGTGGTGTCCCAGGTGCCGCCGCCCGGTACCGACGTCGTCCTGCAATCCGCGGTCGACGTCGACCTGAATGCACCGCCGACGTTCACCGCGGTTCCGGATCTCGTCGGGCTCACACTCGCCGAGGCGCAGGACGCGCTCGCCGACGCGGGTTTGGCGGCCGGAATCATCTCGGGTACGGGTGATCGGGTGGGCGAGCAGTCGCTCGCGCCCGGCACCGAGGTGACCGCCGGAACACCAGTGGACCTGACGATGCAGGCCGTCCCTCCGCGCACCGTTCAGGTACCCGACCTCGTCGGGATGTCGACACAGGACGCGCTTGCGGAGTTGGGTTCCCTCGGGCTGCGGCTCGTCGTCTCCAGCTCGTCCGATGGGAACACCGTCGCTTCGCAGGACCCGGCGCCCGGGACGGCCGTGCCCGTGGGGTCCGACGTCACCGTCGTCACGACCGCCGCGCCATCCGTCTCGACCGAGATTCTGATCCTGGCCGTCGTGCTCCTCGTCCTCGCGATCGTCGTGGCCGCGGCCGCACTCGCTCGAATCCTGTACAACTCGGCACAACGCGCGTGGGTTGCCAAGCACGTGCATGTGAAGCTGGTCACACCTGTCGACGTGAGCAGCACGATCGTCGCTGCGCCCGGCGAGCCCGACGGCACCCGGCACGTGGTGCGGATCGAGCCTCATCCAGGTGAGCGCCACCACGATCTCGAGGAGGTTCGACCATGACCACATTGGCGCCCACGCACGAGGATCGGATCACCGTGCTCGACCTGCTCGGAGCCCAGGGGCGCGCTCACCTCACCGCTGACGAGATCGCCGATGCGCTGATCGAGGCCGATCGCGATGGGGCCAGATCAGGCGGCGTGGACAACATGTCGACTGCTGCCCGGAGAGCCGTGTACGGCCAGGTGGCCGTCGCCGCCCACCGATTGCTCGACGTCGACCTCACGGACGCGATCGTCGGAGGCTGGCTCAAGTACAAGGCGCTCGTGGACGCCGGACGTCGAACCCTCGGCTCCGCCGCGCGCGAGATCGTCGAGCTCGTCTCCCACCGCATCACATCGACCTACAAGCCGGTCATCCAGGTCTACGTCGATGGGCTCCCGGTCGGCAGCGTCGAGTTCCGGCTGGAGCTCGTCTTCGAGATCATCGGTTGCTCCGCCGTCGTCGCAGCCGGTGACCTCGTCGCGGTCGAGGGTGGCGACGTGAAGGTCACCGGCACATTGGCGGTGAAGGGGAAGGCGATCGCCACGAAGAGCAAGCAGTTCGACTCGCATCTGGTGGTGAACCTGCGACGCCCGGTGCACCTGACGCAACGTGCGTCGTGACTCGAAGGACTACGCCTTCGGCGCCTTCGCCCCGGCCTTGGCCGCCTGCTTCGTCGCACGCACCTTCGCGAGCGACTCGGCATCCGTGATGTCGGCGACTGAGGCGAAGCACCCGTCCTCGCCGTAGTGGCCGACGGCCTCGCGCCATCCGGACGCCTCGACCCCCAGCTGCTTGCCCAGCAGGGCGAGGAAGATCTTCGCCTTCTGGTCGCCGAATCCCGGCAGGGCCTTGAGGCGCCGGAGCACCTCAGGTCCGTCGGGGTCGCCCTGCGTCCAGATCGCGGCGGCGTCGCTCCCCCAGTCGTCGCGCACGGCGCCGGCCAGCGCCTGGACGCGGCCCGCCATCGAGCCCGGGTAGCGATGGACTGCGGGCGTCTGCTTGAAGACGTCGACCAGGTGGTCGGGATCGACCGCGGCGATCGTGTCAGGCTTGATCGAGCCGACGCGCTGCTGGATCTTCAGCGGCCCGGCGAACGCGGTCTCCATCGCGACCTGCTGGTCGAGCAGCATGCCCACGAGCAGCGCGAACGCGTCGGTGCTGAGCAGTTCGTCGGCCGCGGCATCCCCGGTGATGTTGAGCGTCGTCATGCGTTCCATCCTCCCACCGGATGCGGCGGGCGGGCCGGGCCGGTCGTGTCGCGGCGGCCGCGCGACATCCGGCACCCGTACGTCGCGGTCAAATCGAACGGTCTTGCGGCATCGCGCGGGTCCGCGACAGGGTGGAGCGCGGAGCCCCCGTCCGGACCGCCTGCCTGTCTGGGGGCATTCCGGACAGGAACTGTCCACATCGTCGAGGAGACTCGTCGTCGAAGAGAGATGCCGGGCACACCCGCCCGGCCCGACCCGGAGGACCACCACCATGGACTGGAAGATCGAGCTCATCCACGTGCCCGTCACCGACGTCGACCGCGCGAAGGAGTTCTACGTCGAGAAGCTCGGCTTCAACGCCGACCACGACCAGCGCGTCAACGAGAACCTGCGCTTCGTGCAGCTCACCCCGCCCGGTTCGGCGTGCTCGATCGCGATCGGCGAGGGTCTCGGCGCCACGCTCGCGCCGGGCTCGCTCGACGTGATCCAGGTCGTGATCCCCGACGCCGACGCCGTGCTCGCCGAGCTGCGCGCGAAGGGCGTCGAGGCCGAGGGCGTCGACGAGCAGGCCTGGGGCCGCTTCATCACCCTGCGCGACCCCGACGGCAACCGCTGGACCCTGCAGCAGCTGCCCGCCTGGTCGGCCTCCTGACCCACTCGGCCGGGCCGGTTCGAAGGATGAGACACGCCAGACCTCCGCATGCGAGGTCATCGCGCGGCCCATCCTTCGAATTCGGTGCCGGATGGCGCCGCGCGCGCCGGAACGCATGAGAATCCGGGACACGGGCGGCCCTGCGGGTCCATTCCCCGGATTCTCCTGCGTTTCTGCATCGACGAGGTACGAGCAGCCCCTCAGCCGCGGAGCGGCGCCGTGCTCGCACGCACCACGAGCTCGGGCACGCGCGTCGTGCGGTCGGGCGCCGACGGCTCGTCGCGCAGCACGTCGAGCACGGTCGCCATGATGTCGAGGCCGAGGGTGTGGAAGTCCTGCCGCATGGTCGTGAGCGCGGGCGTGAAGAACGCCGCCTCGGGGATGTCGTCGAACCCGACGACACTGAGGTCGCCCGGGACCGAGACGTCCGTCGCGTGGCACGCGGCGAGCAGCCCGAGCGACATCTGGTCGTTGCCGACGAACGCGGCGGTGGCCCATCCGTCATCGAGCAGCTGCCGCCCGGCGGCGTGACCGGATGCCGCGAGCCAATCGCCCACGATGGGCTCGCGTTGCTCGAGCCCATGGGCCGTGAGCGCGGCGGCGAATCCGCGGCGGCGCTCCGCAGCATCCATCGAATCGGCCGGACCGGCGACGTGCGCGATGCGCCGATGCCCGAGCCCGATGAGGTGCTCGGTCGCGAGCCGCGCTCCGGCCGCCTGATCGAACGACACGCGGTGCGTTCCCGGCGCGCGCTCGGACGCGACCGCGACGACGGGCACGCCGGCGTCGATGCCGCGCAGCACGTCGACGCCCTCGCGCTCGCCCGAGATGAGCACGATCGCCTCGACGCGCTGCAGCACGAGCCGGTGCACCGCCTGGGTGAGCTCGTCGGCGTCGAGGGCGCGCATGCTCGCCTGGCTCACGGCGTAGCCCGCCTCGCGCGCGGCCTCGTTGAACCCGAGCGCCGCGCTCGACGGGCCGTAGTCGGGCCGGCCCGCCTGGATGAGCCCGATCGAGTCGGATCGGCGCCGCGCCATCGCCCGCGCGGTCGGCGAGGGCGCGTAGTTCAGCTCGGCCATCGACTGCCGCACGCGCTCACGCGTCGCGGCGGCGACGCCGGGCAGGTCGTTGAGCACGCGCGAGACCGTCTGGTGCGAGACGCCGGCGTGCCGGGCCACGTCGAACATCGTCGGCACGCCGGCCGCGGCCGGATCGGCGGCCGGCGCCGAGCCGCCCCCCGCGGTCGGGTCGGACGCGGCAGCCGGGTCCACCGCCCGCCCCGCCGCATCCGCCCCGGTCATCGCGCTCAGCCTCAGAGGCCCTGCGCCAGTCGGTAGTACGCCTGGTTCCAGCGCACCTCGCGCTCGAAGCCGCGCTGCGTGGTCTCGTCGTCGATCACCAGCAGCTCGACACGCGCCATCTCGGCGAAGTCGCGGAAGACCTCGACGCCCACGGCCGTCGACATCACCGTGTGGTGGGCCGCACCCGCAGTCAGCCATGCCGCCGCCGAGGTCTGGAAGTCGGGCGCCGGCTTCCAGACCGCGCGGCCCACGGGCAGCTTGGGCAGCGGATGCCGCGGCTCGACGTTCTCGACCACGTTCGCCGTGAGCCGGAACCGGTCGCGCAGGTCGCTCATCGCGACGACCACGGCGGGGCCGGGGTCGGCCGTGAACACCAGGCGCACCGGGTCCTCCTTGCCGCCGATGCCGAGCGGGTGGATCTCGAGCGACGGCTTGGCCGTCGTGATCGACGGCGCGACCTCGAGCATGTGCGCGCCGAGGATGAGCTCGTCGCCGGGCGTCAGGTCGTACGTGTAGTCCTCCATGAGCGTCGCGCCGCCGGGCAGGCCCGCGCCCATGACGTTGGCGATGCGCACGAGCACGGCGGTCTTCCAGTCGCCCTCGGCGCCGAAGCCGTACCCCTCGGCCTGCAGGCGCTGCACCGCGAGGCCGGGCAGCTGCCGCAGCGCGCCGAGGTCCTCGAACGACGTGGTGAACGCACCGAAGCCGCCCTCCTCGAGGAACGAGCGCAGCCCCAGCTCGATCGCCGCGCCGTAGCGCAGCGAGTCGTGGCGGTCGCCGCCGCGCCGCAGTTCAGGGGCGACGTCGTACTCGTCCTCGTAGAGCGCGACGAGCTGGTCGATCTCAGCATCGGACGCGGCGTGCACCGCCTCGGCGAGCTCGTTCACGCCCCACGTGTTGACCTGGACGCCGAACCGCAGCTCCGCCTCGGTCTTGTCGCCCTCGGTCACCGCGACGTACCGCATGTTGTCGCCGAAGCGCGCGAGCTTCAGGCTGCGCGAGGCCGCGAGGCCTGCGGCGGCGCGCTGCCACGTGCCGAGCTCGGCCTGCACGCGCGGGTCGCTCGCGTGGCCGACGATCGTCTTGCGCGGCACGCCGAGGCGGGTCTGGATGTACCCGAACTCGCGGTCGCCGTGCGCGGCCTGGTTGAGGTTCATGAAGTCGAAGTCGATCTCGCCGTACGGCAGCTCGACGTTCGCCTGCGTGTGCAGGTGCGCGAGCGGCTTCTGCAGCGCGTCGAGGCCGGCGATCCACATCTTCGCGGGGCTGAACGTGTGCATCCACGCGACGACGCCGATCACGTTCGGTGCGGCGTTCGCCTCGAGCACGATCCTCTTGATCGCGGCCGAGTCGGTGAGCACCGGCTGCCAGACGACCTTGACGGGCACAGCGGATGCCGCGTCGAGCGTCTCCGCGATCGTCCGCGACTGGTCGGCGACCTGGCGGAGGGTCTCGGGGCCGTAGAGGTGCTGGCTTCCGGTGAGGAACCAGACCTCGTACCCGTCGAGCGAGGTGGTGAGCGGAGTGCGGGTCATGGGATGTCCTTACTGCTGTCGTGTGTCATCGTGCTGCGAGCGATGCGGGTCACGCGGTCGTGCGGTCGTGTGGTCGTGTGATCGTGCGGTCGGGTCGGTTCTTCGAGTGGGCGATCCTGGCGGCTCGGACGGTCATCACCCCACCGACTTCGCCCACTCGAGGTCAGAGCGCCGCGACCGCGGCGGCTTCGACGGCGAGCCCGGCCCGGTAGCGGTCGAGGTAGGCGGCGAAGCCGGCGATATCCGCGGGATCGGGTTCGACGGTGTCGATGTCGGCGCCGGCGAAGACGCGCTGGTCGAGGTAGGCGCCGAGGTCGAGCTCGCCCGCCGCGTCGAGGTAGGCGGCGAGCACCGCGATCCCCCACGCGCCGCCCTCGGACGCCGTCTCGCCGACGGCGACCGGCGCGTCGAGCGCGCCCGCGAGGAAGCGCTGCGCGACACCAGCGGTGCGGAAGATGCCGCCGTGCGCGAACATCCGGTCGATCTCGACGCCCTCGCCGGCGAGCACGCGCATGCCGAGCGCGAGCGTGCCGTACACGCCGTAGAGCTGGGCGCGCATGAAGTTGCCGAGCGTGAACCGGCTGTCGGGCGTGCGAACGAACAGCGGGCGCCCCTCGTCGAGGCCCGCGATCGGTTCGCCGGCGAGGTGGTTGTAGGCGAGCAGCCCGCCGGCGTCGGCGTCGCCGTCGAGCGCCTCGCGGAAGAGCGCCTCGAACACGGCATCGGACTCGAGCGGCGTGCCGGCGGCGGCGGCGAACCGGCCGAACAGGCTGGTCCATGCGGCGAGCTCGCTCGCGCCGTTGTTGCAGTGCACCATCGCGACCGGGTCGCCGGCCGGCGTCGTCACCAGGTCGAGCTCGTGGTGCGCGTGCGACAGCGCCCCCTCGAGCACGACCATCGCGAAGATGCTCGTGCCCGCGCTGACGTTGCCGGTGCGCGGGGCGACCGAGTTCGTCGCGACCATGCCGGTGCCGGCGTCGCCCTCGGGCGGGCACAGCGGGATCCCGGGCCGCAGGCCCCCGCTCGGGTCGAGGTACGCCGCGCCCTCATCGGTGAGCCGCCCGGCCTCGCGACCGGCGGGCAGCACCTCGGGCAGCAGGTCGGCGACGCGGAGACCGGGCGCCCGGTCGGCGACGAGCCCGTCGTAGACGCCGAGGAGCCGCGCGTCGTAGTCGTGCGTGTCGGCGTCGATCGGGAACATTCCCGAGGCGTCGCCGACGCCGAGCACCATGCGACCCGTGAGTCGCCAGTGCACGTACCCGGCGAGCGTCGTGAAGCTCCGGATGTCGCGGACGTGTGCCTCGTCGTCGAGCACCGCCTGGTGCAGGTGGGCGATCGACCAGCGCAGCGGGATGTTCAGCCCGAACCGCTCGCTGAGCTCGGCGGCCGCCGCGCCCGTCGACGTGTTGCGCCACGTGCGGAACGGCACGAGCAGCTCGCCGTCGCGGTCGAGCGGGAGGTACCCGTGCATCATCGCGGAGACGCCGATCGCGCCGAACGTCGTGGGCTGCACGCCGTGGCGGCGCCGTACATCGGCGACGAGGTCGGAGTACGCGGCCCGGAGGCCGGACTCGACGGACTCGAGCGAGTACGTCCAGCGGCGGTCGACGAACTCGTTCTCCCACTCGTGGCTGCCGACGGCGAGCACCTCGGTGGGGTCGGGCCCGACGAGGCAGGCCTTGATGCGCGTGGAGCCGAGCTCGATCCCGAGCGACGTGCGCCCCTCGAGGATCGTGGCGCGCGCGCCATCCGTCGTGTTCTCGGTGTCGCTCATCGGCGAGCGTCCTCCTTCTGCGTCGCGGCGGCTTCGTTAGCGCTAACAGTCCCCGATGTTAGCGCTAACGAAGCGCCCTGCCAACCCGCGCACGCCGCCGCCCGGCGCTCGCCGACCGACCCAGCCGCCGAGAGTATGCCGAACATCGCCTCTCGAAGACCGGAAGCGCCGTTCGGCATACTCTCGCCGCTGGTGGCGGACACGAACGGCGCCCGCGCGAGCGCGCGGGCGGGCCGGATGCCGCGACCCGCGGGAGCTACGGCGCGAGCGGTCCGCCCAGGCGCCCAGCCGCCGAGAGTTTGCCGAACGTCGGCTCCCACAGTCCGAAAGCGCCGTTCGGCATACTCTCGCCGGACCGTGCGACGGGCACATGCGGCCAGGGCGCGGGGCGACCCGCCGCGGCACGACGAGGGGCGGATGCCGCAGCATCCGCCCCTCGTTCGCCAGGAGGTCGCGCGGCCTAGCTTCCGCCGGCCCGCCGCTTGTTGTACACGTCGAACGCGACCGCGAGCAGCAGCACGAGGCCCTTGACGGCCTGCTGCCACTCGATGCCGATGCCGAGGATCGACATGCCGTTGTTCAGGACACCGATGATCAGACCACCGATGATCGCGCCACCGATCGTGCCGACGCCGCCCTGCACGGCCGCGCCGCCGATGAACGCCGCCGAGATCGCCTCGAGCTCGAAGCCGTCACCGGCCTTCGGGCCCGCGAGGTTCAGGCGGGCCGTGAAGATCAGGCCGGCGAGTGCCGCCAGGAAGCCCATGTTCACGAACAGCCAGAAGTCGACGCGGCGGGTCTTGATGCCCGACAGCTCGGCCGCGTGGCGGTTGCCGCCGATCGCGTAGATGTGCCGGCCGAACACGGTGCGGTTCATGACCACGCTGTAGACGAGCACCAGCACGCCGAGCACGATCAGCGTGACCGGGATGCCCTTGTACGACGCGAGCGAGTAGGCGAAGAACCCGATCGCGGCGGAGATCAGCACGAGCTTGGTGATGAACCACGGCATCGGCTCGACGTCCTGGCCGTACTTCTGGCGGCCGCGACGCGTGCGCACCTGCTGCACGACGAGGATCACGATCGCGAGCGCGCCGACGCCGAGAGTCAGCGGGTCGAGCTCGAACTCGCCGAACACGTTCGAGAGGAAGCCGTTGCCCAGCGCACGGTACTCGGCCGGGAACGAGCCGATGTTCGAGTTGCCGAGCACGACGAGCGCGAGTCCGCGGAAGATGAGCATGCCCGCCAGGGTCACGATGAACGCCGGGATGCCGACGAAGGCGACCCAGAATCCCTGCCAGACGCCGACCGCGGCGCCGACGAGCAGCGAGAGGATGATCGAGAGCCACCACGGAAGTCCCCATTGCACCGCGAACACGCCCGAGACGGCACCGACGAATGCGGCGACCGAACCGACCGAGAGGTCGATGTGCCCGGCGATGATCACCATGACCATGCCGATCGCGAGGACGAGGATGTACCCGTTCTGCACGACGAGGTTGGAGATGTTCTGCGGACGCAGCAGGATGCCGTCCGTCAGGATCGCGAACAGGACCACGACCAGGACCAGCGCGATGAAGATGCCGTTGCGACCGAGGTCGCTGAGCATGTGCGTCAGCCGGTCGGTGAACTTGTTCTCGACGGGATTGGGGCTCGCTGCCGCGGGAGTGGTGTCTTCGAGGAGCGGTGGATTCGGATTCGACATTGGTGTCTCCTGGTGTGATCCGCGAGCCGCCGGCTAGCGGGGCTTCTCCATGGTCATGAGCTTGAGCATCTCTTCGGGCGTGGCCTCCTCGACCGGAAGCTCGCCCGTGATGCGGCCCTCGGAGAGGGCGTAGACGCGATCGCAGATGCCGAGCAGCTCGGGCAGCTCGGACGAGATCACGAGGATGCCCTTCCCCTGCGCCGCGAGCTCGTTGATGATCGTGTAGATCTCGTACTTCGCGCCGACGTCGATGCCGCGCGTGGGCTCGTCGAGGATGAGCACGTCGGGATCCGAGTAGATCCACTTCGACAGCACGACCTTCTGCTGGTTGCCGCCCGAGAGCTTGCCTGTCTTCACGAGCACGCTCGGCGCCTTGATGTTCATCGACTTGCGGTACTTGTTCGCGACCGCGTACTCCTCGTTGTCGTGCACGAGGCCGTACTTCTCGAGCTTCTTCAGCGACGCCATCGAGATGTTGCGCTTGATGTCCTCGATGAGGTTGAGGCCGAAGGTCTTGCGGTCCTCGGTCGCGTACGCGATGCCGTTCTCGATCGCCTCCGCGACGGTGCGGGTCTTGATCTCCTTGCCGCGCAGGAACACCTTCCCGGAAATCCTCGATCCGTAGGACTGGCCGAACACGCTCATCGCGAACTCGGTGCGCCCCGCGCCCATGAGGCCCGCGATGCCGACGATCTCGCCGGCGCGCACGTTGAGGTTCACGTTGTCGACGATCACGCGCGACGTGTCCTGCGGGTGGTGGGCGGTCCAGTCCTCGACGCGGAACAGCTCCTCGCCGATGTTCGGCGTGTGGTCGGGGTACCGGTGCTCGAGGTCGCGACCCACCATGTCCTTGATGATGCGGTCCTCGGTGACATCCTGCTTGGCGATCGTCTCGATCGTCTTGCCGTCGCGGATGACCGTGACGGTGTCGGCGACCTTCTTGATCTCGTTGAGCTTGTGGCTGATGATGATCGACGTGATCCCCTGCCCCTTGAGGTGCAGGATCAGGTCGAGCAGGTGATCCGAGTCCTCGTCGTTGAGGGCCGCGGTCGGCTCGTCGAGGATCAGCAGCTTCACGCGCTTCGACAGCGCCTTGGCGATCTCGACCAGCTGCTGCTTGCCGACGCCGATGTTGCGGATCTTCGTCGTCGGGTTGTCCTTCAGGCCGACCCGCGCGAGCAGCTTCGCGGCCTCGAAGTTGGTCTTGTTCCAGTCGATGAGGCCGCCGGCGCCCCTCTGCTCGTTGTTGAGGAAGATGTTCTCGGCGATCGACAGGTACGGGCTGAGTGCGAGCTCCTGGTGGATGATCACGATGCCCTTGGCCTCGGAACCCGTGAGGTCACGGAACTCGACGGTCTCGCCCTCGAAGACGATCTCGCCGTCGTAGGTGCCGTGCGGGTACACGCCCGAGAGCACCTTCATCAGCGTCGACTTGCCGGCGCCGTTCTCGCCGCAGATGGCGTGGACCTCGCCGCGCTCGACCTCGAAGTTCACGTTCGCGAGGGCCTTCACACCCGGGAACGTCTTGGTGATGCCGCGCATCTCGAGAATGTGGGTGGTCATCCTTGCTCCTGCTCCAGTGCCGGTGCGCCGTCCGGTGCGACGGATGCCGCGGCCGGGACCTGAGGCGAGAGTACTCCCGCCTCAGGTCCCGACACGCGGTGTCGCGTCATCCGATCCGGCTCAACGGCGAATCAGCCGTTGATTTCCTCTTCGGTCCAGTAGCCGCTGTCGACCAGGACCTCGGTGATGTTGTCCTTCACGACGATCTGCGACTCGAGGAGGTACGACGGGACGACCTTCACGCCGTTGTCGTAGTCCTCGGTGTTGTTGACCTCGGGCTCCTCGTCGTTCAGCAGCGCGGTCGCCATGTCCACGGCCACGGTCGCGAGCTCGCGGGTGTCCTTGAAGATGGTCGAGTACTGCTCGCCCGAGTTGATCGCCTTGACCGAGTCGAGCTCGGCGTCCTGGCCCGAGATGATCGGCCACTCGTCGCCGACCGCGTAGCCGGCGTCGGTGAGGGCCGAGATGATGCCGCGCGAGAGGCCGTCGTACGGCGAGAGGACCGCGTTGACGGTCGATCCGTCGGAGTACGACGAGGTGAGGAGGTTCTCCATGCGGCTCTGGGCGACCTGGCCGTCCCAGCGCAGGATGGCGGCCTGCTCGAACTCGGTCTGGCCCGACTTCACGACGAGCGTGCCCTCGTCGATGTACGGCTGGAGGGTGTCGATCGCGCCGTTCCAGAAGAACGTCGCGTTGTTGTCGTCGGGCGAACCGGCGAACAGCTCGATGTTGAACGGGCCGGCGGGCGCGCCGTCGACCGCGGTGCCCTCGAGGTCGGTCAGGCCGAGGCCCGCGAGGAGCGACGTCGCCTGCTGCACGCCGACCTTGTAGTTGTCGAACGAGGCGTAGTAGTCGACGTTCTCGGAGTCGCGGATGAGGCGGTCGTACGCGATGACGGGGATGTCGGCGTCAGCGGCGCTCTGCAGCACCTCGGACAGCGTAGTGCCGTCGATCGCCGCGATGATCAGGGCCTCTGCGCCCTTGGTGATCATGTTCTCGACCTGCGAGACCTGGGTGGGGATGTCGTCCTCGGCGTACTGGAGGTCGACCGAGAAGCCCTGCTCCTCGAGCTGCTCCTTGACGGAGTCGCCGTCCTGGATCCAGCGCTCGGAGCTCTTGGTCGGCATCGCGACGCCGATGAGGCCGCCGTCGCCCTCTCCGCCGCCTCCGCCGCCGCCCGAGCACGCGGCGAGCGCGAGCATCGAACCGGCCGCCAGCGTGGCGAGGAGCACCTTCTTCGTGCTGTTCACGGTGTGTCCTTTCACTGTGTGGTCATGGACGTCGTCGTCTTGGTGACGTTGCGGAATCCGGCCTCGTCCATGACGACCGGCTTCCCTGCGGCGTCCGTTCGGGACCGCGGCTGCCGCAAGCTCTTCAGTTGTGGATGGTCAGCTGGTGGGTGGGTCAGCTGGGGATCGGTCGACGGGCGTCCGAGGACTGTCCGTAGACGTTCTGGTACCGGTCGTACAACCGGTCGATCGCCTCCTGGGGGATCGGGATCAGCGGGCCCGCCTCGCGGGCGAAGTGCACGGTGCGCGCGACATCCTCGACCATGACGGCCGCCTTGACGGCGTCCTTCGCGTTCGCGCCGATGGTGAACGGGCCGTGGTTCTGCATGAGCACCGCCCGCGAGCGGTGCCCGCTGAGCGTCTCGACGATGCCGCGGCCGATGGAGTCGTCGCCGATGATGGCGAACGGCCCGATCGGGATCGGGCCGCCGAACTCGTCGGCCATCGCGGTGATGACGCAGGGGATCTCCTCGCCCCGTGCCGCCCAGGCCACCGCGTACGTCGAGTGGGTGTGCACGACGCCGCCGACCTCGGGCATGTTGCGGTACACGTACGCGTGCGCGGCGGTGTCGGACGACGGCGACCGCTCGCTGCCCGGCGTGCCCGGGATCACGTTGCCGTCGAGGTCGCAGAGGATCATGTTCTCGGGCGCCAGGTCGTCGTAGCTCACGCCCGAGGGCTTGATCACGAACAGGTCGGCGCCGGGGACCCGGCCCGAGACATTGCCGCCGGTCCAGACGACCAGGCCGTACCGGGTCAGCTCGCCGTGCAGCCGGGCGACGTCGGCCCGGACACGGGCGATCGCGACCTCGATCTGCGGGCCGAAACTGGTCACGCGGACTCCCTCGTCGAATGGTGCGGCCGCCGCGGCGGCGATGGATCCTGGCCGATGTGACCGTGATGTGACCGTTCACATGGCGAGTCACATGTTAGCCCCACGATCGGCTCGGCTGTCAACTGACCGATGATCACGGAACGGTAACGGGCCGGAATCCGCCGCCGCGCGCCGTCAGAACGCGGGCGTGCCGACCGACGACCGCACGATGAGCTCGGGCACGATCGTGCCGCGGTACTCGGGCGCCGAAGCGTCGATGTCGCCGAGCAGCAGCGCGACGCAACGTCGCCCGAGCTCGGCGAAGTCCTGGCGCACCGTGGTGAGCGGCGGCCAGAAGTGCGCGGCCTCGGGGATGTCGTCGAATCCGATCACCGAGACGTCCCTCGGGATCTCGAGCCCGGCGTCGCGGACCGCGTGCATCACGCCGAGCGCCATCTGGTCGTTCGACGCGAAGATCGCCGTGAAGTCACGGACGGTGAGCAGCTCGCGGCCGGCGTAGTACCCGAACTCCGCCGTCCAGTCGCCGAGGATCGGCGCGGTCGTGGGCACGTCCCGCGCGCTCATCTCGTCGAGGAATCCGCGCATGCGCGCCTCGGCCTCGATCCAGTCCTGCGGGCCGGCCAGGTGGTAGATCTGGCGGTGCCCGCGCTCGATGAGGTGGCGCGTGGCCAGCCGCGCGCCCGCGATCTGGTCGACCGAGAGCGTGTGCTCGGGGTCTCGACCGGTCGACTGCAGCGTCACGTACGGCACGTCGATCGACAGCTGCGCGAGCGTGTCGAACACGCGCACCTGCGGCGCGATGACGACGAGGCCCTCGATGCCCTGCGCGGCGAGATGGGCGAGCCCGTCGGCGATCGAGCCCGCATCGCCCGACTCGATGTTGGCCGTGGTCACCCAGTACCCGGCCGTTCGCGCGGCCGACTCGATGGCCGCGATGCTCGAGGCCGGCCCGTAGTGCGTGCTCGACGCCGACAGGATCCCGATCGTGCGCGAACGGCTCGTCACGAGGGCGCGCGCCGCGCGATTGGGCTTGTACTGCAGCTCGGCCATGACGTCGAGCACGCGCTGCTTGGTCTCCGGGCGGATGCTGGGATGGTTGTTCAGCACGCGCGACACGGTCTGGTGCGACACGCCCGCCAGGCGCGCCACATCGCGGATGCTGGGCGCACGCCCACGCACGGACTCCTGCGTCGTCTCCGGCACGTGACCTCGGTTTCGATCCCGGCATGTTCACGGTCACACATGCCGCCGCGACCATTATGCACTCGGATGGCGGGAATGTGACCGTCACAATGTGACCGTCACAATGTGACCGTCACATCGGCGGAGAGGACGTCAGCGGGGCGGACGCACCCGCGACGACAGGACGACGCCGACGATCGCGATCCCCACCGTCACGAGGAACTCGGCCGTGAACGCGTCGGGGCCCACGACGCTAGCGACGAGGGCCGTGATCGCGAGGGCGACCGCCGCGCCGAGCGACTCGCCGATCGTCAGCGCAGCGCTGTTGAAGCCCTGCGCCTCCTGCGTCGACTGCTCGAGCACGGAGACCGAGAACCGCGGGTACATGAAGCCCATGGCGGCGCCGCACGCCGTCCAGGCGACGAACGCGATCGCGGGCGAGAGCGTGAAGGCGGCCACCGCGAGCACCACCACGAGCGAGATGGCGAGCACGACGGCGCCGATCCGCACCACGTCGACGTTGGAGACCCGGTCGCCGAGTCGTCCCTGCAGCCACGACGCAACGGCCCACGAGATGCCGGCGCCCGTGAGCACCGCGCCGGCGAGGCTCGGCGCGAACTCGTATCGGTCGATGAGCAGGTACGGCAGGTAGATCTCGGTAGCGAAGAAGGCGCCGGCGACGATCGCGCGCATCAGGACGGTCGCGGGCATGCCGCGCGCGGCCCGAAGCGCGCCGGACGGGAGCAGCGGCCGAACGGCGACGATCGCGACGACGATGCCCGCGACGGCGACGATCCATCGCCACGGCTCGGGCAGCTCCTTCGCGAGGCTCACTCCGAGCGCGGCGAACGCGGCGAGGATCGACCACGCCAGTCGAGAGCCGCTCCACGGCACCGACGGGTCGCCCCGCACGCGGTCGTGCACGCGCAGCAGCGGCACGAGCATCATCGCGCCGGCCGGAAGCACGAGGGCGATGACGCCGAGGAACACCCACCGCCAGTCGAGCTGCTCTGCGACGAATCCAGCGACCGCCGGACCGACGATCGACGGGATGACCCACGCGGCCGCGAACCCCGCGAAGACGCGCGAACGCACCGACTCGGGGTACACCCGCGCGACGATCACGTAGAGCGGCACGATGACGGCCGCGCCGCTGATGCCGTGCACGAGGCGGCCGAGCACCAGCACGGGCATGTTCGGCGCGAGCCCCGCGATCACGAGCCCGATCACGAAGAGCACGCCGGCCGCGATGAGCGGCGGCAGCGGACCCGACCGGTCGCTCCAGTTGCCGGCGACGACCATGCCCACGACGCCGGCGGCGAGCGGTACCGAGAAGGCGAGCGCGTACAGGTGCTCGCCGTCGAGGTCGGCGGCGACCAGCGGCATCACGGTCGTGACCGCGAGCACCCCGAACGCCGCGAGGAAGATCAGCGCGAACATGCCGAGCGACAGCAAGCGCCACGGGCGGGCGAGGGGGCCCCCGACGGGGGCCTCGACGGCCGCGGATGGTGCCGGGGTGGTGCGTTCGCTCACCCGATCGAGCCTACGACGGGCCCGCGACATCCGCCGCGCCGAACCGGTCGCCGACCCGCGAGAACCGGACAGTGCTACAGCTCTTCGTGCACCTCGGGATCGGCACCCCACAGCCGGCCGCGCTCGAGGCCGGAGATCGCGTCGACCTCGGCCGGCTCGAGCCCGACGTCGAAGACGTCGAGGTTCTGCCGGCGACGCGCGGCGTCGGCCGACTTCGGGATCGGCACCGAACCGAGCTCGAGGTGCCAGGCCAGCACGGCCTGGGCGGGCCTCACGCCGTGTCGCGCGGCGATCTCGGTGATCACGGGCTCGGCGAGCAGTTCGCTGCCCTTGGCCAGCGGCGTCCAGCTCTCGGTGCGGATCGCGTGCTCGGAGTGATACGCCCGCAGCTCGGCCTGCGGATGGTAGGGATGTAGCTCGACCTGGTTCACGACCGGCATGAGGCCCGTCTCGGCGTTGAGCCGGTCGAGCATCGCCGGCGTGAAGTTCGAGACGCCGATCGAGCGGACGACGCCGCGCTCCTTGAGCTTGATCATCGAACGCCAGCTGTCGACGTACCGGTCGCGCTTCGGGTTCGGCCAGTGGATGAGGTAGAGGTCGACCCAGTCGAGGTCGAGGCGCTTGCGCGACTGCTCGAAGCTCGCCAGCGTCTCCTCGATGCCGTGGTGCCGGCCGGGCAGCTTGGTCGTGACGAAGAGGTCGCTGCGATCGACGTCGACGCGGCGGATCGCCTCGGCCACGACCTCCTCGTTGCCGTAGTTGTAGGCCGTGTCGATGAGGCGGTAGCCGTCCTGGATGGCGGAGACGATCGCCTGGACGCCGGACTGGTCGTTCAGCCCGTACGTGCCCAAGCCGATCGCGGGGATCGTGTTGCCGTCGGCGAGCGCGTACGCATGGGCGGTCATGGGACCATCCTCACCCGGAACGGCCCCCGCATGCCAGCCACGACGCGCGGACATCGGCGCTTCGGCGGACTTCGGCCGTCTCGACGGCCGTGGCGACTAGGGCAGCTCGGCGAACGCCCGCACCGGGAACGTACCGAAGCCCTCGACCTTGGGCGGCACCGCGGTGAACCGCGCCCCATGAACGGGGACGCGGTCGAGGCCCGTGAGGTGCTCGACGACGTGGATGCCGGCCGCGAGCAGCAGCGAGTGAGCCGGTCGGGTGCCGCCCGACTCGGTGTCGTCGATGTTCAGCGCGTCGATGCCGACGATCGCGACGCCGGCGTCGACCAGGTGCTGCGCGCCCGCCTCGGTGAGGAAGGGCGAACCATGCGCGTACTCGGGCGTGCCGAAGTGCCGGCTCCAGCCGGTGTGCAGCAGCACCGCGGTACCGGCGAGGTCACGGTCGAGGAACGCCGTCGCGGGGATCCCGCGGGTCGCGGCATCCGTGAATCGGAACACCTCGACGGGCACGCCGACGAGCGTCGCCAGGTCGAGGGTCGCAAGATCGCCGCCATGGGCGTAGCGGTGGTAGGGGCTGTCGAGGTAGGTGCCCGTGTTGCCGGCCATCGTGATGAGGTCGATCGCGAACTCGGTGCCCGGCGCGTAGTGCTTCCGCGACGCCTCGCGCGTGAGGTGCGGCGTGATCGTCGGCGCCGGGATGCCCGGGTACGTCACGAGCCCGGCGCGCACCGTGTGGCTGAGGTCGACGATCGCGCCCCTCGTCGGCGTCGAGACGGATGTCGCGGCCGCCGCGGGCGCCGCGGGCGCCGTCTCGGACACGCCGCGCGAGCCCTTGTGCGGCTCCTCGACGATCTCGAGGTTCGAGAGCTCGACGCGACCCGCCATCGCGAGTCCGAGGTGCCGCACGAGCAACTCCCCGATCTGCGCCTCGGTGAGGTCGGGCGACGGCAGGTCGAGCCGGAACGCGTCGGCCCGCAGACCTCCCCCGTTGACGAAGTCGATCTCGGCGTCGAAGCGGGCGCGGTACTCGGTCAACTGGGCTCCTGTCGAGGGGCGATGGTCGCTGCGGGTTCGGGCCCGCGCCGGTCGACGGCGCCGCCGTGGTCTGGTCGTTGGACGGCGCGACCGCGACGCGCGCGCCGCACTACCGTGACGAGCACCGCCGCAGCGGCGAGCACGAGCGGCACCACGAGGTTCTGCCACGCCAGCACGAGCAGGCCCGCCGTGAGCACCGTTGCGACGACCGCGAGCCACCAGCCGACCGACCACCGTCGCAACAGCAGCGTGGCGGCGATCATGCCGGCCGCGTAGATCGCGACCATGTTGCTCGTGTGGATGAGGATGAAGCCGGTGAGGTCGAGGTCGTTGAGGAGCATGAGCCCGAAGTAGACGACGATCAGTACGCCGGTCAGCGCGAGCGCCCGACGCGGGATCTCGCCGTCGGCGGCGCCCTTGGCGAAGAAGCCCGGCAGGTCGCCGTCGCGCCCGAGCGCGGCGCCGAGCTTGCCGAAGGCGGGCAGGTACGCGTTCACCACGCCCACGGTGACGATGGCGGCGACGATCGCGACGAGCACCGAGCCGATGCCGGGCGCCGTGGTCTCGACGAGGTCGAGCAACGGCACCTGGCTCTCACCCGCCCGCTCGCCGAGCGCGGCGACGGTCACGAACTGCAGCGCGAGGTAGCCGAAGCCGACGATCACGATGGCGATGGCCGTGGCGATCGGGATGGTGCGCTTGGGGTCGCGGAACTCGCCCGCGATGTGGGTGCCCACCTCCCAGCCGGCGAAGGCCCACACGAACAGGCTGATCGCGACGCCGACACCCGCCCAGCCGTTCGGCAGGAACGGCGTGAAGTTCGCGGGCTCGGCGGCCGGGAACGTGACGGCGACGACGCCGACGACCACCGAGAGCAGGAGCCCGGTGAGCACGAACTGCACCCAGCCGGCCACGCGAACGCCGAACCAGTTCGCCACGAACGGCGGCAGGAACACCGCGAAGCCGATGATCGGCACCGCCGCCCGGTCGACGCCGAGCACCGCGACGACGTACTCGCCGCCGAGGATAGCGACCACGGGCGCGCCGACGCACACGCCGAAGAAGAACCAGTAGCCGGTCATGCGGGCCGCGGTGGCTCCGAGAGAGCGGCGCACGTAGCTCGCGACCCCGCCCGCGTCGGGGAACCGCGAGGCGAGCGCGGCGAACGTGCCGGCGAGCGGAATGGAGAGCACGAGCACGGCCGCCACGGCGAGGATCGACGCCGGCCCGGCCGCCTGCGCGGCGAGGCCGGGCAACACGAGGATGCCCGTGCCCAGCACGCTCGCGATGTACAGCGCGGTGCCCTGCACGAGACCGAGGCTGCCCCGGTGCCCGGTGGCGGTGGCAGTGGCATCGGTGGATGGCGCGGCATCCAGTGTTCTCGAACTCACCCGCTCATTCTGGGCCACGCCACCGACGCGGCGCGATGGCAGGATAGACAGCCTTCCTCAAGATCCTGCCAGTCCCGGCGTGGGCGACTGCGACGGCGTCGTCGAGCGCCGCACTTCAGCGATCGCCGACTCTCGGTCGAGGAAGTTCGCCAGCTCGCCGATCGAGCTCATCAGCGGCGCCGGCACCACGACGAGCGTGTTCTTGTCGACGCCCACCTCGACGAGGGTCTGCAGGGTGCGCAGCTGCAGGGCGAGCGGATGCGACATCATGGTGTCGGACGCGACGCCGAGCTGGGTCGCGGCGAGCGCCTCGCCCTCGGCGGCGATGATCTTCGCGCGCTTCTCGCGCTCGGCTTCGGCCTGCTTGGCCATCGCGCGCTTCATGGAATCGGGCAGCAGGATGTCCTTCAGCTCGACGAGGGTCACCTCGACGCCCCACTCCACGGTCGTCACGTCGAGGATCTCGCGGATGTTGGCGTTGAGCATCGCGGTGTCGGACAGCGCCTCGTCGAGGTGGTGCTGGCCGATCACCTTGCGCAGCGTCGTCTGCGCGATCTGGTCGATCGCCGACTTCACGTTCTCGATCGCGATCACCGACTTCACCGCGTCGACGACCCGGTAGTAGGCGACCGCCGAGACGCCGACGCTCACGTTGTCCTTCGTGATGATGCCCTGCGACTGGATGGGCAGCGTCACGATCCGTAGCGATACCTTCGTCATGACGTCGACGATGGGGATGATGAAGCGGATGCCCGGCTCGCGCACGCCATGCAGCCGGCCGAATCGCAGGACCACGCCCCGCTCGTACTGCTTCACGATCTTCATCGACATGAACAGCAGCACGATCGCGACGATGCCGAGCACGATCAGGGTGATCCAGAGCCAGACCATGGAGCTCATCTCCTCGGCGCCGGTGACGTGCCGCGCGCCGTCAGCTCAATTGTCCCACCGCAGGATGGTGCGCCGTCCGCGAGGCTACAGCCGGCCGAGCGCCCGGTCGATATCGGCGAGCAGGTCCGCGACATCCTCGATGCCGACCGACAGGCGCACGATCGACTCGGGCACCTCGGCCTCGGTGCCCTTCACCGACGCGTGCGTCATCTCGGCCGGGTAGTTCACGAGCGACTCGACCCCGCCGAGCGACTCGGCGAGCGTGAACAGCTCGGTCGACTCCGCGAAGCGCCGGGCGGCGTCGCCGCCGCCGGCGAGGTCGATCGACACCATGCCGCCGAAGCCCGACATCTGCCGCGCCGCGAGCTCGTGGCCGGGGTGCGACTCGAGCCCCGGATAGAGCACGCGCGCAATGCCCGCGTGCTCGGAGAGCCGCTCCGCGATCGCCATCGCGTTCTCGCTGTGCCGCTGCATCCGGATGCCGAGGGTCTTGATGCCACGGGTGGTGAGGAACGCGTCGAACGGCGACGACACCGCGCCCGCCGCGAACTGCGTGAACCCGACGCGCTCGGCGAGCTCCTCCTGGCCCGCCGCGAACACGAGCGCGCCGCCGACCACGTCGGAGTGCCCGCCGAGGTACTTCGTCGTCGAGTGCACGACCACGTGCCCGCCGAGAGCGATCGGCTGCTGCAGCGCCGGGCTCGCGAAGGTGTTGTCGACGACGACGAGCACGCCGGCCTCGTCGCCGAGCTCGGCCAGCGCCGCGACATCCGAGATCTTCATCAGGGGGTTGGAGGGCGTCTCGACCCACAGCACCTTCGTGGTGCCCAGTTCGATCGCCCGGCGGACCGCGTCGAGGTCGCTCGTGTCGACCGTGGTGTGCCGCACGCCCCAGTCGCCGAAGATGCGGCGGATCAGGCGGTGCGTGCCGCCGTACACGTCGTTGGCGATGACGACGTGGTCGCCGGGCTGCAGCACCGTGCGGAGCAGCGCGTCCTCGGCGGCGAGCCCCGATGCGAACGACAGGCCGCGGATGCCGCCCTCGAGCGCGGCGAGCTGGGTCTCGAGCGCGGTGCGCGTCGGGTTGCCGCCGCGCGAGTACTCGTACCCGTTGCGCAGCCCGCCGATGCCGTCCTGGGCATAGGTCGAGGTCACGTGGATGGGCGGGATGACGTCGCCCGTGGTCGGGTCGGCGTCCTGCCCGGCGTGGACCGCGCGCGTGTCGAATCCGGCGTCGCTGTTCATGAGGTGGTCCGTTCTACTTCGGGATTCAGGAAGACGGAAGGGAATCAGGACGGAATCGGCGATCGCGTCCTGACGAGCCTCCGAGTTCCTGAAACGGGCATGTCAGGAGGAGAGGTAGGCGAGCAGGTCGGCGCGGGTGATGACGCCGAGCGCCTTGCCGCCGTCGGTGACGAGCATCGCGGGCGCCCCGCCGAACGCCTGGCGCGCGGCCACGACGGGCTCGTTCACGCCGATGAGCGGCAGCGGATCGCCGACCACGGTCGACACCTCGTCGGTCAGCTTCGCGCGGCCCGAGAACACCTGCTCGAGCAGTCCCTCCTCGTGCAGCGCGCCGACGACCTCGCCGAGCACGACCGGCGGCTCGGCCGAGAGGACGACGAGCTGCGAGACGCCGCTCTCGGTCATCCGGTCGATCGCCTCGCGCACGGTGTCGTTCGGGTGCACGTACACGAGCGGGGCGGTGCGATCGGCCTTGGCGTCGAGGATGTCGCGGATCGTGTGGCCGGCGGGCGCGTTGCCGAAGCCGTACGCGCGCAGCCACTTGTCGTTGAAGATCTTGCCGAGGTAGCCGCGGCCGGAGTCGGGCAGCAGCACCACGAACACGTCGTCGGCGGTGACCTCGGGGCGGGATGCCGCCTCGAGCGCCGCGACCACCGCCATGCCGCTCGAGCCGCCCACGAGGATGCCCTCCTCGCGCGCGAGCCGCCGCGTCATCTCGATCGACTTCGCATCGGACACGGCGATGATCTCGTGCGGCACGCTCGGGTCGTACGCGCTCGGCCAGAAGTCCTCGCCGACGCCCTCGACGAAGTACGGCCGCCCGGTGCCGCCCGAGTACACCGAGCCCTCCGGGTCGGCGCCGATGATCCGCACCCGATCCTCGGACACCTCGCGCAGGTACCGACCCGTGCCCGTGATGGTGCCGCCCGTGCCGACGCCGGCGACGAAGTGCGTCACGGTGCCGTCGGTGTCGCGCCAGATCTCGGGGCCGGTCGTCTCGTAGTGCGACCGTGGGCCGTTGGGGTTGGAGTACTGGTCGGGCTTGAACGCGCCCGGGATCTCTCGCGCGAGCCGATCGGAGACGCCGTAGTACGACTCGGGGCTGTCGGGTGCGACGGCGGTCGGCGTCACGACGACCTCGGCGCCGTACGCGGTCAGCACGTTGCGCTTGTCTTCGCTGACCTTGTCGGGGCAGACGAAAATGCACTTGTAGCCGCGCTGCTGCGCGACGAGCGCGAGGCCGACGCCCGTGTTGCCAGAGGTGGGCTCCACGATCGTGCCGCCCGGCTTGAGCTTGCCCTCGCGCTCGGCGGCGTCGATGATGCGCCCTGCGATGCGGTCCTTGGCGGAGCCGCCGGGGTTGAAGTACTCGAGCTTCACCAGCACCGTGGCATCCGTCACCCCCTGCGTCACGCGGTTGAGCTTGACGAGCGGAGTGTCGCCGACGAGTTCGGTGATGTTCTGTGCGTACTTCATGCCGGTGTGTTCATCCTCTGGTGGAGTGCGTCGGAGCGGCGCCCGGAACGGCGCGCGACGCAGGGAAGGGGTCGCCTGCCTAGCGACGACAACACCGAGGCGAGAAGCTCACGCCGCAAGCCTAGGGCATGAGGGATGTCGCATGGCAGGCTGGAACCCGGGGCGGATGGCGCATGCCGCCCGGTGTTCTCCCAGCGCATGCGTTCGTATACTCAGACGACTCCCACCGCACGAGGAAGGCCCACGCGTGAGCGCGACCCCGACCGGCAAGAAGCCCACCGTCAAGCAGCAGCGTGCCATCGAGCGCGAACGCAAGCTCGAGGAGTTCAAGAAGCGCGAGGCGCGCATGAAGCGCAACCGCCGCATCGCGATCTGGAGCTCGGTCGCCGTCGGCGTGGCGATCGTCGCGCTCATCGTCACCTCCGTCGTGCTGACTCCGCGCCCGGCGACCTACAGCGCCGGCGGGTCCGGCGCCGAGGTCGAGGGCGTCGAGACCTTCGAGAACACGTCCGAGCACGTCGAAGGCGTCGTCGACTACCCGGAAACGCCGCCCGCCGGCGGCCAGCACAACCCGGCATGGCTGAACTGCGGCATCTACGAGGAGCCGGTGCCGAACGAGAACGCCGTGCACTCGATGGAGCACGGCGCCGTCTGGGTCACCTACGACGCCGACGCGCTGTCCGAGGACGAGCTCTCGACCCTCCGCTCGAAGCTGCCCTCGACGTACGTGATCCTCTCGCCGTTCGACGGCCTGCCCTCGCCGATCGTGCTGAGCGGCTGGAACTCGCAGCTCCAGGTCGACGAGGCCGACGACCCGCGCATCGCCGAATTCCTCGAGGAGTACTGGGTCAGCCAGGACGTGCCCGAGCCCGGCGCATCCTGCACCGGCGCGATCGACGGCCCCGGCAAGGTGTCGTGACCGACCGGTCCGACACTCCCCCTGAGGTCGGCGCCGAGGCGGCGGATGCGGCGTCGAGCGACGATCGCCCCCATCGCGGCCTCGGCCGGTGGGCCGTCGTGCTCGCGGCTGCCGTCGCGCTCGTCGTGGTGGCCGCGGTCGCGTTCTCGGTCGGGCGGCTCTCGACGCTCGGCGAGCCCACGCCCTCGACCACGAGCGCCGAGGCCGGGTTCGCCCGCGACATGCAGGTGCATCACCAGCAGGGCGTCGAGCTCGCGATGATCATCCGCGACGCGACCGACGACGACGCGACCCGCCTGCTCGCCTACGACATCGCGACCACGCAAGCCCAGCAGTCGGGCCAGATGTACGCCTGGCTGGCCGAGTGGGGGCTGCCCCAGTTCGGCGCCGAGCCGGCGATGACGTGGATGACGCAGCCCGCCGACGACGGCGAGACCCACGGCGGTCACGGCGACGGTGCGAACGACGCCGCCGCGACGCACGAGCCCGGCGGGCCCATGCCGGGCCTCGCGACGCCCGAGCAGATCGAGGAGCTCGAGTCCCTCGAGGGCGTCGAAGCCGAGCGCATGTTCCTCGAGCTCATGATCGCGCACCACCAGGGCGCGGTCGAGATGGCCGAGGCCGTGCTCGCACGCTCGGACTACCCCGTGGTCGTGTCGCTCGCCGAGGCGATCGTCGCCAGCCAGGAGTCCGAGATCGCGCTCATGGAGGACATGCTCGCCGAGCGCTCGTAGCGCGGCGCAGCGCCGCGGCGCGCTACGCCCGCGGCGCGGCGACCTCGGGTCGCTCGGCCTGCTGGCGGTAGAGCGACGCGTAGACGCCGCCCACCTCGATGAGCTCGGCGTGCGTGCCGCGCTCGGCGATCCGGCCGGCGACGATCACGAAGATGACGTCGGCCGCGACCACCGTCGAGAGCCGGTGCGCGATCGCGATGGTCGTGCGCCCGCGCGACGCGTCGTCGAGCGCCGCCTGCACCACGCGCTCGCTGATCGTGTCGAGCGCACTCGTCGCCTCGTCGAGCACCAGCACCGCCGGGTCCTTGAGCAGCACGCGCGCGATGGCGATGCGCTGCTTCTCACCCCCCGAGAGCCGGTAGCCGCGTTCGCCGACGACGGTCTCGTAGCCCTCGGGGAACGACGCGATGGTCTCGTGGATGTTGGCGGCACGCGCCGCAGCCTCGAGCTCGGCGTCGGTGGCATCGGGCTTGGCGTACCGCAGGTTCTCGGCGATGGTCGCGTGGAAGAGGTAGGTCTCCTGGCTGACGATGCCGATGTGCGACATGAGCGACTCCTGCGACAGGTCGCGCACGTCGATGCCCGCGAAGCGGATGGATCCGCTCGACGCCTCGTACAGCCGCGGGACGAGGTACGACACGGTCGTCTTGCCCGCCCCGCTCGGTCCGACGAAGGCCGCGTACTGGCCGGGCTCGATCGTGAACGACACGTCGTCGAGCGTGGGCCGCCCGTCGTCGTCGGCGTCGGGGTACCGGAACGAGACGTGGTCGAACTCGACGCTGCCGAGACGCGGCCCGCCCGCGACATCCGTGCCCATCGGCACCTCGCTCGCGCCGGGACGATCGGTGATCGCGGGCGTGAGGTCGAGGTACTCGAAGATGCGGGCGAACAGCGCGCTCGAGGTCTGCAGGTCGAGCGCGACGCGCATGAGCCCCATGAGCGGGAAGAGCAGTCGCGCCTGCACGGTCGTGAACGCGACGATCGTGCCGGCCGTGATGTCGGAGACGCCGCCCGTGATGAGCCATCCGGAGACCAGGTAGACGATCGCCGGAATCGACGACATGAAGATGGAGACCATCGCGAAGAACCACTGACCCGACATCTGCTGGCGCACCTGCAGCTGGATCTGGTTGCCGTTCTCGTCGGCGTAGCGGTCGATCTCGCTCTTCTGCCGGGTGAAGCTCTTGGAGAGGAGGATGCCGCTGACCGACAGCGTCTCCTGCGTGATCGCCGTCATCTCGGACAGGGACTCCTGCGTCTTCGCCGCGATGCGGGCGCGCACCTGGCCGACGCGCCGCTGGGCGATGACCATGAACGGCATGAGCACGAGCGCGATGAGCGTGAGCTGCCAGTTGAGCAGCAGCATCGCCACGAACGCCGAGATGACCGTGACCGTGTTGCCGAGCACGCTCGAGACCGTGTTGGTGAGCACGGATGCCACGCCGCCGACGTCGTTCTGCAGGCGCGACTGGATGATGCCCGTCTTCGTGCGCGTGAAGAAGCTGAGCTCCATCGACTGCAGGTGGCTGAAGAGGCGCACCCGCATGGCGCCCATGACCTTGTTGCCGATCGTCGCGGTGAGGAAGGTCTGCCACACGCCGAGCAGCGCCGAGAACACGTAGACGCCGATCATCGCGCCCACGATCCAGACGAGCGCGGTCAGGTCGGGTGCGCCGACGTCGCCCGAGGCGTCGGTCGGGAACAGCGCATCGTCGAAGGCGCGCTGCGTGAGCAGCGGCGGGATGACGCTGAGCGCCGCCCCGAGCAGGACCAGGACGACGACCACCGCGAGCGGGGCGCGATGCGGCCGGAACAGCTCGGCGATCCGACGCAGGAGGTGCGGGATCTTCGGCGCCTCGGCGTTCTCGGCGCGCTGGGCCGCTTCGTCGGCGCTGGAGATCCGCCGGCTGACCCCGCCGCCGCGACCTGGGGCACCCCCGCCCGCCCGGGCGCCCGGGGGCACTCCGCCACCGTGCATGCTCATGGATTCACCCTAAGCGGCGCCTCCGGCACGGCCGCCGCGGGGGCGCCTCGAACGTGGGATGTTCGCCGACGGCGTCGCGGGAGGCGATGCGAAGGGGCGGATGCCTGGCGACATCCGCCCCCGATGCGGATGCCGCGGCATCCGCCCGCCGTCAGCCCTTCGTCGCGCCCGCAAGCAGGCCACGTACGAAGTAGCGCTGCAGTGCGAAGAACACGATGAGCGGGATGACGATCGAGATGAACGCCGAGGCGGTCAGGAGCTGCCAGTCCTGGCCTCTCGTGCCGACCAACTCGGCCAATCGTTGGGTGAGTGGCGCCACGTCTTGCGTGCCGCCCGAGAAGATCAGGGCGACCAGCAGGTCGTTCCACACCCAGATGAACTGGAAGATCGCGAACGACGCGAGCGCGGGCGTGGCGAGCGGCAGCACGATCCGACCGAAGATCTGGCCGTGCGTCGCGCCGTCGACCCGGGCCGCCTCGATGACGTCGTTCGGGATCTCGGCGATGAAGTTGTGCAGCAGGAAGATGGCCAGCGGCAGGCCGAACATCGCGTGCGCGAGCCACACCGGGGCGTAGTTCTGCTCGGGGATGATCGGGACCACGTCGTGCAGCCACGCCTGCATCGGTCGCAGCCAGGTCGAGAACGTCTGCAGCAACGGCACCAACGCCATCTGCAGCGGCACGATCTGGAGCGCGAACACGAAGATGAACAGCCAGTTCACCCACTTGAACTTGATCCACGCGAAGGCGTAGGCCGCCATCGACGCGAACACCAGGGTGATGAGCGTGCCGAGCAGCGCGATGGCGATCGAGTTCACGATGTACGCCCCGAGCTGCGGCGACGACGACGACGTCGAGAGGAGCACGTCGCGGTAGTTGTCGAGCGTGAGACCGGGGTTCGCGAAGAAGGTCCACCACCCGGTCGTCCGGATCAGCTCGGCCGGCCGGAACGACGACAGGAACAGGCCGAACGTCGGGATGGTCCACAGGACGGCGATGATGAGCGAGGCGATCGTCGCCGTGCGCGACGTGAGTCGCTTCTTGACCCGGGCCGCCTTCGGCTCGCCGTACTCGGCCTGTTCGGCCGCCTCGATCGAGCCGAGGTCCTTGCCGACCGGAAGATCGGCGGGTGCGACGCTGCTCATCGGATCTCCCTCTGCTTCCTCAGGACGTTGACGTTGTAGACGACGATGGGCAGGACCAGGATGAACAGGATCAGCGCGAGCGCGGATCCGCGCCCGACCTCGCTCGCCCGGAACGCCTGCGTGTACATCTCGTTCGCGATGGTGCTCGTGTTGAAGTTTCCGGCGGTCATCGTGCGGACGATGTCGAAGACCTTCAGCGTGGCGATCGAGATCGTCGTGACCACGACCACGAGGGCGCCCCGAATGCCGGGGACGGTGACGTTCAGGAACCGCTGCCAGGCATTGGTGCCGTCGAGCTGGGCGGCCTCGATCTGCTCGGTCGGGACGCCCTTGATCGCCGCGCTCAAGAGGACCATCGCGAACCCGGTCTGGATCCAGATCATGACGACGATGAGCAGGAACGTGTTGATCGGGTCCGTCTGCATCCATTGCACCGGCTCGCCGCCGAACGCGACGACGATGGCGTTGAGCAGGCCGATCTGCTCGCGGTCGCCCGACCGGTACTCGTACACGAAGCGCCAGATGACGCCGGCGCCCACGAACGAGATCGCGATCGGCATGAACAGCACGACCTTGTAGTACTTCTCTCCGCGCGAGCGGTCGATGAAGACCGCGTAGGCGAGTCCGATGATCGTCGCGAACGTCGGCACGATCAGCACCCAGATGACGGTGTTGATGAGGACGCGGATGGCGGTGGGCTGCGTGAACGTCCAGACGAAGTTGTCCCACGTCCAGTTCCCGCTGCCGTCCTGGAACGCGAGGAGGCTGGTCCGGATCGCCGGGATCACGAGTCCGATGACCACGAACAGCATGGCGGGGAGCAGGAAGCCGGCGAGCTGCCAGTAGTCCCGGCCCTTCTTCGGCGCCTTGTCGATGAAGAAGATGAGGAGGCCGACGACCGCCGCGAGGATCGCGAGGCCCATCACCACCTGAAGGAGTTTGCCGAGCAGATCGGCCGTAGTCATGGGTGCCTCCCGGGATCGTCGCTGAAACTGGGGGTGCCGAGGGGCGGGGCTGTGAAACCCCGCCCCTCGATCATGCCGTGCGCTGGGCGAGCCAAGCGTACGGCGCGCGGGCGGCTAGCTCGCCGGCCAGCTCGCCTCGACGGTGTCGAGGACCTGCTCGGTGCTCTCGCCGCCGACCCAGGCCACGATGCCCTTCCAGAAGGAGTCGGCACCGACGGCGCCGGGCATCAGGTCGGATCCGTCGAACCGGAATGTGGTCTCGGGATCCTGCAGGATCTCGACGGCCTGCACGAGCAGCTCGCTGGACGCGTTCTCGGGGTCGAGCCCCTTGTTCGCGCTCACGACGCCGCCGAGGCTCACCCGGTTGTTCGCCCAGAGGTCGCTCGACAGGTAGGTGCGGAACGCCTCGACCTCCTCCGCGTCGCGGAAGGCGACGGGGAACTCGCCACCACCGGTGACCGAGAGCGGGTCGCCTGCCGTCGCCGGCGGGAGCAGGAAGCCGAACACCGTGCCGTCGGACGCGACGGTGTTCTCGTCGCCGCCCTCGGGGTTCCAGAAGGTCTCGTAGAACGAGGCCTGGTGGTGCAGCGAGCACTCGCCGTCGAGGATCGGCAGGCCGGCGGTCTGGAACGCCTCGGTGACCAGCGTGGAGACGTCGCCGATGCCGCCGTTGACCATGTCGTCGCTCTTCAGGTACTCGCCGACCGCGTCGAACGCCTCGGCCACCTGCGGGTCGTTGAACGGAATGCCGTGCGTGACCCACTGGTCGTACACGTCGGCGCCGTGCAGGCGGATCATGTAGTCCTCGATCCAGTCGGTGCCGGGCCAGCCGGTGGCATCACCGGACTCGAGGCCCACGCACCACGGCTTGTGGTCGCCTTCGGCTGCGATGGTGTCGGACAGTTCCTTCACCTCGTCGAGGGTCTGCGGGATCTCGTAGCCCTTCTCCTCGAACTCGGCTGGTGAGTACCAGACCCATCCCTTGACGCTCGCCATGAGCGGGGCGGCCCACACCGTGTCGTCGACGGTGGCGTACTCCTTCCAGATCGGGTCCCAGAACTCGTCGATGTTCGCGACGACGCCGTCGGATGCCGGGATGAGCCATCCGCCGTCGGCGAGCCGCTTGAGCAGGCCGGGCTGCGGGACGATGCCGACGTCGGGGGCGTTGCCACCCTCGGCGAGGACTGCGATCTGCGCCTCGAACTCGCTCGAGCCCTGGTAGTCGACCGAGATGCCGGTGCAGCTCTCGAAGTCGGACCACGACTCGACGAGGCGGTCTGCCTCGAGGTCGAGGATGGTGCCCGCGACCGTGACCTCGGCGCCGTCGAACGTGCCGTACTCCTCGTAGTCGGCGCAGTCGACGTCGCCCGCGTCCTCCTCCGCGATGTCGCCGGTGCACGCCGTGAGCGTCAGGCCGACCGCTGCGGCCGCCACGATGGGGACCGCCCAACGGCGATGCCGTGTGAGTCTCATGTCATCTCCTCGTTGAGTTGGTGCAGGGCGGAACCGGGAACCGGTTCCAGCGACCACGCTAGGACACCGAGGCGATTCCTCACAAGGTTCCGAGGGTCACGGTTCGGCCTCCGTCGCGCATCGGCAGCCCTGCGGTGCGAGAGCGCTCCCACCTGGGGAAACCGGCAGTGCTCTCGGATACGAGTCCGGATCGGGAACCGGTTCCACATCGCTCCTCCGAGCACTACACTCTGCAACGGAGCAGCCCGACGGAGGGAGGCGGCGATGGCGGCCATCGGCGACGTCGCCCGTCTGGCGGGAGTCTCCAAGGCCACCGCATCCCGAGCCCTCTCCGGCGGCGGCTACGTGGCCGACGAGACACGGCGGAAGGTCGAGGCCGCCGCGAGGGAGATCGGCTACATCGCATCACCCGATGCCGCGAGCCTCGTGACCGGACGCACGAAGAACATCGGGGTGATCATCCCCTTCGTGAACCGCTGGTTCTTCGGCGAGGTGCTCGAAGGCGTGGAACGTGCGCTCCTCTCCGCCGGGTACGACCTCACGCTCTACAACCTCTCCGAGCACGGCCCGCAGCGCACCCGGGTCTTCGAGTTCTTCCTGGCCCGCAAGCGCGTCGACGCCGTCATCGCGATCGGCGTCGACCTCGACGAGCACGAGGTCGCCGCGCTCGAGCGACGCGAGAAGCCCCTCGTCGCGCTCGGCGGCAGCGGGGGCGCCGACGCACGACTGTCGGTGGACGACCGCGCGGTCGGCCAGCTCGCGACCGAGCACCTGCTGCACCTCGGGCATGAGCGAATCGCGCATCTCGCGGGCCTCGGCGCGGCCGAACGACCCCTGAGCGTTCAGGGTCAGCGGCGCCAGGGCCATCTCGACGCGCTCGCGGCCGCCGGAGTCCTCGACGACGCGGGACCCCATGTCCTCGAGGCCGAGATGAGCCTTCCCGGCGGCTACACCGGTGCGCTCCAGCTGCTCGGCCACCCCGGCGCCCGCCCGACGGCGGTCTTCGCGTCCTCCGACGAGATGGCGATCGGCACCATCCGCGCGGCGGAGAAGCTCGGGCTCGACGTGCCCGGCGACCTGTCGGTCATGGGCGTGGACGGGCACGAGTACGCCGAGATGTTCGAGCTCACGACCGTCGAGCAGTATCCGGGCGAGCAGGGGCGGGCCGCGGTCGACGTGGTCATGGCGCTGCTGCTCGACGACGCCACGGCCGAGCCGCTTCCCGATTCGGGCGCGCCGCTGCCGACCCGGCTGGTCGTCCGGGCGACGACCAGCGCGCCCCGCTGAGGGCGTCTCGGTCCGGTCCGCCGTCCTCAGGGTCAGCCCGGTGGCAGCGCCTGCGACGCGGTCGTAGCGTCCGCATGGGCGGCTGCGGAACCCTCAGACGCACGCAGCCCTTCATTCGACAGAGGAGGGCATCATGACCACCGAATCCGCTGCCGCGACCACCGCGGCGATCACCCACGAGCAGGGACTCATCCTGCAACGGATCTCCCGCGCGGGCGGCTACAGGGGCCCGAACGACGGCGTACCCGGCCCGAACACCTGGAAGGCGCTCCAGCAGACCGGCAAGGGCTACCGCTATGCGGGCCACGTCGACGGCTACCCGGACCCGCCGACCTGGGATGCGCTCGAGCGGCTCGCCGCCAAGGGCGGGTACACCGGCCCCAACGACGGCGCCATGCGGCCAGAGGCGTGGAAGGGCGTGCAGACCGTGCTCGCCGGCTTCGGCTATGCGGGACCCGTCGACGGGTACCCCGGAGAGGACACCTACCGGGCGCTCCAGGTGCTCGCCCGCATCGGCGGCTACTTCGGCCCGTACGACGGCGAGCTCGGGAACAACTCGTGGAAGGGCGTGCAGTTCGTGCTCGCGGGCACCGGGTACGCGGGCCCCATCGACGGCGTGCCGGGACCGAACACGTGGAAGTCGCTGCAGCGCATCGCGCAGCGCGGCGGGTACACCGGGCCGATCGACGGCGTCCCCGGTCCGAACACGTACGCCGGCCTCGCCTACCTCCTCGTGAGGAGCGAGCACGACTGAGGCACCAGACGGCGCCGAGACGACGGATGCCCCGTGCCGAGCGAATCGGCACGGGGCATCCGTGTGTTCAGGTGACGCAGGTCACCTCAAGCTGGTGCGCTCGAGCGAGCGCGCCGGATTACTTGAGGGTGACGGTCGCGCCGGCCTCCTCGAGGGCAGCCTTGGCCTTCTCGGCGGTCTCCTTGTTCGCGCCCTCGAGCACGGCCTTGGGAGCACCGTCGACGACGGCCTTGGCCTCGCCGAGGCCGAGCGAGGTGAGCTCGCGGACGACCTTGATGACCTGGATCTTCTTGTCGCCGGCAGCCTCGAGGACGACGTCGAAGGAGTCCTTCTCCTCGACCTCTTCAGCAGCAGCGCCGGCGCCGCCGGCAGCCGGAGCGGCAACCGCGACGGGGGCAGCAGCGGTGACCTCGAAGGTCTCCTCGAATGCCTTCACGAACTCCGAGAGCTCGATGAGGGTCAGGCCCTTGAACTGCTCGAGCAGCTCCTCAGTGGACAGCTTCGCCATTTTTTCTTCTCCTTGGATTTCTCGTTACTCACCGCTTGAGAGGCTCGCGCCTACGCAGCGGACTCCTGCTTCTCACGCAGCGCGTCGACCGTACGGACGGCCTTCGACAGCGGTGCGTTGAACAGATATGCGGCTCCGAACAGCGAGGCCTTGAAGGCACCGGCGAGCTTCGCCAGGAGCACTTCGCGGGACTCGAGGTCGGCGAGCTTGCCTACCTCTTCGGCGGTCAGGGGCTTGCCATCGAAGTAGCCGCCCTTGACCACGAGGAGGGGGTTCGCCTTGGTGAAGTCACGCAGCGACTTCGCGACGGCGACCGGGTCGCCGTGCACGAACGCGATCGCCGACGGGCCCTTGAGCTCGTCGTCGAAGGCGGTGATCCCGGCGTTGTTCGCCGCGATCTTGGTCAGCGTGTTCTTCACCACGGCGTAGCTCGCGTCCCCACTGATGGACTTGCGCAGCTCCTTGAGCTTCGCAACAGTGAGGCCGCGGTATTCGGTCAGCAGAACGGCGGTCGAGCCCTGGAACTTCTCCGTGAGCTCGGCAACCGCGGCTTCCTTGTTCGCCATGGCCACTCCTTGTGTGTTCAACGTGCATCGCGGTGGCGGTGCACGGCCTCGGAGCGCTGGCAACGTTCGGGGAAATGGAAAGAGCTCCGGCGCAGACGCGCGGAGCTCGGCCGGATTCGATCCGGAAGTCTTCGTCACACCTGCGCGGGCCCCTGCATTCGCAGAGCTTCGGTCGGCCCGCATTGCTGTGGGCGCGACGACCAGCGGTCTTCGGCTCCGTCAAGGGTAGCGGATGGCTCGGACGCCGCCAAATCGGGCAGCGCCGACGCGCGCAGGGCGATCCGGTCCATCCGGGAATAGTTGACCATTGTCCATGAGTTACCTATAGTTGACGCTTGTCAACGATTTCAGGAGCTCAATGTCCAACCCCTCGCGCACCCGTGCAACCGCCTCGCCGGCGCCGTCCGGCGCGCTCTCCGACAACGGGATGACGCACCGCGAGGTGCTCACGGCCCTGTCGGGCCTGCTGCTCGGCATGTTCGTGTCGATGCTCGCCTCGACCGTCGTCGGCACCTCGCTGCCGCTGATCATCTCCGACCTCGAGGGCGACCAGTCCGCCTTCACCTGGGTCGTCACCGCGACGCTGCTCGCCACCACCGTGTCGACGCCCATCTGGGGCAAGCTCGCCGACCTCTTCAACCGCAAGTTCCTGCTCCAGCTCGCCCTCGTCATCTTCGTGGTCGCATCGGCGGTCGCCGGCTTCTCGCAGGACCCCGGCACCCTCATCACCATGCGCGTCTTCCAGGGCATCGGCGCCGGCGGCCTCGCCGCCCTCAGCCAGATCGTGATGGCCGACATCATCAGCCCGCGCGAGCGCGGCAAGTACGCCGGCCTGTTCGGCGCCGTCATGGCCGTCGCGACGGTCGGCGGCCCGCTGCTCGGCGGCGTCATCACCGACGGCCTCGGCTGGCGCTGGAACTTCTTCGTGGGCCTGCCGATCGCCGTCGTGGCGCTCATCCTGCTCCAGCGCACGCTGCACCTGCCGACCCGTCCGAAGACGAAGGTCTCGATCGACTACGCGGGCATCGTCCTCATCTCGGCCGGCGTCTCGCTGCTGCTGCTCTGGGTGACGTTCGCCGGCACGGACTTCGAGTGGTTGTCGGTGCCGAGCCTGCTCATGGTCGGCGCCGCCGCACTGCTCCTCGTGATCGCGATCGTCGTCGAGCTGCGCGTGAGCGAGCCGGTCATCCCCCTCGGCCTCTTCCGCAACCGCACCTTCACGCTCTCGGTGATCGCGTCGATCTCGGTCGGCGTCGCGATGTTCGGCACGGCGGTGTTCCTCAGCCAGTACATGCAGCTTGCGCGTGGAGCGACCCCCACCGAGTCCGGCCTGCTGACCATCCCGATGATGGCCGGCGTGCTCATCTCCTCCACCGTCATCGGCGCGCTCGTCAGCCGCCGCGGCACGTGGAAGGGCTTCATGGTCACCGGCGCCGTGCTCATGATCGCCGGCAGCATCCTGCTCTCGCGCCTGCACTACGACACGCCGTTCTGGTACGTGGGCATCTCGATGTTCGTGCTCGGCGCCGGCGTCGGCATGCTCATGCAGAACCTCGTGCTCGTCGTGCAGAACACGACCGAGGTGAAGAACCTCGGCGTCGCCACGAGTGCGGTCACATTCTTCCGCAGCCTCGGCGGCACCGTCGGCGTCGCGGTGATGGGCTCGATCCTCGGCACCGTCGTGGCCGACTCCATCAAGGAGGGCATCGGAGGGCTCGAGCCCGAGCAGCAGCTCCAGGCTGCGCAAGCGCTCGGCGGCGGCACCATCCCGCAGATCAGCCAGCTGCCCGAGTTCCTGCGCGTGATCGTCGAGTCGGCCTACGGCACGGGCGTCGGCGCCGTGTTCCTCGCCGCCGTGCCGCTCGCGATCGTGACCCTCATCGCCGTCGCGTTCCTCCCGAACATCAGCCTGGGCACGCAGAACGCGATCCAGCGGGCGAAGTCCGAGACGCAGGACGCGGCGACCGGCCGCGGGGACCGTCAGGTCGAGCACGTCCGCGAGCTCGAGGATGCGGAGGATGCGGCGATCGACGCCGCGGCGGCATCCGTCGCCCTGCGCCCGGTCGGCCTCGTGCACGACCCGGCGACCGGCTCCGTCGAGGTGCCTGCCGAGCAGACCGCCGGCGCACGGAGCGCCCGATAGCATGAGCGCCATGACCGCCGAACCCGCCGTCGACGAGGCCGTCGCGCTCGTCGAGGAGCAGCTCGGCGTGGTGTTCAACCGGGCCCGGCTGGTCTGGAAGGAAGCCGCCGACCAGGTTCAGCCGGGCCTCCAGCCCGCCGCGTACAAGGTGCTCGCCACGATCGTGCGCCTCGGCTCGACGAATGCACATGTCCTCGCCGACGTGCTCGACATGGACAAGAGCGTCGTGAGCCGGCAGATCCGCGTGCTCGAAGAGGCCGGCCTCGTCGAGAGCCGGCCCGACGAGCGCGACGGACGCCTGCGTGCGCTCAGCGCGACGCCGACCGCGGTCGAGCGAGTTCTTGCCGTGCGGGCGGCCAACCAGGCGCGGGTCCGTGCGGCGCTCGAGCCGCGCTCGGTGGATGAGCTGCGCACGTTCGCCGAGATGCTCCGAGTGCTCGCCGAGGCGTAGTGGTCCGCCGCGCTCTCAGCGCGGGCGGTCGCCTCGCGCCCCGACGAGTGCATGCCAGATGCACCGCAGGCGCGCGTACACGGTGCGTTCGGCATGCACTCGTCGGCCTGTGCGCGGCTCAGGCGGGCAGTTCGACCGCGAACTCCGTGCGTCCGGGCTCGCTCTCGACCGAGACCTCGCCGCGGTGCGCCGCGACGACCGCCCGCACGATCGCGAGTCCGAGGCCGGTGCTCCCGGCGCGGCGCGACCGCGACGCGTCGCCACGGGCGAACCGCTCGAAGAGCGTGGTGCGGACCGCGGGATCGATGCCGGGTCCGTCGTCAGTCACGCTGATCCGCACGCGGCGGCCCGAGCCATCCGTCGGCACGACCTGCTGGAGGCGCACGACGACCTTCGTGCCCTCGGGCGTGTGCACGCGGGCGTTGGCCAGGAGGTTCGCGAGCACTTGGCGCAGGCGCGACTCGTCTCCCATGATCTCGACGGAACCGTCGGGCACCGCCACGCGCCAGTCGTGATCGGGCGCCGCGACCTGCGCGTCGCCCACGGCGTCGACGACGAGCTGCCGCACGTCGACCCGGTCGCGCCGCAGCTCGCGACCCTCGTCGAGCCGCGCGAGCAGCAGCAGGTCCTCGACGAGCTCCGTCATCCGCAGCGACTCCGACTCGATGCGGCCGACCGCGTGCGCCACGTCGGGTGGCAGATCGCCGCCGTGGAGGCGCGTGAGCTCGGCGTAGCCGCGGATCGAGGCGAGCGGGGTGCGCAGCTCGTGGCTCGCATCGGCAACGAACCGGCGCACCTTGCGCTCAGACTGCTCGCGGGCCGAGAGGGCGGATGACACGTGCCCGAGCATGCGGTTGAACGCGGTGCCCAGGCGACCCACCTCGGTCCGCTCGTCCTCGACGGGCACCTGATCGGGCAGTTCGACGTCGCCGCGCGCAAGGGGCAACTCGGACACGAGCGTCGCCGTGTCGGTCACCTGGTCGAGCGGTTGCAGCGCGCGCCGCACCGTCACCGCCCCGAGCAGGAGCGCGCCGGCAAGGCCGGCGAGCGCGACGATCGCGACAGTGATCGCGAGTTGCGTCGTCACGGCGTTGACCTCGGCGAGGGGGAAGGCGACCACGTACGAGTACCCGCCGTTCGTCGGCGCGGCGATGGCACGGTACTCCCCCAGCTCGTCGAGCTCGACGGTCACGGGCTGGCGGTCGGTCGGGATCGCGGCGATGGCCTCGCCCGCCTCGTCCGACAGCTTCCCGATCTGGCCCTCGCGATCGATCGTGCCGGAGTACAGCACCGCACGATCAGTGACGAACGCGGCGATCGCGCCGAGCGGCTGGCCGGGTATCCGGAGAAGCGCCTCGGCACCCTCCGGCGGGATGGGCAGTGGACCACCCGGGTCGTCGACCACCCGCGCGGCGCGCTCGACGGCCTGCTGGAGCTGGGCGTCGAGCCGCCCGATGAGCTGGTTGTGCAGCGCCGCGACGCTCACGAGTCCCACGACCGCGCTCACGAGCACCACGAGCGACGCGATGAGCATCAGCAGTCGTCGGCGCAGGGTCTTCGGCGCGCCGCGGCGGGGTGCGGCATCCGTCGTCGATGCGCCGCCGGCGGCGACCGATGCGGCTGCTTCCGGAGTGCCGGCAGCGTCGCCGGACACCGGCGCGGCAGGGTCGCCAACGGGCGCCTCGATGCCACGTGCGTCGGCAGCCCGCGCGTCGGCGACGGCCTGTCGCGCGGCGGCGGCGTGCCCCGGGTCGCCGGGCCGCGTCATCCGGCCGCCTTGAGCATGTAGCCCGCGCCGCGCACGGTGTGGATCATCGGCGCGCGGCCGGCGTCGATCTTCTTGCGCAGGTAGGAGATGTAGAGCTCGACGACCGACTCCTTGCCGCCGAAGTCGTAGTTCCAGACGCGATCGAGGATCTGCGCCTTCGACAGCACGCGTCGCGGGTTCCGCATGAGGAACCGCAGCAGCTCGAACTCGGTCGCGGTGAGCTCGATGGGCGCGCCGTCGCGCTCGACCTCGTACGAGTCCTCGTCGAGCGAGAGGTCGCCGACGCGCAACACGGGATCCTTCGCCTGCGCGAGGGTGAGGGTCGAGCGACGGATGAGTCCCCGCAGGCGCGCCACGACCTCCTCGAGGCTGAACGGCTTGGTGACGTAGTCGTCGCCGCCCGCGGTGAGCCCGGCGATGCGGTCGTCGAGCGAGTCCTTCGCCGTGAGGAAGAGCACCGGGGTCTCGGTACCGTCGGCGCGCACGCGCTGCAGCACCTCGAGCCCGTCGATGTCGGGCAGCATGATGTCGAGCACGATCGCGTCGGGTCGGAACTCGCGTGCGACCCGGACGGCGCCGAAGCCGTCGGACGCGGTCCGGACCTCCCAGCCCTCATAGCGCAGGGCCATCTTGAGCAGGTCGGTCAGCGAGTGCTCGTCGTCGACGACGAGCACTCGCACGGCGCTGCCGTCGGCCTTGGCGATCTGCGGTCGCTGCACGGTTCCGGGTGCGGGAAGACTCGTCATGTCTTCCGAGTATGCGCACTGCCCTGTGGGTTTCCTATGGGCCGGGCGGATGCCGCCTGTGATCCGTCAATGACGACCGCGACGGCCGGCGCGGACCGCTCATATCGGAGACATAGGTCCGGCATCGGACGGGCACAGTCGCCGTTCCTAGCGTCCCCCTCGAGCCCATCGTCCGGTGGGTGCCCCGAGACACCGAGGACCCCACATGTTCTTCACCTACCTCCGGCGCGAGCTCGCCGGGCGTCGCAGGCAGACCGCGATCATCGCGGTGGGCATGGCGCTCGCGATCGCGCTCGTCATGATCGTGAACGCCGTCTCGGCGGGTGTGCGCGACGCGCAGGCCGCCGTGCTCGAATCCGTCTACGGCGTCGGCACCGACCTGACCGTGTCGCAGGAGCCCGCCGCACCCGGCGAAGGCGAGGGACCCGGCGGCGGCGTGCGGTTCGAGTTCGGCCAGGACGACGGTGCGACCGGAGCGGACGGGTCGACGACCGAGCTGAGCAACTCGCGCCTGACCGCGGGCCCCGGCTCGGCGACCTTCGACGCCTCGGCGCTCGACACCGTGCAGGACGTCGACGGCGTCGCCGCGGCATCCGCGACCCTCAGCCTCACCAACGTCACCTTCGACGGCGAGCTGCCCGCCCCGCCGACCGACGGCACCGACGGCACCGACGGCGCCGACGGCAGCCAGGGCGACGCCACGATGCCCGCACCGGGCGAGGGCGGCACCCGCAGCTTCGGCGGTGGTGCGTTCGACGTCGCGAGCACCAGCGTGACGGGCGTCGACCCGGCCGCCGACGCGGTCGGGCCCCTCAGCGCGGTCGAGCTCGTCGACGGCCGCGGCCTCGACGCCGACGACACCGGCGAGGAGGTCGTGGTCCTCGACGAGGCCTACGCGACGAGCGAGGGCATCGCGGTCGGCGACACGATCGACCTCGGCGGCGCCGAGTTCGAGGTCGTCGGCACCGTCGCCTCCACGTCGGCGGACGCCTCGACCGCGTCGGACGCGTACATCCCGCTCGACGTCGCGCAGGAGCTCTCGGGCCTCGACGGCCAGGTCTCCGACATCGCCGTGCAGGCCGAGTCGGCCGAGCTCATCTCGAGCGTGAAGTCCGACCTCGAGGCGGCCCTGCCCGACCAGCAGGTGAGCACGCAGGAGGAGCTCGCGGCGTCGGTCTCGGGCTCCCTCGGCAGCGCGAGCCAGCTCATCGCGAGCCTCGGCCTGTGGCTCTCGGTCGCGGTGCTCGCGGCGGCGTTCCTCATCGCCATCCTCTTCACCATCCAGGGCGTGACGCGCCGCACGCGCGAGTTCGGGACGCTCAAGGCGATCGGATGGTCCAACCGGCGCATCGTCGGCCAGGTCACGGGCGAGTCGCTCGTGCAGGGCCTCATCGGCGGCGCGGCGGGACTCGTGCTCGGCTTCGCGGGCATCGCGATCGTGAACGCGATCGCGCCCACCCTCGCCACGACGTCCACGCCCCAGGTGGCGGCGGCCGGCCCGATGGGCGGCGGCTTCGCGGGCGGTGGCAACCCGTTCGACGCCGCGCAGGCCTCGAGCGAGGTCGTGCTCACGGCCCCCGTCACTCTCTCGGTCGTCGCGATCGCCGTCGGCCTCGCGGTGCTCGGCGGCCTGCTCGCCGGTGCGATCGGCGGATGGCGGGCCAGCCTGCTCCGCCCCGCCGAGGCGCTGCGCAGCGTCGCATGACGGATGCCGCGGCATCCGCTCGCCCCCACCTCCACCCGCACGACGGAAGGAACCACCGCATGTACACGCTCGAGAACGTCTCGAAGACCTACCGCCAGAAGGAGCGCACGATCGCGGCGCTGAACGACGTCAGCCTCGAGATCCCGACGGGCCAGCTCGTCGCGATCCAGGGGCCGACCGGCGGCGGCAAGTCGACGCTGCTGCAGCTGCTCGGCGCGCTCGACCGGCCCAGCTCGGGCCGCATCACGCTCGGCGAGGCCGACCTGTCGGGCATGCCCGACACGAAGCTCGGCGCCATCCGCGCCCGCGAGATCGGCTTCGTCTTCCAGGGCTTCAACCTCATCCCGACGCTGACCGCGCAGGAGAACGTCGAGACCGCGCTCGAGCCGCTCGGGGTCACGGCAGAGGAACGCCGTCGCCGTGCGACGGCCGCACTCGAGTCCGTGAGCCTCGGCGATCGCGCGCACCACGTGCCGAGCGAGTTGTCGGGCGGGCAGCAGCAGCGAGTCGCGATCGCCCGCGCGCTGGTGAAGGAGCCCGAGGTGCTGCTCGCCGACGAGCCCACGGGCAACCTCGACGAGCAGACCCGCGACGAGATCATGGACCTCCTCGAGGGACTCTGGCGCGACCGCGGGCTGACGCTCGTGATCGTGACGCACGACTCCGCCGTCGCCAGGCGCGCGGAACGGCGGCTGCACCTCAAGCACGGGTCGGTGACCGAGCGGGCGTAGCCGCGGGGCGGATGTCGCGGGCTTCACCGGCCGGCCCGCGGCATCCTCACTTCTCCGCGAGTCCCGGGTTCGTGCGGGTGCGCCCGCACGAACCCGGGATTCGGCGCGCCCTACTGGTTCGAGAACGCGGCGTCGAACGACGCCGTCGGCCGCGGCCAGATGAGCGAGCGCACGAACTCGAGCGCCTGGGGGCCGCCGTGCAGGCGGTCCATGCCGGCGTCCTCCCACTCGACCGAGATCGGGCCCGTGTAGCCGATCGCGTCGAGGGCGCGGAAGGCGTCCTCCCACGGCACGTCGCCGTGCCCGGTCGAGACGAAGTCCCAGCCGCGGCGCGGGTCGCCCCACGGCAGGTGCGAGCCGAGGATGCCCGACCGGCTGTTCGCCGTGCGGATGCGCGTGTCCTTGCAGTCGACGTGGTAGATCCGGTCCTGGAAGTCCCAGATGAACCCGACCGGGTCGACGCCCTGCCACATCATGTGGCTCGGGTCCCAGTTGAAGCCGAACGCCGGTCGCCGGTCGATCGCCTCGAGCGTGCGCACGCTGGTCCAGTGGTCGTACGCGATCTCGGACGGGTGCACCTCGTGCGCGAACCGCACGCCCTCGTCGTCGAACACGTCGAGGATCGGGTTCCAGCGGTTCGCGAAGTCCTCGTAGCCTGCGTCGATGACCGATGCGGGCACCGGCGGGAACATCGCCACGTACTGCCAGATCTTCGAGCCCGTGAAGCCGACGACCGTGTCGACGCCGAGCTTGCGCGCGACGCGTGCGGTGCGCTTGAGGTCCTCGGCGGCGCGCTGGCGCACGCCCTCGGGGTCGCCATCGCCCCACGTGTAGGGCCGCACGATCGCCTGGTGGCGGAAGTCGATCGGGTCGTCGCACACCGCCTGGCCGGTGAGGTGGTTGGAGATCGCGTAGACCTTCAGGTCGTAGCGCTTCAGGAGCTCCAGCTTCTCCTTGAGGTAGCCGGGCTCCTCGTCGGCGAGCTTCGTGTCGAGGTGGTCGCCGCCGATGCCGATCTCGAGGCCGTCGTAGCCCCACTCGGAGGCCAGGCGCGCGACCTCCTCGAACGGCAGGTCGGCCCACTGGCCGGTGAACAGCGTGACGGGATGCGTCGAGGCGGGAGTGTCGGTCATGCTCGGATCCTTTCGTGGGGGTCGGACATCGTGGCGGTGTCGCCGAGGCCCTGCCACCGCAGCACGAGGTCGCGCACCTCGGTCGCGTGCACGCGGTCGCCGACGCCGGTGAGGAAGCGCGGGTCGGAGGCCAGGAGCAGTGGCGTGTCGGCCGCGGAATCGGGGAGCCGGCCGTGCGAGCCGCGCACGCACGACGGGTCGAGGGGCACCGTGCTCATCGCGTACCGCAGGCCGAGCTTCTTGCGCACGAGGTTGCCCGCGGCCTTGGCCTTCGCGAGCCGGTCGGCCGGGTCGAAGAACAGCTCGGCGGGGTCGTAGCCGGGCTTGCGGTGGATGTCGACGCCGCGCGCGTACTCGGGCGCGCGGTCGTCGTCGAGCCAGAAGTAGTAGGTGAACCACGCGCCCCGCTCGGCGACCACGACGAGCTCGCCGGATCGCGCGTGGTCGAGGCCGTAGCGCGCCTGCGCCTCGCGATCGAGCACCTCGTCGACGCCCTCGAGGTCGCGGAGGATCGAGGTCACGCGCGGCACGTCGGCCGCGTCGGCGACGTAGACGTGCGCGACCTGGTGGTCGGCGACGGCGAACGCGCGCGAGGTCCAAGGATCGAGCTGCTCGCGGCCGTCCTGCACGTACACCTCGAGGAGCCCCTCGCGACGCAGCGCTCGGTTGATGTCGACCGGGCGGTCGGCCGCGGCGATGCCGTACTCGGCGAGTGCGACGACCGTGACGTCCTGCGCCTCGGCCTGGTCGAGGAGCGGGGCCATCGCGGCGTCGAGCTCGGCCGCGGCCCGCGCCGCCTGCGGTCCGTCGGGCCCGAACCGCTGCAGGTCGTAGTCGAGGTGCGGCAGGTACGCCATCGTGAGGTCGGGCGTGCCGGGGTCGGCGAGCACCCGCCGGGTCGCGTCCACGATCCACTGCGTCGAGCGGATGCTCGCGGTCGGCCCCCAGTAATGGAAGAGCGGGAACTCGCCGAGCTCCTCGCGCAGCTCGTCGTGCAGGCCCGGCGGGCGGGCATAGAAGTCGGGCGACTTGCGCCCGTCGGCGTGGTAGACCGGACGCGGCGTGACCGTGAGGTCGGTCGTCGCGCCCATCGCGTACCACCAGCCGAGGTTGGCGCTCGTGTACTCGCCGCCGCGGCGGCGCCGGGCGGTCTCCCACAGCTTCTCGCCGCGGACGAGCCGGTTGTGCTGGCGCCACAGCAGCACGTCGCCGAGGCCGCGGAAGTACCATCCGTTGCCCACGATGCCGTGGCTCGAGGGCATGGCGCCCGTGAGCACCGACGACTGGACCGAGCAGGTGACGGCCGGCAGCACGGTGCCGAGCTCGGCGCGGGCGCCGGTGCGTGCCATCCGGTTCAGGCGCGGCATGTGGCGCAGCGCGTCGGCGGTCAGCCCGACGACGTCGAGCAGGAGCACCTGGCCGCTCATGCCGGCTGCCCCTCGCGCTCGAGCAGTTCGGCCGCGGCCCATCGCAGCTCGGCGGCGATGCCGTCGATGAGGTCGACCGGACCGCCCGGCAGCACCGACCACGTGTACGTCTCCACGTCGACGTGGAGCTGGTCGACCGGCTGCGCCTCGCGCACCGCGGCGAGCGCGGTGCGCAGCACGTCGGTGGTCGATGAGAGCGGTGCCTCGGGCTCGAGGTGCAGGGGCACGTGGAAGTGCACGCGCCACGGCGCCTCGGCCGGCAAGCGGTCGAGCGCTTCGGGCAGGTCGTCGACGCGGATGGCGCCGCCCGTCGCCTGCTCGCGGACCTGGTGCAGGTAGCGGTCCTCCTGATAGGTGCCCACGACGCGGCGGGCGTCGGCGTCGGCGGGTCGCTCGACGTGCAGGGCGGCCGACGCCTGCACCTTCACGACCCGGATGCCGGCCTCGGCGATGCGGGCGACCGCGCCGGCCGGGTCGGCGAAGGACACCGCCAGGTGGCACGTGTCGAGGCAGACCCCGATGTGGTCGAGGTCGAGCCGGTCGCGGTGCGCCGAGAGCCACGCCACCACGTCGTCGACGTCGTCGAGCACGCAGCCCGGCTCGGGCTCGACGGCGAGGCGGATGACACGTCCGGTCTCCGCACGGATGGCACGGAGCTCGGCGCCGAGCGCGACCAGCGCGTCCGTCGCGGCACGGTCGGCCGCGTCGTCCCAACCGACGCGCCAGCCGAGCGGCAGCGTCGAGATGCTGCCTTCCGCTCCGGGCGGAAGCAGCGCGGCGAGCACGCGCGCCGCATCGATCGTGTAGTCGAGCCGTGCGGGATCGGTCCAATCGGGCCGGTAGACGTCGAGCTTGACGACCTCGGCGTGGAACGCCTCATAGGGGAACGCGTTGAGCGTGCGCACCTCGAGCCCGTTCCGGTCGAGCGCGGTCCGGAGGCGGTCGAGCGCCGCGGGCTCGGTCGCGAGCCGCGCCGCGAGCGGAGCCGGCAGCCAGAGTCCGACGCCGAGCGTGTCGAGGTCCGCGGCGCGCCGGATGGGCCCGGCCGCGGTGTCGAGCTGGCGGATGACGCCGTCCAGGTCCTCGGCCGGGTGCACGTTGGTGCAGTACGAGAGGTGCATCAGCGCGCCGCCCCCTCGGCGACCGGCGCCTGCGCCGCGACATCCGCCGCGCCGCGCAGGATCGAGTTGCCCGAGAAGGTGTCGGGCGCACTCGCGAGGTCGAAGCCCGGAAGGGGCGAGAGGTCGAGCCGTCCGCTCTGCGCGAAGAAGTCGACCGGGTTCTGCCAGAGCACGGTGTCGACGTCGTCGGCCGTGAAGCCCACGTCGACCATGGCCGCGCCGGTCTTGGCCGTGAGCAGCGGGTCGGAGCGGCCCCAGTCGGCGGCCGAGTTCACGAGCACGCGCTCGGTGCCGTACTGCTGGAGGAGGGCGACCATGCGGTGCGGGTCCATCTTGGTGTCGGGGTAGATCGAGAATCCCATCCAGGCGCCGCTCTGCTTCACCATCTCGATCGTGACCTCGTTGAGGTGGTCGAGCACGACGAGCTCGGGCGCGATGCCCGAGTGCGCGATCACCTCGAGCGTGCGCCGCGTGCCGTGCTTCTTGTCGCGGTGCGGTGTGTGCACGATCACGGGCAGCCCGTGCTCGATCGCGAGCGCGAGGTGCGCCTCGAGCACCTCGTCCTCCTCGGGCGTCATCGAGTCGTAGCCCGTCTCGCCGATCGCGACGACGGACTCGCGGCGGAGGAACCGAGGCAGCTCGGCCATGACCTCGCGGCAGCGCGGGTCGTTCGCCTCCTTCGGGTTGAGCGCGAGCGCGCAGTGGTGGCGGATGCCGAACTGCGAGGCGCGGAAGCGCTCCCAGCCCGTGAGCGCGTCGAAGTAGTCGATATACGAGCCGACGTTGGTGCGCGGCTGGCCAAGCCAGAACGACGGCTCGACGAGCGCGCGCACGCCCGCCGCGTACATGGCCTCGTAGTCGTCGGTCGTGCGCGAGGTCATGTGGATGTGCGGGTCGAAGATGCGCATCAGCGGGCTTCCTCTCGTCGGGCGTGGGTCTCGGGCAGCAGCGCCCGCAGGTCGCCGGGGATGGCGCGGCCGGCGGCCTCACGCTCCTCGGCCAGGTCTTCGGCCATGCGCGCGAGCTCGGCGTCGGCGCGGTCGTCGAGGCCGGCGACGACCGCGAGCGGCACGCCCATGAAGACGAGCTTGACGACGCCGTGCCGCCAGTCGTGGTCGGGCAGGTGCCGTTCGGCGAATGCGCCCATGGCGGTCGCGACCAGCCGCGGATCGTTCGCCCGCAGAGCATCGCGGACAAGCGCGACGCCCGTGTCGCGGATGGCGGTGCCTGCGGCATCGGCGACGGCGAGCCGGTTCAGCTCCTCGAGCACCCGGACGCGCTCGTCGGTGTCGCCGTCGCGGTAGCGCTCCTCGATGGACTCCATGCGAATCACCCGATCCTCTCGATGATGTCGTTCAGCCGCGCGATGCTCTCCTCGGCGATCCGGGGCGCCGCGTGCGAGTGCCGCGGCAGCTCGATGGCCGCGACGCCCCGGTAGCCGAGCTCCGCGAGCACGCGGAACGCCTGCTCGAGATCGACGCTGCCCGCACCGAGTTCGAGGTGCTCGTGGGCGTGCGGCAGCATGTCGTCGACCTGCACGTTGACGAGGACCTCGCCGGCAGCGCGAAGCGCGCCCTCGACGCCGTCGGGCTCGACGACGACGCAGTGGCCGAGGTCGACCGTGAGGCCGAGCTCGGGCGGATCCCCGACTTCGGCCCGCAGGCGCAGCGCGTCGGCGACGGTCTCGACGAGCATGCCGGGCTCAGGCTCGAGGCCGAGCCGGACGTCGGCGTCTCGGGCCGCGGCGACCACCTCGCGCACCCGGTCGACCAGGCGGCGCCACGCGACATCCGATTCGACGCCCTCGGGCCGCACCCCCGACCAGAAGGACACGCATTCCGCGCCGAGCAGGGCCGCGATCTCGATCGCCCGGACGAGGAACGCCACGCGCTCGGCCGCCTCGGCGTCGTCGTCGAGCAGGTTCGGTCGGTGCTTGCGCACGGGATCGAGCACGTAGCGGGCGCCGGTCTCGACCACGACGCGCAGGCCGCGTCGCTCGAGGTCGGCTCGCAGCGCGATCGCGCGGTCGAGCCATCCCGCGGCGAACGGGTCGAAGTGCGGATGGCCCAGCGTGAGGGCGACCGCGTCGTAGCCGTTCGACTGCAGCACGTCGAGCGCGTCGGCGAGTGGGTGGTCGGCGAAGCCGTTCGTGCCGTAGCCGAGGAGCGGCCGCGGCCCCGTCTCGGCCGTCGTGGCGGTGGGGGCGGGCGTGATCGTGCTCATGTCACGTCACGGCCCTTCGCGGCACCGCGCCGCGCGAGCAAGGTCGCGACGGCGTCGATCGCGAGCAGCACGAGCGCGTCGACCGGGCGTCCGGCGCGCGCCGTCAGGGCCGCCTGCAGCGGCACCATGCCGAGGATGCCGCGACGCGTCGCCGTGCGGACCACGGGCGCCGACGGCGTGCGGATCGCCGCCGCCTGCGCACGCAGGGTCGGCACGGCGAACCGGGCTGCCGCCGCCGCCGACACCACGCCGGCCGTGCTCGCCTCGGGGCGCACGGCCGCGACGCCGGCCGCGACCGTCGTCGCTGACGCAACCGCTGCGATCGCGGGGCGAGTGCCGTGCACCTCTCCGCGCGCGAGCGCCGTGACGCTCGCCGTGTGCCCCGCCATGACGAGTGCCGGTCGCAGCGCGTCGGCCGCACGGTCGCGGCCCGCGCCGAGCAGCACGTCGAGCCCGCGACAGGCCGCCATGACGAGCGGGCCGGTCCAGCCGCGCTTGGCCACGAGGTCGTAGGTCCAGATGGATGCCGCGAGCGGCACGGCCACGGCGAGCGAGCTCCGGCCGCCGGTCAGCCCGGCGACCACCACGCCGGCGACCGTGAGGGCGCCGGCCACCCCGATCGCACCGCGGCGCGAGATGCGGCCTGAGGGGATCGGGCGCTCGGGCCGCTCGACGCGGTCGAGCTCGGCATCGGCGGCGTCGTTGAGCGCCATCCCGCCCCAGTAGAGCAGCACCGACGCGACAGGGAGTCCCAGTCGCGGCAGCAGGCCGGTGCGGCCGACGGCCGCCATGCCCGCCGTCGAGTCGCCGAGGACTGTCAGGCCGGCCGGCGCGCGGACCAGCTGGAGGAAGGTGGACGCCGACGCCATCACGCCACCTGCGCCGTGGTCCTCCGCACCGCCGTGCGCAGCGCCCACGAGACCAGCTCGTCGGCCTGGCGGGCGAACGCATGCTCCTCGCTGCCCCACGGGTCCTTGAAGAAGTACCCGAGTTCGGCGATGGGGCCCGACAGCCCCGCCTCGTCGGCGAGCGTGAGCAGGCGCGCCAGGTCGATGACGAGCGGTGCGGCGAGCGTGGAGTCGTAGGCGGTCCAGGTCGTCTGCAGCGTGATGCGCGTGTCGAGAAAGCCCTCGGCGTGCACGTGATCCCACGCCGTCTTGATGTCGCCCAGGTCGGGCACGTTGTCGATGTGCAGCGGCGTCACCACGTCGTGACCCAGCAGGTCGTGCAGGCCGCGGTTCTTCGAGGCCAACTTGGACTCCACCGCCGCGGGGTCGGCGAGGGTCGCACCGTCGCCGCCGCCGAGCAGGTTCGCGCCCGCCCACGAGAGCACGCGCATGCCGCGCGAGGAGAACATCGGCGCAAGCACGGTGCGCAGCAGCGTCTCACCGGTCTTGCCGTCCTGGCCGGCGATCGGAACGCCCGCCTCGGCCGCGACGGCGTGCAGGGCGGGGATGCCGAGCGAGACCGACGGCGTGAAGCACGCGTACGGCGCGCCGGCGCCCGTGACGGCGGCGAGCGCCGACATCGTGCTCGAGGGCAGGACTTCGACGCCCTCCTGCGCCAGGGCGGTGGCGAGCGCGTCGTGGTCGTGGAACTCGGGGCGGTCGGCGGGGAGCGGCTCGGTCGACGCGACGTCGATCACCACGACGCGACGGAGGCCGTGGCGCTCGCGGAAGGAGCGGATGTCGTCGGCGCGGAGCTCGATCTCGCGCTGCTGGGAGCCGCGCGCAGTGCGCGGGATGAGCCGGATCTCCGCGTCCGCGGCATCCAGGCGGTGTGCGACGGACTCGACGGTCGCGGCCGAGATCATGCCGCCGGCGGCGAGGCGCCGGGCACGCTCGACGAGCGGCGTCTCATCGACGTCGTGCCCGCCGACGACGAAGTCGTCGAAGTCGGGCAGCGGCACGCCCTCGAAGGCGGGACCCGCGGTGACCAGGCCCACCGGCCGGGCGGTCCCCTCGGCCAGCGCGGCCAGGCCGACCGTCGCCGTCGTCGCGACACTGCCGCGCGCGCCCACGAACCAGACTCCCGTGCGTCCCTCGTTCATCGTCGAACCACTCCGTTCCGTGTGCATCATTGCCCGGGCGCCTCCGCCCTCGCCGGCTCGCTCCGAACGTATCGAAGCTTGCGTCTTTGGTCAATCAGAAGTCGCAGCGAGCGTGTATGAAACCTGCGCACTGCTCGACCGAAGTCATCGGTCGCGCCCCGGCACGCTTCGAGCGATCACCTGGAGGTAGGCATCGAGCCCCCTGGGAAGCGCGGTCGTCTCGAGCGCGGCGACCGCCTCGGCCGCATGGCCCACGATGAGCGCGCGATGGCGTTCGAGCGCACCCGAGCGGCGCATCACCGCGCGCACGCGTTCGACGCCGGCCTCGGTGACCTCGGCCTGCCCGACCTCTCGATCGAGCACCAGCCGGTCCGCCGGATCGGCGGCGTCGAGTGCGAGCTGCAGGAGCCGGGTCCGCTTCCCGCCGCGGACGTCGGAGCTGGTCGACTTCCCGGTGCGACCCGGGTCCCCGAAGATCGCGAGCTCATCGTCCTTCAGCTGGTACGCGATGCCGAGATGGCGCCCGTACTCGGCGAGTGCGGCGAGCGTCGTGGCGTCGGCCGCGCCGGATGCCACGGCGCCCAGGCGCAGCGGGAGGATCACGCTGTATCCGGCGGTCTTCAGCTCCGCCATCCGGATCGGCCGCGCCTCCTCCGGGGCGAGTTGCTCGCTGCGGACGTCGAGGAGCTCGCCGGCGATCGCCGCGTCGAGTGCTCCGAGGACCTCCCGCATGAGCTCGACGCGCAGCTCGGGACGGACCGGCGCTTCGGCGACCGCGCGCAGGCTCGCGCTGATCGCCAGGTCACCCGCGAGCAGCGCCGCGGAGTGGGCCTGGCGCGTCGCGACATCCGGTGCGGCCCCCGCCGCGCCCCACGCGCTGCGCACGGTGCCCGCCACGTTCGGTCGACCGTGACGGCGGTCGTCGCCGTCGATGAGGTCGTCGTGCACGCAGAGCCCCGTGTGCAGGAGCTGCACGGCGGCGCCGAGCGCGTCGCACACCGCCGGATCATCGCCGCCCATCCCGAGGTAGGCGGCGATGGCGAGCCGCGCGCGCAGCTGCTTGCCGCCCTCCTGCCCGGCGAGGATCCCGATCAGCTCGCGCGGCTCGGGGTCACCCGCCGCGGCGGAGTCGGCAACGCGCTCCCACGCTCCGGCCACCGCCGTCGTCGTCCTGGCGACGGCCCGGCCGACCGCGTCGGCGAGCCCAGCCGAACCGTCCCGCGGATGCGGCATGCGTGCCGCGACTCGGGCCTGCTCCTGCAGCGGCATGGCTCACTCCTCCCCGCCCGATGCGCCATCGCACGGGCCGAACGGCGTGGACGGGGTCGGTCAGTCCGATCCGTCGGCGACGCCCACCCACGCGCCATCCGTGGCAGAGCTGTGCTCGACGGCGTCGAGCACCCGCTGCACGTGCAGCCCGTCGGCGAACGACGGCCGCGGGGACGAGCCGGCGGCGATCGCGTCCACGAAGTCCTTCGCCTGGTTGGCGAAGCCGTGCTCGTAGCCGAGCATGTGCCCGGCCGGCCACCACGCGTCGACCCAGGGATGCTCGGGCTCGGTCACGATGATGGTCTTGAAGCCCTGCTCGACCGTGGGCTCGGTCGCGTCGTAGAACTCGAGCGCGTTGAGGTTCTCGAGGTCGAACGCGATCGAGCCGAGCGAGCCGGAGATCTCGATGCGCAGGGAGTTCTTGCGGCCCGTGGCCATGCGCGAGGCCTCGAACGTGCCGAGCGCACCCGAGGCGAACCGGCCCCGGAAGAGCGCGAGGTCGTCGACCGTGACCTCGCCGTACTCGGTAGCGGGTTCCGACGACGCGGAACCGGCGATCGCGCCCGAGCTGGACCCCGCGGACAGCGGCCGGCGGCGCACGAACGTCTCGAGCACGCCCGAGACCTCGCTGAGTCGCAGGCCGGTCATATACTGCGCCAGGTCGACGGCGTGGGCGCCGATGTCGCCCAGGGCGCCGGACCCCGCGCGGTCCTTCTCGAGTCGCCAGGTCATCGGTGCCGCCGGGTCGACCAGCCAGTCCTGGAGGTAGGACGCGCGCAGGTGGCGCACCTCGCCGATGCGCCCGTCGGCGATGAGCTGGCGCGCCAGGGCGGTGGCCGGCACGCGGCGGTAGGTGAAGCCGAGCATCGAGCGGATGCCGCGAGCCGACGCGGACTCGGCCGCGCGGGTCATCGCCTCGGCCTCGACCGTCGAGTTGGCCAGCGGCTTCTCGCACAGCACGTGCTTGCCGGCCTCGAGTGCCGCGATCGCGATCTCGGCATGGCTGTCGCCGGGGGTGACGATGTCGACCACGTCGATGTCGTCGCGTTCGACGACCTGGCGCCAGTCGGTCGAGACCTCGCTCCAGCCCCACTTCTCGGCGGCCTCGCCGGCACGGCCCGGATCTCGCCCGACCAGCACGTCCATCGTCGGCTGCAGCGGGAGGTCGAAGAACCTCGGCGCCACGCGCCATCCCTGCGAATGGGCGGCTCCCATGAAGCCGTTGCCCACCATCGCGACGCGGAGTCGTTCAGCCATGCGGATCGAAGCCGCCTTCCTGTGTAGGGGAGGCCGGGCGCCCGTGGGCGCCCGGCCTCGAGGGTGTTCGGATCAGGACTCGAACGCGAACTCGATGTACTGGTCCACGTTGTCGGCCGTCACGACGGGTGCGTCGAGCACGATGCGGTTCGGGACGCTCGGCGTGTAGAGGTCGCTCATGGTCTTGCCCTGCGCGATGAGGCGCGCGAGCGCGATGCCGTCGGCCGCCTGGGTCGACGGGTAGATGACCGTCGCCTCGAGCACCGAGTCGCCCGACTCGATGGCGCGCATCGCGTTCGCGCTGCCGGCGCCGCCGACCATGAAGAACTCGTCGCGGCCGGCCGCCTCGATCGCAGCGAGGACGCCGACGCCCTGGTCGTCGTCGTGGTTCCAGATCGCGTCGATCTCGGGAGCCGCCGACAGCAGCTGCGAGGTCACCGCCTCACCACCCTGGATGGTGAAGTCCGCGGCGACGCGGTTGCTCACCTCGAGGCCGCAGTCCGCGAGCGCGTCGGCGAAGCCGCGCGAGCGGTCCTGCGTGAGCGGCAGCGAGTCGATGCCCGCGATCTCGGCGACCACCGCGTCGTCCTGGCCCTCGAGGCGCTCGCAGATGTAGTTGCCGGCCGAGACGCCCATGCCGTAGTTGTCGCCGAGGATCGTCGCGCGAGCGGCGGCGGGGTCCGAGAACTCACGGTCGACGTTGATGACGGGGATGCCGGCCTCCATCGCCTGGATCGCGGCCTCGGTCAGCGCCGCGCCGTCGGTCGGCAGCAGCACGATCGCGTCGACGCCCTCGTTGACGAAGGTCTCGACCTGGCTGATCTGGAGGTTGGCGTCGTTGGTGCCCTCGGCGACGCGCAGCTCGACGTCGTCGTACGACTCGGCCGCGGCCTGCGCGGCGGAGTTGATGGCGCCGAGCCAGCCGTGGTCAGCGGCGGGGCCGGAGAAGCCGATGACGACCGTGTCGCCCGAGGCGGCGTTCTCCTCGGCTGAGTTCTGGTTCTCGGTCACGCTCGATCCCGAGTCGCCCGCGGTGCAGCCCGCGAGCAGGCCGGCGACGGCGAGCGAAGCTCCCGCCATGACGAAGGCGCGAGCACGTGAAGTGCGCTTGACGCTCATTGTGGTTGTCCTCTCGTTGGATGTGACGCAGCGCCGTCAGATGGACTTCATCCACCCGAGTGCGACCACACCCGACGGAGTCCACGTTGACGTTTCGTCACCGTAGCAGAAGATCACCCGCATTGCGCAACTTATGCACGATGATTGTCGAAAGTGGGACAGCTGGCCGACACGACCCTCGAAGTCGGTACTCGCGCACGATCGCCGAGGGGGCCAAGATGAGACTTGCTTCTTGGCGAGATGGAGTTATGATTCCAGAGTGATCAAAGACGACCATTCTCCGGCATTACTCCGAATGAGCGGCATCTCGAAGAGCTTCGCCGGCGTGCAGGCGCTGAAGGGCGTCGACCTCGAGATCGTCGCCGGCGAGGTGCACTGCATCCTCGGGCAGAACGGCGCCGGCAAGTCGACGCTGATCAAGACGCTCGCGGGCGCGCACACTCCCGATGAGGGCACCATCCTCTGGAACGGCGAGGAGGTGACGCTCTCCTCCCCTCAGGACGCCATCGCGCTCGGCATCGCCACGATGTACCAGGAGCTCGACGTGGTCGACGGGCTCTCGATCGCTGAGAACATCTTCCTCGGGCACGAGCTCGAGGTCGGGGGCTTCCTGCGCACCGGCGAGGCGAACTCGCGCACGCGCCAGTTGCTCAAGCGGCTCGGGCACTCCAACCTCTCCCCCACGCGCGAGGTCGGCTCGCTCAGCGCGGCGAACAAGCAGATCGTCAGCATGGCCCGCGCCTTGAGCCACGACACCAAGCTGATCATCATGGACGAGCCGTCGGCGGTGCTCGACAGCGAGGAGGTCAAGAACCTCTTCCGCGTCGTGCGCGAGCTCACGGCCGACGGCATCGCCGTGGTCTACATCACCCACCGGCTCGAGGAGATCCGCGAGATCGGCGACCGCATCACGGTCCTGAAGGACGGGCGGAGCACCGCGAACGGGCTGCCCGTCGCCGACACGCCGACCGCCGAGCTGATCCGCCTCATGACCGGTCGCGAGGTCGCGAACGTGTTCCCGCCCGCGACGCCGGTCGAGCCGTCCGCCCCCGTCAAGCTCGAGGTCGAGGGCCTCACGCTCGACGGCGTGTTCCACGACATCAGCTTCAGCGTGCGCGCCGGAGAGATCGTCGGGCTGGCGGGCCTCGTCGGGTCGGGCCGCTCCGAGATCCTCGAGACGATCTACGGCGCCCGGCGCGCCACCGGCGGCTCGGTCCAGGTCGACGGCCGCGAGCTGCGCCGAGGCTCGGTGCGCCACGCCGTCCGTGCCGGCGTCGGGCTCTCGCCCGAGGAGCGCAAGAGCCAGGGGCTCCTGCTCGACGAGCCCATCTACCAGAACGTGACGCTCGCCTCCTTCACGCAGTACGCGCGGGGCGGCTTCGTCAACGAGCGGGCCGAACGCCGCGTCGCCCAGGAGCAGATCTCCGCGCTGCAGCTGCGACCCGCCGATCCCGAACGTCCGGCACGCACCCTCTCGGGCGGCAACCAGCAGAAGATCCTCCTCGCGCGCTGGCTCGTCAACCGCACGTCCGTGCTGCTGCTCGACGAGCCCACCCGCGGTGTCGACGTCGGCGCCCGCGCCGAGATCTACGCCCTCATCCGCAAGCTCGCAGCGAATGGCGATGCCGTCGTCATCGTCTCGAGCGAGATCGAAGAAGTCCTCGGACTGGCCGACACGGTCCTCGTCATCGCCGACGGCCGGGTGCTCAGCACCGTGAAGGCAGACCAGATCGACGAGCACCGCGTGCTCGACCTCATCATGGAAGGAACCGCCGCGTGAGCGAGCAGCAGTCGCAGACCATCACCTCTGCCCAGAACGATCCCGACCAGCTGGCCCCGACCGAGCGCCGCTTCTCGGCCAAGTCGCTCCTCAGCGGCTCGGTCGGCCGCAACCTCGGCCTCGTCCTCGCCTTGCTGGCGCTGTTCGTGGTCGGCGCCATCACCGCGGGCGACCGGTTCACGAACATCGACAACATCCTCGTGATCCTCCGCCTCGCCTCCATCATCGGCGTCATCTCGATCGGCATGACGTTCGTGATCATCGGCGGCGGCATCGACCTGTCGGTCGGCTCGGTCATGGGCCTGGCCTCGGTCGTCGCCACGCTGAGCGCCGTGCAGGCCGCAGCCGAGAACTCGACCTGGCTCGTCATGGTCTTCGTGGCCCTCGCGGTCGGCCTCGCGGCCGGCTTCATCAACGGCATCGTCATCGCGTACGGCAAGGTGGTCGCGTTCATGGCGACCCTCGCGATGCTCGTCGCGGCACGAGGTCTCGCCGAGATCCTCGCCAACCGCCAGACCCAGGTCGTCCGCATCCCCGAGTACATCGAGTTCATGAACCTCGACCTGATCGGCATCGACATGCTGATCTGGATCTTCATCCTGGTCGCGGTCGGCGGCTGGATCCTGCTGAACCGCACCACCTTCGGCCGACGCACGATCGCGATCGGCGGCAACCGCGAGGCCGCCCGCCTCGCCGGCCTCGCCGTGCGCCGCCACACGATCTACCTGTACGCCCTCGCCGGCCTCACCGCCGGCATCGCCGCGGTCATGATCCTCGGCCGCACCACGGCCGGCACGTCCACCCACGGCACGCTCTACGAGCTCGACGCGATCGCCGCGGTCGTCGTCGGCGGCACGCTGCTCGCGGGTGGTCGAGGCACGATCACGGGCACGGTGTTCGGCGTGCTGATCTTCGCGACGCTCACCAACGTGTTCACCCAGAACAACCTCTCCACGTCCGTCCAGGCGGTCGCGAAGGGCGTCATCATCGTGATCGCCGTGCTGCTCCAGCAGCGCTTCTCCGGACAGGGGTCGCGAACGCAGTAGCGTCCCTCGATCTGGGGCGACGGCGAACGGACGGGTGCGTGCGAATCCATGCGAGGCATGACATGGGCTATGGGAGGATCGAAGGATGGTTGACGTAAGTGCGGGGGGCTCCCGGCCCCACGTGAACGCGCTCGGATCGACCGCGATGAGCGACCTCTTCCAGATCCTCCGCGACGGTCAGCCGCGCACCCGCAGCGAGCTCGCGGCCATCACTGGCCTCGCGCGCACGACGGTCGCCATGCGCATCGACGCCCTCACCGACCTCGGCCTCGTCGGCCCGGTCGGCGAGGCCGCGTCGACCGGCGGGCGCCCGTCCTCCCTCTTCGCCATCACCGCGAGCGATCGGTACGTGATCGGCGTCGACATCGGCGCCTCGCACGTGCGGGTCGCGCTGAGCGACATCACGGGTCGCGTGCTCGAGGAGACGAACTCGATCATCGCGGTGTCCGAGGGCCCGAGGATCGTGCTCGACCGGGCGGTCGCCTCGGCTCGCGAGCTCATCGAGCAGGCGGGCCGGCGCATCGAGGACCTCCTGGCGATCGGCGTGGGCGTCCCCGGCCCCGTCGAATTCAGCTCGGGCCGGCCGATCAACCCCCCCATCATGCCCGGCTGGGATCGCTTCGATGTCGCCGGCTGGATCCGCCAGGAACTCGACGTCCCGGTGCTCGTCGACAACGACGTGAACATCATGGCCCTCGGCGAGCGCGAGCGCGCCTGGCCCGACGTCGATCACCTCCTGTTCGTCAAGATCGCGACGGGCATCGGCGCGGGCGTCATCTCCGGCGGCTTCCTGCAGCGCGGCGCCCAGGGCACCGCGGGCGACATCGGTCACGTGTACGTGTCGCGCGGCGCCGAGATCGCGTGCAACTGCGGCAACTTCGGATGCCTCGAGGCCCTCGCCTCGGGCAGTGCGATCGCGCGTGCGCTCACCGCCGACGGCATCCCCGCGAGGAACTCGCGCGACGTGGTCGACCTCGTGAAGAACGGCAACGTCAAGGCGATCCAGGCGGTCCGCCAGGCCGGGCGCGACATCGGCGAGGTGCTCACCACGTGCCTGAGCCTCATGAACCCGTCGGTCATCGTGCTCGGCGGGGCGATGGCCGAGGCGGGCGAGCACCTCATCGCGGGCGTCCGCGAGGTCGTCTACCGACGCTCGATGCCGCTCGCGACCGAGGCGCTGCACATCACCCTCTCGCAGACGGGGGCCGATGCGGCGGTGCTCGGCGCCACGATGCTCGCGATCCACCACTCGCTCTCGCCCGCCAACATCGAAGCGATGATCGCCGCGTCGTCGGCCGGGCTCATGCGCGCGGTGAAGTAGGCGCGCGACGTCGCTTCGGTGAAGTCGGCGCCGCGCGTCCGTCGCGGCCGTCCACTGGTGGCGGTCGGGGGTACCGTGGTCGGGTGACCGACACCCCGTTCGCGCTCTTCGACCTCGAGTCGGTCGCGCCGCGCGTCGCGTCGGCCCTCCGCGAGCCGGTGCATCCGCACGAGCGACGCATCGTCGCCGACGCGGGCGACCGCGTCGCGTGGCTCAAGGCCCGGTCCCGGGGCGTCACGGCGACGGATGCCGCGAAGCTCGCGTCCGCGGCATCCGTGAAGGCTGCGGCGAACGAGAAGCTGTACGGCACACCCGGCCGCGGGTTCGGCGGGAGCCGCTACACCGACCACGGCCGCTCGCGCGAACCCGTGATCGCCGAGTGGGTGCGACGCGAGCACGGCATCGCGCCGTCGAGCCTGCTGTTCCACGCCGAGCGCGACCGACGCCATCTCGCCACGCCCGACGGGCTGCGCGTCTCGACCGTCGGTGCGGTCGAGCTGTGCGAGATCAAGACCACCTCCAAGCCGTGGCGCGGCATCCCACGCGGCTACCTGCGGCAGGTGTGGTGGCAGCAGTACGTGCTCGGCGCCGAGCGCACGCTCATCGTCTGGGAGCAGCACGACGGCTTCGTGCCCGTCGGCGACCCGCAGTGCCGCTGGGTCGACCGCGACGAGAACCAGGTCGCCCAGCTCGTGCTGCTCGCCGACCTGCTGCTCGAGGCGATCCGGCCGCAGCCCGGCGCACCCGAACCGGTCGGCTACCGGGAGTCGCCCGAGCGCGCGTTCTACCGCCCGGGGCCGCTCGCTTGACGTCTGAGGTCGTGCTCCTGCACGGACTCGGTGCAGCGCGCAGCCAGCCGCTCGGGCTGTTCGGGCCGGTGCTCGACGGGCTGGGCGTGCCGCCCGGCCCGATCGCGGCACCCGACGTGCGGGCGCACGGCGCGTCCACGCTCATCGGCGAACCGGGCGACTTCGCGCTCGACCGGCTCGCGCGCGAGGTCGCGGAGTCGACCCGAGCGATGCTCGGCCATGCGAGCGGCGCCGCCGCGGCATCCGCCCCGCCCGCCGGCGTGCCGACGAGGCCGCTCACGATCATCGGCATCTCGATGGGCGCCGCGCTCGCGCTGCGGATCTGCCTGCTCGGCCTGCTGCCCGTCGAGCGCGCGGTGTTCGTGCGCCCCGCGTTCGGCGACCGGTCGCTTCCGCCGAACCTGCGGGCCTTCCCCGTGATCGGCGAGCTGCTGCGTGAGCTGGGCCCCGCCGCGGGCGCCGAGCGGTTCCGGCACACCGACCCGTACGTGCGCGTCGCGGACGAGTCCCCGGCCGGCGGGCGTGGGCTGCTCACGCAGTTCACCGCACCGGATGCCGCGCGGCGGGCGATGCGCCTCGTCGAGATCCCGCGCAACCGAGCGTTCGACGCCGACGGCGATCTCGGCGCGCTCGCGAGCCGCGGCATCCGCTCGCTCGTGGTCGGCGCGCCCCGCGACCCGGTGCACCCCTTCGCGCTGGCCGAGCGCTGGGCGGGCGGCCTCGGCTCCCCGCTCGAACGCGTGCCGCCGCGCGACGACGGTCAGCCCGCCCAGGATGCCGCGATACGCGCGATCGTCGGCGGATGGCTCAGCCGGCCCTGACCGGCTCGTCGAGGTCGTCGGGCTCGCCCACGCCGGCGACCGAACCCCGCGCGGGCGCCGCCACCACCTCGTGCGGCCACGGCGTTCGGCTCAGCGCGAGCACCCCCGCGCCCACGAGGAGGATGAACGCCGCGATCGCGATCACGTAGACCGCGACGCCGCCGTACCCCGCCTCCTGCGCAGGATTCAGGAACGGATACGGGTACCAGCCCACGATCGGGCCGCGGATCAGCGAGTACACCGCCCATGCGAGCGGGAACAGCGCGATGGTCCACAGCCGCGCCCACGGGATGCGATGACGCCCGGGCGCGAGCACCCAGTCGGCGACGACGTAGAGCGGCGCCCACACATGCAGGATCTCGTTCGACCACGGCACGGTCGTGGCCTGGTCGAGCGAGATCTCGCGCAGCAGCAGGTTGTAGACGACGAAGGTCGTCGCCATGTACGTCACCGCGCATGCACGGACGAGGTTGAACCAGGCGGGGTCGTCGCGCCGGGTGAATGCGAGCCAGGCGCCGGCGAGCAGGACCAGGGCGGTGAGCGCGTTCGAGAGGATCGTGAAGAAGCTGAAGAAGTTCACGATGAACCCGGCTCGGTCGGGCACCATCGACCAGCTCACGACGAACTGCCCCACGATGGCCACGATCACTGCGGCCGCCGCCGCGATGCGGAGCACCCCGAACAACGCGCGCATGCCGATCCCCCTCGACTCCCCCGGTGCTCGCAGCCTAACCTGCCCCAGAATGGACGCACGGGAGGCGAGCGGATGGCGGATGCGATGCGGGCACTGGTGATCGACGAGGCGGGCGAGGGTGCCGAACTGCGGGTCCGCGAGGTGCCGCGCCCCACGCGCGTGTCCGACGAGGTGCTCGTGCGCGTGGTCGCCGCCGGCGTGAACCCCATCGACCGCAAGACCAAGCTCGGCAAGGGGGTGGCGGCCGCCATCCCGTCGTTCCCCGCGGTGCTCGGCAACGACTTCGCGGGCGTGGTCGAGGCGGTGCCGTACGCGGCGCATCCGCTGCAGCCCGGCGACCGGGTGTACGGCATGACGCGCGTGCCGCGCGGTTCGGGCAGCTATGCCGAGTACGTGAGCGTCTCGTCGATGAGCGTCGCGCCCATGCCCGTGGCGGCGAGCTTCATCGAAGCGGCGGGGGTCCCCTGCGCCGCCCTCACCGCGTGGGGCGCGGTCGTCGATGTGGCTCGTGCACACGACGGGCAGCGCATGCTGATCCACGCCGGAGCCGGCGGGGTCGGTCACTTCGCGGTACAGCTCGCGAGCTACTTCGGGGCGCACGTCACCGCGACCGGCTCACCCCGCAACGCGGAGTTCCTCACCTCGCTCGGTGCGCGCCGCGTGATCGACCACACCTCCGAGCGGTTCGAGGATGTCGCAGGCGAACAGGACGTCGTGATCGACCTGGTCGGCAATGTGGTCGACGACACCGGCACGCGGTCGCTGCGCGTCCTGCGCCGTGGCGGACTCGTCGTGAACGTGCCGACGCGGTCGTGGCCGACCATGGCCGAGGAGGCGGAGGCCGCCGGCGTGCGCGCCACGGGCTACTCGGTCTCCCCCGACGCACGGACGCTCTCGGTGATCTCGCGGCTCATCGACGACGGGTCGGTGCGCGTGCACGTCGACGACGAGTACCCGCTCGACGAGGGCGAGGCCGCGCACCGCCGGCTCGCAGAGGGGCACGTGCGCGGCAAGCTCGTCCTGCGCGTCGCGCCCGATCCCGACTGACGCGGCCGGCCGGGAGGACATCGCGCGGTCGGGAGGACGGCCTCCGCCGTCGCGACCTCCGCAGCCCGCGATCTCCTCCCGGCCGGGTTCACGCGGTGGGCGTGCTGCCGCCGAGCAGCGCCGACCCGAGTTCGCTCCGCAGGTAGAGCACGCTGCGGCCGTACCGGGTGCTGACGAGCAGCCCGGCATCCCGGAGCGCGCGAAGGTGCTGGTTCACCGCGCTCGGCGTCACGCCGAACCGCACGCCGAGCTCGGTTGACGAGGCCGGATCGCCGAGCGCCGCGAGCAGCGAGGCGCGGGTCTCGCCGAGGATGCCGGCGACCGCGGCCGGGTTCGCGACGCGCTCGGCCTCCCAGAGGGCGCCCTGTCCGCGCGCCGGGTACATGACCATGGGCGGGCCCAGGCCGACGGGCGCCGACGCGCGACGGGTGAACATGGTCGGCACGAGCGTGAGTCCGGTGCCGTCGATGCGCTGCGTGCGATCGGTGGGGTCCTTGAGCCGCACCGACAGGATGTCGCCGTCGTAGTCGATCGTCGCCGAGAGCCCGTTGAGCATCGCCCCGAGGCCGCCCTGCGCGATCTGCCGGCCGCGATGCACCACGTCGGCCTCGAGCACGGCGCGCATGCGCGGCCAGTACGGCGCGAAGCACGCCTCCCACAACTCCTCCAGCGCGCGGACGATGCGGCGCAACGCATGCCGCTCCGACCCGGCGAACACGTCGGGCATGCGACCATGAACGGCGAGCAGGTCCCGACGGAAGTCGGCGGGCGGCGTCGCGGCGAGCCGGGCGAGTTCGTCATCGAGCCGGGTGAGCGGAGACGCCGGTCGCGGGTTCAGGAAATCGGGCGTCCACAGTCGCTCGTCGATGAGTGCGGCGAGGACGTCGTGATCGAGTCCCGCGCGGGCGACCTCCGTGCGCGCGAGCCAGGGCAGCTGCAGCGGGTAACGAGACGGCTCGCGGATGGCGCGGAGCGAGAGGCCGAGCTCGCACAACGGCGAGATGCCGAAGCGCACGGCCGCGACATCCTGCTCCTCGAGCACGTACCGCAACATGTAGCAGAACGCTACATCGATTCCGTAGCTCGTGCAGCGCTGGCAGAACGGAGAGGTGACCGTCGCCCCCAGTCGTCCCCCGCTCCTCTCCCGCACCCTCGCTCCGCTCGCCGATCCCGTGCTCCGCGTCCTGGTCGTCGCGACCCTGATCAGCCGCGTCGGCCGCGGCATCTTCCTGACCGTCACCGTGCTCTACTTCACCTTCGTGGTGGGCCTGCCCGCCCATGAGGTCGCCATCGTGCTCTCGCTCGCGAGCGCCGCGGGCGTGCTGTCCTCGCTCGCGGGCGGATGGCTCGCCGATCGCGTCAGCGCTCGCGCCCTGCTGATCGGGCTCTCGGTCGCCGACGGCGTCGGCCTCATCGCGTACGTCTTCGCGGGCGACTTCGTCACCGCGCTCGTCATCGCCGTGAGCGTGGGCGCGGTCGAACAGGCGGCGAACGCGACGCGCACCGCGATCATCGCGCGCGCGTTCACCGGCGAGCAGCGGGTCGAGGCCCGCGCGGTGCTGCGGACCGTCACGAACCTCTCGATCGCCGCGGGCTCGGGGATCGGCGCGATCGCGCTGCTCGTCGGCACGCCCGAGGCGTACCGGGCCACCATCGTCGGGGCCGGCGTCGCCTACCTGCTCGGCGTCACCCAGCTCGTGCGGCTGCCGCGCACCGGCGACGCCCCGGCGCAGCCCCTCGCGGCGCCGGTCACGACGGCGACCGGTTCGACGGATGTCGCGGCCTCCGCCCGCGCCGAGCGCGTCGCGTTGCGCGCGCACTCCCCCTGGCGCGACCCGCAGTACCTGCTGCTGACCCTGTGCAGCGCGGTGTTCGGCATGCAGTTCGGCGTCTCGGACGTGGGCGTTCCGTTATGGATCGCGCATCACACCGCGGCGCCCGAGGTGCTCGTCGCGTTCGTGCTGGTGCTGAACACCGCGATCGTCGTGCTCTTCCAGGTGCCGCTCTCGCGCGGCACCCACGACCTCCGAGTCGCGGGGCGCGTCTCGGCGATCGCCGCCTGGCTGATGGCGGGCGCGTGCGTCGTCTACGCGCTCGCGGCGGGCCTGCCGACGTGGGCCGCGGTCGCGGTGGTGCTCGTCGCGGCGCTCTCGCACGCGTTCGCCGAGGTGCTCTCGCAAGCCGGCGGCTGGGGTCTGAGCTTCGAGCTCGCCGACCCCGTGCGCGCGGGCACCTACCAGGGCGTCTTCTCGATGGGGTATTCGCTCGGCGCGATGTGCGCGCCGATCGTGGTCGCGTCGACCGCACTCGAGCACGGACTCGCGGGATGGGCCGTGCTCGGCGCGATCTTCCTCGCGTCGGGCCTCGGCACGTGGGCGATCGCGCGCCGTGCGGTGGCCCGCGGCGCGGACGATGAGCGCGTTTCAGGAAAGGGGAAGCTGCTCAGGACCGGATCCGCAGTTGCGTCCTGATCCGCCTCCGATCTCCTGAAACGGTGAGAAGCCGGCGGGGTGCGCAGGCGACCCTGAGCGTGGCGTCGGATGTCGCGACTAGCGTGACGGCATGAGCGCCGCGCCGTCCGTCGTCTGGTTCCGCGACGACCTGCGCGTCGCCGACCATCCTGCCCTGCACGCGGCGGTCGAGCGCGGCGAGCCGATCGTCGCGGTGTACGTGCTCGACGAGGAGTCGCACGGCATCCGCCCGCTCGGCGGGGCCGCGAAGTGGTGGCTGCACCACTCGCTCGCGTCGCTCGCGGCCGACCTGCGCGATCGCGGCGTGCAGCTCGTGCTGCGGCGAGGACCGGCGGGTCGCGTCATCCGCTCGCTCGTCGACGACGTCGGCGCCGGCGCCGTGTACTGGAACCGTCGGTACGGGGGCGCCGAGCGAGCCGTCGACACCGACCTGAAGACGTGGCTGCGCGATGCCGGCCGCGAGGTCGAGAGCTTCGGTGCATCCCTGCTGTTCGAGCCGTGGACGATCCGCACCGGCTCGGGCACCCCGTTCTCGGTGTTCACGCCGTTCTGGAAGGCGTGCCTGGCCGCCGACGAGCCGCGACGTCCGCTGCCCGCGCCATCCGAGCTCGACGGGTTCGGCGGGCCGAGCGGGCGCGGCGGCCCGGCGAGCGACGACCTCGACGACTGGGCGCTGCTCCCGACGGCGCCCGACTGGGCCGGCGGCCTCCGCGACACATGGAAGCCGGGCGAGGCGGCCGCGCATCGCCGGCTTCTGGAGTTCCTGCACGACGACCTCGGCGACTACGCGACCGGCCGCGACCGCATGGACCGGCAGACGACGAGCCGCCTCTCACCGAGACTGCGCTGGGGCGAGCTGAGCCCGCATCAGGTGTGGCACGCGACGCGCGACCGAGCGGGCGGCACGGCGGGGGCCCGCACCTTCCTCTCCGAAGTCGGATGGCGCGAGTTCGCGTGGCACGTGCTGTTCCACTTCCCGGATCTCGCGACGAAGAACTGGCGGGCCGAGTTCGACGCATTCCCGTGGCCGCGGCTGCATCCCTCGGCGCTCACCGCGTGGGAGCGCGGGCGCACCGGCGTGCCGGTCGTGGACGCCGGCATGCGGGAGCTCTGGCACACCGGCGTGCTGCACAACCGCGTGCGCATGGTCGCCGCGTCGTTCCTCACCAAGAACCTGCTCATCGACTGGCGCCGCGGCGAGCAGTGGTTCTGGGACACGCTCGTCGACGCCGACCACGCATCGAACCCGTTCGGCTGGCAGTGGGTCGCGGGCTCGGGTGCCGATGCCGCGCCGTACTTCCGCGTGTTCAACCCCGAGCTGCAGCGCGAGAAGTTCGACCCCGACGGCGCGTACGTGCGCCGCTGGGTGCCCGAGGTCGGAACCGTCGAGTATCCCGAGCCGATCGTCGACCTCAAGGCGACGCGCGAGGCGGCGCTCGCGGCGTACCAACACGTGAAGGCGGCGCGATAGGTCAGGGCAGCGCGAGGCCACCCGACTTCTTGTCTGGGCTGCGCGGCTTACGTTACGAGCCTTGCACATTCTGTTGACACGACGACATAAGTTCGCGAAGGTTGGCTGACGTGCTCGATGGCGAGTCGAGGGCGACGCAGCTCTCACGAAAGGGAACCCACCATGTGTTACGGATTCGACGGCGACCAGGCGATGCAGGCATCACGCCCCCAGCGCGGCATCAGCAGGCGCGGAGTGCTGGTGGGGCTGCTCGGTGCTTCCGCCGCCGCGCTCTCGCTCGGCGGCGGAGCGATGCCGGCGGCCGCCGACGTCGCGACCAAGCCGTGGAAGCGCGTGCCCCCCGGCAAGATCAGCATCCAGCTCTGGACGGTTCGTGAGGCACTGGGTGCACCGTGGGGCCCCGGCGACTACGACACGACGCTGCGCGCGATCGCCGAGCTGGGCTACCCGCGCGTCGAGCAGGCGCTCGGCTACTTCGGTCGGTCGGCGGCCGAGCTGCGCGCGTTCTACGACTCGATCGGCATCCGTGCCAGTTCGTCGCACGACGGGGTGTCGGCCGACGACGCGGCACTCGCGATCAAGCTCGAGAACGCGGCGACACTGGGGCAGAAGTACCTCAACGTGCCCTACTTCGCCTCGAACTCCCTGGCCGACTGGCAGGGGCTCGCCGATCGCATGAACGTCGAGGCGCAGGCCGCGGTCTCGTACGGCATCGCGTACGGATACCACAACCACGCCCACGAGTTCACGACCGACCTCGGCGGCGGGCGCACGCCGTGGCAGGTGCTCACCGAGCGGCTCGACCCTTCGCTCGTCCACCTCGAGGTCGACCTGTACTGGGCGGTCACCGGCGGCGCGGACCTCGGCGAGGCCGACCCGGTGCAGTTCGCCATCGACACGATCCACGAGGCGCCGCAGCGGGTGCGCCAGTTCCACGTGAAGGACCGCCACCTCGACGGCGACATGGCCGACCTGGGCACCGGCACGATCGCGTTCGACCGGATCTTCGCGGCGCACGCGGTCGAGGAGTACATCGTCGAGAACGACACCCCCGATGTCACGCCGCTGCAGACCGCCGAAGTGGGGTACGACTACCTCCGGTCGCTCCGGTTCTGACCACGCCTACCAGGAGGGCGTCCGATGTTCGTCGAGGCTCACTTCGACGGCAGGGCGCCCTCCACAAGCGCGGAGCCGAAGCGGCTCCGACGGGGAGCACGGTCCGATCGGTCAGGGCAGCGGGCGCTCGAGCACGTGGTCGTGCTCCCAGCGATCACCGATCTTGAAGCGCTTCGAGCCGACGATGGCGAAGCCGTGCTTCTCGTAGAAGCGGATGGCGCGCGCGTTCTCCTCGTTCACGCCGAGCCAGACCACGGGGGCGCCCTCACGGGACGCCTCGGCGAGCGTCACCCGCATGAGCTCGCCCGCGACGCCGCGTCCGTGCGCGGCAGGGTGCGCGTACATCTTGCTCAGCTCGACGGCAGGTCGACCCGACACGGCGGCCGCCGCATCCGCATCGGCGGGCACGCCGTCCGCCGTGCGGATGAGCATCGACCAGCCCACGAGGCCGTCGGTGCCGTCGAGCTCGCCCCGCCACGACTGGTCGCCGGCGTCGTCGGCGACCGCGACGAGCAGCGTGCGATCGCGGTCCGTCAGGTACTCCGCGAACCGGTCGCGCGTGAGGTGCCGAGCGATGAACTCCGAGATCGCCCGGGCGGTGGTCGAAGGCGGGCACGCCAGCGGGAACGTCACGGCGGCGAGCGCCGCGAGCGCCGCGGCATCCGCCGGGCCCGCGGGTCGGATCTGGATGGTCACCACGGCAACATACCCCCGGCGCGAACCCGTTGAGCGAACCCCGGCGCGAACGCTCGACGCGCGCCGACGCCCCGTGAGAGGGTGACGTCAGGCAGCGGGCGACGAGCGCCCGGGCTTCGGAAGGGGGATCCGGATGTCAGGGGTGCTCGCGGCCTCGGTCGACGGTCGGTCGTTCACGACGAGCGAGGGCGAGGGGGCGCCGACCGGCACGCTCGTCCGGCTCGAGACGCCCGAGGGCGCGTGGCTCGGGCTCGTCGAGGCGGTCTCATCCGACGGCGCCGAGGTCGGCCGCGTGCTCGGCGTGCTCGACGGCCACGGCGGGCTGGACCAGCGCTCGGACGCGCCGTTCCGCAACGCGCACGTACGGCGGGCGGACGCGGCATCCGTCGACGCCCTGCATCGCGCGTCGCACGCCACCCTCGGCATCGGCACGATGCTCGCCTCACCCGGGCCGGCGAACGTCATCGGCACGCGCTTCAACCGGCACACGTTCTGGTGCGGCCAGTCGGGGTCGGGCAAGACGTACGCGCTCGGGGTCGTGCTCGAGCAGCTCATCGCCCACACGGCACTCCCGGTCGTCGTGTTCGACCCGAACTCCGACTTCGTCCGGCTCGGCGAGCTTCGCGAGGGCGTGACGGGGCCGGATGCCGCGGCCCTCGCCGAGCGGAACATCCGGGTGCTGCGACCGAACGGGCCCGACCCGCTGCTCGTGCACTTCCGGTCGCTGCCGATCGAGGCGAAGGCCGCGATCCTGCGCCTCGACCCCGTCGCCGACTCGCGCGAGTTCAACACGCTGCTGCACAGCGACGAGATCGCGACCGCGCTCGACAAGGACACGCTGCTCGGCCAGCTCCGGGCGTCGGCCGATCCCGGCCGCCAGGCGCTCGCGACGCGGATCGACAACCTCGGCATGCTCGACTGGGAGGTCTGGGCGGGGCCACGCACGCCGGTCAACGACATCGTCGCCGAGCGACCGGATGCCACGGTGCTCGACCTCGGCGGCTTCTCGACGCCCGATCAGCACCTGGCGGTCGCGATCTCGGTGCTCGACGACCTGTGGGCGCGCCGCGCGGAGCGACGGCCGGTGCTGCTCGTGATCGACGAGGCGCACAACCTGTGCTCGCCCGACCTGGTGACGCCGCTCGCACTCGCCGTGCGCGAGCGGATCATCCAGATCGCCGCCGAGGGACGGAAGTACGGCCTCTGGCTGCTGCTGTCGACGCAGCGCCCCTCGAAGATCCATCCTGGGATCATCTCGCAGTGCGACAACCTCGCCGTGATGAAGATGAGCTCACCCGGCGACCTGGCCCAGCTCGGCTCGTACTTCGGCGTCGCGCCGGCCGGGCTGCTCGCGATGTCGCCGTGGTTCCGCCAGGGCGAGGCGCTGTTCGCCGGTGGATTCGTGCCCGCTCCGACGCTCGTGAAGGTGGGGTCGCGGCTCACGCCCGAGGGCGGCAGCGACGTCGGCGTGCCCATGCGCTGAGACGACGAAGCGGATGTCGCGGGGTGGAGCCCGCGACATCCGCTCGCCTTCATCGCTTCCCGGCGATGCCTAGAGGAACCGTGCGTACGCCCCCACCGTCAGGAAGGTCGGGAACTCGGGCTCGAGCGCGACCGACCGGAAGACCGAGATCGCATCGTCGAACCGGTCGCCCTCGAAACGGGGCAGGGCAGCCACGGCCTGCGCCATGATCCGCACGATCGAGGTCTGGTCGATGCGCGTGCCCTCGGCGGTGACCGTGTTGTCGTGCAGCCACTGCCACACCTGCGAGCGTGAGATCTCCGCGGTCGCGGCGTCCTCCATGAGGTTGTCGATGGCCGCGGCGCCGGTCCCGCGGAGCCACGACTCGACGTACCGGATGGTGATCGAGATGTTGTCGAAGACGCCGGCTTCGGTGACTTCGCCGGCGCCCGACGGGATGTCGAGCAGCTCGGCCGCCGTGACGTGCACGTCGTCGCGCAGGCGCTCGACCTGGTTCGGCCGGTCGCCGAGCACGGAGTCGAACTCCGCGCGGGCGGTCTCGATGAGGTCGGGGTGCGCGACCCACGTGCCGTCGAAGCCGTCGGTCGCCTCGCGGCGCTTGTCGGCCGACACCGCGGCGAGCGCGCGCTCGGTCACCTCGGGGTCGCGGCGGTTCGGGATGAACGCGCTCATGCCGCCGATGGCGTGCGCACCCCGCTTGTGGCAGGTCTGCACGAGCAGCTCGGTGTACGCCCGCATGAACGGCACGGTCATCGTGATCGACTTGCGGTCGGGCATGACCCAGCGGCGACCCCGCGAGCGGAACGTCTTCACGATCGAGAAGATGTAGTCCCAGCGGCCGGCGTTCAGGCCCGCGCAGTGGTCGCGCAGCTCGTAGAGGATCTCGTCCATCTGGAACGCGGCCTGGATCGTCTCGATGAGCACGGTCGCGCGGACCGTGCCGTGCGGGATGCCGACGTACTCCTCCGCGAAGGTGAAGATGTCGTTCCACAGCTTCGCCTCGCGGTGCGACTCGAGCTTCGGCAGGTAGAAGTACGGTCCGCGACCGGCCGCGATGAGGCCCTTCGCGTTGTGGAAGAAGTAGAGGCCGAAGTCGACGAGCGAGCCCGAGGCGTGCATCGCGCGTCCCGCACGGTCGTGGAACCGCAGGTGCTTCTCGACGAGGTGCCACCCGCGCGGGCGGAACACGATCGTCGGCGTCTCCGTCGCGGCGACGCGGTACTCCTTGCCCTCGGGGCTCGTGTACTCGAGGTTCCCGCGCAGGAAGTCGAACAGGCTCAGCTGGCCCTCGACGACGTTCGCCCAGGTCGGGCTCGTCGCGTCCTCGTGGTCGGCGAGCCAGACCTTCGCGCCGGAGTTCAGCGCGTTGATCGCCATCTTCCGGTCGGTCGGGCCGGTGATCTCGACCCGGCGGTCCTCGAGGCCCGGTCCGGCGCCGGCGACGCGCCACGAGGCGTCGTTGCGGATCCACTCGGTCTCGGGAAGGAACTTCGGGTCGCGGCCGTTCGCGGCGTCGACGCGGGTCTGCAGGCGGACGGCCAGCAGCTCGTGGCGGGTGTGCGCGAAGCGGTCGTGCAGCGCGGCGAGGAACTCGAGCGCCTCGGGCGTGAGGATCTCCTCGTACCGCTCGCCGTACGGCGCGGTGACCTCGAGGTGCGGCTGCACGGTCTCGAAGGCGGGTGCCGTGCGAGCCGGTCGCGGTTCGTGGGTGGTCGTCTGATGCGGGCGAGCGGATGTCGCGACATCCGTGCGCTCGATGGTGATCGTGTTCATGATGTTCTCCTCCTCACGCTCCCGACCGGTCGGGAGGATTCCGGCTGCTCGGGAGGTCGTTCCGACTGGAACGGTCCTCCCCAGCGAGCGATGTCCTCCCGCTCGGGTGTGGAGCGGTCGTGGTGGTCAGTGCTGGAACTGCTCTTCCTCGGTCGATCCGACGAGGGCGAGGGTCGCGCTGGTGGGGTTCAGCGCCGTGGCGATCTGGTCGAAGTAGCCGGTGCCGACCTCGCGCTGGTGGCGCGTGGCGGTGTACCCGGATGTCTCCGAGGCGAATTCCGCCTCCTGGAGCTCGACGTAGGCCGACATGTGGCGCTCGCTGTAGTCCTTGGCGAGCGTGAACATGCCGTGGTTCAGTGAGTGGAAGCCCGCGAGGGTGATGAACTGGAATGCGTAGCCCATCGACGCGAGCTCTCGCTGGAAGGTCGCGATCTGGTCGTCGTCGAGGTGGCGCTTCCAGTTGAACGACGGCGAGCAGTTGTACGAGAGGCGCTTGCCCGGGAACTTCGCGTGCACGGCCTCGGCGAACCGGCGGGCCAGGTCGAGGTCGGGCTCGGCCGACTCGACCCAGAGCAGGTCGGCGTACTCGGCGTAGGCGAGGCCTCGGGCGATGACGGGCTCGATGCCGTTCTGCACGTTGTAGAAGCCCTCGGCGGTGCGCTCGCCCGTCACGAACGGCTGGTCGCGCTCGTCGTGATCGCTCGTGATGAGGGTCGCTGCGAGCGCGTCGGTGCGGGCGATGATGATCGACGGCACGCCCGCGACGTCCGCCGCCAGCCTCGCCGCGTTGATCGTGCGGATGTGCTGCGACGTCGGGACGAGCACCTTGCCGCCCATGTGGCCGCACTTCTTCTCGGAGGCGAGTTGGTCCTCCCAGTGCACGCCCGCCGCGCCCGCCTCGATCATCTGGTGCATGAGCTCGTAGGCGTTCAGCGGTCCGCCGAACCCGGCCTCGGCGTCGGCGACGATGGGCGCCATCCAGTCGCGGTCGTCGGTGCCCTGCTCGACCTGGCCGGCGCGCAGCAGCGCGTTGTTGATGCGGCGCACGACGGCCGGGACCGAGTTGGCGGGGTAGAGCGACTGGTCGGGGTAGGTCTGTCCGCTGAGGTTCGCGTCGGCGGCGACCTGCCAGCCCGACAGGTAGATCGCCTTGAGGCCGGCGCGCACCTGCTGCACGGCCTGGTTGCCGGTGAGGGCGCCGAGCGCGGCCGACCACTCCGGGTCCTCCATGCGCTCGAACGCGGTGCCGGTGTTCTTCCGGATGTCCTGCCACAGCTTCTCGGCGCCGCGGCGGGCGAGCGTGCGCTCCTCCCGCACCGGGCCGCGCAGGGCGATGACATCCTCGGCCGTGTAGTCGCGCTTGACGCCCTCCCAGCGGGGGTCGGCGTCCCACTCGAGCTGCAGCTCGGCGGCGGTCTGGGTCTGGTCGCCGGGGCGGTTCTCGGTGCTCATCGTCGTGCTCCTTCGGTGCGATGGATGTCTCGTGCGTCCCCTCCGTCCGGGGTTCGCCGTGGTCCGTGGCATCCATGCTGCGGGGCGCGCAACCACCCTGACCGGCCGATCCGGGGGTGAACTTTCCCGGTTCTTCCGTGCTGCGGAACTCCACGGATGGCTGCGGAGGAATTCGCCCCGAACGAGGAGAATGGTGGGCGTGACCCACGACGGAGAGGTGGGCGCCGGCACTCGACGCGATCAGGCTCGCGCCCGCGCCCGGAGCACCCGCGCCAGGCGGCTCGGGACGGCCGGGCTCGCGTTCTTCGTCCTCGGGCCGGTGCTCGGCCTCGCCCTCGTCGTGGCGGGCGTCGTGCTCGCGCTGCAGGAGGTGGCGTGGTGGCCGCTCGCGATCCTCGTCGCCGTCGTCATCGGGCTGGTCCTGCATCGCATCGGGCTGCGGATGCTGCTGGCCGCCGAGGACGCCCGGACTCCCGTGGACCCGCCTCCCGCCGACTCTTCGCTCGACGGGCCGGCGCCCGATCAGCCGTCGCCGGCGCGGACCAACCCCGACTCGTAGCCGCGACGCTGTGCGGCTGTTCCAGTCATCGACCCGCACGGGCCGGGGTGATACCTTGTGGTTCTAGGTACATTGCAGTACGAGGTATCACGAGGGGGTCGCATGCGCATCGGGAAGGACCTCGTGGCCGCCGCGGCGACGCCGGTCGTGCTCGGCATCCTCGCCGAGGGCGAGTCCTACGGCTACGCGATCCTGCAGAAGGTGGCCGAGCTCTCGGAGGGGAAGCTCGAGTGGAGCGACGGCATGCTCTACCCGCTGCTGCACCGGCTCGAGCGCGTCGGCCACGTCGAGTCGGAATGGCGCACGTCGCCCTCGGGTCGCCCGCGCAAGCACTATCGGCTGAGCGCGCAGGGCGCCGCGGCGCTGGCCGAGCACCACCGGCAGTGGACAGTCGTCGGCGACGTCCTCGACCGGCTCTGGTCGGCGCCGGCGCAGGGCGGCACCGCCGCCGGCCTCGCCCTCGGTGGAGCGTGACGCGATGGGCATCGACGAACGACGCGATCTCGACGGGCTCGTCGCCTCCTGGCGCGAGTGGCTCGAGCGTCGCGACGTCCTCGACCCGCCCGACGTCGACGAGCTCGAGAGCCACCTGCTCGACCGCATCGACGAGCTCCGCGCGCTCGGGCTCCGAGATGACGAGGCCTTCCTCGTCGCCGTGAAGCGCCTCGGCGCCGTCGACGAGCTCTCGCGCGAGTATGCGCGCGTGCACTCCGAGCGGCTCTGGGCGCAGCTCGTGCTCGGCGATGCCGACGGCGGCGCCGAGCACGGTTCCGCAGCCGCCGGAGCGGACGGCGCGGGAGCCGGGCTCCCGTTCGCTCGCCGCGCCCACGGTCTCGCCGTCGCCCTCGGCCTCGGCGTCGGCGCGGGCGTCGCCGTGAAGGCGGCCGACCTCCTCTCCACCGACCCGACGTTCCTGCTCCGGAACATCGCCGTGCTCGTGCTGCCCTTCCTCGCCGCGTGGTTCGCGTGGCGGCACCGCCCGCCCGCCGGGGCAATCGCCGTCATTGCCGGCGCCTTCGTCCTCGCGGCCGTGGTCCTGAACGCCTACCCGTTCGGCCCGGGTGCGGGCACGGAGGCGTTCGCGACCGAGCCATCGATGACCGAACTGCTCGCCGCGATCCACGCGCCCGTCGCCCTGTGGCTCATCACCGGCGTCGCGTACGCCTCGGGCGCATGGCGGAGCAGCACCGCCCGCATGGACTTCGTCCGCTTCAGCGGCGAGTGGGCCGTGTACTACCTGCTCATCGCCCTCGTCGGCGGCGCACTCTCGATGCTCACGATCGCGGTGTTCGACTCGATCGGACTCGACGTGATGACGTTCGTGGCCGAATGGGTGCTCCCGTGCGGGGCCGCGGGCGCCGTGCTCGTCGCCGCGTGGCTCGTCGAGGCGAAGCAGCGGGCGATCGAGAACATCGCCCCGGTCCTCACGAAGGTGTTCACGCCGATCTTCGCGCTCATGATGCTCGCACTGGTCGTGGCCGCCGTCCTGCAGTGGAACCTGGTGGACGCGAGCCGCGACCTGCTCATCGCGTTCGACCTCGTGCTCGTGGTCGTGCTCGGGCTGCTCGTGTACGCGTACTCGGCGCGCGACCCGCGCACGCCGCCCGGATGGTTCGACCGCCTCCAACTCGTCCTGCTCGCGAGCGCCCTCGTGGTCGACCTCGTCGTGCTGGTCGCGATGGTGGCCCGCATCGGCGAGTTCGGGGTCACGGCGAACAAGGCCGCATCCCTCGGGCTCAACCTCATCCTCCTCGCGAACCTCGTCTGGGCCGGATGGCTGCACCTCGGCTTCCTCCGAGGACGGGTCGCGTTCGTTCGCCTCGAGCAGTGGCAGACCGCGTACCTGCCGGTGTACGCCGGCTGGGCCGCGGTCGTCGTGATCGCCTTCCCGCCGCTCTTCGGCTTCGCCTGACCGACACCCGGCCGGCCGGCGGGAGACGCTCACCCTCGGCTCGTGTGACGTTCGCGTGACGAATCGGCCGGACGTTCTGCGCGCACGCGCCACCCGATCGGATGGTTCGTCCGGTTCTCCACATGGACATTGCACACACGGCCAATAGGCCGTTGAATGGCCGGACGCGACGTGGCGGACAGGGAAACCGGGAGGTGCCAGGAGTGACAGTGGCGACCGAGGCGATGACGACCTCACCGACGGAGGGGCGCCGAGGCGCACCGGGCTCGGTGGAGCTGGACCGCGTGATCAAGCGCTACGGCGAGGCGACGGCGGTCGACGGCGTGACCCTCTCGATCGAGCCGGGCGAGTTCATCTCGCTGCTCGGCCCGTCGGGGTGCGGCAAGACCACGACGCTGCGCATGATCGCGGGCTTCGAGCAGCCGGATGGCGGTGACATCCGCATCTCCGGACAGTCCGTCCTGGGCGCCCCGCCGTACCGGCGCGACGTGAACACCGTGTTCCAGGCCTACGCGCTGTTCCCCCACATGTCGGTCGCCGAGAACGTCGCCTACGGACTCCAGCAGCGCCGCACGCCCAAGGCCGAGCTGCGCGACCGCGTGTCGCAGGCACTCGACCTCGTGCAGATGCGCCGCTTCGCCGACCGCAAGTCCACCCAGCTCTCGGGCGGTCAGCAGCAGCGCGTGGCACTTGCGCGCGCGCTCGTGAACCGCCCGGCGGTGCTGCTGCTCGACGAGCCGCTCGGCGCGCTCGACCGGCAGCTCCGCGAGGAGATGCAGCTCGAGCTGAAGCTGCTGCAGTCGCGGCTCGGCATCACGTTCGTGTTCGTCACGCACGACCAGGGCGAGGCGCTCTCGATGAGCGACCGCATCGCGATCATGCGCGACGGGCGGATCGAGCAGCTCGCCGACGCCGACACGATCTACGCGCGTCCCGCGTCGGCGTACGTGGCCGCGTTCGTCGGCCAGCAGAACTTCTTCCGCGGGACCGCGTCCGAGGGCGGCGCGGCCGTGTCCTCCGAGCACGCGCTGGTGCGCGGCATCCGCTCGGTGTCGGATGGCTCGACGGCACCGTCCGACGGCGCACGCGCGCAGGCCGCGGTGCGGCCGGAGTACGTGCGCATCGAGGCCGAGTCCGCTGCCGTCGCCCGGACGGGCGGCGAGGGCGACGGTGCCAACCTGGCGCGCGGCACCCTGCTCGGCGTCGCCCACCTCGGCGAGACCATGCAGTACCTCGTGCGGCTCGGCGACGACCAGAGCCTCATCGCCCGGCGACCCACCCCCGAGGCGCCCGACCTCGCGGTCGGCGACGCCGTGCGCTGCAGCTGGAGCCCCGAGAGCGTCCTCGTCTTCCCGGCCGACGGCGCGGCCGACGAGGGCGGCTACGTCGCTCCGCCGACCCACTGACCCCGCACCGTCCGACCCATCCCCCACCCCTGAGGAGACCCGAATGAGCCCGTCGCGCACCCCCGTCCGCATCCTCGCCTCGACCACGGCGGCGAGGGCCATCACCGCCGAGCTCAGCCGCCGGCGCTTCCTTGCCGCGGCCGCGGCGGCCGGCGCCACGAGCCTGCTCGCCGCCTGCTCGACCGGCGGCGGCACGTCGAGCGCCCCGCAGGCGACCGGCGGCGAGCTCGAGGACAGCCTCTCGATCTACACCTGGGGCGACTACGACGCCCCCGATGTGCTCGAGGGCTTCACCGCCGAACTCGGCCCCACCATCCAGATGGACTCCTTCGGCTCGAACGAGGAGCTCATCTCCAAGCTCGTCGCGGCCAAGGGCAGCTCGGGCTACGACATCATCGTGCCCACCGGCGTGTTCATCCCGCAGATGATCGAGAACGGGCTGCTCTCGAAGCTCAACAAGAACCTCATCCCCAACCTGCAGCACGTCGACGACGCCTACCTCGGCCGCGCGTGGGACCCCGCGAACGACTACTCCATCTGCAAGGCGTGGGGCACGACGGGCTACGTGTACGACACGACCGTCATCACGCGCGAGCTGTCGACCTGGGCCGACTTCCTGGATGCCGCGCAGTACGAGGCGAGCGGCAAGACGAGCGTGCTCGACGACCCGGGCGACCTCACCGGCATGTACTTCTGGGCGAACGGCATCGACTGGAACACCACCGACGAGGCCGACCTCGCCGCGGCCGAGGACTACCTCGTGAACTCGCTCGCGCCGCACGTCTCCGCCTTCGACTCGTACCCCGGCGGCGCCGCGATCCCGCAGGGCACGCACGTGCTCATGCAGGCGTGGAACGGCGACGCCCGCATCGGCATGCTCGAGGGTGGCGAGCCCGACCGCTGGAAGTGGGTCTTCCCCGGCCCCGAGACCGAGATCTGGATGGACAACTGGGCGATCGCGACGGGCGCGCCTCACCCCGAGGCCGCGCACGCGTTCATCGACTACGTGCTCAGCCCCGAGAACTCGCTCGCCGAGCTCGACTACATCGGCTACCACACGGGCGGCAAGGACATCGAGCAGGCGGCGGCCGACGCGGGCCTGCCGATGCTCGACCTCGTGTTCTTCACCCCCGAGCAGCTCGAGACCATGCGCGAGGGCGAGGTCAACGAGGCCCAGCAGGTGCGCGTCGACATCTGGAACAAGACGAAGGCCGCGGCGGGGGCATAGTGCGAGGGCTGCGCATGCCGCGCTTCGCCCTCGCGATCCCCGCGTGGGCCTGGCTGGTCGTCTTCTTCGTCGCCCCCGTGGCGATGGTCGTGTACTTCAGCTTCGGCTACAAGCCGGGCATCTTCGGAACCCACGCGACCGACGTGCTGTCGTTCGACCGGTACGCCGAGGCGCTGTCGCCGACCTTCTTCCAGACGTTCACGAACACGCTGTGGGTCGGCATCGCGGGCACGCTCCTGTGCCTCGTGATCGGCCTTCCGGTGGCGTACTGGATGGCGGTGAAGGTGCCGGCCTCGCGGCGCGGCCTGCTCCTTGCTCTCGTGATGGTGCCGTTCTGGACGAACTTCCTCGTCCGCACGATCGGCTGGCAGGTGATCCTCGCGCCCGAGGGCTGGCTGTCGACCCTGCTGCAGGGCGTCGGGGTGACGGATGGCCCGCTGGAGGTGCTGTACACGAGGACCGCGGTGCTCATCGGCGTCGTCTACAACTACCTGCCGCTCATGATCCTGCCGCTGTTCGTCGCGTTCGACCGCGTCGGCGGGCCGCTGCGGGAGGCGTCGAAGGATCTCGGTGCCGGCCGGGTGCGCACGTTCCTGCGGGTCACGCTGCCGCTCGCCCGCCCGGGCCTGATCGCGGGCGTGCTGCTCGTGTTCATCCCGCTCATGGGCGACTACATCACGGCGACGGTCCTGGGCGGCGCGCGCGGCAACATGGTCGGCCAGCTCGTCGCGAGCCAGTTCCAGACGGCGCAGAACTGGGCGCTCGGCTCCGCGATGGCGGTGCTGCTGATCCTCGTGATCATGCTGACGGTCGCGGTCGGCGGCGTGATCGTGTGGCTCGTCTCGCTGCCGTTCCGGACGCGGAACCGGCTCGTGCTCGGCGACCCGCCGCCCACTGCGCCCGCCGCCGACACCGAGGCCGCCGCCATGCCGGCCCGCACCCCCGAGGAGGTGACCGCGTGAAGCACCGGTCCTGGTCGGATGTCGCGCTCGCCGTGTGGGGCGTGGCGGTGTTCGCCTTCCTGTTCCTGCCCATCGCGGTGATCATCTTCTCGTCGTTCAACACCGGTCGACTGCTCGTCGCCTGGGACTCCTTCGGATTCGACGCGTTCACGATGCTCGTCGCCAAGCCCGCGATCCGCGACGCGGTGCTCGTGTCGATCCAGACCGGGTTCATCGCGGCGGTGCTCGCGACGCTCCTCGGTACGCTCGCGGGCATCGCGATGGCGCGCCATCCGGGCCGCTGGGCGCTCTGGTTCATCGGCCTGCTACTGCTCGTCTCGGTCACGCCCGAGATCGTCGATGCCGTCGCGCTGCTGCCGTGGCTCGTGTTCCTCGGACAGGACCTCGGCCTCGGCGTCTTCAGCGACGGCATCGTGCGGCTCGTGATCGGGCACTCGCTCTTCTCGATCGCGGTCGTCTCGTACATCGTGCGAGCGCGGCTGGTCGGGCTCGAGGCACAGCTCGAGGAGGCGTCGGCCGACCTGTACGCGCGGCCGTTCACGACGTTCCGCCGCGTCACGCTGCCGCTCGCGATGCCCGCTGTGCTCGCCGGCTTCCTGCTCTCGTTCACGCTCAGCCTCGACAACACGGTGATCGCCGCGTTCGTCCAGGTCTCTGGCACGACCCCGTGGCCCGTGTACGTGCTGAGCGCGCTGCGTTCGGGCCTGCGCCCCGAGATCGCCGCGGTCTCCACGATCATGCTCCTGCTCACGCTCGTGGCCCTGGCGCTCGTCGCGCTCGTGCTGCGCCGCGCGGGCGACTCGGCGACGCAGATCGCGCGCACCATGACCGGCAATTAGAGAGGACCCTCCCCCGCATGAGCCACGCCGATCTCGTCTTCACGAACGGCCCCGTCTTCACCGCCGACACGGTGCGATCGCGCGCCGGTGCCGTCGCCGTGCGCGCCGGTCGCATCGTCGCGGTGGGTTCCGACCACGACGTCCGCGACCTCGTCGGCCCGTCGACCGAGGTCGTCGACCTCGCGGGGCGACTGCTCGTGCCCGGATTCCAAGATGCCCACGTGCACCCGGTGTGGGGCGGGCTCGACCTCATCCGGTGCGACCTCGCCGAGCTGGGCAGCGAGGCGGAGTACCTCGAACGGATCGCGGCGTACTCGGCCCAGCACCCCGACGACGAGTGGGTGCTCGGCGGCGGATGGTCCATGTCGGCGTTCCCGGGCGGCACGCCGACCGCCGCGGCGCTCGACCGCGTCGTGCCCGATCGTCCCGCCTTCCTGCCCAATCGCGACGGACACGGCGCCTGGGTCAACTCGGCCGCCCTCCGCCTGGCGGGCATCGACTGGCACACGCCCGACCCCGCCGACGGGCGGATCGAGCGCGATGCCGACGGCATCCCGACCGGCACGCTGCACGAGGGCGCGATGACCCTCGTCAACCGCCACCTGCCGGAGACGAGCCTCGAGACGCTGACCGAGGCGCTGCTCATCGGCCAGCGGTACCTGCATTCGTACGGCGTGACAGCGTGGCAGGACGCGATCGTCGGCCCGTACGGGGACGCCGGCGACCCCGGCCCCGCCTACCTCGCGGCTGCGGCCGCCGGCACGCTCACCGCCCGGGTCGTGGGTGCGTTGTGGTGGGACCGCACCGCGGGCCTCGAGCAGATCCCGTCGCTCGTGGAGCGCCGTGAACGCTACCGCGGGGGCCGCTTCGCGGCGACGAGCATCAAGGTCATGCAGGACGGCGTCGCCGAGAACTTCACCGCATCGATGCTCGAGCCGTACTGCGACGGCCACGGTCACTTCACCGACAACTCGGGCATCTCGTTCGTCGACCCCGCGGTCCTGAATCCGGCGGCCGTCGAGCTCGACCGGCTCGGGTTCCAGCTGCACTTCCACGCCATCGGCGACCGCGCCGTGCGGGAGTGCCTGGATGCCGTCGAGCACGCGATCGCCGCGAACGGCCGCAACGGGCACCGGCACCACATCGCGCACATCCAGGTCGTGCACCCCGAGGACGTGCCGCGCTTCCGCGAGCTCGGCGTCGCCGCGAACATGCAGTCGCTGTGGGCCGCGCTCGAGCCCCAGATGGTCGAGCTGACGCTGCCCTTCCTCGGCGAGCCGCGCAGCGCGTGGCAGTACCCGTTCGGCGACCTGCTGCGATCGGGCGCCGTGCTCGCGGCGGGCAGCGACTGGTCGGTCTCGACGCCCGATCCCATGGCCGCGATCCATGTCGCCGTGAACCGCCGCTCCGCACCGGGCCACGAAGAGGGCGAGTACGACGCGTTCCTGCCCGAGCAGGCGATCGACCTGGCCACCTCGCTCAGCGCCTACACCGCGGGCTCCGCCTGGGTGAACCATCTCGACGACGTCACCGGCACGGTCGAGGTCGGCAAGTACGCCGACCTCGTGGTGCTCGACCGCGACCCGTTCGCCGGCCCCGCCGACCAGATCGGGGCGACGCGCGTGCTGCAGACGTTCGTCGAGGGGGAGCGCGTCTACGCGGCATCCGACGCCTGACGCAGAGCGGCGCCCGCCGTCGAGCCGTGGCTCGAAGGCGGGCGCCGCTCAGTTCCGCCTGAGCGGTCAGTAGGTGGTGTACTGCGTGCCGGTGCCCGTGGATCCGCTGCCCTGCTGGGCGGCATCCTTCACGTCGGCCGCCGCGTCCTTGCCCTCGGACTTGACGTTCTCGACGCCCTCCGCGGCGCGCTCCTTCACGGAGTCGACCGCGTCGCGCGCCTCGGGCTTGAGGTTCTGCGCAGCCTCCTGGGCCACGTTCTTCACCTCGTCGACGAGCGGAGCCGCGGCATCCTTCGCCTTCTCGGCGATGTCGCGCTCGGGGCGCGACGCCGGGATGAGCGACGAGACGAGCCACGCCGCACCGAGGACGATCAGGCCCGCCGCGATGGGGTTGCCGCGCGTCGCCGAGGCGACGCGCTGCGGTGCCTGCCCGACCGCCTCTCCGGCGGAGTGCATCGCACCCTGCGTCGAGTCGGCCGCGTCGTGCGCGCTGCCCATCACGCGGTCCTTGGCGCGGATGAAGGCGCCCTTGACCCGCTCGGTCTGCCGGTGGACGGCCTTGCCGGGGTTGACCTTGTCGGCGAGGGCGTCGACGTCCTGGCCCAGCTCCACTCGCGTCCGCTCGATATCGGAACGGATGGCGTTCGGATCGGTAGTCATCGGTTCTCCTCATTCCTCTTCAACGTGTCCGGAATCTGCTTGAGGCTGTCGACGGTGCGGGGCAAGCCCTGCACCCGGTCGAACTCCTTCTTGCCCATGGAGTACAGGACGGCCGCCACGATCCCCCAGATGACCGCGACGATCACGGCCGACCAGCCCAGGTTGTCGATGAGCGCGCCGAGGCCCCACCAGAGCGCGACCGACAGGAACAACAGCGTGAACCATCCGGCGACGCCCGCGCCGCCGTACATGCCCGCGCCCTTGCCGGCCCGCTTCGCGGTCTGCGTGGCCTCGGCCTTCGCGAGCTCGACCTCCTGGCGCATGAGCGTCGAGACGTCGCGGCTCACCTCGGCGACGAGGTCGCCGAGCGAGGTCGTCGCCGCCTGCTGCTCCGAGGGCGTCGGCAGGTCCGGCGACGGCGCGTTGTACGCCGCCCCGGACGTCGCCCCGGCGACATGCGCGCCCGTCGAGCGCGGGTCGATGCCTCCCACGTGCGCGCCGCTCATCACGGGGCTCCGGTCACGTCGCCCCGGCGGGTGCCCTCACCGGGAAGCGGCTCGGTGTACGGGTTCTCGGTGCCCGTCACGCCGGTCGGCTCGGCCGACCACGTCGTGTCGGGGTCGGCGACGTGCGCGCCGCCGGTGCCGGTCCCGTACGGATCGCCGGTCCCCGTGCCGGTCCCGTACGTCCCGTCGGTCCCGGTGTAGGTGCCTCCGGTGCCGGTGTAGGTGCCGGTCGTGCCCGGGTTCTCGGTCGTGTACGGTGCGTCGACCGTGCCGGCGAGCTGCGCCTGCGTGCGCGCTCCGCCCGTCGTCGAGTCGCTCGGCGTCGCGAGCGAGCGCGTCAGTCGCCCGATCACCACCCCTGCGCCGGCCGCGATCGCGAGGAAGACCCCCGGACGCCGGCGTGCGAAGCGCTTGACCTCTTCGAGGAGGTCCTGCGGTTCGCGCTGCTCCAGCCACGACGCGACCGAGTCGGCGCGGGAGCCGACGTTCTCGACGACGTCCCTCGCGAGTCCGGACTGGCCCGTCGCGGCCATCTCCGAGAACTGCGACCCCACGTTCCGGAGTCCACCCGCGGCCCGCTGCTGCTGCGTCGACGCCTGCGAGCGGACCTCGCTGCCGACTCGGTCCGCGAGCCTGCGGGCCTGGTACTTCGCCTCGGACCCGACGTTGCGGGCCTCCTGCTTGGCGGTGTCGGCGACCCGGTGGCCGGCCGCACCTGCTTCCTGCTTGAGATCCGGAGTCCCGGTCCCTGCGGTGTTCACCATGTTCGCCCCTTTCCTCTCCGAGACCGGGGCGTGTGCTCCCGGTCTCGACGGTGGATCTGCATCGGCCACGCTAGGTCGGCGGTGCTCACGCATGAAGGGTCTTGCGATCCCGAGAACCGGGGCGTATAACCCGCGCGCGGAACCGCCTCATGCGGTCTCCGGGGCATCGCTACACGCCGGATGCGCCGGAAGCAACCGGCTCCCCGGCCGCCGAACGGTCGGGTACCGTCGCCATCCACGACCACCGTTGCCGCGCTGGGTGCGCGCGGGCGGGAGGGAGCCGGGCATGCCCGCACAGCACGGTCACAAGCTCGCCGCCGAGGCGTTCGAACCCCGCGAGCTCGTGCGCCAGGCCCGACTGGCAGAGGAGGCCGGCTTCGACTTCGTCGAGATCAGCGACCACTTCCATCCGAGGAGGCGGGCTACGACCGCGTCGCGATCATGAACCTCGGTCCCGACGTCGACGGCTTCCTCGGGTTCTTCGCCGACGAGCTCCGTCCTGCGCTCGCGGCTGGGTGAGCGCAGGACGGGTACGCTCAGCCGGCGCAGGCCGTCTGCAGTTCGGCGAGCGCCGCCGCGAACTCGCTGAGCTCATCCTGCACCGCTTCGCGGTCGGCACTCGCCGGGTCTTCTGCGGCCTCGCGGGCCGCGTCGAAGAACCCGCGCGTCGCGTCGGCGGCGCGGTCGGCGTACGGGCGGATCTCGGCGTTGTCGACCTCGTCGGTGGCATCGACGATGGCGGCCTGCGCCTCCTCGAGGGTGGCCTCGGCGGCCTCGGGGTCGTTCACGAGGTCGTCCTGCAGCGTGGTGGCGTCGACCCTCCCGAGCTCCTGCAGGCCGGCGAGGATCGCGTCGCACGCCTCGGCCACGCTCTGCTCTCCATCGCCCGTGCCTGCATCGTCGGTCTCGGCCGGCGAGGTGGCCGATGCCGTCGCGTCGGTCGACCCGGGCGCCGGAGCGAGGGTGCCGGTGCAGCCGGCGAGCAGCGCCGCGGCGAGCAGCGAGGCGGCCACCCCGGCGGCAGGTCGGATGGTGCGTCGTAGGGTCGTCACGTTCGGGTCCTCCGTTCGACAGTCCCGCGTCCGCGGGCGCCGCCATGCTCGCAGACCCTCCACGCCGCCGGAACTCCTTGCACGCGGCCCTCGGATCGGGTACCGAGCGCTTCCCTAGCGCCCGAGCGTCGCGGCATTCCGGGGATTCTTCGCTCGGCGATGCGAGCCACGAAGGTCTGAATCGGTTCGGTCGGCTCCCAAACGCAGAACTTCCGTCATTCTTCCGTTTGCGGCATTCGACCGCTCATGTGAGCATGAGGCATGGTCACCGCCGATCGCATCCGTTCCACCGTCCGTGCCGGCGCGTACGGCGGTGCCGTCGTCGCGACAGAGCCCGCGACCGACGAGGTCGACGCGCTGACGCTGGGCCGGCGCATCCGCGACCGCCGCCTGGCCGCCGGACTCACGCTCGGCGAACTCGCGACCGCGATCGACCGCGCGCCCAGCCAGGTCTCGGCGATCGAGAACGGCAAGCGCGAACCTCGGCTGTCGATGCTGCGCACGATCGCCCTCGCCCTCGGTACCACCGCGGACGAACTGCTGCGCCCCGACCCGCCCTCGGAGCGTGCGGCGCTCGAGATCGCCGTCGAGCGCGCGCAGCGGGGACCGGTCTTCGCCGCCCTCGGCCTCGAGCCGTTCCGCGTGGCCAAGACGATGTCCGACCAGACCCTGCAGACGATCCTCGCCCTGCACCACGAGATCGACCGCCTGCACCGCGAGCGCGCGGCGACGCCCGAGGAGGCGCGTCGTGCCAACGCCCAGCTGCGCGCCGAGATGCGCGCCCGCGACAACTTCTACCCCGAGCTCGAGGCGAAGGCCGCCGAGTTGCTCGAGGCCGTCGGCCACTCGGGCGGCCCGGTCTCGCACCAGCTCGTCGCCGACATGGCCAGCCACCTCGGGTACTCGCTGCACTACGTCGGCGACCTGCCGCATTCGACGCGGTCCGTGACCGACAAGCGCAACGGGCGCATCTACCTGCCCACGCAGCAGTCCCCATCGCGCGACTCGCGTTCGCCGATCCTGCAGGCGCTCGCCTCGCACCTGCTCGGACATGAGGAGCCTGCGAGCTACGGCGACTTCCTGCGCCAGCGGATCGAGACGAACTACCTCACGGCCGCCATCCTGCTGCCCGAGCAGGCCGCAGTGCGCTACCTCACCGAGGCGAAGAACCTGCGCCGCATCTCGATGGAGGAACTGCGCGACCACTTCGCGGTCTCGTACGAGACGGCCGCGCACCGGTTCACGAACCTCGCCACGGCGCGCCTCGACATCCCGGTGCACTTCATGAAGGTGCACGAGTCGGGCACCATCATCAAGGCGTACGAGAACGACGCGGTGCGCTTCCCGTCCGACGCGCTCGGCGCGGTCGAGGGCACCACGGTCTGCCGCAACTGGACCGCGCGGACGGTGTTCGACATCGAGGACCGCTTCAGCCCGTGGTACCAGTACACCGACACGCCCACGGGCACGTTCTGGTGCACCTCGCGGATCGAGAAGGCCAAGGAGGGCGAGTACTCGGTGTCGGTCGGCGTGCCGTTCGAGCACGTCAAGTGGTTCCGCGGTCGGGAGACTCCGCATCGTGCGGTGTCGCGCTGCCCTGACGAGTCGTGCTGCCGCCGCGCGCCGTCGGCGCTCTCCGAGACGTGGGCGGATGCCTCGTGGCCGGCCGCGCGCACGCCCACATCCCTCCTCGCGGCGCTGCCGACCGGCACGTTCCCGGGCGTCGACCAGACCGAGGTGTACCAGTTCCTCGAGGCGCACGCGCCTCGAGGATGACCGACGCGGGCTCGAGGCGCACGCGCCTCGAGGGTGCGGCTACTCGACGACCGGTTCGGATGCCGCGAGCTCGCGGAACCACGTGAGCGCGGCGCGGTGCGCCATCACGCCGTAGTCGAGCGTGGCGCGCTGGAAGCGGAACACCTCGCGGTACTCGGCCGGGATCGACGCCGCCTGGGCGTCGAGCGCCACCGCGTATCCCTCGAGACCGGCGAGCTCGCCCTCCAGCTCGGCCGCGATGCCGTCGATGATCTCGCGGCGCTCGTCGGCGTCCTCGACGAGCCCGAGCAGGAACAGCCGCGAGAGCGCGGCGACCTCGAGGTCGCCGCCGGCCAGGGGCGATCGGATCCAGGCGTGGAAGGCGGACGTCCCGCCATCCGTGATCGCGTAGATCTTCTTGTTGCGCCCGCCCTCGATCGCCTCGCGGACGGTGACGTGCTCGGCGGCGAGCAGCCCGCGCAGTGCGCTCTGGAGGCTGCCGAAGCTCGCGCGGTAGAACAGCGATGGCCCCTGCTCGAACTGCTTGTTCAACGAGTACAGCGTCTGCGGCCCGAGCAGCAGGAGCAGGCCGAGGATCACGTTGCCCACAGGCACTCCCTTTCTCGCGGGTCGGCTCTTGCCGGGATCGGCCCGGATCAGTATATTCCTACTCGTGATATCCCGTTTCGTGATATCACGAGACGGGATGAAAGGATTCTCGCAGATGACCGCCGCGAACGAGTTCGCCACGCGACTGGATCGGCATCTCGCCCGGACGACGGCTCGCCGGGGTGCCCTCGGAGCGCCGCAGGTCGCGGTGAGCGCCCCGCGGCTCGGCATCGAGTACCGCTCGGGCGAGGCTCGACCGTTCCATGTCGCGAGCGTGGGCAAGCTCTTCACCGCCACGCTCGTCATGCAGCTCGTCGAATCCGGCGTGCTCGCGCTCGATGGGCGGGTCAGCGGGCTCCTGCCCAGCGCCGAGCTCGAGCGGTTGTTCGACACGACTGATGAGCCCGATGTCGCGGGCACCGCGACGCTCGCGCAGCTGCTCACCCACACGGCCGGCGTCGCCGACTACTTCGAGGGCCCCGTCACCGCCGGGCACACATTGGTGGACCTCGTCGTCGACGAGCCCGACACCCTCTGGACGCCGGCCGACCTGCTCTCCTTCAGCCGCGACCGGCAACGACCGGTGGGCCGCCCCGGCGAGCGCTTCGCGTACTCCGACACGGGATACGTGCTGCTCGGCCGCATCCTCGAGGAGGCGACGGGCCAGGCATTCCACGACCTCCTCCGCGAGCGGATCTTCGCGCCGCTCGATCTTCGCGACAGCTGGCTCTGCTTCCACTCGACCCCGGAGAATCGGCCCGCCGACACCGGCATCGCCCCGCTGTGGATCGGCAGGCATGAGCTCAGCCGCGCCCGCAGCCTGAGCTGCGACTGGGCGGGCGGCGGGATCGCGAGCACACCCGAGGACCTGCTCGCGTTCAGCTCGGCACTCCACGGCGGCCGCCTCCTGACGCCCGAGAGCATGGCCTACCTGGCCGAACCGCGCCATCGGTTCCGTCCCGGCATCCGCTACGGCGCGGGCATGATGCAGCTGCGGTTCGAGGGCTTCTCGCCGTTCCTCCGTGGGATGCCGCGCCCGGTCGGGCACCTCGGCGTGCTCGCGACGCACGTCTTCCACGATCCCGTGCACGAGGCAGAGATCGTGCTGAACTTCGCGTCCACGAAGGAGATGGTCCGCAGCGTCCGCACGCTCATCGAGGTCGAGCGACTGCTCGCCCGCGCGGCCGGCTGAGCGACCGGCGCGGGCGCCGGCGGGCGCCGCCGGCATGACCGTCACCCGAGCCGGTACCCGCGCACCGCGTGCACCGCGAACGACTCGGGATACGCCGCGGCGGCCGGCGGCGCCGGCGGGAACGCGAACACGTCGAGCATCAGCTGCATCGGGTACTGCGGCGACTGCGCGACGCGCTTGACGACGACCCCGTCGATCGAGAACACGACCTCGTCGGGTCGCCAGTCGACGGCGTACCGGTGCGGCTCGCGCACGTCGCCCGCGAACGGCAGGCGCTCGAACTCGTCGGTGATCGACGGGTCGCCGAACGGATGCACGCCCATGCCGACGAGCGCACTGCCGTCGGGGCGGATGTCGCGACCGAATACCTCGAACACGCAGATCTCCGCCGACTGCGTCGGCTCCTCCTCGAGCCCGATCATCCACAGCGCGGCCATCGCGTGCTCGTCGATGCCGTCGATCGCGACGGCCGCCTCGACGCGGCCGAAGTGCGGCGTGTAGCAGCGCCGGTCGCCCTGCGCTTCGTGCACGACGAGCCCGTCGCGGAACGGGTGCTGCCCGACATCCGACCCCACCGGACCAGACCGGACGGCCGTCTGCAGGTTCGACACCTGGGTCGCACCGTCGTACGCGGGCGACCAGGCGGGCTGGCCGGCATCGACGCGCAGCCGCAGCACCCCGTCGCCGACGTCGTAGCGGGCGCGCGTGCGCTCGCGGCTGGACCATTGCGGCAGGTAGTACGGCAGCCACTGGTCGAGGTCGAGCTCGGGACCCGAGAAGTCGGCATCGAACTCGAGCAGGTCGGGCGGGGGCGGGGGCACGGGCGGGGCGGGCGGCATGCCGCGATCCTGCCCTCACCTCCCGACATCCGGCGCATGGCCGACCGTGGCGACGGACGGATCGTCCGGCGAGACCGCCGAGCCGGGACACCGCGCTATTGTCCACGCGTGCAATAGATGCGAGGATGGGGGCAACGACCGACTTGGAGTGATCCCCCGTGGGAACGACCGTCTACGAACGCCGCCGCCCCGCGGCATCCGTCATCGAGCGCAGCGTGGCCGACACCCGGCAGTCCGTGTTCTGGCTCGAGGACGTGCCCGACGAGGCGAAGCAGCCCCGGCCCCGCCTCGAGGGCACGCGCGTCGCCGACCTCGCGATCGTCGGCGGCGGCTACACCGGCCTGTGGACCGCCGTGCTCGCCAAGCGCGCCGACCCCGACCGCCGCGTGGTGCTGCTCGAGGCCAAGCAGGTCGGCTGGGCGGCCTCCGGCCGCAACGGCGGCTTCTGCGAGGCGAGCCTCACGCACGGTCGCGACAACGGCCTCTCGCGCTGGCCCGCGGAGATGGACGAGCTCGACCGGCTCGGCCTGGCCAACCTCGACGCGATCGAGGCGAGCGAGGCCGAGTTCGGCATGGACGTCGAGTTCGAACGCAACGGCTCGCTCGACATCGCGGTCGAGCCGCACCAGGTCGAGTGGTTGCACGAAGCGGCGGCCGATGCGGCCTCGCGCGGCGACGACAGCGTGCGACTGCTCGACGAGCACCAGGTGCGCGCCGAGCTGGACTCGCCCGTGTTCCTCGGCGCCGTGTGGAACACGCGCACGAGCGCCATCCTGCACCCGGCGAAGCTCGCCGCCGAACTCGCCCGCGTCGCCGAGGAGGCGGGCGTCGAGATCTGCGAGCACTCCCCCGTGACGCGCCTCGACACCCCGGGTTCGACCGGCGTCGTGCGACTCACCACCGAGCACGGCCGCGTCGACGCGACCCGCGCGGTGCTCGCGACCAACGTCTTCCCGTCGCTGCTCAAGCGCAACCGGTTCATGACCGTGCCCGTCTACGACTACGTGCTCATGACCGAGCCGCTCTCTGCCGAGCAGCAGGCATCGATCGGCTGGGCGCACCGGCAGGGCGTCGGCGACATGGCGAACCAGTTCCACTACTCACGGCTGACGCGCGACGGCCGAATCCTCTACGGCGGGTACGACGCGATCTACCACGCGGGCGGCCGGATGCGAACGCGCTACGAGGATCGCCCCGAGAGCTTCGCGAGGCTCGCGAGCCACTTCTTCACGACCTACCCGCAGCTCGAGGGCCTGCGCTTCACGCACCGGTGGGCCGGGGCGATCGACACCTCGACGCAGTTCACGGCGTTCACCGGGCTCGCCCGCGACGGCCGCGTCGCGTACGCGTCGGGCTTCACCGGCCTCGGCGTCGCGTCGACCCGCTTCATGGCCGAGACCATGCTCGACCTGCTCGCCGGCCGTGAGACCGAGCGCACCGCGCTCGAGATGGTGCGGTCACGCCCGATGCCGTTCCCGCCCGAGCCCGCGGCATCCGTCGGCATCAACCTCACGCGATGGTCGCTCGACCGCGCCGACCACCGGCAGGGCCGGCGCAACCTGCTGCTGCGCACGCTCGACGCGGTCGGCCTGGGGTTCGACTCGTGACCGGCGAGACGCACCCCGTGCAGCTCGCTGCGGGTGCGGTGACGGATGCCGCGACGCGGCCGCTCGCGCACGAACCCGTGCCCGACGACCAGGTCGTGGCCGGCACGCCGACGACCGCATACGCCGAGCTCGACGTCGCCGCCGACGGCGGGCGCGAGCTCGGGGTGTGGGAGATGACGCCCGGCGCGATGCGCGACACCGAGGCCGACGAGGTGTTCCTCGTCATCGCGGGCCGGGCGACCGTCGAGTTCGTCGATCCCGCCCTGCCCGCGATCGAGCTCGGACCCGGGTCGCTCATGCGCCTCGAGGCGGGCATGCGGACGGTGTGGACGGTGCACGAGACCCTGCGCAAGCTGTACGTCGCGCCGTAGCCGCGGCCGCGCCATCCGGTCGGGCCGCGCGTCAGACCGACAGCTCGACGTCGCGGTCGGCCGGCACCGTGATCGACGCGACCTCCTTCAGGCGCGGATGCCGCTCGTCGCCGTGGTCGACCACGCCCGTGTTCCACGTCAGCAGCAGGCCGTCGGGCCCGTCCCGCAGCAGGGCGAGGTTGTTGTCGAACCAGGGCCCCTTGACGGTGTGCCATTCGAACGGCGCGTCGGGCACCTTGACCGAGCGTGCGGCGGCGGCGCCGACCGGTGTCGCGACGCCGTACGACATGACCACGGCGAACCACCGCAGGAAGCGCGGCAGCGGATTCCGCACCGGCGAGCACACGGCCTGCAGGATCCGTCCGCCGTGCCCGCGCTCGACCTCGGCGAGGTACGAGTAGTGCACGTCGCCCGAGAGGAACAGCACGTTCTGCGGGGCCGGCCCGCGCGCGCCGTCGGCGAGCTCGGACACCATCCGCGCCACCGCCTGGAACGTGTTCTCCCACGCGGCCCAGTGCTCGAGGTCGACCGCCTGCCGGAGCCGCTCGCCGATGCGCGCCGCCGGCCGCCCCCACGCGCCCTGCGAGATCGCCTCGTCCCACGCCTCGACGTGGTGCAGCCCCATGGGCAGCAGGAACGGAAGGGACGTCGCGATGATCACCTGCCGGAAGCCGCCGCGCAGCTGCTCGTCGAACCAGGCGAGCTCGTCGCGGTCGAGCAGGCCGCGCGCGCTGGGCGTCAGGTCGCGTGCGGCGCGCGAGTCGACCACGATGAGCCGCACGTCGTCGAGGTCGCGCGCGTAGCTCCAGCGCACGCTGGTCGGGTCTCGGTCGCTGCGGTCGGCGAACGCGTCGAGCGCGTCGCTCAGGTCGAGCTCGCCCTGGCCGCCGCTCCGCTCGTGCGCGACGACCCGCTGCCAGAGCTCGTCCTCCGCCCGCTCGCTCGGTGACAGGTTGCCGAGGTGCTGGTACACCCAGTACGAGCCGAGGCCGGCGACGATGCGGCCATGCCACCACGATGTCGCCTCCATCTCCTGCTTCCAATCGAACGAGGCGTTCCAGTCGTCGCGCACGTCGTGGTCGTCGAAGATCATCGCGGTCGGCACGGTCGAGAGCAGCCAGCGGTTCGCGCCATCCGACCAGGCCAGCCGGTAGAGGTGCGCGTACTCCTCGTAGTCCTTGAGCTCCTTGCCCGGCTCCTCGTGGATGTCGCGGCGGCTGCGGATGAAGTCCTGCATCTGCTTCGAGGTCAGGTCGGCGTAGACCTGGTCGCCGAGGAAGAGCAGGAGGTCGGGCGGTTCCTCGTCGCCCGCGGCCATCGCGAGCGCGAAGGCACGCATCGCGTCGACGCCGTGCGTGCGATTACCGTGCGAGTCGTGCGGCACGCTCGTGCGACACGACCCGTAGGCCAGGCGCAGCCGCCGGCCGGGCGCTCGCGTGGCGATCACCGAACCCGGGAACGCGATGTCCTCGTCGGACTCGGGGTCCGGGTCGGGCCACGCGGTGACGCCGTCGACCTGGACCTCGTACGGCAGCACCGTGTCGGGCTCGAGGCCGTCGACCTCGACGAGCGCATAGTGGTGGTCGTGCACGCGGAAGGTGCGCGCGTGCCACTCGCGGCCGCCAGCGCGCACGCGTACGGTGCTGGCCGCGCGCGTCTCGACCCAGATGCTCGCGGAGGTCTCGTCGACGTGCCGCAGCATCGGGCCGAGCACGAGCGGCGATTCGGCCATGCACATGTTTCTACCGCGTCGGCGCGCGACGTGCCACGGGTTGCGGGGCGCGACGCATCTTCGCGGGAGGAGTTCGCTCGCCCGGGAGGAGGATTCGCGCGCGATGGTCCTCCCGAGCGTGCGATCTCCTCCCGCGCCGGCGCGGATGCCGGGCGCGGGAGCAGGTCAGGCGACGGATGCCGCGGAGCCGCCGGTATCGGACGCGGCCTCGGTGCCCGCGCCATCCGCCCCGGCCGGACCGCCGACCGGCTCGATGCGGAACGTCTGCACGAAGTGCTCGACCGACGCGGCCTCGCCAGCGAGCACCCGGACCGCGCCGGGCGCGAGGCGCCCCGCGAGCAGGTCGCGGAACTCCGGCGGGTCGAGCGCCAGCTCGACGCTCGCCTCGAACGCCGGCTCGGGCCCCTCGCGCCGCGGCTGCGGCACCGCGCCCGGGCCGATCGACACGACGTCGAGCGTGCCGCCCACCACGACGGCCGCGACCGAGGCCTCGGCCACGTGCAGCACGTACTCGGTGGGCGGCGTGCCGGCCGCGCCATCCGGTCGGAAGGCGGCGCGCAGCGCCGTGGTGACGGCCTCGCGCGTGACCGACTCGCCCTCGGCGGGTTCGCCGAGGGCCGACCAGCCCCAGCGCTCGAGCGCGAGCACGACCGGGGCCAGCTCGCGACCGAGCGGAGTGAGTTCGTACCCGCCGCGCACGGTCGGGACCCGGCGGATGACGCCCGACTCCTGCAGCTCCTTCAGCCGGTCGGCCAGGATGTTCGTCGGGATGCGCGGCAGGCCGGCCTTGAGGTCGCCGTAACGGCGCGCGCCGATGAGCAGGTCTCGGACGATGAGCAGCGCCCATCGCTCGCCGACCCGCTCGATCGCCCGGGCCACGCCGTCGTACTGGCCGAAGCCGCGCGCGGCGCGCGTCGCCATGGCTCGGCCCGTCAGGCTGTGCCGGTGCCGGCGGCGCCCTGCTGCGCCATGTAGGCCTCGGGGCCCATCTCGGCGGCGGCGGGCTCCATGAACAGGAAGGAGAGGTTGTTGCCGTCGGGGTCGTCGAGATCGCGCGAGTACATGAATCCGTAGTCCTGCGCCTCGCGCGGCTCGCTGCCGCCCGCGGCCAGGCCCTTGGCGAGCACCTCGTCGACGCCCTCGCGGGTCTCGCGGGTGAGCGCGATCGAGACCTGCGCCTGGGTCTTGGGGTCGATGATCTCCTTGTCGGTGAACGTGCCGAGGTACTCGCGGGTGAGCACCATGAAGTAGATGGTGTCGCTGAGCACGACGCACGCGGCGTTCTCGTCGGTGAAGTTGGGGTTGATGGTGAAGCCGAGCGACTCGTAGAACGCCTTGGAGCGCTCGAGGTCGGTCGTCGGGATGTTCACGAAGATGCTGGTGTCGGCCATGGTGGTCCTCCGTCGTGGATGTCTCGGATGATGCCTGATGCGCCTAGCTTGCTCTTTGCAAGTGAACTTGTCAATAGCAAGTAAGACGGAACTCACCGCGTGGCGCTGCGCCGCACGAGCAGCGCGAGGTGCAGCGCCGTGAGGGTCTCGCCGTCGTCGAGGTCGACGTCGAGCAGGTCGCCGATGAGCCCGAGGCGCTGGTAGAACACCGACCGCGACAGGTGGCTCGCCTGCGCGGCGGCTGTGCGGTTTCCGGGGTGCGCGAGCATCGCGCCGAGCACGTCGAGCAGGTCGCCGCCGCGCGCGAGGTCGTGCTCGATGAGCGGCGCGAGCATGTGCTCACCGAGTTCCTGCAGGCGGTGGTCGTCGCGCAGCGACGTGACGAGACGCACGAGCGGGCGGTCCTGGGACCGTCGCACGATGGGGCCCCGCGCCTTCGGCGGCAGCGGCGTGCGCGCGAGGTCGAGCGCCTCCTGCACCGAGACGAGCAGCCCGTCGAGGTCGTGCGCCGGCCTGCCGATCGCGAGCGCGACGCCCGCGGCATCCGCACTGCCGGCGTCGGACCCGGCGAGCGCGGCGGCGAACGCGCGCGCCGCAGCATCGTCGAAGCGCGTGCCGGCCGGCAGCGACAGCAGCAGCACCCGAGCGGATGCCGGTGCGCCGCCCGCCTGCGGACGGCCCTCGAGCGCACGCCCGCCGAGCCGGCGCGCCGCCTCGTCGACCGTGCCGTCGCCGATGCGACCGGATGCGACGACGCCGTACAGGTCGGCCCCCGCGAGCGCGAACCCGGCCGACTCGAGCCGGGCGGACGCGCCGCCTGCCGTGCCGAACCGTCCGGTGAGCAGGTGCTCGACGAGCCGCTGGCGGCCGATGCGGGCCCATGTGTCGTCGTCGCCGTCGGCGAGCCGGCCGAGCGCGAGCGCGATCGCCCCCTGCTCGAGCACGCTCGTGCGGCCGGCGGGGTGCGCCGGGCCCGGCATCGCGATCACGTGCCCCCAGCGGATGCCGCGAGCCTCGACCGGCACGATGAGCCAGGCGTCGGACCGGCCAGCCGCCACTGCCGCGCCGCCGAGGCTCGCGCGCCGGTGCGCATCGCGCGAGCGCAGCTGCCATCCGCCGAGGAGTTCCTCCTCTGCCTCGGGCGGCAGGTCGGCCGCGACGACCTCGTGTGCGAGGTTCTCGAGCACCACGGGTGCTCCGAGCGTGCGCGCGAGCTGCTGCACGATGTGGTCGGCCGGAGCACCGCGCAGGGCGAGGGCCGTGAATCGCTCGCGCACCTCGTCGCGCGCGTGCAGCGCGGCCGTCTGCTCGGAGATGATCCGGCGGTGCACGGCCTCGGTGAGCGCGACGAACTTCACCTCGCGGTGCAGCGCCGCGAGCGCGAGGCCGTGCTCGGTCGCGGCGTCGACGACGACCGCGGGCACGTAGCGGTAGTGCGCGCCGAGCTCGAGCACCAGGCCCGCGATGCCGGCCTCGACGAGCCCGGCGAGGAGCGCGCGGAGCTCGGCCGGTTCGGCCGGCCAGCCCGATCCGGTCGAGAGCAGGAGCTCGCCGCCGTCGAGCAGCCGGGCGACCCCCGCGCTGTCGGAGACGTGCAGCCACCGCACGCGCGCGTCGAGCGCCGAACCGCCCACGAGCACCTCGGGGACACCCGCGGCCACGGCCTCGAGGGAGAGGATCTCGCCGACGGTGGGCAGGCCCTCGTCGGCGGCGGCGCTCGCCGCAGCGGAGGCCGGACGATCCGTCCGGATGTCGGTCGCTTCGCGACGATATGGCACAGGAGCCGCCTCGCTCTCTCTGTAAGACTGGGGAAACGCCAGCTTAGACGATGCCGGTCGATCTGTCCGGATCCAGCGTCGACCAGCACCGCCATTCACCGAAGGACTGCCATGAGCCTCACCGAGACCGCCACCCCGCCCGCTGCGACCGTCGACGTGCCGCAGATCGGGCACTGGATCGACGGCGCGCTGCGCGCGTCCTCGTCCGGGCGGACCGCGCCCGTCTACAACCCGGCGACCGGCGCCGTCCAGGCGCAGGTGGCCCTGGCCGACCAGGCCGAGATCGATGACGCGATCGCCTCCGCCCAGCGCGGGTACGAGGTGTGGAGCCGCTACTCGATCGCGAAGCGCCAGACCGTGCTCTTCGCGTTCCGCGAGCTGCTCAACGCGAGGAAGGGCGAGCTCGCCGCGATCATCACCGCCGAGCACGGCAAGGTGCGCTCCGACGCGATGGGCGAGATCCTGCGCGGCCAGGAGGTCGTCGAGCTCGCGACCGGGTTCCCGCACCTGATCAAGGGCGCCTTCTCCGAGAACGCCTCGTCGGGCATCGACGTCTACTCGCTCAAGCAGCCGCTCGGCGTCGTCGGCGTCATCAGCCCCTTCAACTTCCCCGCCATGGTGCCGATGTGGTTCTTCCCCATCGCGATCGCCGCCGGCAACGCCGTCGTGCTCAAGCCCAGCGAGAAGGACCCCTCGGCCGCGCTCTGGCTCGCCGAACTCTGGAAGGAGGCCGGCCTGCCCGACGGCGTGTTCACGGTCCTCCAGGGCGACAAGCTCGCGGTCGACGGCCTCCTGACCTCGCCCGTGGTGCAGTCGATCTCCTTCGTCGGATCCACCCCGATCGCCCAGTACATCTACGAGACGGCGTCGAAGCACGGCAAGCGCGTCCAGGCCCTCGGCGGCGCGAAGAACCACATGCTCGTGCTGCCCGACGCCGACCTCGACCTCGTCGCCGACCAGGCCGTCAACGCCGGCTACGGCGCAGCGGGCGAGCGGTGCATGGCGATCAGCGTCGTGCTCGCCGTCGAGCCCGTCGCCGACGAGCTCGTCGCGAAGATCACCGAGCGCATCGCGAAGCTGAAGATCGGGAACGGTGCCGGGATCGACGGCGTCGAGCCCGACATGGGTCCGCTCATCACCGACGTGCACCGCGACAAGGTCTCCTCGTACGTCGACATCGCCGAGGCCGACGGCGCGACGGTCGTGGTCGACGGTCGCGGTCTCTCGGTCGACGGCCACGAGGACGGCTTCTTCTTCGGCCCGACGCTGCTCGACCACGTGCCCACCACGTCGCGCGCCTACACCGAGGAGATCTTCGGACCGGTGCTCTCGGTCGTGCGGGTCGCCTCGTACGACGAGGGCCTCGAGCTGATCAACTCCGGCGCGTTCGGCAACGGCACCGCGATCTTCACCAACGACGGCGGCGCCGCACGGCGATTCCAGAACGAGGTCGAGGTCGGCATGATCGGCATCAACGTGCCGATCCCGGTGCCCGTCGCCTACCACTCGTTCGGCGGATGGAAGCAGTCGCTGTTCGGCGACAGCAAGGCCTACGGCGTGCACGGCTTCGACTTCTTCACCCGCGAGAAGGCCGTCACCAGCCGCTGGCTCGACCCGGCCACCCACGGCGGCATCAACCTCGGCTTCCCCCAGAACCACTGACCCCGCGAGGAACCTCCACCATGACCGACACCCTGATCGAGACGGCGACCCACGTCGATCGGCGCGGCACGCGCCATCCGCTGCCCGACCCCGCAGCGGATGCGCAGGTGCGCGCCGACGACCGGGCCCACGTGTTCCACTCCTGGAGCGCGCAGGCGCTCATCGACCCGCTGCCCGTCGCTGCGGGTGAGGGCTCGACGTTCTGGGACTACCAGGGCAACGCCTACCTCGACTTCTCGTCGCAGCTGGTGAACCTCAACCTCGGCCACCAGCACCCCGACCTCGTCGCCGCGATCCAGGAGCAGGCCGGGCGCCTCGCGACCATCCAGCCGGCGCTCGCCAACGACGTGCGCGGCGAGCTCGCGCGCCGCATCGCCGAGGTGGCCCCCGGCGACCTCGACAAGGTGTTCTTCACCAACGGCGGCGCCGACGCGAACGAGCACGCCGTGCGGATGGCTCGGGCCGTCACCGGCCGTCGCAAGGTGCTGTCGATGTACCGCAGCTACCACGGCGGCACCGCGACCGCGATCTCACTCACGGGCGACCCGCGCCGCTGGGCGAACGAGCCGAGCGACGGCAGCGTGGTGCACTTCCTCGGGCCCTACCCGTACCGCTCGTCGTTCCATGCCTCGAGCGAGGCCGAGGAGACCGAGCGCGCGCTCGCCCACCTCGAGCAGGTCATCACGCTCGAGGGCGCGAACACCGTCGCGGCCATCATCCTCGAGACCGTCGTCGGCACCAACGGCGTGCTCGTGCCGCCGCCCGGCTACCTGCAGGGCGTGCGCGAGATCTGCGACCGATTCGGCATCGTCTACATCGCCGACGAGGTCATGGTCGGCTTCGGCCGCGTCGGCGAGTGGTTCGCGGTGAACCACTTCGGCGTGACGCCCGACCTCATCACGTTCGCGAAGGGCGTGAACTCGGGCTACGTGCCGCTCGGCGGCGTCGTCATCTCGCAGCGCATCGCGTCGCACTTCGACACGGTCGCGTTCCAGGGCGGGCTCACGTACTCGGGCCACCCGCTCGCGTGCGCCGCGGGCGTCGCGACGTTCGAGGTGTTCGAGCGCGAGGGCATCCTCGAGCGCGTGCGCGACCTCGGCACGCGGGTGGTCGAGCCGCGCCTGCGGGCGATGGCAGAGCGCCATCCGTCGGTCGGCGAGGTGCGCGGCCTCGGGCTCTTCTGGGCGATCGAGCTCGTGCGCGACCGCGAGACCCGCGAGCCGCTCGTGCCGTTCAACGCGTCGGGGGCGGATGCCGCGCCGATGGCGAAGGTCGCGGCCGCCTGCAAGCAGGCCGGGCTCTGGCCGTTCATCCACTTCAACCGGATGCACGTCGCCCCGCCGCTCGTGATCACCGAGGAGGAGCTGATCCGCGGCCTCGACATCATCGACGAGGCGCTCGACCTCGCCGACGCCGAGCTCGCCTGACGCGACGCAGGAGAATCCGGGTCACGGGCCCGCCACGGCGCCCGGATCCCGGATTCTCCTGCATCGTCGTCCGCACCGGAGGGAGGGCTTCGCGTGCTGCGGAGGACACCTCGCGCCGGTCGGTCCTCCCCAGCGCGCGATCTCCTCCCGCGGCGTTCGCCGGGGCAGAACGCACGCCGGGGCAGCACGCCCGGGGCAGACGGGACGAACGGCTAGCCTGAGGCACATGGACGCACGGGGCCCGGCCGGGGGGATGCCGCGACGCGCGTTCCTCGCCGCGGCGCTCGGCGGCGTCGCCGCCGTCTCGCTGAGCGCCTGCACCGACGGCGCGCCCGAGCCGACCTCCCCGCCTCCCGTCCCCACGCCACCCACCGGCACCCCGTCGCCCACCCCCGGCGGCGTTCCACGCCCCGTGGCCTTCCGGCGCTCGCGATGGAGCGCCGACCCGTTCGTGCGCGGCGCCGCGAGCTTCGACTCGGTCGGGACGACGCCCGACCTGCGCCGTGAGCTCGGCCGGCCGGTCGCCGATCGTCTCGTCATCGCGGGCGAGGCGACCTCCGCCGAGGCGCCCGGCACCGTGCACGGCGCCTACGCCGAGGGCCTGCGTGCCGCACGCGACATCGCCGAGCTGGCCGAGCCCGACGATCGCATCGCCGTGATCGGCGCCGGGATCGCCGGCCTGGCGGCCGCCCGCGCGCTCGTCGACGGGGGCTTCGAGGTCGTCGTCATCGAGGCGAGCGACCACCTCGGCGGACGCCTCCTCACCGTCGAGGACCGCGACTTCGACGATCCAGTCGTGCTCGGCAGCCCGTTCGCCTCGGATCGCGGGTCGATGCGCTCGGTGCTCGCCGAGGCCGGCGTCGCCACCCGGCCATTCACCCCGGTGATCGGCCCGCGGACGCCCGAAGGGATCGCGGCAGCGCCATCCGCCGCCGGATGGGACGTCATCGCGTCGGCCCAGGCGTGGGCTGCGGGCCAGTCGAGCGACGTCGCGCTCGCCACGGCCCTGGTGCGGTCCGGCGCCGTGCCCACGTCCGACGAACCGGGCGCAGACGGCCTGAGCACGCAGGACTGGTTCGTCAACGCGCTCACGAGCGGCGTCGAGCCCACGACCGGCGCGACCGCCACCCGGGTCTCGGCGCAGCGGTTCGATCCCGACCTGGTCTGGCGCCCGACCGCCCAGGTCACGAGCGGATGGACTGGCCTCATCGAGCACCTGGCCGACGGCCTCGACATCGGGGGCTCGAGTGCGGTCACCGACATCGCCGTCGACGACGAGGGCGTGAGCCTGCGCCTCGACAGCGGGGAGTCGCTGCGCACGCACCGCCTCGTCGTCACGGCGTCCATCGGCGTGCTGCGCACCGACACGATCACGTTCGACCCGCCGCTGCCGCTCCTGCACCAGCGGGCGATCTCGACGATCGGCATGGGCGCGATCGACCTGGTCTGGCTCGCCTTCGACGAGCCCTTCTGGCGGTCGACGCCGGATGGCTCGGCCGAGGGCGAGCCGAACGTGCTCACCCTGGTGGGCGCGACCCCGACGGTCGCGGCGTGGCTGGACCTCGGCGTCGACCCGCGGCGACCCGTGCTCGTCGGGATGCTCGCCGCCGAGCACGCCCGCCGCGTCGCGGAGCTCGATGACGACGCGGCGCTCGAGGTCGTGCTCGAGGGGCTCGAGCCGTTCGTCGTCGAGTTCGGGCCCGCCGCGGACTAGGGCGTGCCGGGCTCGGACCTCGGCGCAACCGCCCGCAGCCGTCCCGCCTCGGCACGCCGCCGGACCGCGCGGCGCGCGAGCCGCCGGTGCACCGCCACGAGCAGCGCGGTGAGCACCACGAAGATCAGCAGCACGAGCACGCAGTACGCCGCCACCCCGGCGTAGCCGCCGACCTGCGTCGCGTCGAGGAAGAAGTACGGGTACCAGCCGACGTCCGCGCCGCGGAACAGCGTGTAGGCGAGCCACGCCGACGGCAGCACGAGCACGATGCCGACCGTCGCCCACGGCACCGGCGGGTTCACCGCCATGACGGCATCGACGGTCCACGCGACGAGCGCGAGCAGCGGGACGACGAAGTGCAGAACTGTGTCGGACCACGGCACCTCGACCCGGTAGTCGCGCGTCGAGGCCTGCACCACGATGAGCGCGAACACGATGCCCGAGACGAGCAGGTACACGGTCACCATCGTCCGGAACGCGCCGAGCAGCGGCGGGTCGACGGGCCGGAGCAGCGCGTACGCGCCGGCCACCAGCAGCGTGACGACCGCGAGCATCGCCGACTGGATGGTGAAGTAGCTGAAGAAGTTCACCGATGCGAAGAGCGGGAACTCCAGCACGTACTGGAAGTTGGCGACGAGCGCCACGATCTGGACGACGGCGATCGCGAGCCGGAAGACGCCCAGCGCGCGCCGGGCGTTCGCGGTGCCGATGCGCGGCTCGGGCCCCGCGGCATCCGCGCTCGTCACCGCTGCGGCGGAGCCGGTGACGGTCGCGGGCATGTGTTCACGCTACCGGCGCCGCCTCCGCGGGTCCTCAGTCCATCGGCCGCAGGATCCGGTCGAGGAAGCGTCGGGTGCGCTCCTCGCGCGGGTTGGTGAAGATCTGGCCGGGCGCGCCGCGCTCCACGATCACGCCGCCGTCCATGAACAGCACCTCGTGCGCCGCCTGGCGCGCGAACGCGAGCTCGTGCGTGACGACGACCATGGTCCAGCCCTCGTCGGCGAGCTCCTTGATGACGTGCAGCACCTCGCCGACCAGCTCGGGATCGAGCGCGCTCGTGGGCTCGTCGAACAGCAGCAGGTCGGGCTTCAGCGCGAGCGCGCGCACGATGCCGACGCGCTGCTGCTGGCCGCCCGAGAGCTCGAAGGGGTAGGCGTCGCGCTTCTCGGCGAGGCCGACGCGATCGAGCAGCGCCTCGGCTGCGGCGATCGCCTCGGCCTTCGGCACGCGCTGCACGCGGATCGGGCCCTCGACGACGTTCTCGATCACGGTCATGTGCGGGAACAGGTTGTGCTGCTGGAACACCATGGCCGAACGGTCGCGCATCGCGATCCGGTCGGCCTTCGCGAGGGGACGCGAGAAGTCGACGGTCGGCCCGCCGTCGAACGCGAGCTCGCCGCCATCCGGGGTCTCGAGGCCGTTGAGCGAGCGCAATACGGTCGTCTTGCCCGATCCGCTCGGTCCGATGAGCGTCACGACCTCGCCGCGCCGCACCGAGAAGTCGATGCCGCGCAGCACCTCGTTCGTGCCGAACGACTTGCGGATGCCGCGTGCGGACAGCAGCACCGCGGCATCCGTCGACCCGGTCTGCGGTGGGGCGAGCGGGTCGCCGCCCGACGGCGGCGGCACCGGCGGCTGGGGCGGCCGGGGCGGATCAGTGGGCGACATAGCGGTCCAACCTCTTCTCCAGCGCGGACTGCCCGCCCGACAGTGCCAGGCAGATGACCCAGTAGATCAGGGCCGCCTCGAGGTACACCAGCATGAACTCGCTGCTGAACGCCGCGATCTGCTGCGCGACGCGGAACAACTCGGTCACGAGGATGAGCGAGGCGAGCGAGGTGTCCTTCACGAGCGAGATGAAGGTGTTCGAGAGCGGCGGCACCGAGACGCGCGCGGCCTGCGGCAGGATGACGCGGCGCAGCGTCGTCGCCGACGACATGCCGATGGTGTATCCGGCCTCCCACTGCCCCTTCGGGACCGACAGGATGGCGGCGCGGATGATCTCGGCCGCGTACCCGCCGACGTTGAGCGAGAACGCGGCGATCGCGCTCGGCCACGGGTCGATCGTGAGGCCGATCGAGGGCATGCCGTAGAAGATCACGAAGAGCTGCACGAGCAGCGGCGTGCCGCGGATGACCGAGACGTAGAACCGGGCGATGTTCGACACGACGCGGTTCTTGGAGAGCCGCATGAGCGCGACGGCCAGCGCGATCACCAGGCCGAGGGCGAATGAGGCGAGGGCGAGCGGGATGGTGCCCGTGACGGCGCCCACGACCAGGGGGCCGACCGACTCCAGCAGGAGCTGCAGGTTCTCGTTCACGGGCTCACGTCCTTCCGGGCGCACGGATGCCGCGTGCGCGGACCCTGCGCCCCATGTTGCCATTCGCGGCGAGGCCGACCATCAGCGCGGCGACCTCCGGCGCGAACGGACGGCGGTGCCGCACGCGATCGCGCGGCACCGCCGGAACCGGTGCGGACTACTCCGAGACGTCGGCGCCGAAGTACTTGTCGCCGATCTCGGCGAGCACGCCCTCCTCGCGGAGCTCGGCGAGCGCCTCGTCGACGGCCTCGACGAGCGCCTCCTTGTTCTGCGTGAAGGCGAACGCGCTCTCGGAGGTCTCGTCGGTCTCCGCGGCGACCTCGATCGCGGCATCCGGCGTGGTCGTCAGGTAGTCGAGGAAGGTCAGCTCGTCGTTGATGGTCGCGTCGACCCGGCCCTGCTCGAGCAGCGCGACGGCCTGCGCCCAGCCCTCGACGGCCTCGACCTGCGCGCCCGACTCGGTCGCGAGCTCGTACCAGTTGCTCGTGAGCGACTGCGCGGTGGTCTTGCCCTCGAGGTCGTCGAACGACGAGATCGACGAGTCGCCCTCGTTCACGACGATGACGCCGCGCGAGACGGTGTAGGGCTCGCTGAAGAGGTACTGCTCCTCGCGCTCGGGCGTGATGGAGACCTGGTTGCCGATGACGTCGAAGCGGCCCGCGTCGAGGCCCGCGAAGATCGCGTCCCACTGCGTCTCCTGGAACTCGACCTCGAGGCCGAGCTGCTGGGCGACGGCCTCGGCGACCTCGACGTCGTAGCCCACGAGGTCGCCCGAGCCGTCCTCGTGGAAGCTGAACGGCCGGTACGTGCCCTCGGTCGCGACCGTGAGCGTGCCGTCCTTCACCAGGCGGTAGTCGTCGCCCGCGCCGCTCGCGTCGTCGGACCCCGAGCCGGCGTTGCCGCTCGAGCACGCGGCGAGCGCGAGGACGGCGGCGGATGCGGCGGCGATACCGAGGATCGTGCGGGTACGTGACATGGGTGGTGCTCCGTTCGTGACGTTCGGGGTGTGCGCGAGTGGCGCAGGGCGGTGGCTCGGGTGGGCCTCCGGCAGGACGAGTCCATCACGGCCGGGCCAAGGGGTGAAACCGGATGACGCCCCGTTTCCATTCCCGATCGGCCCGAATCCGCACCCGCCGGCGGCGGGACGGAAGTCCCGGATCGGCCGGAGGCCATGCCGTTCGATGACGGAAAGACCCCCGCGCGTCCCGCACGTGGAGGGGAAGGGGAACATCATGTCCGATCACCACGACGTCGCCGACGCTGCCCGACGGTCGACGCTTCCGCTGCCCGACCGGGCGAGCCCCCGGTACACCGCGTTCGAGGCGACGGACCCCGCCGCGGCCGACGAGCCGATCCGCCCGCTGCGTCCGCCCGCCGGAGCCCCGAACGTGCTCCTGATCCTGCTCGACGACATCGGCTTCGGCGCCGCGGCGACCTTCGGCGGCCCGGTCGCGACGCCGACCGCGGACCGCCTCGCGGAGCGTGGACTGCGCTACACGCGATTCCACACGACCGCGCTGTGCGCACCCACGCGGGCCGCGCTGCTCACGGGCCGCAATCACCATGCCGTGGGCATGGGCGCCGTGACCGAACTGTCCACGTCGCCGGCCGGGTACTCGGCGGTCCGGCCGCGCTCGGCCGCGCCGCTCGCCGAGGTCCTGCGCCTCAACGGCTACTCGACGGCGCAGTTCGGCAAGTGCCATGAGGTGCCGGTGTGGGAGGCGAGCCAGGTCGGCCCATTCGACGCCTGGCCCACCGGCGGCGGTGGGATGGAGCACTTCTACGGGTTCATCGGCGGTGAGACGAACCAGTACTACCCGTCGCTGTACCAGGGCACCACGCCGGTCGAGCCGCCTCGCACCCCCGAGGAGGGGTACCACCTCACCGAGGACCTGGCCGACCACGCGGTGGATTGGCTGCGCACGCAGCACTCCCTCGCCGGCGACCGCCCGTTCTTCCTCTACTTCGCCCCGGGCGCGACGCACGCGCCGCACCACGTCCCCCCGGGATGGGCGGAGCGCTACGCCGGCGCGTTCGACGACGGCTGGGATGCGCTGCGCGAGCGCACGTTCGCGCGCCAGAAGGAGCTCGGCGTCATCCCGGCCGACGCGGAGCTCACTGCACGACCGGCCGAGATCCCCGCCTGGGATGAGATGCCGGCCGGACTCAAGCCAGTGCTCGCCCGGCAGATGGAGATCTTCGCGGGATTCCTGGAGCACGCCGACCACCACGTCGGCCGCCTGATCGACACCCTGGAGGAGCTCGGGATCCTCGAGGACACCCTCGTCTTCTACCTCATCGGCGACAACGGCGCGTCGGCCGAGGGCACGGTCAACGGCAGCTTCAACGAGTCATTCGTCTTCAACGGCGCCGCACACCTCGAGACGCCCGAGTTCATGGCTTCGCGTCTCGACGAGTTCGGCGGACCGACGGCGTACAACCACTACGCCGTCGGCTGGGCGCACGCGACCGTCACGCCCTACCAGTGGACGAAGCAGGTGGCCTCGCACTGGGGCGGCACGCGCAACGCGATGGTCGCGCACTGGCCGCGCGGCATCGAGGCCGCGGGACGCCGTGACCAGTTCGCCCACGTCCTCGACATCGCGCCGACCGTGCTCGATCTCGCCGGGCTGCCGGTGCCCCGATCGGTGAACGGGGTGGAGCAGATGCCGCTGCACGGCACGAGCCTGGCCCCCACGTTCTCGGACGCCGAGGCGGCCGAGACGCACGACCTGCAGTACTTCGAGTGCTTCGTGAACCGCGGCGTCTACCACCGGGGATGGACCGCAGTGACCCGCCACAGCACGCCCTGGGTCGCCGAGCCGCTGCCGGCGATCGAGGAGGACGTGTGGGAGCTCTACGGCCCCGACGACTGGACGCAGTCGCGAAACCTGGCGGCGGAGCATCCGGAGAAGCTGAACGAGCTGCAACGGCTGTTCCTCATCGAGGCGGTCAAGTACGGGGTCCTGCCGCTGGACGACCGGCGGATCGAGCGGTTCAACCCCGACCTCGCAGGCCGTCCGACGCTCGTCTCCGGGACGACGCAGCGGCTGTTCCCGGGCATGGGGCGACTGCCCGAGAACTGCGTGCTCAACGTGAAGAACCGCTCCTTCGCGGTCACGGCCGCGATCGACGTGCCCGCAGGAGGCGTCAAGGGCGTGGTCGTCGCACAGGGCGGGGCGTTCGGCGGATGGAGCCTCTACGCGCTGCACGGCCGGCCGGCGTTCTGCTACAACCTGCTGGGGCTCGCGCGCGTGAAGCTGGTCGGCACCGAGCCGCTCGCGGAGGGCGTCCACGAGCTCCGCATGGAGTTCGCGTACGACGGCGGCGGGCTCGGTCGCGGCGGAGCCCTCCGCCTCGAGGTGGACGGCGCGACGGTCGCCGAGGGCCGGCTGGAGCAGACCGTCCCGATGATCTTCTCGGCCGACGAGACGACCGACATCGGAGAGGACCTCGCCTCGCCCGTGAGCGACGACTACGCCTCGGGCGGCAACGCGTTCACGGGCCGGATCGCGTGGGTGCAGATCGACCTCGGCGACGACGCGCTCGACCAGGAACACCTCATCACGGCGGAGGATCGGCTGCGGATCGCCATGGGCCGGCACTGACCGCCCGCCCGAGTCCGGTATGCCGCGGGCGGCATACCGCAATCCGCGCCGGGCCCGCAACCGTCGGCGGCACGGATCGCACGCCCGCTACGCTGGCGCCGTCGAGGGAACGGATCCCTCGTCGCGGTGACCCCACACCAACCCGAAGGAATCCCATGATCACTCTGACCTGGCTCCTCATCATCGCCCTCGCCGCCGGCGTGCTGGCCGTCGTCGACGGCATCTGGCGTCTCCGGGCGCGCGGCGGCTCGACGGTCGTCGGCATCCTCGAGATCATCATCGCCGGACTGTTCCTGCTCTCGCTGTTCCTGCCGGGCATCCCGTTCGGATCGCTCGTGCTGGGCATCGCCACGCTCGTGATCCTCGCGGTGGCGCTGTTCGCGGGCGGGCGCACCGGGCGCACGCTGACCATCATCGCGCTCGTGCTGATCGTGATCTGGCTGATCCTCGTCAACCGCTGGCTCATCATCCCCGGCATCAACTGACGCCACGATCCCATCGGCTCGAAGGCCGGCGCCCTTGACGGGTGCCGGCCTTCGGCGTTCCCGGCCCTACTCCAGCCCCAGTTCGCGCCGCGCCTCGGCGGCACCCTCGACCTCGAGCGTCCAGTCCGGTCGCACGAGCCATCCGGGTTCGAGTCGGAATCGCATGTCGATCGAGACCTCACCGGGCCGGGTCTCCAATCGGCTCACGCCGTTCTCGCGGTACCCGAGCCCACGGGTCACGCCTTGCGAGGCGCCGTTCCAGTCGGCCGCGCTCGTCTCGGCGACCTCGGCGCCGAGGTGGTCGAACGCCCAGATGAGGACGGCGGCGCGCATCCCCTTGCCGAGCCCGAGCCCCTGCTTCGAGGCGGTGAGCCACGAGCCGGTGGAGATCGTCCGCCGCGCGGGGAACCGGTGACCGCGCACGTCCTGCAGGCCGACGGGCACGCCGTCGTGCAGCACCGCGAAGAGCAGCGTCCACTCGTCGCGCTCGAGTCCTGCCCGCTGCCGCCAGACGTGCTGCGCGAGACCGCGCCGTTGCACGTCGGGCGCCGCGTCGGTCCAGGGCGCGGCGAACGGCATGACCGAGGGATCGTGGATGCCGGCGAGCGCCGCGTCGACGAGGGGCCCGAGGTCCTCGTCGCGCGCGAGCCGCAGCTCGAGTCGGGGCGTGCGCAGGCGGAGGCGGAACAGCGGCCAGACGTCCTCGAGGTCCATCGCACGACCCTATCGGCCGCGCCATCCGCCCTTTGCCTCGCCGCGAGAGCATGCCGAACCACGCCGTACCCCGACCGTTCCCGACGTTCGGCATACTCTCGCGGAAGCGGGGATTCCTCCTAAAGCGGATGATTGGGCGGCGGGGCGCCGGTCGCTCCCGATCCGCTCGACTAGCCTGAAGCGCATGGAGACGAGGGTGGGTCCGGGCGCGCGCGAAGCCGTCTTCGCCCAGCTCGCCGACGCCGGCCGCGCGGAGCAGGTCGCCCAGCGCCTGACCGACGGCATCGTGCTCGGCGTCCTCCACGCCGGCGAGCGCCTGCCGAGCGAGCCCGAGCTCGCCCGACGGTTCGGCGTCGCGCTCATCACCGTGCGCGAGGGGCTCGGCATCCTCCGCGAGTCCGGTCTCGTCGAGACCCGGCGGGGGCGCGACGGCGGCAGCTTCGTGGTCGAAGACGAGGGCGGGCACCGCTCGCTCCTGACCGCACGCCTGCGCGGGCTCGCGCAGGTCGAACTCAGCGACATGGCCGTCTACTTCGGCGCCATCCTCGCGGGATCCGCCGAGCGTGCGGCTGAGCGCGCGGCCGAGGCCGACGGCGAGCGCCTCGGTGCCTGGCTCGACGCCGCCGACTTCGGCGCCGCGGCATCCGCTCGCACGAACCAGGGCGGCTTCTTCCTCGAGGTCGCCGTGCTGAGCCAGTCGGCGCGGCTCGTGCGCGAGCAGATCCGCCTGCAGGCCGAGTTCGGGCCCCTGCTCCTGCTCGGGCTCGACGACGACGGGGCACGATCCGACGTGGTCGCGCACGACCGCGCGATCGTCCGGGCCATCGCCGCGCACCGTCCGGCACGGGCGCGCGAGGCCGCGGGCGCCCTCGTTCGCGGCCTGTCCGAGCAGCTCCTGGCCGCCAAGGCGCGCATCGAACGCGGAGGTGGGCTCGATGAGCCGATCGGCGCCTGAGGTCGCCGCGGCCGTGACGCGGGTGTTCACGACGGTGTTCGACCAACTCGCCGCGTGGCGCGAGCCCATCGAGCAGCTCATCGCCCGCTCCCCCGAGATGCGGCCCGTCGACCTCGACACGGCCGTCGCCGACCTCGTGATCCCGCACCTCGTCGAGGACGACCCGTTGCTCGTCGGTGCGGGCTTCATCGCCGACGGCGAGATCGTGCGGGGACGCGACGTGCACTTCGCGTGGTGGCTCGGGCCCCTCGAGGCCAACCCGGTGCTCGGCTCGACGACCGAGCCCACGCGCCTCGACCTCTCCACGCGCGGCTACACCGAGTACCTCCGCGACTTCCGCGCGCTCGAGTGGTACCGCATCCCCGCGACCACGCGGAACGCGCACGTGACCGGCCCGTACGTCGACCACCTCTGCACGTGCGACTACATCCTGACGCTGACGATGCCCGTGCACGCCGACGCCGCCACGACCTCCGGCGACGCGCGCATGGTCGGGGTCGTCGGGGCGGATGTCGCGGTGCGCCGCCTCGAGCACGAGCTGCTCGCCGCGTTCCTCGACGTGCCCGAGCCGCTCGCGCTCGTGAACGAGGACGGCCGCGTGGTGCTCTCGACCGAGCCGACGCTGCAGGTCGGACAACTCGCGGTCGCGTGGGCCTCCGTGGAGCCGTGCTCCGGCACACCGTTCCGCGTGCTCGCGGACCCCGCGGCATCCGTCTCGAAATAAATCATGCGCTGATATATCTTTGAACGACGAGCGTATGCACCGCGGCAGACGACCCTTCGACAGGTTCAGTGACCGATGGCGCGATGCACCGAGAAGGAGAATCCCCAATGAGCTATGCCGTGACCAACCCTGCCACGGGCGAGGTCCTCACGACCTACCCGACCATCACCGACGACGAGCTGCAGGCGGCCATCGCCGCGGCCACCGAGGCGCACCGCACCTGGGCGAAGTCGACGACCGTCGAGGAGCGCGCCGCGCTCATCCGCCGCGTCGGCGAGCTGCACGTCGAGCGCCGTCAGGAACTCGCCGAGATCATCGTGCGCGAGATGGGCAAGCCGATCGAGCAGGCGCTCGCCGAGGCCGACTTCGCGGGCGACATCTACACGTACTACGCCGACCACTCGGCCGACTTCCTGAAGGACGAGCCGGTCTCGCTCCTCGCCGGCGAGGGAACCGCCGTCATCCGCCGCAGCTCGCTCGGCGTGCTGCTGGGCGTCATGCCGTGGAACTTCCCGTACTACCAGGTGGCGCGCTTCGCCGGGCCGAACCTCATCATCGGCAACACCATCCTGCTCAAGCACGCCGAGCAGTGCCCGGAGTCGGCTGCGGCGATCCAGCAGATCTTCGTCGACGCGGGCTTCCCGGCGGGCGCCTACGTCAACATCTACGCCTCGCACGCGCAGATCGAGACGGTCATCGCCGACCCGCGCGTGCAGGGCGTGTCGCTCACCGGCTCCGAGCGCGCCGGCGCGGCCGTGGCCGAGGTCGCGGGCCGTCACCTCAAGAAGGTCGTGCTCGAGCTGGGCGGATCCGACCCGTTCATCCTGCTCTCGACCGACGACCTCGACACCGCCGTGCAGAACGCCGTCGACGCCCGCCTCGACAACAGCGGCCAGTCGTGCAACGCGGCCAAGCGCTTCATCGTCGTCGACGACCTGTACGAGTCGTTCCTCGAGAAGTTCACGGCGAAGCTCGCCGAGGTCGAGGCGACCGACCCGACCTCGTCCGACTCGGCCCTCGGACCGCTGTCGTCGCTCAAGGCGGCCGAGGGCCTCGAGGAGCAGGTCAAGCGCGCGGTCGAGCACGGTGCGAAGCTCGTGCACGGCGGCACGCGCGACGGCGCGTTCTTCCAGACGACGGTGCTGACGGATGTCGCGTCCGACAACCCCGCGTCGAAGGAGGAGTTCTTCGGCCCGGTCGCGCAGGTCTACCGCGCCACCGACGAGAGCGACGCGGTGCGCATCGCCAACGACATCCCCTTCGGCCTCGGCTCGTACGTCTACACGACCGACCCCGAGCAGGCCGACCGCGTCGCGAACGGGATCGAGGCGGGCATGGTGTTCGTCAACGTCGTGCTGGCGGATGGCGCGGAGCTGCCCTTCGGCGGCGTGAAGCGCTCTGGCACCGGCCGCGAGATGGGCCGCCTCGGCGCCGACGAGTTCGTCAACAAGAAGCTCATCCGCGTCGGCTGACGCCAACCGCGTACGAGCCCCCGGACCGTACGGTCCGGGGGCTCGTCGCATCAGGCCGCACGCGCGGCGGTCGTCTCGTCGCGAGCGGCACCGGTCGTCGACGGTACCGCGGGGCGGGCGCGCATGCGCCGCGCGAGGTACGCCGCGTCGCGGCACGCTCCTGGCAGGGTCGCGGAGGTCACGGCATACATGAAGTCCTGCCCGATCGCGTAGAGGCCGGGAACCCCGTCCACGACGCCCCGCTCCTGCCGGAGCGTCCCGTCCTCGTCGAAGGCCGGCAGCTCCAGCCACGTCAGGTCGTCGCGGTAGCCCGTGCACCAGATGACGTTCGCCACGTCGAGCGCCGTGCCCTCGGCGGTCACCGGTTTGCCATGCCGGACATCGACCACCCGCCCGACCCGGGCCACACCCGCCGCATCGAGGTCGGCGCGCTTCGTGCGGATCAGCGGCGCCGCGCCGGCGGCGAGCTTCGGCAGCGCGCGCCGGCCGACCGGGGTCCCGAGCGTGAGGACGTGGAGTCCCGCGAACCGCACGACGGGCAGCACGAACCGCGCTGCCGCCCGGCCGTGACGCACGGGAAGCTCGCCGCTCGGCGTGCCGGCGATGGTCGTCGCGTGCGTGCGGCTCACGTCGAGCGCGATCTCCGCGCCCGAGTTGCCCATCCCGACGACGAGCACCGGGCCGGGCCGCAGCTGCTCCGGGTTCCGGTACTCGCTCGAATGGAGCTGCAGCACGGAGGCCCCGATCCGCTCGGCGAGCCCGGGAACCCGCGGCACCTGGTGGCCGCCCGTCGCGATCACGACGTTCCGGGCCGTCCAGCGGCGGTCGCTCGCCTCGATCAGGAACCGGTCGCCGTCGCGGCGAACGCGGTCCACGCGGACGCCCGTCAGGACGGGCAGGCCGAAGCGAATCGCGTACGACTCGAGGTAATCGGCCAGTTCGTCCTTGGTCGGGAACGCGAGCCGGTCGCCCGGGAACGGCAGGCCGGGGAGGCCGTCGTACTTCGCCGGCGTGAACAGCCGAAGCGAATCCCAGCGCAGGCGCCACGCATCGCCCACGCGCTCGTGCGCGTCGAGGATCAGGAGGTCGCGGCGCTGCCGCGCCAGGTGGTAGCCGATCGCCAGCCCGGCCTGCCCGCCGCCGATGACGACGGTATCCAGGACCCGAGCCGACTCGTTGGTGTGGCGTGTCTCGTTCATGGACGGCACGCTAGGCGTGCGACGCCGGTCCGGCGTCGGGAGAATCCCCCATTCGCCGGACGGCATCACGCCGTCGGGCGCATCCGATCAGTCGGCGAGCCCGTGGCGGAAGGCGAACGCGGTGGCCGCGGTCCGGGACGACAGCCCGAGCTTGCCGAAGATGTTGCTGAGGTGCCGGTCCACCGTCTTCTCGCTCAGGTAGAGCTCGCCCGCGATCTCGCGGTTCGTGCGGCCGGACGCCACGAGCCGCAGCACCTCGACCTCCCGGGCGGTCAGGCCGCCCGGCCTCGGCGCGCGGGATGCCGACCACTCCGCGTCCGCCGCGGCGATCGCCTGCCCGGCGCCGAGGTCCGCGAACGCCGCCAGGGCGGCGTCGAGTTCCATCGCGGCGGACGCATCGTCCCCGAGTGCCCGGCACGCCCGTGCCGCGAGCATGCGGCAGCGCGCCGCCTCGTACGGGACATCGAGCTCCAGCCATCGCGCCCACGCGTGCCGCGAGGCGGTGAGCGCCGCCCGGGCGTCGCCCTCGCCGAGCAGCACGGCCGCCTCGGCCTGCTCGGCGATCGCCCGCAGCATGGGCGCGGCGATCGAGCGGGTCAGCGTCGCCAGTTCGTCGGCGGCCTCGCGCGCGGCGGGCACGTCGCCCATCGCGAGCTGGATCTCCACGACGGCCGCGAGGAGAACTCGGCGCTCCGCCTCGTCCACGCGCTCCGCAGCCGCGAGGATCATCGATCGCGCGAGCTGCGCCTCACCTGCCGCGAGCCGCAGGAGCGCGAGTCCGGGCTGCGGCTCCCAGCCGGTGCCGGCGGCCCGCGAGTACGAGGCCTCGGCGGCGGCCGCATCGCCGCGCAGGCGCAGGACCTCCCCGTGCTGGTACCACGCGTTGAAGAGGCCGTCCGGATCGCCGCGCTCCGATCGCAGCTGCGCCTCCTGGGCGGCGGCGAGCGCCTCGGACCAGGCCCCGTGCAGCAGGAAGAGCGCCGCCCGCTGCGCGTGGCACTGGCCGGTGAACGAGACCATGTCGGGCCGCTGCTCGCACCAGTGGTCGAGGGCGCGGGTCCACTCGTGGGCCCGCTCGACGTCGAACGCGAGACGGCAGCACTGCAGCATCCCGCAGTAGACGATGCCCGACGGGATCGGCGACACCTCGCCGGCGGTGACCGCGACCATCATCTCGTCGAGGAGCGCCAGGCCCGCCTCGATGCGGCCGAGCATGATCTCGGCCTGCCCGAGCCCGAGCCCGGCGACGGCGACGAGATCGGCGTCGTCGGCCGCGCGGGCGAGCTGCCCCGCCCGCTCGAACACGACCGCGGCATGTTCGCCGTCGCCATCGTAGAACGCGGCGAGGCCCTCGGGGATGAGGAGGAAGCCGTGGTCTGGGTGCGCCGGCTCATGCTGTTCCACAAGGCGTTGCGCGCGTGCGAACCACCCGCCCGCGCGAGCCCGATCGCCACGGAGCATGAACTGCATGCCGAGCCACGCAGCGCACCGCACGGCGCCATCGACATCGGCGTCGCCGAGGTACGCCTCGTGGGCCCGAGTCAACCGGTCGACGCCGTCCTCGAAGCGCCCGACCAGCATCGCCGCGGTGGCGAGGTGCTCGAGGTCCGACGCCGTGACCGCGCCCTCATGATCCGCCGCGTCGAGGCCGGTGACGGCGGCGGTCCAACGGTGTTCCCGATATGCGGTGCGACCCTGATCGAGGGCGGTCGGTGCGTCCATGACGCCTCCAACGGATGACTCGGCGACGGCCATGACGGCGGTGGACACCATCGCCGCGGACCGACGTTCACGGTCAGGCTAGCCCCGAGGGAACGGACGCGGCAACGCGACTCCGAGGTGAATCATCCGGTGCTATAGCTTTAGTGCCGAAGGTATGGCAAGCTGGCGACCGGCGCCCGGGGTGGGAGGGCGCGATCAATGACGATCACCCCGAAAGGCAGATATGTCCGAACCCGCGAAGCCGGCCGAACTCGGCGACGGCGAACACCTCCAGGTCCTCGGCTACGAGGACTCGTTCAATCGCTCCATGAGCCTCTGGGCGAACTTCGCCCTCGGCTTCACCTACCTCTCCCCGCTCGTCGGCGTGTACTCGCTGTTCGCGCTGGCGCTCACCGTCGGCGGGCCGCCGTCGATCTGGTGGATCGTCATCGTCGGAGCCGGCCAGCTGCTCGTGTCGCTCGTCTTCGGCGAGGTCGTCTCGCAGTACCCGATCCACGGCGGCATCTACCCGTGGGCGCGGCGCCTCTGGGGCCGCCGATACGCCTGGATGGCGGCATGGGTCTACATCTGGGCGATGATCGTGACGATCACCGCCGTGGCCGAGTACGGCTCGGGCTTCACCGCGAGCCTCTTCGGCGTCGAGCACACCGCCGACACCACGCTCTGGATCACGCTCGGGCTGCTCCTCGTCGCGCTCGGCATCAACCTCTCGGGCACGCGGTGGCTCGCGCGCGTCGCGCGCATCGGCCTGGCGGCCGAGCTCATCGGCGTCATCGGCCTCGGGCTCTACCTGCTGGTCTTCCAGCGCAAGCAGGAGTTCTCGATCTTCTTCGACACCATGGGCGTCGAGGGCGAGGGCAGCTACGTGACGGCGTTCTTCGGCGCCGCGCTCGCCGGGCTCTTCCTCTTCTACGGCTTCGAGGCGTGCGGCGACGTCGCCGAGGAGGTCGCGAACCCGGCCCGCCGCATCCCCCGGGCGATGATGCTCACGATCCTCGTGGGCGGCGTCTCGGCGTTGTTCTCGTTCGGCGGCTACGTGCTCGCCGCACCCGACCTCCAGGCCATCGTCGCCGGTGAGGACGCCGACCCGATCCCCGCCATCCTCGAGTCCACGCTCGGACCGGTCGGCGCGAAGCTGTTCCTCGTCGTCGCGATCACCGCGTTCCTCTCGTGCGTGCTGAGCCTCCAGGCGGCGGCGAGCCGCCTGCTCTTCTCGTTCGCGCGCGACGGCATGATCCCCGGCCACCGCTGGCTCTCGAAGGTCACCGAGGGCAGCAGGATCCCCGCGAACGCGCTCATCGTCGCCTGCACCGTGCCGGCGCTCATCGCCGTGCTCGTCTGGCTGAACGCCGACCTGCTGTACCCCGTGACCGCCTTCGCGGTGCTCGGCATCTACGTCGCGTTCCAGATGGTCGTGCTCGCCTCGCTCCGGCAGCGGTTCCGCGGCTGGAAGCCGGCCGGACCCTTCTCGCTCGGCCGCTGGGGCATGGTCGTGAACGTCGCCGCACTCGCCTACGGCGTGTTCGCGATGGTCCTGCTCGCCACGCCCGGCGCCTCGGGCGACCTGGTCACCGACTGGATCGTGCTCATCGGGCTCGGCGTCGTGCTCGTCACGGGGCTCGTCTACCTGCTGGTGGCGCGGCCCGACCGGCTCTCCGACGCCCCCGCGGGCGACGCGATCGAGGTGGCCGAGCGGCTGCGCGCGCACCGGGGGCAGCGCGCCGAGCAGCCGGCGGCGGTCCGCTAGGCGGAGACGCCCGACGCGACGACGCCTCGGTGCCCACGGGTGCCGGGGCGTCGTCGCGTGCCCGGCCGCGTGTCGTCGATCGGCCGACCCTCGCCGGCACGGCGGGCGGCGGCGGCGCGTCGCTGCATCAGGCACAGGGCGAGCATGATGGCGCACGAGACGAGGTAGAACGTGTGCAGCGCCCAGACCGGACCGGCCGGCAGGCTGAAGACGTAGAGCGAGTACGCCCCGTTGGCCGCGTTGATCATCGCGATGCTCGACAGGCTGTACGACGACAGATCCCGAGTGCGCAGCGCCTTGCGCAGCATCGGCAGGTTGCTGACCGCGAACACGACGGTGGAGACCGTACCGGCGATGATCGGGATGTCCATGGTGGAAACGGTAGGGCGAGGCCCCGTGACGCCGCGTCGGCAGGACATCCCATCTTCTGCGGACCGGCCGAATGGGTAATCCTATGCAGACGGCTCACACGAGCCCGTTCTCGTACGCGTACGCGGTGGCGGCGGCTCGCGTCGAGAGGCCGAGCTTGCCGAAGATGTTGCTGAGGTGCCGGGCCACGGTCTTCTCGCTGAGCGAGAGCTGCTCGCCGATCGCCCGGTTCGTGAGTCCGGTCGAGACGAGTCTCAGCACCTCGACCTCGCGGTCGGTGAGGATGCTGCGCCGGCGCCCTCCGACGATGTCCGCCAGTTCGCCCAGTGCCGGTTCTGCCCCGAGGTCGCGGAAGATGGTGCGAGCGGCGTCGAACTCCGCGATCGCCTGGGCTGCGTCGCCGGTCGCGAGGTGAGCGCGTCCGACGAGCACCCTGCTCCGGGCGTGCTCGTACGGGATCCCGAGCTCGCGCCAGGCGTCGGCCGCGGCACGCGCGACGAGAAGCGCGGCCGCGACGTCACCCTCGGCGAACTGCACTCGGGCCTCGGCGTACGTCCGCGCGGCAGCGAACATCGGCGTCGATGCCGAGCCGGCGAGCGCTTCGAACTGCTCGAGCGCCCGCCGTGCGGCACCGGGATTCCCGGCGGCGACCTCGACGTCGATGAGCGCGGGAAGAAGGCTGCGTCGCGTGAACCGGTCGGCGGCGGCGGCGGTGCGAACCAGCTCCTCGCGAGCCCGGTCGACCTTCCCCTCGGCGAGGTGCAGCAGCGCCGAGCCGGGCTGAGGGTCCCAGGGTGTCTGCCCGGCCCGACGGAACGACTCCGCGGCGGAATGGAACGCTCCCCGCAGTCGCTGGACCTCGCCGAAGTAGTACGGCGCCCCGAACACCGCGCGGGTGTCGCCGGCTCGGAACCGCGACAGCGCGAGCTCGGCCGAGGCGGCCGCCTCCGACCACGATCCCTGCAGCAGCAGGACGGCCGCGCGCAGGGCATGCCGCTGACCGCTGTAGGTGACGAGCTCGGGCTGTTCGCGACACCAGCGGTCGAGCGCCGCCGACCATGCAACCGCCCGCTCGAAATCGAAGCCGAGGAGGGCGTCGGCGACCGACGTGCAGAGGATGACACCTGCACCGAAGGGTCGTACCTCGCCCCGCTCCACCGCGGCCACAGCGGCGTCGAGGCACGCGAATCCCTCCTCGTCCTCGCCGAGCTCGGCGAGGGCGTTCCCTCGGCCGAACCTCGCGAGCGCCCCGAGATCGCGGTCTCCGGATGCGTCGGCGAGCTGCTCGATCTCGCGGAACTGTCCTGCCGCGCCCCGTGGATCGCCGCTGGCCATCTGCGCGATCGCGGCCGGCATGCGGACGAACGCGCCCACGGAACTGGAGGCCGGGAGCCCCTCCGCAAGGCGAAGTCCCCGCGGCGCCCACTCGACGTAGTGCACCATGTCGCCGAGCTCGATGTGGTACAGGGCGAGCCAGGCCGCCGTCCTCGCTGCCTCTTCCGCGTCATCCGCCATCGCCCAGGCCGCATGGGCCCGTGACAGCACGTCGACCGCCTCCGCCGACTCGCCGCGGAGGAATGCCGCCGTCGCCAGCGTCTCGAGGTCGAGCGGCCCGAGCCCCCCGGCCGCGTCGGCGAGGGCGAGACGCTCGTATGCCTCCGCCCAGCGCCGCGCCGCGAACGCCGTTCGACCCGCCTCGAGCGCGGTGGACGCCGTCATCCCATGCCCTCGGCGTCACTCGGACCCGAACAGGACCGCCTGCCGCGGGTCACACGAGGCCGTTCTCGTACGCGTACGCGGTCGCGCCGGCGCGAGTCGACAGGCCGAGCTTGCCGAAGATGTTGCTGAGATGCCGAGCCACGGTCTTCTCGCTGAGCGAGAGCCGCTCGGCGATCGCCCGGTTCGTGAGCCCGGTCGACACGAGCCGGAGCACCTCGATCTCCCGTTCGGTGAGGGGGCCGCCGGCGCGACCGAAGCCGGTGATCCGGTCGAGCCCGGTGAGCGCGGGGGCGGCGCCGAGCTCCGTGAACGTCGCGCGTGCCGCGCCGAACTCGATCCGCGCGCGATCCATGTCGCCGAGGGCCCGGAAGGCCCGCCCGGCGAGCACGCGACTGCGGGCGAGCTCGTAGGGGACGCCGAGACCGCGCCATCCACTTTCGGCCTCGCGCGCCGCCGCGAGCGCCTCGGCGGGATCGCCCTCCGCGAGCCGCACCTGCGCCGTCGCGAACGCGATCACGGCCGCGAGCATCGGCGACGGGGGCGCGCCGGACCGCGCGCGCAGTTCGTCGAGCGCCCGACGCGAGGCTGCGAGGTCTCCCGCCGCGATCTCGATCTCGATCAACGCGGGAAGCCGCTGCCGCCGCATGAACCGGTCCGCATCGGCAACGCTCCGCCGGATCTGCTCCTGCGCCCGCTCGACCTTGCCCTCGGTGAGCAGGAGCATCGCCCCGCCCGGCTGCGGATCCCAGGCCGCCTCGTCGGCTCGCCGGAACGACTCCGCGGCGGAGTGCAATGCGCCGCGGAGCCGCTGGAGTTCGCCATACCAGTAGGGCGCTCCCCACATGGCGCGGAAATCGCCCGCCCGGAAGCGCGCCATCCCGAGCTCCGCCTCGGTCGACGCCTCGTCCCAGGCACCCTGCAACTGGAGAAGGGCGGAACGCAGCGCATGACGCTGGCCGTCGTACGCCACGAGTTCGGGCTGGCCCCGACACCACTCGTCGAGGACCGCCGTCCACGCGACGACCCGGCCCAGGTCGAACCCGATGTGCGCCATGCCGACGCCGGTGCACAGGATGAATCCGGAGAAGACCGGTGAGGTCGCCCCGCTCGCCACCGCACCCACCGCTCGGTCCATGTACACGAAGCCCGCCTCGTCGTCGCCCAGCTCGAGCAGGCAGTAGCCGCCCAGGAAGGCCCCCATGGCGGCGAGATCCCGATCGTCGAACGCGACCGCGATCTCCTCGATCTCCGCGGCCTGTCGCTCGGCGCCGCGATAGTCGCCACTCGCGATCGACGCGACCGTGGTGGGCACCATCGCGAGCCCGACGACGGACGTCGACGGTTCGGGGAGCGAGGCAAGGAGGCGACGAGCCCTCGGGATCCACTCGAAACTGTGCGAGAACTCGCCGAGCTCGATCTGGTAGACGGCGATCCACGCGGCGGCGCGGGCCCCGCTCTCCACATCGCCTCGGACGACGTAGGCCTCGTGGGCCCGCATCATCACGGCGAGGGCGGCCCTCCCCTCGCCTCGCAGCAGGGCGGCGGTCGCGAGCAACTCCAGGTCGGGCGGTGCGAGACCGCCGTCGGCGTCGACGACGGCCAGTCGCTCGTACGCCTCCGCCCAGTGCCGCTCCGCCACCGCGGCGCGACCCGAGTCGAGGGTGCTGGACTGGGTCATCTCGCTCCGGGGCCTGGGGCCTTCTGGTCAGCGGTCGGATGCCGCGTCGATCTCGTCGCGGCGCAGGGCGACGATCCGGTCGACGAGTCCGTCGGGCAGGGGATGGTCGGCGGTGAAGCGGATGGTGCCCTTCGAGAACGAGTAGCCGCCGAGTTCGCCCGCCACCGCGTCGACCACGGCAGGGCTGTACGGGTAGAGCCCGATGTGCCCCTTCGCCTGCATGACCGACAGCAGCGGCCGATCGCGGTACCGCAGCGCGGGCATCCCGTAGCTCACGCCCTCGACCGCGTCGGGCACGAGATCGAGCGCCGCGCGCTGCACCTCGGCCATCGCCGACCTGTCCGGTTCATCGATCCCCGCGATGTAGTCCGTCATCTCCCCCATGCGCGTCATGGTACGCGCGGGCGGCGCGCCGCGGCATCCGTGCGCTGCCCCCTCATGCGGTCTACCCTCATGACGAGGGGGTCGCATGATCCGGCAGCGCGTCATCGTCCACGGCCGTGTGCAGGCGGTCGGGTTCCGGTACAGTGCGCTCCTCGAGGCCAAGCGCCTCGGCGTGGCGGGATGGATCCGCAACCGCTCCGACGGCGCCGTCGAGGCCGAGATCGAGGGCGACGCGCCCTCCGTCGACGCCATGCTGGGATGGCTCGACGACGGACCGCCGGGGGCGGACGTCACGTCCATCAGCACGACGAACCTCGAGCCGACGGGCGAGCGGGGCTTCCGCGTCACCGGGTGACGGATGCCGCGACGACCCGACCACGGAAGGAGCACCCATGAGCGACGCCTGGGGCGACGACCCCGCCGGTGAGGACGAGGAACAGTGGCGCGAGCACGTGATCAACGACGCCGTCGCAGGCGAGCACGTGCCCACTGACCAGGAGCTCGACCTGGACGCGCTCGAGCGCGAGGGGGTCTCCGAGGTCGACGAGGTCGACGAGGACGACGAGCTGGACGAGGACGACGACTTCGGCGACGCCCTCGACGACGACCGCTGATCCTCACCGTCGAACGTGAGAGACGACGAAGGGCCCGTCGGCGAACCGGCGGGCCCTTCAGGTCTCGATACGCGCTGGGCGCGACTCGACCGACGAGTCGGAACTCAGATGGAGTTCACGTCGAGCGGGATGCCCGGGCCGAACGTGGTCGACACGGCGCCCTTCTGGATGTAGCGACCCTTGGCGCTCGACGGCTTGAGGCGCACGACCTCCTCGAGGGCGGTCTTGAGGTTCTCGTCGAGCTGCTCCTGCGAGAACGACGCCTTGCCGACGACGAAGTGCACGTTGGCGTGCTTGTCGACGCGGAACTCGATCTTGCCGCCCTTGATGTCTTCCACAGCCTTGGCCGGGTTCGGGGTCACGGTGCCGGTCTTGGGGTTCGGCATGAGGCCGCGCGGGCCGAGCACCTTGCCGAGACGGCCAACCTGGCCCATGAGCTCGGGCGTGGCGACGGCCGCGTCGAACGCGGTGTAGCCGCCGGCGACCTTCTCGATGAGCTCGGCGCCGCCGACCTCGTCGGCGCCTGCGGCGATCGCGGCCTCGGCGGCCGGGCCGGTCGCGAACACGATGACGCGCGCGGTCTTGCCGGTGCCGTGCGGGAGGATGACGGTGCCGCGCACCATTTGGTCGGCCTTGCGGGGGTCGACGCCGAGCTTCAGCGCGACCTCGACGGTCGAGTCGAACTTCGCCGAGCCGGTCTGCTTCGCGAGGGCGACGGCGTCGGTCGGCGTGTAGTACTTGCCGGCCTCGATCTTCTCGGCCGCGGCCCGGTAGGCCTTGGACTTCTGTGCCATGTTGGTTCTCCTTGAGAGAGTGTGGTCATCGCGCCTGGCGGGCGCTGCCACGAATGAGAGTTCTGTGGTGACGGATGCCGCGGCATCCGCTCGGAGTCCTATTCGACCGTGATGCCCATCGAGCGAGCGGTGCCCGCGATGATCTTCGACGCGGCGTCGATGTCGTTGGCGTTGAGGTCGACCATCTTGGACTCGGCGATCTCGCGGACCTGGGCCTGCGTGATCTTGCCCACCTTGGTGGTGTGCGGGACGCCCGAACCCTTGGCGACGCCGGCGGCCTTCTTGATGAGCTCGGCGGCGGGCGGGGTCTTCAGGACGAACGTGAACGAGCGGTCCTCGTAGACGGTGATCTCGACCGGGATGACGTTGCCGCGCTGGGCCTCGGTCGCGGCGTTGTACGCCTTGCAGAACTCCATGATGTTGACGCCGTGCTGACCCAGCGCCGGACCGATCGGCGGGGCGGGGTTGGCGGCGCCGGCCTTGATCTGAAGCTTGATCAGACCAGTGACCTTCTTCTTCGGTGCCATGATTTCTCTCTTCCTGTGTCGAACGCCCGGTCGAATCGGCCGGGGCACTCTCCCGCAGGTCCGGCGGATCCGGGCTGCGGTGGTCTGTTGTCGTGTTGATCCAGTACTGCCTGGACGCAGCACAACCCTCCGATGATACCGGAGGGTCGCTGCGCGCTGTCTGTGTGCGGTTCTAGAGCTTGGTGACCTGGTCGAAGCTGAGCTCGACCGGGGTCTCGCGCTCGAACAGCGAGACGAGCACGGTGAGCTTGCCGCTCTCGGGCTTGATCTCGTTGATCGTGCCGGGCAGGCCCGCGAACGAGCCGTCCTTGATGGTGATGGTCTCGCCGATCTCGAAGTCGACCTCGGCGGGGATCTGGCGTGCGGCACCGCCTGCGGCAGCGCCCTTCGCACCCTTGGCGGGCGCGACATCCTTGATGTCGACGAGGCTCTTCAGCATGTTGAAGGCCTCCTCGAAGCGGAGGGGCGTCGGGTTGTGCGCATTGCCGACGAAGCCGGTGACGCCCGGCGTGTGGCGGATGACCGACCAGCTCTCCTCGTTGAGGTCCATGCGGACGAGCACGTAGCCGGGCACGCGCACTCGCGTGACCATCTTGCGCTGGCCGTTCTTGATCTCGACGACGTCCTCCATGGGGACCTCGACCTGGTGGATGAAGTCGGCCATCGCCATGGTCTCGCGACGCTGCTCGATGTTCGCCTTCACGCGGCGCTCGAAGCCGGCGTAGGAGTGGACGACGTACCACTTGCCCGGGAGGAACCGCAGCTCGTTCCGGAACGCGTCGTAGGGGTCGTGCTCCTCGTCTTCTTCGGTGACGGCCTCGAAGGCGGCCTCGGCCTCTTCGGCCGAGTCGATCTCGAGTGCGTCGTCGACGACGGCGTCGGCCTCGGGGTCGGTCGCCTCGGCGAGCGAGTCGAGCACGGCGTCGAGGTCGATGTCGTTGCCCTCGTCGTCGACGACGTGCACCGCACGGTGCTCGGCCGGCTCGACCGAGTCCTCGTCGTGCTCCTGGGTGGCGCCCTCCTGGGACTCCTCGACCTCGGACGACTGCTCAGCGGCGGTGGCCCAGTCGACGTCCTCGCGCTCGTTCCTGGTCACTGTTCCTCAATCCTTCTCTGCTGCCGTGCCGCGCGTTCGCGCGGCGGGTGCGGGCCGACGGCCCGATCAGACCCCCGGCGTGCCGAAGACGTACACGACCAGCAGGCTGAACACCTGGTCGAGCCCCCAGACGATCGCCATCATGATGATCACGAAGACCAGGACCACCGTGGTGAAGCTGAAGAGCTCCCGGCGGGTGGGCGTGACGACCTTCTTCAGCTCGCCGAAGACCTGCCGGATGAACAGGGCGATCCTGGCGAAGGGGTTGCGCCGTGCCGCGCGCTCGCGCTTGGCATTGGCGACGACGTCCTCGCTGGGCTCGTCGAGTACTTTCCGGGCCACCTCGTACACCTTTCATGGGCCGGCCATCGCCGGCCGGCTCGCAGGGCGGACAGGACTCGAACCTGCAACCTGCGGTTTTGGAGACCGCTGCTCTACCAATTGAGCCACCGCCCTATGCGATCCGGCGGCGCCGGATCACAGGGTCGAAGCCGCCTGCCGGACGCCTGTTCTGCGGGGTTCACCCCGCCGGAAGGCGCGATCGATCTTGGTCGACTTCAACAACCTCACCAAGTGTATGCGACGCCGTGGGGTGCGCCAAACCGGGCCGGCTCCCCCGGGCGCGCCCGCGGAACAGGAGCATCGCGAGGCCGCCGAGCGCCAGGATCGCACCCGCCGCGGCGACCCACCAGGGGGCGTCCGCGGGCACGTCGAGGTACACGGTGATGCCGAGGATGCGCGACAGGCCCCACGGCAGGAGCGCCATCTGGTCGTTCCACGCGGTGAGGGCGCGCTCGAGGCCGATGAGGCCGACGAGGGTCGCGATCGCCGCGAGGGCCGTTCCGGCGGCGAGGGCGACGGCGCCGATCGCCCTCCGCGTGCCGACCTGGGCGGCCAGCGCCCATGCGCCCGCCACGAGCACCCAGGCGAACAGCGCGAACGCCACGGTCACGTAGGCCGACCGCGCCGCCGGGTCGGTCCAGAAGCCGAACCAGTACCCGCCGGGGCCGGTCGGCGCCAGCACGGCCGAGAGGAGGGCGACGCGCAGCAGCGCCGCCCCACCGACGGCCGCGGCGAGCGGCGTCCACGGCACTCTCGCGACGAGCGCCACGACGGCCAGCACCACCGCGAACACGGCCCACGCTCCGAGCGTGGCGACCAGGTGCGCCGGTGCCGCGAACCAGGTCAGGATGGCGCGACTCAGCACGAGCGCGATGGCGGGCACCGCGACGAGCAGCACCCGGTCGCTCGCGCGCAGGGACGTCGCGGCCTCGGCCGCCCGCCAAGGTCGGGTGCCGCCGATCCAGAGCGCCCGCGCCGCGCGGGCTCCGGTCCAGCGCGCGATCCGCGGGGCGCGCGCCGCGGCTCCGAACGCGAGCCACGCGAGCGTCACGACGAGCATCGCCCCCGAGGCCCACGCCATCCCGGGGTCGCGCTCGGCGCGTTCGAGCCCCAGTCGCGACGCCGTCAGGTTGAATGCGGGCAGGTACGGGTCGCCCGCATACGTCGCCTCGTGCGACTCGGCCCGCTCGAGGAACGCCGCGCGCGCGGCATCCCACGCGGCGAATGCCTCGGGCGAGCGGGTGTCATGCCACTGCGCCTTCCGCTGCACCGTCTCGCGGTACTCGGCGAGCATGCCGAGCGTGCTCGCCTCGTAGTCGAGCGTGTCGAGGAACGCCCGGTGCAGGGCGGGATCCCGCCAGGTCGCGGCATCCGTCGCGGCGATGGCCGCTCGCATGCGGTCGACCGCATGGAGCGCCCGCTCGCCGCCCGCGATCGCCTCGTCGAGGTGGTCCCGCGAGATCTCGTAGATCACGTCGAGCGAGGCGCTGTCGCCCGTGAGGATGTCCCATTCGAAGATCCACATCATGGGCGGGGGCTCGAGGCCGATCGCGAACACGCGCCGGTCGGCGAAGGGCCCGATGTAGAGGCCGTCCGTGATCGCCTCGCGCGACGACGCCATGGCCTCGGCGATCGCGCGCACGGTCTCCGGATCATCCGAGAACCAGCGTCGGGCCCAGTCGGCGGTGACCTCGGCCGGGTCGAGCGACGGATCGCGCGCGAGCCGGACGGCGAGCTCGGTGTTGAGCTCGGCGAGCTGCCAGAAGCCCGCCTTCAACTCGAGCGAGAGCGGCCCTGCGCGCCATGGTCCGCCGTCCTGCGTCCAGGTCCAGATGCCCTCGATCTGCGGATTCGCCGCGAGCAGGCGGTCGAAGGCGTGGGCGTAGAGCGGTCCGAGGTCGTTCGGGAACGCGCCGAAGTTCTCGAACTCGCGGCGGCTCTGGAACTCGATGATGCGGCGGTGGTCGCCGACCTCGAGCGTGTCGTTGATCGGCAGGTGGCTGTAGAAGTCGCCGAGCGAGTACTTGGTCGACACGATGAGCCGATCGGAGTCGATGCCGTCGAGCACCGCCCCATACGAATCGGGGTCCGTGTGCATGTCGCCGACGGCGCCGACGCCGACGCTCCAGGTGCGGAAGATGAGCTCGCGGTCGGCCCGCTCGGCCTGCGCAAGCAGGGTCGTGAGCATCGCGCGGACGGCGTCGACCGTCGTGACGGCGAGCTCGCTGCGGTAGTCCCACTCGGGCAGGTCGTACACCTGGCCGGCCTCGCCGATCCGGATCAGCACGCCGTCGAGGTACGGCATCTCGCGGTAGAGCTCGTCGAGGCCCGCCGCGTAGACCTCCCAGAAGGCCGGGTCCTCGGTGGCGAGGCCGCCGAACCGCTCTTCGAGGTACTCCTCGAGCGGGGTGGTGACCACGAGCATGTCGGTGCGGAGGAACACCTGCAGGCCCGCGTCGTGCGCGGACTCCCACATCGGACCGAACGCCTCGCGCATCGCGACTGCCCGCGCGACGTGCTCGTCGTCGGCGTCGTAGACCTCACTGCCGTCGCCGACGTCGGAGAACGTGAGGTACTCGAGCAGCCCGGGCACCGCCACCGCGGTGTAGCCCTCGGCGAGCAGGTGCGCGACGTAGGCGTCGAACTCCTCGCGCGCGACCGCGAGGGCGTCCTCGTCGATGTAAGGCGCAGCCGGCAGGATGACATCCTCGAACGCCTTCGAGTTGTGCGAGTAGTCGTCGCCGGCCGCCCAGGCCGCCTCGTCGACCGCGACGCCGACCGCGCCGAGGTCGGCCATGCGGAACGGCAGGCGCGACTCGACGGTCTCGCCGAGGCGTCCGGCGACCGGACGGCCGTCGCGCACCGCGGCGGCCAGGTCGTAGACGCCGCGCACCGCCCCGGCCTCGGTCGCCGCGGCGATCACCAACGCGTCGGGCGTGCCCTGCAGCGCGTACGTCTCGTCGATGCGATCGATCCCGTCCGAGACCGGCTTCGGCTCGGACGCGATCGCCACGCGGAGTGTCGCGGTCCCCGCCGTCCCCGACGCCGCGGCGACGGCGGAATCGAGTTCGTCGACCGCCGCCCGCACGCGCGGCAGGTCGGGCGCGTCGATGTCCGTGAAGCGGGGCGGCAGGGCGGTCGGCGCGATCTCGGCGACGGACGCCGTCTCCGCCGGGATGTCGGCCGGCTCCGAGCGGATTCCGAGCGCGTCGGTGAGCAGCACGGCGATGCCCGCCCCGAGCGCGAACAGGATCAGGATCGCGACCCCGACGCGCAGGGGCCGTCGCCGGGGGTGCGTCATCACGCGGCGCAGCGTAACACGAGTGGGACGATCGTCCCACTTCTCGCGCCCATCATGTCCCCGAAAGCGCCATCCGCACGGGACGTATGGCCCACACCGGGCCACCCGCCAGGCGTACCGTGTCCGCCATCGGCAGGCTCGTCGCGCCCCGCAGCGGCCGCCGCTCAGAGAGGAGTACCGCCACATGACGACTGACACTCCCCGCGTGACCGGGTGGGTCGGCTGGGGCTGGTTCGCCGGCACCATCCTGATCATCGCCGGCGCCATCGACGCGATCTACGGCCTCATCGCGATCCTGCAACCGGGGAGCGCGTATTTCGTGGCGACCGAGGAAGGCCTGTTCCTGTTCGACGTGTCCGGCTGGGGCTGGTGGCACCTGCTGATCGGCATCGTGCTGATCCTGGTCGGCCTCGCGCTCTTCACGGGCGCGACGTGGGCACGGGTCGTGGCCATCATCCTCGCCGCGATCAACGCGATCAGCCACCTCTTCCTCCTGACCTCGCAACCCTGGTGGTCGTTGATCGTCATCGCGCTCGACATCCTCGTCATCTACGCGCTGACGGTGCACGGCAAGGAGCTCGCAGTCAGGGACGCCTGACGACGAGGGCGCGCCCGTGGGGGCGGGCGCCGGCGCCGCGGCCTGGGGAACCGCCGCGGCGCCCTTCCGTGCCCGGCCAGGCGTCCCGCGCGATCGCGTCCGGACGATCCGTTCGATTCCGGGCGGATGTCGCGAACCGCGCCGCTGACACGCGGGGATGCCTCGTCCTAGGCTGGGTGCGTGACCGATCAGCGCCGTCTCTCCGCACGCATCTCCGCCATCGCCGAGTCCGCCACCCTGAAGGTCGATGCGAAGGCGAAGGCCCTCCAGGCCGAGGGCCGGCCGGTCATCTCGTACGCCGCCGGCGAGCCCGACTTCCCCACTCCCGGGCACATCGTCGAGGCCGCCCTCGAGGCGGTCCGCGATCCTCGGAACCACCGGTACACGCCCGCCGCAGGCCTCCCCGAGCTGCGCGAGGCGATCGCGGCGAAGACGCTGCGCGATTCGGGCCTCGAGGTCGGTGCGGGCCAGGTCGTCGTCACGAACGGCGGCAAGCAGGCCGTCTACCAGGCCTTCCAGGTGCTGCTCGACGACGGCGACGAGGTGCTCGTGCCCACGCCGTACTGGACCACGTACCCCGAGGCGATCAAGCTCGCGGGCGGCCGCCAGGTCGACGTGTTCGCGGGCAGCGACCAGGGCTACCTCGTCACGGTCGAGCAGCTCGAGGCCGCGCGCACCGAGCGCACCCGGGCCCTGCTGTTCGTCTCGCCGTCGAACCCGACCGGTGCGGTCTACGCGCCCGAGCAGGTGAAGGCGATCGGCGAGTGGGCGCTCGAGCACGGCATCTGGGTCATCTCCGACGAGATCTACCAGAACCTCACCTACGCCGACGACGAGTCGGCGACGCCGCCGCGCGCGCTGTCGATCGTCGAGGCGGTGCCCGGCCTGGCCGAGCAGGCGATCCTCGTGAACGGCGTCGCGAAGACGTACGCGATGACCGGATGGCGCCTGGGCTGGATGGTGGGCCCCGCCGACGTGATCAAGGGCGCCGCGAACCTGCAGTCGCACCTCTCGTCGAACGTGTCGAACATCTCGCAGCGCGCCGGCATCGCGGCGCTCACGGGCCCGCAGGACGCTGTCGAGGAGATGCGCCGCGCCTTCGATCGCCGCCGCCGCACGATCGTCGCCGAGCTCTCGAAGATCGAGGGCATGTCGGTGCCCGTGCCGCAGGGGGCGTTCTACGTGTACCCGGATGTCTCGGGGCTGCTCGGGCGCGAGTGGGACGGCGTCACCCCGACCACCTCGCTCCAGCTCGCCGACCTCATGCTGGAGCGGGCCGAGGTCGCGGCGGTCCCCGGCGAGGCGTTCGGGCCGAGCGGGTTCCTGCGGTTCAGCTACGCGCTCGGCGACGCGCCGCTGCTCGAGGGCGTCCAGCGCCTGCAGCGCCTCTTCGCCTGATCGGGAGCCCGCGTATGGATCGCGCGTCCCGCCTGGTTCACGAGCCGCGCAGCAGCGCCGACGTCATCGGGGAGCACTCGCAGTTCCGCCTCGACCTCGAGCGCATCCGGTTCTCGCCGTACTTCTCGCGGCTGTCGGCCGTGACGCAGGTCATCGCTCAGCCCGGCGCCGGCCCGCTCATCCACAACCGGCTCACGCACTCGATCAAGGTCACTGCGGTCGCGCGCGCGATCTCGGTGTCGCTGACGGATGCTGCGTCGCCGCACCGCGCGTTCGCGCTGGAGCACGGCTGCGATGCGGTGGTCGTGCAGGCCGCCGCGAGCGCGCACGACCTCGGCCACCCGCCGTTCGGGCACCTCGGCGAGCGCGTGCTCGGCCGGCTCGCGCGCGACACGCTCGGACTGACCGACGGCTTCGAGGGCAACGCGCAGAGCTACCGGATCATCACCGCGCTCGACGTGAGCGAGGCCGCGCCGCGCGGGCTCAACCTCACCGCGGCGGTGCGCACGGCGGTGGCGAAGTACCCGTGGACGCGGTACCTCGACGTCGACGCGCTCGGCGACGGACCGCTGCCGCGCGGCCTGCGCCGCACGCCCGACGGCATCGACGTGCCGAAGTACTCGGCGTACGGCATCGACGCGGCCGACCTCGAGGAGGCCCGCCGCGGGCACCCGCCGCTGCGGCAGTCGCTCGAGTGCTCGATCATGGATGTCGCGGACGACATCGCCTACTCGATCCACGACGTCGACGATTTCCACCGCGCCGGCCTGCTCAGCCAGGGTGCCGTCGCCCGTGAGTTCCGCGGATGGATCGAGTCGGGCCTGCAGCTCGGCGAGCTCGCGCCCGACGAGCTGCTGGGGCGTGGGGCCCCACCCGGGAGCGCGCTCGAGGCGCTCCGGCGCAAGCTGAAGTCGAGCGATCCGTGGATCGCCGACGACGAGACGTTCCGAGCCGCGGTCGGGGTCGTTGCCGACGACCTCGTCGACGGCCTGCTCGCGAGCCCGTTCGACGGGTCGATCGCGTCGGAGCGGGCGCTGTCGTCGTTCACGAACCGGTGGATCACGCACCTGCAGTCGTCGGTCGTGCCGACGCCCGACGGGATCGTGCGGGCCGGACTCGTGACGCTCGACGGGCTCGCCTGGCACGAGGTCGAGATCCTCAAGTTCGTGCACCGGCACTTCATCCTCGACCGCTCCGACATCGTGATGTACCAGCGCGGGCTGAGCCGCGTGCTGACGCGCGCGGTCAAGGGCCTCACCGCGTGGATCCGCGACGAGGACGACCGCGACCGCGTGCCGCAGCGCCTCAAGGAGCTCGTCGAGATCGGAAGCGACGGGTACGAGCGGCTCCGCACGACCCGGCCCGAGGGCGTGCCCGTGCCCGACCGGCACGAGGTGCGCGCGCTCGGCGTCGGTCGCGGGGTGATCGACTACGTCGCGTCACTCTCCGACGACCAGGCGCTCGCCGTCTCCGAGGCGATCGACGGACGCCCTGACCGCCTCTGGGACATCGGGCAGAACCTCTAGGCCACGGGCGCCAGTGCGATCCGGGCGTCGCGCGTGATCCCGTCGGCGATCGCGTCGAGCAGCGGCGAGCCGAGGTTCCACTGCTGCCAGTACAGCGGCACGTCGATCGGCGGACCGCCGATCCCTACGAGCTCACCGCGCGCGAGCTCCGCGTCGGACTGGAACCCGGGCAGGAGACCCCAGCCGAGCCCGAGCTTCACGGCGGTCGCGAAGTCGTTCGACGCGGGCACGTAGTGACGCGGCGGCTCCGAGCCGTCCGCTCCCAAGCGCCGCAGGTACTCGGCCTGCAGGTCGTCGCGCCGGTCGAAGTCGACGCGCGGTGCGATGCCGAGTGCTCCGACGTCCACTCCGCCGGGGCACCAGCGCGCGATCCAGTCGGGCGTGGCGACCGCGGTGTAGCGCATGACGCCGAGCGGCCGGACGAGGCATCCGGCGACCGGCGTGGCCTGCGAGGTGACCGCGCCCATCACCGAACCCGACTCGAGCAGCTCGGCGGTGAAGTCCTGGTCATGGCGGTGCAGGTCGAAGACCACGGGGTGCCGTTCGGCGATCCGGGCGAGCGCGGGAAGGAACCACGTGCCGAGCGAATCCGCGTTGACGGCGAGCGGCACGGTCGTGGGGCGAGCGGATGTCGCGTCCTCGCCGCCGAACGCGGCGAGCGCGTCGTGCTCGAGCAGCGCGAGCTGGCGCGCGAGCCGGACGACCGCCGCACCCGCTTCCGTCACGCGGACCGGCTTCGAGCGCACCACGAGCACGCGGCCGAGGCGCTGCTCGAGCTGCTTGACGCGCTGCGACACGGCGGACGGTGTCACGCTGAGGTCGGCCGCCGCCGCCTCGAACGTGCCGGCGTCGACGACGGCGGCGAGCGTGCGGGCGAGATCGAGCGGTATCTTCATGAAACGATGCTAATGCCGATGAAGAATCCTGAGCTGGATTTCATGTTGCGGGCTGCCTAGCCTCGATCGCATGGACCTCACCGCGCTCGTCGCCGGCCTCGGCCTCGGCTTCTCGCTGATCGTCGCGATCGGCGCACAGAACGTGTTCGTGCTGCGCCAGGGCATCCGGCGCGAGCACGTGCTCATCGTCGCCGCGATCTGCGCGGTCTCCGACGCCGTGCTGATCGCGGCGGGCGTCGGCGGGATGGGTGCGGCCCTGCAGGCGGCGCCGTGGCTCATCGGCGTCGCGCGCTGGGCCGGCGCGGCGTTCCTCGTGGGGTACGGACTGCTCGCGGCGCGCCGCGCGCTCCGCGGGGGCGAGTCGGGCCTGCGCGTCGACGACGAGGAGCCCACCGGTGGTCGAGGAGCGTCGCAGGCGCGGACCGAAATCGGTTCGCGCGAAGGTGGTCTCGGTACGGTCGCTGTCGCGACCTCCTCTACCACCGGAGTGCGAGCTCGACCGACGGTGGTACTCGTGGTGCTCACGTGCCTCGCGCTCACGTGGCTGAACCCGCACGTGTACCTCGACACGGTGATCCTGCTCGGGTCGGTCGGCGCCACCCACGGCGACCAGCGCTGGATCTTCGCCGCCGGGGCGATGCTCGCCAGCCTCGTCTGGTTCTTCTCGCTCGCGTACGGCGCTCGGCTGCTCGGCCGCGTGCTGGCGAGCCCGCGCGCGTGGCGCGTCCTCGACGGCATCATCGCGGTCGTCATGGTCGCGATCGCCTTCTCGCTCGTGCTGCCCGCCTGACCCGAGGCCTTCGCCCCGAACTGGGGTTGCGGATGCCACGCCCGCCCGTGCTAGCGTGTCCGCATCGTGAGCACCATCACCTGTCGCTGCTGTCGCCGCTAGGCGATCGTCTCCCCGACGATCCCAGGGCGCGATTCCTCACGCGCCGCCGACCGCAGCCCCTGGCTCACGCCGCATCCGACGCGTCCGCGTCAGCTCCGCGACATCCCACCTCGAGGCACCTCCCTCGATTCGGATGCCACGGAGCCGACCTCAACGGATGCCGGGGCCGCCACACCGTCGGCGCACCACCCCGGCACCTTGAAAGGACCAGCACATGTCCGGCATCCCCGTCCTCGACCTCTCCCTCCTCAACGGCACCGCCGAGCAGCAGGCGCAGTTCCGCGACGACCTGCGTCGCGCGACCCACGAGGTCGGCTTCTTCTCGCTGATCGGCCACGGCGTGCCGGCCGAGCTCGTCGAGCGCGCGTACGCCGCTGCTCGCGCCTTCTTCGCACTGCCCGAGTCGCACAAGCTGGCGATCGAGAACGTGAAGAGCCCGCACTTCCGCGGCTACACGCGCATGGGCGGCGAGCGCACGCTCGGCCGCGTCGACATCCGCGAGCAGATCGACATCGGCGCCGAGCGACCTGCCGTCGAGATGACGGCCGACACCCCGGACTACTGGGTGCTGCAGGGGCCGAACCTGTGGCCCGCGGCGCTGCCCGAGCTGCGCGACGTCGCCGAGGAGTGGATCGCGCGCCTCGACGAGGTCGGCACGCGACTGCTGGGTGCGTGGGCCGAGGCGCTCGGCGCGCCATCCGACACCTTCGACGCCGCGTTCGCACAGCCGTCGCCATACATGAAGATCGTGCGGTACCCGGGCGTCGAGTCGGAGCAGCCCGCGCAAGGCGTCGGCGCGCACAAGGACCTCGGCGTGCTCACCCTGCTCTCGGTCGAGGACGGCAAGGCCGGACTGCAGGTCGAGAAGGACGGCGAGTGGATCGACGTGGTCGCCCCGTCGGGCGCGTTCATCGTGAACATCGGCGAGCTCCTCGAGATCGCCACGAACGGCTACCTCAAGGCGACCCTGCACCGCGTGGTCTCCCCCGCGCCGGGCACCGAGCGCATCTCGATCCCCTACTTCCACGGCCCGGCGCTCGACGCCACGGTTCCGACCATCGACCTGCCGCCGGCGCTCGCGGCGGAGGCACCGGGAGTCACGCAGGACCCGGCGAACCCGCTCCACGCGGTCTTCGGCGAGAACTGGTTGAAGAGCCGGCTCCGCGCGCACCCCAACGTCGTCGAGGCGCAGCACCCGCGCCTCCTCGTCGGCGCCTGAGCGTCGGTGGTCGAGTCGCGCCGCAGTCGCGTACCGAGACCCTCTCGTCTCGTCGCGACATGGCATCCCATCTCAGAACCCGGTGGAAAGGTATCCGCCGGATACCTTTCCACCTGATTCGCGAAGGACATCACGTCTCCCGATCGCCAGCAGACGCATCCGTGTGTCGAAATCGGGTTCCTCCGTTCGTCGTACCTGCGTAGCGTGACCGAGAGGAAGGAACCCCCATGGAATACGTGCTGTTCTACGCGCAGGGCGACGACACCCTGCCCTACGTGCCTGCCGAAGACAACGTGGGCGACTGGGTCGACGAGGTCGAGGCCCGCGGCGTCTCCGAGTACGGTGAGCGGCTGCGGCCCGCGCAGGATGCCACGACCGTCCGCGTCCGCGGCGGTGAGGTGCTCGTGGTCGACGGGCCGTTCAGCGAGGCGAAGGAGGCGATCGGCGGCTTCGACGTCATCGATGCGCGCGACCTCGACGAGGCGATCGAGATCGCGTCGAGGCATCCGGTGGCCTCGTTCGGGCGGGTGGAGATCCGCCCGTTCGTGCAGTGGCCCGATGCCGAGCCGGGCTCGCGCGTGGTCCCCACGGGCTTCGCGGGGCGTCCGGTGCGCGGGCGTCGCTATCTGATGCTCGTGGTCGCCGAGCCGAGGGACGAGCAGGCCGCAGCTGCCGACGACGCCTCCGAGGACGACGATCCCGAGGCGTGGGTGCGGGAGATGGACGGCCGCGGCGTGCGGAAGTTCGGCGAGGTGCTGCGTCGTCCGGGTGATGCGACGTTCGTCCGCCGGCGCCACGGCGAGGTGCTCGTCACCGACGGCGGATTCGCCGAGGCGAAGGAATGGGTCGCCGGGTTCGACCTCATCGAGGTGCGCGACCTCGCAGAGGCCATCGAGGTCGCGGCGAAGCATCCGATGGCCCGCGGAGGGGCGATCGAACTGCGCCCGCTCTGGCCGTTCGACGTGCACGAGGACCACGTGGCGCGCGCCGAGCGCGAGGCGGCGGACCTTGCCGTCCGACTCGAGCCGGCCGCCGCCGAGGCGCTCGCGGGGGCCGCCCTCTGACGACCGACGCGGATGGCGCACCGTCGGGTGCGGGCGGGTCGGAGCCGCTCGCACCCGAGGTCGCCGTCGCGCTCCGCGACGCGTACCGCTCCGAATGGGCACGCGTCGTCGCGACGCTCATCCGGGTCACGGGCGACTGGGACGTCGCGGAGGAGGCCGCCGCCGCCGCGTTCGAGCGGGCCGCACACACGTGGCCGCGCGACGGAGTGCCGCGCAATCGCGGCGCCTGGCTCACCACCGCAGCACGCAACCTCGCGCTCGACCGCCTGCGGCGCCGCGGCGTCGAGGTCGAGAAGGTCAGGGAGTGGATCGCGATGGAGGAGGTCTCCGGCCGAACCGGCGGGCCGTCCGACCCGGCGGCGATCGCCGCCGAAGACGCGCTCGACCGTGACGACCGCCTGCGGCTCATCTTCACGTGCGCGCATCCCGCCCTCCCGATGGAGTCGCGGGTGGCGCTGACCCTCCGCACCGTCGGCGGCCTCGACACCGGCGAGATCGCGCGCGCGTTCCTCGTGCCGGAACCGACCATGGGGCAGCGCATCTCGCGCGCCAAGCGCAAGATCCGTCATGCTGGCATCCCGTACCGGGTGCCCACGGCCGACCTGCTGCCCGAGCGCCTGGGCGGCGTGCTCGCGGTGCTGTACCTGATCGCCAACGAGGGCTACCTCGCGTCGCGCGGCGATTCGTTGCAGCGACTGGACCTGACCGCCGAGGCGATCCGCCTCACCCGCCTCGTCGTCGCCCTGCTGCCCGACGCCGACGAGTCGCGCGCCCTGCTCGCGATGCTCCTCCTGCAGCACGCGCGCTCGGCCGCGCGCGTCGACGCCGCGGGCGACCTGGTGCCGCTGCCCGAGCAGGATCGCTCGCGATGGGACGCCGCGCAGATCGCCGAACGGCTGGCGCTCCTCGATCGGGCCGGCGACGAATCGCCCGGCCCGTACCGCCTGCAAGCCGAGATCCAGGCCGTGCATGCCCGCGCCGCGACCGCGGACGACACCGACTGGCCCGCGATCGCCGGGCGGTACGACGCACTCGCGATGCTCGCCGACTCGCCGTTCGTCGAGCTGAACCGGGCGATCGCGCACGGCATGGCGTACGGCCCGCGACACGGACTCGACGAGCTCGCACTGGTCGCAGCATCCGGCCGGCTCGACGGCTACCACCTGCTGCCGGCTGCGCAGGCCGACCTGCACCGGCGGCTGGGCGAGACGGATGCCGCGGCCGCCTGCTACCGCGAGGCGATCGCGCTCGCGCCCACCACGCCCGAGCGCCGCTTCCTCGAACGCCGCCTCGCCGAGCTCACGCCACCGCCCGCCGACTAGCCGCGAGCCCGCGGCATCCACCGATCGGTGGAGGCGGAAATCGACCGGATCACGGCTGCCGCCGCGCTCCGCCGACGGGCAGTCTCGATGGCATGGACCACATGACATCCGAGGCGGCGCCCGCGGTCCGCATCCGCGGCCTCCGCAAGGACTACGGCGACACGGCCGCGGTCGACGGCATCGACCTCGACATCCACCGCGGCGAGACCTTCGCACTGCTCGGCCCCAACGGGGCGGGCAAGTCGACGGCGATCGAGATCCTCGAGGGCTACCGGATGCGGACGGGCGGCGAGGTCAGCGTGCTCGGTGTCGATCCCGCACGCGGCGGACTCGACTGGAAGGCCCGGCTCGGCATCGTGCTGCAGTCGGCGAGCGAGCCCGGACAGTACACGGTGCGCGAGCAGCTCGCCCACTTCGCCCGTTTCTACCCGAGCCCGCGCGACGTCGACGAGGTGATCGCCTCCGTCGGCCTCGAGGCCAAGGCGCGCACGCGCATCGCCAAGCTGTCCGGTGGGCAGCGCCGGCGGGTGGATGTCGCGCTCGGCATCATCGGCCGTCCGGAGCTGCTGTTCCTCGACGAGCCGACGACCGGCTTCGACCCCGAGGCGCGGCGCGAGTTCTGGCAGCTCATCCGGTCGCTGAAGCACGAGGGCACCACCATCCTGCTCACGACCCACTACCTCGACGAGGCGGCGCAGCTCGGCGACCGTGCCGGCGTGATCGTCGGCGGACGCCTCGTCGACGTCGCGCCGATCGACGAGCTCGGCGGCGACGATGCGCGAATCCCGCTGGTCCGCTGGCGCGACGCCGGGGGCACCCCGCGCGAGGCGCGCACCGAGCTCCCGGCCGAGTTCGTGGCCTCCCTCGCCCGCGACCTCGGCGGCGAGCCGGAGGGGCTCGAGGTCATCCGACCGAGCCTCGAGGACATCTACCTGGACCTGGTGGGCGCGGCCGAAGCCGCCACCCTCGATGAGGAGGAGGCGCTCGCATGAGCACCACGACGACCACCGCCGCGAGCGCGCGGCGCGACATCCGCTCGGCCCGAACGGAGACCGCCACGGCTCGACCCGGCCGCCTCGCCGTCGGCGTCGCCCGGATCGGGCACGAGGTCCGCGGCTACTTCCGCTCGCCCGACACCGTGTTCTTCACGTTCCTGTTCCCGTTCATCATGCTCGGGATCTTCACGGCGGCGTTCAGCTCGGCCGGCGAGATCTCAGCCGGACCCGGCTCGGAGTCGATCTCGGTCGGCGCCTACTACCTGCCCGGCATGCTCGCCGCGGGCATGTTGCTGTCGGGCGTGCAGAACCTCGCCGTCGACATCGCGGGCGAGAAGTCGGATGGCACCCTCAAACGCCTGGGCGGGACACCGCTCTCGCCCGTGTCCTACTTCCTCGGCAAGATCGGCCAGGTCTTCGTGACCGGCACGCTGCAGGCGGGCCTGCTCTTGCTCGCCGCCGGCACGATCTTCGGCATCGCCCTGCCGACCGAGCCCGAGGCGTGGATCACGTTCGCGTGGGTGTTCGTGCTCGGCATCGCGACCTCCGCACTGCTCGGCATCGCGCTGTCGTCGGTTCCGCGCTCGGGCAAGTCGGCGAGCGCCGTGGTGGTACCGATCATGCTCGTGCTGCAGTTCATCTCGGGCGTGTACCTGCAGTTCTACGCCCTGCCGGAGTGGATGCAGAACATCGCGAGCCTCTTCCCGCTGAAGTGGATGGCGCAGGGCATGCGCGCCGTGTTCCTGCCCGAGGACTTCGCGGTGCTTGAGCAGAACGAGACGTGGAACCTCGGCTGGGTCGCGATCGTGCTGGTCGCGTGGCTCGTCATCGGGCTCGTCATCAGCCGGATCACCTTCCGCTGGATCCGGCGCGACGCATGAGCGACGCCGGCTCGGGCCCTGTGGGAGTCTGACTCCATGCAGAACGTGCGGTGGTGGGATGCCGCGGCGATCACGGTCTCGGCCGTGATCGTCGCGCTCTCGCTCATCGAGCCGCCGTACGGGCCACGCGACGTCGGCGTCTGGATCGTGGCCGGCGTCTTCCTGCTCATGCACCTGCTCTGGGGCCGCCGATGCGTGCCCGTCGTCGGGGCCCGCCAGCACCTGGCGATCTCGATCGCCTACGCAGTGCTGCTCGCGGTGGGCACGTCGATCGACCCGACCTTCTCGATCCTGCAGGCGTTCCTGTATCCGTTCGTGTGGTCGACCGCCCCGTCGGTGCGCAGCGCGATCGTCGCCAACGTGCTCGTCGCGGTCGCCCTCGTCGTCGGCTACACCGTGCGCTTCGGCCTGGAGGGGCTCGCGACCGGGGCGGCCGTGGCCGCCCTGTCGGTCGTGTTCAGCATCGCGCTGGGCCTCTGGATCACGCGCATCGCCGAGTACGGAGAGGAACGCGCGAGGCTGCTCGCCGAACTCCAGGCGGCTCAGGGGCAGCTCGCGGCGATGCATCGCGAGGCCGGCGTCGCCGACGAACGCGGCCGGCTCGCCCGCGAGATCCACGACACCATCGCGCAGAGCCTGACCGGACTGGTGATGGTCGCCCAGCGCACGGGCCGTCGCCTCGCCACGATCGAGGGCGACGCCGCAGCATCCGCTCGGGACGACGTCGAGCTCATGGAGCAGATGGCGCGCGAGGCGCTCACCGAGGCGCGCGGGCTCGTCGCGTCGCTCGCGCCGGTCGACCCGTCGGCAGGGCTGGCCGATGCGCTGCAGCGGCTGGCGACCGGGTTCGAACGCGAGACGGGCGTGCGCGTGTCGGTCGATGCCGACGTGACGGGGCTCGACCGCGAGCTCGAGGTCGTGCTGCTGCGGTGCGCGCAGGAGGCGCTGGCCAACGTGCGCAAGCACGCGCGCGCCTCGGCGGCGACGGTCGCGGTCTCGGCGGACGGCGGCGAGGTCGTGCTCGAGGTGCGCGACGACGGCGTCGGGCCGGGCGACGCCGTGCCGGGGGCCGGCGGGTTCGGTCTCGCGGGCATGCGCGACCGCGTGGCGCTCGTCGGCGGGCGACTCGAGTTCGGTCCCGGCGACCCGGCCGGCACGAGGCTGCGCGTGATCGTGCCCTCGGCCCGAGCGGATGCCGCGACCCGCGCCACGACGGAGACGGAAGCGAGCGACGCATGAGCCTGCCCATCCGCGTGGTGGTCGCCGACGACCACCCCATCGTCCGCGCCGGCATCGTGGGGCTGCTCGACGCGGAGCCCGGCATCGAGGTGGTCGGCGAGGCGGTCGACGGCGCCGAGGCCGTCGCGCTCGCCGCCGAGCTGCGGCCCGACCTCGTGCTCATGGACCTGCGCATGCCCGTGCTCGACGGTGCGGAGGCGACCGAGCGGATCCTCGCCGCGGCGGGCGCCGCGGGCGGGGCGGGCACCGCGGCCGGCACGCGCGTGCTCGTGCTCACGACCTACGAGACCGACGACCACATCCTCGCCGCGATCGAGGCGGGCGCGAGCGGGTACCTCCTGAAGGCGGCGCCGCAGGAGGAGATCATCGCCGGCATCCGCTCGGTGGCCGCCGGCGAGACGGTGCTCGCGCCGTCGATCGCCGCGAAGCTCGTGCGCCGCGTCCGCGCCGAAGCGACGGCGCCGGTCGCGCCGTCGCTGTCGCCGCGCGAGCTCGAGGTGCTGCGGCTGGTCGCCGACGGCCGGTCGAACCCCGAGATCGCGCGGATGCTGCACATCGGCGAGGCGACGGTGAAGACGCACCTCATCCACGTGTTCGAGAAGCTCGAGGTCGGCGACCGCACCCGCGCGGTGACGCGCGCGATGGAGCTGGGACTCCTCTGACCCGGACGCACTGCTGCACCGTACGCTGGGCGGGTGGGTGTCGTCGCCGGGGTACGCGTCGCGGCTCGTCGGGCGCGCGTGCTCCCGACGTGGGTGAAGCGAGCGGATGCCGCGGCCACGCGCCGCATCAACGGCTGGCACTCGCATCCGCACGTCGACCAGTTCTGGTGGAGGTTCACGGGCTTCGCCGACAAGGGCGTGCTGTGGTTCACCGCGGCGGGCGCCCTCGCGGTCGTCGGACGTCGACGGGCGGCGGCCCGCGGCATCCTGTCGCTCATCACGGCGAGCGCCCTCACCAATCTCATCGCGAAGCGCGTGTTCGGCGGCGACCGACCCGCCCTCGAGGACGTGCCGATCGGACGCCGAGTGCCCGTGCAGCCGTCGAGCCGAACCTTCCCCTCGGGACACTCGGCGAGCGCCGCGGCATTCACCGCCGGCGTCGCGCTCGAGTCACCGCGCGTCGGTGCCGCGCTCGCCTCGCTCGCGCTGGGCGTCGCGTACTCGCGGCTCCACACGGGCGTGCACTGGTTGTCGGACGTGATCGGCGGGCTCGCGATCGGCGTGGGCGTCGCCGCGGCCGGCGCCGCGATCGTGCGACCGCGACCCGGCCCTCCCCCGCCGCCCGTGCCGCCCGGCGCCGACCGCATCCTGCCCGCCGCCCCAGACGGCGAGGGCGTCTTCATCGCCGTGAATCGCTCGGCGGGCACCAGCGTGGTGCGCGCCGACCCCCTCGACGTGCTCGCGGAGCGCCTACCGCGCGCGGAGCTGCAGGTGCTCGAGTCCGACGAGGACCCGGGCGAGGCCGTTGCCGCGGCGCTCACGCGCGCGACGCCGCCGAGGATCGTGGGCATCTGCGGCGGCGACGGGTCGGTCGCGTGCGTCGCGGACGAGGCGCGGCGAGCCGGGGTGCCGCTGCTCGTCATCCCGGCTGGGACGTTCAACCACTTCGCCCGCACCGCCGGCCTGGCGTCGGTCGATGCCGCCGTCGACGCGGTGCAGCGTGGCGAGGGCGTCCGCGTCGACCTCGCCGAGCTGACCTTCGGCGCCCACGAGCCGCTCACCGTGACGAACGTCGCGTCGGTCGGGGTGTATCCCGACTTCGTCGCCGAGCGCGAGCGGGTACAGGGTCGCATCGGGAACAAGTGGCTGGCCGCGGTGGTCGCGGCGGCCCGGGTGCTGCGACGATCGGATCCGGTCACGGTCGTGGTCGACGGGCGCCGCGCCGAGGTCTGGACGCTGTTCGTGGGCGTCGGCCGGAACGAACGCGACCTGCCCGCGCCGCTGCAGCGACGGACGCTCGACGACGGCCTGCTCGACGTCCGCGTGCTGCATAAGGGGTCGCGCACGGGCGCGATCGCGTCGCTCGCGTTCGGGCGCCGGACGGCTGCGGTGCTCCGAGGGCTGGGGCTCGTCCCGCAACGGGTGGAGTCGTTCACGACGACCGAGCTCACGGTCGACGTGCGACCCCGCCACGGGCAGCCGCCCGGGTTCGCGCACGACGGCGAGGTCGCGCTCGACGAGCCGGCCGCGGCATCCGCCCACCTGTCGGCGCCCGGCTACCGCACGACGATCCGCGTCCTGCCGAGCGCCCTCGACGTGTACCGACCCGCTACTCGCTAGAGCTCGAGGCCGACCAGCATCGGCTCGGGATGCAGCACGATGCCGAACTCGGCCTGGACGCGCTGCTGCACGAAGCGCGCGAGCTGCGCCACCTCGTCGGCCGAGGCGCCGCCGCGGTTCGTGAGCGCGAGCGTGTGCTTCGTCGAGATCGCGGCGTGCGAGCCCGGCAGGCCGAACCCTCGGTGGATGCCGCTGCGCTCGATGAGCCATGCGGCCGACAGCTTCACGAGCGGCGGTGTGGCCGAGCCATCCGCCGCATGCTCCTGGACCTGCTCGAGCCCGGCCTGGTGCGCGAGGAACGCGTCGAGCGGCGACTCGGCGGCGAGCTCGGCGAGCGGGGTGACCTCGTCGGGTTCCTCGGGCTCGACGTACCAGCGCGGCGCGTCGCCGGGCAGCGTGCGCGCGACGTGCTCGGTCACGATCGGGTTGGTGAAGAACGACCCGGCGCTGACCGAGTCGACGTCGTCGGGGTCGAGCACCATGCCCTTGCCGGCGCGCAGCGCCAGCACGGCCTCGCGCACGCGCGCGAGCGGCACGCGGTCGCCGAGCTGCACGCCGAGCGCATTCGCCAGCTGTGCGTAAGCGACCGGGGTGCCGAGCGCCTCGCCGAGCACCTCGCGCTCGGCGGTCGTGTCGTGCAGCACGAGCTCGACCGACACGACGACCCCCCGCAGGCCCTGCTTGAGCACCGAGGTGCGGTAGCCGAGCTCGAGCTCGTCGGCCGACATGACGCGCGGTGCGTCCTCGCCCTCGCCGAGGAACTCGATGCCCAGCAGCGCGCTCGAGAGCTCCTGCCCGTACGCCCCGATGTTCTGCACGGGCGACGCGCCGACCGAACCCGGGATGCCCGAGAGCGCCTCGAGGCCGGCGAACCCGCGCTCGACCGTGAACGCCACGAGCTCGTCCCAGTTCTCGCCGGCCTGCACGCGCAGGTGCACCGTGCCGTCCTCATCGCCGGGTCGCACGTCGATGCCGCGCGTCGCGATGCGGATCACGGTGCCGTCGAAGCCGTCATCGCCGACGAGCACGTTCGACCCGCCGCCGAGCACCATCCAGTGCCCACCCGAGTCCTCGGCGTCGCGCACGAGCTCCACGAGCTGGTCGGCGGTCGTCGCCGTGACGAGCCGGGTGATGGGGCCGCCCACCCGCAGCGTCGTGAGGTCGGCGAATCGGATGTCGCGGGCCCCGCGGGGCTCGACTGCCCCACGGGGCTCGACCGGCTCGGGCGTCTCGGGCGTTCCGGACTCGCTCATCTCAGGCGAGCACCACCCGCACCTGCGCCTTGCCGAGCACGGTCGCGCCCTCGAAGGTGACGGTGAGGTCGATGCGAGCCGCGCGCGCCTCGGGGTCGAGCAGGCCGACCTTCGCGGTGACCAGGACATCGGCCCCGGCCTCGGGGTCGACGACGACGGGGCGCGTGAACTTCGTCTGGTAGTCGACGACGCGAGCCGGATCGCCCGCCCAGTCGACGACCGGCTGCACGGCGAGGCCCATGGTGAGCATGCCGTGGGCGAGCACGCCGGGCAGGCCGACCGAGCCGGCCACGTCGTCGCGGTAGTGGATCGGGTTGAAGTCGCCCGACGCGCCGGCGTAGCGCACGAGGGATTCGCGCGTGAGGTGGAACTCGCGCTCGGCGACCACGTCGCCCACGGCGAGCGCGTCGAAGTCGGGGGTGGTGGCCGCAGTGGTGGCGTCGGGCATCAGTCGTCTCCTCGCACGACGAGGGTGGAGATCGCGGTCACGACGTGCTCGCCCGCGGCGTCGGTGACGACCGACTCGGCGGTGACCATCGCGTGCGCGCCGAGCGTCTTCACGCTCGCGACCGTGAGCGTCGCGGTGAGCTCGTCGCCCGCGACGATCGCGCGCGACGAGGTGAACCGCTGGTCGCCGTGCACCACGCGCGAGAAGTCGATGCCGGCGTCGGGCTCGGCGAGCAACTGCGCGAGCGTGCGCTCCTGGATCACGACCGCGAACGTCGGCGGCGCGACGATGTCGGCGTGGCCGGCGGCGCGCGCGGCGTCGACGTCGAGGTTGATCGGGTCGGTCGCGAACACCGCGCGCGCGAACTCGCGCACCTTCTCACGACCCACGAGGTACGGCTCGGTGGGCGCGAACACGCGGTCCTGCAGCTCGGGGTTCACTGGCACCGTGCCAGTCTACGCAGCGCTCGAACAGCGGGCGGATGGCGCGTGGCGGGCGCCTCAGCGCTTGCCGCCGCCGAGCAGGCCGCCCAGCAGGTCGCCGAGTCCGCCGAGCATGCCGCCGCCTCCGCCACCGGTCGCGCCGCCGCCACCGCCGCCGAGCAGGCCGCCGAGGATGTCCCCGATCCCTCCACCGCTGCCGGGGGCATCCGCCTGCGCCGTCCCGCCGCCCTGCCGTCGCTTCGAGAACTGGGCGGCGAGGAAGCTCAGCACGATCGGCGCGAGGATCGGCAGCAGCTTCTGGATGAGCCCCTGGTCGCCGGCGCCGCCCGACGAGCCGAGCTTCTGCACCACCTGGTCGGTGTTGGAGCCGAAGACGTTGTGGACGATCTTGTCGCCGTCACCCTCGTCGACCTCGTCGAGGTTCACGCCGCCCTCGTACAGCCGTGGGGAGTGATGCTCGACGGCGCGCTCGAGCGATGCGGCGCCCGCAGGGTCCTGCGCATTGGCGCCCATACCGCCGAGCAGCGCCGGCAGCGCCTGGTCGACGGCCGACCGCGCGGTGGACTCGTCGACGCCGAGCCGTGCGGCCAGGTCGGAGATCGGGATGTTGGCGATGATGTCGTCGTACGAGGTCATTCGAGCTGCTCCCCTTACGCGCCGTCGTCGGGCGCTCCACGGCTCACCGTATCGGGCATGCACCGGACGGTCGAGGGGTTGCGACCCTGGCAGTGAGGGAGGCGCAGAAGGCGCGCCGCCGCGACCGACGACGCCTCAGTCGTCCTCGCGCAGCCGCGAGAGGCGCAGCCGGAGCGAGTCGAGCAGCAGCTCGAGCCCCTCCTCGAACGCCCGGTCGGACCGCTCGGCGCCGCGCGCCGCGCCGGCCAGCAGTCGCCCGAGCGTCTCGGTCGGCCCCTGCGGCTGCCAGATCTCGTCGGGCGACGCGAGGTCGAGGCCGAAGCCGAGCGCGAACGAGTCGAGGATGGCGACGACGACGAGCACCTCGTCATCGGGGAAGCCGGCGCCGAGCAGGGCGGTTGCCAGGTTGTCGTAGCTCGCGATGACGAGGGGGTCGGTGATGGTCTTGCCGACGATCAGCGGGATCGCGTTCGGGTGTCCCGCATACAGGCGACGCTGGGCTCGGAGCGTCTCGGACACGACGTGGTCCCAGGGTCCGCTCGGCAGGTCGGGCAGGTACTGCTCGGCGAGCCGACCGCGGATGAGCTCGATGATCTCGTCGCGGCCGCGCACGTGGTTGTACAGGGAGGACGGCGTCACTCCGAGCGAGCGCGCGAGCGCGTTCACGCCGAACGGCTGCCCCGAGTCGACGAGTTCGAGCGCGGCGTCGGCGATGCGGTCCGTCGACAGCAGCGGCACCTTGGGCCTGGGCATCCGTACCTCCTCGTCCGGGCCAGCCTAGGGCCGCGCGCGGACGCGATCGGAAATTCCCTCTTCCCCGCACCGGGTTGAACGTGAATAATAAACGAACACCATTCATTTAGCGGATGCCGCACCCGGCGTGCCGCGCACAGATTCCCCGCACAGTGTCGTGCACCGTTCCGACTGGAGTCCTTCCGTGACCGCAACTCCCACCTCCCGGGTGCCGCTCCGGCTCCCGAGCGCCGTCGCCACGTTCGGCGTCGGCATCGCCGGCTACCTCGGCGTCAACCTCTCCCCGTACATGATCGCCGCGCTCCAGACCGCGCTCGGCGTCGACGTCCTCACCGCGAGCTGGATCGTGACGGCCACCCTGTTGGCGACCGCGATCACCGGCCTCGGCGTCGCCCGACTCTGCGCCGGCCCGCGACGGCTCGCCGTGGCGCGCCTCGGCCTGATCGTCGCCACGATCGGCTTCGGCATCGCCGCGTTCGTGCCCGTTCCCGCCGCCGTCGTGGCCGGCCTCATCGCGGGCGGCATCGGTGCGGGCGGCGCGGTCGCGTCGTCGGGCGCGGCGCTCGCCGCCTTCATCAACCCCGAGCGGGTCGCCGGATGGAACGGGCTCGCGAACCGCGCCGTCATCACCGTGATCCTGGCCGTCGTGCCCATCATCGGCCTCGCGCCCGCGAGCGTGTTCGGCGTGCTCGCCGGGTTCTCCGCGGCGATGCTGCTCACCACCGCGTGGCTCCCCGCGGCGCCCATCCTCGACGCGGCGTCGCACGCGGCGGCTGCGACATCCGGCTCGGCACGTGCGTCCGCCACGCCCGCCGCGCCACGGGTCACGATCGCCGGCGTCTCCCTGCTCGCCTGCTTCGCGCTGTGGGCCGTCAGCGAGGACTCGCTGTGGGCCATGGCCGGCGTCATGGGCGCCGAGCAGGCCGCCCTCACGCCCGAGGGACTCGGCATCGCGCTGAGCGGAGCCACCGCGGGCGGCATCTTCGGCGCCATCCTCATCACCGTCGTCGGCGACCGATTCGGTCGCGCGCTGCCGCTCGCCCTGCTGCTCGGCGCCGGCGGGATCCTGAAGATCGTCGAGTCGACCGTCACCGACCCCACGACGTTCGTCGTCGTGTTCATCGCGTGGAACACCATCTACGCCATCGCGTTCCTCTACTTCGTCTCGACCGCGGCCGCGCTCGATGCCGACGGTCGCTGGTCGGGCCCGCTGCTGGCCGTCTACCTCGTCGGCTCGGCGCTCACGCCCGTCATCGGCGCGGCGCTCGTCGAGGCGCTCGGGTTCCTCGGGTTCGGCATCGTGCTCGGCGTCGCGAGCTTCGCGCTCATCACCCCGGTCGTGCTGGTCGCGCGGTTCTCGCGCGAGGTCCAAGCGGCGGAGCAGGCGGCGGATGGCGCGCCCGTGCCCGCGGCGGCCGGGACGGATACAGGCGCCGCTGCCGAGGGGGTGCGCGCATGAGCCGCGTCGCCTACGTCAACGCACGCGTCTTCACCGCATCCGACGCCCCCGAGTGGGCCGAGGCGATCGCGGTCGACGGCGACCGCATCGTCGCCGTCGGCGACGCCTCGGAGGTCCTCGCCGCCGCGGGTCTGGGCGCCGAGGTGGTCGACCTCGACCGGCGACTGGTCGTGCCCGGCTTCGTCGACGCGCACACGCACCTCGTCATGATGGGCGAAGCGCTCGGCCGGGTCGGGCTCACCGATGCGCGCACCCTCGACGAGATCCAGGCTCGGCTGCGCGCCGCCCGCGCCGCCGACCCGGATGCGCCGCGCCTGCTGGGTCGCGGCTGGCTGTTCGATTCGGTTCCGGATGGCGCGCCCACCGCGGCGATGCTCGATGCCGCGGTCGCCGACGTGCCGGTCTACCTCGACGCCAACGACTACCACTCCTGCTGGGTCAACTCGGCCGCGCTCGCCGAGCTCGGCATCACGCGCGAGACCCCCGACCCGATCGGTGGGAGCATCGGCCGCGACGCCGACGGCGAGCCGAACGGCATGCTCTTCGAGACGGCCGCGCAGCAGCACGTGTGGGAGCACCTCGCCGCGCAGGCGACCGACGAGGATCGCGACGCCGCCGTCGAGCGCACCCTCGCGGCGTACCTCGCCACCGGCGTGACGGGGGTCGTCGACATGGCGTTCGACGAGCTCGGGCTCGCGGCGTTCCGCCGGGCGGCCGAGCGGCGCGGCGGACGCCTGCCGATCCGCGTCGTCGCGCACTGGTTCGTCGCGAACACCGGCGACGAGGCCGCGAACCTCGCGCAGGTGGAGCGCGCGGTCGAGCTCGCGCGCGACGTCGACTCGACGTGGCTGCGGATCGCGGGAGTGAAGCTCGTGCTGGACGGCGTCATCGACGCGTGCACGGCCGCGATGCGGCATCCGTACGCCGACGGATCGAACGCCGACCCGATCTGGCCGCTCGACGCGCTGAAGCCCGTGGTCGCGGCCGCCGACGCCGCGGGCCTGCAGGTGGCGATGCACGCGATCGGCGACGCGGCGAGCGGCATCGCGCTCGACGCGCTCGAGCACGCGATCGCGGTGAACGGCGATCGTGACCGGCGGCACCGCATCGAGCACCTCGAGTACGTCGACCGGGCGGATATCGCGCGGCTGGCGAAGCTCGGCGTCGTCGCGTCGATGCAGCCGGTCCACGCCGATCCGGCCATCTGGGCGAACTGGGCCGCGATGCTCGGCGACGAGCGCGCCGATCGCGGGTTCCCGTGGACCGAGATCACCGACGCGGGCGGCGTCCTGGCGTTCTCGACGGACGCGCCGACCGCGCCGCACGAGGCGCTGCCGAACCTGTACATCGCGGCGACGCGGCGGTCGGCGCTCGACGACTCGTTCCCGCCGAACCATGCGGAGTACGCCGTGCCGCTCGCGGACGCGGTGCGGCACGCGACGCGCGACGCCGCGTACTCGTGCCGCGAGGAGCACGTGCGCGGTCAGCTCGCGGCCGGGCTGGCGGCGGACTTCGCGGTGATCGACCGCGACCCGTTCGCGCTCGGCGACGCGTCGCTGCTCGAGGCGCACGTCGTTCGAACCGTGGTCGCGGGCCGCACCGAGTACGAGGCGGACGCGGGCGAAGCCGAGCGCGCCGTCGCCTGAGTTCGCACGCCTCAGCTCCCTGGGTCGAGAAGTCGCGGATGGCGCGATCCGCTCGCCATCCGCGACTTCTCGATCACGTGATCCCGCGCTCAGCCGCGCCTCCCGATCCGAACGTCGCCGATGGTGCGTCCGGTTCGCCATCCGCGACCTCTCGATCGAGAGGGTCATGAGGGGGAACAAAATTCAGGCTTGACTTATATAAGTCGCAGGTGAAGGATAGGCGCATGCACGCGCTCGACATCCTCGGCGATCCGGTCCGACGCCGGATCGTGGAACTGCTCGCCGACGGCGAGCAGCCCGCGGGCGAGGTCGGGCGCGTCGTGCAGGCCGAGTTCGGCATCAGCCAGCCCGCGGTGTCGCAGCACCTGCGCGTGCTCCGCGAGTCGGGGTTCGCCACGGTGCGCGCCGCGGGCACGCGACGGCTGTACGCGCTCGACCCCGAGCCGATCGCGCAGGCCGCGCAGTGGTTCACCCCGTTCGAGCGGTTCTGGCGACCGCACCTCGACGCGCTCGGCACCGAGCTGGCCAGGTCGGCGCGCACGCGCCGGCTGGCGGCCGCGGCCACGCCGCCGGCCGCGCCCGGTCCGCCGCGCCCGCCCGGCCCACCGGACCCCCCGCGGCAACCGGGCCCGCCCACCACGACGCAACCACCTGAGAAGGAGCAGTGACATGGACATCGAGACACAGATCGAAGCGGTCGACCGCGGCCTGACGAGCGGCACGCGCGACGGCGCCGCCACCCACGTGCAGACGATCGCGCAGACCTACCGCGCCCCGATCGACGACGTGTGGGATGCATTCACCTCGCCGGAGCGGATCCCCCGCTGGTTCCTTCCGGTGAGCGGTGACCTGCGCCTCGGGGGCCGTTACGCCATCGAGGGCAACGCGAGCGGCACGGTCGAGTCGTGCGACGCGCCCCGCTCGTTCGGCGTGACCTGGGAGTACGGCGGCGGCGTCACGTGGGTCACCGTTCGCCTCGACGAGGTCGACACCGAGCACACGCGCGTCGAGCTCGAGCACGTCGCGCTCGCCGACGACATCGGGGCCGAGATGTGGGACCAGTTCGGGCCCGGCGCGACCGGCCTCGGCTGGGACGGCGCGATGCTCGGCCTCGCGCAGCACTTCACGACGGGCGAGGTCCGGCCCGACAACTCGGCGGAGTGGATGCAGACCGACGAGGGCGTGCGCTTCATGCGCCTGAGCGCCGATCGCTGGGCCGACGCCCACATCGCGAGCGGGGCGGATGCCGCGACCGCCCGCCGCGCGGCCGACACGACGTTCGCCGCGTACACCGGCGCGGAACCGGCGCCGATGAGCTGAACCCTCCCGCGCCCGTCAGAGCAGGCGGCGGGCCGTCGCCCACGCGGTGAGCTCATGCCGCGACGAGAGCTGCAGCTTGCGCAGCACGCTCGACACGTGCGACTCGACCGTCTTCGCCGAGATGAACAGGGTCGCCGCGACCTCCTTGTACGCGTATCCGCGTGCGATGAGCCGCATGACCTCCTGCTCTCGGGCCGAGAGCCGGTCGAGCTCGTCGTCGGCCGCGGCCGTCTCCCCCACGGCGGCGCCGAACGCGTCGAGCACGAACCCGGCGAGCCGGGGCGAGAAGACCGCGTCGCCGCCCGCGACGGCCTGCACCGCGCGACTCACCTCGTGGCCCGACGCGCCCTTGGTGATGTAGCCGCGGGCGCCCGCGCGGATGACCCCGACGACGTCTTCGGCCTTGTCGGACACGCTCAGCGCGAGGAACCGTGTCGATGGCACCTCGGATGCCACGCGCTGCAGCACCTCGGCACCGCCCGAGACCGAGGCATCCGAGCCGCCCGGCAGGTGCACGTCGAGCAGCACGACGTCGGGCCGCTTCGCGGCGATCACGGCGACCGCCGACGGGACATCCGCCGCCTCGCCGACGACCTCGATCGAGCGGTCGAGGTCTGCGCGGAGGCCCGACCGGAAGATCGAGTGATCGTCGACCACGACCACGGTGAGCGTGTCAGCCATGCTCCGCCCTCGTCTCGAATCGCAGGTGCACCTCGGTGCCCTCGCCGCCGGCGCCCGGCCGTACGGTCGCGCTGCCGCCCGCGCGGCGCATCCGACCGATGATCGACTCGCGCACGCCGAGCCGGCCCGGCGCGACCCGCGCCGGGTCGAACCCGGGGCCGCGGTCGCGCACGTACACGTCCACCGCGTCGGCCGAGCCCTCGAGGTACACCGACACCTCGCCGCCCGCATGGCGGGCCGCGTTGAGCATCGCCTCGCGCGCGGCCGCCGCCAGCTCGCCGCTCGCCCGCTCGTCCGACATGCCGACCGCCACCACGTCGATCCGCACCGGGTAGTCGAGCTCCAGCGCGGCCGCGAAGTCGCGCAGGTCGGTCGCGAGGTCGCTGTCGGCCGGGGCGTCGCCCTCGTACAGCCAGCTGCGCAGCTCGCGCTCCTGGGCGCGCGCGAGCCTCCCGGCCTCGCTCGACGCCCCGGCACGGTTCTGGATGAGCGCGAGCGTCTGCAGCACCGAGTCGTGCAGGTGCGCGGCCATCGCGCTGCGCTGCTCGTCGCGGATGCGCCGGACGCGCTCGCCCTCGAGGTCGCGCCAGAGCTTGACGAGTGCAGGGAGGTACACCAGCCCGATGCCGAGCAGCGCGCCGAACGCGGCCAGCACTGCGACGACGGGCCACGCCTGCGCGGCGGGTCCGAGCACGAGCACGATCGCGAGCAAGGCGAGCGCGCCGGTCAGCGCCGCGCGGACCCCGACTTCGAGGCGCCTCCCGCGGGCGGGATCCGGGCGGTCGATGAAGCTCACCCACGCTCCGGCGCCCGCGGCGAGCAGCACGGCGAGCACGGTGGGCACGAGCCAGTCGGGCGCGCTGCCGTCGGCGGTGCCGTCGTCGAGGATCGCGAGCAGGATGGCGAGTACCGTGGCGCCGAGCGCGCCGGCCGTCGCCACGATCGCCACGGGAGCGCGCCGCATGACGTGGTCGTCGGGGCCCGAGGCATCCGCCCATGGCGTGAACGCCCACAGCCATGCGTAGAGCAGCGCGCCCGCACCGGCGAACAGCGCCGTCACTGCGAATGCGATGCGCACGACCCGCACCGGCCATCCGAGGTGGTCGGCGAGGCCGCCCGCGACGCCCGCGACGAGGCAGTCGCGACGACGCACGAGCGCGGGGGCCGCCGGTGCCGTGGTCATGCTCCGATCCAAGCAGAACCGGGATTGCCCCGACACGGCTCGGCCGAGGGATCAGGGTCGAGTCAGGGAGGTTCCGGATGGCCGGCCGAATGCCCGCGCGCGACGATCGACCCATGACCTCGACCTCGACCCCGCCCGCGACGGGCGAACCCGGCGGTGCCCGTCCAGGCGCCACCGCCCCGCCGCCCTCCGACGACCGCTTCTTCGCCTGGCTGCGTTCGCTGGGCGTGCCACGGCAGCCCGGCTGGATCGGCGGCGTCGCCGCCGGGATCGCCGCCAGGATCGGCATCGACCCGATCATCGTGCGGGGCGTCCTCGTCGTCGTCGCGCTGTTCCTCCCGGTGGCGTTCCTGGCCTACGGCGCCGCGTGGCTGCTGCTGCCCGACACGACGGGCCGGATCCAACTCGAGTCGATGCTGCGCGGCGTGTTCGACAGCGCGCTCGTCGGCATCGCGGCATTCGTGCTCGTCGGCCTGCTCGGTTTCGGCGGGCCGTGGTGGTTCGGCAGCTGGGGATGGGACCCCGGGGACTGGGTCAGCCCATTCCAGTGGTTCGGCGTGATCTGGCTCCTGCTCGTGCTCGCCGGCATCGTCACGCTCATCGTCTGGCTCGCCCAGCGGGCCTCGCCGGGCGCGCCCGTCCCGCAGACGGATGCCTCGGCCACGGCCCCGTCCGCATCGGCGGCGGGCGCCGCGGCGTCGGGTGCCTCCGCGGGCACCGCGACCGCGGCGACCGTCCCGCTGCCGACCGCCGCCCTGGCCGCCGAACCGGTCGCACCGCCGCCGCCGCCGACCGCTCATCACGGCAGCGAGGACTACGCGGCGTGGAAGGTGCAGCAGGATGCCTGGCGTGCGGAGCACGACGCGTGGCGGCGCAGCCAGGACGAGGCGAACCGCGCGGCCCGCGCCCAGCTCGCCGCCGAGAACCGGGCCCGTACGCTCGCGTTCCAGGCCCAGGCTGAGGAAGCCCGGCGCATCCGGCGGCTCACCCGCCCGCGCACGAGCTTCGCCTACGTCGTCGCCGCCCTCGGCGCCGCCCTCGTCGCCGGGGCGATCGCATCGTTGGCCGCCCTCGGCTCGGCGGAACTGGCACCGCAGTCCGTGACCATCGGGCTCGCCGTGGGGGCGATCGTGACCGCACTCGCGATGGTGCTCGCCGGATCCCTGCGGCGACGCAGCGGCTTCCTCGCCTCCGTGACGATCGTGCTGCTGCTCGCGACGTTCGTGACGGCCGTCGTGCCGCAGCCCCCTCGGCTCGTGCTCGGCGGCGTCGCCGAGTCCGCGCGGACGACGAGCGTCGTGCAGCCCATCGGCGCGGTCAGCCTCACGGTCGACGATCAGGTCGCCGCCGCGGCCGAGCCGGTCCAGTGGACGCTCGCCCAGGGCGTCGGATCGGTCTCGATCGACCTCCGCGATGGCGCTCGAGTCGCGCTGACCGTCCGGTGCGTCGACTGCACGATCACGCACGCCCGCTTCGACGCGGACGGCGACCGGTCCATCGTCGATGAGTTCGACCTCGGATCGGGACAGTCGGCCGCCCGATGGAGCGACGAGATCGGCGAGGGTCTGCAGGCCGGCGACGTCGACGCCGAGATCCGCATCCAGGCCATCGCCACCGAGGTCCACGTGACCGAGTTCGAGCCCGAGGGGAACCGACCATGAACAACGACGACGACACGACCGAGGCGCTCGGCTTCGACGAGGCGCTGCGGCCTCCGGCATCCGTCCCCCCGAACACGAGCACGGGCACGGCCACGGGCACGGCCACGGGCACGGCCGAGTCGCCCGAGCTCCGCCCGCGCATCCGGTGGGCCGGGATCATCTGGGGCCTGGTCCTCGGGGGGATCGCCGCGACCGTGCTGTGGATCGTGATCGAGCCCGCCCGCATCGAGCTCGTCGCGGACTGGTGGGCGACGCTCACGCCGGCCGGCCTGCTGCTCACCGTCCTGCTCGTGCTCGGCGGCCTGCTGCTCATCGCGGGGGTCTCGGGCCTCGCCCGACGGTCCGCCCGCGGGGCAGGCTGACCGCCCGCGGCATCCGCTCGCGACGGAACGACCGCGACCAAGACAGGACCGCCCCCGGTGTCGCGGGGGCGGTCCTGCGGGCGCTCTCGCGAGCGGAGGCCGGATCGGCGGGACCTCAGTCCTCGGCAACCGCCCGCGAGAGGGTCTCACCGCGGAAGAACGCGGGACGCTTGAACGCCTGCCAGATCATGATGACGATGCCGGTGAGCAGCACCACCATCCCGAGGATGAACACGAGGCCGAGACCGAACAGGTGCGAGCCCGAGCCGTACTCCGGGTCCATGCTGTCGATCAGCGTGGTGAAGAACAGCACGGCGAGGATCACGCCGCCGACGAGCGGGAACAGCAACGTGAAGAAGAACTCGCGCACCGACCGGAACCACGTCTTGCGGAAGTACCACACCGCCGCGAACGCCGTCAGGCCGTAGTAGAAGCAGATCATCATGCCGAGGGTGGTGATCGTGTCCCAGAGCACGTTCTCGCTGACGAACCGCATGACGGCGTAGAAGACGGATGCCACGACCGCCGAGACGATCGTCGCGTACCCGGGCGTGAAGAACCGGGGGCTCACCTTCGCGAACTTCTCGGGCAGCGCGCCGTAGTGCCCCATGGCGAGCAGCGTGCGCGCGGGCGAGACGAAGGTGGACTGCAGCGACGCGGCCGACGACGACAGCACCGCGATCGACACGAGCACCGCGAGCGGGCCGAGCACCGGGCCGGCGAGCGCGAAGAAGACGTTGTCCTGGATGTCGGGGTTGCCGAGGCCGAACTCGCCCGTGCCGACACCGGCGAACGCGATGAGCGACACCGAGATGAGCAGGTAGAGCGCGACGATGATGACGACCGTGAGCGTCGCGGCGCGACCCGGCGTGGTCTCGGCGCCCTTCGTCTCCTCGTTCATCGTGAGCGTGACGTCCCAGCCCCAGAAGATGAAGATCGAGAGCGACAGGCCCGCCGCGAGTGCGCTGAAGTCGCTCACCGCGAACGGGTTGAACCAGCTGAGCTCGATCGGCGTCGCGTCGAACGCGGTGCCGTTGGCGACGCCCACGAGAGCCGCGACCGAGAAGAGCACGAGCACGACGACCTGGAAGCCGACCAGCCAGTACTGCACCTTCTGCGTGGTCTGCATGTCGCGGTACGAGATCCACGTGGCGCCCAGCATGAAGAGGAGGCAGACGACGACGTTGACGAACGGGTTCGCCGCGAGGTCGGCGATCTCGGGATTGGCCGCGACCTGCGAGATGAGCAGGAAGAGGAAGTCCACCGCGATGCCGGCGAGGTTCGAGAGTACGAGGATGGTGGCCGCGATGAGCCCCCAGCCCGCGAGCCAGCCGATCCAGGGACCGAACGCGCGCGTGGCCCACGTGAACGACGTGCCCGAGTCGGGCATGCGACGGTTGAGCTCGCGATAGCCGAACGCGACGAGCAGCATCGGGATGAAGCCGAGCAGGATGATCGCCGGCACCTGGGTGCCGACCTCCGACACGGTCGGGCCGAGCGCGGCGGTGAGCGTGTAGGCCGGCGCGATGCACGAGATGCCGATCACGATCGCGCCGATGAGGCCGACCGAGCCGGCCGAGAGGCCCTTGCGGGTGATGCCGCCCTGCGGCGCGTCGACGGCGCGCGTCGCCTCGGTGAGCGGTGCTCGGGACTCGGGCTGCGGTTGTTGCGTCATTGCGATGTCTTTCCGTGGGTGGTGCGCGGTACCACGATCATGGGTACCGGGAGCTCGCGCAGCACCTTCGCCGCGGTCGAGCCGAGGAAGAGTCGGCGGGGTGCCGCGAGGCGGCTCGAGCCGACGAGTACGAGTTCACCCTCGTGCCAGTCGAGCCCGCGCACGGCGTCCTCGATGGTGGATCCACGCGCGATCTCGACGGTCGCCTCGAGGCCGTCGGGCAGGGTGCGGTGCGCGTCGTGCAGCACCTGCTCGGCGTGCGTGGAGCTCGTGAGCTCGGCCAGGTGCGTGTCGAGGCCCGCGGGCAGGTCGATCGGCACGAGCGAGAGGAGGCGCAGCGGGGCTCGAGTCGCGCGTGCGAGCGCGGTCGCGGCCTCGAGCTGCTCGTCGGCGCCCGGACGAGTGCCGATGCACGCCGTGATGCGCGTGACGCCCTGCCCGGCCGTGATCTCGCGCGCGCCGGGCGGAGCCAGGGCGACGGGCACGTCGGAGGAGTGCAGCAGCTCGTTCGCGACCGAGCCGACGCGCGCGTGCGCGCGGCGTCCGCCGCCGGCCGCGCCGACGACGATGAGGTTCGCGTCGAACTCATGGGCCGCGTTGATGAGCCCCTCGGCGAACGACTCGGCGTAGCGGATGTGCAGCTTGGACGCGACATCCGCCCCCAGGTGCGTGGACGCCTCGGTGAGCCACTCGCGCGACTGCTCGCGCAGGTAGCGCAGGTAGCCCTGGTCGACGGGGACCCGCGCGTTGTGCGCCTCGGACGGCAGCACCATGACGACCTCGAGCACGCCCTCGGCGGCGCTCGCCACGCGGTTCGCGAGGGCGAGCGCGTCGGCACCGGACTCGTTGGCGGTGTACCCGACGACGATCCGGAGGTCGCTCATCGCGCGGTCGCTTCAGCCGGGGTCGACTCGAGCACCTGCGACGCGACGAGGCGACCCATCCGGATGGCACCGTCGACGTGCTGGTACCCCTTGCCGGCCATGTCGGAGCAGGCGAACCGGATCGGACCGACCGGCGTGCGCAGGTCGGCGCCGTAGCGCGCCAGGCCGCCCATGTCGAAGCTCGCGGCATACGCGCCGCGGGTCCACTCCTCGGAGCCCCAGTCGCTCTCGTAGTACACGACCGGGTGCTTGGCCTGCTCGCCGTAGTAATGCGACATCGACTCGAGGATGGCGGCCTTGCGCTCCTCGGCCGAGAGCTGGAACACGCCGTCGGCGGCCTCGTCGGCCACGAAGCCCACGAGCGTGCCGCGCGGGTCGTCGTGGTCGGAGTTGTCGTATGCCTCGTGCACGAGCTCCCACGGGCTGAACGCGGTGCCCGACAGGCCCTGCTCGCGCCAGAACGGGGTCTCGTAGACGGCGTGCACCTTGATCACGAAGCCCATCGAGAGGTGCTGGTGCAGCTGGTGCTGGCGGCGCGGGAGCGGCGGGTCGTACGAGATGCGGTTGACGAGCACCGGCGGGACGGCGAGGATCGCCTGCCGCGCGTGGACCTCGAGCTCGTCGGTGACGGCGACGACCGCGGACTCGGCGGCCGCGCCATCCGTCGATTCGGTCGACCACCGGAGCGTGCGCACCGGCTGGCCCAGGCGGACGCGGTCGCCGAGGCGCTCCGCGAGCCCGAGCGGCACGAGCTGGAGCCCGCCGACCACGCGACGGTCGAGGATGAAGTCGGCGTCGACGAGGTTCGAGAACGATCCCGCGGATGCCGCCATGAGCAGCGCCTGCAGCGCCGAGAAGGCGTGCGCGGGCTTGGTGAGCATCGCGCCGGCGATGAACATGCCGACGTTCTCGCGCGCCTCCTCGTCGTCGGTCTGCGTCTCGAGCCAGTGCGCGAACGAGATCTCGTCGAGCTCCTTGGCCCGCGGGTGAGCCCACGGCTCCTCGGGGTCGATCTCGGCGACGAGCGCGTCGAGCTTCTCGATGAGCGTGACGATCTCCTGCTCGGTCGCGGGTGGGACGGGGAAGATGTCGCCCTCGAACTTCTTCAGCTCGCCGCCGGGACCGATGTAGACGTTGACGCCCTCGCGGTACCGCGGGTACGTCTCGAGGCCGAGGTCGTCGAGGGTCTCGATGAGCGCGTCCTGGTCGGGCGAGACCCACTGGCCGCCGATCTCGAGCATGGCGCCGTCGACGTCGCCGGTCCAGAGGCGGCCGCCGACGCGGGCGCGCGCCTCGAGCACGACGACGTCGCGCCCGGCCTTGACGAGTTCGGTGGCCGCGGTGAGGCCCGCGGCGCCCGCCCCGACGATGACGACGTCGGTGTCGATCCGTTGCATGGTGAATGACGCTTTCGTGTGGTGGTGCATGAGAAGACGAGCGGATGTCGCGGCGTGCGACGGACGTGCGCGGCCGCGCCGCGACATCCGCTCGACCCGGCCTACGCCGGGATCAGGGTGTACTTCGTGTCGAGGAACTCGTGGATGCCCTCGAAGCCGCCCTCGCGGCCGATGCCCGACTGCTTGACGCCGCCGAACGGGGCGGCCGCGTTCGACACGAGGCCCGTGTTGAGGCCCATCATGCCGGTGTCGAGGCGGTCGATCATCCGGTGGCCGCGGGCGAGGTCCTGCGTGAAGACGTAGGAGATGAGGCCGTACTCGGTGGCGTTCGCCAGGCGCACCGCCTCGTCCTCGTCGGCGAAGGTCGTGATGCCGAGCACCGGTCCGAAGATCTCCTCGCGCAACAGGCGCGCGTCGGCCGACACGTCGCCGAGCACGGTCGGCGCGTAGAACGAGCCGGTGCCGTCGATCGGCGAGCCGCCCGCGAGGACCGTCGCGCCCTTCGAGACCGCGTCCTGCACGAGCTCGTCGGTCGAGGCGACCGCGTCGTCGTCGATGAGCGGGCCGATCGCGACGCCGTCCTCGGTGCCGCGGCCGACGCGCATGCCCGAGACGCGCTCGGTCACGCGGCGCGCGAACTCAGGGGCGACCGACTCGTGGACGATGAACCGGTTCGCGGCGGTGCACGCCTGGCCGATGTTGCGGAACTTCGCGACGAGCGCGCCCTCCACGGCCTTGTCGAGGTCGGCGTCCTCGAAGACGACGAACGGCGCGTTGCCGCCGAGCTCCATCGAGGTGCGCAGGATGCCCTGGGCCGACTGCTCGATGAGCTTGCGGCCGACCTCGGTCGAACCGGTGAACGACAGCTTGCGCAGGCGCGGGTCGGCGATGATCGGGCCCGAGACCTTCGACGAGCTCGTGGTGGTCACCACGTTGACGACGCCCTTGGGCAGGCCGACCTCTTCGAGCAACTGGACGAACGCGACGGTCGTGAGCGGCGTGAGCGCGGCGGGCTTGACGACCACCGTGCAGCCCGCGGCGAGCGCCGGCGCGATCTTGCGCGTGGCCATCGCGAGCGGGAAGTTCCACGGCGTGATGAAGTAGGACGGGCCGACCGGGCGCTGCGCGACGACGATGCGGCCGGTGCCCTCGGGGTTCCAGCCGTAGCGACCGGTGATGCGCACGGCCTCCTCGCTGAACCAGCGGAGGAACTCGCCGCCGTAGTTCACCTCGCCGCGCGCCTCGGCGAGCGGCTTGCCCATCTCGAGCGTCATGAGCAGCGCGAAGTCCTCGCGACGTTCCATGAGGAGGTCGAACGCGCGCCGGAGGATCTCGCCGCGCTCGCGCGGAGCGGTCTTGGCCCACGCGTCCTGTGCGGCCACGGCCGCGTCGAGCGCGCGGATGCCGTCGGCGGCTGACGCGTCGGCGATCTCCTTCAGCACCTCGCCCGTGGACGGGTCGCGCACCTCGAAGGTCTTGCCGCCCTCTGCCGCGACCCACTCGCCGCCGATGAAGAGGCCGTCGGCGACGCGATCGAGGAGGGCGGATTCCTGCGTTGCAGTGGTGGTCATGGGATGTCCGTTCCGTGTCGTGCGCGGGTCTCGCGCGATCAGGGGTAGAGGCCGCGGAGGCGGTGCGCCTCGGCGACGCGTTCGACGGCGAGCGCCGTGGCGGCGGTGCGGAGCGAGAGGTCGCGGGCCTCGGCGTAGCCGAGCACGTGACGCCAGGCGTTCAGCATCCGCTCCTCCAGTCTGCTCTCGACCTCGTCGGCCCGCCACCAGTACGCCTGGTTGGCCTGCACCCATTCGAAGTACGAGACGATGACCCCGCCCGCGTTGGCGAGGATGTCGGGGACCACGAGCACGCCGCGCTCGCGGAGGATCGCATCGGCCGCAGGCGTCGTGGGGCCGTTGGCGCCCTCGACGACGACCGAGGCGCGCACGTCGGCGGCGTTCCCGCCGTGCAGCACGCCCTCGACCGCGGCCGGAACGAGCAGGTCGACGTCCTGCAGGAGCAGCGCGTCGCGGTCGAGCTCGTCGGCGCCGGCGAAGCCGACGACCGAGCCCGTCTCGCGGACGTGCTCGGACAGCGCGTCGATGTCGAGCCCGCCGTCGTTGCGGACGGCCCCGTACTGGTCGCTGACCGCGGTCACCTTCACGCCCGCCTCGGTGAGGAACCGCGCGGCATCCGCACCGACCTTGCCGAAGCCCTGCACGGCCGCGGTCGAGCGCGCGGGCTCGAGTCCGGCGTGGCGCAGAGCGGCGAGCGCGATGTGCGTGACGCCGCGGCTCGTGGCCGACGCGCGGCCGAGCGAGCCGCCGAGCGAGATGGGCTTGCCGGTCACGATGCCGGGCACGGTGTACCCCGAGTTCACCGAGTAGGTGTCCATGATCCAGGCCATGGTGCGCTCGTCGGTCCCGATGTCGGGGGCCGGGATATCGCGCTCCGGGCCGATGATCGGCAGGATCTCGCTCGTGTACCGACGGGTCACGCGCTCGAGCTCGGGGACCGAGTGCTCGCGCGGGTCGATCGCGAGGCCGCCCTTCGCGCCGCCGTACGGCACGTCGAGCAGGGCGCACTTCCACGTCATCCACATCGCGAGCGCGCGGACCTCGTCGAGGTTCACGTTCGGCGCGTAGCGGAGGCCGCCCTTGGCGGGTCCGCGCGAGAAGTTGTGCTGAACGCGGTAACCGAGGTACAGCCGGCTGTCGCCCGAGTCCATGCGCAGCGGCACGGCCACGCTGAGCTCGCGCCGCGGGGTCGCGAGCATCTGGTGGAGGCCGTCGCCGAGGCCGAGCAGGTCGACCGCCTCGGCGAGCTGGGCCCGCGCGTCGGCGAGCGGGGTCGGCTCGAGGGTGACGGATGCCGCGGCATCCGTCGGCGACATCGTCGGCGCCGTCACGGGGTTCATGCCTGCTTCAGCCCCTCGGCGAGCACGTCGAGCGCCTCGATGAGCAGCTCGTCGCTGATCGTGAGCGGCGGCAGGAACCGGATGACATTGCCGTACGTGCCGCACGTGAGCACGAGCACGCCGTTCGCGGCGGCGAAGGCGGCCAGCCTGCCGGTGAGCGCCGCGTCGGGCGCGCCGGTCTCGGGGTCGACGAGCTCGATCGCGACCATGGCGCCGCGGCCGCGGACGTCGCCGATGCGGGCGTCGACGGTGCGGAGGGCGTTGAGCCGCCCGATGAGCAGCGAGCCGATCTCGAGGGCGCGCTCGATGAGGCCGTCCTCTTCATACGACTCGATCGCGGCGAGCGCCGCGGCGCACGCGAGCGGGTTGCCGCCGTAGGTGCCGCCGAGGCCGCCGGCCATTGCGGAGTCCATGAGGTCGGCACGGCCGGTGACCGCCGAGAGCGGCAGGCCGCCGGCGATGCCCTTCGCGGTGACGACGAGATCGGGCACGATGCCCTCGTGGTCGCTCGCGAACCAGGCACCGGTGCGGCCGAAGCCGGTCTGCACCTCGTCGGCGATGAACACGACGTCGTTCTCGTTGGCCCACTTCACGAGCGCGGGCAGGAAGCCCTGGGCCGGCACGATGAAGCCGCCCTCGCCCTGGATCGGCTCGATGATGATGGCGGCGAGGTTCTCGGCGCCGATCTGCTTCTCGATCTGCAGGATGGCGCGAGCCGCCGCCTCGGCGCCCGAGAGGCCGCCGTCGCGGAAGGGATAGCTGAGCGGCGCGCGGTACACCTCGGGCGCGAACGGGCCGAACCCGTGCTTGTACGGGATGTTCTTCGCCGTGAGGCCCATGGTGAGGTTGGTGCGGCCGTGGTAGGCGTGGTCGAACGCGACGACCGCCTGCTTCTTCGTGTGGTGACGCGCGATCTTGACCGCGTTCTCGACGGCCTCGGCGCCCGAGTTGAACAGCGCCGAGCGCTTCTCGTGATCGCCCGGGGTGAGCTCGTTGAGCTTCTCGGCGACCGCGACGTACGACTCGTACGGGGCGACCGTGAAGCACGTGTGCGTGAAGGCGTTCAGCTGCGCAGTGACCGCGTCGACGACGCGCGGGTTGGCGTTGCCGACGCCCGTGACGGCGATGCCCGAGCCGAGGTCGATGATCGAGTTGCCGTCGGCGTCGACGATGACGCCGCCACCGGCCGCGACGACCGAGACGGGAAGCGTGGTGCCGACGCCCTTGGCGACGGCCTGGGCCTTGCGGGCCATGAGCTCCTGCGAGCGCGGGCCGGGGATGCTGGTGACCAGGCGGCGCTCCTGCGGGAGGGCAGGGCCGCCGACGGCGGTGGCCGGGGAATCGACGAGGGTCATGGGGTGCTCCGATGCGGTGACGACGATGGCGGGGAGGTTGCGACCTCCGAGGCGATGGTAGGCAGGGCCGAGCGGATGGCACCCCCTCCCGGATGTACACTCGTGGCACCTCTGCTCGACGCCGCGTACATTCTGGAGATCCCGTGAAGCCCACCGTGCGGACCCTGCTCGACCGGGACGACCTCGCGCTCACCCTGCGCACCGACGCGGCGTCGCTTCCCGACGGGGTGCTCGACACGCCGGTGCCGTGGGTGCACAGCTCCGACCTCGACGATCCGGCGCCGTTCCTCGAGCACGGGCAGGTGCTCCTCACGACGGGCACGCAGTTCGGCACCGACGCGGGGCACGACGATCCGGCGGCATTCGACTCGTACGTCACCCGGCTTCGCGAGGCGGGCATCGCCGCACTCGGCTTCGGTACCGAGGTCGTCCGGGCCACCCCCGACCTCCTCGTCGAGGCGTGCGCCCGGCACGGGCTGCCGCTGCTCGAGGTGCCGTACCGCGTGCCGTTCATCCGCGTGGCTCGAACGATCGCCGACCTGAACGCGGCCGACGCGAACGCGCGGCAGGCGTGGGCGCTGCAGGCGCAGCGCGCGATCTCGCTCGCCGCGCTCCGGCCCGACGGCCTGGGCGCCACGCTGACCGAACTGAGCCGCCGCCTCGACACGTGGGTCGGGCTGGTGGACTCCGCGGGCGCGCTCGACCGCGAGGCGCCCGTCGGGGGGCTCGGCCAGCCGGCGCTCGGCGAGGTCGTCGGCGAGGCGCGCTCGATGCTGCGGCGCGGCCAGCGCGCGAGCCGCACGCTCGAGGCCGCCGTCGCGGTCGGGCGGCCGCAGCGGATGACGCTGCAGACGCTCGGGGCGGGCGGCGCGCTGCGCGGCGTGCTGGTCATCGGCGACTCCGCCGAACTCGACGCGGCGGGTCGCGAGGTCGTCACGGCCGTGATCGCGCTGGCCGGACTCGCCCTCGAGCAGAATCGCGACCTCGATCGGGCCCGCGGGCACCTCCGGTCCGGCCTCCTGCGGTCCATGCTCGCGGGCGACATCGAACTGGCCGCCGGCGTCTCCGCCGAGATGTGGGGCCCGCTGCCACAGGACCCCGTGCGCGTCGCGATCTCCGACCTCCCCGCGGAGCACGACGACCGCATGGCCGAGTTCCTCGAGCTCCGCGCCGACGAGAAGCACGGGCGGCTGTTCTTCGGCCGTGACGGCGAGCAGGTCGTCGTCATCGCCGAGGACGCCGACCAGGCCGTCGCCGATGAGCTCGCGGCCGAGTTCGACGTGCCCGTGGGCATCTCCGACGCGGCAGCCGTCGCCGACCTCGCGCGCCTGCACGAGCAGGCGACGCGGGCGCTCGAGCGGTCCCGCGAGACCGGGACCGGCGTGACGTGGTTCGACGACATCAGCCGGCAGGGCGTGCTCGCATTCCTCGCCCGCACCGACGCCCGCGCCGTCGCACGCGCCACCCTCGAGCCGCTCATCGAGTACGACCACGCGAACGGCACCGCGCTGCTCGAGACCACCCGCACCTGGCTCGAGCACGGCGGCCAGTTCGACGCGACCGCGCAGGAGCTCGGCGTGCACCGGCACACCGTGCGCAGCCGCATCGCCCTCGCCGAGAAGCTGCTCGGCCGCGACCTGTCGGGCTTCCACGCGCGCGCCGACCTGTGGGCGGCACTGCTCGCCACGGAGTAGCGACGAGGGCCGGCGTCACCGCCGGTCGGGAGGAGATCGCGCGGGAGGGAGGGCCCCTCCCCGGATTCCGTCCTCCGATCCGTGCCATGTCCTCCCTTCCCTGCGCGGGTGGCCCCGGCGTACGGTGGAACGAGGGACGGGGTCTCGCGACGAGGGGGGTACCGATGCAGGCGACGGTCGGCGATCGACTGGTCATCCACGGCAAGGCCGTGGGCAACGCGGAGCGGCACGGCGAGGTCCTCGAGGTCCGCGGTGCGGACGGCAGCCCGCCGTACCTCGTGCGCTTCGACGACGGGCACGAGGCGCTGCTCTACCCGGGCAGCGACTGCGAACTGGAGCACGCGCCGCACTGACGCCCGGGATGCCGCTCAGGCGCGCACGATAGCGTGGAACACATGGTCTTCCACTCGTACGCGGCGATCGGCGACAGCTTCACCGAGGGCGTGGGCGACGACCTCCCAGACAGCAGTACCCGCGGGTGGGCCGACTTCGTCGCGCTCGGGCTGGCGCTCGCGGCCGCACCCGAACCCGTCGGCTACGCCAACCTCGCGATCCGCGGCCGCAAGCTCGGGCCGATCGTCGATGAGCAGCTCGAGGCCGCGATCGCCCTCCGGCCCGAGGTCATCAGTTTCAACGGCGGCGGCAACGACATGCTCCGCCCGCGCATGCCCGAGGAGCTCGTGGCCGAGCGCTTCCGCCGGGCGATCCACCGCATCCACGACGAGGGCATCCACGTGCTCATGCTGAGCGGCGCGAACCCGACCGACCACCTCCCGCTCGGCCGGGTGTTCGACGCGCGCGGCGCCAGGCTCACGCACCAGCTCCGCGACCTCGCGCAGCTCGACGGCGTGACGTTCGTCGACAACTTCGGCGACCGGACGCTCCGCGACATCCGCTACTGGTCGCCCGACAAGCTGCACCTGAACTCGCTGGGCCATGCCAAGGTCGCCTCGAACGTGCTCACCGCCCTCGGCGTGCCGGTGCCCGACGAGTGGGGCGTGGCCGAGGTCGCCGCCGCTCCTGCGGGCCCGCGCAGTCGCAACACCGCCACGTACTACCGCGAGTACGTGCTGCCGTGGGTCGGCCGCCGCCTCACGGGCCGCTCGTCGGGCGACGGACGCACGGCGAAGCGCCCGGCGCTCGAGCCGGTCGCGCTCGACGCACCGGTGGGCGAGTAGCGCGGCGGCCGCGCTCAGTCGGCGAGCACGCCCTCGACGAACGCGCGCGTGCGGCGGGCGAGGCCGTCGATGCGCGACCACGCGTGCGCCCCGCTGCGCACCTCGGCCGGCGCGAGCGGCGCGTGCAGGCGCACGTTCTCCTGGCACGAGAGGTCGCTGCAGAGGTAGGTGCCGATCGTGTTGCCGTTGCGTCCGGCCTCGCCAGCGCGGCGCGCGGAGAACATCGTGACCTGGTTCGCGGGCTGCTGCGTGTGGCAGAGGTTGCACATGCCGGCGCGGAACCGCGAGGCGGGCGGGTCGGCCGCGCGCAGCACGACCCCGACCGGCTCGTCGTCGATGAGCGTGATGAGGTAGCCGCGTCGGCTCGCCTTGCGGTCGCGCCACGCGAGCGCATCGACACGATCCCACTCGACGAGCAGGTACTCGAGCGGCAACTCGAGCTCCTCGAGCTCGCGATCGGTCGCGTTCACGAACGACGACCGGAGCTCGTCTTCGCTGATGGGACGCATCCGACCCCCTTCGACCCGAACCAGTGTAGGCGCGTCCTCGGCGCACGCCACCGCGCGCACCCGCGCGCTCAGGCGAAGGTCGGTCGCGGCCGGTCGTCGACGCGCGGGCACCAGCCTGCGGGCGTGCGGTCGTACTCGTGCGCTGGGCCGTCCGCGACGAGGCGGGCGAGCGCGTCGACGAAGCAGTCGACGTCGTCGGCCGAGGAGCCCGCGCCGAGCGAGGCTCGGAGCCCGTTCGCTCGGCTCGCGACGCGGTCGAAGAAGGGGTGCGCGCAGAACCGTCCGGCGCGCACCGAGATGCCGTGCTCGGCCGCCAGCGCGGCGGCCACGAGGCCGACGGATCCGCGCTCGAGCTCGATCGTGGCGATGCCGAGCCGGTCGTCGGCGTCATCGAAGCCGCGGATGACGCGCACGCCGGCGATCCCGGCGAGGCCGCCGTGCAGTCGCGACGTGAGAGCGTCCTCGTGCTCGCGACGCGCCCGATCACCCAGCCGCTCCAGCTCGACGAGCGCGCGGGCCAGCGCCGCGATGCCGAGCACGTTGGGCGTGCCCGCCTCGTGCCGTTCGGCGCCGCTCTTCCACGTCGCACCGTCCACGCGCACCGACTCGACGGCGCCGCCGCCCTGGAGGTGCGCCGGTCCGGCGTCCAGCCAGTCGGCGCGTCCGACGAGCGCCCCCGCACCATACGGCGCGTAGGCCTTGTGCCCAGAGAAGGCGAGGTAGTCGATGCCGGATGTCGCGACGTCGACCCGCCGGTGCGGCAGCAGCTGCGCGGCATCCACCGCCAGCCGCGCGCCGTGCTCGTGCGCGAGCGCCGCGATCGCGGCGACGGGCAGGACCTCGCCGGTGACGTTGGACGCGCCCGTCACCGAGACGAGCGCGGCAGGTCGGCGGCGCAGCTCCTCGGCGAGCGCGTCGATCGTCTCCGCGACAGTCGGACGGGCGACGACGACGCGGCGCCCGCGCCGCTCCCACGGCAGGAGGTTGGCGTGGTGCTCGAGGTCGAGCACGATGGTCTCGCCGGGCACGACCCCCGCGAGGAGGTTGAGCGCGTCGGTCGTGTTGCGCGTGAACACGACGAGATCGTCGCGGCGGGCTCCGACGTGGCGGGCGACGACCGCCCGAGCGTCGTCGACGAGCGCGGTCGAAGCCTGCGACGGGTAGCCGGTGCCGCGATGCACGCTCGAGTAGTACGGCAGCACGCTCGCGACGTGCGCGCTCACCGCCGAGAGGGCTGGGGCGGATGCCGCGACGTCGAGGTTCACGTGGCGCACGCGCCGTCCGCCGAGCACGGGCACCTCGAGGCCGGCGTCGTCGAGCACCGCGAGCGGCCCGGTGCGCAGCGCCGGCGCGCCGACGGATTCGGCGGTCGCGGACCCGGACATGGCGCCTCCTCGGACGTGGTTCGCACGAGGCTACGGACGCCGACTCGACGGCCTCAACCATGCGCGTCACCGTGCGTCACGTCGTGAAACGGGGCGCAACATGCAACCCCGTCCGCGGCATCCGGACCGGCCGTACGATTGGAGCATCCGGCGCCCCTCGCCGATCCCCCTACCCTGGAGCACCCCACGACGTGACGACCCACGAGACCGACCAGTTCCCCGACGACCGCACGACCGCGAACGGCGACGCCTTCCGCCGACCGGTGCCCGATCCCGGTCGAGGGCTGCAGCTGAGCGACGTCCCCGAGCTCGTCCTCGTCACCTCGCACGCCGAGCACTCCAGGTTCGACCGCGACGACCTCGTCGTCCGCAAGGGCCAGTACGCGCTCGCGAACGGGCACGCGACGCCTGACGAGTCGATGGTCGAGGACCTGCTCGCCGTGGCATCCGCCCTCGACGCCGCCGGCGTCGAGTACCTGCTGATCCGCCGCGACGGCGGGCGGCCGGTGCTCGCGGTCGATCGCGCCGCGCGCAAGCGGGTCGTCCGCGCGCTCACCCGCGCCTTCGCGAACGAGCCGTTCTACTCCGCGACGATCGTGCCCGAGAAGGCCGTGGACGCGCGGCACGTGCTCGTCGCCGACGGCATGCTGTCGTCCGAGCGCAAGCCGCGCGCCGTCCGGGTGTACCGACCGCGCATCGAGCCGGTCGGCCGCCTGCGCTACGGCGCCGAATCCGCCGTGCAGCTGGAATTCTGGCGCTTCGGCGAGGAGATCATCGAGGCGCCGTGCGAGAACGCGCTCATGCGCCGCACCCTGCCGCGCTCGGAGGCGATCGAGGACACGGTGCACCTGCACGGGCGCGACTGGCGCACGATCGAGCACATGTGGTCGCCGCTCGCGAGCGACGTCGACTTCGAGATCGACATGGTGTTCTCGTGGGTCGACGGCTCCGACACCGAGTTCCTGCGCGAGCGCGCGCGCCGCATGCAGACGTACGTGGTCGGCGAGGGCGACGAGTCCGAGGCGCGCTACCGCCAGATCGACGAGTTGAAGTACGCCCTTCGTTCGGTGCACCTGTTCGCGCCGTGGGTGCGCCGCATCTTCATCTGCACCGACTCGCCCGCGCCCGGCTGGCTGGCCAGGCACCCGAAGGTCACCATCGTGCGCAGCGAGGAGATGTTCGCCGACCTCTCGGTGCTGCCCACCTACAACTCGCACGCCGTCGAGAGCCAGCTGCACCGCATCGAGGGGCTCGCCGAGCACTTCCTGTACTCCAACGACGACATGTTCTTCGGCCGTCCGCTCTCGCCCGACCTGTTCTTCTCGCCCGGCGGGATCACGAAGTTCGTCGAGGCGACGACGCGCATCGGCCTCGGCGAGACCGATCCGAGCCGCTCGGGCTTCGAGAACGCCGCCCGCGTGAACCGCGCCCTGCTCCGCGAGCGCTTCGGCAAGGTGACGACACGCCACCTCGAGCACTGCGCGGTGCCGCTGCGCAAGAGCGTGATGGCCGAGCTCCAGGACGCGTTCCCCGCGGAGTTCCGACGGACGGCGGCGAGCCGGTTCCGGTCGGCGACCGACATCTCGGTGACCAACTCGCTGTACCACTTCTACGCATTGCTGACCGGGCGGGCGGTGGTGCAGACCGACGCGAAGGTCAAGTACATCGAGACGACGCTGCGGCGTGCCCTGCCCGCCATGAAGCGCCTGCTGAAGCGCCGCGACATGGACATGTTCTGCCTCAACGACGGGAGCTTCCCCGAGATCTCGATCGAGGAGCGCACGAGCGCCGTCATCGACTTCCTCGACCGGTACTTCCCGTTCCCGGCGCCGTGGGAGAAGGGCGCCGCGGATGGCGCGTCCGCCGCCCCGGCCACGGGCGACGTGCCCTCGCTCGACGAGCTGCGTCGCGCGGCCGGCGACCTCTCCGCCTGACGCCGAGGCCGGCCGCCGGGGCCGCTACGCGAGCACGGGGATGGGCTCGGTGAAGGGCGGCTCGGACGTGCGCACGATCATCGGCGCCGCGGCATCCGGGATCACCAACCCGCCTTCGGAGAGCCGGCGCGCGGACTCCTCCGCGTCGATCCAGTCGAGCGCGGGGTGCTCGCCGAGCGGCACGACCGAGTGCAGCACCGTGTCGGGGTAGACGTGCACGAGGTTGAACGCGCGAGCGCCGTCGCGGCCGCGGGTGCCGCCGACCGGCACCGTGAGGTCCTGGGTGTAGCAGCTCGCCGAGGCGACCGAGACGGGCACGCCCGCGAAGGTCGCGGACGACGAGTAGTGCAGGTGGCCGCCGATGATCGAGCGGATGTCGCTGCCGGCGACGACCTCGGCGAGACCGGCCTGGTCGCGCAGCTCGACCGACACGGCGAGGTCGAGCACGCTCGGTACGGGCGGATGGTGCATCGCGAGGATCGTGCCGTCGGGTGCGGGGATGGACAGCTCCTCGGCCAGCCAGTCGAGCTGGTCGCTCGTGAGCTCGCCGTGGTGATGCCCCGGCACCGACGTGTCGATGGTGATCACGCGCAGGCCGGCGACGTCGTAGACGCGGTCGACCGGCCGCTGGCCCCCCGCGACGTCGCGGAACAGGCCGCGCCGGAAGGCGTCACGATCGTCGTGGTTTCCCATGACCCAGATCACCTGCGCGCCGAGCCGGGCGGCCGCGGGCTCGACGATCTCGCGGAGCAGCTCGTACGCCTCGGGCTCCCCGCGGTCGGCGAGGTCGCCCGTGAAGACGATCGCCTCGGGTCGCGCGCCCGACGCCTCGAACTGCGCGAACAGGTCGCGGAGGTGCGCGTCGGACGCGACCCGGTCGTAGAGTCGGCGTCCGCCCCCGAGCAGGTGCGTGTCGCTGATGTGCAGGAGGAAATGCGACGGCCGCGGATACTCGGCCCTCCGGGTGTTCACGAATGCTCCGTCTCGTTCGACTCTGCGGATCGTCCGGGTGTGACGAACCTAGCGCAGCAGCCTCGGCCGAACGCGCAGTGAACGCGGGGTGTGACGAAGCTGAACGTGCGGATCCGACCCACGTTCGAGGGACGTTGTCAAGGGCCTCCCGCAAGGACCTGCGAGCCCCGAGACTCGCATGCGAGGTGGTCGTCACCTCGTGGCAGGCCGATCGGTTGAGCCGAAGACCGTTCCCGTCCCCCGGGAGTCTTCTCCGATCGGCCTGCCGTTCCCCCGGGTCACCTTCGGGTGCCGCGGTCGACCGCCCTCGGGCATCGCGGTCGACCGTCGGGGGCCCGGGAGGCATCGCGGCCGGCGCGGGCCTGGAGGCATCGCGGCCGGCGCGCGGTCCGCGCGTCAGCCCTTCGGCTTGTCGGGGCGGTTCGTCGCGCCGGGCGGATCCGGGCGCCCGTTGGAGTCGGTCGTCGGATCGGTCGTCGGCTCGACCGGCTCGGTCGTGGGGTCGGCGTCGGAGGTCGGGGCCTGCGGCTCGGTGGTCGACCCCGGCGTGGGGGTCGGTGTCGGCGTGGGGGTCGGCGTGGGGTTCGAGGACGTGGGGACCGGCGAGGGCATCGTGAAGTCCGAGCCGGGCTGGGGTCTGACCGGCGAGTCACCGGTGAGTTCGCCTCCGACTGCCGGTCGCGGCACCTGGGCGATCATGGCGATCGTGCCGCCGATCGCCAGCGCCGAGACGATGAGGGCACCGCCGACCAGCACGAGCACGCGATGCGCCGAGACCCACGGCAGCACGGGTCCGGCCCGGAAGACCGCGAGCGCGTCGCCCCCGCGTCGACGGGCGGTGAGGAGTCCGGCACGGCTGACGGTGAGCCCGGCGGCGACGGCCGCGGCTGCGGTCTCGAGGGGTCCGACGGGCCCGACGGGGTCGGCAGCGCGGCGGCCTCGCCGCCTGACTGTCCCCTCCGCTCGGGCGTTCTCCATGTCGTTCACCATCTCGCTCGTCCGTTCGCCGGAGTAGCCTACCTGCCGCTTCCTGATCGGTCCTCATGAACGGGGATCGGCGGCGGGGGCTTGACACACGGCGCACCGGCTGCCCCGCCGCGGGCGGGGGGTCCGAGGGATCAGTCCCGCGCCGCGGCCATGAGCCGGTCGAGCCAGGCGGTCGACGTGACCTCGGGGCTGTCCTCCCCGAACTCGTGCGCGTGGGCTCGCATGCGCTCTCGCGTCGCGGCGAGGTGTGCGACGGCGTGCGGATGGCGCAGCTCGGCCCCCGGCACGTGGCGCAGCACCGCGAGCGCCAGCGTGTACCGGTCCAGCCCGTTCATGCGCAGCATGTCGAACGGCGTCGTCGTGGTCCCGCGCTCCGCGAAGCCGTGGACATGGAAGCTGCCGTGGTTCGGCTGCCGGTAGGCGAGCTGGTGGATGAGTGAGGGGTATCCGTGGAACGCGAACACGACGGGCGCGGCATCCGTGAACACCGCCGAGAACTCGGCGGCCGCGAGACCGTGCGGATGTTCGTCGAGCGCGCGGAGCCGCATGAGGTCGACGACGTTGACGACGCGGAGGCGCAGGTCGGGCACCGCCTCGCGGAGCAGCTGCACGGCCGCGAGCGCCTCGAGCGTGGGCACGTCGCCGGCGGCCGCGACGACGGCGTCGGGCTCGTCGCCCTCGACCTCGGTCCCGGCCCAGTCCCACACGCTGAGACCCCGCTCGCCGTGCGCGAGCGCCGCCTCGTACGACAGGAACGTCGGCTCGGGCTGCTTGCCTGCGACGATCACGTTGACGTGGTCGCGCGAGGCGAGGCAGTGCTCCGCGGTGACGAGCAGCGTGTTCGCGTCGGGCGGCAGATAGACGCGGACCACGCCCGGCCCCTTGTTCACCACGAGGTTCAGGAATCCGGGATCCTGGTGCGAGAAGCCGTTGTGGTCCTGGCGCCAGACGTGCGAGCTCAGCAGGTAGTTCAGCGATGCGACCGATCGCCGCCAGGGGACCTCGTCGGCGACCTCGAGCCACTTCGCGTGCTGGTTGAACATCGAGTCGACGATGTGGATGAAGGCCTCGTACGAGGCGAGCAGCCCGTGCCGCCCCGTGAGCAGGTAGCCCTCGAGCAGGCCCTGCAGCAGGTTCTCGCTGAGCACCTCGATCACGCGTCCGCTGCGGCCGAGGTGCACGTCGACGGGCAGGCGCTCGGCCATCCACTGCTTCGACGTCACCTCGAACACGGCGCCGAGGCGGTTCGACTCGGTCTCGTCGGGTCCGAACACCCGGAAGTCGCGCGGGTTCTCGCGGATCACCTCGGCGAGCCACCGGCCGAGCACGCGCGTCGACTCGGCGGTCGTGCCCGGCGCGATGCGGCGCGCCGCAGCATCCGGCAGCACCAGGTCGTGCAGCAGCTCGCCGCCGTTCGCCGCGGGCGTCGCGCTCATGCGGGCCTCGCCGCGCGGCCGGATCAGGTCGAGCTCGGGCACCGGCGCGCCCGCCTCGGTGAACAGCTCCTCGGGAATGTACGAGCGCAGCCACTCCTCGAGCGCCCGCAGGTGCGCCGGATCGGTGCGGACGTCCGTGAGCGGCACCTGGTGCGAGCGCCACGTGCCCTCGACGGGTTCGCCGTCGACCTCGCGCGGTCCGGTCCACCCCTTGGGGGTGCGCAGCACGATTATCGGCCAGGCCGGCCGGGCGGCCTCCGGATCACCGGCATGCTCGGCGCGGATGCCGTCGATGCGGTCGAGCGCGTCGTCGAGCGCGCTCGCGAACGCCTCGTGCACGGTCATCGGGTCGACCCCGACGTCCCCGCCGACGATCACCGGCGCATAGCCGTAGCCGCGGAACAGCTCGAGCAGCTGCGACTCCGGCAGGCGCGCGAGCAGCGTCGGGTTGGCGATCTTCCAGCCGTTGAGGTTGAGGATCGGCAGCACCGTGCCATCCGTCGCGGGGTTGAGGAACGCGTTCAGGTGCCAGCTCGCCGCAAGGGTGCCGGTCTCGGCCTCGCCGTCGCCGACGACGCACGCGACCAGTCGGCGGGGCGCGTCGAACGCGGCCCCGTACGCGTGTGCGAGGGAGTAGCCGAGCTCGCCGCCCTCGTGGATGGATCCGGGAGTCTGCGGCGCGGCGTGCGAGGGGACGCCCCCGGGCGTCGAGAACTGCCGGAACAGCTCGGTCATGCCGTGCTCGTCCAGCGACACGCGCGGGTACGACTCGGTGTACGCGCCGTCGAGCCAGGCGTTGGCGAGCATGGCCGGCCCGCCATGACCCGGCCCCGCGATGAAGAGGGCCTGCAGCGAGCGCTCGCAGATCGCCCGATTCAGGTGCGCCCAGACGAGGTTGAGCGCCGGCGAGGTGCCCCAGTGCCCGAGCAGTCGCGGCTTGATGTGCTCCGGGGCGAGCGGATGGCGCAGCAGCGCGTTGTCGCGCAGGTAGATCTGGCCCGCGCTGAGGTAGTTCGCCGCGCGCCACCAGCGGTCGACCGCGACGAGTTCGGGCATTACGCGGCGGTCCACCCCACGACCATGGCCTCGACGGAGGTGTGCGGCACCACGACGACGGGTCCCGCGAGGTTCATGAGCAGGTCGGTGTTCGTGCGGCCGAGCGGCAGGAATCCACGGCTGGGCACGCGGCGGCCGGTGACGGTCAGCACGGCACGCCGCGAGACGCCGATGAGCGCACCGGATGCCGGGTCGGCCGTCGAGCGCACCTCGATCTGGATGCCGGGGTGCACCGCCGCGGCGAGCGACGCGGCGCGGTCGCCGACGTTGGAGGCGTCGGGTTCCCCTCCGGCAGCTCGGAGCAGGACGAGCGGCTCGCGCAGCCGCCTCGCCTCCTGCGCCGCGAAGCGGACGGCGTCGTCGCTGTCCACCCCGTCGGCCACGCCGACGGCGACACCGCTCCGGCCCCGCCACGAGGTCACGGGCACGATCGCGCTCGGCACCGCCGAGACCGCTGCGAGCTGGAGGCTCCGCGAGCCCAGCGCGTGGCCGTGGAAGTAGCCGACCTTGTGCGTGCCGACCGCGATGAGGTCGGCGTCGCGGCCGGCCTCGGCCAGCGCGAGCATGGGGCTGCCCGTGGCGATGGCGCCGCGGACGTCGAGGCCCGCGGCCAGCTTGCGGGCGAAGCCCAACTCGCGTTCGGCGCGCTCCTCGGTGGTCTGCGTGAGCTCGGCGAGCGCCGATTCGCCGATGGACCCCCAGCCGTCGTCGACGACCGTGATCAGCGCCACGTCGTCGCGCATGGTGCGCGCCCGATCGATCGCCCAGGTGAGCGCAGCGCGGCTCGCGACACTCCCGTCAGCCCCGACCACGATCGTCATGGAGCAAGCATCCCGACCTGAACCCCCCCGAGCGGGGCCTTTGGTCCCCCTACGTCGCCGACACGCCCAGTGCTACAGTTTCGACTGTCGGGGGACGGGAGGTGAGCGCTGCAATCGTCGCCACTGTCGTTTCCGGAGGGCCCGCGAGTCGAGCTCGATCGTGCCCTTCGCGACCTCGTCGAGCGTGCTGACGAGGTGATCCACACCCAGAGCCGTCTGCGTGCGCTCCTGCACGCCACGCAGGCCGTGGTCGAGCAGACCGAGCTGTCCGAGGTGCTCCGGCGCATCGTCGAGGCCGCGGTCGAGCTGGTCGATGCCGAGTACGGCGCGCTCGGCGTGCTCGCGCCGCAGGCCGGGCTCGAGGAGTTCATCCACGTCGGCATGCCCGACGACCTCGTGCGTCGCATCGGCCACCTGCCCGAGGGGCAGGGCGTGCTCGGCGCGCTCATCGACCACCCCGAGCCCATCCGGTTGAAGGACCTCCGCGACGACCCGCGGTCGGTCGGCTTCCCCGAGGGCCACCCGCCCATGCACAGCTTCCTGGGCGTGCCGGTGAGCGTGCGCGGCGAGGTGTTCGGCAACCTCTACCTCACGAACCAGCGGAGCGGCGAGTTCTCCGAGGAGGACATCGAGCTGACCTCCGCCCTCGCCGCCGCGGCAGGCGTCGCGATCGACAACGCGCGGCGATACGACGAGGCCCGCATGCGCGAGGCGTGGGCCGCGGCATCCGCCCAGGTCGTCGCCGCCCTGCTCACCGACCCCGATACCGAGGGCACGGCGGCCCTGATCGTCGACGAGCTCGCGACGCGCGGCGCCGCCGACCGCATCGCGCTCCTCGTCGCGGTCGACGGCGGACATGCCCTGCAGGTCGTGGAGGCGCGCGGCATGGACGCCGCCGTGATCGACGGGGCGGTCATCGCCGCGGATCGCACGCTCGGTGCCGTCGTCCTCGAGGGCGGCGAGTCACGGGCGACGCCGGGGGGGCGCATCAACGGCGCCGCAGACGCGCTCGCACTCGAGCACGAGGGCCATGTCGGGCCGGTGCTGTTCGTCGTGATCCGCAAGGATGGCGCGCCGTCGGCGTTGATCGTCGCCGGACGTGAGCCGGGCAATCCGCACTTCACCGCCGCCGAGATGCGCATCGCCGAGGACTTCGCCGAGCGCGTGTCCCTGGCCCACGAGCTCGCGCGGGCCCGCGAGGCGCAGCAGCGCTCCGTGCTGCTCGAGGACCGGGCCCGGATCGCCCGGGACCTCCACGACCACGTCGTGCAGCAGCTCTACGGCGCCGGACTCGACCTGCACACGGTCGCCACCCTCTCCGACGACCCGGCGAGCGCGCGCATCGACGCGGCGGTCGCGGCGATCGACGAGGCCATCGCCCAGGTCCGGACGATCGTATTCGCGCTCACGCCGCGCGCCGACGGAACTCCGTCGCTGCGCCATCGCGTGCTCGACCTCGCCGCGTTCGCCTCGAGCCACCTGCCGAAGCCGGTCGCGGTCACCTTCACCGGGCCCGTCGACCTCGTCGCCGAGGGCGAGCTCGCCGACGAGCTCACCGCGTCGGTGCGCGAGCTGCTCTCGAACTCGGTGCGGCATTCCGGGGCGGCGTCGGTGCAACTCACCGTCGTCGCGGTCGACGGCGCCGTGACGGCCGAGGTCTCCGACGACGGGCAGGGCATCGACCCGTCCGTCGCGCGCCGCAGCGGGCTCGAGAACCTGCGCGTGCGCGCCGAGCGGCTCGGCGGGTCGTTCCTCATCGACACCGGGCCCGACGGCACGCACGCCAGCTGGTCCGTCCCGACGGAGCCGACGCGGACGGAGCGGGTGTCATGACCCGGGTGTTCCTCGTCGACGACCACGAGATCGTCCGCCGCGGCGTGGCGGAGCTGCTCGAGCGGGAGTCCGACCTCGAGGTGGTCGGCGAGGCGGGCACCGTCGCGCAGGCCCTCGCGCGGATCGAGGCGACGGCGCCCGATGTCGCGCTGCTCGACATGAGGCTGCCCGACGGCGACGGCATCGACCTCTGCCGCGAGCTGCGGTCGCGACATCCCGTACTCGCGTGCCTCATCCTGACCGCGTACGACGACGACGCGGCGGCGATGTCGGCCGTGCTCGCCGGAGCCGCTGGCTACGTGCTCAAGAACGTGCGCGGCACCACCATCATCGAGGACGTGCGCGCCGTCGCGAAGGGACGCCGGCTCATCGACCGGTCGCTGTCGGCGAAGGTCGTGGAGCAGGCGCAACGCGACGACCACGACGACCCGCGCTTCAGCGCACTGAACCTCCGGGAGCGGCAGGTGCTCGCCCTCATCGCCGACGGGCTGACGAACCGGCAGATCGGCGAGAAGCTCGGCCTGGCCGAGAAGACCGTGAAGAACTACGTCTCAGGTCTGCTCTCGAAGCTCGGCTTCGAGCGACGCACGCAGGCCGCGATCTACCAGCTCGAGCGACGCAACCACGACCCGGCCTGACCTTCGGTGGCCGGGTCGCGCCGCGCCGGGCATGCCGGAGGCCGGCCCCGGGCGGTGTCGCGCCCGGGAACCGGCCTCCGTGATACGGCGCCCGACTCCTAGAAGTCGAAGTCGCCGATGTTCTCCGCGTCGAACACGAACGGGTCGCCGAGGAGCACGGTCGCGTCGGCGCCGACCTCCTTTTCGCCGAGCTTGCCGGCGTCGAACGTGTCGCCCTCTTCGCCGGTGATCTCGCCCTCGATGAGGGCCTTCGCGGCGTAGGCGGCGAGGTAGCCCAGGTCGGCCGGGTTCCACAGTGCGAACGAGGTGACGGTGCCGTCCTCGACGTACTCGCGCATCTGGTTCGGGGTGCCGAGGCCGGTCAGCGCGACCTGGCCCTTGTACTCCGACGTCGACAGGTACCGGGCCGCGGCGGCGATGCCGACCGTGGTGGGCGAGATGATGCCCTTGAGGTCGGGGTAGGTCTGCAGCAGCGCGGCGGTCTTGTCGAACGAGGTCTGGTCGTCGTCGTCGCCGTACACGGTCTCGACGAGCTCGATGTCGGGGTGGTTGGCCGCGAGCTCCTCTTCCATGAGCGCGATCCACGCGTTCTGGTTGGTCGCGTTCGCCGACGCCGAGAGGATCGCGATCTGGCCCGCGTCGCCGATCTGCTCGGCGATCAGGTCGACCTGCACCTTCGCGATGCCTTCTGCGGTGGCCTGGTTGATGAACAGGTCGCGGCACTCGGGGTTGGTGTCGGAGTCGAACGTGACGACCTTGACGCCGGCATCGCGGGCCTCGTCGAGCGCGTCGCAGATCGCCTCGGGGTCGTTGGCCGACACGACCAGTCCGCCGACGCCCTGCTGCGCGGCGGTCTGGATGAAGCTGACCTGCGACGTCGGCGAGATCTCCGCCGGGCCGACCTCGGCGAACTCGCCGTCGAACTCGGTGACGGCCTCCTCGCCACCCGCGTTCGAGGTGTCGAAGTAGGGGTTGCCGAGGGCCTTCGGCAGGAAGGTGATCGACAGGTTGGCATCGCCGCCGCCCTCGCCGCCGCCGCCATCGCCGCCGTCGCCGCCACCGGCGCAGCCGGTGAGGACGAGCGCGGCGGCCGCCGCCATCGCCGTGAACGCCACGCCGAGGCGGCGCGTGCGGTGTTGAGTGAACATCGTTGTTTCCTTCCGTGGTGCCGGGGACCGGACTGTGATGACAGGTGAAGGGTCAGGACGACGGTGGTGCTGCCGCACTGCGTCCCTTCTTCTTCCCGATCGCCGAGATCCGCCGACGGCGGAGCCAGGCGAGGAGGCTCGAGGACACCACCGACAGCACGAGCAGCACGCCCGTGATGATGTTGATGATGTCGCTGGTGACACCGGCGAGCCGGAGTGCGCTGCCGAGGATGCCGATCAGCAGCACACCGGCGATGACGCCGTGCAGCGCTCCGCGTCCGCCGAAGATCGACACGCCGCCGAGGAGTACCGCGGCGATGACCGCGAGCTCCATGCCGGTGGCGTTGTCGCCGCGCGCGCTGCCGTAGAGCAGGGTGAAGTACACGCCCGCGAAACCCGAGACGGTGCCGCTGAGCACGAACAGCAGGAACTTCGCGCGACCGACGTCGACGCCTGAGAAGGCCGCGGCCTCCTTGTTCAGGCCGATCGCGTAGAGCGAGCGACCGAACGGCGTGAAGTGCAGCAGCACGGCGAACGCGATGGCGAGCACGACGAACGGGATCATGATGCCGGGGATCGGCGTGCCGGGGATGTTGTCCTTGGCCAGGTCGGTCCAGAACTCGGGGAAGTCCGTGACCGCCGTGGTGCCGAGCAGGCCGACCGCGATACCGCGGAACAGCGCGAGCGTGCCGATCGTGACGGCCAGGGAGGGCAGCCCCACCGCCGTGATGAGGGCGCCGTTGATCACGCCGCAGACCGTTCCGACGAGGATCGCGGTGATCGCGGCGACGGGCAGCGGCCACCCGGCCTGCGTGAGGATGCCGGTGATCACGCTCGTGAGGCCGACGATGCTCGCGACGGAGAGGTCGATCTCCTCGGTGATGATGATCAGCGTCATCGGCAGCGCGATCAGCAGGATCGGCGCGACATCCCGGAGCAGGTAGGTCGTCGTGAGCGGGCTGTCGAAGTTCGGCACGACCGCGGTCGCGACGGCGATCACGATGAGCAGCAGCGCGATGACCGCGGCCTCGCGGTTGAGCAGCACGCGCCGCCAGAGCGGGCTCGCGTACGGCTTGTACGTGCGTGCGGTCCGGGTGCCGGGCGCGGGTGCGGGGGCGGTCGCGGTCATCGGCCTTCCTCCCTGATCTCGAGCAGCTTGCGGGATTGTCGGAGCGCGAGGACCCGGTCGAGCACGATGGCGCCGATGATGAGGGCGCCGACCACCGCCCGCTGCCAGAAGTCCGGGATGCCGACGATCGGCAGTGCGCGGTTGATGGTGAGCAGCAGGTAGGCGCCCACCGCGGCGCCCCACACCGTGCCGACGCCGCCCGAGATGGCCACGCCGCCGATGACCGCCGCGCCGATTGCCTGCAGTTCCCAGCCGATGCCGGCCTGCGAGCTGACCGTGCCGTAGCGGGCGGCGTAGAGCACACCCGCCAGGCCGGCGAGCGCGCCGCTCACGAGGAAGGCGGTGAGGATGCGACGCGTGACCCGCAGTCCGTAGAGGTGCGCGGCGGCGGGGTCCGAGCCGATCGCGTAGAACTCGCGGCCGCTGCGGAGGTTCCGCAGCACCCACGCGGCGATCACGAGCACCACGACCGCGATGATCGTGAGGATCGGGATGTACAGGATCTGCCCGGTGCCGAGCCCCCGGAAGTCGGCCGGCAGGTCGGACGCGTTGATCCGGTCGCTGCCGGTCCACGCGACGTTGATGCCGCGGTAGATGTAGAGCGTGCCGAGCGTGATCACCAGGGCCGGCACCTTCGCGAACGCCACGAGCGCGCCGTTGATGAGGCCCAGGATGGCGCCGAACGCGACGCCCGCGAGGAACACCGCGATGAGCGGGATGCCGGGCACGTCGATGAAGAGGCGCCCCGTGAGGTAGGCCGTCAGGCCGAGCACCGAGCCGACCGAGAGGTCGACGTTGCGCGTGATGATGACGACCGCCTGGCCCACCGCGACGAGCAGGAGCAGGGACGGGGTGAGCAGCAGGTCCCGGAATCCGTCGGCCGAGAACAGGAAGTTCGGATTGACGATCGTCGCGACGACGATGACCGCGAGCAACGCGATGACGATGCCGGTCTCGCGCGCCTTGAACAGGCTCGAGACGACGCGCGTGGCCGGTGACGGCGCGGAGGGCGTGGGCGGGGCGGCGGTCGCGGTCACTTCGCGTCCTCCTTCTCGGCGGTGGCCGCGAACATCACGGACTCGGGGGTGGCTTCGGAGCGCGGGAACTCGCCGGTGAGCCATCCCTCGCGCATGACCAGCACGCGGTCGGCCATGCCGAGCACCTCGGGCAGCTCGGAGCTGATCATGAGGATGGCCAGGCCCTGCTGGGCGAGCTCGGAGAGCAGCCGGTGCACCTCGGCCTTCGTCCCGACGTCGATGCCGCGGGTCGGCTCGTCGACGATGAGCACCTTCGGCTCGGTCGCGAGCCACTTGCCGAGCACGACCTTCTGCTGGTTCCCGCCCGACAGCGTGCCGGTCTCGGCGTCGAGGGCGGCGGTCTTGACCTCGAGGCGGCTGGCCCAGACCTCGGCCGCGGCGTTCTCGGCGCGATTGGTGATCAGTCCGCCCTTGGCGAGCGAGTTGCGGATGGCGAGGGTGACGTTGCGCGAGACGGACTCGTCGAGCACGAGGCCCTGCTTGCGCCGGTCCTCGGGGACCAGCGCGAGTCCGCGCGCCATCGCGACCCGCGGGTTGCCCTTCGGCAGAGGCTGGTCTCCGAGCCGCACCGAGCCCGATTCGTACGGGTCGACGCCGAAGATCGCGCGTGCGACCTCGCTGCGGCCGGCACCCACGAGGCCCGCGAGGCCGACGATCTCGCCGGCGCGCACCGTGAAGCTGATGTCGTGGAACACGCCCGTCCGCGTGAGTCCCTCGACGACCAGCACGTCGTCGCCGATCTCGGCAGGCAGCTTCGGGAACAGCTCCGCGACATCCCGCCCCACCATCTGCCGGACGAGCTCGTCGACGCTGGTCTCGGCGATGGACTCGGTGGCGATGTAGCTGCCGTCGCGCATGACCGTGACGGTGTCGCACAGCGCGAACACCTCGTCGAAGCGGTGCGAGATGAACATGAGCGCGCGGCCCTCGTCGCGGAGGCTGCGCGCGACCGCGAACAGCCGCTCGACCTCGACGCCCGAGAGCGCGGCGGTCGGCTCATCCATGATCAGCACGCGCGCGTCGAGCGAGATGGCTTTGGCGATCTCGATGATCTGCTGGTCGGCGATCGAGAGGCCCTCGGTGATGCGGTCGGGGTCGATCGAGACGCCGAGGCGGGCGAAGATCTCCTTCGCCTCGGCGCGCATGGCCTTGCGGTCGATGCGGCCGAAGCGGTTGACCGGCTGGCGGCCCATGAAGATGTTCTCGGTCACCGACAGGTCGGGGAAGAGCGTGGGCTCCTGGTAGATCACCGCGATGCCGGCGGCCTTGGATGCCGCGGTGCTGTGGAAGTCGACCTCCTCGCCGCGCAGCAGGAACGTGCCCGCGTCGCGTCGGTACAGGCCCGCGATGATCTTGACGAGGGTCGACTTGCCCGCGCCGTTCTCGCCGATCAACGCGTGGATGGATCCCTGCTGCAGCGTGATGGTGCCGGAGCGGAGGGCGACGACGGCGCCGAACGACTTCACGACCTTGGACAGCTCGAGCACCGGGGGTGCGGGCGTCGTGGGGCTCTGGTCCACGGGCACGTCCTCCTCCTTGAGGTGAAAACTTATGAATCGATTCAGGCTCGATTCAGGCATACTCTATGGAGGACATCCGCGGCGGTCAAGTCGAGCCCGGACGGATGACACCGGCTGACGGATTCGATGGAGAAGGAGCGCGATGGCCCCGGCGAGCATTCGCGACGTCGCCCAGCACGCGGGCGTGTCGGTGGGCACGGTGTCCAACGTGCTCAATCGCCCCGGCGAGGTGTCGGCCGAGTCGATCCGGCGTGTGCACGAGGCGATCGAGACGCTGGGCTACGTGCGCAACGACGCGGCCCGGAAGCTCCGGGCGGGGGTGAGCACCACGGTCGGCTTCGTGGTGCTCGACGGGCAGAACCCGTTCTTCGGCGACGTCGTCCGTGGGGCAGAAGACGAGGCGTCCAGCCACGGCATCGCGATCCTCTACGGCAACACCGACGAGGACCCGAAGCGCGAGCGCATGTACCTCGACCTGTTCGAGGAGCAGCAGGTGCGGGGCGTGCTCATCTCGCCGTACGGCGACATCAACCCGCGGCTCGAGCGACTGCGCGCCCGCGGCATCCCGGCGGTCCTGGTCGATCGCTTCAGCGGCGACGGGCGGTTCAGCTCCGTGTCGGTCGACAGCGTGGTCGGCGGCCGGATGGCGGTCGACCACCTCATCGCGACCGGCCGTCGCCGGATCGCGTTCGTCGGCGGCCCGTTCGACATCCGCCAGGTCACCGACCGCCTCGCGGGCGCGCGGGCGGCCGCCGAGAACGCCGGTGAGCACGTCGACCTCGAGGTCGTCGCGACCGACGCGCTGACGGTGGCGGATGGCGCGGCCGCCGGCGCCCGCATCATCGCGCGACCTCGCTCCGCATGGCCCGACGCGATCTTCGCCGCGAACGACCTGCTCGCGCTCGGCCTGCTGCAGGCGCTCGTCGTCGACGGACGGCTGCTCGTGCCCGACGAGATCGCGCTGATCGGCTTCGACGACAACGCGTTCGCGGCGGCGGCGGCCGTCCCCCTGTCGTCGATGCGGCAGCCGAGCCGCATGATCGGCCGGACGGCGCTGCGGATCCTGCTCGAGGAGACCGCAGACCCCGAGCTGATCCCGCGGCAGACCGTGTTCCAGCCCGAGCTCATCGTGCGGGCGAGCACCGATCCGCGTCGCTGACGCGGGAATGCGCACCGGGGTGCGTCCGTTGCATCCATCAGGTATAGTTGTCGCTACAAGTAATGGCTGGAGTTCCTGATGGACGAGCGCATCCTCAACCCCTCGACGTCGATGGGCGCGGTGACCCTCCGCGTCGGCGACCTCGAGGGCATGTCGACCTACTACGCGAACGCCTTCGCGATGGAGCCGCTCGAGGAGCAGAGCCGGGGCCGCGAGGTCCACCGCGTGCTCGGCCGTGGCGCGACTCCTCTCGTGCGCCTCATCCACACGCCCGACCTGCCGGGCGTCGACCCGCGCCAGTCGGGCCTGTTCCACACCGCGTTCCTCTTCGACGACAAGCAGAGCCTCGCGGCGACCGTCCTCCGCGCGGCGCAGGACCCCCGCAGCCGGTTCGTCGGCTCGAGCGACCACCTCGTGAGCGAGGCGTTCTACTTCACCGACCCCGAGGGCAACGGCGTCGAGCTCTACACCGACCGCGATCGCAGCACCTGGATCCACGACGGCGAGCAGATCCGCATGGCGACCGAGTACCTGGACCCGAACGAGTACCTGCGCACCAACCTCACGGAGGCGGCCATCGAGGCCGGTCCGTCGCTCGCGGGCAAGGTCGGGCACGTCCACCTGCAGGTCGGCGACATCGCGACCGCGCGCTCCTTCTACGTCGACGCACTCGGCTTCGAGGCGACCCAGACCGGCTACCCGGGCGCCGTGTTCGCCTCCGCCGGCGGGTACCACCACCACATCGCCATGAACATCTGGAACAGCCGCGGCGCCGGACCCCGCGCCGCGAGCCTCGGCCTCGGCGACGTGTCGGTGACCGTGCCGGGTCGTGACGACCTCGACGCCCTCGTGGCCCGCCTGCATGGGCGCAGCCTCCGGTTCGCCGACGACGGCCGCTCGGTGGTCGTGAGCGACCCGTGGGGCACGCAGGTCACGGTGGCGCTCCCCGACCTCTCGACCGACGAGCTGCTCGCGCGATGACCCTCGTCGACCTCCGCTCCGGCGAGCTCCGTCCGGGCGCCGTCGCATCGGCGCCGCCCGCAGTCGCACTGCTGCTGCACGGGTTCGGCTCGAACGAGCGCGACCTCGCAGGGCTCATGCCTGCCCTCGACCTCGCCCTTCCGTGGGCGTCGCTCCGCGCGCCGCTTCCCGCCGGGCCCGGGTCGGCGTGGTTCCAGATCACGGCGCCGGGCAGCCCCGATGCCGCACCCGTCGAAGCCGCCACCACGGCGATCTGGGCGTGGGTCGACGAGCACCTGGATGCCGCGACCCGCGTCGTGCCGATCGGCTTCTCGCAGGGCGGGCTCATGGCCACGCAGCTCCTGCGGACGCGGCCCGAGCGCGTGCTCGCGCCGGTGGTGCTCGGCGGGTTCGTGCTCGGTGCGCCGCAGCCGGCCGACGAGCAGCTCGCGACATCCCGGCCCCCGACGTTCTGGGGTCGCGGCGCCGAGGACCGGGTGATCGCGGCGCACGCCGTCGCCCGCACCGCCGAGTGGCTCCCGCGCCACACCGACCTCGTCGAGCGCGTCTACCCCGGCCTCGCGCACGGCATCAGCGCCGACGAGCTCGCCGACGTGCGCGCGTTCCTCGCCGGGTCACTGCGGCAGTAGCCCGCGCCCCTGACCATCGATCAACGCTCGCGGCATCGCCGCTCCCCGGCGGGCGTCGGGGGTGGCGCGTAGGCTGCCGACGTGAGAGCGGATGGCGCGGCCTGCACCGCGGTCGATGAGCACGGCGCGTGCACGGCGCCGGTCGACCCGCGCGCGCCGCTGTCGTTGTGCACGACGCACCTGCTCGTCGCGTACGACTGGATCGCCCGCGACGAGGGCGTGACCGACGTGCTGCCCGGCGCGTGCCTCGTGTGCGGATCGAGGGTCGGCGTGCGCTACCCCTCGGGCTGGGTGTGCGCGGTGTGCGAGTGGCGGCTCGGCGACGTGCCCGACGCCGAGGTCGCACCCCCGCGCGTCGACGTCGTCTACTACGTGCGCTACCGGGAGCGGGTCAAGATCGGCACGTCGTCCAGGCCGCGGCAGCGCCTCGCGGTGATCCCGCACGACGAGGTGCTCGCGTTCGAACGCGGGGGTCGCGCGCTCGAGCAGCGCCGGCACGCCGAGTTCGCCGCGTCGCGGTGGCCGGGGTCCGAGTGGTTCCGCCTCGACGACCCGCTCATCCGCCACATCGCCGAACTCGCCGCGGGCGTCGAGGATCCGTGGGACCGCTACGAGCGCTGGCGCAGCGAGGAGCTCGCCCGCCGCGCCTGACGCACCCTCGCCGACCGTCTCGGCCCGGCCCTGCTCGGCTCGGCTCGATCGACGAGAGTATGCCGAACCGCGCCGAAGACGCGCCCATTCCGTCGATCGGCCTACTCTCGACTCCCCGTCGCCGCGGGAGCGGCGCGGAGCGACGTGCGCGTCAGCTCTTGGGGTGACGCGGCTTGCGGTACGGCTTGTCGTCGTCGCGCGGACTGCGGTCGTCGTCGCGGCGGCGCGCCCCGCGGTCGTCGCCGTACTCGCGCGGGCGGCGTGCGGGGCGGCGATCGTCGTCGTCCCACGAGCGCCGGCGCGGGCGACCCGAGTCGGGCCGCAGCTCGATGAGCTGGCCCGAGATCCGCGTGCCGGCCAGTCGGTCGAACACGTCGGCGGGCAGGTCGGCGGGCAGCTCGACGAGTGAGAAGTCCGACTTGATCTGGATGGCGCCGAAGTCGTCGCGCTGCAGGCCGCCCTCGTTCGCGAGCGCGCCGACGATCTGTCGCGGCTGCACGCGCTGCCGCTTGCCCACCGCGATCCGGTACTGCGCCATGGGCTTGGTCGGCCGGGGACGCCGGTCCGGGCGCTCGCCGCGCTCGCCGCGATCCCCGCGCTCCGGGCGGTCGCGATCGAACCGCTCGCGCACCGGGCGCTCGGGCTCGGGCTCGAGCAGGAGCGGCGACTCCCCCTGCGCGACCACGGCGAGCGCGGCCGCGACATCCGTCTCGGGCACGTCGTGGTGCCGCACGTAGTGCGCGATGATGTCGCGGAATCCGTCGATGCGGTCGGCCTGGCCCAGTGCGGCCGAGATCCGGTCGTCGAACCGGGCGAGGCGCGTGACGTTGACCTCGTCGACGCTCGGCAGCTGCATCTGCGTCATGGGCTGCTTCGTCGCCTTCTCGATGCGGTTCAGCAGGCTGCGCTCGCGCGGCGTCACGAAGCTGATCGCGTCACCCGTGCGACCGGCGCGCCCGGTGCGGCCGATGCGGTGCACGTACGGCTCGCTGTCGGTCGGGATGTCGAAGTTGACGACGTGGCTGATGCGCTCGACGTCGAGGCCGCGGGCCGCGACATCCGTCGCCACCAGGATGTCGAGCTTGCCCGACTTCAACTGGTCGACCGTGCGCTCGCGCTGGGCCTGCGCGATGTCGCCGTTGATCGCCGCGGCCTCGTAGCCGCGCGCACGCAGCTTCTCGGCGAGTTCTTCCGTGACGTTCTTGGTGCGGACGAAGATGATCATGCCCTCGAAGTTCTCGACCTCGAGGATACGCGTGAGCGCGTCGACCTTCTGCTGGTACGACACGACGAGGTAGCGCTGCGTGATGTTCGCGGAGGTCTGTGTCTTGGTCTTGACCGTGATTTCTTCGGGGTCGTGCAGGTACTGCTGCGACATCCGGCGGATCGAGGCCGGCATGGTCGCCGAGAACAACGCGACCTGCTTGGTGTCGGGGGTGTCTGCGAGGATCGTCTCGACGTCCTCGGCGAAGCCCATCTTGAGCATCTCGTCGGCCTCGTCGAGCACGAGGTACTTGAGCTCCGAGAGGTCGAGCGTGCCCTTGTCGAGGTGGTCCATGATGCGGCCCGGCGTGCCGACGATGATGTGGACGCCGCGGCGCAGGGCCGAGAGCTGCACCCCGTAGCCCTGACCGCCGTAGACGGGCAGGATGTGCACGTTCTTCAGGTGAGCGGCGTATCGCTCGAACGCCTCGCAGACCTGCAGCGCGAGCTCGCGCGTCGGGGCGAGCACGAGCGCCTGCGGGGTCTTCTGCGACACGTCGAGCCGCGCGAGGATCGGCAGCGCGAACGCCGCGGTCTTGCCGGTGCCGGTCTGCGCGAGGCCGACGACGTCGCGCCCTCCGAGCAGCGTCGGGATGGTCGCGGCCTGGATCGCGGACGGCGTCTCGTAGCCGACGTCGTCGAGCGCCTTGAGGACCGGGCCGTCGAGCCCGAGGTCGGCGAACGTCGTCTGAGCGGGCTCGACAGGAGCCTCGGCCTCGACGGGAGCATCGGCGGAAGTCACATTTCAGGGTAGACCCCGCGGCTGGGAGGCCGTCGGGACGGCGTTATCCCGCGCCGGGACCGGCGGTTCGGGCGGGCGCCGGCGGTCCGAGGGGCGCCAAGTGTGCGCCATCCGCCCGGATATCGCAACGGGGTGGGAGCGAACGCGATCGTCGTGAAGGGTGGATGGCTCGTGACCGCACTCGACTGAAGGAGGAGAGATGCTGACACTCACCGACGCGGCGAGCCTCGCCGTCAAGGAGATCGTCGACCGCAGCGGCGCGCCTGCCGGGTCCGGCCTCCGCATCGATGCCGAGGGAGACACGGGGACGCAGTTCGCCGTGGACATCGCCCCGGCGCCGGAGGAGCGCGACGCGATCGTCGAGCAGGCGGGGGCGCGCGTCTACCTCGCCGAGGAGGCCGCACAGGCGCTCGATGACAAGACGCTGGATGCCCGAGTGGATGAGGACGGACGCGTCGCATTCGACGTGCTCCCCCAGCGCATCTGACCAGCCCGAGACGGCGGCTCGGTGACGTGTCTCGGGTCGTCGCCTGCTGGACGGACATGCGGTGCCCCGGGCTTCGGCTCGGGGCGCCGGCCCGTCCGGGGGGCGAGGCTTTCCAGCAGGATGCCGCGCCAGGCGGCGTGGCTCAGCGAGACTGGGGTGACCCCCACCGCGGTCAACGCCTCACGGTGATGGTCACGCTGTTGCTGTTGACGATCCCCGAGCCGTTCGGCGCGCTGACGGCCAAGGCCACCACGTGCTGCCCGGTCATCCCCTTCGGGATCTTCACGTTGTACGAGAACTGATCCGAGCGCGCGCTGTACGTCGCGCACCCCGGCTGCAGGACGCCGTCGAGGGTGACCCGGACCAGGCAGGCCGCGACGAGCGCCTGGGCGTCGGCGTCGGAGATGAGCGCGCCGGTGTGATCTCGGAGCGTGAACTTCACGGGGACCGTCGATCCTGCGCGGTACGACATCTGCGGGATCGGTTCCTGGAACCCGCCGAACGCGAATCCGACCCGGTACTCGACGGTTCCCTGGGCCTCGTTGCCTGCGACGTCGGTCGCCGTGCAGCTCAGGGTCTTGACGCCCAGCGTGCCGGTCGACGGGGCGGAGCATCCGGACGTCGCCACGCCTGATGTGGCATCCGACGCGCCGGCGGTGGCGATGGCCGTCCCGCCCACCGGGACCGGATCCGGCGACACGGATCCGTTGATCGTCGGCGCGGTCTGGTCGACCGGCAGACCCATCGTTTCCGGTTCGCTCGTGTTGAAGCGGTCCGACGCGGTGCAGGAAAGCGCGTGGTTCCCGTCGCCGAGGGTGACGACCGCATGGTAGGTCTCCGCCGACACGGCGAGGTTGAGCACCTCGACGCCGTTGGAGGTGCAGGTGATGTTCCTCACCCCCATGGTGTCCTGCGCGAACACGTCGACCTTCACCCCATCGGTACCTGACGACTCCGCGTTGTACCAGCCGGTGAGCGCGACGGCGTCAGCCGAGTCGACAAAGAGCTGCAACGACGGAGGGAACTCGTCGGGTTCCGGCACGATGCTCCAGAGGTCCAGCGTCCCGATCTCCCTGTTGGCGGCAGCGAGCCCGGGTGTGTCATCCGTGCCGAACCTGCCGATCGCGACCCACTGGAGATTGCCCGTGGTAATGAGGTGCTCGCTGTCGAACTCGCCGTTCCCCTCGTTGATCTCGGCGATGATCGAGTTCGGGTCGCTGGTCCATTGCAGCGAGGACACGATGTCCACGTCGCCGTCGTCGTCGATGTCGGCGAACGCCGACGAGGTGAGGAAGGGACCGAAGCCCTCGAGCGACCAGTCCGTGAAGGTGCCGTTCCCCACGCCGGTGCGAATCTCCCGTGTGTGCCCGGCGCCGATGGACTTGTAGATGAAGAGGTCGAGGTGGCCGTCGCCGTTCATGTCGCGCAGGTCGATCTTCGACGGGTTGCTCCCGGTCACGTACGGGGTGACGAACGCGAAGGTACCGCTCCCGTCGCCGAACAGCAGGGCGATCTCGCCCACACCCGACCGGGTTACCGCGATGTCGCCGTGCCCGTCCTCGTTGATGTCCGCGACCTTCAGCGAGCGCAGGTCACCCGGTTCGCCCACCACCAGTGTCTGCCCCACGGTGAAGCCGCCGGCGCCATCGTTGTGCATCACGAACATGACCCCGTCGTTGATGTTGGCGACGGCGATGTCGGGAGCACCGTCGTCGTTGACGTCGCCGATCGAGATCGAGCTCGGGATGTCGCCCATCGGGTAGGTGGTGAACGTCGGGAACCCGCCGTTGACGTTGAGCAGCACCGAGATGCTGTTGATGTCGCCGTTGATCAGCGCGAGATCGGGGAGGTCGTCGCCGTTGAGGTCGCCGACGTCCATCTGGCCCGGATCGTCCCCGGCGGGATACAGCGCTGTCGCGCTGAAGCTCGCGTCCCCCTCGTTGAGCAGCACGGCCACCCGGTCGAACGGCGAATCGGTCGCGACCAGGTCGTCATAGCCGTCGCCGTTGAAGTCGGCAGCCTGCAGGAAGAAGGGCTGCGACCCCATCGGATAGCTGGGCGGGTTGAAGGGCTCGATCTCGACGTCGGCCGCCGCCGGCGAGACTCCGACGAACCCGAGGGCGACGACGGCGACTGCTGCGAGGCCGAAGCGCGCGATCCAGGTCTTGCGTGGGGTGGGGTTGGACATGTTCATCTTCGAACCGCCGATACTTCAGGGGGCACTCGCGCGCAATGTATCGAAAACCGGGCCCCCGTCGACATTCCCCAAAGAGGTGACAATAGATCACTTCTGGCGGGATGTCAGAGTGCTAACCATGCTGGATCGGCGGCGGCTGACCTGAGTTCTACGTATTGTAGAAGTCATGCACCGCACGACCTTCGCCCTGCGCCTGCTGCTGCCGACGTTCCTCATCGGCGCGATCGTGGCGATCTCGTTCCTCGAGGCGCCGCTGAAGTTCCAGGCGCCGGGCATCACCATCCCGCTCGGCCTCGGCATCGGCCGGCTCGTGTTCACGGCGCTGAACATCCTGACGGGTGTCGCGCTCGCCGTGCTCACCATCGCGAGCCTGCGTCGCCCGCGGGCCGGGCGCACTCCGCTCGTGCTGCTCGGTGCCCTCTGGGTCGTCTACCTCGTCGAGGTCGCCATCATCCGGCCGGTGCTCAATCGCCGCAGCGATCTCGTGCTCGCCGGGGCCGAGGCGCCCGGCACCGATTGGGCGCACTACGCCTACATCGCGGCGGATGTCGCCGTGCTGGCGCTGCTCGTCGCGCTCGTCGTCGTCACGGCCCGCGAACTCCTGCCGGCGGCATCCGCCCCGTCTCAGGCGCCCGTGGTCGCCGGCCGCTCGGCGCCCCAGGACGCGAGGAGTGCGAGCCGCTCGGCCGACGGCGATCCCGGCTCGGCGGTGTAGATCAGCATCACGAGCCCCGGCTCGGCGGTGAGCTGCAGTTCCTCGTAGGCGAAGGTCAACTCGCCGACGACCGGATGCCGGAACCGCTTGGTGCCCGTGCCGTGCGTGCGCACGTCGTGTGCACCCCAGAGGCGACGGAACGTCTCGCTCTGCGTCGACAGCTCGCCGACGAGGTCCTGCATGGCGCGATCGTGCGGGTTGCGGCCCGCCTCGGCCCGCATGATGGCGACGCACATCCCGGCGAAGAGCTCCCAGTCGGGGTAGAAGTCGCGCGATGCGGGGTCGAGGAACTGGAAGCGGGCGAGGTTCGGCGTCCGGCCGCCCTCGCCGATCAGTGGCGAGTAGAACGCGCGGCCGAGCTCGTTGGTCGCGAGCAGGTCCTGATACTGGTTGCGCACGAACGCGATGCCGCCGGTGATCGACTCCAACGCCCACTGCAGGCTCGGCCGGGACGGCGCCTGCCGGGGTGTGCGCCGACGCGGGCGCCCGGAGGTGGGGATGCCGTCGGCCGCGCGGGCGAGGTCGAGGAGATGCGCCCGCTCCGTGTCATCCAGTCGCAGCGCGTTCGCGATCGCGTCGAGCACCGCGGATGAGGCGCCCGCGATCGCGCCGCGCTCGAGCTTGGCGTAGTACTCGACGCTCACGCCGGCGAGCACCGCCACCTCGGTCCGCCGGAGTCCGGCGACGCGTCGATTCGGGCCACCCGGCAGGCCCGCCTGCTCGGGCGTGAGCTTGGCGCGGCGCGACATGAGGAACTCACGCACCTCGGCTCGGTTGTCCATGCTCACAGGGTAGGTCGCGGCCCGCGCGCCAGGGGTGCCCTGCGGGTACACCTCTCGACAGGAACTCCCCCGCGGGCTCGCGCGACGGTTCACTGGCTGTCATGTCCACCACCGGTTCTGCACCCACCCACGCTGCGACGCAGCCGGGCGGGCGGCTCCTCCCGGCCGTGCTGCTCCTGCTGACGGTGTTCGGTCCGATCTCGATGGACCTCTACCTGCCGCTGCTCCCCGCACTCACGCTCGAGCTCGACGCCGCCACGGCGACGGCGCAGCTGACCGTGACTGCGTGCCTCATCGGACTCGCGCTCGGGCAGCTCGTCGCCGGTCCGCTCTCCGACCGCTTCGGCCGACGTCGCCCGCTCCTCATCGGCGTCGTCGCCTATGTGGCCGCCTCGGCCTGGTGCGCGATCGCGCCCAGTGTCGAGCTGCTGATCGTCGCGCGCCTCGTGCAGGGCGTCGCCGGCGGCGTCGGACTCGTGATCGCGCAGGCGGCCGGGCGGGACCTCTACTCGGGCGGCGCCCTGATCCGCTACTTCGGTCGCGTGACCGTGCTCAGCGGCCTGGCGGCGATCGTCGGCCCTCTCGCGGGCGGGCTGCTCGCGACGGTCACGGACTGGCGCGGCCTGTTCGTCTTCCTCGCGGCCGTCGGCGGCGCCATCCTGCTGGTCGTCGCCCTGCGCTTCAGCGAGACGCTGCCCAGCGATCACCGCACCACGGGCGGATTCGCGCACATGGCCGCGGCCTACCGAACGCTGCTGTCCGACCGGCGCTTCGTGGGCGCGGTGCTGGTGAGCGGGTTCGTCAGCGCGGCCCTGTTCGCGTACCTCGCCGGCGCCACCTATGTGCTGCAGGGCATCTACGGACTCACGCCCCAGCAGTACGCACTCGCGTTCGGGCTCAACTCGGCGGGCTTCATGGTCTTCGGATGGCTCGCCGCGCGCGCCTCGGAACGCTGGAGCCTCCACGGCACGCTCGTGGCCGGCCTCGTGATGTGCGCGCTCGGCGCCGCGGGGCTCCTCGCGAGCGCACTCCTCGCACTGCCGGTCGCCGTCGTGATCGTCTCCCTGCTCACGATGGTGAGTGGCGTCGCGGTCACCACTCCGCCGACGACCACGATCGCACTGGCCGGCTTCCCGCAGATCGCGGGCACCGCCGCATCCCTGCTGGGGATGGCGCGCTTCGCGTTCGGCGGATTCGCCGCACCGCTCGTCGGCCTCGCCGGGGCCGGCACCATGCTGCCGCTCGGCATCGTCACCGTCGCCGGGATCGCGCTCGCCGCGGCATCCGTCGCACTGCTGGCCGCGCGTCGCGCGCCCGCCGCGGCCCTGCCCGGAACCGACGGGGCTTCGGCCCCACTCGACCCAGACCCGTCTGCCGACGGCGCGCTGTCGACGGCCGCAGGACGATAACCCCCGAAAGAGAAGGAGCACCTCCATGCGTGGTGTCATCATGTACGGCCCCGGCGACGTCCGCGTCGAGGAGCGCGAGCGGCCGACCATCGTCGAGCCCACCGACGCGATCATCCGCGTCACCTCCGCCTGCATCTGCGGTTCGGACCTCTGGCCCTATCGCGGTCAGGACGACTACGGATGGCCCGCCCCGATGGGGCACGAGTACGTCGGCGTGGTCGAGGAGGTCGGCGATGACGTCTCGACCGTGAAGGTCGGCGACTTCGTCGTCGGCTCGTTCTTCGCGTCGGACAACACCTGCGAGATCTGCCGCGCCGGCTACCAGTCGCACTGCGTCCACGCGGTCCCGATGGGCGGGCTCGGCACCCAGGCCGAGTTCCTCCGCGTCCCCCACGCGGACGGCACCCTCGTGGCCACGGCTACGCGGCCGACGCCGAAGCAGGAACGCGGCCTCCTCGCCGCCTCCGACGTGCTCGGCACCGGATGGTTCGCGGCCGTCGCCGCCGAGGTCGGCCCGGGCAAGACCGTCGCGGTCGTCGGCGACGGAGCGGTCGGCCTCCTGGGCATCCTCGCCGCGAAGCGCCTCGGCGCGGAGCGCATCATCGCGTTCAGCCGGCACGCCGACCGCCAGGCGCTCGCCCGGACGTTCGGCGCGACCGACATCGTCGAGGAGCGCGGCGACGCCGGTGCGGAGAAGGTCAAGGAGCTCACCGACGGGCTCGGCGCCCACTCGGTGATCGAGGCCGTCGGCACGCAGGAGTCGATGATGCAGGCCGTCCGCTCGACGCGCGCCGGCGGACACGTCGGCTACGTGGGCGTCTCGCACGACGTCGCCCTGCCCGGCCTCGAGCTGTTCTTCTCGGGTGCCCACCTGCACGGCGGGCCTGCGCCCGTACGGCGGTTCCTGCCCGAGCTCGTCGACCTCATCATGCGCGACGAGATCGACCCCGGCGAGGTCTTCGACCTCACCCTGCCGCTGGACCAGGCGGCGGAGGGCTACCGCGCCATGGACGAGCGGCGCGCGGTCAAAGTGCTGCTGACGACGGACGGAGCTGCGGACCAGGACGCACGCGACTCCGAGTGAGGCTCGATGGTGTGCCCGGTCGGTCGCCGTGCGCGATCAGGCCGGGCACTCCCTCGCCGCTCGTCCGGAAACGGACGAGACTGGGGCCATGAGCACGAACACACCGACGGCCGCGCTGTCGCAGGCCGGCGTCAGCATCTGGCTCGACGACCTGTCGCGCGAGCGGATCACGACGGGCGAACTCGAGCGACTCATCGCCGAACGCGACGTCGTCGGCGTGACGACCAACCCGACGATCTTCGCGACGGCCTTCGCCGACGGCGAGTCGTACCGCGAGGCCCTGCACGACCTGGCCGCCGACGGCGCCGACGTCGAACGCGCCGTGTTCGAGATCACGACGCACGACGTGCGCGAGGCGGCCGACCACCTCCGCCAGGTCTACGACCGGACGAACGGCGTCGACGGGCGCGTCTCGATCGAGGTGGAGCCCGGCGTGGCCCACGACACCGACGGAACCATCGCCGAGGCGCATGCGCTCTGGGAGAAGGTCGACCGCCCGAACGCCATGATCAAGATTCCGGCCACCGTCGAGGGCCTGGATGCGATCACGGCGGCCACGGCCGCGGGCATCAGCGTGAACGTCACGCTCATCTTCAGCCTCGACCGCTACCTCGGCGTGATGGAGGCGTACCTGACGGGTCTCGAGCAGGCGAAAGCCGCGGGCATCGACCTCTCGACCATCCACTCGGTGGCGTCGTTCTTCGTCTCGCCGGTCGACACCGAGATCGACTCGCGACTCGCGTCGATCGGCACCGACGAGGCGCTCGCGCTCAAGGGCAAGGCGGGCATCGCGAACGCGCGACTCGCCTATCAGCTGTACGATACGGTGTTCGGCGGCGAGCGGGCGACCGCGCTGCTCGACGCCGGCGCCAACCGCCAGCGCCCGCTCTGGGCGTCGACCGGGGTGAAGGATCCGTCGCTGCCCGACACGCTCTACGTGACCGAGCTCGTCGCTCCCGGCGTCGTGAACACCATGCCCGAGAAGACCCTCGAGGCGACGTTCGACCACGGCGAGATCCGCGGCGACACGGTCACCGGCTCGTACGACGAGGCCCGTGCCGTGCTCGAGGCACTCGCACGCGTCGGCGTCGACTACGACGACGTGACCGCGGTGCTCGAGCGCGAGGGCGTCGAGAAGTTCACGGTGTCGTGGAACCAGTTGCTCGACACGGTCCGCGCGGCGTTGGACGCGGCGCGCTGAGCCACGCCGCGGCGCGATGGGCGTCGCCGCGGCGTGCGCTGCCGTCAGAATCCCTCGGAGACCTGCGTCGCCTCATCCGCGACGCGGACGCCGTACCGGTACGCGAGCATGCCGCCGAGGTAGCCCGACACCGACAGCACGAGCACTCCGACGACGCTCAACACGAATCCCGTGATGCTGACCTCCTCGTCGGACGCGTTCAGCCGCACGATCAGGCTGATCGCGAACAGCGCCGTCACGAGCAGGTTGAGCGACATGTGGATCAACGCCGTGCGCCGGGCCCGGGTCCCCGACTGGATCTGCGAGAGATCCATGAGGCCCAGCGCTGCGGCGATGATCGCGCCCACGATTCCGATGAGGATGAGGAGCCGCGCCCCGGCGACGTACGGCTCGGGCTCGTCCACCGTGAAGCCCACGATGTCGAACACGACGCTCGCGATCCAGGTGCCGATCGGGATCGTCACCATGATCGGGTGGAACGGATGGCCGTACGGTCCCGCGAGGAAGCTCCGGGGCTGCTTGGCGCGGTGGAGTGGCCTGTCCTGCGTCATGGCTCCAAGATGCGCGGACTCACCGCACCCCGTCGAGCGCATTGCCGAACGGTCGCCGGGGTGCTAGCGCCACCCTCCCGCTTCGCCCCTCATGCCGATGAGCCACGGGCGAACCTCGGCGATGAGCGTGCCGTCGTGCACGGCAGGGTCGGCGGCGGCGATCTGGCGCACCTCGTCCTCCGGAATCCCCGCGACGGGGATCATCATGCCGCCGCTTCCGGCATCGAGGTGCGGCCCACCGAGCAGCAGTCGGTCGGACTCGAGCCACTGCCGGTAGTGCGCGACATGGGCGCGCACGCCGGGCTGCTCGAACATGTCCTTGCCCATGAGCCACGCGGGTCCGGGCGTGTGGAAGATGACGAAGCGGACATCCTGTGGCATCGGCGACTCCTCGAGGGCGGGCCAGCCAGCCTACTGCCGCGCGGTTACCACAGCGCGATTCTCGATGATGATCCTGCCGCTCACTTCGAACGCCGATGGACTGAGGGCGCCCACCCTCCACTGGTGGGCGCCCTCGGCCTCGTTCGACGGGCGGCGCGTTGCCGCCCGCCCGAATCAGCGCTCGATCTTGTCCAGGTGGAGCATGCGGGCGAGGTTCTTGTCGAGCTCGTCGTCCTGGAAGACCTTCTTCCAGTCGTCCTTGATGATGGTCGACTTGCCGTAGTCCATGGCGATGAGGCACGCGTCGCTGAAGGGGTTGTCGCCGCGCAGGCCGTTGGCGAGCGCGACCTGCGTGTGCCCGAGCAGGATGGAACGGGCCGCCGCCTCGGGCACGCCCATGGTGTTCACGGCCTCGTCGAGCGCCTCCTTGAGCAGGGCGCCGATCATGCAGGCGATGGTCTCGACGAGGGTCGGCTCGAGCTGCGCGAGCTGCTTGACGGTGACCCAGTGCACGTCGATGACGGGCGCGTAGATCGCGCGGACGGTCGCCTCGACGATCGCGGCCTTGGCGGGGTCGTCGGACTCGATCGCGGCGATCGCGTCCTGCGGGGCGGCGATGCCGCCGAACGTGTCCGCATACTCCTCGGGGGTGGTGCGCTGCAGGAAGACCGACGGGTGGCACGGGTGCGCGACGGCCTGGATGACGTCCTCGCGCGTGGTGAGCAAGCCCGCGTACGCCGCGGCCGGGTCGAGCGTCAGCACGATCGCGCCCGGCTTGAGCTGCGGCACGATGTCGGCGGTGACCGGGCCGAGCGCGAGGTCGGGCACGGCGAGGACGACGATGTCGGCGTCGCGCACGGCGTCGGACGTGGCGGTCAGCTCGCGGCCGGCGTCGCGGACGCGCTCCTGGCCGGCGGGCGAGTTCTCGCTGTAGAAGACGGTGTGCGCGGTCTTGACCAGGTTGTTCGAGACGCGCATGCCCATCTTGCCGCCGGCGCCGATGACGGCGATGACGTGGGTCTCGACGGGTGCAGCGGTCTCGGTGGGCGTGATGGTGTCGGTGGTGCTCATCGGATACTCCTCAAGTAGTCCAGTGCGGTGGCCGTCCACTCCTGCTCGGTGCGGACGGTGGTCTCGGGGTCGCCCTGCCAGGGCAGCCAGTGCTCGACGATCTGGTTCACGCCCCGCTCCTCGGGGCGCACCGTCTCGACGAGGTGCGGGTAGTCGTGGAGGCCCTCCCCCATGGGGGCGCCGCTGTAGGTGAAGCCCACCCAGCCGTCCTGCCGGGCGAACGCGAAGTCCTTGGCGTGGATGTTGCGGGTGAGCGGGGCGCAGCGCTCGACGGCGTCCTTCGGCAGTTCCAGTCCGGCCACGACGTTCGCCGGGTCGAGGCAGATGCCGACGCGGTAGCCGCCCACGCGCTCGACCAGGCCGACCAGCTCGGCGGTCGGAACCTGCTCGTACGTCTCGAGGGCGAGCGTGACGCCCGCCGCCTCGAACTCGGGCATGACCTCGTCGAGCATCCCGGCCGCCTCGTCGAGGCTCGGGCGGAAGCCCGGCGCGTACACCATGCTGCGCACCAGATCGGCGTCGAACACCTCGGCGAGGCGCAGGAAGGCGCGGAGGTGCGAGGGCGCGACGCCCTTGGTGCCGAGCTCGATCGTCAGCCCGAGCCGGCGTGCGGCCGTGGCCGCTTCGCGGAGCTCCGCGTCGGACATGCCGAGCAGCGGCGCGTAGTCGCAGACCTGGAACAGGTCGACGTCGAGGTCGCGTGTGCGCTCGAGCACGTCGACCAGGCCGAGCGGCTGCTCGACGCGGTCGGACTGCTGCCAGAAGAAGGCGTAGGTGCCGAGGCCGATCATGCGATCGCCTCCTCGCGGCGGTCGGCGAGCGCGGCAGCCTCGTCGAGCACGTCGGCGAGGGCTGCCGGGTCGTGCGCGAAGCGGCCGAGGAACAGCCCGTCGACCGCGTCGCCGAGCTCGGTCAGGAGCCCCGGACCGGCCGAGCCGCCGTAGATGACGAGGCTGCCCTCGCGTCCGGGCAGCGCGTCGAGCTCGCCGCGCAGGGCGCGCGCGACCTCGGCGATGTGCTCGACGGGCGCGGGCTCCGGCGCGCCGATGGCCCAGACGGGCTCGTACGCGACGAGCACGCGGCCCGCGGGCGCGTCGGCCAGTGCCGAGCGCAGTTGCGCGATGGTCGCGGATGCCGCGGTCGCGGCATCCGCTCGCTCGGTCTCGCCGATGCACAGGACCGGCGCGATGCCGTTTCGCAGGGCCGCGGCGGTCTTGGCGCCGACGACCTCCTCGGTCTCGCCGAAGAGCCGACGCCGCTCGGCGTGGCCGACCTCGGCGACGCGGACGCCGACCTCGGCGAGCTCGGCGGCCGAGACCTCGCCGGTGAACGCGCCCGAGTCCTCGGTCGCGACATCCTGCGCCCCGACCACGACGCGCGTGCCGGCGAACGTGTCGAGCGCCGGGAGCACCTGCAGGTAGCTCGGGATCACGAAGCACTCGACCCGGCCATCGACCAGGGCGGGGTGCGCGGCCAGTTCGGCGACGCGCTCGAACCAGCGGCGCGCGTCGGCGTGCCCGAAGTACATCTTCAGGCTCACCCCGACCGACACGCGCGGGAACATCAGCAGGACCCGGTGGTCTCGTACTGACCGATGACGGCGACCTTCTCGGCCGACGCCGACGCGGGGTCGAAGCGGTACGTCAGCCACTCGCGCACGAGGCGGCGGGCGAGCTCGATGCCGACCACGCGCTGGCCCATGGTGAGCACCTGCGCGTCGTTCGAGAGCACGCTGCGCTCGACCGAGAAGCTGTCGTGCGCGGTCGCGGCACGGATGCCGGGCACCTTGTTCGCGGCGATCGCCACGCCGAGGCCGGTGCCGCAGATGAGCAACGCCCGGTCGGCCTCGCCCGAGGCGACGAGCTCGGCCGCGGCGACCGCGACCTTCGGGTACGCGGTGTGCCCGTCGGCGTCCACGCCCACGTCGACGACCGAGACGACGCCGGTGTGCTGCTCGAGATCGCCCTTCAGGATCTCCTTGTAGGCGAACCCGGCGTCATCGCTGCCGACGACGATGCGGAGCTGATCAGGCATGCTGTGCTTCCTCTTCTTCCTTCAGGGCACCGGCGCTGCCGGCGAGGACCTCGCCCACCGCCGTGACGATGAGCGCGAACGAGTGGGCGCCCGGGTCGGGCGTGCCGAGGCTCTTCTCGGCGTGCGGGCGCGCGCGCCCCATGCGGGGCAGCAGGTCGGCGGTGGCGGCGGCGGCCGCGGATGCCACGGAGGCGGCGGCGGCCCACGCCTCGGCGAAGCGTGCCCCGCGCTCCACCTCCTGGCCGAGCGTCTCGGCGAACGGCACGAGCGCGTCGACCATGGTCTTGTCGCCGACCTGGGCCTTGCCGTACGACTGGATGCCGTCGCGAGCCCCGGCGACGCCGGTGGCGACCGCCTCGCTCGTGGGGGCAGCGTCGTCGCCGAGCGCGGCGCCGACCTCGCGGAGTGCCACGCCCCAGAGCGCACCGGACGTGCCGCCGGCCCGGTCGGACCAGGCGTCGCCGGCGTGCGCGAGCAGGGTCGCCGCGCCGGCGCCCGCCGAGGCGGCCTCGCGCGCCGCGTCGAGCGCCGCGTGCGATCCGCGCTGCATGCCGATGCCGTGGTCGCCGTCGCCGGCGATCGCGTCCATACGGCCGAGCTCGTCGACGTGCTCGTCGATCGTCGCGACCGTCGCCTCGAGGGCGGCGAGCGCGAGGGCCGCGGCCTGCTGCGATTCGGGGCTGCCGACGGGGATGTCGCGACCCGCGCCATCCGTCGCCGCCTCGTCGACCTCGACTCGCGCCGCCTCGACGACCGCGCCGCGACGGTAGGCGGGCGTCTCGACCGGGGCGTTCCAGAGCCGCTCGAGCTCGTCGTCGAGCCAGAACAGGGTGAGCGAGCCGCCCGCCATGTCGAAGCTCGTGCAGTACTCGCCGACGTGCGGGTCGACGATCTCCAGGCCGGCCTCTTCGAGCAGCTGCGCGATGCGGCGGAAGACGACGAACAGCTCCTCGTACTTCAGGGCGCCGAGGCCGTTGAGGATGGGGACCACGCGCTGCCCGGACGCCTGCTCGACGCCCTCGGGGAGCTCGGCGAGCAGGCTCGACACGAGCAGCTCGGCGAGCCCGTCGGCAGTGGGAACCTCGGTCTCGCCGATGCCGGGCTCACCGTGGATGCCCAGGCCCACCGCCATCCGACCCTCGGGGACGGTGAACAGCGGCGCCTCGGCGCCCGGCAGTGTGCAGCCCGTGAAGGCGACGCCGAACGAGCGGGTCCGCTCGTTCGCGAGCCGGGCGACGCGCGCGACCTCGGCGAGCTCGTAGCCCTCCTCGGCCGCCGCGGCCGCGGACTTGAACACGGTGAGGTCGCCCGCGATGCCGCGGCGCTTGTGCTTCTCGGCGACCGGAGCGCTCGAGATGTCATCGGTGACCGTGACCGTCTCGGCCGGGATGCCCGCGGCCCGCAGCTGCTCCTGCGCGGCGTCGAAGTTGAGCACGTCGCCCGCGTAGTTGCCGTAGCTGAACAGCACGCCGCCGCCCCGCTCGGCCGCCTGAGCGACCGAGCGGACCTGCTGCGTCGAGGGCGAGGCGAAGAGGTTGCCCATGGCCGCGCCGTGCGCGAGGCCCTGGCCCACCAGCCCGCCGAAGGCCGGGTAGTGGCCCGAGCCCCCGCCGATCACGACCGCGACCTGCCCCTGGGGCGTCGCCGTCGACCGGGCGACCCCGCCGGAGACGCGACGGACGTGGCGGCCGTTGGCCGCGACGAACCCGTCGATCATCTCGTCGGCGAAGTCCTCGGGCCGGTTGTGCAGGCGGGTCATCGCCGCGCCTCCTCCGACGCGGTCGTGTCGGCGGCCTCAGCGGACGCCTGGCCTTCACGAGCCTGCAGCGGCGCCGCGGCATCCGCATGGGCGCTGCCGTGGGCGACCTGCACGCGACCCTCGCGGGCGAGGGCGATCATGAGGATCGCCGACACGAGCATGAAGGCGCCGACGATGAACATGGGCACCTCGTACCCGCCGGTCCAGTCGGCGACCGCGCCGGTCACGAACGGGGCGCTGAAGCCCGCGATGTTGCCGATGGTGTTGATGAGCGCGACGCCCGCGGCCGCCGCGACGCCCGTGAGGAACTGCGTGGGCAGCGTCCAGAAGTTGGGCAGCGCCGCGAAGATCGCCATGGCCGTGATCGAGATGACGGCGATGGTGAGCACGGGCGAGCCGGCGAAGAGGGCGAGCGGGATGCTGACGGCGCCGGCGATGGCGGGGCCCGCGATGTGCCACGTCCGCAGGCCGCGGCGGGTCGCGTCGCGCGACCACAGCCACAGCATGATCGCGGCCGGGATGTACGGGATCGCCGTGATGAGGCCCTTCTGGAAGACGTCGAACTCGACGCCGGCCTGCGCCTGGAAGCCCTCGATGATCGTGGGAAGGAAGAACGCGAGCGCGTAGAGGCCGTAGATGAAGCCGAAGTAGATGAACGAGAGGGTCCAGACCCGGCCGCTCTTGAAGGCGTGCTTCACCGAGACGTGGTGCTGGGATGCCTCGGTCTTGGCCTTCTCGGACGCGAGCGCGTCGGTCAGCCACTCCTGCTCGGCGGGGTTCAGCCACTTCGCGTCGGCCGGGCGGTCCTTCAGGTAGAACCACGCGATGATGCCGACCACGATGGCGGGGATCGCGACGCCGAGGAACATGAACCGCCAGCCCTCGAGGCCGAAGAACACGCCGTCCTGCTGGATCAGCAGGCCCGCGAGCGGGGCGCCGATGACCGTGGTGAGCGGCTGGGCCAGGTAGAACAGCGCGAGGATCTTGCCGCGGTAGGCGGCCGGTACCCAGAGGCTGAGGAAGAGGATCGCACCCGGGAAGAAGCCGGCCTCGGCGACACCGAGGAGGAAGCGGAGCACGACGAGCTGCTCGAAGTTCTGCACCCACGTGAAGAGGGCCGCGACGATGCCCCAGCTCACCATGATGCGGGCGAGCCACTTGCGGGCGCCGAACTTGTGGAGCGCGAGGTTCGACGGCACCTCCAAGAGGATGTAGCCGATGAAGAAGACGCCCGACGCGAAGCCGAACTGGGCCGCGGAGAGCGCCAGGTCCTCGTTCATGCCGTTGGGGGCGGCGAAGCCGATCGCGGTGCGGTCGAGGTAGTTGATGAAGAACATCAACGCGACGAACGGCACGAGCCGTACGGCGACCTTCCGGATGGCGGACTGCGCGACGGCTGGGGCCGCGACTCGGGTGGTGGTGTCCACGCTGACTCCTGGTTCTCTCCTGCTCGAGCCGGAGGACTCCGGCATTGGATGACTCCACCCATATTGGCAAACCGGTTGACCAATTGCAACCCCAACGACGATATTCGCGCCTCCCCGCATTCGGCCGAACCGGTTGGTAGGTTGGAGGCATGCCCGTCTTCCGCGATGACAGCTCGGCCGAGATCGCGGCCGCACTCGGCGCCCTGCCGTCGGGCTCCGCCGTCTCGGTCGTCGCCACGCGCCTGCTCGACCTCTTCACCAGCGGTTCGATCCCGCCCGGCACGCGACTTCCTCCTGAGCGCCAACTCGCGGCGAGCCTCGAGGTGGGCCGTTCGGCCGTACGCGAAGCTCTCGCGGCGCTCGAGATCCTCGGCATCGTCGACGTACGCCCCGGTTCGGGCACCTACCTCCGCGGCACCGCGAGCGAGCTGCTCCCCCAGAGCCTCAGCTGGGGCATGCTCATCGGCGAGCGCAGCACCGCCGAGCTGCTCGAGCTGCGGTCCGGTCTCGAGATCTTCGTCGCGCGCATCGCCGCCGACCGGCTGACCGACGAGCAGCTCGCCGGTCTCGGGGCGCACCTCGAGCGGATGCGGGCCACCATCGACAGCGGCGACCTCAGGGCATTCGTCAAGGCCGACCTCGCCTGGCACCACGACCTCGCCTCGAGCGCCGGCAATTCGGTGCTGCTCGACATGCTGCAGATCGTGCGCTCGCTGCTGCGGGTCTGGGTCGACCGGGCCGTGCAAGATGAGACGCAGGCGCGAGCAGCGCTCGACGAGCACGACGCCGTGTACCGCGCACTCGTCGCTCGGGATTCGGATGCCGCCGCCTCAGCGATGGCGGCGCACATGGCGACGGCATCCGCGAGACTGTCCCGTCGCGCGGCCGACGAGCACGACGGCGTCGGCGCAGCGTAGGGCGACCGCATCCGTCGCCGAAGTGTGGTCACGCGGCTCGGCGAGCCGCGTTACCGTCACAGCTCGGCGAGCCGCGGGGCCGTCACAGCTCGGCGATGACCGTCTTCAGCTCGGTGTAGTCCTCGAGGCCGAACGAGCCGAGCTCGCGACCCCAGCCCGACTCCTTGTACCCGCCGCGGGGCAGCGTCACGTCGTCGGCGTGCCACGAGTTGAGCCAGACGGTGCCCGCCCGGAGGCGGCCGCCCACCCGGTGCGCGGTGCCGATGTCACGCGACCACACGCCCGCTGCGAGACCGTAGCGGGTGTTGTTGGCGAGCCTGATGGCCTCCTCCTCGTTGTCGAACGGCACCGCCGTGACGACCGGCCCGAAGATCTCGTCCTGCTGGATCGACATCTGCTCGCTCACGTCGGTGAAGACGGTCGGACGCACGAAGTAGCCGCGCTCCCCGACGCGGACGCCGCCTTCGGCGACCGTCGCCCCCTCGGCGACGCCCGCCTCGAGGTAGCCCGTGACCTTCGCGAACTGCTCGTCGGAGATGAGCGGCCCCATGTCGGTGCGCTCGTCGAAGGCGCTGCCGACCCGGATGCCGCGGGCGATCTCCGCGATCCCTGCGACGACCTCGTCGAACACGCCGCGCTGGACGTAGAGCCGTGAGCCGTTCACGCAGCACTGACCCTGGTTGAAGAACGCGGCGTGCGCCGAGCCGGGGATCGCCTTGGCGAGGTCGGCGTCGTCGAAGACGAGGTTCGGGGCCTTGCCGCCGAGCTCGAGCGAGACCTTCTTCAGGTTGCCGGCGGCGGCCGCCGCGATCTTCTTGCCCACGTCCGTGGAGCCCGTGAAGGCGACCTTGTCGACGTCGCCGTGCGCGACGAGGGCCGCCCCGGTGTCACCGAACCCGGGAAGGACGTTGACGACTCCCGCCGGCAGTCCGGCCTCGAGGAGCAGTTCGCCGAGGCGCAGCGCGCTGAGGGGCGTCTGCTCGGCCGGCTTCAGCACGACGGTGTTGCCCGCCGTGATCGCGGGGACGATCTTGAAGGCCGCCATCGTCAACGGGAAGTTCCACGGGACGATCCCGGCCACGACCCCGATCGGCTCGCGCACCGTGTAGGCGAGGAACTCCGAGGTCTCGCTGGAGAGCGGAATCGTCGTGCCCTCGGTCTTGTTCGCCCAGCCGGCGAAGTAGCGGAACAGCTCCGCGGCCGTTGCGACGTCGCCGTCGCGCGCGCCGACGAACGGCTTGCCGCCGTCGAGCGCCTCCAGCTGCGCGAACTCGTCGGCGTGCTCCTCGAGCAGGTCGGCGATCCTCCACAGCAGGCGTCCACGCTGGCGCGGGGTGAACCGGTTCCACGCGGAGCCGTGCTCGAACGCGCGGCGGGCCGCGGCGACCGCCCGGTTCACGTCCTCGGGCCCGGCCTGGGCCACGTGCGTGATCGCATCCTCCGTCGCGGGGTCGATCGTCGCGAAGGTGCGGCCGTCCGCGGCATCCTGCCACTCACCGTCGATGAGCAGCTGCCGGGGCGAGCCGACGAACTCGGCGACGCTCGGCAGGAGGGCTGCGTTGGTCATGGTGTTCCTTTCAGTTGACGTCACGTGCGGTCACTTGACGAAGGGGAGCTTGGAGCGGTCGATCGTGAGGGCGACGGCGGCGATCACGAGCACACCGTAGAAGATCTGCTCGAACGACGAGTCGACGCCCGCCACCGAGAGCCCCACGCGCAGCACCGTGATGATGAGCACCCCGATCACGGTACGTCCGATGCCGCCGAATCCGCCGGTGATCGCCGTCCCACCCACCACGATGGCGGCGACCACCGGCAGAAGCAGGGAATCCGCGAGGCCCGGCGCACCGCTGTACGTGCGGCCGACGAGCATGACGCCCGCGAATCCCGCGCACGCGCCCGACACGACGAACGCGGCGATCTTGGTCTGGGCGACCGGCACGCCGGCCATGAGTGCGGCCGGCTCGCTGCTGCCGATCGAGATCAGCCAGCGCCGCACCGGGGTGAAGGTGAGGACGAGCGCGAAGACGGCGACGATCGCGGCGGCGATGAGCACCGCACTCGGGATGCGCCAGGGCCCGACCCGCGTGAAGGTCCAGTCGAGCGTCGAACCCGACACGCCGACGGTCGACGCGCCGGAGGCGACGAGGGCGATCCCCGACCAGACCGCCAGGCCGCCGAGGGTGACGAGGAACGACGGGATCTGGGCGACGACGTGGATGGCGCCCTGCAGCAGCCCCGCGAGGGCGCCGACCAGCACGACCACGGGCACGACCCACGGCCCGAGCACCGGTATCCAGAGGGCGACGAGCACCGATGCCATCGAGGCGAGCGCGGCGACCGAGAGGTCGATCCCGCCGCACAGGATGACGAGCATCGCACCGGAGGCCAGGATCATCAGCGGCACTGCCGAATCCAGCACGGTCCAGATGCTCAGGGGCCGGAGGAAGTTCGGGTTCGCGATCGCGATCGCCGCGACGAGCGCCGCAAGGACGATCACGGGCATCACGGTGAGCAGCAACTGCCGACGCGTGGTCTGCGTGAGCCGGGGCGGCTCGCCGAGTCGGGCGAACGTGCCGGTCTTGTCGGTGACGCTCATCACACCATCCGTTCCAGCACTCGCAGCGGGGCGGGCTTCGCGCCCGCAGGTGCATCGATGACCTCGGTGACCCGCCCGTCCTTCATGACGAGCACGCGGTGGCTCATGGCGATGAGCTCCTCGAGGCTGTCGGCCATGAGCAGCACCGACATCCCGGACGCCGTGAGCTCACGGATCAACTGGTAGACCTCCGTCTTCGCCCCGACATCCAGGCCACGCGTGGGGTGGTCGAGGATGAGCAGCCGCAGCGAGTCGGAGACGAGCCACCGGGCGAGCACCGCCTTCTGCTGGTTGCCGCCCGACAGCGACCCGAGCGGCGCCGATGCCGACGGGGTGCGGATGCTGAGCCGCTCGATCCACGTCTCGGCGAGTGCGCGCTCCTTGCCGCGCTGCAGGAGCGGGCCCGCGCATACCTCGGCGAGGTGGGGAAGGGTGATGTTCTCGGCGACCGACATCGAGCCGACCATCCCCTCGCGACGGCGCTCAGCAGGCACGAAGCCGATGTCGGAGGCGATCGCGGCCCGAGGCGAACGGGACCTGAGCGGGCGCCCCTGCAGCGTGACGGACTCGTTGCGGCTCGCGAGCGCGCCGAAGAGGCTCCGACACAGTTCCTCCCGGCCCGATCCCTGCACGCCGGCGATCCCCAGCACCTCGCCCTCGTGCAGGTCGAAGTCGACGCGGTCGCACACGCCCTTGACCGTGAGACCGCGCACCGCCAGGCGGACCTCCTCGCGGGGCGGCAGCTGCCGCTCCTCGTCGTAGTGGCTGCCCTCCAGGTCGCGGCCGATCATGAGCCGGCGCAGGGTCGCCTCATCGACGTCCCCGGGCACGCACTCCGCCACGGTCTGGCCGTTGCGCAGCACGTAGACCCGATCGGAGACGCGGAGCACCTCGTCGAGGCGGTGCGAGACGAACACGACCGAGGCGCGCGTGCGCAACCGCTCGATCTGGGCGAACAGCAGTTCGGTCTCGTCGCGGTCGAGCACCGAGGTCGGCTCGTCGAGGAGCACGACCGGTTCGGCGTTGGTGCGCTCCTCGGTCGCGAGGACCTTCGCGATCTCGACGAGCTGCCGGTTGGCGAAGCTGAGGCTCTCGGTGACGGCGTCGGTCGAGATGTCCGAGCCGATCTTGTCGAGTTGCACCTGGGCGCGCCGCCTCAGCTCTTTCCAGCGGTAGAGGCCGCCGACCACGGCGGGGCCCTCTGCGCCGAGGAGGATGTTCTCGGCGACCGTCAGGTTGGGGATGAGCGACTGCTCCTGGAACACCATTCCGATTCCCGCCGCGCCCGCCTGCGCGATGCCTCGCATCCTGACGCGCTCGCCCCGCAGCTCGATCGAACCCGAGTCGGGCTGGGCGAGCCCGACCAGCATCTTCAGCAGCGTGGACTTGCCCGCGCCGTTCTCGCCGATGAGCCCCACGACCTCGTGCGGCCGCACCTCAAAGGTCACGCCGTCGAGGGCCGTCGTCTCGGCGAATCGCTTCAGGAGCTCCCGCACCGCCAGCACCGGCGCGGTGCCCGACGGGCGCTCCACGTCCAGGGTCGTCTCGATGTCCGCACTCACTTGACCACTCGCAATCTCCGCCGCAGCGGCCACGCCGTGATGACGACGGCGACGACGACGATCACTCCCTGCACCGCCCGCTGCACGTAGGGGCTGACTCCGATGAGCACGAGCCCGTTGGCGAGGACGGTGACGATCAACACCCCGACGATCGACTGCAGCACGCCGCCGCGGCCTCCCGACAGGAGCGTGCCGCCGACGACTGCGGCCGTGATCGCCGCGAAGTTCTGCCCGACACCGGCCTGGACGATGCCCGAGCCGAGCTGGACCGTGACCATGACACCCGCAAGCCCGTACGCGGCACCCGCGAACGTGAACGCCAGGGTCTTGTAGCGACGCACCGGGATGCCGGAGAGCAGCGCCAGCTCCTCGGCCCCGCCGATCGCCCGCGCGTACCGGCCGAGACGGGTGTATCGCTGGACCAGGAGCCCGATGACGACCACCGCGAGCGCGACGTACGTCAGCCGGGTGAGTCCGAACCACTGTCCGGCGGCCCACTCGGCGAGCTCCGGCGAGCGCAGCGTCGGCTGCATGCCGCCGAACAGCACGGTCGCGATGCCGATGCCGATGGCCGAGATGCCGAGCGTCGTCATGAACGACGGGATCTTGAGTCCCGTGGAGAGCATGCCGCTCGCGAGGCCGAAGCACGCGCCGAGCGCGACGGCCGCGACGACACCGAGCAGGCCGAGGTCGATGTCGTTCCGGCTGTTGGCCACGAGGAGGGCGACGCTCAGGGCGGCGGTCGCCATGACGCCCTCGATCGACAGGTCGATCGCGCCGAGCAGCAGGACGAACGTGAGGCCGACCGCGATGACCGCGAGCACCGCAGCCGAGTCGAGGAGGTTCCGCACGTTGCCCCACGTCGCGAACTGCGGGCTGAGGACGGCGAAGAGGGCGCAGAGCAGCACGAGTGCGGCGAGGGGGCCGAAGTCGGCCAGCAACGTCGCACGGTCGAAGCGCCGCGAAGGACGTGGTGGGCCGGCGGTCCGCCCGGTCTCGGGCGGCGCCTGCCCGAGCCGGGCGGGCGTCATGTCAGCTCACCGGCCCGTCGACGCGGTTGAACAGGTTGCCGCACTCGAAGTCCTCGAGGTTCACCGACGGCGTGAGGTTCGCTTCCGCATTGGAGGCGTCGATGAGGGTCTGCTTCGCGAAGAAGGCGCGCTCCTCGTCGCTGAGGTCCGCGACGTCCAGCTCGCCGGTCAGCGCGCAGTAGCCCATCGCGAGGCCGATGCCGCCCTGCCACGGGCCGTCGCTCGACACCGTCGCCGTCATCTTGCCGTCGGCGATCGCCTGGACCGCTTCGGGGACCGCGTCGATGCCCACGACCGCGACGCCGGTCATGCCGGCGGCCTCGAGCGCCTGCAACGCGCCGAGGGCCATGTCGTCGTTGGCCGCCCAGACGCCCTTGATCGCGTCGCCGTGCTTGGTGATGAGCGTCTTGGTGACGTTGAACGCGGTCGTGCGGTCGAAGTCGGCCGCCTGCTCGTCGAGGAGGGTCACGCCGGGGTTCTCGGCGAGCGCGTCCTCCAGGCCGATGAACCGGTCCTTGGCGGCACTCGTGTCGAGGATGCCCTGAAGTGCGATGATGCCGCCCTCGCCGCCCATGGCCTCGAACATCGCCTCGGCGATCTGGCGGCCCGAGTCCACGCCGTTGAACGTGATGTGCGAGATCCACGTGTCGTATCCGTCCCACGGGTTGAGGTCCGCCGGCTTGTTCCAGTGCGTCACGAGGTAGGCGCCCGCGGCATCCGCCTCCTTGACGATGGGCGTCGTGTCGGAGTCGCCGTTGGGCAGCACGTTGAGCACCATGCACTCGGGGTTGCCGGTGCTGAGCGCCTGGCGCAGCTGCTCCTGCTGCTTGGGCGACTCGCCGTCATAGGTGAGGCGGGTCTGGGTGAGCCCGACCGACTCGGCGAACTCGTCGCCGCCGTCGAGCCAGGCCTTCTCGTACGGGTTCGTCTCGTTGCGGACCTGGCCGATGAGCTGGATGTCCTCGGGCGCGCAGGCGGCGGTCTGTCCGCCGTCGCCTTCGGCGGCGGAGTCGCTCGCGCAGCCGGCGAGTGCCAGCGCGGTCAGGCCGGCGGCGGCGAACGCGAGCGCGCGCCGGCTGCGGGCGGATGTGGTGATCATGTGCTGTGCTCCGTTTCGGGCTTCGTGGTGAGGTGGGTGGTCTGCTTCATCGCGACATCCACCCCCCGTCGACGACGAGGGTGTGTCCGGTGATGTAGTCGGATGCCGGCGAGGCGAGGAAGATCGCGGCGCCGACGAGGTCTTCAGGGCGACCCCAGCGCCCCGAGGGGATGCGCGAGAGGATCTCGAGGTCGCGCTCGGGGTCGGCGCGCAGGGCCGCGGTGTTGTCGGTGGCGATGTAGCCGGGGGCGATGGCATTCACCTGCACCCCGCGGTCGGCCCATTCGTTCGCGAGCGCCCGCGTGAGCCCTACGAGGGCGTGCTTGCTCACGGCGTACCCGGCGACCTGGCGGCCTCCCTGGAACGAGAGCAGGCTCGCGATGTTGATGATCTTCCCGCGACCTCGCGCGAGCATGCCCTCGCCGAAGGCCCGGCTCAGCACGCGGGGCGCCTCGAGGTTCACGGCCATGAGGTCGCGCCACTCGTCGTCGTCGACGTCGAGGAACGGACCGCGCTGGATCGTGCCCGCGCAGTTGACGAGGATGTCGACCGGGTGCTCGACGGCCAGTTCGCCGGCCGCTTCTTCGAGTGCGTCGGTGTCGCGCAGGTCGAGGCGCGCGATCACCGCATCGCCGTGCTGCGCGGCGATCTGCGCACGCGTGGCGTCGAGCGAGGCTGATCGGCCGATCAGCACGACGGATGCCCCGCCCGCGGCGAGTCCGCGTGCGATCTGCCGTCCGATCCCCGAGCTCGCACCGGTCACGAGCGCGCGGCGGCCCGCGAGGGAGAAGAGCGTGTCGACTGTCATCGCAGGCCCTCCACGGGAACGGGCGCGAGGTCGCCGTAGTCGCGGTTGTCGCCGGCCATCGCCCAGACGAAGGAGTATCGCGCGGTCCCGGCGCCGGAGTGGATGGACCAGCGCGGCGCGATGACGGCCTGCTCGTTCGCGACGATGACGTGCCGCGTGTGCTCGGGCTCGCCCATGAGGTGCACGACGCGAGCGGCGTCGGGCAGTTCGAAGTAGAGGTAGATCTCGGTGCGGCGCTCGTGGAGATGCGGCGGGAAGGTGTTCCACACCGCGCCGGGCTCGAGCACCGTGACGCCGAGCTGCAGCTGGCACGACTCGACGGTGCCGCCGCCCCAGATGTAACGGTAGAGGCGCCGGCGGCCGGCACCCGCCTCGTCGCCGAGCTCGACCGGCTCGGTCTCGTCGAAGGCGATGCGCGCGGCGGGAAGTTGCGTGTGGGCGAGGGTGCCGACGACGTAGAAGCGCGCCTCGTCGCCCTCGAACGAGAGTGAGCTGCCGCGACCGGCGTACAGGCCGTCGCGCGAGGCTAGCTCGTATCGCTCGCCGTCGACGACGACCACTCCAGGGCCGCCGACGTTGACGACGCCGAACTCGCGCCTTTCGAGCCCGTCCGGCCCGAGCGCCTCGATCTCGGGGAGCTCGAGCGCCGACCCCGACGGGACGACGCCGGCGATGAGCATCCGGTCCTCCGCAGTGTGCACCGTCGAGACCTCTCCCGCTCGGAAGAGGCCCTCGACGAGGAACGCGTCCCTCAACTCCTGCGTCGTCGCACCGCGGGCGCGCTGGGCGTCCATGGCCGGGCGGTCGATGTTCATGCACTGCTCCTCGAGTCGGTCGCGGCGGCGATCGCGGTGATCGCCGCGTGTTTCACGTGGTCGGCGCCGCCGTGCTGCCACGCCCTCGTGAAGGCGCCGGCGATGCCCACGGCGGCGGCGCCGGCCGTCAGCCATCCGCCCGCCTCGGCCGGCGCGATGCCGCCGGTGGGCACGAGCGGGATGTCGGGGAACACCTCGGCCAGCGCGCTCACGAAGCCCGTGCCGAGGGAAGCGGCCGGGAAGACCTTCACCGCGTGCGCTCCGGCGCGACGGGCATCGGCCACCTCGGTCGGTGTGAAGGCGCCCGGCAGCACCGGGACGCCATGGTCGGCCCCGCGGCGCAGCACGGCGGCATCGGAGATCGGCGAGACGAGGAAGGTCGCTCCGGCGTCGATCGCGACCTGTGCCTGACCGGGGGTGAGCACGGTGCCCGCGCCGATGGCGACGGCGGGCAGCATCCCGACGAGTCGCTCGATGAGCGCACCCGCGTCGGGGACGGTGAAGGTGATCTCGATCGCGCGGACGCCTCCGTCCGCGGCAGCGAGTGCGATGCGCTCGGCGACGGATGCCTCGTCGTGCCGCACCACCGCCACGACGGGCGCGTGGGTCAGCACGTCGTCGAGTCCCGTCATCGCAGCACCATCCGCTCGCGGGCGGGCTCGGAGAGCAGGTCCTCTGCATACGGGAGGCCCTGGTAGTCCCCCTGCGTGCTCACGACGCGCGCGGCGACGCGCCCGGCGAGCTCGAGCGCGTCGACGATCGGCGCGCCGTCCAGCAGGGCGTGAAGGAATCCGACCGCGAATCCGTCGCCGGCGCCGACCGCGTCGACGACGGGAACGGTACCCGGCTCGAGCTCGATGCGCTCGTGCCGGGCGAACGCGCTCGCCCCGCCCCCGACTCCCTTGAGGACCACCGTCTCGGCCGACAGCGATCGCGCGTACTCCTCGAGCGCCGCGTCGTCGTCGGAGCCCGCGCAGAGCGCGGCCTCTCCGCGGCCGAGCAGGATCTCGTCGGCGAGGCCGGCCGCCTCTTCGAAGGTGTCGACCAACGTCGGAGCGGGCGCGAGCTTGCGCCGGAAGTTCGCGTCGAGGCTCACGCGGCATCCGTCCGCCCGGGCGCGTCGCATCGCCTCGAGAGCGGCTCGACGTGCCGCGGGGCTCAGCACCAGGGTGATGCCGGTCACGTGCAGCCGGCGGATGCCCGCGAACCTGGCCGGGAGGTCGGCGACGCTGAGCGTCGAGCCGGCCGAGCCTGCACGGTGGTACGTCACCTCGGTGCGTCCCGCGGTGGAGCGTTCCTTCAGGAGTACGCCGGTCGGGGCGGATGCGGCCACGACGAGGCCGGAGGCGTCGACGCCCTCACCGCGCAGGGTCCGGCGGATCTCACGCCCGAGCGAGTCGCTCCCGACCCTGCCGATGTACGCGACCGATCGGCCCAGGCGGGCGAGTCCGATCGCGACGTTGCTCTCGGCTCCGACGACGTACTTCTGCACGACGGATGCCGCGTCGAGCGGTTGTTGGCCACTGTCGAAGCAGATCAGCGGTTCGCCGAGGGTTATGCAGTCCATCCTCATCCTTGAACGATGTTCCGTATCTTGTACGGAGACCGTAGACTGATTCCGCGACCCGAGTCAAGTATGAGAACATCGTTCAAGAATGTGAACGTCAAGGCGTCAAGGAGAACCGATGAGTCAATCCCCGTCCGGTGGCGCGGACGACCCCGACTTCGTGCCCGTGAAGTCCGCCGATCGCACGCTCGACGTGCTCGAAGCGCTCGCATCCGGCGCAGCGAGCCTCGCGGAGCTGTCGGCGCGTCTCCGCATCCCGAAGAGCAGCATGCACAGCATCCTGCGCACGCTCGAGCATCGGGGATGGGTCGAGAGCGACGCGGCGCGGTCGACCTATGCACTGGGCATGAACGCGCTCCTCATCGGATCCTCCTACGTCGACCAGGACCCCACCGTGCTCCGCACATCCGACGCCCTCGACGGACTGGCCGCCGAGACCGGCGAGACCGTGCACCTCGCCCGCCTCGAGGTGCCCGACGTGGTCTACCTCGCCAAGCGCGAGTCGACGCATCCGCTTCGCATGTTCTCCGCCATCGGACGACGTCTCCCGGCGCACGCGACGGCGCTCGGCAAGGCGGCGCTGGCCGAGCTCCCCGCCGACACGATCCGGCGCATCCTGCCCGAGCAGCTGCCCGCCTCCACCGAGCACACGATCACCTCCCGCGAGGCGCTCATCGAGCACCTCGCCGAGGTGCGACGCCAGGGCTACGCGATCGACGCCGAAGAGGCCGGCCTCGGCATGCGGTGCTTCGCGGTCGTGCTCCCGTTCCAGACGCCGTCGAAGGATGCGATCAGCTGCTCGGTGCCGATCGCACGGCTCGACGACGAGCGCGAGCGCTCCATCATCGAGCTGCTTCTGAAGACCCGCGACCAGCTGAGCCGGCAGTTCGGAAGCCGGCGCGTGACCGCGATCTGACATCCGACCGACCACGAGAACCCATCCGACCGAGGAGGAACCATGCCCAATATCACCGTCGAGCTCCTGCGAGGCCGCACCGTCGACCAGCGGCGCGCATTCGCCGAAGCCGTCACCGCCCACGCCGTGGACATCCTCGGTGCACGCCCGCAGGACGTGCGCATCGTGTACCAGGAGATCTCAGCCGATGTCGTCGCGAACGGCGGTGTGCTGGCGAGCGAGGACGCGTCCCGGGCCGACGTGGTCGCGAAGCACGGCGTCTGACCGATTGCCGGATGCCACAAGCGCGGCGCCGCTTCGACCCGCCCGCGTCGTCGATCCCGACAGAGGTCGGCACCCGGCGCGAAGCCCGGGTTTACCCTCCGTACATGAATGGATTCCGTCCGCCCGTCGCCGACCTCGTCTACGCGCTCAAGCACGTCGTGGGCTACGACCAGGTCGAGCAGCTCCCGGGCTTCGAGCACGCCGACTTCGAGACGGTCTCCGAGATCCTCGACGAGTTCGGCGCCTTCTCGTCCGAGGTCATCGCTCCCACCAACCGTGCCGGCGACATCGAGGGCGCCCGCCTGAACGCCGACGGTTCGGTGACCACGCCCACGGGTTTCACGGAGGCCTATGCCTCGTACGTCGCCGCGGGCTGGGGTTCGGTGCCCCTGCCCGAGGAGTTCGGCGGCGGCGGGTTCCCGCGAACGGTCGGCCTCGCCATCCAGGAGCTGACCACCACCGCGAACATCGCGTTCGCGCTCGGGCCGCTGCTCACCCAGGGCGCGATCGAGGCGCTCCTGCACTACGGCAGCGACGAGCAGAAGCAGGCCTGGCTGCCCAAGATGGTCAGCGGCGAATGGGCCGGCACCATGAACCTGACCGAGCCCCACGCCGGTTCCGACGTGGGCGCGCTCACGACGAAGGCCGTCAAGCGGGCCGACGGCACCTACGGCATCACCGGCCAGAAGATCTTCATCTCGTACGGCGACCACGACCTGAGCGACCAGATCGTGCATCTCGTACTCGCCCGCACGCCCGACGCACCCGCCGGCACGCGGGGCATCTCGTGCTTCATCGTTCCGAAGCACCTCGTGAACGCGGATGGCTCGCTGGGTGAGCGGAACGGCGTGCACACCGTGGGCCTCGAGCACAAGATGGGCATGCATGGGGCGCCCACGTGCGTGCTGTCGTACGAGGATGCCACGGGCTACCTCATCGGCGACGAGAACTTCGGCATGCGCATCATGTTCGTCATGATGAACAGTGCCCGCCTGTCGGTGGGCATGCAGGGCCTCGCCGTCGCCGAGCGCGCGTACCAGCAGTCGCTCGACTATGCGACCGAGCGCATCCAGGGCCGCGCGATCGGCGCCACGCAGGACTCCCCCATCATCGACTTCCCCGACGTGCGCCGCATGCTCATGACGCAGAAGTCGTACATCGCCGCGCTGCGACGGATGATGCTGCTGAACGCCGTGTACGTCGACATCTCGACCAATCACCCGGATGCCGCGACCCGCGCCCGCGCCGACGAGATCGTCGGCCTGCTCACGCCGATCTGCAAGGCGTTCGGCACCGACCTCGGTAACGAGCTGACGTCGCTCGCGCTGCAGATCCACGGCGGCATGGGCTTCATCGAGGAGACCGGAGCCGCCCAGCACTACCGCGACGTGCGCATCACCGCGATCTACGAGGGCACGAACGGCATCCAGGCCGCCGACCTCGTCGGCCGCAAGCTCGGCGTGCGGGGCGGCGCCTCGTTCCTCGAGTTCATCGCCACCATGCGCGACCTCGACGGCGAGCTGGCGGCCGCCGGTGAGGACTTCGCGTCCATCCGCGCACAGCTGAACGCGGGTCTCGACGTGCTCGAGCAGACGACCGGGTGGATGCTGCGCACCGGCGTCTCCGACCCGAACTCGGTGCTCTCCGGATCCACCCCGTACCTGCGCATCTGGGGGCTCGTGGTCGGCGGCTGGCTGCTCGCGAAGTCCGCACTCGCGGCTCGCGAGCTCAACGGCGACACCGTGGCGGCGGCGCAGTTGCCGCTCGCCCGGTTCTACGCCGAGCAGCTGCTGCCCGCGGCATCCGGTCTCGTCGGCGCCGCCACCGCCGGATCACGCGACCTGTTCGCGCTCGACGCCGGCGGGCTCGGCGACGTGGTGCGCCGCACCGCACGCGTCTGATGCCTCACCCAACGAGACCGCTCACGCGATCCCGGCGACGAGGTTGATGATGCTCGCGAGGATCACCGACCCGAACACGTAGGCGAGCACGGTCTGCGCGATCACGATCCGTCGGATCTCGTTCGTGCGCACGTTCGTGTCGGCGACCTGGTACGTCATCCCCAGCCCGACCGCGAAGTACGCGAAGTCCGTGTACTCCGGATCCTCATCCTGATTGAAGTCGATCCCCCCGACCGGCTCCGCGTACCAGCGGGCGGCGTACCGCAGCATCTAGTCCACCTGCACCAACGCCCACGAGGAGACGACGCTCACGAGCGCGATCCCGGCGAGCAGCAGCGCCTCGGCCTGCGACCGCTCCCGCGTCTGCAGGAGCACGATGCCGACCGCTCCGAGGCTGACGAGCGAGCCGATGAGCGCGACGAGTCGCGCCAGGTTCCGACCCGGATCCTCACTCGTGGCGTGTGCACGCGTCTGCTCCGCGTTCATGGGCCAGACCGTCACGAGCACCCAGATCACGCTGGATAACGCGATCACCGACCATCCGACGAGCAGCGCCGCCGGGACGCCGAGGACGGGCGTGACCGCCACGAAGGCCACAGCTCCAGCGACGACAGCCACGACCGCTCGGACGAGGGTCGTGGGTTGAGATGGACTGCGGCTCACGGCCCCCATGCTTCCACGGCGCACCGTCACGACGTTCCGGCCATATCTGCGAGCACGTGCAGGAAGGTGAATGGACATCGTCGTGCAGAGGCTCGAAGATCGAGAACAACACTGTCGCACCCTGGAGGTGGCGAGCAATGGAGTACGAACAGGTCCGCGAACTGCTCCTGCAACAGTGGACATACACCGGAGGACCCAACGAGTCCAAGGCGTCGGAGCTCTATCACGACGACGTCGTGCTCGAGTTCCCGCAATCCGACGAGTGGTTCGAAGGCAAGCTCAATCAGCAGGAATGGCGCGAGCGCTACCCCGCGAAGCTCGATTTTCAGCCGCAGGAGATCAGAGGCTCCGGCGACCTCTGGCTTGCGGAAGGGCTGCTCAGCTATGACGGGGGCGAACCGCTGCACTACGTCAAGATCATGCAGTTTCGCGGCGACAAGGTAGCGCGTGAAACGCTCTACTTCGCCGACTCCTTCCCGGCGCCGGAATGGCGCCAGCCGTGGGCGACGAAGGGACCACGACCCAAGCGCCACCATGACCTACCCGAGCACGTGATCGGCGGCAACTGAACCGATCTGCCGGTTTGGAACGCCTCACCGACTCAACCGCGCCGACCACGAAGGACCGGTGTTCGGACGACGGATGGGACACCGGGCTCGACATCGAGCCTCCCGAGCGAGAAACTCGGAGCACAGCGTTCAAAGGGGAGCGTCCATGTCCGATCAACGTCTCGGGCTCGGTGCCCAGCTGCTGCGACGCAAGCCGATCATCTTCCAGCATCATTTCCATCCCGGCACGGAGCTCCCGCGCAAGCTCGGCACATTCCAGCTCATGATGTTCGGCGTCGGTGCCACCGTTGGAACCGGCATCTTCTTCGTGCTGAGCGAAGCGATCCCGCTGGCCGGGCCGGCGGTGATCCTCTCGTTCCTGCTCGCGGGCCTCGCGGCCGGCTTGTCGGCTCTGTGCTACGCGGAGCTCTCCTCCTCGATCCCGGTGAGCGGATCGACCTACTCGTTCTCGTACCACGCACTCGGCGAAGGTGTCGCGGTCCTCGTCGGCGGGTGCGTGCTGCTCGAATACGGTCTGGCCGTCTCGGCGGTCGCAGTCGGCTGGAGCGGCTACTTCAACGAGCTGCTGCGCCTCCTGTTCGGGTTCCAGCTGCCGACGGAGCTTTCGATTTCGTTCATCCCCGGCGACGACGGCGTGGCCACCGGCGGCATCGTCAACCTGCCGGCCATCGTGCTGGTGGCCCTGTGCATGCTGCTGCTCATCCGCGGTGCTTCGGAGTCCGCGACGATCAACGCGATCATGGTGTGCATCAAGCTCGGCGTGCTGGCGCTGTTCATCGTGATCGGACTCTCCGCATTCAACGCCGACCACTTCGACAACTTCTTCGGCCAGGCCGCAGGCATCAGTGGAGCGGCCGGAGTGATCTTCTTCTCCTTCATCGGACTCGATGCGGTCGCGACCGCCGGCGAGGAAGTGCGCAATCCGCAGAAGGCGATCCCCCGCGCCATCATCGGCGCCCTGGTGATCGTCACGACGGTGTACGTCCTGGTGTGCATCGCAGGGCTCGCCGCGATGCCGGTGGAGTGGTTCGCGACGCCGGAAGCCGGCGAAGCCGGACTCGCGAAGATCATGGAGCTGGTCACCGGCACGCCGATCTGGGCGACGATCCTCTCCGCCGGCGCGGTGATCTCGGTGTTCTCAGTCACGCTGGTGACCCTGTACGGCCAGACGCGCATCCTCTTCTCGATCTCTCGCGACGGCATGGTCTCCAAGAAGTTCCTCGCCGTCAGCCCCAAGTACGGCACGCCGGTCTACAACACGATCGTCGTGTCGATCCTCGTGGCGCTCGTCGCGGGATTCGTGCCCTCCGACTACCTGTGGGACAGCGTCTCGTTCGGCACACTGGTCGCGTTCAGCGTCGTCGCGATCTCGCTCATCGTGCTGCGGCGCCAGCACCCTGAACTCGAGCGCCCCTTCAAGGTGCCGCTGTACCCGGTGGTGCCCATCCTCACGGTGGCCGTGTGCATCTACGTGCTCGTGAGTCTCCGCCCGATCACCTGGATCATCTGCCTCACGTGGCTCGCCGTCGTGTTCGTCTTCTACCTCGCGTACGGCAGGCACCACGCCACGCTGAACGACTACACCTCCGACGAGGAGATCTCGGAGCCGATCCATCCCGAGCTGGAGGAACGGTGACGTACGTCGTCGGGTACGGCCCGCACAACAACGATCGCAGCGCGATCGAGCTCGCGTGTCAGCTCGCCCGCTCAGTGCCGGGCGACGTGCGCGCGGTCTCCGTGGTTCCGCAGGGATGGGGAACCCCGGCGGCCGGTGGAACCGACCGCGAGTTCGAGGCGTGGGCCGCAGGTGAGGGCGAGCTCAGCGCCGCCGAGGCGCGCGACGATCTGGCCCAACACCCGACCGTCGAAGGCTCTGCCGTCTGGGTGAGCGACCGTTCGGTGCCCCACGCCCTCCTGGACGAGGCAGCCCGATCCGATGCCTGGATGCTCGTCGTCGGTTCCAGCGGCGATGCCGAGCGGGGCCGCATCCGACTCAGCTCCAAGACCGACCGTCTGGTGCACTCGTCACCCGTCCCGGTGGCGATCGCTCCTCGCGGCTATCGCACCGATCACCCCGTGACACGGGTGACCGTGGGATTCCGCGACGATGACGCGAGCTGGTCCCTGCTGGCGCGCATCGCCGAGATCTGCCACCGGGCATCGGCGCACCTTCGCGTGGCCACGTTCGTCGTCGCACCACCGCGCCGACCGGTCACGGCCCGCTCGAGTCACACCGAGACCCAGGTGATCGACCTCTGGAAGGCCCAGGCCGCGAATGCCCAGCGCGAGGCGAAGACCTACCTCGACTCGCAGGGGTTCGACGAGCCCTCGCTCGAGTTCGCGATCGCACAGGGTCCCGACTGGGGGCGGGCGATCAGGATGCTCGACTGGGAGGATGGCGACATCCTGGCCGTCGGCTCGTCGGCGACGCATCCGGTGGCTCGTGTGTTCCTCGGATCGAGCGCGACCAAGATCATCCGGTACGCGCCCGTACCTGTGGTCGCGGTCCCCGGCGCCGCGACACAAGGCCGAGCATGACCGCCGCGGTGCTGGCCCAGCAGCTTCGTCGCACGCTCCCCTCGGACAGCTTCGAAGGTCGGGAGCCACGCGACGTCACGGGGGCGCTCACCGCGCTAACGAGGCTCGCCGACGACCGGCGTCCCGGCGAGGCTCGCGTGGCCGTGTACACGCCCACACTCACCGAGAACGGGTGGACGTCGCGCCGCACGATCGTGCAGATCTGCACCGACGACTCACCCTTCCTCGTGGACTCGGTCACCGCGGCCATCGCCGAAGCGGGCCTCACCGTCCACCTGCTGCTGCATCCGATCCTCTCGGCCGGCCGCGACGCCGAGGGGCGCCTTCTGGCCATCGGCACCGACGACGGCCCGCGCGAGTCGTGGATGCACATCGAGACGGACCGCATCCCGACGGGCGAGCAGCGAGCGGCGCTGCAGGCGCGCATCGGGTCAGCACTCGCCGACGTCCGCGCAGCGGTGGACGGCTGGAGCGCCATGCGGCGCACCTGTCTCGGCATCGTCGCCGAACTGCGCGCCTCCCCTCCGATCGGGGTGGCCGCGGAAGCGGTCACCAGCACCGTCGAATTCCTCACCTGGCTCGCCGACGATCACTTCACCTTCCTCGGGTATCGCGAGTACGCGCTCGACGTGGTCGACGGCGAGGATGTGCTGTCTCCCATCCCGGGCAGCGGTCTCGGCATCCTCCGCGATGCGCCCACCCGCGTCGCGCATCTCCGACCGGAAGCCAGGGCGACAGCGCGAGCCCCCCGGCTGCTCACCATCACGAAGGCCAACTCCCGCGCGACGGTGCATCGGGCGGTGTACCTCGACTACGTGGGAGTGCGCACATTCGACGAGGTCGGAAACGTCACCGGCGAGCGTCGCCTCATCGGGCTGTTCACCTCGACGGCCTACGCGTCGTCCGTCCTGATGCTCCCCGTCATCGCGGCCAAGGTGAGCGCCGTGCTGGAGGCTTCCGGGCACGCGCCCGGTTCGCACTCCGCGAAGAATCTGCTGCAGATCCTCGAAGACTACCCGCGTGACGAGCTATTCCAAGACTCGCCGGAACACCTGCTCGACGTCACGACGCAGGTCAGCAAGCTCCAGGAGCGGCGGGGTTCACACGTGTTCGTCCGCAGTGACGAGTTCGGCCGCTTCGTATCGGCACTCGTGTTCATGCCGCGCGATCGGTACAACACGCCCGTCCGACTGCGCGTGGAGTCCATGCTCACCGAGGCGTATGGCGCCGAGTTCATCGAGCACACCGCGAAGGTCGGGGATTCGCCGCTGGCCCAACTGCACTGCACGCTGCGGATGCCGCGGGGCGTCGACATCCCTCCGGTCGATGTCGCGGCGCTCAACGCCGGCCTCGAAGCCGCGATCCGCACGTGGGACTCCGAGTTCGTCGACGCCCTGCACCGCGTGCACGACGAAGAGGTGGCGGCAGGGCTGTTCACCCGATACGGCTCCGCCTTTCCGGAGTCGTACAAGGACACCACGACACCTGACGAGGCGGTCGCCGATGTCGGGCGCCTCGAGCGGCTGGACGACTCCGGCGGAATCGCGGTGCACCTGTACGCCGCGGGCGACGATCCCCGCCTGCGGTTCCTCAGGGTCGTGAGCACCGCCTCGCGGCCGCTCACCGAGGTGCTGCCCATGCTCACCGCGCTCGGCGTCCAGGTGATCGACGATCGCCCCCAGGATGTGACCCTCATGGACGGCTCGACGAGGCACATCTCCGACTTCGCCCTGAGCCTGCATGACGCCGAGATGTGGGACGACGACGCCCGTGCAGCCGCGTTCGAGCGGGCGTTCCTCGCGATCTGGTCGGGCGCCGCCGAGGGTGACAGCCTCAACTCGCTCGTCCTGCAGGCGGGCGTGGACTGGCGTGACGTCGTCATCCTGCGTGCGATCGGCGCCTACCTGCGACAGATCGGCTCCGCCTTCTCGATGGAGTACATCGACCAGGCGCTCACCGCGAACCCGACGCTCGCGGCGGGCCTCGTCCGCGTGTTCGGGGCCAGGTTCGACCCCGACAGGGCCGACGGCGGCACCGGCTACGAGCAGGTCCGCGACGAGCTGCTGCGCGCGCTGGACGATGTCCCCAGCCTCGACCACGACCGCATCCTCCGCGCCTTCGTCGGCACGATCGACGCGACGGTGCGCACGAACTTCTACCAGCGCGACGTCGGAGGCCTCCCCAAGTCGTGGGTGTCGATGAAGCTCGAGAGCAAGCGCGTTCCGAACCTGCCCAAGCCGCAGCCCATGGCCGAGATCTGGGTCTACTCGCCCGAGGTCGAGGGTGTGCATCTGCGCTTCGGGAAGGTCGCCCGCGGGGGCCTGCGGTGGAGCGACCGACGCGAGGACTTCCGCACCGAAGTGCTCGGGCTCGTCAAGGCGCAGATGGTGAAGAACGCCGTGATCGTGCCGACGGGCTCGAAGGGCGGGTTCGTCGGCAAGCGGCTGCCCGACCCCGCGGTCGACCGGAGCGCCTGGTTCGAAGCCGGCACGTCCGCGTACCGCGTGTTCATCCGCGGGCTCCTCGACATCACCGACAACCGCACCGCCGCGGGGATCGTGCCGCCGCAGCGAGTCGTGCGCCACGACGGCGACGACCCGTACCTCGTGGTCGCCGCCGACAAGGGGACCGCAACGTTCTCCGACATCGCGAACGGCGTGTCGCAGGAGTACGGCTTCTGGCTCGACGACGCGTTCGCCTCGGGCGGGTCGGCCGGCTACGACCACAAGGCGATGGGGATCACCGCACGCGGAGCGTGGGAGTCGGTGAAGCGGCACTTCCGCGAACTCGGCCTCGACACACAGGCCGAGGACTTCACGGTCGTCGGCATCGGCGACATGTCGGGCGACGTGTTCGGAAACGGGATGCTGCTCTCGGAGCACATCCGACTCGTCGCCGCCTTCGACCACCGCCATGTGTTCGTCGACCCGGAGCCCGACTCCGCCGCCTCCTTCGGAGAGCGCACGCGCCTGTTCCACCTGCCGGGGTCCTCGTGGGCCGACTACGACGCGGCGCTCATCTCCACGGGCGGTGGAGTGTTCCCGCTCAGCGCGAAGTCGATCCCGGTGTCGCCGCAGGTGCGCGCGGCGCTCGGACTCGATGACAGGGTGGAGGCGCTCACGCCGAACGAGCTGAAGCGGGCCGTGCTCCTGGCCCCGGTCGACCTGCTGTGGAACGGCGGCATCGGCACGTACGTCAAGGCCTCGACCGAGACCAATGCCGAGATCGGCGACCGGGCGAACGATGCGATCAGGGTCGACGGCGTCCAGTTGCGCGCCCGCGTGGTCGGCGAGGGCGGCAACCTCGGGGTGAGCCAGCGCGGACGCATCGAAGCGGCGCACGCCGGCAGGCAGATCAACACCGATGCCATCGACAATTCCGCCGGCGTGGGCACCTCGGACCGCGAGGTGAACATCAAGATCCTCCTCGGCGAGGTCGTCCGCGCGGGCGACCTGACGATCGACGACCGCAACGCCCTGCTGGCGTCGATGACCGACGAGGTGGCCGCGCAGGTGCTGCGCGACAACTACGAGCAGAACGTGCTGCTCGGAAACTCCCGTGCGAACGCGGCCGTCATGCTGCCCGTGCACGAACGGCTGATGGAGGCCTTGGAGGCGCGCGGGGAGTTGGATCGCGAGATCGAGTTCCTGCCCGACCGCACCGACGTCGCCGAGCGCATCCAGCGGGGCGTCGGGCTGAGCCGCCCGGAGTTCGCGGTCATGGTCGCGTATGCGAAGCTCGCGCTCAAGTCCGACCTCGCCGCGACCGACCTCGCCGAGGATCCCTGGTTCGGCGGGACGCTCGCCGAGTACTTCCCGACCGAGCTGCGGGAACGCTTCTCCGCGTACCTCGACGAGCATCCGCTGCGCCGGGAGATCATCGTCAACGCGGTCGCGAACTCGATGGTCAACCGCGGCGGGATCACGTTCGCCGACCGCGCCGCCGCCGAGACGGGAGCCACCACCGAGCAGATCGCCCGGGCGTACGTCGCTGCGCGCGAGATCTTCGATCTGCGCGGATTCGTGATCGCGGTCGAGGCAACCGACACCCTCGTCGACACGAGCACGCAGACCACGCTGTACCTCGCCTTCCGGCGGCTGCTCGATCGGGCCGCCCGGTGGTTCGTGCAGCGCCGGTCCGACCGGCTGGACCTCGGGGCGGAGATCACGAGGTTCGCGGGTCCGGTCGCGATCCTCTCGGACCGGCTCGCCGAGTTCTTCCGCGGTGAGGAGGCAGACCAGTTCGCGAACCGCAAGGCGGCGCTGCACGCCGCGGGAGTTCCCGAGGATCTGGCGCACCGCGGCGCTCGCCTGCTCGAGGCCCTGCGCCTGCTCGATGTCGTCGAGCTCGCGCAGGCTCGTGGGTGGGACCTGGACGAGGTCGCCCGCGCCTACTTCCTGCTCTCGGGCGAGATCCGGTTCGACGACCTGCTGACCAGCGTCTCCCGGCTCCCGCAGGAGGATCACTGGCAGTCGATGGCGCGCGCTTCGCTGCGCGACGACCTGTACGCCGTGCTCGTCGAGCTCACCGCCTCCGTGCAGTCGCACGCGGGTGACGTCGAGCTCGGGCAGAGGTTCGCACGCTGGCTCGAGGGGGGTGGCATACCCGCGAAGCGCGCGGTCGCTTCCCTCGCCGCAGCGAGCGCCGTGACGGACCCGGACATCGCCGTGCTGTCGGTCGCCCTCCGACAGTTGCGGTCGCTGGTCCGTTAGCGGTGGGGCTGTCTGGTGGCACAGATCCAGTCATCGTGAGCTCGAGAAGGATTCCTGCATGAGTGTCGATCCTGAACCGTTCACGATCGCTATCGGGGAAGACGTCTTGAGCGATCTGCGCGCCCGACTACGCAATACCCGCTGGCCGGATGGCGCGCCGGGAGCACCGTGGAGCCAAGGCACCGACCTGGCCTACTTGAGGCGCCTTACCGACGACTGGGCGGGCAGATTCGATTGGCGCCGGCAAGAGCAGCGCCTCAATGCGTACCCTCAATTCACCGCCGACATCACGGGCACTCGTGTGCATTTCGTCCACCGACGAAGCGGAAGACCTCCGCTGCTGCTGACGCATGGGTGGCCGAGCTGTTTCGTGGAGATGCTTCCTCTCGTGGACCGATTGTCGGATGAGTTCGATGTGATCGTTCCGTCGTTGCCGGGTTACGGCTTCTCCTCCCGTCCGGCAGAGGTCGGAATCGATGCCGTGCACACCGCGGGTCTGTGGCTGGAGCTGATGAACCGTCTGGGCTACGAACGGTTCGGCGCGATCGGGGGCGATTTCGGCGCGGCCGTCGCGACGCATCTGGCCCTGTTGGCCCCCGAACGCGTGACCGGAATCCTGCTCACGACACCTGAAATGAGACCGACGCTCGGGCCGGACGCTCCGCCTCTCACTGACGCCGAGCGGGCGTACCTTCAGCACGTCGAGCAATGGGATGCCACCGAACGCGGTTACAGCAGCATCCAATCCACCCGCCCGCAGACGCTCGGGTATGGCCTCTCGGACTCACCCACGGGCTTGGCGGCCTGGTTGATCGAGAAGTGGCGTAGCTGGAGCGACAGCGACGGCGACGTCGACCGGCATCTCGGGACCGAATTCCTGCTCACGGTTCTCACGCTCTACTGGTCCACCAACTCGATCACCTCGTCGATGCGGGACTACTACGATTCGCGGTGGCACAGCACGCCGCTGACGAGCACTGACTACGTGACCGTGCCAACGGCGGTATCTGTGTTCGCCCACGAGTTCGTACCCGAAGGCGAGCCGCCCCGCGAGTGGTACGCGCGGCTCTACAACATCCAGCAGTGGACGGTGGCACCGCACGGCGGGCACTTTGCTGCAGTAGAGGAACCCGACATCCTCGCGCGGGACATTCGAAGCCACTTCAACCGAGACACCTCGCCTGCGAAGGGCATTTGACGATACAGCCACCGACGTCCTCACCCACATCGGGGTTGGGGTAGCGGGATCGGCCAATCCCAGCGCGGCCGAGCGGCACTGTCCGCGGTATGTCGGATCGCCGCACTCCCAAGTCGTATCGCGAGGATCGATCGGTGATGCCGGCATGAGTCTGAGGTTAGCCACCGGAGCCGGTCGCAGCGCCCGTCAGCGATCCTCAGCGAGACGCGGTGGATCAGGTGCCGTGAGGTCCATTTCGCCGTCGGGCTGGGTCAGGAAGGAAACCTACCCGGGAGTGCGGCGGGATCGGTGATCCGCCCCGCTCTATTCGCGGGTCACTCTCGTGGCGAACGCGATACGGACGTAGTCGAGGTGCTCGCGTGGGATCACGGCCGTGACGCTCGTGTGCTCGTCGAGCGTCAGTCCGAGCGCGTACACGAACGGATCCGTATCGATCTCGACGGCGGGAACCTCGACGCGGTCGAGACTCGCCGCGACGGGATTGACGGCCGCCTCCGTCACGCTCCACATCCCGTCGATAGTGGGTCCAGGTCCCAGCCCGAGCTCCTCCCGGTACTGGTTCATGAGGATGTAGTTGGTATGTTCGACCAGCTGACGAGCCACAGACACGTACTCGGAAACCTCCCGGCTCCAGTTGGTGCGCACGGTCTCCCACAGCAGCGGGTACCGCATCCGCTGCACACGCTCGATCAGCCATGCCGGTCGCGGCCAGGGTGGCTCCTCCTCGAGCGAGCGCCGCATCGCCTCGTCCAGCTCGCGCAGGTTGACCGGGTCGTCACGGTTGGCCGGGTTGCGCCACAGCTGATACGTGAGGGACGCGCTGACCTGCGACCAGCCGTCCTCGTCGGTCGACTCCTGCAGGCTCACCAGCCCCGCGTCCTCGAGCGAGGGCTGCGGAGCCAAGCCGACGACAGCAAACGGAAGCGAGCGGACCCTCACGTCCACTTCGGCTTGTGGGTCGGGCGCATCTTCCGGAAGCACTCCAGCAAACTGCATAAGACCACCCTCACCGGCCGACGGCACGACCCGCAAGCAGAAAGCCCAGCCGATTCCTCAACGCAACGTTCTCGATGGATCGAGCCGTCGGGTCCGGGGATAGGGTCGTCGGGAACGAATGGAGTCTGGCTTGACGGATCAGCTCGGCCGGTCGGCAGTTCCTGGATAGTACGAGGACCCGGAGGCCCCGGACTTGCTCCGCTGGTGGGACGGTACTCGATGGTCAGACGACGCATTCCGCCCCGGGCCGAGCGCCGAGGAATCGGCGAACCCTTTCGCTCAACGTGCTCGGAAGACCTTCTCCTGGGCGCTGACCGTGGTCGTGCTCTTCTGGATCATTCCGATCATCCTGACTTTCTTCCCCAGCTACGAACTGCAAACCCTCGGCGTCATCCTGGTCTGGCTCGGAGCTCTGCCGGCGCTGGTACTCACCGCTCTCGCAATCGTGTTCGGCGCGATTGGACTGAGTCGGTCACGGCAGGTGGACGGCACGGGACGCGCCAGCGCCCTTCTCGGCCTGGTCGGAGGTATCAGCCTCTTCGCGGTGCCAGGACTGTTAGCACTTATCAGCATCGCACTCATGATCACAATCGCGAGTATCTAGCCGATCCCTCACCAGGCCGCCGCGACGATCGTTGCGCTCGCACTCCGCGCGTGAGACCGTCAAGCGTGGATTCGTTCGTCGTGTGGAACACCTTGGTCTTCGGGGTCGCTGCAGTCGCAGCGGCAGGGATCGTGGCTCTGGCCATGTGGGTCTGAAGCCGCAAGCGCCAGTCGTGGCCGCAATGAGGGACTACCGGTCGATCCCGGGGTTCGCGCACGCATGTCTCGAAGACAGCTGGGTGCTCTCCATCTCGGCGCAGCCAGGTTCGGTGTTGTACGAACAGCCGAGCGGGTCTTACGCGGTGAGCTTGCTGATGGCGAAGGCAAGTCCGATGCATCCGGCGACAATGCACGAGAACCCAACGAAGGCGATCGTGGCTGGGGTTGATCGACGACTGATCGTGAGCCCCGGCCGCCCGAACGCGGTGAGGTTCTCGCGGTTGCGCGCTGCGACGCGATCGCGGTATGCGATTAGCAGGACACCCACGATGATGAATCCGGCGATCACGAAGAACCGTGCCATGGTCACTGAGCGTCCATCTTTTGAGCGAGGGTGCAGCGAACGGGCACCGTCCGGAGCGGCGCTCGCTCCGTCACATTCTTTGAGAGAACGGATACTGCGCAGCCGATTAGAAACGACAAAACCCCCGGCTGACCGGGGGTTTTGGTAGCGAGGGCGGGACTCGAACCCGCGACACCACGGAGACGCCGAGTGCCTCTACGAGTCTTTCTCCTCGAACCCGAAATCTCGGATGGTCTCGGATTGGCCCGGGATTCCTTGAGAGATCGGATGCTGCGGCGGCGACTCTATTCGAGACAGCTGGGAACGCCTGGAGTGAACTCGGATCGATATTCGTTGAATAAGCGTGCGCGCATCAAGTCTCCAGATCGAACAGAGGTAATCTCGGGGTCGACGCGCCCGTCCCAGGTCTGGGCTGAGCAGCAGCAGCAGAGACCGCCGGGCCGATTGCCCGGGGGTCTTGTTCCGGCTTCGCGGTGTCGAACGTCGCTGCGTTGAGCGAGCTTGGCTGATGATGACGACGTGGACCCGGACACCCCTGAACCCAACCCCTACACGCCGGCGACCACCGTGTCGTTCTGGTCATTGCGCCGCGATCGTCGACCGCCTCACCTTCAACGGCACCATCATCGAAACCGGCACCACCAGCTACCGCCTCAACCACGCGCGACAGGGGGCCAGATAGTACCCGGCGGCGCAGCTTAGCCCGAAAGGCAAGAGCGGTGACGGGGCGGGTAGCAGCGCTGTTCCCCCGGGCGCTGCCGCCCGCCCCGTTATCGAGGAAGTTTCCGGCTGAGCGGAGAGCGTTACAGACTCTTCGCGCGAGGGCAGTGACTGACTCGCCCGGTCTGATGGATCAGCACCCGATCTTGGTCATGGCCCATGAGGTATTAATCCAACTGTTTGAACCGCCCCGGGTCTGGTGGAGGCATTGATCTCACGAAAGGGTGATGTCATGCCGGCGCAGAAGAAGTACCCAGTGGAAGTGAAGGACCGGGC
>NZ_JBHTTM010000005.1:0-280348 GCF_042794545.1 Agromyces sp. NPDC056523
CGGACACATTCCGAACCCGGAAGCTAAGACTCGCAGCGCCGATGGTACTGCAGGGGCGACCCTGTGGGAGAGTAGGACACCGCCGGACATTCATTACAGAAGAGCCGCCCAATGCTGGGCGGCTCTTCTGCATTTAACCCGTTCCCGTGCCGATCACGGGGCGCGGGCCTAGGCTTGGGCGATGGGCAACCGCCTCGCCGATGCGCTCAGTCCGTACCTCCGTGCGCACGCCGACAACCCCGTGGACTGGTATCCCTGGGGCGAGGAGGCCTTCGCCGAAGCGGCGCGGCGCGACATCCCCGTGCTCGTCTCGATCGGGTATGCGACGTGCCACTGGTGCCACGTCATGGCCCGTGAGAGCTTCAGCGATCCCGAGATCGCGCGGATCCTCGGCGACGGGTACATCGCCGTCAAGGTCGACCGCGAAGAGCACCCCGACGTCGACGCGAGCTACCTCGCCGCCGCCTCCGCGTTCACGCGCGAGCTGGGCTGGCCGCTGACCGTCTTCGCCCGACCGGACGGACGGGCGTTCTATGCGGGCACGTACTTCCCGCCGCGATCCGTCCGTGGCATGCCGTCCTTCCGCGAGGTGCTCGCCGCGGTCGACGAGGCCTGGCGCGAACGACGCGACGACCTCGATCGCACCGCCGACGCGGTCGGCGAGGCCATCGCCGCCGCCTCCGCTGCGCGCACCGAGGGCGAGCTTCCGACCACGGAGCAGCTCCAGGCGGCCGTCGCGAGCCTCGCCGCCGAGGAAGACGCGGTCCACGGTGGATTCGGCACCGCCCCGAAGTTCCCCGTCGCGCCCGTGCTCGGGTTCCTCGCTTGCTCGGGCGCTGAGGGCCGCGACCTCGCCGTGCGCACGTTCCTCGCCATCGCCGCGTCACCGCTCCGGGATCCCGTCGAGGGCGGGTTCTTCCGGTACGCGACCCGGCCCGACTGGAGCGAGCCGCACTACGAGCGGATGCTGACCGACAACGCGCTCCTCCTCTCCGTCGCCGCGGACCTCGCGGGCGAGCCCGCACCGTCCGACGCGGTCGCCCCGATCGCGCACGGACTCGTCGCCTTCCTCACGGAGCGCATGCGCCTGCCGTCCGGAGGGTTCGCGAGCGCGCAGGATTCGGAGAGCGTGATCGACGGGCAGCGCAGCGAAGGCGGCTACTACCAGCGTGACGCCGCCGGACGATCGACGCTCGAGCCGCCGGCGCTCGACGCCAAGGTGCTCACCGGATGGAACGGGCTGGCGATCGGGGCGCTGGCGCACGCGGGTCACGTCCTCGCCGACCAGCCCGCGCTCCGCGCCTCGCGCGAAGCGGCCGACCTGCTCCTCGAACGGCACGTGCGGGCCGACGGCACGCTGGTCCGCGCCTCGCTCGACGGGGTGGCCTCGCAGGCCCACGCCACGCTCGAGGACACCGGCATGCTCGCCGGCGGGCTGGTTCGGCTCGCGACGGCGACCGGTGAGGCGTCGTACGCGATCGCCGCTCGCGCGCTCATCGACGCCGCGGCGGACAACGGCGGCAGTGCCACGAGCGGGGTCGACTCGCCGCCGTTCCATGCTCCCGGCGGAGCGGATCCCGTGCTCGTCGCCCGGGGACTCGAGATGCCCGAGGACCCCGCCGAGGGGGCGACGCCGGCCGGCACCACCGCCTGTGCGGACGCCGCCTGGCGGCTGTACGCACTCGGCGCCGGCGACCGGTATCGCGAGATGGCGGAGCGCGCCATGCGTGCGGTCGCGGGCATCGCGGTCGAGCGTCCGATCGCGTTCGGCGGCGCGCTCGAGCTCATGGCGCGGCTCGCCGCGCCGCTCGTGCAGCTCGTCACGGTCGTGCCCGAGGGGGAGCGCGCCGGCCCGGGCGGCTCGGAGGAGGACGACCTCGTCCGCGCGACGCGCCGCCACGCGGCATCCGTCGCGACGGTCGTCACCGAACGGCAGGCGCGGGCGTTCGCCGCAGCGGGATTCGAGCTGTTCGAGGGCCGGACCATGCGGGACGCGCGCCCCGCGGCGTATCGCTGTCACGAGTTCGTGTGTGCGCTGCCCGTCGGAACGGCCGACGACCTCGTGGCGCTCGCGACGGACGCGTGACGCACCGCCCTACGATGGAGGCATGACCCGTGCGCGCCCCCGCAGCCTCGGTGCGATCGTCGGAGCTGCCGCCGCGGACGCCGCCCTCATCGTCGCGTTCGCCGCGACCGGGCGCGGCAGCCACGCCGAGCGCCTCGACCTCGTGGGCGTCCTCGGCACGGCGTGGCCCTTCGTCGTCGGCGCGGCGGCCGGCTGGATCGTCGTGCGCGCGTGGCGGCAGCCGCTCGAGGTGTGGCCGACGGGCATCGTCGTCTGGGCGGGCGCGCTCGTCGGAGGGATGCTGCTCCGCGCGCTGACCGGGCAGGGCACGGCGCTGCCGTTCATCGTCGTCGCGACGCTCACGCTCGGGCTGTTCCTCGTCGGATGGCGCGCTGCGGTCGCCGCCGCCGTCGCGCTCCGCACCCGCCGACGCACCGGGGCGACCGCGCGGTGAACCCGATCGAGTGGCTGTTCGACGCCCAGCTGGTGATCGGCGACCAGGTCATCCTCTGGCGCGAGATCGTCGGCAACGCGTTCGGCCTGGCGTCGGCCGTGGGCGGCATGCGACGCAAGGTGTGGGCGTGGCCCGTCGGCATCGTCGGCAACGTCCTCCTGTTCACGGTCTTCCTCGGTGCCGTGTTCGACACGCCGAACCCGGTGAACCTCCTCGGCCAGGCTGGACGGCAGCTCATGTTCATCGCCGTGTCGATCTACGGCTGGGTGCAGTGGTCGCGGAACCGTCGCCTGGGTCGTGAGCACGCAGCCGTCACGCCGCGCTGGGCGACGGCGCGCGAGCGCTTGCTGCTCGTCGTCGTGCTCGTCGGCGGCACCCTCGTGCTCACGCCGATCTTCCGTGCGCTCGGCTCGTTCGAGCCGGTCTGGGCCGACGCCTGGATCTTCGTCGGTTCGCTGCTCGCGACGTGGGGCATGGCGCGCGGCTGGACCGAGTTCTGGCTGATCTGGGTGGCGGTCGACATCGTCGGCGTGCCGCTGCTCGTGAGCGCCGGCTACTACGCCTCGGCGTTGCTGTACCTGTTCTACGGCGTCTTCACGATCATCGGCTTCATCACCTGGGTGCGCGTGCAGCGACGGGCGGATGCCGCGACCCCGGCGGCTGCGGGCTGACCCGCAGATCGACCTCGCCGGGCAGGTGCCGTCACCAGGTGGACGGAACGCGACCGAGCACGCTCCAGACCGCGGTGCTGAGCTCGGGGTGGTCGAGCGCGATCTCGCGCAGCACCTCGAACTCGAAGCGGGCGGCTTCGCCCTGGCGCGCGGTCGGGTGGTACGCCCGCGCTCGAGCCGGGCTCCAGCGGTCGGAGTGCAGGCGCTCCTCGCGGAGCGTCGCGACGACCTGCTCGTCGACGGAGGGCAGCTCGGGCAGGAACGCCCACGGATCCTCGCCCAGGCGGCAGCGCAGTTCGATGAGCGCGGCGAGTTCGTCGCGGGCATCCTGACGTAGGCGTTCCAACGTGGACGACTCAGCCATCTGCGACCTCCCCTCGCTCGTCCGATCGTAACCGACGCTAGGCGGCGCGTGTGTCGGCGGGGTTACGCCGGAAGTCCGGGAATGGACGCGAGGTGTCATCGCGGTGACGATCGCGCGACGGATGGTGCGGAGTCGCGCCTGCTTGAATGGTCGGGTGCATCCCGTGACCGACGACAAGCTCGTCGACGCGCTCGCCGCCGACCTCATGTCGGCGCGGTTCACGGTCGCGGCGATCGAGGGTCTGTGGGAGCAGTCGACGGAGGCGGAGCCGACGCATCCCGGCGCGGCGCTTCGACGCGGCCATCGGGTCCCGGCGCAGCGCGCGCTCGAGCGCGTCGACGTCGCGGACCGCCCGCTGGCCGTGCTCGTGCGGTGCTTCGTGCTGGGTGCGCCCGTGCGATCCGCCGACCTCGACGCGGCGCTGCCGTCACTCGGGATCGAGGGCGCGACGACACTCGGCCTCGTCGATGCGACCGGCGTCGACGGCCCTGAGGTCCGCCCACGCGTCGACCTCAGGCCCTACGCGTTCGCCGATGCCGCGGGTCAGGGGGAGTGGTGGCTCGCGTCCGACCTCGGCGAGCTCGCGACCGGCGGCCCCCTGCCCGAGGAGCACGTCCTCGGCGTCGGGGGAGCCTCGATGACGCTGAGCGGCCTGCTCATGCAGTCGCACGCCGGCGCGACGCTCGACCTCGGCACCGGATGCGGCATCCAGGCGATGCACGCCGCGCGGTTCAGCGACCGCGTGATCGCGACCGACGTCTCCGAGCGGGCGCTCGCGTTCGCGCGGTTCAACGCGAGACTCAACCGGATGGATCGGATCGAGTTCCGCCTCGGCAGTCTGTTCGCGCCGATCGCGGGCGAGCGCGTCGACCGGATCGTCTCGAACCCCCCGTTCGTCATCACGCCGCGCCGCGAGGGCGTGCCCGCCTACGAGTACCGCGACGGCGGCATGGTCGGCGACGGCATCGTCGAGGCCGTCGTGCGCGGCGCCGCCGAGCACCTCGCCCCTGGCGGCATCGCGCAGCTGCTGGGCAACTGGGAGTACCGGCGAGCCGGCGGCCCGGGCGAGCCCGACCAGCTCGAGGACGGCCTGGAGCGCGCGGCCGGGTGGGCCGCGACGTCCGGCCTGGACTACTGGATCGTCGAACGCGAACGCCAGGACCCGAGCGAGTACGCCGAGACGTGGATCCGCGACGGCGGCACGAGACCCGGCACGCCGGAGTTCGAGGCGCTGCACGCCGCGTGGCTCGACGACTTCGCCGACCGCGGCGTCGAGTCCGTCGGCTTCGGCTACGTGCTGCTTCGACGGCCGGCGGACGGCACCGAGCCGCGGCTCGCACGCGCCGAACGGCAGCACGGCCCGCTCGGCGAGACCCCGGGCGGCCTCGGCGCGCACCTCGCCGACTGCCTCGAGGCCGTCGACCGGATCGCGCCCCTCGACGACGCGGGGATGCGGGGGCTCCGCGTGGCCGTGGCGGGCGACGTCACCGAGGAACGGCATCACTGGCCCGGCGATGAGCAGCCGACGGTCATCCTGCTCCGTCAGGGCGGCGGCTTCGGTCGTGTCGTGGACGCGGGCACCGGCCTCGCGGCCCTGGTCGGCGCCGCCGACGGGGAGCTGCCGCTCGGCGTGCTGTCGGACGCCATCGCGCAGCTGCTGGACGTCGAGCCGACCGAGCTCTGGGACGAGCTCGCGCCCGCCGTGCGCGAGCTCGTCGCGGGCGGCCTGCTGCGCCCGGTCGCCGAGTAACGAGCGCGCGTTCGCGGCGCCCTTGCGGCGTGCGGCGGTATCCTCATGCTCGCCACCGAAAGCGAGCCCATGCCCGACAGCCCACTCTCCCAGTCGCCCTACGAGGTCCTGGGCGTCCCCTCCGACGCGGATGCCGCGGCGCTCCGTCTCGCGTACCGGCGCGCCCTGCGCCACGCCCACCCCGACACGGGCGGCGACGCGGTGCGATTCCACGCCGTGCAGGCGGCGTGGGAGCTCGTCGGCACGCCCGAGGCGCGGGCCGCGTTCGACCGCGGCGTGCGCACGGTGGCTCCCTCGGATGCCCCGCACGCGCCCTGGGCGCCGGCCGCGCCGAAGCCCCGGAGCGACTCGCGGCCGCTCGCCCGTTCCTACGGCCACCCCGGCGGGTGGACGCGCGAGCGCTACCTGGCGCTCATCCGCGAGTGGGCGGGGCGCGGGGTCACGCTCGACGACCCGTACGACCCGGCCCTCGTGCGGAGTGCGCCCCGCGACATCCGCCACGTGCTCGCCGACGCGCTCGCCGAGGAGGACACGGCCCGAGCGCTCGCCACGCTCGGCATCGCGTACACGGTCTGGCATGACGTGGCGACGGATGCCGCGGGGCCGGGGATGCCGCCCAAGCTCGACCACCTCGTCCTCGGCCCGACCGGCCTGGTCGCGATCCAGTCCGAGGACTGGGGAGGGCCGGTCGCCTTCAAGCGCGGCGAGCTCGTCGGCGAGGCGCTCGCCGGCGAGCGGCCGATCCGTGCGCTCGCGGCGCGCGCGAAGGCCGTGACGCGCCCGGCGAGGGTCAAGCCGACGGCGCTCGTGATCGTGGTGCCCGACGAGGACGCCGCCGTCCCGCTCGAGGTCGGCGGCACGAACCGCGGGGCGGTCGTCGCCCTGGTGCGACGGTCGAGGCTGGCGAGCGCCATCCGCGAGGGCCTGCCCGGAGCGCCGCACCTCGGCGGGGCCGACTCGATGGAGGTGCGCGCCCGCTTGCAGGCGACCCTGCGGTTCGCCTGAGCGACGGCGACGGCGACAGGCGGCGACGGCCGCCGCGTCCGGCGGGCCGTCCGCCGTACGCGAAGATGGAGGGATGGGCATCCCTGAGGTCGACGCGTACATCGAGGACTTCACCGCGTTCGTGACGGCATCGCCGTCGTCGTATCACGCGGCCGAGGAGGTGGCCCGGCGGCTCGAGGCCGCCGGCTTCGACCGCCTCGACGAGGGCGAGGCCTGGCCGTCCGGCGCCGGGCGCCGGGTCGTCGTGCGCGACGGCGCGGTGATCGCGTGGGTGCAGCCCGAGTCGGCCGGTCCAATCACGCCGTTCCGGATCCTCGGTGCGCACACCGATTCGCCGTCGTTCAAGCTCAAGCCGAACCCGTCCAGCGCCGCAGCCGGCCTCTCGCAGGCGAACGTCGAGGTGTACGGCGGCCCGTTGCTCAACTCCTGGCTCGACCGCGAGCTCCGCCTCGCCGGTCGCCTCGTCACGGCGGATGGCGCGACCCACCTCGTCGCGACGGGTCCGCTGCTGCGCATCCCGCAGCTGGCGATCCACCTCGACCGGGGCGTCAACGCCGACGGGCTCACGCTCGACAAGCAGCGGCACGTGCAGCCGATCTGGGGCGTGGAAGTCGGCCTCGAACCGGCCGATGTCGTGGGCCACCTCGCCGGCCTGGCGGGCATCGACCCCGACGACGTCGTGGGGCACGACGTGCACGTCGCCGACGCCGCGGCACCGGCCCGCTTCGGGCGCGGCGACGTCTTCCTCGCCTCCGGTCGGATGGACAACCTCACCTCGGTGCACGCGGGGCTGACGGCGCTGCTCGAGGCGCCCGCCGACGCCGCCCACATCAACGTGCTCGCGGCCTTCGACCACGAGGAGCTCGGCTCCGAGTCGCGGTCGGGGGCGAGCGGTCCGTTCCTCGACGACGTGCTCACCCGCATCGGCGCCGGCCTCGGCGCGGGCGTCGAGGATCGTCGTCGTGCCTTCGCCGCATCGTGGCACGTCTCGAGCGACGCCGGCCACGCCGTGCACCCGAACTATCCCGAGCGGCACGACCCCGTGAACCGGCCCGTGCTCGGCGGCGGCCCGCTGCTGAAGCTCAACGCGAACCAGCGGTATGCGACGGATGCCGCGGGGTCGGCGCGGTGGGCCGCGGCGTGCCGTGCGGCCGGTGTGCCGACGCAGCCGTTCGTCTCGAACAACACGATCCCGTGCGGCTCGACCATCGGACCGCTCACGGCCACGCGCCTCGGCATCCGCACCGTCGACGTCGGACCGCCGCTGCTCTCCATGCACTCGGCGCGCGAGCTGGCGCACGTCGACGACCTTCGTGCGCTCGGCGCGGCCGTCGCCGCATTCTTCGCGGGCGCCTGAGCCGCGCACCCGGCGCGCCGGCATGCCGGCTTCGCGTGAACGGCAGGATGTCGCGCACGCGCGACGGGATCCGCGCCACGGCAGGTGCGCCGCGAGTGCGAGCATCGTGACATGACCACGACGCACCCCGCACCTGTCGCGACGACCTCCGCGCTCTTCGACCACGCGGCCCCGCCCGAGGAGGCGGTGCACCACTTCAGGGCACGACTCGGCTTCGAGACCGACGTCTCGGACGTGGCCGCGGCGCTCGCCGCACGCGAGCCGGGCTTCGTGCTCGTCGACACGCGCAGCGAGGCGGCGTGGGCCGCCGGCCGGATCCCCGGCGCCGTGCACCTGCCGGGGCGGCGGATCGCGGACGATGCCGCGGCCCGGATCCCGGCCGGGACGCCCGTCGTGGTCTACTGTTGGGGGCCCGGATGCAACGGCGCGACGCGGGCCGCTCTCGCCTTCGCCATGCTCGGGCATCCGGTCAAGGAGATGCTCGGCGGCTTCGAGTACTGGGCACGCGAAGGGTTCGAGGTCGAGCGGGACGGCGGCACCGAGCGGCATCCGCTGGACACGCTCACGAACGTGGCGACCGACGGGCCGCCGATCGAGTGCGCGTGCTGAGACGCCGAATGGGGGACACGCGCCCGCGCGGCGGACGAGCGCCGCGGCATCCGCTCAGCGCAGCGGACCGCGCCGCGACTCGAGCCAGAGCGTGTGGTCGCGGAGCCCGTTGCGCACGGCAGCCTTGACGATCAGGTAGCCGATCCACAGGCTGAGCGCGATCATCGCGAGGTAGATCAACGAGCCGATGATGATCACGGCGGCACTCATGCCGCCGATGACGTCGGGGGAGATGTTCGGGTCCACTCGGCTACCTTGCCAGAGGGGTGCCCTCGGGCAGTAGCGACCCGATCGGGGGACACGGTACGGTGCGGCCGGGCGCACACCGTGCGGTCAGCACTCGATGACGTTCACCGCGAGCCCGCCCTCGCTGGTCTCCTTGTACTTCGTCATCATGTCGAGGCCGGTCTGCCGCATGGTCTCGATCACGGTGTCGAGCGAGACCACGTGCGTGCCGTCGCCGTGGAGGGCGAGACGCGCGGCCGACACCGCGGTGGAGGCGGCGATCGCGTTGCGCTCGATGCAGGGCACCTGCACGAGCCCGGCGACCGGATCGCACGTGAGGCCGAGGTGGTGCTCCATGGCGATCTCGGCGGCGTTCTCGATCTGGCGCGGCGTGCCGCCGAGCACGGCGCACAGGGCGCCGGCCGCCATCGCGCACGCGGAGCCGACCTCGGCCTGGCAGCCGCCCTCGGCGCCGGAGATCGACGCGTTCTTCTTCACGAGGCTCGCGATCGCCGCGGCGGTGAGGAGGAACCGGCGGATACCGGCCTGGTCGGCGCCGGGCACGAACCGCAGGTAGTAGTGGCCGACCGCGGGGAGGATCCCGGCGGCCCCGTTGGTCGGCGCGGTGACGACGCGGCCGCCCGATGCATTCTCTTCATTCACGGCGAGCGCGAAGGCGTGCAGCCATTCGGTGGAGGTGTCGCGCCCCAGCGGGGTGCGCGCGGCGTCGTCGCGGTCGTACTCCTCGAGCCGGCGGCGCACCTCGGGGGCCCGTCGCTTGACGCCGAGCCGGCCGGGCAGCATGCCCTCGGTGCGCAGGCCGTGCTCGACGCACTCGGCCATCGCGGCCCAGATCGCGTCGAGGCCGGCGACGATGCCCTCCTCGCCGTGCACGGCGACCTCGTTGCGCCAGGCGACGTCGCAGAAGTTGACGCCGTGCGCGTCGCAGAGGTCGAGCAGCTCGGCGGCCGTCGAGTAGGGCAGCGGATGGCGCAGCGCCTCGGCCTGCTCGGGGGTGTCGCCCTCGCGACGGATGAAGCCGCCGCCGACCGAGTAGTAGGTCTCCTCGGCGATCGGGAGCGCGTCGTCGTCGCCCCAAGCCTGCAGGGTCATGGCGTTGGGGTGGCCGGGGAGACGGGTCCGCGGTTCGAGGCTGATGTCGGACTGGGTCATGAGGACGGCGCGCCGGCCGGCGAGCCGGATCTGGGCGCCCGCCGTGCCGAGCCGCGTCCACGCCCCGCGGACGTCGTCGGGGTCGCAGTCGTGGGGCACCAGGCCCGCGAGGCCCGCGACGACGGCGTCGGGCGTGCCGTGCCCCAGGCCCGTGGCGCCGAGTGAGCCGTAGAGCGAGCAGGTGACGCGGCGGACCGCGTCGAGGCGTCCGTCGTCGGCCAGCTCCTCGACGAAGGCGCGGGCCGCCCGCATCGGCCCCACGGTGTGGGAACTGGAGGGCCCGATCCCGATCGAGAAGAGATCGAGGGCTGAGACGAACGCTGTCACCCACCTAGGGTACGTCGCAGCACGCGCACGGATTCGCCGGCGGGTCGAAGAATCGTGCGCGAAGCCGGGCGCGTGCTGCGACATCCGCGCTCAGGAGATCTTGCGGCGGTAGGCGAGCATCGCGAAGCCGTACGCCACCACGAGGATGCCGACGAGCCAGGCGAGGGCGATCCAGATGTCGGAGCCCACCGGCTGGCCGGTGAAGAGGGCCCGGATGGCGTCGACGATGGCGGTGACCGGCTGGTACTCCGCGAAGACGCGGACAGGACCGGGCATGCTCTCGGTGGGCACGAACGCGGAGCTGATGAACGGCAGGAAGATGAGCGGGTACGAGAACGCGCTCGCGCCGTCGACCGACTTCGCGGTGAGGCCCGGGATCACGGCCAGCCAGGTGAGGGCCAGCGTGAACAGGACCATGATCCCCGCGACGGCGAGCCAGGCCAGCAGGTCGGCGCCGGTGCGGAAGCCCATGATGAAGGCGACGCCGACGACGATCGCGAGCGACACGAGGTTCGCGACGAGCGAGGTCAGCACGTGCGCCCACAGCACGCTCGAGCGTGCGATCGGCATGGACTGGAACCGTTCGAAGATGCCGCCCTGCATGTCCAGGAACAACCGGTAGGCCGTGTAGGACACGCCCGAGGCGACCGTGATGAGCAGGATGCCGGGCAGCAGGTAGTCCACGTACTGCGTGTCGGAGCCGGTGTCGATCGCGCCGCCGAAGACGAACACGAAGAGCAGCATGAAGGCGATCGGCATGATCGCGGTCGTGATGATCGTGTCGAGGCTGCGGGTGATGTGCCGCAGGGATCGGCCGGTGAGCACGGCGGTGTCGCCGAAGAAGTGCGTGGTCGTGGTCATCGGTGCGGTTGCGGTGGTCATCATCGGTCCTTTCGGGTCGTGGCGGTCGTGGCGGCGTCGGCGGTGGTGGCGTCGGAGGTGGCGGTGCTGCCGTCGTCGCCGACGAGGGTGAGGAAGATCTCCTCGAGGGTGGGCTGCTTCTCGACGTACTCGACCTTCGCCGGCGGCAGCAGCTGCTTCAGCTCGGCGAGGGTGCCGTCCACGAGGATCCGGCCCTGGTGGAGGATCGCGATGCGGTCGGCGAGGTGCTCGGCCTCGTCGAGGTACTGCGTCGTGAGCAGCACCGTCGTGCCGTTCGCGGCGAGCTCCGTGACGGACTGCCACACCTCGATGCGCGCCTGCGGGTCGAGCCCGGTCGTCGGCTCGTCGAGGAAGATGATCGGCGGGTTGCCGATCAGGCTCATCGCGATGTCGAGGCGTCGGCGCATGCCTCCCGAGTACTCGGCGACCTTGCGGTTGCCCGCATCGGTGAGCGAGAAGCGGGCGAGCAGGTCGTCGGCGATGCGGCCCGGGCCGGGCAGGTGCCGCAGCCGGGCGACGAGCACCAGGTTCTCACGCCCGGTGAGGACCTCGTCGACGGCTGCGAACTGGCCGGTCAGGCTGATCGAGGCGCGGACCTCGGCCCCCTTCGCGGCGACGTCGAAGCCGTTCACGCTGGCCGAGCCGGCGTCGGCACGGAGCAGCGTGGACAGGATCTTCACGACGGTGGTCTTGCCGGCCCCGTTGGAGCCGAGGAGGGCGAAGATGCTGCCGCGGGCGACGTCGAAGTCGACGCCGCGGAGCACCTGCAGGTCCTTCGCATAGGACTTCTCCAGGCCCTGCACGCGGATGGCAGGCGCCTGGGTCTGATCGGTGGTCATCTGGATCTCCGTTTCTCATCGGGAGCGCGATGCGCGGATGTGCGTCGCGCGCTGGTACGGCGGTTCGGGGTGTTTCAGGGCGCACTGGACCACCCCGACGTCGGACGAGGGTCGTCCGGCGGGTCGTGCGTGGCGGTGACGCCCGGTATGCGGGTCGGCTAGCGAGCCGGCGTCGAGCTCGGTCGGCGGATCAGGATGTCGCCCCAGCTCGTGCGGGCGTGCAGCTCGACGGTGTTCTCGTCGGCGCCGGGCGCGTCGGACGGCTGCAGCTTGTTGCGCACCGCCCCGTGCTGGCTCGAGACGTCGAGCCAGGCGGCCGTGCCCTCGGCGACGCCGACCTCGATGCCGCCGTATCCGGCCTCGAGCTGGACCCGGCCGACGTCGATGCGCTCCACGAGGAGGTTGCCATAGCTGGTCTTCGCGGTGACGTCGCCTCTCGCGTTGGCGACGTTCACGTCGCCGTGCGCGCCCTGAACGACCAGCGTGCCGGTGACCTCGCCGATGGTCGTCGAGCCGTTCGGGTTCTTGATCTGCGCCTCGCCCGCGAGCTCGCGGATGCGGACGCTGCCCGACGACGAATGGAGCTCGACGGCGCCGGTCGCGCGACCGATGATGATCGCGCCCGACGCGGTGCGAGCCGTGACGCGCTCGGCCTCGTCGACCCGCACGTCGCCGGCGCCGGTGCGATAGGCGACCGCACCGAACGTGCCCTCGGCGAGGAGGCGGCCGGCTCCGGTGGCGCCGCGCACCTCGGACCCCTCGGGGACCTCGATCGTGACGTCGACCTGGCCGGCGTTGCCGAACGGCGTGTAGTGGAGCCATCCCTTCGTCGTGCGGACGGTGAGCACGTCGCCGACGAGCTCGACCTTCGCCTCGGCGGCGGTCTTGACATCCCCCGACTTGTCGGGGTTCGCGGGCCGGACCTCGACGACGGTGTCGGTGCGGTCGGATGCGACGACGTGGAGGTCGCCCCAGCCGAGGTCGACGTCGATGACGACGGGGTTCGGTGTCTGGAAGGTGGTCATGTCGACTCCTCGATCGTGTGGGTGTTCTAGCGGACCCAGCCGGTGACGCGGTTCGCGTCGCCGTCGGCTGGGCGGGTCTCGGTGGGCCGCGTCGGGGCGGGCTCGACGGCGGCGGCGATCGCGCGCACGAGCCAGGTGTTGACGGAGACGCCGTCGCGCGCGGCCGCCTGCTCGACCTGGGCCTTCAGCTGGTCGGGGAGGCGGAGCGTGGTGCGGCTCGTGGACGCGTCGTCGGGGATGGCGGCGGGCGCCGGCACCTCGGCGACGACCGGGACGGGGCCATCGGACGCGGACGTGAAGGTCGCGGCGACCGGCACGGTGACAACGAACTCGGGATCGCGTCCGCGGAGACGGACGTCGACGGATCCCGGAGCGAGCTCGGCGGTGATCTCGCCGGCCGCGGCCGAGAGCGCTTCGAGCAGGACGAGCCGCGCGGCGGCGTCCAACGGAGCGGTGAGGCGCTCGGCGAGCGAGCGTGCCTCGTCGCCGCCGGCTTCGGCTGCGATGGCGAGTCTGCGCTGGAGGTCGTCCACGTATCCGGTGAGGTCCATGACACCATGGTGACACCATTGTGGTGTCATGTCAATGTCCCTGGTGTCAGATTCTCGGCGAGATGGTGTCACGGCGGTGTCACGTGCTCAGCCGGCTCGCATCCGAGGCCGCCTAGGCTTGGCCGGATGTCTCCCAGCCACCCCGCCGTCCTGATCCGAGTCATGCGGGACGACGAGATCGCCGCCGTCCGCGAGCTCGTGAGCCGGGCGTACGCCGGCGACTTCGTGCTGAATCCCGCCTACCTGGCAGAGATCGAGCGCGTCGCCGACCGCGCGCGAACGGCCGAGGTCTGGGTCGCCGTGGACGTCGCGAGCGGCGCCTTGCTCGGCACCGTGACGACGCCGCGGCAAGGGGCCCGACTGTCGCCGGTCGCCCGCGATGACGACGAGCTCGACTTCCGGTTTCTCGGCGTCGCGGCCGGCGCGCGCGGGCGCGGTGTCGGCGAGACGCTCGTGCGGCACGTCCTCGCGCTGGCGGCGAGTCGCGGCATCCGACGCGTCGTGCTCAACACCGGGCCCGAGATGCAGTCGGCCCAGCGGCTCTACGAGCGGCTGGGATTCGAACGCCTGCCCGAGCGGGAGTACCGGTTCGAGCGGGCCGACGGGACGAGCTTCCTGATGATGGCGTACGGCCGAGCGGTGGTCCGTCGCGCCGCCGAGGGCGTCGCGTCCACGTCCGCCGCCTGACCAGGGCCGACGACAGCGGTCAGGCCACGACTGCTTTTGGCGCGCCGTGTGCAAAAGCAGTGCGCAAGTCGCGCACCTATCGGCGGCGTACCGTTGACATCCCCCCGAACGGGGCAATAGTCTCATGCCCGGGACACATATGTCGGCTCGCGCAACATATTGTCCTGCGCGCCTGCACAGGCGGATGGCACGGTCCACGCTCGAAGAGGAGAAACGACTGATGAAGCAACACGTCCGACATGCGATCGCCGGCGCCTGCGCCGCCGCGGTCACGCTCAGCCTGGGGCTCGTCGCCGCCCCGGCCAATGCCGAGAGCGACGACTACGAGGTGCTCGTGGTCGGCGAGACGCTCGGCTTCCGTCACTCGCACATCGACGACACGACCAACGCGATCATCAAGCTCGGCGAGGAGCACGGGTTCAGCGTCGACGTCTGGGACCCGCCGCAGGGCACGTCGCCCGGGCAGCCCGCGCTCACCCTGCCGAGCTCGCCGTTCACGACCGCGGACGACCTGTCGAAGTACGCGACGATCATCTTCGCCTCCCCGGTGGACGCGACGAACAACCTCGACCCGACCCGTCCGCGCCTGCTCAACGACACCGAGCTGGCCGCGTTCCAGGGCTACATCCGAGGTGGCGGTGGCTACGTCGGCCTGCACGCCGCGACCGACTCCATGCACACCGTGCCCTGGTACAGCGAGCTGACCGGCGGCAGCGCGCGCTTCCGCAACCACCCGGCGCAGCAGACCGCCACCATGCGCGTCGAGAGCCCGGGCCACCCGTCGACCGAGATGCTGCCGTCGGAGTGGGTGCGCTTCGACGAGTGGTACAACTTCACGACGAACCCCCGCGAGGACGTGCACGTGCTCATCACGCTCGATGAGTCGACGTACAACCCGGGGAGCGGCGCCATGGGCGAGGACCACCCGCTGGCCTGGTGCCACAACTTCGAGGGCGGGCGCTCGTGGTACGAGGCCGCCGGCCACGTGGACTCCTCCTGGACCGACCCGCTGTTCCTCGAGCACATCCTCGGCGGCATCGAGTGGACGGCCGGCGTGGTGTCGGGCGGCGGTGACTGCGTGACCTTCCCGGAGGTCGACGGCATCCTCACCGGCCTCGAGGACGGGTCGCAGCGCGTCGCGCAGCTCGGCGGCGACGTCGCGGCCTACCTCGAGGCGGCCGAACTGGCCGCCGACTCGGGCGACCACGCCGGCGCGATCGCGGTGCTCGTGCAGGCGAAGGGCAAGGCGAACGGCCTCCAGGATGCCGCGCTCGTCGCCAAGATCGCCGACCTGATCGAGTGGCAGCAGGCGCTCGTCTCCTGACGCCGGATGCGACGGGCCCCGCGACCTCGGTCGCGGGGCCCGTTCGCGTCGGTGGGCGGCTGTGCGGGTCAGCGACCGCCGCGTCGGCTCGTGATCTGGCCGGTGTCGAAGCCCAGCAGGTGCAGGCCGCCGTGGAATCGCGCGTGCTCGACCTTGATGCAGCGATCCATCACCACCGTGAGGCCCTGTTCCTCGCCGTAGTACGCCGCCTGCTCGTTCCAGATGCCGAGCTGCACCCAGATGGTCTTCGCGCCCGCGGCGACCACGTCGTCGACGACGGCCGGGATGTCGCTGCCGCGGCGGAACACCACGACGATGTCGGGCACCTCGGGCAGGTCGGCCAGGCTCGCATACGCCGGCTCGCCGAGGATCTCGGTCTCGTTCGGGTTCACGAAGTACAGGCGGTAGTCGCTCGACTGCTGCAGGTACGTGCCCACGAAGTAGCTCGAGCGCTGCGGCTTGGGCGAGGCGCCGACGATCGCGACGGACTTCGCCGCGTTGAGGATGCGCAGCCGCTGCTTCGCGTCGGGACCGTCCCACGTGCGCTGCGACTTCAGCAGCTTCGCGAGCGGCGAATCGGCGGGCAGGTCGCAGGACAGGCCGTTGACGAGGCGCACCGTCTCGACCTCGCCGGCGGTCGCGGCATCCGTCGTCTCGGTCGCCTGCTCAGCCGTCGGGTCGATCGCGGTGCTCATCGGTCTGCTCCGATCGTCGCGCCGGCCAGCGATCGACCCTGCGTCGCCGCGGCGAGCGCCTGGTCGAGGTCGGCGATGATGTCCTCCACGTCCTCGATGCCGACCGAGAGGCGCACGACCCCGGGCAGCACGCCCGCGTCGACGAGCTGCTGGTCGGTGAGCTGCGCGTGCGTCGTCGACGCCGGGTGGATGATCAGGGTCTTCGCGTCACCGATGTTGGCGAGGTGGCTGGCGAGGTTCACCGACTCGATGAGCGCCTGGCCGACCTCGCGGCCGCCCTTCACCTCGAAGCTGAACACCGAGCCCGGTCCCTTCGGCAGGTACTTGGCCGCCCGCTCGAAGTGCGGGTGGTCGGGCAGCCCGGCCCAGAACACGCGCTCGATGCGCGGGTCGTCGGCGAGCCACTCGGCCACGACGCGCGCGTTGTCGATGTGCGCCTGGATGCGGTACGGCAGCGTCTCGACGCCCTGCGCGAGCAGGAACGCGCTGTGTGCTGCGAGCGTGGGTCCGATGTCGCGCAGCTGCTCGGCCCGCAGGCGCGTGAGGAACGCGTACTCGCCGAAGTTGCCCGACCACTGCAGGCCGCCGTAGGTCGGCACGGGCTCGCCGAACAGCGGGAACTTCTCGGAGTGCCAGTCGAATCGACCCGACTCGACGACGACCCCGCCGAGCGTGGTGCCGTGCCCGCCGAGGAACTTCGTCGCCGAGTGCGTGACGAGGTCGGCGCCCCACTCGATCGGCCGGTTGAGGTACGGGGTCGCGATCGTCGAGTCCACGATGAGCGGGATGCCGTGCGCGTGCGCGACATCGGCGAGGCCCTCGAGGTCGGCGATCTCGCCCGACGGGTTCGCGATCGTCTCGACGAAGATCGCCTTGGTGCGCTCGGTGATCGCCGGCGCGTAGTCGGCCGGGTCGGAGGAGCGTACGAACGTCGTCTCGACGCCGAAGCGGCGCAGCGTGACATCCAGCTGGGTGATCGAGCCGCCGTAGAGGTTCGCCGACGCGACGATGTGGTCGCCCGCGCCCGCGAGGCTCGCGAAGGTGATGTACTGCGCCGCCAAGCCGCTCGCCGTCGCGACCGCGCCGAGGCCGCCCTCGAGGCTCGCCACGCGTTCCTCGAACGCCGCGACCGTCGGGTTCGCCAGGCGCGAGTAGATGTTGCCGTACTTCTGCAGCGCGAAGCGCGCCGCGGCATCGGCGGTGTCGTCGAAGACGAACGCGGTCGACTGGTAGATCGGCAGCGCCCGAGCGCCTGTCTCGGCGTCGGGGATGTTGCCCGCGTGGATGGCGCGGGTCTTGAAGCCGTATTCGCGGTCTGCCATGGCCTCACGCTACCCCGCGTCGCTGGGCCGTCCGCCCGCCGGCCGTAACGAACGGCAACGGATGCCGCGGACCGCGGGCCTCACGCGCCGAGCACCTCGTCGGTCGATACGACGCGCGCGAATCCGCCCCCGTCGAGGTTGACCGCGGTCGCGCGGGCGAGCTCGGCGGCCGTGAGGCGCACGCCGCCCGGACCGGCCATGTCGAACGTGTGCGTCGCGTCGATCGGCAGCGTCACGTCGTAGCCGAGGTTGCCGGCCATCCTGGCCGTGGTCTCGACGCACTGGTTCGTCTGGATGCCGCACACGACGACCTGGCGGATGCCGCGCTCGCCGAGCCATCCGTGCAGGTCGGGCTCACCGTAGAACGCCGAGTTGACCTGCTTCGTCACGAAGAGGTCGTGCGGAGCGTCGGCCACGACGGGCTTCAGCGCATTGCCCGGGGAGCCCGCCGCGAGCGTGGAGCCCGGCTCGCGCGAGTCGTGCCGAACCATCACGATGGGCCGCCCGGCATCCGCCCACGCCTGCACCAGCCGGCCGATGTTCGCCTCGGCGTCGGGGTTGTCGCGCTCGCCCCAGGCGGGGTCGTCGAAGCCCTGCTGCACGTCGATCACGAGGAGGGCGGCGGTGTCGTCGAAGTCCATGCGTCCATCGTCGCGCGGCGGCGCGGCCGGACCCGCGGCACCGGCTGCCATTCCTCCGCGACGGGCTGCCAACACGTGCGAGTACCGTGGTGCGGGTGATCCTGGAGCACGCCGTTCTGCCCGTCGTCGCCGGCCGCGAGGCGGAGTTCGAGCGCGCCTTCGCCGAGGCGAAGGCGATCATCGCCTCGATGCCCGGCTTCGTCGACCTCACGCTCTCGCGCTCGGTCGAGACGCCGAACGCGTACCTGCTGCTCGTGCACTGGGAGCGGATCGAGGACCACGATCCCGGCTTCCGCGGATCGGCCGAATACGCGCGCTGGCGCGAGCTGCTGCACGGGTTCTACGAGCCGTTCCCGGTCGTCGAGCACTTCCGCGAGGTCGAGGCGGTGGCGGGAGGCGCCCGATGAGCGGGGTGACGCAGGTCGAGACCATCGTCGTCGGCGGCGGCGCGATGGGCGCGGCGACCACGTGGCAGCTCGCCCGGCGCGGCCGCGACGTCGCGCTGCTCGAGCGGTACGAGCCCGGCCACCGCAACGGCGCCTCGCACGGCGCGTCGCGCAACTTCAACGTCGCCTACGACGACCCGGCGTACGTCCGGATGCTCGTCGAGGCGCTGCCGCTCTGGCGCGAACTCGAGGCGGAGTCGAGCACGTCGCTGCTCGACCTGGTGGGGGTCGCGAACCACGGGCCGGCGCCGCAGTTCGACGCCGTCCATGCCGCGCTCGAGGCGGCCGGCATTCCGGCCGAGTTCCTGCCCGTCGACGAGGCGTCGCGCCGGTGGCCCGGCATCCGCTGGGACACGCGGGTGCTGTTCAACGCGCAGGCCGGCCGGGTGAACGCGGATGCCACGATCGCCGCGCTGCATGCCACGGCCGCGTCCGCCGGGGCCGACGTGCGGCACCGCACGCGAGCCACGCGCATCGAGCCGCTCGGCGACGAACGCGTGCGCGTGGCATCCGTCACCGACGACGGCGCGGAGGAGGTGTTCGAGGCGCGCACCGCGGTGGTCGCCCTCGGCGGCTGGACGACGAAGTTCGTCGGCGGGCTCGCGCTGCCGCGGCTCGTCGTCACGCAGGAGCAGCCCGCGCACTTCGCCGTGCGCGACGACTCGATCGCGTGGCCGAGCTACAACCACTTCCCGGGCCCGGCGGCCGACGGGTACGACTACTGGCGCTCGCCGGTGTACGGCATGCTGACGCCGGGCGAGGGCGTGAAGGCCGGATGGCACGGCGTCGGCCCCGTCGTCGACCCCGACGAGCGCGACTTCCTGCCGCGGCCCGACCAGCTCGCCGACCTCCAGCGGTACGCCCGCGACTGGCTGCCCGGGGTCGACGCCGACGCGGTGACGCCGATCAGCTGCACCTACACGACGACGCCCGACGAGCACTTCGTGCTCGACCGCCTCGGGCCCATCGTGGTGGGCGCGGGGTTCTCGGGGCACGGGTTCAAGTTCACGCCGGTGGTCGGACGAATCCTCGCCGACCTCGCCGACGGGACGGGTCCGGCGCCCGAGCGGTTCGCGGCCGACCGCGTGATCGACGCGGCGGGCGGGTCGCCCACGGGGCTCGCCGGGCGCTGATCGGCGCGTGCGCGACATCCGCTCGGCGAACTCTGTTTCAGGAGAACGGAGGCTGATCAGGATGAATCCGGCGATCCGGTCCTGAACCACTTCCGTTCTCCTGAAACCGGCGTGGTGCGGACGCCGCGGCGGTGCGACATCCGCTCGGGTGCACAGGGCCTGATCAGGCCCGCTTGCTAGCCTGAGGGCAGGTCGCCGAGGGGCGGCCCCGGACGAGGGAACCCAGTACCCGGAGCGCGACAAGACTGGCCGAAGGAGTGCCGTCATGTCGTGGATCGTCCTCATCCTCTCCGGTGTGCTCGAGGCCGTGTGGGCCACCGCGCTCGGCAAGTCCGAGGGGTTCACCAAGCTCTGGCCGTCGGTCGTGTTCGGCGTCGCGCTCGTGGTGTCGATGGGCGGGCTCGCCTGGGCGATGCGCGACATCCCGGTCGGCACCGCCTACGCGGTGTGGGTCGGCATCGGTGCGGCCCTCACGGTGATCTGGGCGATGGTCACGGGCGACACGGATGTCTCGTGGGCGCGCCTCGCCCTCATCGCCGGGCTCGTGGGCTGCGTCGTCGGCCTCAAGCTGGTGGACGGCGGCGCCGGCCACTGACGCGCGCCGCGCCGCGCCATCCGCCCGTCCCGCTCGCCCCCGCCCGTGCCATTCGCCTGCCCCGGCCCGCCCCGCGCCATCCGCCCGCTCCCGGTCCGGCGAGAGTATGCCGAACGTCGCCGAACGCTGCACGAACGCGTCGTTCGGCATTCTCTCGCCGCGACTGGTGAGCGGACAGGTAAAGAATGCTTGACACGATGTGCAGAATGGTTGACACTGGACATGTCAAACATTGTTTACCTGAGGAGCTGGCATGTCCTACGAGGAGAAGGGGACCTGGGTCTACCTCGTCATCGCCGTCGTCGGCTACACCGTGTACCTCTCGCTGGTGCTCCCGCAGGTGGTCGGCGGCGTCGCCGTCGAGGACGTCGACTACGTGCCGGTCATGCTCTGGACCATCGGCGGAGCGATCGTCGCGACGATCGTGCTGCGCATCCTCGTCGAGATCGTGTTCCCGAGCGAGAGCACCAAGGGCGACGTGCGCGATCGCGAGATCGACCGGCTGGGCACCCGCGTCGGCGGCTCGTTCGTCGTCATCGGCGCGCTCGGCGCGCTCGTGCTCTCGATGCTCGAGGCGGACTGGTTCTGGATCGCGAACGTCATCTACCTGTGCTTCGTGCTCTCGGCGCTGCTCGAGAGCATCACCCGCCTGGTCGCCTACCGCAGGGGCGTGCCGACATGGTGAAGCCCACGAGGGTCACGAACGACATCCGTTCGCTGCGCTTCCGCCACGGCGAGATGACCCAGGCCGAGCTCGCGCAGCGACTCGGGGTCACCCGCCAGACCGTCATCGCCATCGAGCAGGGGCGCTACTCGCCATCCCTCGAGATGGCCTTCCAGATCGCGCGGGTGTTCGGGGTCCCGCTCGACGACGTCTTCCAGTACCCCGAGACGGAGGCATCATGAGAGTCGCACTCGCGGAGCGGTACGGACCGCCCGAGGTCGCCGCGGTCGGGACGCGGCCACGGCCGGAACCCGGTCGAGGCGAATTGCGCATCCGCGTGCTCGCCGCGTCGGTCGGAGCGTCCGACGGCGCCTGGCGCTCCGGGCGCCCGTGGTTCGCACGCCTGGCGTTCGGGTTGCGCCGCCCGCGGCATCCCGTCATGGGCTCCGACTTGGCGGGCCTCGTCGACGCCGTCGGCCCGGGCACGACGCGATTCGCGGTCGGCGACCGGGTGTTCGGCGCGACGGGCGCCAGCGGCGGGGCGCACGCCGAATTCGTCGTGGTCGGTGAGAACGGCGCGATCGAGCGACTGCCCGAGGGCGTGTCGTGGTCGGATGCCGCGGCCCTCTGCGACGGCGCCATGACCGCCCTGCCCTTCCTCCGTGACGGCGGGCACGTCCGTCCCGGCATGCGCGTGCTGGTCAACGGCGCCGCGGGGAGCGTCGGCGGGGCTGCGGTGCAACTCGCCCGTCACCTGGGTGCCGAGGTCACCGGCGTGTGCTCGACCGCGAACGTCGATCACGTGCGAGCACTCGGCGCGCAGCATGTGGTCGATCGCACGCAGGTCGATGCAATGCGCACGGGCGAGCGCTACGACGTCGTCTTCGATGCGGCCGGGAAGAGCACGTACCGGCGCGCCCGGCGTGCGCTCGTCGAGGGCGGTGTGTACCTGACGACCGTGCCGTCCTGGGCGATCATGGTGCAGCAGCTGACCTCGCGCCTGGGTCGCACGCGCGCCGTGATCATGTTCACCGGCCTCCGCCCGGATGAGGTGAAGCGGCCCGACCTCGATGAGCTCGCGGCGCTCGCGACCACCGGCGTGGTCCGGCCCGCGATCGACCGCGTGCTGCCCATCGAACGCATCGCGGATGCCTACCGGATCGTCGACACCGGACACAAGCGCGGCAGCGTCATCGTGACGCCGTCGACCGAGCCTGGGGAGGAATCATGAGGGCGATCGTCCAGGTGGGATACGGCGGACCTGAGGTGATCCGCGTCGCGGAGATGCCGGAGCCGGCGCCTGGCCCGCGTGACGTCGCGATCCGCGTCCGCGCGGCCGGCGTCCACGCCGGCGACGTCCGGATCATGCGCGGCGAGCCGCTCATGATCCGCGCGGCATTCGGGCGCACGAGACCGCGCAAGCCCGTCGTCGGGCGCGACGTGGTCGGAACGGTGATCGCCGTCGGATCCGAGGTGGACGGTCTCGCGGTCGGCGACCGGGTGTTCGCCGAGGCCGACCAGGGCGGGTTCGCCGAGGTCGTCGTGATCGACGCGCCGCACGTTCGACGGGCGCCGGCGAACCTCGACGACGAGCATGTCGCGGTCATCCCTGTGTCGGGCACCACGGCGTTGCAGGGCCTCCGACTGGCGAAGGTGCGAGCGGGCGACCGGGTGCTCGTCATCGGCGCGTCCGGCGGGGTCGGGACGTACGCCGTGCAACTCGCGGCCGGCCTCGGCGCCGAGGTGACCGGCGTCGCGAGCGCCGCGAAGGCCGACCACGTCCGCGCGGCCGGCGCGACCAAGGTGGTCGACTACCGGACGACCGACGTCACCGAGCAGGGCGAGCGCTACGACGTCGTGTTCGACCTGGTCGGCGACCGCCCGCTGGCGGCGATGCGCCGCATCCTCGCCCCGCGGGGCACGCTCGTGCTCTCCTCGGGTGGCGGCACGCGCGTGCTCGGCCCGCTCGGGCGCATCGTACGAGCGTCCCTGCTCGGCCTCTTCACGCGGCAACGGCTGCGGCCGCTCGCGGCGCGTCGCGACGGCGACGACCTCGACGAGCTCCGGCGCCTCGCCGAGGCGGGCACGCTCCGCCCGGTGGTCGACCGCGTCCTGCCCATCGATCGCGCGGCCGAGGCCCTCGGGCTCCTCGAGTCGGGTGCGGTGCGGGGCAAGCTCGCGCTGCGCGGGTTCGACCGTCCTGCCCCCTCGGCGGGCGCCGACGAGGCGGCTCAGCCGAGCAGCACCGCTCCGTAGGCCAGGGCCGCGACCAGTACCCACGACACGAGGCCGACCGCAGCCGCACGCCAACCCGTGTGCAGCAGCGCGGACACGCGCACCGAGGTGCCCAGCGCGAACAGCGCCATGGCGAGCAGCGTGGTCTGCACGAGGTCGGCCGCGACCAAGACGGGCTCGGGCACGGCGAGGAACGTGCGGACGAGCACGGCGGCGACGAACCCCGCGATGAACAGCGGCACGATCGCGGGCCGCGGCCCCGGGCCATCCGTCGACCGCCGTCGCTCGACGGTCGCCGCGATCGCGACCATCGGTGCGAGCATCAGCACGCGTGTGAGCTTCACGACCACCGCGACGGCGAGCGCGGCCGTGCCGGCGACCTGCGCGGTCGCGACCACCTGCCCGACGTCGTGCACGCCGGCGCCGACCCAGTGGCCGAAGCCCGTGGGCGAGAGCCCGAGCGGATGCCACAGCGCGGGCAGCACCGCGATGGCGAGCGTGCCGCACAGCGTGACAAGGGCGACGGGATGCGCCTGCTCCTCGTCGCGCGCCCGCGTCGCGGCCGCCATCGCGCCGATGGCCGACGCGCCGCAGATCGCGAACCCGCTCGCGACGAGCAGCGGCTCGCGCCCGGGCAGCCCGACGGCCCGCCCGAGCGCCCAGGTACCCGCGAACGCGAGCACGACGACCGCGACCGTCGTCGCGATCGTCACCCAGCCGAGCCCGGCGATGTCGGCGAGGCTGAGCTTCAGCCCGAGCAGCACGATGCCGGCCCGGAGCAGCGTGCGTGCGGAGAACGAGAGCCCGGAGCGCAGCGGTCCGTCCACGGCGTCCCTCGCGCGCGGGACCTGGGCGACCGCGATCCCCGCCGCGACGGCGACGGTGAGCAGCGGGACGACCGGGAAGAGCAGGTGCACGGCCCACGCGAGCGCCGCGGCCGCCGCAGCGACGCCGAGTCCCGGCATCCGCTCGCCCCACCGCTCGCCGGACGCGCTCATCCCCAGCCCGGCAGCCAGAAGTGGAGCTGCCGGAATTCGGGCGTGGTCGGGATCCCCGTCCAGAGCGGGAAGAAGAAGGCCGACACCGCGATGACGACGCCGAGGTACACGGCGACGGTCGCGAGCCCGCGCACCCGGCGCCACTCGGGGTCGTCCGCGCGACCGATGACCAGGACGGCGACCGCGCCGAGCGCGAGCAGCGCGTACGGCTCGTAGGCGATCGTGTAGAAGTGGAAGACCGTGCGCTCGAGGTAGAGCAGCCACGGCAGGTACCCGGCCGCCACGCCGACGAGGATCGCGCCGTCGACCCAGGAGCGGTAGCGCGCGAAGCGGTAGACGAGGTAGACCGTCGCGATCGTCGCCGCCCACCAGATCAGCGGGTTCGGGATGCCGAGGATCGAGGACCAGCAGTCCGGGGCCCCGCAGCCCTCGGCGGTGCTCGAGAAGTACATGTTCGTCGGCCGGAGCGCGAGCGGCCAGGTGAGCGCGTTCGCCTCCCACGGGTGCGTCGCGTGCACCCCCACGTGGTAGCCGTACGCGGCCTGGTGGTAGTGCCACAAGCTCTGCAACGCGCGGGGCATCCAGGACCACGCACCCGTGGCCGCATTGTCGGGCTCGTCGGCCCAATGGCGGTAGTACCCGCCGTCGGTGGTGAGCCAGCCGGTCCAGGAGGCGAGATAGACGACGGCGGCCACGGGCACGAAGAGCACGAACGTCGCCGGGCCCTGCTTCAGCACCGCGCCGGTCATCCAGAACGGCAGGCCGATCCGCCGTCGTGCCAGGGCGTCGACGAGTACGAGGTAGACGCCGAACGCCGCGAGGAAGTAGAGGCCGGACCACTTCACGGCCGTGGCCGCGCCGAACGCCGCCCCGGCGGCCACGACCCACGGCCGCGACCAGATCACCGGACCCGCGTACGGGTCGTGTCCCGCCTCGCGCGCCTCGGCGAGGCGCTCCCTGATGCGGTCTGCGGTCCTCGTGCGGTCGAGCAGCACGAACCAGAAGCCCAGCAGGGCGAACAGCATGACCCAGATGTCGAGCAGCGCGACGCGGCTCATCACGATGGCGTTGCCCTCGACCGCGAACAGCAGCCCCACGATCACCGCGACGAGCGTCGACCGGAAGAGGAGGCGCCCGACCATCGTGAGCGCGAACACCGCGACCGTGCCGGCGAGCGCCGTCGAGGCGCGCCACCACACGGCGCTGTCGGCGCCGAACAGCGCCATGCCGAGCCCGATCATCCACTTGCCGAGCGGCGGATGGACCACGTAGGACGGGTCGGTCGAGTAGAGGTCGGTGTCGCCCCGTGCGAACTCCTCGTCGGCGCCTTCGGGCCACGTGGACTCGTACCCGTTGTGGAGCAGCGTCCACGCGTCCTTCACGTAGTAGGTCTCGTCGAAGACGATCGCGTGCGGCTGCCCGAGGTTCCAGAACCGCAGGATGGCGGCGAGCAGCGTCACCGCGATGGGCCCGCCCCAGTACCACAGCGCGCGGCGCCGCGGCGTCGACATGACGCCCGACCACCATCGGTCGAGACGGCTGCCGCGGGGCTCCGCTGCCGGGGCAGGAGCCGGGGTGGGCGCGGCGCCGGATTCCGCGTCGAGCCCGACGCCGCCGTCGGCGGCGTCGGCATCGGTGTCGGCCCTCGCCCCGGCGTCGGCGGGTGGATCCGTGCGGGCGGCGGGCGCGTCCGCACCCGTGCCGTTCACACCCATGCGCCCACTGTAGCCGCGCGCCCCGCGGCATCCGTGCGCCAGACTGGACCGGTGATCATCCTCGCGGCGACGCCCATCGGCAACCTCGGCGACGCCTCGACGCGACTCCGCCAGGCGCTCGAGGACGCCGAGACCGTCGCCTCCGAGGACACGCGCGTGACACAGCGCCTGCTCGCCGCGCTCGGCATCGCCAACCGGCCGAGGCTCATCGCGCTGCACGAGCACAACGAACGCGCCAGGGCCGCCGACCTGGTCGAGCTGGCGCGCGACGGCGACTTGCTCGTGCTCAGCGATGCGGGCATGCCGACGGTCTCCGATCCCGGCTTCCCGCTCGTGCAGGCCGCGGTCGAGGCGGGTGTCGAGGTCACCGCGATCCCCGGCCCGAGCGCGGTGGTCACCGCGCTCGCCGTGTCGGGGCTGCCGACCGACCGGTTCGCCTTCGAGGGCTTCCTCCCGCGCAAGCAGGGCGAGCGGATGCGTCGCCTCGCCGAGCTCGCGGGCGACCGGCGGACGCTCGTGTTCTTCGAGGCGCCCTCCCGCCTGGCCGCGAGCCTCGCGTCGCTCGCCGAGGCCTTCGGGCCCGACCGCTCCGCCGCGGTGTGCCGCGAGCTCACCAAGCTGCACGAGGAGGTCCGTCGCGGGCCGCTCGGCGAGCTCGCGGAGTGGGCGGCCGGCGGCGTGCGCGGCGAGATCTGCATCGTGGTCGGCGGGGCGGGCGAGCCCCCGGCGGCCGACGCCGACGCCGCCGTCGCGCGGGTGCTCGAGCTCGCGGCATCCGGCACTCGCCTGAAGGAGGCGGCCGGCCTCGTCGCCGCCGAGACCGGCCTCGGCAAGCGCGACCTCTACGAGGCGGCGCTCGAACGGCGTGCAGCCCGCTCACAGTGAATTCGCACGCCCCGCGAGGATCATGTGCCCTGGGGGCACGAGTCGGGGGTGTGACATGGCACAGGCGGTTCGATTCTCGGAATTCGGCGGTCCGGACGTGCTGGAGGTGGTCGAGATCCCCGTCCCGGAAGCGGCACAGGGTGAGGTCCTCGTCGAAGTGGTCGCCACGGGCATCTCGCCGGTGGAGTCGGCGGTCCGGCTGGGCGCCCATCCCGAGCGGTGGCCGGTCGAGTTCCCGTCCGGCCAAGGACGCGAGTTCGCCGGCATCGTCGCGGGCACCGGGCCCGGCGTGACCCGGTTCCATCGCGGCGAGGAGGTCATGGGCTACGTCGCGCGCGGCGCGCAGGCGACGCACGTGGTCGTGCCCGAAGCGCAGCTCCTGCCCAAGCCGACGTCGCTGCCGTGGGAGGTCGCCGGGTCGCTGTACGTCGCCGGCACCACCGCGCTCGGCGCAGTCGAGGGCCTCAACATCGGCGCGGGCGATGTGGTCGTGATCACCGCCGCAGCCGGCGGCGTCGGATGCCTCGCGGCGCAGCTCGCCAAGGCGCGCGGCGCCGTCGTGATCGGCACCACGGCCCAGGCGCGCTTCGACTTCCTACGGCAGTTCGGCGTCATCCCACTCGAGTACGGCGCCGACCTGGCCGCGAACGTGCGCGCAGTGACCGACCAGCCCGTCACGGCCTTCCTCGACTTCCTCGGCGGACAGGCGGCCTCCGCGGCCGAGCTCGGCGTGCTCCCGTCGCGGGTGTTCACGACGACCGACTGGGCGGCCGTCGAGGACAACTTCGCCGTGAAGCTCTACGCCGGCGACACCATCGCGCTCGGACGGATCGCGCAGCTGGCCGCCGAACGGCAGATCCGGCTTCCGATCGCCGACGTGTTCCCGCTGGCCGACATCGGCGACGCCTACCGCCAGCTCGACCAGCGCGACTCCGCCGGCAAGATCGTGATCGGCATGAAGCTCGTCGGGTACGACCGCCAGAAGGTCAAGCCGTCGCGACTGAAGGAGCAGGACGTGACGATCGGCGTGCCGACTCCGCACACCCCGCTCAACGTCGAGGACATGCTTCCGCCGGTCATCGGCGACGGCCGCGCGCGGCAGCTGCGCCACGGCGAGGAGCCCCATCCGCGGGGCACTCCGGAGCCGCCCGAGCAGCCGCCCGAGCAGTGACGGCGCCCGGCGTCTCGGTCATGCGGGCGCCCGTAGGATTGTCCGCATGGCCGACGCCTCCTCGTTCTACATCACCACGCCCATCTTCTACGTCAACGACGTGCCCCACATCGGGCACGCCTACACCGAGGTCGCGACCGATGTGCTCGCCCGGTGGAACCGGCAGGCGGGGCGCGACGCGTGGATGCTGACGGGGACCGACGAGCACGGCCAGAAGATCCTCCGCACCGCGACCGCCAACGGCGTGAGCCCGAAGGCGTGGGCCGACAAGCTCGTCGACGAGGCGTGGAAGCCGCTGCTCGACACCATCGACGTGGCCAACGACGACTTCATCCGCACGACCGATGAGCGTCACGAGGTCAACGTCCAGAGGTTCCTGCAGAAGCTCTACGACGACGGTCACATCTACACCGGCGAGTACGAGGGCTACTACTGCGTCGGCTGCGAGGAGTACAAGCAGCCGTCCGAGCTCGTCGACGGCACGGGGGAGTACGAGGGCCAGCTCGTCTGCGCCATCCATTCGAAGCCGGTCGAACTGCTGCACGAGAAGAACTACTTCTTCCGGATGTCGGCCTTCCAGGACAAGCTGATCGAGCTCTACGAGTCGCGCCCCGACTTCGTGCAGCCCGAGTCGGCGCGCAACGAGGTCGTGAGCTTCGTGCGCCGTGGCCTGGAGGACCTGTCGATCTCGCGATCGACGTTCGACTGGGGCGTGAAGGTGCCGTGGGACGAGACGCACGTCGTCTACGTGTGGTTCGACGCCCTGCTCAATTACGTCACGGCCACCGGCTACGGCCAGGACGACGCCGAGTTCGCCCGACGTTGGCCGGCCCAGCACATCGTCGGCAAGGACATCCTGCGGTTCCATGCCGTGATCTGGCCCGCCATGCTCATGGCGGCCGGACTCGAGGTTCCCCGCGGCGTCTTCGGCCACGGCTGGCTGCTCGTCGGCGGCGAGAAGATGTCGAAGTCGAAGCTCACGGGGATCGCGCCCGAGCAGATCACCGACACGTTCGGCTCCGACGCGTTCCGGTACTACTTCCTCTCGGCGATCCACTTCGGCCAGGACGGCTCGTTCTCCTGGGAGGACCTCGCCGCGCGGTACCAGGCCGAGCTCGCGAACGGCTTCGGCAACCTCGCCTCGCGCGTGATCGCGATGATCGGCCGGTACTGCGACGGCGAGGTGCCGGCCGGCGGCGAGCCGAGCGCGGCCGATCGCGAGATCGTGCGCATCGAGCGCGAGGCGACGGATGCCGCGTGGGCCGCGATCCAGCGCCTGGAGATCCACGACGCCATCGCGTCGGCCTGGACGCTCGTCGACGCGCTCAACGGGTACCTGACCGCCGAGGAGCCGTGGGCGCTCGCGAAGGATCCGCACCAGAGGCAACGCCTCGAGACGGTGCTCGCCACGGCGTACCACGGGCTCGGCACGCTCGCCGTGCTGCTCTCGCCGGTGCTGCCGAAGGCGACCGCGAAGCTCTGGTCGGCGCTCGGCGCCGACGGCAGCGTCGACGAGCAGCGCATCGACCGTGCGCACGAGTGGCCGGTCGGGTCGCGCGTGTCGGCGCTCGAGCCGCTGTTCCCGCGTGTCGAGGTCGCCGAGTGACGCCTGGCGCGGATGGCGCGGCCCACCTGCGCACGCGTTCCGACGGCGGGCGCGCGGCCGAGTACCCGCCGGCGCCCGAGCCGCTCGCCGTCGCGGTGTACGACAACCACACGCACCTCGAGATCGCCGACGGCGCGCTGCCGCTGACGGCGCACGAGCACCTCGAGCGCGCGGCATCCGTCGGCGTCGCCGGCGCGGTGCAGGTCGGCACGGATGTCGCGACGAGCCGCTGGTCGGCCGAGCTCGCGGCCCGCGAACCGCGCCTGCTGGCGGCCGTGGCACTGCACCCGAACGAGGCACCCGAGCTCGACGCGCGCGGCGAGCTCGACGCGGCCCTCGCCGTGATCGATGAGCTCGCCGCGCAGCCGCGCGTGCGCGCCGTCGGCGAGACCGGGCTCGACTTCTACCGCACCGGCGACGACGGACGCGACGCGCAGTACCGCTCCTTCGAGGCGCACATCGACATCGCGAAGCGCCACGGGGTCGCGCTGCAGATCCACGACCGCGACGCGCACGACGAGGTGGTTGCGACGCTGCGGCGCGTCGGCGCGCCCGAGACCACGATCTTCCACTGCTTCTCGGGCGGCGCCGACCTCGCCCGGCTCGCGGGCGAGTCCGGCTGGTACTGCTCGTTCGCCGGCAATGTCACGTTCAAGAACGCCGAGAACCTGCGCGAGGCCCTTCGCGCGGTGCCGCTCGAGCTCATCCTGGTCGAGACGGATGCCCCGTACCTGACCCCCGCGCCGCTGCGCGGGCGGCCCAACGCGCCGTACCTCGTGCCGCACACCATGCGGTTCATGGCCGAGGTGCTCGACGCCGACCTCGACGAGCTCTGCGCGCAGGTGGCCGGCAACACCGTGCGTGCGTACGGGTCGTGGAACGACGGGCTCGAGGCATCCGGTGCCGGAGCCGCGGGTGCAGGCCCGTCGGGTGCGGGATCGCCGTGAGTCGGCGCGCCGCGACGACGGCGGGGCCGACCTGCCGGACGATCGAGACCGTGCGGGGGAAGCGGACGTGAACGCGCATCGGCACGAGGCCGACGGGGGCGACCACACCCCGCGCCTGCTCGGACCCGCCGAGATCCGCGACCTGGCGGATGTCCTCGGGGTCTCGCCCACGAAGAAGCTCGGGCAGAACTTCGTGCACGACGGCAATACCGTGCGGCGCATCGTGCAGACGGCCGGCGTCGAGCGCGGCGAGACCGTGCTCGAGATCGGGCCGGGACTCGGATCGCTCACGCTCGGGCTGCTCGAGGCGGGGGCCGACGTGATCGCGGTCGAGATCGACCGTCGTCTCGCCGAGCAGCTGCCTCACACCGTGTCGGTCATGCAGCCCGGCACGAAGCTCACCGTCGTGCACGACGACGCGCTGCGCGTCACCGAGCTGTCGGGCGAACCCGTGCGGCTCGTCGCGAACCTGCCGTACAACGTGTCGGTCCCCGTGCTCCTGCACCTGCTCGAGCGGTTCCCGTCGCTGCATTCGGGCATCGTCATGGTGCAGGCCGAGGTCGGCCACCGGCTCGCCGCCGACCCCGGATCGAAGGTGTACGGCGCGCCGAGCGTGAAGGCGGCGTGGTACGGCCGATGGCGCATCGCCGGTCAGGTCTCGCGCATGGTGTTCTGGCCCGTGCCGAACGTCGACTCCGTCCTCGTCGGCTTCGAGCGTGGCGAGGCGCCCGGGGATCCGCCCGGAACGGAGGCCGAGCGGGTCGCCGTGTTCGAGCTCGTGGACTCCGCGTTCCAGCAGCGGCGCAAGATGCTGCGCCAGTCGCTGTCCGGGCGGTTCGGCGGCTCGGCCGCCGCGGCGAGCGGCGTGCTGCAGCGTGCGGGCGTCGACCCGCAGGCGCGCGGCGAGCAGCTCACGGTCGACGACTTCCTGAGGATCGCGCGCACCGCGGCATCCGCGGCATCCGCCGCCGTCACGGACGTCGGGCCGAGCGCGTAGCACCGCGCGCGGTGTCCCGCGCCGCCTGGTCCGCTGCCTAGCGCGACGGTGAGTGCACGGCGACCCCTTGCGACCGCGCCCCCATGCGGGGGTACCGTGTCGGCATGAGCGAGGGCAGCATCGGATCCTCCCGCGACGGCGCCGGCGACCAGTCGGTGCGCGACGCCACGGGGCGCACGCACGACGAGTGGTTCGCGATGCTCGACGACGCCGGAGCCGCGGAGTGGCGGCACGCCGAGATCGCCGCCTGGCTCTCCGGCGACCAGGGCGTGGACGCGTGGTGGTCGCAGCACGTCACCGTCGCGTACGAGCAGGCACGCGGCATCCGCGATCCCGGACAGCGACAGGACGGCCGGTTCGAGGCGAGCGTGTCGCGCACGGTCGCGCTCGATCCCGTCGCCGCGCTGGAGGCGCTCGCCGACGTCGTCACCGCCGAGACCGGGGTCGAGGCGCTCGCGCGCAACACGGGCGCGCGCCATCCGACCGCCCGCTTCCACCTCGACGGCGGGGAGTTCGTGCTCGCCGCCTCGAGCCCTCGCGGCGAGGGACGCTCGTCGATCTCGCTCACCTGGGGCCGGATGCCCGACGGCTCGCGCGTCGCCGAGATCAAGGCCACGCTGCGCGAGTGGCTCGCACGCGTCGGCTGACCCGTCACGCCTCGGCCATGCCCTAGCGTGGAGCGCATGACGATGCCGGCGACCGACGAGGCGGTGCACGTCCGGGCGCCGGGCAAGATCAACGTCTTCATGCGCGTCGGCGCGCTCGACGCCGACGGCTACCACGACGTCGCGACCGCCTACCAGGCGGTCTCGCTCTACGAGGATGTGCGGGCGTGGCCCGACGACGAGTTCTCGGTCGCGTTCGCGGGGTCCATCGACACGGCCCTGCTGCCGACGGATGCCTCGAACCTCGCGATCCGCGCGGCGAAGCTGCTCGCCCGGCACGCGGGCGTCCCGGGCGGCGTCCGGCTCGAGATCGAGAAGCACGTGCCGATCGCGGGCGGCATGGGCGGCGGGTCGGCGGATGCCGCGGCGACCCTCGTCGCGTGCGACGCGCTCTGGGGGACCGCCCTGCCCAAGGAGGAGCTGCACGCGCTCGCCGCGTCGCTCGGTGCCGACGTGCCGTTCGCGCTCTCGGGCGGCACGGCGATCGGCACGGGCCGCGGCGACCGGCTGAGCCCCGCGCTCGCGACCGGGTCGTTCCACTGGGTGCTCGCCGTCGCGGAGTTCGGGCTCTCTACGCCCGCCGTGTACCGCGAGCTCGACCGTCGCCGCGACTCGGGGCTCGAATCGTCGTGGCGCGACCACGCCCACGGCGCGGCCGTCGGCCTGGACTCGCCCACGGTCGACGCGGCTGTGCTGCAGGCGCTGCGGGCCGGCGACGCCCGCCGGCTCGCGCCGGCGCTGCACAACGACCTCCAGTCCGCCGCGCTCGCGCTCGCGCCCGGGCTCGCGGGGATCCTCGAACTCGGCATCGAGAACGGCGCGCTCGCGGGGCTCGTCTCCGGTTCCGGGCCGACGGTGGCGTTCCTGGTCGACGACGCCGATTCGGCGATCGAGCTGCAGGTCGCCCTCTCGGCGGCGCGCCTGACCGCCGTCCGCGTGCATGGTCCGGTACACGGCGCCCGCGTCCTCACCCACTGACCCGCGCGCCGCGCCACCCGCCCCGGCTCTCCCCGCACCGCGTCTGCTCGACGCACCTGGGCGGCGAGAGTATGCCGAACGTCGCCGAAGCAGTTCCGAACCCGACGTTCGGCATACTCTCGCCGTGCGTCGATGCGGGATGTGGAGAACTCCGGGCGTCGACGCGGGTCTGGCGGCAGGGTGAGGGTGTGCGCCATCCTCGAGCCCTCCCGCCCGACCTGCTCACCCGACCGGCCTTCACGGTCGAGCGCGCCGGCCTGGTCGGCGTTCACCCGAGCCGCCTCTCCGCGTCCGACCTGAGGCGTCCGTTCCACGGCATCCGACAGCACGCGACCATCGCGGATGACGCGCGCTCGCGGGCCATGGCGTACGCGGTCCGGATGCCGGCCCGACAGGTGTTCTCGCACGTCACGGCCGCACTCGTCTGGGGCATGCCGCTTCCGCATCACCTCGAGCGGGACCGGCGCGTCCACGTTGCCGTGCCGAGTGGGTCGACGCGGTCGCTCGCAGCTGGAGTGGTCGGCCACGTGATCCAGCCCGAGCGGCTCGGGGTGACCTCGCTCGCAGGCGTCCGGGTGAGTTCACCGGCTGATACGTGGTGCCAGCTCGGATCGCTTCTCGGAGAGGACGATCTCGTGGCCGTCGCCGATTTCCTGATCACGGGCGGCGAGCCGAGCGGTCGACATCCGGCGCTGTGCAGTCGGACGGAACTGGAGTCTGCGCTGAAGCGCCACAAGGGATGTCGCGGTTCGACGCGGCTCCGCGGCGCACTCGAGCTCGTCAGGTACGGCTCGCTGTCGCGCCGCGAGACGCTCATGCGCTTGGACCTGGGGCGCTCGGGGCTTCCCGAGCCGTCACCGAACCACTCGGTCGTGGACGCGCTCGGTGCGTTCGTCGCCATGATCGACCTCGCGTTTCCGGAGTACCGCGTGGGCATCGAGTACCAGAGCGATCTCCACCGCGAGCCCGAGCGCTTCCGAACGGACGTGCGGCGACTCGAACGGTTGCTGGACGAGGGGTGGCTCATCGTGCAGGCGACGAGGGATGACGTCAGTGCCGACGGACACCTTCGCGACTCCGCCGCCTTCGCAACCCGCGTGGCCCGCCGCCTGGAGAGCCGCGGCTGGCGCCCGATCACGATGCCCTGACACCGCGCCATCCTCCGGAAACGTCGACAGTATGTCGAACGACGGTGAACGGTCGCCATTCACGACGATCGGCATACTCTCGACCCCTGGGTGGGTGGGTCGAGGAGGCCCGAGGGCGGGGAAGTAGGGTGGGCAGGACATGGCACACCTCCTGGGCGCCGAGCGCCTGCACCTCGAGTTCCCCACGCGCGTCGTCTTCGACGAGGTCACCCTCGGCATCGACGAGGGCGACCGCATCGGCATCGTGGGTCGCAACGGCGACGGCAAGTCGACGCTCATGAAGCTGCTGGCGGGCCGGCTCGAGCCCGATGGCGGGCGCGTCACGGTGCGCCGCGGCATCCGCATCGGCATGCTCGACCAGGCCGACGCGCTCGACCCGGCGACGACCGTCGCCGACGCCGTGGTCGGCGGCATCGAGGAGCACGTGTGGGCGGGCGACGCGAAGGTGCGCGACGTGATCGCGGGCCTGCTGGCGGATGTCCCGTGGCAGGGCCGCGTCGGCGACCTGTCGGGTGGGCAGCGACGTCGCGTCGGGCTCGCGGCGTTGCTGGTCGGCGACTGGGACGTGCTGTTCCTCGACGAGCCGACGAACCACCTCGACGTCGAGGGCATCGCGTGGCTCGCGCGGCACGTGAAGGGCCGCTGGGCGGCGAGCGACGGCGCGCTCGTCGTCGTCACGCACGACCGCTGGTTCCTCGACGAGGTGTGCACCGCGACGTGGGAAGTGCACGACCGGTTGGTCGAACCGTTCGAGGGCGGATACGCCGCCTACGTGCTGCAGCGCGTCGAGCGCGACCGGATGGCCGCGGCATCCGAGGCCAAGCGGCAGAACCTCATGCGCAAGGAGCTCGCGTGGCTGCGCCGCGGCGCGCCGGCACGCACGAGCAAGCCGAAGTTCCGCATCGAGGCGGCGAACCAGCTCATCGAGAACGAGCCGCCCGTGCGCAACCCGGTCGAGCTCAACCGGCTCGCGGTGTCGCGCCTCGGCAAGGACGTCGTCGACCTGCTCGACGTCTCGGTCGAGTACCCGGTCCGGGATGCCGCGCTCGGCGGTCCGGCGAGGAGGACCGTGCTGCACGAGCTCGAGTGGCGCATCGCGCCGGGGGAGCGCACCGGCATCCTCGGCGTCAACGGAGCCGGCAAGTCGACGCTGCTGAAGCTCGTCACGGGCGAGGTGCAGCCGACGACCGGGCGGGTCAAGCGCGGCAAGACCGTCAAGATCGCGGTGCTCAGCCAGGAGCTCGCCGAGCTCGCGGAGTGGACCGACGAGCGCGTGAGCGCCGTGGTCGCCGCGCAGCGCATGAGCTACACGATCGGCTCGGGCTCGAAGGCGGTGGAGCTCACGCCCGGGCAGCTGCTCGAGCGGCTCGGCTTCACGAACCAGCAGCTCGCGACGCCGGTGCGCGACCTCTCCGGCGGACAGAGGCGCCGGCTCCAGCTCCTGCTGATCCTGCTTCAGGAACCGAACGTGCTCATCCTCGACGAGCCCACCAACGACCTCGACACCGACATGCTCGCCGCCATCGAGGACCTCCTCGACGCGTGGCCGGGCACGCTGCTCGTCGTCAGCCACGACCGGTACCTCGTCGAGCGCGTCACCGACCGCCAGGTCGCGATCCTCGACGGGCACCTGCGCGACCTGCCGCGCGGCGTCGAGCAGTACCTCGAACTGCGGCGGCAGGGTCTCGAGACGCGGGCGGCTGTGCCGGGTGCGACTCGAGCACCGAGCGAGGCCGCCGGCGGTCGAGTCGATGCCGAAGGCGGCGTGCCGAGACCGGAACCGACGCTCTCCGGCGCCGACCGCCGCGCCGCCGAGAAGGAACTCTCCTCGATCGACCGGCGCCTCGAGAAGCTGCAGGCGCAGATCGGCCGGCAGCACGAGAAGCTCGCGCGGCACGACCAGTCCGACTACGTCGGGCTCGGCGCGCTCGGCGACGAACTGGCGGAGCTCGAGGGCGCCGTGGCCGACCTCGAGACGCGCTGGCTCGGAGTTTCCGAGCAGCTCGAAGGTTGACGCCGAAGGATCTGTGACGCTCGATGACCAAGTGGTCAATTGGGCGCAGGAACTTCGCCTAGCGTGGACATGCGCCCGCGATCGCAGCATCGACGCCCCCACCGCATCCTCGGATGGCGGAGCCATGCCGTCTCCACCATGCCCACACCAGGGCAGCCGATCGCGCGCGCCCACGTGAAAGGAACCGCACCGCCATGCCCAGCACCCGCACCAAGATCCTCGCCGCCCTCGCCGCGGCTCCGCTCGTCATCGGCCTCTCGGCCTGCGCCTCGGGCGCCGGTGCCGAGGGTGGCGACGACGTCGTCCGCATCGGCGTCGTCGGCAAGTCCGACCCGCAGTGGCCCGCCTTCGAGGAGGCCGCCGCCGAGGCCGGCATCGAGATCGAGCTCGTCGACTTCGCCGACTACGCCCAGCCGAATCCCGCGCTGACCGAGGGCGAGCTCGACCTCAACCAGTTCCAGCACATCGTCTACCTCGCCGACTACAACGTGTCGGCCGACGAGGACCTCACGCCGATCGGCTCGACGCAGATCTACCCGCTGGGCCTGTACTCCACGAAGTATGAGTCGGTCGACGACATCGAGGAGGGCGAGACCGTCGCGATTCCCGACGACCCCTCGAACCTCGCCCGTGCGCTGCTCGTGCTGCAGTCGGCGGGCCTGATCGAGCTCGAGGACGGCGGCTCGATCTTCTCGACCGTCGCCGACATCGACGAGGCGAAGTCCAAGGTGAAGGTGACGCCGCTCGAGGCGTCGCTCACCGCGACGAGCCTGCCGGATGTCGCGGCCGCCGTCATCAACAACGACTTCGTCGAGGACGCGGGCCTCTCGTTCGAGGACGCGATCGCGAAGGACGACCCGACCGACCCGAACGCGCTGCCGTACGTGAACATCTTCGCCGCGCGCGCCGACGACGCCGAGAACGAGACCTACCTGAAGCTCGTGGAGATCTTCCAGACCGACCCCGAGGTGCAGGCCGGCCTCGACGAGGCGTCGGCGGGCACGGGCGTGTCGGTGGAGATCCCGGTCGCGGACCTCGAGGCGTCGCTCGCCGACGTCGAGGACGACACGCGGGCACAGGGCTGACGCACCGGGCCCGAGCCTGACCCACGAATCGACCGCACGCGAGCGGGCGGGGGCGCCACGAGCAGCCCTCGCCCGCTCGGGCGTGCGCGGAGGAGGAACCCCATGGCGCTCGTGACCCTCGAGCACGTCTCCAAGTCCTACCCGGCCGCAGATCGGCGCGCCGACGTCGTGACCGCCATCGACGACGTGTCGCTCGAGATCGAGGCCGGCGACGTCTACGGCATCATCGGCTACTCCGGTGCCGGAAAGTCCACGCTCGTGCGGCTCGTCAACGCGCTCGAGCCCGCGACGAGCGGCTCGATCCGGATCGACGGCCGAGAGATCACGGGCCTGCGCGAGCGCGAGCTGCGCGCCATCCGGCTCGGCATCGGCATGATCTTCCAGCAGTTCAACCTGTTCGACGCGAAGACCGTGCGCGCCAACGTCGCCTATCCGCTCAGGGTCGCCGGCTGGAAGCCGGCCGACATCAAGGCGCGGGTCGCCGAGCTCCTCGAGTTCGTGGGCCTCGCCGACAAGGCCGGCGCCCACCCCGACCAGCTCTCGGGCGGCCAGAAGCAGCGTGTGGGCATCGCTCGCGCGCTCGCGACGCGTCCGCGCATCCTGCTGGCCGACGAGGCCACGAGTGCGCTCGACCCCGAGACGACCCAGGAGGTGCTGGCGCTCCTCAAGCGGGTCAACGAGGAGCAGGGCGTCACGATCATCGTCATCACGCACGAGATGGACGTGATCCAGTCGATCGCGACGAAGGTGGCCGTGATGGATCGGGGCCGCGTGATCGAGCACGGCGACGTCTTCGACGTGTTCTCGAGCCCGGGCCATCCGTCGTCGCAGAAGTTCGTCGGCACGGTCATCAAGGGCGTGCCGTCGCCGGCCGAGCTCGCGGTGCTGCGCGAGCGACACGAGGGGCGCATCGTCACGTGCTCGTTCCGCGACGGCGACGCGTCGCAGGCGCGCGTGTTCCTCGACCTGGTCGAGGCGGGGGTCGAGTTCGAGCTGGTCTACGGCGGCATCAACGACATCCGCGGTCGCGCATTCGGGCACCTCACCCTGGCGATCCGGGGCGAGGATGCCGCGATCGACCGCGCGATCGCCGCGATCGCGCAGCACGCCGACGTGACGGAGGCCCGCTGATGGACAAGCTCATCGAACTGGCCCCGGAGTTCTGGACCGCAGCGGCCGAGACCTTCTACATGGTGGCGCTCACCATGCTGTTCGGCGGCGCGGGCGGATTCCTGCTCGGCGTCGGGCTCTACGTCACGCGCCGCGGCGGGCTGATGCCGAACACGGTCGTGAACAACCTGCTCAACGTCGTCATCAACTTCTTCCGGCCCATCCCGTTCATCATCTTCATCGCTGCCGTCCAGCCGCTCACGCGCGCCGTGATCGGCACGGGCATCGGCACGGATGCCGCGATCTTCGCGCTCTCGCTCGCGGCGGCGTTCGCGATCGGCCGCATCGTCGAGCAGAACCTCATCACCGTGCGGCCGGGCGTGATCGAGGCGGCGCGCTCGATGGGCGCCGGACCCTGGCGCATCCTCGGCACCGTCGTCGTGCCCGAGGCGCTGGGCCCGCTGATCCTCGGCTACACGTTCATCGTCATCGCGGTGATCGACATGTCGGCCATGGCCGGGCTCATCGGCGGCGGCGGCCTCGGCTACTTCGCGCAGCTGTACGGGTACCGGCAGTTCGAGCCGGTCGTCACGTGGGCCGCGGTGCTGCTCATCGTAGTGTTCGTGCAGGTCGTGCAGTACCTCGGCAACTGGCTGGCGCGGCGCGTGCTGCGGCGGTAGCCGGCAGGTCAGGCGAACCCGAGCGACAGCTTGCGCAGCAGCGCGGCCAGCCGACGCTGCTCGGCGGCCGGCAGACCTGCGAGCAGCTCGGCCTCGGCGTCGACGAGCCGCGTGATGGCGGCGTCGACGCGCGTGACGCCGCCCGGAGTCATCTCGACGAGGATGCCACGGCCGTCGTGCGGGTCGGTCTGGCGCGTCACGAGCCCGCGTGAGACGAGCCGGTCGATGCGGTTCGTCATGGTGCCGCTCGAGACGAGCGTCTGCGCGAGCAGCGCCTTCGGCGGGAGGCGATAGGGCGCACCGGCCCGGCGCAGCGCCGAAAGCACGTCGAACTCCCACGACTCGAGCTCGGACCGCTCGAACGCCTGCTTGCGCGCCCTATCGAGCAGCTTCGAGAGCCGGCCGACGCGCGAGAAGACCTGCAGCGGCGCGAAGTCGAGATCGGGGCGCTCGCGCTCCCAGTCGTCGACGATCCGGTCCACCTCGTCCGCGTCCGCCGTCATGCGGCCAGTATCGCATCGGCGGGATGGCGCGCCGCCGCGTGGCAGACTTGGTAGGCGCTCGGCGGGCTCCGCCGGTGCAGTCCGCCATGGTGTAACGGCAGCACGACAGCCTTTGGAGCTGTGAGGACCAGGTTCGAATCCTGGTGGCGGAGCATGGACACCAATCTCGCGATCATCGTGCTCGCCGCGGGCCAGGGCACGCGCATGAAGTCGGCCACCCCGAAGATCCTGCACCCGCTGGCGGGCGCGCCCATCATCGCGCACGTGCTCGCGACGGCACGTGCGCTCGACGCGGCGCACGTCGTCGCGGTCGTGCGGCACGAGCGCGACCTGGTGGCGCAGGCGATCGAGAGCGAGCTGCCCGGCACGGTCATCGTCGACCAGGACGAGATCCCGGGCACCGGCCGCGCCGTCGAGCAGGCCGTCGAGGCGCTGCCCGCCGACTTCGCGGGCGACGTGCTCGTGCTGAACGGCGACGTGCCGCTCCTGAACGCCTCGACGCTCACCGAGCTGCTCGAGCGCCACCGCGCCGACGGGCTCGCAGCCTCCGTGCTCTCGGCGCGCTACGACGACCCCAGCGGGTACGGCCGCATCGTGCGCGGTGCCGACGGCGCGTTCGATCGCATCGTCGAGCAGAAGGACGCCACCGAGGACGAGCTCGCGATCGACGAGGTGAACGCGGGCGTGTACGCCTTCGGCGCGAACGCGCTGCGCGACCAGCTCGCCAACCTGACGACCGAGAACGCGCAGGGCGAGAAGTACCTCACCGACGTCATCGAGCACCTCCGGGCCGCGGGCTCCGAGGTGAAGGCGCGTCCGGTGTCGGAGTCGTGGCTCGTCGCAGGGGTCAACGACCGTGCGCAGCTCTCCGAGACGGCCGCGAGGCTGAACGCCCTGATCGTGCGCGGCTGGCAGCTGAACGGCGTCACGATCGAGGACCCGGCGACGACCTGGATCGACCTCGCCGTCCGCATCGAGCCCGATGTCACCATCCGGCCCGGCACGCAGCTCAAGGGCGCGACGGCGATCGCGACCGGGGCTGTCGTCGGCCCCGACACGACGCTCGTCGACTGCGAGATCGGCGCGAATGCCGAGGTCAAGCGTACGGACGGAACGCTCGCCGTGATCGGCCGGGGCGCGTCCGTCGGGCCGTTCGCCTACCTCCGGCCCGGCACGGTGCTCGACGCCGACGGCAAGATCGGCACGTTCGTCGAGACCAAGAACGCCCACATCGGCGAGGGCAGCAAGGTGCCGCACCTCTCGTACGTCGGTGACGCCGAGATCGGTGTCGGCTCCAACATCGGCGCCGGGTCGATCACCGCGAACTACGACGGCGTGAACAAGCACCGCACGACGATCGGCTCGCACGTGCGCACGGGCTCGCACGGCGTGTTCGTCGCGCCCGTTACGATTGGGGACGGCGCCTACACGGGGGCCGGCACGGTCGTCCGCAAGGACGTCCCGGCCGGTGCGCTCACCGTGAACGTCGCGCCGCAGCGCAACCTCGACGGCTGGGTGTCCACGCATCGCGCGGGCTCGAAGGCCGCCGAGGCGGCCGAGGCGGCGCAGGCGACCGGGGCATCCGCCACGGAAGGCGACGAGCAGGGCCAGGACTGAGAGCGACTCCGGTGGGAAGGACAGCACACATGTCGGGAATCGAGACCACCGGATCGAAGCGCCTCGTGCTCGTCTCCGGGCGGGCGCATCCGGAGCTCGCCGAGCAGATCGCGGTCGAGCTCGGCACCGAGCTCATGCCCACCGACGCGCGCACGTTCGCGAACGGCGAGCTGTACGCCCGCTTCGACGAGAGCGTGCGCGGCACCGACGCCTTCGTGATCCAGTCGCACGCCGCGCCGATCAACGAGTGGCTCATGGAACAGCTGATCATGGTCGACGCCCTCAAGCGGGCCTCGGCCAAGCGCATCACCGTCGTGTCGCCGTTCTACCCGTACGCCCGTCAGGACAAGAAGGGCCGCGGCCGCGAGCCGATCTCCGCCCGGCTGGTGGCCGACCTGTACAAGGCGGCCGGCGCCGACCGCATCATGTCGATCGACCTCCACGCTGCGCAGATCCAGGGCTTCTTCGACGGCCCGGTCGACCACCTCTTCGCGATGCCGGTGCTGCTCGAGCACTTCCGCGCGTTGCTCGACCCGTCGACCCTCACCGTCGTCTCGCCCGACATGGGCCGCGTGCGGGTCGCCGACATCTGGTCCGACAAGCTGGGCGTGCCGCTGGCCATCATCCACAAGCGCCGCGACCCGCTCGTGCCCAACCAGGTCTCGGTGCACGAGATCGTCGGCACCGTCGAGGGCCGGGTCTGCCTGCTCGTCGACGACCTCATCGACACCGGTCGCACGATCGCGAAGGCGGCCGAGGCGCTGAAGAAGAACGGGGCGATCGGCGTCGTCGTCGCCGCGACCCACGCGGTGTTCTCGAATCCGGCCGTCGAGATCCTCCAGTCCGAGGCGATCGACCGCGTCGTCGTCACCGACACGCTGCCGATCCCGCCCGAGAAGCGCTGGGACCGCCTGACCGTGCTGCCCATCGCGCCGCTGCTCGCGCGCGCCATCCACGAGGTCTTCGACGACGGCTCGGTGACGAGCATGTTCGACGGGGCGGCCTGACCATGTCGGATGCCGCGGCGCGACCCTGGCTCGCCAGTTACGCTCCTGGCGTGCCGCATGAGCTCCCCGCGCCCACCGGCTCGCTCGTCGACCTGATCGACGCCTCCGCCGAGGCCTACCCCGACCGGCCCGCGCTCGAGTTCTTCGGACGCGTGACGACCTACGCCGAGCTGCTCGAGCAGGTCGAGCGCGCGGCCGAGGGCCTGCGCCGGCTCGGCGTGCAGCGGGGCGACCCGGTCGGCATCGTGCTGCCGAACTGCCCGCAGCACGTGGTCGCCTTCTACGCCGTGCTGCGCCTCGGCGCGATCGTCGTCGAGCACAATCCGCTGTACACGCCGCGCGAGCTGCGGCACCAGTTCGAAGACCACGGCGCCCGTGTCGTCATCGCGTGGGACAAGGTCGTGGCCTCCATCCAGGACTTCCCCGACGACTTGGCGATGCGGCACGTCATCTCGGTCGACCTGACGCGCGCCATGCCGTTCACCACGCGCGCCGCGCTGCGCCTGCCCATCGCGAAGGCACGCGAGGCGCGGGCCGCACTCACCACGCGCGTCGAGGGCACCGTGCCGTGGCACGAGCTCGTGGCATCCGATCGCATCGCCCGTCACATCCACGGGCCCGACGTGGGCGACGTGGCGCTCATCCAGTACACGAGCGGCACGACCGGCAGCCCGAAGGGTGCGACCCTGACGCACGCGAACCTGCTCGCGAACGCCGCGCAGGCACGCGCCTGGGTGCCCGAGGTCGAGCGCGGCACGTCGGTGGTCTACGCCGTGCTCCCGATGTTCCACGCCTACGGGCTCACGCTGTGCCTCACGTTCGCCATGAGCATGGGGGCGCGACTCGTGCTGTTCCCGCGCTTCGACCCCGACATGGTGCTGAAGGTCGCGCGCAAGCGGCCGCCGACGTTCCTGCCGGCGGTGCCGCCGATCTACGATCGGCTCGCGAAGGCGGCCGTCGACGAGGGCGTCTCGCTCCGCGGCATCCCGATCGCCATCTCGGGCGCCATGCCGCTGTCGGCCGACGTCGTCGAGCCGTGGGAGGCACTGACGGGCGGCTACCTCGTCGAGGGCTACGGCCTGTCGGAGTGCTCGCCGGTCCTCATGGCCAACCCGGTGGCGCCCACGCGCAAGGCGGGCACGGTGGGCCTGCCCCTGCCTGACACCGAGGCCCGCGTGGTCGACCCCGACGAGCCCACGCGCGACGTGCCCGCGGGCGAGCGCGGCGAGCTCGTCGTTCGCGGGCCGCAGGTGTTCCAGGGGTACTGGCACAAGCCCGAGGAGACCGCCGCGGTGTTCGTCGACGACCCCGCGGGCGGGGCGCCGTGGTTCCGCACGGGCGACATCGTCACGATCGACGACGGCGGCTTCGTGCGCGTCGTCGACCGCATCAAGGAGCTCATCATCACGGGCGGCTTCAACGTCGCGCCGAGCGAGGTCGAGGACGCCATCCGGCACCACCCCGACGTCGACGACTGCGCCGTGGTCGGACTGCCTGACGAGCGCTCCGGCGAGGAGGTCGTGGTCGCGGTCGTCCTGCGACCCGGCGCCTCGCTCGACGCCGAGTCGATCCGCTCGCTGGCCCGGGAACGGCTGACGCCCTACAAGGTGCCGCGACGCGTGATGCAGGTCGACGACCTGCCGCGTTCGCTCATCGGCAAGGTCATCCGTCGCCAGGTCAAGGAGCAGCTGCTCGCGGCCGAGGCGGGCACGGGTGCCGGCGAGGGCTCGGCCTAGGTCTCGCGCCCCGGTTCGATGAGCCGCGGCGCCCCGGGCATGAGCCCGAGGTTGCCGAGCAGCACGCCGCGGTCGCCCGCGCCGACCTCGGCGTAGCAGAGCCAGCCCGGGCCGCCCTCGGCGAAGAGGTCGAGGGCGACCCGGGACGAGGCGGTCGAGTGGTACGCCGTCGCGTAGATCGCGCACGCGCGGTCGGCCGCCGAGTGCCCCACGCCGTAGGCCGAGAGCACGAGCGGGAGCAGCATCCCGGCGAGCGCGACCAGCACCACGACGCGCAGCATGCGCCGACGGCGGTCGGTGCGCACAGGGCGGTCGTCGTCGTCGAACTCGGGATGCCAGTCGCTCATCCGCTCTCCTTCCCGACCACCCGACGAGCACTGGGGATCCAGCGGGCTCGTGCGACCGCGGCGGCGGCGACGACGGATGGCAGCGCCGGACGCGGTGACGTGATGGTCAGGATAACCCCGCTCACCGCGTCCGGCGCCGTCGCTCAGTGGGAGGAGGGCGTGATCTCGATCTCCGAACGGTCGCCCGACCACAGCGTGTGGAACACGCCCGGCTTGTCGACCCGCTTGTACGTGTGCGCGCCGAAGAAGTCGCGCTGGGCCTGCACGAGCGCGGCCGGCAGGCGGTCGGCGCGCAGCGCGTCGTAGTACGCGAGCGAGGAGGAGAATGCCGGGGTCGGGATGCCCGCGCCGGCCGCGACCTGCACGACACGGCGCCAACTGTCCTGCGCGCCCGCGACGGCGTCGCGGAAGTACGGGGCCGTCACGAGGGCGACGAGGCCCGGATCGGCCTCGTACGCCTCGGCGATGCGGTTGAGGAACCGGGCGCGGATGATGCATCCGGCGCGCCAGATCTTGGCGATGTCGCCCTTCTTGATGTCCCAGCCGAACTGCTCGGCGCCGGCGACGATCTCGTCGAAGCCCTGCGAGTAGGCGATGATCTTGGACGCGTAGAGGGCGCGGCGCACGTCCTCGACGAAGGCGTCGGCCTCGTCGGCCGCGACGGTCCAGTCGCCCGACGGTCCGGGCAGGTCGGCCGCGGCGTCGCGCTGGGCGCGCTTCGACGACAGGCTCCGCGCGAAGACGGCCTCGGCGATGCCGGACTCGGGCACGCCCAGCTCGAGGGCGTTCTGCACGGTCCACGCGCCCGTGCCCTTGGCGCCGGCCTCGTCGAGGATGACGTCGACGAGCGGCTTGCCGGTCGCGGCATCCACCTGGCGCAGCACCTCGGCCGTGATCTCGATGAGGTAGCTCTCGAGCTCGCCCGTGTTCCACTCGGCGAAGATGTCGGCGATCTCGGCGGGGGACTTGCCGGTGCCCTGGCGGATGAGGTCGTACGCCTCGGCGATGAGCTGCATGTCGGCGTACTCGATGCCGTTGTGCACCATCTTGACGAAGTGGCCGGCGCCGTCGGTGCCGACGTGGGTCACGCAGGGCTCGCCCTCGGCGACCGCGGCGATCGACGCGAGGATCGGACCGAGGGTCTCGTACGACTCGGCCGAGCCGCCGGGCATGATCGACGGGCCGTGCAGAGCGCCCTCCTCGCCGCCGGAGATGCCGGCGCCGACGAAGTGGATGCCGGTCGGGGCGATCTCGGCGTCGCGGCGGATGGTGTCGTGGAAGTTGGCGTTGCCGCCGTCGACGATGATGTCGCCCGGCTCGAATCGCGAGACGAGCTCGGAGATCACCGCGTCGGTGCCCTTGCCGGCCTGCACCATGATGATCGCCTTGCGGGGCTTGGCGAGCGACGCCACGAAGTCGTCGTAGCTCTCGGCGGCGACGAAGCCGGCCTCGGGGTGCTCGGTCGTGAGCGTGCGCGTGCGCTCGGGGGAGCGGTTGAAGACCGCCACGGTGTTGCCCTCGCGGCTGGCGAGGTTGCGGGCCAGGTTCGACCCCATCACGGCGAGTCCGACGACTCCGATGTTGGCGCTGGCGGGTGTGGTGCTCTCGGGCATGCTCGTGCTCCTGCGTCGGTGCGGTTTCCGGCACCACGCTAGCAGTCGGGTGCCGCTCAAGAATCAGACGTCAATCAGTATGACATCGATTAAATATGATTTGAACCCGGATGGCGCTGCCGCCGTCATCCCGTCGCCGCTTCCGCACGCGGCAGGTCCTGCCACGTCCGCGCGACGTCGTCGGCCGTCCGTCCGAGCACGCGCAGCATCGACTCGCGCGCCGCCTCGGGACGACCCGCGAGGATCGCGTCCGCCACGTCGACATGCCACTGCATCGCGTCCTCGTTGGGATGGGTCGGCATGAGCCCGCTCGACGTGCGCCCGCGCAGCACCTCGCCGACGGCGTCGCCGAGCGCGGCGAACATCTCGTTGCCCGACGCGCGCAGCACCAGCCGATGGAAGTCGACGTCGAGCTCGAGGAAGGCGTCGGCGTCTCCCGCCCGACCGGCCGTTCGCATCGACGCCGCGATGCCCATGAGCTCGCTCGCGAGCGCGGGCGGGGCGAACCGCGCCGCGAGCTCGGCCGCCACCGGCTCGATCGCGGTGCGCAGTTCGGTGAGCGAACGCAGCTGCGCGCCCTTCTGCGCGGACTCGAGCCGCCACCTGATGACCGAGGGATCGAACAGGTTCCACGACCGCATCGGCAGCACGCGGATGCCCACGCGCTTCACCGTCTCGACGAGGCCGAGGGACTGCGCGACGCGCACCGCCTCGCGCACGACCGACCGTGAGACGCGCAGGTCGTCCTCGAGCGCGTCGGTCCGGAGGACCGTGCCCGGCGCGAGCTCACCCGACACGATCCGCGTGCCGAGGTGCTCGACGGCCAGGTCGTGCAGGCGGGAGCTCATGCGTCGAGGATAACGGCGGCGTCTCGGCGGCGAGGCGGCAGCGATACGGCCGCCCGCGGCATCCGCTAGACTGGGCGATTGAACTTCGGCGAGGGATGCCGCCGAAGGCCGGGTCCGCCCGGTCGTGGCATCCGTGATCGACGCGGTGGAAGCGAGCTTGACGGCTGTTCCTCACGCGCATGCGTTCGAGTAGAAGACAGACACCCCACTCTGGGCCCGAGAGCCCGCAAGGAGCCATCATCATGGACGAAGACAACAAGGTCGTCGCCGAAGCGCGCGAGACGTTCGGCAAGGGCGCGGCGCGCAAGATCCGCGCCGCCGGCAAGATCCCCGCCGTGCTCTACGGCCACGGCACCGACCCCCGCCACCTCACGCTGCCGGGTCACCAGATCCTGTTGCTGGTGCGCAAGGCCAACGCGGTGCTCGAGCTCAAGATCGGCAGCAAGACCGAGCTCGCCCTGGTGAAGGACGTCCAGAAGGACCCGGTGCACCAGATCATCGAGCACCTCGACCTCATCGTCGTCAAGCGCGGCGAGAAGGTCCAGGTCGAGGTGCCGGTGCACGTCGAGGGCGAGCCCGAGTCCGGCACGATCGCCGACCTCGACGCCACCACGCTCTCGCTCGAGGTCGAGGCCACCCACATCCCCGAGAACGTCGTCGTCAGCGTCGAGGCCCTCGAGGACGGCACCAAGCTGTTCGCGAGCGACGTCGAGCTGCCCAAGGGCGCCACGCTGCTCAGCGACCCCGAGACGCTCGTCATCAACGTGCACGTTCCGCAGAAGGTCGACCTGGGCGAGGAGCTCGAGGCGGCCGAGGGCGAAGAGGGCGCCGAGGGCGAGGAGGCCGAGGGCGCCGAGGAGACCACGGAGGAGTCGGCCGAGTAGCCGTCCGCGATCCGTCGCATCCGTCGCGAGGGCTCGCGGCGCCGCATCCGGGTACGCTCGGATCGCGGGGCCGCGGGCCCTCCGCCGTTCCCACCCACCAGTCCGGAGGCACCAGTGGACCTGCTCGACCGCCTCCTGCGCCGCCGGAAGGACGAGGCCGTGCCTGACAACACCTGGCTCGTGGTCGGCCTTGGCAACCCCGGCGCCCAATACGCCGGCAACCGGCACAACGTCGGCCAGATGGTCGTCGACGAGCTCGCGGCCCGCGTCGGCGTGAGCTTCAAGAGCCACAAGACGCCCGCGCGCGTCGCCGAGGGATTCCTCGGACCGGGCCGCCCCAAGCTCGTCATCGCGAAGCCCAACGGCTACATGAACACCTCCGGCGGTCCCGTGTCGGCACTGCTGAAGTTCTACTCGCTCGGCGCCGACCGGCTCATCGTGGTGCACGACGAGCTCGACATCCCCTTCGACACCGTGCGGCTGAAGCGCGGCGGCGGTCACGGCGGCCACAACGGCCTGCGCGACATCCAGAAGGCCGCGGGCTCGCCCGAGTTCACGCGCGTGCGCGTCGGCATCGGGCGGCCGCCGGGCCGCATGGATGCCGCGGACTTCGTGCTGCGCGATTTCGCCGGCCCCGAGCGCGACGCCCTGCCGAACCTGCTGTCGGATGCCGCGGACGCGGTGGAGGCCGTCGTCGAGCACGGGCTCGTCGCCGCGCAGCAGAAGTTCCACTCCCCGGCCTGACCCGAGCCGGGACGGGTCAGATCAGGCCGCGGAGGAACTCGTCGGGTGACGTCCCGGCCGCGCGGGCGCGCTCGAGCAGCCGCGTGTGCTCCTCGGTCGTGAGCTCGAGGGTCAGGGTCGTCCAGTCGGCGGACGGATCGTCGAAGTCGAAGAGCACGGCATCGGCGCCGGCACGGTCGTCGCGGAGGTCGGCGTCGGTGGGCGCCGCCGCCGTGACCTCCGTCTCGAGGTCGATCTCGGGAAGGGACGGCGAGACCAGCGCGTCGACCGCGGGTTCGCACGCGCCGCTCCACCCGGGCCCGGCCGGGATGTCGCCGCCGCGCTGGTAGGCGGTCGCGACCGCGCGCGCCCGCTCGTCGGCCGCCTCGTTCATGGGATGGCCGGCGTGCCCGCGCACCCACTCGAAGCGGTAGCGGCGACCGCGGAGCGCCTCGTCGAGCGACTGCATGAGCTCGAGGTTGAGCACGGGGGAGCCGTCGGCCTTGCGCCAGCCCTTGCGCTTCCAGTTCGGCATCCACTTCGTGAGGGCGTTGATGACGTACTGGCTGTCGCACTGCACGAGCAGTTCCTCGTCGAGGTGCGCCGTCGCGCGGAACAACTCGAGGACGGCCGTGAGCTCGCCCTGGTTGTTGGTGCCGCGCGGCCAGCCGCCCGCGGCCCAGCACGCGTCGTCGACGTACCAGGCCCACCCGGCGGGCCCCGGATTGCCGAGCGCGGATCCGTCGGCGGCGGCGATGATCATTCGGGTCCTTCCGATCGGAGCGGGCGGCGACCATGCTATCGGCGGCCACCGTCCTCGACCGCGTGTCAGGGGCCGCGCGTAGACTGCTCCGGTGATCCTGCAGGGCTTGAACACGGCGCTTTCGCGCGCCTCCACGATCGACCGAGCCCTGGCCGAGGCCGAGCGCAACGCCGACTTCTCGGCTCCCGCGGGGCTCGACGCACCGCTCATCGCCGCCCTGCTCGAGCGCCGAGCCGCGGCCGGGCACCCGCCGGCCCTCTTCGTCGTCACGGCGACCAGCCGCGAGGCCGAGGCGCTGCGCGCCTCGCTCGAGCCGTACCTCGACGGCGCCGAGGTCCTCGAGTTCCCCGCCTGGGAGACGCTGCCGCACGAGCGACTGAGCCCCAGCGCCGAGACCGTGGGCCGGCGCCTGCACGCCCTGCGGCGCCTGCGCGCATGGGCCGGCGAGGGGGCGGGCCACCCGCTCGTCGTCGTCGCGTCGGTGCGCGCGGCGCTGCAGCCCGTCGCCGACAATCTCGGCGACCTCGAGCCCATCGAGCTCGTCGCCGGCGGCCGCGGGTACGACCTGACCGACATCGCCGAGCGCCTGGTCGACCTCGCCTACGCGCGCGTCGACATGGTTGCGCGCCGCGGCGAGTTCGCGATGCGCGGCGGCATCCTCGACGTGTTCCCGCCGACCGCCGACCATCCGGTGCGCGTCGACTTCTTCGGCGACGAGGTCGAAGAGCTCAGGGCGTTCTCGGTGGCCGACCAGCGTTCCCTGCCCGATCGCGTCGAGCGCGTCGCCCTCGCGCCGAGCCGCGAGCTGCTGCTGACCGAACCGGTGCGGCAGCGAGCGCGCGAGATGGTGCACGAGTTCCCGAACCTGTCGGGCATGCTCGAGAAGCTCGCCGAGGGCATCCCGGTCGAGGGCATGGAGTCGCTGGCGCCCGCGCTGCTCGAGCGGCTCGTGCCGGTCACCACCTACCTTCCGGCCGGTGCCGCCGTCGCCGTCGTCGCGCCCGAGCGCGTCGCCACGCGCGCCGTGAACCTCGCCGAGACGAACCGCGAGTTCCTCGCCGCCGCGTGGAACGCCGCCACCGCCGGCGCCGCCGCTCCCATCGACCTCGAGGCCGGCGACTTCCTGACCCTGCGCGAGCTCCGCGCGTCCGCGCTGTTCACCGCACCCGGCGAGCCCGACCCGCAGCGCGCATGGTGGACGTTCTCGAGCTTCGACCAGGGCGACGCCGCCGAGGCGATCGGCGAGACGCTGGGCGACGCCGATGGCGCGTACGTCCGCGTCACGGCGTCGGCCGTCCCCAGCTTCCAGGGCAACGTCGAGGGTGCCGTCTCGCACGTCGGCGACCGCCTGCGCGACGGGTGGAGCCTCGTGGTCGCGGCCGCCGGGCACGGGCTCGTCGAGCGCGCCCGCGACGTGCTCGCCGAGCACGGGCTGGCCGGCCGGCTCGTCGATGCGGTGCCCGCCGAGCTCGAACCCGGCGTCGCATACCTCGTCCAGGCCCAGGCGTCGGCAGGCTTCGAGGTGCCCGAGGCGAAGCTCGGGCTGCTCTCCGAGGCCGAGTTCTACGGCCGGTCGGCCGGGTACGACACGCGGCAGGTCAAGAAGCTCGCGAGCCGCCGGCGCAACGTCGTCGATCCCCTGCAGCTCAAGCCCGGCGACCACGTCGTGCATTCCACGCACGGCATCGGCCGCTTCGTCGAGCTCGTGCAGCGCGAGGTGGCCACCGGTACGCGGCCGACGGGCCCGAGTCGCACCGCGGGCATCAAGCAGGCGCCGACCGCGATCCGCGAGTACGTCGTGCTCGAATACGCACCGTCCAAGCGCGGCCAGGCGGGCGACCGCCTGTTCGTGCCGATGGACCAGCTCGACCTCCTGTCGCGGTACGTCGGCGGAGAGGCGCCGAGCCTGTCGAAGATGGGCGGCAGCGACTGGGCGTCCGCCAAGAGCCGCGCCCGCAAGGCGGTGCGCGACATCGCGGTCGAGCTCGTGAAGCTCTACTCGGCGCGCATGGCGGCGAAGGGCCACGCGTTCGGCGCCGACACGCCATGGCAGCACGAGCTCGAGGAGGCGTTCCCGTACGCCGAGACGCCCGACCAGCTGCAGACCATCGACGAGGTCAAGGCCGATATGCAGCGACCCATCCCCATGGACCGCCTGCTCGCCGGCGACGTCGGCTTCGGCAAGACCGAAGTCGCGGTGCGTGCGGCATTCAAGGCCATCCAGGACGGCAAGCAGGTCGCGATGCTCGTCCCGACGACGCTGCTCGTGAAGCAGCACCTCGAGACCTTCTCCGAGCGGTTCGCGGGCTTCCCCGTGCACGTGCGCGCGCTCAGCCGGTTCCAGTCCGACAAGGAGGTCCGCGAGACCGTCGCCGGGCTGGCGGATGGCACGGTCGACATGGTCATCGGCACGCACCGCATCCTCACCGAGAAGGTCTCCTTCAAGGACCTGGGCCTGCTCGTCATCGACGAGGAGCAGCGCTTCGGCGTCGAGCACAAGGACCAGCTCAAGAAGCTCAAGACCAACGTCGACATCCTCGCGATGAGTGCGACGCCCATTCCGCGCACGCTCGAGATGGCGGTCACGGGCATCCGTGAGATGTCGACGCTCGCGACACCTCCCGAAGACCGCCACCCGATCCTCACGTTCGTCGGACCGTACTCCGAGCAGCAGGTCGGCGCCGCGATCCGCCGCGAGATGCTCCGCGAGGGCCAGGTGTTCTTCGTGCACAACCGCGTGTCGTCGATCAACCGGGTCGCCGCGCAGCTGGCCGAACTCGTGCCCGAGGCACGCATCGCGGTCGCCCACGGCCAGCTGAACGAGCACGTGCTCGAGCAGATCGTGGTCGACTTCTGGGAGCGCAAGTTCGACGTGCTCGTCTCGACGACCATCATCGAGACCGGCCTCGACATCTCGAACGCCAACACGATCATCATCGACCGCGCCGACAAGTACGGGCTCAGCCAGCTCCACCAGCTGCGAGGCCGGGTCGGGCGCGGCCGCGAGCGCGCCTACGCGTACTTCCTCTACGACCCAGCCAAGCCGCTCAGCGAGACCGCGCACGACCGGCTCGAGACGATCGCCGCCAACAACGAGCTCGGCGGCGGCATGCAGATCGCGCTGAAGGACCTCGAGATCCGCGGAGCCGGCAACCTGCTCGGCGCCGAGCAGGCGGGGCACATCGCAGGCGTCGGGTTCGACCTCTACCTGCGGATGATCGGCGAGGCGGTCAACGCGTTCCGCGGCGAGGTCGCCGAGGGCCAGACCGAGCTGCGGCTCGAGCTGCCCGTCGACGCGCACATCCCCGAGGAGTTCGTCGACTCCGAGCGCCTGCGGCTCGAGGCGTACCAGAAGCTCTCCGCCGCGAGCGGTCCGGCCGCCAAGGAGGGTCAGATCGACCTCGTGGTCGAGGAACTGGCCGACCGGTACGGCGCGCCGCCCGAGGCCGTCGAGCACCTCGTCGCGATCTCGCGCCTGCGCCGGAAGGCGCAGCTCGCCGGACTCTCCGACGTGATCGCGACGGGCTCGAAGCTGCGCATCGCGCCCGCGAGGCTGCCCGACTCCCGCCGCGTGCGGCTCGAGCGCATGTACCCGGGCGCCAAGCTGTTCCCGCAGAACGACGTCATCCTCGTGCCGTTCCCCACGCCCGGCGGTGAGGCGCCCGGCGACGCCGACCTCATCGAGTGGGTGTCCAACCTCATCGGCGTCATCTTCCCGGCCGAGCCCGTGCCGGCCGAGGGCGCTGCGGCGGCGACCGCGGGCTGAGCCGGCGGGCAGCGTCTCAGCGCGAGAGCGCCCCGCCCACGCCCTCGGCTGCACCCCGCCGTCGGTACGCGCGCGACCGGAGGCTCACCGCGAGCGCCGAGACGACCACGGCGACGCCCGAACCGAGCAGCACCGCGAGAGTGCCCTGGTCCGCGACATCCGGGAACTCGCTGAAGGCCAGCTCGTTCATGAGCAGCGACACCGTGAAGCCGATGCCGCCGAGCGCGCCCACCGTGGCGATGTCGGCCAAGGTCAGCGGCGTCTGGCCCGCACGGCGTCCCACGACATGCGCCGCGACGCCGCCGATGAGCGTGATGCCCACGAGCTTGCCGACCGGCAGCCCGACGACGATGCCCCAGAACGCGGGATCGAACTCGCCGGGGCTGACCGCGGGCACGGGCACCAGCGCCGCCGAGAACGCGAACAGCGGCAGGATCACCCCGTTCGACCACGGCTCGAGCGCGTGCACTGCGCGGCCGGCGGGGCGGCGCGACATGACGAGTCCGAGCATGACGCCGGCGATCGTGGCGTGCACGCCCGAGAGGTACACGAAGCTCCATGCCATCACCCCGAGCACGCACAGCAGCACGATGATCGGCCACTGCGGGCGCCGTGCCAGCACGTACGGCGATCGCGGCCGCAGCAGGCGGCTCGTGACGCCGAACAGCGTCACGGTGATCGCCGCGAACCCGAGCCAGGCGAGGTCGACGTCGGACGTGAAGAAGAACGCGATGATGAGGATCGCGACCAGGTCGTCGAGCACCGCCAGCGCGAGCAGGAACACGCGCACCCGGGTCGGGATGAACCGGCCGAACATGGCCAGCACGCCGAGCGCGAACGCGATGTCGGTCGCCGTGGGCACGGGCCAGCCGTCGGCCGTCGGTCCGGAGCCCGCGAACGCGAGGAAGACGAGCGCGGGCACCACGACGCCGCCGAGCGCGGCGATCGCGGGCAGCGCGGCCTTGGCGACGCCGTTGAGCTCGCCGATCACGAGCTCGCGGCGCAATTCGACCGCGACGATGAAGAAGAAGACCGCCAGCAGCCCGTCGCTGATCCAGTGCCCGAGTGACAGGTCGAGCGCCGTACCCGGGACGACGACGTGCGCGTGCTCGGCGTCGATGAGGGACGCGCCGATCGGCAGGTTGGCCAGCAGCAGGCCGAGGACGGCGGCCACGAGCAGCAGCGACGCGGACACGCGCTCGGAGCGGAGGACGTTCATGGCACCTCGGGCGGATCGGGCGCGGGAATCCGCGCGAGACGGCGACGACGACGCTGACGCATCGGCCGACCAGGCTTCCCGGCACTCCTGCGTCCACCCTATCGGCCGGGCGGATTAGGCTCGCAGCGGGGACCCGGCACGGTCCCGGGAGGCGGTGGAGGATGACGCGGACGACGGGCGGACATGAGACCGACGCCTCGATCGCGGCGACGACGGATGGCGCGACACGCGCCCGGGCGACAGGCGACGGCCTGCTCGAGCTCGTCGCCATGGTCGGCCGCCTGCGCGGCCCGGGCGGATGCCCGTGGGACGCCGACCAGACCCACGAGTCGCTCGTGCAGTACCTCGTCGAGGAGTGCTGGGAGCTCATCGACGCCATCGAGTCGGGCAGTCGCGAGGAGATGATCGAGGAGCTCGGCGACGTGCTCTACCAGGTGCTCTTCCACGCCGACCTCGCCGCGCACACCCCCGGCGAGGACTACGACATCGACGACGTGTCGCGCCACATGACCGCCAAGATGGTGGCGCGCCATCCGCACGTCTTCGGCGATCGCGAGGCCGAGACGGCCGCCGACGTGGTCGCGTTCTGGGACGACCTCAAGGCCAGTGAGAAGCCTCACCGCACGAGCGTGCTCGACGGGGTGCCGCAGGGCATGCCGGCGCTCGCGCTCGCGCAGAAGCTGCTCGGCAAGGCCGAGAAGGTCGGGGTGACCCGCGAGCCGACGGATGTCGCGTCCGCGCCGGCCACGGAGGAGGAGCTCGGCGACACGCTCATCGCGCTCGTCGCCTCGGCCCGCGCCCAGGGGCTCGACGCCGAACGGGCGCTGCGGGGCGCCATCCGCTCGCTGCAGGAGGACGTTCGCGCCGCCGAGGCCTGAGGACGCCGGGCTGAGTCGGGTTGCAAGGCCCTGGATCGCATCGCGGTCGCGGCGTAGCCTGCGGGCATGGCCATCGAATGCACGGCGCTGCACGAGTTCTTCGGCCGCTACGGCGCCGCGCTCGAGAACTTCGACGCCCGCACGTCGGCCGCGCTGTGGGGCGCGCCGCGCGCGATGCTCTCCGACGCGTTCGCCGGCGCGCTCGGCAGCGACGGCGAGGTGGCGGCCGTGCTCGAGCAGTCGTATCCGCTCTACCGGAAGCTCGGTCTCGCGGGGGTCGAGTTCGACGTGCTCGAGGAGGTGCCGATCACCGAGCACATCACGCGCGCACGGATCCGCTGGCACTTCCTCGACGCCGACGGCGAGCGGATGAGCCGCAGCGACTACGAGTACTACGTGCAGCGTGACGACGGCGGCGCGCGACCGTGCGCTTCGCGCTCGGCATCGACGACGCCGAGCAGCTCGCCGCCCTCATGCGCCGAAAGGGGCTCGACGTACCGGGCTGAGTCGGGCCGCCGGGTTCGGGCAGCGCCATCCGCTGCTGGAAGAATGGACGGCATGGCCCAGACCGTGACGCCCCCGCGCGGCATGCGCGACTTCCTGCCCGCCGAGAAGGCCCGCCGCGAGCACGCGCTCTCGGTGATCCGCGGGGTGTACGCGACGCACGGCTTCGACGAGATCGAGACGCCCGTCATGGAGGACTCGTCGCGCCTGCACGCGGGTCTCGGCGGCGACAACGAGAAGCTCGCGTTCGCGGTCATGAAGCGCGGCATCACGCACGACGACCTCGCGGCGGCCGCGGCATCGGGCGACGCGCTCGCCCTCGCCGACCTCGGGCTGCGCTACGACCTCACGGTGCCGCTGGCCCGGTTCTACGCGACCCACCGGGCCGCCCTGCCGCCGGTGTTCCGCGCGATCCAGATCGCGCCGGTGTGGCGGGCCGAGCGCCCGCAGAAGGGTCGCTACCGCCAGTTCGTGCAGTGCGACATCGACATCATCGGCGAGGCCGGGTCGCTCGCGGAGCTCGAGCTGCTCACCGCGACCGTCGCGGCGCTCGACGCGCTCGGGCTGTCGGGGTGCCGCATCCGGCTGAACGACCGGCGCATCCTGTCGGGGATCCTCGCGTCGTGGGGCGTGGCCGAGGACCTGCGCGAGCGCGCCCTCATCACGATCGACAAGCTCGACAAGATCGGCCCCGACGGCGTCGCCGCCGAGCTCGCGACCCTCGGTGTCGAAAAGCCGGATGTCGCGGACGAGCTGCGCCAGCTCGCGAACGCGGACTGGTCGCTGGCCGACGGCGGCGCGCAGCCGCCCGCGTGGCTCGACCTCGACGCGTACCGCGACCTCATCGCCTTGCGCGACGCCGTGCCGGGCACCGGCATCGACTTCGACCCCACGCTCGTGCGGGGCATGGGCTACTACACCGGCACGATCTTCGAGATCGCGCACCCCGACTTCGGCTACTCGCTCGGCGGCGGCGGCCGCTACGACCACATGATCGGGCGGTTCCTCGGCCAAGAGGTGCCCGCATGCGGGTTCTCCATCGGGTTCGAGCGCATCGTCGACCTGCTCGCCGTGCGCGATGAGGGCCGCCCGCGGTCGGTCGTGCTCGTGTACGACGCCGAGCTCGAGCCCGCCGAGCTGCTCGGCCTCAAGCACGAGCTCCTGGCATCCGGCATGCGCGTGCGGTTCGAGCGCCGCGCGAAGAACCTGCGCGGGCTGCTCGATCGCGTGAGCGCCGACGGCTTCGACGCCTGGGCGTCCGTGACGGCCGACACGACGGATGCCGCGTCGCTGGCGTTCCGCGACCTCGGCGCGTAGCCCGCACCCGCTGCACCGCGGTACCCGCGCCTGCACGTTCTCGAGAAGCCGCAGATTGCGAGCGGCACGCGCCATCCGCGCCCTTTCGACCGGAGCCGGCGTGATCCGGTGATGGCCGATTCAGCCTCACGCTCATCCAGAGGTCGCGGATTGCGGGCTGCTCGCGCCATCCGCGACCTTTCGATGGCGGCTGTGGACAGTGGCGGCGACGTCTCCGAGAAGGCGGGCATCGTGGGCGGATGACTCGACGCGCGCCGCTCGCTCCGCACCTATCCGGGTCGGCCTTCCGTGTTCGCGATACGTCGTTCCACGGCACGACGCGCAGTCGACTGCGGGCTTCCGACCTGCAGCGCCCATTCACCGCCGTCCGCTCGGTCGGACTCGACCTCGACGACGCGCTCGGCCGCTGCCTGGCGTACGAGCCGCTTCTCCGCTCGGGGGAGGCGTTCAGCCACGCGACGGCCGCCGCGCTGCTGCGCCTGCCCTTGCCGCGAGCGTCGAGTGAGGTGCACGTGCTCGCGCCGCCCGGCACGACCCGTGCTCGTGGGCGCGGAGTGGTCGGCCACGCGACATCCGACAGCCCACCCATCGAACCGCACCACGGGCTGCCGGTCGTCGCACCTGCGTACGTCTGGTGCCAGCTCGCGAACGAGTTGTCGACGTACGACCTCGTCGCGCTCGGTGACGCGATCGTCACCGGACCGCGTCGCGGCGAGGTGCGCGGCCCGGCGCTCGCGTCGCTCGGCGAGCTGCGGGAGGCGGCGGAACAGTGGGGCCGCCGCCGGGGGTCGGCGACCATCGCCGAAGCGCTGCCGCGTATCCGCGTGGGCGCGGAGTCGCCGAAGGAGACGCATCTGCGGCTCGTGCTCGTCGATGCGGGGCTGCCCGAACCGGTGTCGAACGCACCCGTTCGCCTTGCACATGACGCGACGGTCCACCCTGATCTGGCGTACCCCGAACGACGCATCGCCTTCGAGTACCTCGGCGACATCCATCGCACCGATCGACGGCGATGGCAGGAGGACCTGCGCCGGCGCCGTGACCTCAGCGCGGCCGGTTGGCACGTCGTCGAGGTCACGGCCGACGACCTCTCCTGGAATCGGGAGGCGTTCATCGCGGGAGTTCGCGCGCTCATCGGCGGACTGGCGAGTGCGTGACGCCGGTACTGCCTGATCGAGAGGTCGCGAATGGCGCCCCAAGCTCGCCATCTGCGACGTCTCGGCTGAAGTGGATGCCGCGAGCCTCGGTCGGTCGATCGAGACGTCGCGGATGAAGCGCGGCATGCGCCATCCGCGACTTCTCGGCTTCGAGGCGGGGACGCGACCCACCGCGCCGACGGGCGCGACGACATACGTGAGACGGGCTCGGAAGCCGAGTCCTAGACTGTCCTGCGGGCCACGACGGAGTCGTCCATGCACATCCCCATCACAGAGGAGTTCACTGTGGCATTCATCGAAGCTGTCGGCGCACGGGAGATCCTGGATTCGCGCGGCAATCCCACGGTCGAGGTCGAGGTCCTGCTCGACGACGGCACCGTCTCGCGCGCCGCGGTGCCCTCGGGTGCGTCGACCGGCGCGTTCGAGGCGTACGAGCTGCGCGACGGCGACAACGACCGCTACCTCGGCAAGGGCGTGCAGAAGGCCGTCGACGCCGTGCTCGACGAGCTCGGCCCGGCCATCGAGGACCTCGACGCGAGCGACCAGCGCGTCGTCGACGCGGCCCTGAAGGAGGCCGACGGCACCGACAACAAGGGCCGCCTCGGCGCCAACGCGATCCTCGGCGTGAGCCTCGCCGTGGCGAAGGCCGCCGCCGACTCGGCCGACCTGCCGCTGTTCCGCTACCTCGGCGGCCCGAACGCGCACGTGCTGCCCGTGCCGATGATGAACATCATCAACGGCGGCGCGCACGCCGACACCGGCGTCGACATCCAGGAGTTCATGGTGCTGCCGATCGGCGCCGAGACGTACTCCGAGGGCCTGCGCTGGGGCGTCGAGACCTACCACGCGCTGAAGAGCCTGCTGAAGTCGAATGGCCTCTCGACCGGCCTCGGAGACGAGGGCGGCTTCGCGCCCGACCTCTCGAGCAACCGCGCCGCGCTCGACCTGATCGCCGAGGCGATCGGCAAGGCCGGGTTCACGCTCGGCTCCGACCTCGCGCTGGGCCTGGATGTCGCGGCCACCGAGTTCTTCGAGAACGGCGTGTACCGCTTCGAGGGCAAGGACCGCACCGCGGCCGAGATGAACGCGTACTACACCGAGCTCGCTGACGCGTACCCGCTGATCTCGATCGAGGACGCGCTGGCCGAGGACGACTGGGACGGCTGGGCCGAGGTCACCGCAACGCTCGGCACCAGGCTCCAGCTTGTCGGCGACGACCTGTTCGTCACCAACCCGACCCGCCTCGCCGACGGCATCGGCCGCGGCGTGGGCAACTCGATCCTCGTGAAGGTCAACCAGATCGGCACGCTCACCGAGACGCTCGACGCCGTCAGCCTCGCGCAGCGCGCCGGGTACACCGCGGTGCTCTCGCACCGCTCGGGCGAGACCGAGGACACCACGATCGCCGACCTCGCCGTCGCGACCGACTGCGGTCAGATCAAGACGGGCGCGCCCGCCCGGTCCGAGCGGGTCGCGAAGTACAATCAGCTCCTGAGGATCGAAGAAGAGCTCGGTGAGGCCGCGGTGTACGCGGGCCGCACGGCGTTCCCGCGCTTCACGGCGTAAACGAGTCCGAGAGACGCTCGACGGGGGCGGCCGACGGCCGCCCCCGTCGGTGATTTCCCGGTGAGGTCGAGGAGGGGCGAAGGCATGAACGCGGCACGTCGTCCCGCGCGCGGCAGCGCGAGCCCGACCACGCCCGCCATCACTCCCGCGCCCGCGGCGGCACGCCGACCCCGCCAGTCCGTCCGCCAGGTCGCGTCCGCCTGGCTCAGCGGCATCCGCTTCTCGGGGTTCTCGATCATCATGATGGGCGTGCTCGTGCTCGCCGTGGTGGTGCTCGCGCCGAGCATCGCCGAGTACGCGAAGCAGCGGCAGCAGATCGCCGAGCTCAAGGCCGACGTCGCCCGCCAGGAGGCCGCGGTCGCCGAGCTCGCCGAGGAGCGCGAGCGCTGGAACGACGAGACCTTCATCGTGACGCAGGCTCGCGAGCGCCTCTACTACGTCCGCCCCGGCGAGGTGAGCTACCTCGTCATCGACGACCGCGCGCCATCCGGTTCGAGCAGCGCCGACCGCGCTGTCTCCGCCGAGGTCACCGAGCTGCGCGGCGACTGGATGCAGACCCTGCTGCGGTCGATGATGACCGCCGGGCTCGCCCCGTCCGCCGGTTCGGGGTCGTCGCCCGCGCCGGCCCCCACGCCGGCTCCCGAGCCCACCGACCAGCCCGCTGATGAGGGGACCCGATGACCCGCCCGCCGTTCCCCCCGGTCTCCGAGCGCGACCTCCGCATCGTCTCGGCGCAGCTCGGCCGCCCCGCACGCGACGTCGTGGGGATCGCAGCGCGCTGCGTGTGCGGCGCACCGACCGTCGTGTCGACCGCGCCGAGGCTCTCCGACGGCACGCCGTTCCCGACGTTCTACTACCTGACCCACCCCGTCGCCACCGCCTCGATGTCCTTCCTCGAGGCCGCCCAGCTCATGGTGGAGTACACCGAGCTGCTCGAGCACGACCCCGACGTCGCCGCGGCGTATCGCGCCGCACACGAGCAGTACCTCGGCGACCGTGAGCAGTACGGCTCCGTTCCCGAGATCGCGGGCGTCTCAGCGGGCGGCATGCCCACGCGCGTGAAGTGCCTGCACGCCCTCGCGGGGCACGCCCTGGCGGCCGGCCCGGGCGTGAACCCGATCGGCGACCTCGCGCTCGAACGCTCGAACTGGTCGCCCGAGGTCTGCCGGTGCCCCGACTACGGGGTCGACGATCTCGACACCGCGGGGTCCGCGTGAGTCGTGAGCCCGATCGCGCGCGAGCGCGGCGCCGGCGGGTCGGATGGCGCGCCGGCCTCACCGTCGTGCTCGCGGCGGCGCTCGCCGTGTCGGGCACGACGCCCGCGCACGCCGACACGGTGCGCGACCTGGAGTACTGGCTGAACGACTACGGCTTCACGACCGCGTGGACCACCTCGCGCGGCGAGGGCGTCACCGTCGCGGTGATCGACACCGGCGTGAACGGCGACGTCGCCGAGCTGACGGGCGTCATCATCGGCGGCACGGATGTCTCGGGCCTCGGGTCCGACGACGGCCAGACCCCGGTCGGCGAGGAGAACGAGCACGGCACGATGGTGGCGTCGCTGCTCGCCGGGCGCGGCACGGGGGAGGGCAACGGCGTGATCGGCGTCGCGCCCGATGCCGAGCTGCTGACGGCATCCGTCGCGTTCGGCCAGGACACGGGCTCGGAGAAGACCAACGACGAGCAGATCGCCGAGGCGGTGCGCTGGGCGGTCGACAGCGGCGCCGACGTCATCAACATGTCGCTGACCCGCAACACCGCCGACTGGCCGGAGAGTTGGGACGATGCGTTCTTGTACGCGTTCGAGAACGACGTGGTCGTGGTGGCCGCCGCGGGCAACCGCGGGTCGGGTACGACGTCGGTCGGGGCGCCCGCCACGATCCCGGGCGTGCTCACCGTCGCGGGCGTGGACCGCGATCAGAACGCGAGCTTCGACGCGAGCTCGCAGGGCATCACGATCGCGGTGTCCGCGCCGAGCGAGGACCTCGTCGGCGTGCTGCCCGACGGCAGCTACGTGCAGTGGTCGGGCACGAGCGCCGCGGCGCCGATCGTGTCCGGGCTGGTCGCGCTCGTGCGGTCCGAGTTCCCCGAGCTGGATGCGGCGAACGTCATCAACCGCGTCATCCGTACCGCCGACCCGAAGGGCGAGGCGGTGCCCAGCCCGCTCTACGGCTACGGCATCATCGACCCGGTCACGGCTCTCACCGCGGAGGTCGAAGCGGTGGAGGCCAATCCGCTGGGCAGCCTCGAGGACTGGATCCGGGTGCACCGGCGGGCGGACCTGCCCGCCGAGGACGGTGGGGGCGGCGACGCCGAGGAGATCGTGCCCATCGCCGATCCGCCGCCGCCGCGCTCCGACAGCGCAAAGACCCTGCTGCCGACGGCGTGGACGATCGCCTATATCACGGTCCCGCTCTCGCTGGTCGCGGGATTTGGTACGCTAGCAGCGCTGTTGGGCATCGGCGCCACTCGGCACATCAGGCGGACAACGCGCACCGGCACGCGGTGACCGCAGTCATCCCAGAACCAAGGAGTGCATTCACCGTGCCCAAGATCCTCATCGTCGGTGGCGGCTACGCAGGCTTCTACACGGCGTGGAAGCTCGAGAAGTGGCTGCGCCCCGGCGAGGCCGAGGTGACGGTCGTCGACCCGCTGCCGTACATGACGTACCAGCCCTTCCTTCCCGAGGTCGCCGCCGGCTCCATCGAGCCGCGTCACTCCGTCGTCGCCCTGCGTCGCCACCTGAAGAAGACCACCGTCGTGACCGCCAAGGTCACCGGCATCGACCACGCCTCGAAGACCGCCACCATCACGCCCGAGCTCGGCGAGCCGTGGCAGTTCGACTACGACGTGATCGTCGTCACCGGCGGTGCGGTGTCGCGCACGTTCCCGATCCCGGGCGTGGCCGACGAGGCGATCGGCCTCAAGTCGATCGAAGAGGCCGTCGCGATCCGCGACCGCGTGCTCACCAACTTCGACAAGGCCGCGAACCTCCCGGCCGGCCCCGAGCGCGACCGCCTGCTCACCTTCGTCGTGGTCGGCGGCGGCTTCGCGGGCATCGAGGTGTTCGCTGAGCTCCGCTCGTTCGCGAGCGCGCTGCTCGAGTACTACCCGCAGCTCACATTCGACGACACACACTTCCACCTCATCGAGGCGATGGGCCGCATCATGCCCGAGGTCTCGCTTCCCACGAGCCACTGGGTCATCAAGCACCTCGCCCAGCGCGGCGCCGAGATCCACCTCGACACGCAGCTCACGAGCGCGGTCGACGGCCGGATCGAGCTCTCGACCGGCGAGACGTTCGAGACCGACCTGATCGTGTGGACGGCCGGCGTCATGGCGAACCCGGCGATCGTCCGCACGAGCGACCTGCCCGTCGAGGAGCGCGGCCGCATCCAGACGCGCGCCGACCTCCGCGTCGGCGATGAAGACGACTTCGTTCCCGACGCCTGGGCCGCGGGCGACATCGCCGCGGTGCCCGACCTCTCGGGCGGCGGCGTCGGCGGTTACTGCGTGCCGAACGCCCAGCACGCCGTGCGCCAGGGCAAGCTCCTGGCGAAGAACATCGTCGCGGTCCTCCGCGGCGAGGAGCCTCGCGAGTACCTGCACAAGAACCTCGGCGCGGTCGCCGGTCTCGGCGTCGGCTCCGGCGCCTTCCAGTCGGGCAAGATCGCGATCACGGGCCTGCTGGCCTGGTTCGCCCACCGCGGCTACCACGGTCTCGCGATGCCGACGTGGGAGCGCAAGTTCCGCGTGTTCTGGGACTGGTGGAACAACTTCTGGCTCGGCCGCGACATCGTCTCGCTCGCCGAGGTGCAGCAGCCCCGCGCGGTGTTCGAGCAGTTCGCCGCCCGGCCGAAGCCGCCGGCCGAGGTCGCTGCGCCCGCCGCGCCCGTGAAGGCCGACGCGAAGGCGATCCCGGCCAAGAAGACGCCCGCGAAGGCGGTCGCGGCGAAGTAGTCGCCCTATGCTGTGACGCGGCGCCGGCCTTCGGGCCGGCGCCGCGGCTCCCGTAGCCCAATCGGTAGAGGCAGGCGGCTTAAACCCGCCAGAGTCTGGGTTCGAATCCCAGCGGGAGCACCTTCGCTCAAGGCAGTCTGATGCAGCCATCCGTTGCGGTGGATAGGAAGACTGCAAGGATCGCCGGCTCTTGGACACAATCTGTGCATGACCCGAGCTGTCCCAGCCACCGCAGAGTACCGCGCATCTGGACACTGGCCTGCGATGCGAATGGGGCTCGCTGTGGCGGTCGCGCTCGTCCTCACCGCCTGTGGCGGGGTCGTCGGCCAACCGGGCGGCGGCGCGGGAGACACCACGGACGCGAATCTCGCGGGCAGCCTGTCGGCCGAGGACGCTGCCACGGCGGCCGACGGCGTCAACGCCTTCGGCTTCGATCTGCACACCGCCGTCGCACATGATGGCGAGAACACGGTCACCTCGCCACTGTCGGCGTCAGTGCTGCTGGCGATGGTGGCCGCCGGCGCCGGCGGGGACAACGCCGAGGAGATGGTCGAACTGCTGCGCCTCGACGGCCCGCGCGATACACGGTCTGCGGCTCTGCTCGCCGACCTGGTCGGTACCGATGACGTCACGTTGGCGATCGCGAACTCGCTGTGGGCGGCCGAAGGCTATCCGTTCGAGGATGATTACGTGTCGTTCGTGCAGGCCACGTACGGGGCGACGCTCGATGAGGTCGACCTCGGCTCGCAGGATGCCGCCGACGCGATCGACGACTGGGTCGACGAACGCACCGAGGGGCTGATCGAGGAGATCGCCGCGGATCTCGGCTTGCCCGACCCGCAGGCGGTGCTGGTGCTGCTCAACACGGTGTACTTCCTGGGCACCTGGACCACTGCATTCGACGAGGGGGACACCCGGGAGATGCCATTCGCCCTGGCCGACGGCGGCGAGGTGGTGGTGCCCACCATGCATCGCAGCGCCGCCGAGGTGGAGACCTCGTTCGGCGATGGCTTCCAGATGCTCCGGCTTCCCTACGGCGACGACGAGCGTTTCGGCATGGAGGTGCTGCTGCCCGACGAGGATGTGGCCCTCGACGAGCTTCTCGACGACCTCGCCGCCGAGGTCTGGCGGAATGCGGTCGACGGCCTCGAGACGGCCACCGTCTCCGAGATCGCGCTGCCGCGCTTCGAGCTCGAGTGGGACGCGAACCTCGACGAGGTTCTGCAATCGCTCGGGATGGTGTCTGCCTTCGGCGGCGGGGACTTCACTCCGATGTCGCCGGCCGACCCGTTCCTCGACACCGTCGTGCAGAAGACCTACATCCGTGTCGACGAGGAGGGCACCGAGGCCGCCGCGGTCACGGGCGGGGCCATGGCGGAGTCCGCCGGACCGCCGCCATTCCGGGTCGACAGGCCCTTCGCCTTCACCGTCAGCGACCGCGAGACCGGCGCCGTGCTCTTCCTCGGCAGCGTCCACGATCCCCGCGGCTGACACGCCTCGGAATCACGCCGAACGCGGGTCGGCGCGAAGTGCTGCGAGCGCGACGCTGCCGTCGCGCATTCACCACCTGATCACTCATCCGGGGAACTCGTCGTTCGCGACGGACTCGACCCAGTCGCTCGCTTCTCCGGAGAGGACCAACCCGGACGCGTCTTCGTCGTGCACCAGGTCGGTCTCGATCGCCGGCGTGCCACCCGCCTGGCGGATGTCGTCGACGAGTCCCGGTGGGATCGGTTCACCGTTGTGGTCGATCAACCACTGTCGCGTCGCGACATCCAGCTTCGACCACCATTGCTCGATAGCCATCTCTGCAGGCTCCCATCTCGTCGCGCGGTCAGAGCCATCCCTCCGCCTTGAGGACGACGTACGGCACGACCCCAAGCGTGACCATCGGTCACACCGCCAGTGTGCCCCCGATGCGGGTCGACCGCGCTGATCTCAGCGCGTTGTGCGCGCGGCGTCGGCGTCGAAGCGTGAGCGCGCTGCGGTGATGCGCGGGTAGTTCTCGATCGCCCATCCGGCGAGGGCCATGGATGGCGCGATGAGGGTGCGGCCGACGGCCGTGAGTTCGTACTCGACGCGTGGCGGCACCTCGGCGTGAACCGTGCGATCGATGAGTCCGTCACGTTGGAGCTGACGCAGGGTCAGCGTGAGCATCCGTTGGGAGATCCCGGGGATATGCCGCTGCAGCTCGCTGAAACGCAGGCGACCTGCATCCAGCGTCACGATGACGAGCAGCGACCACTTGTCGCCGATCCGGTCGAGCAGGTCGCGCACCGCAGGCCCGCCCTCTTCGCGGCGGCCGCACGCATCCTCGTACTCGCTCAGGGCCGGCTCGGAGCCGAGGGGCTTCGCCATCCTGTTCCTCCGATGTTCGTCACGCACACCCGTGTGCCTCCGGCACGGGAATGTGCCTTTTGCACCTCGGTCTATAGTCACGCATCATGTGGTCAGGCACAAACCGTAACCAACCATACGAAAGGGTACCTGTGATGCTGATCGCATTCTGGATCGTCGGGGGCCTCGTCGCGCTCGCCTTCCTCGCCGCCGGACTCATGAAGCTCGTCCGGCCGAAGGCGGCTCTCGCGGATTCGGGCATGGCGTGGACTGAGGACTTCGCCGAGCCGACCGTGAAGCTCATCGGTGCGGCCGAGGTGCTGGGCGCCATCGGCATCGTGCTGCCCGCGCTCACCGGGATCGCCCCCATCCTCAGCCCCATCGCCGCCTCGGCACTCGTGCTCGTGATGGTCGGCGCGGCGGTCGTCCACGTCCGGCGGTCGGAGAACCCGACGCCGAGCCTCGTGCTGCTCGTCCTCGCGGCAACGACGGCGGTGCTCGGGTTCGCGGCGCTGCTCGGCTGAACCTCGCCCGTCCGCTGAACATCGTCGACGGCTCGCAGCCGGGGCCGGCGAGGCGGGCGTCGCGTCAGTCCATGCGGTCGAGTCGCCGCAGGATCAGGCCCTCGCGGAGCGCCCACGGCGAGACCTCGAGCACCTTGGCCTTGAAGGCGCGCATGGTCTCGCTGAGCACGATGCCGCCCGCGACGATCTGGAACGTGCGGTCGGCGGTGATGCCGGGCAGGTTGGGGCGCGCGTCGGCCGGGATGCGGGCGAGCCGGGGAAGCCAGTCGTCGAGCTGCGAGAGCTTGAGGATGCTGCGCTCCTCGGATCCGACGCCCTCCTCGGTGCTGCCGGCGAGTCGGGCCAGCGAACGGATGGTCTTGGACGAGCCGACCACGTGGTCGGCCTCGGGGATGCCGCCGATCTCCCGGACCGTCTCCTCGAGCACACCGCGGGCGTGCGCTCGAAGCTTCGCGACCTGGGCGTCGGTGGGCGGGTCGTCGGGCAGGAACTCGACGGTCGAGCGGCCCGCGCCGAGCGGGACGGAGTGCGCGACATCCGGCACCTCATCGGCGCCGTGCGCGATCTCGAGCGAGCCGCCGCCGATGTCGAAGAGGAGCATGCGCCCGGCCGACCAGCCGTACCACCGTCGCACCGCGAGGAAGGTGAGACGCGCCTCGTCTGGACCGGTCAGCACGTCGAGTTCGATGTCCGCGGCCTCCTCGGCGCGCTTGAGGACGTCCTGCCCGTTCGGAGCCTCGCGGATGGCGGAGGTGGCGAACGCGAGCAGTTCGTCGATGCCCGATTTGCGGGCCACCTTGGCTGCCTCGCTGATCGCGTGGATGATGGCCTCGACACCGACCTCGCTGATGGAACCGTCGTCCTCGAGGTACCGCATCAACCGCAGCACCGATTTCTCGGAGGCCATCGGGATCGGGTGCGCGCCGGGGTGCGCATCGACCACGAGCAGGTGCACGGTGTTGGATCCGACGTCGAGAACCCCGAGGCGCATGTGGGAAGCGTAGTGCGCCCGGCTGGCGTCGCGCGCGCACGACGTGCATACTGGTGCGAGTGGGACGCTCGTCCCACTTCGGCGACGAGGTCGAGAGGAGCGCCGTGCCCCGCATCCCCGCCGCCGAGCGCCGCGTCGCGCTCATCGAGGCGGGCCTGCGCGTCGTCGCGCGCGAGGGCCTCGCGGCCGCGAGCACCCGCGCGATCGTCGCCGAGGCGGGCATGTCGCTCGCCAGCTTCCACTACGCCTTCGACTCGCGCGAGGCGTTCATCGACGAGCTGATCGCCGCGGTCGTGGCGCGCGAGCAGGCCGCCGTGCTGCCCGCGCCCGAGATCGACGGCGACGGATCGCTCCGCGACCTCCTCGAAGCGGGCCTGCTGCGCTACCTCGACCACCTCGGCGCCGATCCCGAGCACGAACAGGCGATGCTCGAGCTCACCCAGTACGCGCTGCGCTCGCCCGAGCGCCATCCGCTGGCCGTCGCCCAGTACCGCCGGTACGCCGAGCTCGCCGCGCAGGCGCTCGACACGGCGGCAGGGCAGGTGGGGGCGACGTGGCGCGTGCCCGTCGACGAGGCGGCCGGCGTGCTCGTCGCCTTCACCGACGGGCTCACCCTGACGTGGCTCGTCAACCGCGACGACGACGCCGCGCGCGCGGTCGTGCGCGCCGCCGCCGACGCGCTCTCGAGGATGGCGGACGCCCCGTGACCGAGCTCGACGCCGCATCCGCCTCGAACGCCTCCCCGGCGGCGCACGACGCGTTCGCCGAACCCACGCGCCGCGTCGGCGCCGGCTGGATCGCCGCGTTCGCGAGCGCCTGGCTCGGCATCTGGATGGCGCAGCTCACGCCCGTCCAGTTGCTGCTGCCCGCGCAGATCGACGCGGAGCTGCATCCCGAGGACTGGATCGAGAGCGTCGTCGCGTTCGGCGTGGTCTCGGGGATCGCCGCGGTGTTCGTCATCGTGGCCTACCCGCTGACCGGTGCGCTCTCCGACCGCACGGCGTCGCGCTTCGGCCGGCGGCGGCCGTGGATCGCGGGCGGCGCGCTGCTCTTCGCGGGCGCCCTCGTGCTGCTCGGCCTGCAGACGCAGTTGTGGGCGATCGCGATCGCATGGGTGCTCGCGACGATCGGCTTCTGCGTGATGACCGCGGCGCTCACCGCGACGATCTCCGACCAGGTGCCGGTCGGCCAGCGCGGCTTCGTGTCGGGCTGGATGTCGGCGCCGCAGGCGGTGGGCATCATCGTCGGACTCCTGCTCGTGACCACCGTCGTGACGGGCGCGGTCGCGGGCTACACGGTGGTCGCCGTCGCGCTCGTGCTGCTCGCGGTGCCCTTCCTGTTCGTGCCCGACGCCCGCCTCGACGCTCGGGAACGCGCCCGGGTCACCGCGCGGCACGTCGTCGCGAGTCTCTGGATCAGCCCGCGCCGGTACCCGGACTTCGGCTGGACGCTCCTCAGTCGCGTGCTCGTCTCGACGGGCAACGCGCTGGGCACGGGCCTGCTGCTGTACTTTCTGATGTTCGGGCTCGGCGACCCGAACGCCGAGGACGACCTCATCGTGCTCACGCTCGTCTACATGGTGTTCGTGATCGTCGCCTCGCTCGCCCTCGGCCGGCTCTCCGACCGGCTCGGCCGCCGCCGCCTGTTCGTCTTCCTCGCCGCCACGCTGCAGGCCGCCGCGGCGCTCCTGCTCGCGATCGCGCCGAGCCTTCCCACGGCGATGGTCGCGGCAGGACTCCTCGGGCTGGGCTACGGCTGCTTCCTGTCGGTCGACCAGGCGCTCGCCACGCAGGTGCTGCCCGACCCGGCGGCCCGGGGCAAGGACCTCGGCATCATGAACATCGCGACGGCCGTGCCGCAGTCGATCGGGCCGCTCCTCGGCGCGCTCGCAGTCGCCGCGACCGGCTCGTTCACGCCGGTGTTCGTGCTGTGCGCCGCCTTCACGTTCGCCGGCGCGCTCGCCGTCTCCCGCGTGCGGAGCGTGCGCTGATGGGCGCGGGCGTCCTCGACCTGCGCCGCGGTGCGGTGCCGGCGGCGGATGTCGCGACCTGGCAGGATCCGGCCGAGCACTGGCGTGCGCTCACCGACGCGACGAGGCACCTCGACGCACCGGTGGGCGCCCTGCACCTCGGTGCGCTGCGGCACAACGCGGCCGACATGGCGCGCCGCGCGGGCGGCACGCCCATCCGCATCGCGACGAAGTCGATCCGCGTCCGCGAGGTGATCGACTCGCTGCTGTGCCTTCCGGGCTACCGCGGGGTGCTCGCCTACACGTTGAGCGAGGCGATCTGGCTCGCCGAGCAGATCGACACGCTCGACGACCTGGTCGTCGGCTACCCGACCGCGGAGGCGGGTGCCATCCGTCGCCTCGTCACCGACCTCGACCTGGCACGGCGCATCACCGTGATGGTCGACTCGCCGGCCCAGCTCGACCTGGTCGACGCGGTGCTCCCGCCCACCCGGCGCGAGGAGGTGCGCGTGTGCCTCGAGCTCGACGCATCCTGGCAGGCCCCCGTGCTCGGCCACCTCGGCGTCCGGCGCTCGCCGGTGCACCACCCCGACGAGGCGGGCGCGCTCGCCGCCTACGTCGCGGATCGCGCCGGCTTCCGGCTCGTGGGCGTCATGGCGTACGAGGCCCAGATCGCGGGCGTCGCCGATCGCCCGCCCGGTCGCCCGGTCGACGGGGCCGTCAACCGCTGGATGCAGGCGCGTTCCATGTCCGAGCTCGTCCAGCGGCGCCGGGCCGCGGTCGCCGAGGTGCGCCGGCACGCCGACCTGGAGTTCGTCAACGGCGGCGGAACCGGCTCGCTCGAGCTCACCGCGGCCGACCGGTCCGTCACCGAGATCGCGGCGGGCTCGGGCATCCTCGCGGGGCACCTGTTCGACGGGTACTCGCGCTTCACGCCGGCACCGGCCGCCGCGTTCGCGCTCGACGTGGTGCGTTCGCCGAGCGAGCGCCACGCCACGATCCTCGGGGGCGGATGGATCGCCTCCGGCCCGCCGGGTTCCGATCGGGTGCCCCGCATCGTCTGGCCCGATGGGCTCCGGATGCTGCCGCGCGAGGCTGCCGGCGAGGTCCAGACACCCGTCGAGGGCCCGGGCGTCGCGCGGCTCCGGCCGGGCGACCGGATCTGGCTCCGGCACGCGAAATCGGGCGAGCTCGCGGAGCACCTGAACGAGTTCGCGGTGGTCGACGGCGGGGAGGTCGTCGCGACCGTGCCCACCTATCGAGGCGAGGCGAAGGCGTTCCTATGACGGCGACGGGCGCGACATGGCGCAATTGGGCGAGGACCGAGTCGGCTCGGCCCCATCGGGTCGAGCGTCCGGCCGACGCCTGGGCGGTGCAGCGAGCGGTGCTGGCCGCGGCGGACTCCGGCCTGCGCATCAAGCCGGTCGGTGCGAGCCACAGCTTCACCGGCATCGCCGTCGCGCCCGACGTGCAGCTCGACCTCGCCGACCTGTCGGGCGTGATCGAGGCGGATGCCGCGACCGGTCGCGTGACGTTGGGCGCCGGAACCCCGCTGCACCGGCTCCCTCGCCTGCTCGAGCCGTACGGGCTCGCACTGCCGAACATGGGCGACATCGATTCGCAGACCATCGCGGGGGCCACGTCCACCGGTACGCACGGCTCGGGGCTCGGCTTCGGGGGCCTCGCGACGCAGATCGTCGCCGCGAAGCTCGTGACCGGCACGGGCGAGCTGCTCACCGTGAGCGAGACCGAGCGCCCGGACCTGCTGCCGGCGGTGCGCCTGGGACTCGGTGCGCTCGGCGTGCTCGTCGAGGTGACCCTGCAGCTGGTTCCCCGGTTCGTCCTGCGTGCGGTCGAGCGCAACGCGCCGTTCGACGAGGTCTGGGACGGATGGCTCGATCGCGTCCGCGCCGAGGACCACCTCGACGTCTACTGGTTCCCGCACACGACGACCGCCTTCACGAAGACGAACACCAGGCTGCCGGGCGATGCGCCGCGGCATCCGGTCGGCTCGCTCAAGGGCTGGGTCGATGACGAACTGCTCGCGAACGGGACCCTCTGGGCGATCTGCGCGCTCGGGTACATCGCGCCGTCGGTCACTCCGCCGCTCGCACGCGTGGTCGAGCGGCTCACGCCCGACCGCGAGTTCAGCGACCACTCGCAGCGGGTGTTCACGGCGAACCGGTCGGTCCGGTTCCGCGAGATGGAGTACGCCCTGCCCCTCGAGGCGATCCCCGACGCCGTGCGCGAGGTGCGATCGCTCGTCGAGCGGAAGGGGTGGCGGGTCAGCCTGCCGATCGAGGTGCGCGCCGCGGCATCCGACGACAACTGGCTTTCGACGGCCTACGGTCGCGAGAGCGGCTACATCGCCGTGCACCGCTTTTACCGCGAGGACCACACCGAGTACTTCGCGGGCGTCGAGGCGATCATGCGCTCGTTCGCGGGCCGCCCGCACTGGGGCAAGATGCACACCCAGACGGCCGCGACGCTGCGCGAGGTCTACCCGCGGTTCGACGACTTCGTCCGCGTGCGCGACGAGCTCGATCCCGAGGGGCGCTTCGCCAACGCCTACCTCGACCGCGTGCTCGGTGGCGTCCGGGCGGATGCCTCGGCTACGGGGTCCGCCGGCGCAGCGTGATCGAGCCCACCACGATCGAGCCGACGATCCAGGCGCCGATCGCCAGGATCCGCGCCCAGATCCAGGCCGCGTCCTCGGAATCGGCGGCGACCGCGGTGAGCGCGTCGATCGCGTAGCTCAGCGGGAGCCAGTCGCTGATCACCTCGAGTCCTTCGGGAAGCTGGTCGCGGGGGATGAAGATGCCGCCGAGCAGGATCTGCGGGAACACGAGCAGCGGCATGAACTGCACCACCTGGAACTCGGTGCGCGCGAACGCGCTCGCCAGCAGGCCGAGCGCCGTGCCGAGCAGGGCGTCGGCCACCGCCACCGCGAACAGCAGCCAGATCGACCCCTCGATCTCGAGCCCGCACACCCAGACTGCGTACGACACCGCGATCGCGGTCTGGAAGACGGCCAGCAGGCCGAAGGCGAGCGCGTAGCCGAGGATGAAGTCGCCCTTGCCCATGGGCATCGAGAAGAGCCGCTCGAGCGTGCCGCTGCGCCGCTCGCGCAGGGTCGCGATGCTCGTGACGAGGAACATCACGATGAACGGGAACAGCGCGAGCATGGCCGGGCCGATCGTGGCGAAGACGTCGGTGTCGGTGAAGATCCACGCGACGAGGCCGATGAGCAGGCTCGGCACGACGAGCAGGAGCGCGATGGTGCGGTGGTCGTGGCGGATCTGCCCGAGCACGCGGCCGGTGGTGGCGAGCGTGCGTCCGAGGTTCATGGCGCGGCCTCCGTCCCGGACTCGGGGCGCGCATGACGTCCGTGCGGCTGCAGGTCGGGCTCACCGCGGGCGATGAGCTCGAGGAACGCCGCCTCGACGTCGTCGGTGCCGGTGAACGCGAGCACGCCCTCGACCGTGTCGTCGGCCAGGAGTTCGCCGTCGCGCATGAGCAGCAGGCGGTCGCATCGCTTCGCCTCGTCCATCACGTGGCTCGAGACGAGGAGCGTCGCCCCCGCCTCCGCGAGCTCGTGGAAGAGCTGCCAGAGCTGCACGCGCAGCACGGGGTCGAGCCCGACGGTGGGCTCGTCGAGGACGAGCACGTCGGGCCTGCCGAGGAGGGCCGCGGCGAGCGACACGCGCCCGCGCTGGCCGCCGGAGAGCGACCCAGCGAGCCGCTGCTCGTAGGGCCCCAGCTCGGTGCGCTCGATGGCCTGGTCGACGTCGGATGCCGCAGCACCCAGGATCCTCGCGAAGTAGCGGATGTTCTGCCCGACCGTGAGGTCGTCGTAGACGCTCGCCTGCTGGGTCACGTAGGCGACGCGCGTGCGCAGGTCGCGTGATCCGGCGGGGCGTCCGAGCACCTCGATCGTGCCCGAGTCGACGACCTGCACGCCGACGATCGATCGCATCAACGTCGTCTTGCCGCTGCCGCTCGGGCCGAGCAGGCCCACGATGCGACCGCGGGGGACCGCGAGCGAGAGGCCGTGCAGCACCGGGGTGCGTGCGCGCCGCACGTGCAGGTCGTGGACGACGATCGCCGGCGACGCGGCATCCGCATGGGTCACCATGGTCGTTCTCCCCTCCGGGCCCCGACAGGGCCGAGCCTACGCCCCGGACGACCCCGTCCGCTGGCTCGGAGTCCGGTGGGAACTCGGAGCGAATCCCCATCCGGCGGATAGGATTCGAGGTGAACCCGATCGTCGCGAATCTCAGGAGTCCACGCCATGGAATGGCTGATCCCGCTCATCATCGTCGTCGTGCTCGTCCTGGTGATCGGCATCTACCTGTGGGCCACCTACAACTCGCTCGTGACGCTGAACGTGCGCGTCGACGAGGCGTGGAGCGACATCACGGTGCAGCTCAAGCGGCGAGCCGACCTGATCCCGAACCTCATCGAGGCGGTCAAGGGCTACGCCGCGCACGAGAAGGCGGTCTTCGAGAACGTCACGCGTGCCCGCGCCGAGACGTTGCAGGCGCACGGCCCCGCCGAGGCGGGTGCGGCCGAGAACCACATGCAGCAGGCGCTGAAGTCGATCTTCGCGGTCGCCGAGGCGTACCCGCAGCTGCAGGCCAGCCAGAACTTCCTGCAACTGCAGGCCGAACTGGTCGACACGGAAGACAAGATCCAGGCCTCGCGCCGGTTCTACAACGGCGGCGTGCGCGAGCTGAACACGAAGATCAAGGTGTTCCCGAACACCCTCTTCGTGCGCGGACTCGGCTTCCACGAGCGCGAGTTCTTCGAGGTCACCGAGGCGGCGGCGATCGCCGAACCGCCACGCGTGCAGTTCTAGCCGATGTACCGAGCGATCGCCCGGAACAAGCGCAACACCGTCTTCACGATCCTGTTCTTCCTCGCCATCGTCGGCGGACTGGGCTACCTCGCGGCGGTGATCTACGGCGACCTGACGATCGTCGTGGTGACTGTCGTCATCGCGACGGGCTACGCGCTCATCCAGTACTTCACGGCCGACCGTCAGGCCCTTTCGATGTCGGGCGCCGTCGAGATCCACGGCGTCGCCGAGCATCCCAGGCTGTGGCGCACCGTCGAGAACCTGTCCATCGCCACGGGCACGCCCATGCCGCGAGTGTTCGTCATCTCCGATCCGGCGCCGAACGCCTTCGCGACGGGCCGCGACCCGCAGCACGCGGTCGTCGCCGCGACGACGGGGCTGCTCGAGATCATGGACGACTCCGAGCTCGAGGGCGTCATGGCGCACGAGCTCGGACACGTCCGCAACTACGACATCCGCCTCTCGATGATCGTGTTCGGCCTGGTCGTGGCCATCGGGTTCATCTCGGACCTGTTCGTGCGCATGGCCTTCTTCGGCCGGAGCAACAACGGCAACCCGATCGTCATGGTCTTCGGCCTCGTCGCGATGCTCATCGCGCCGCTCGTCGCGAGCCTCGTGCAACTCGCCGTCTCGCGGCAGCGCGAGTACCTGGCCGATGCCACGAGCGCGATGACCACGCGGCACCCCGACGCGCTCGCTCGGGCCCTGCTCAAGCTCGAGGCCTCCGGCCGTCCGATGCAGCGGCAGAACACCTCGATGGCGCACCTCTGGATCGCCGACCCGCTGAAGCCCGGCGTCATCGACCGGCTCTTCGCCACGCACCCGCCGATCAGCGAGCGCGTACAGCGCCTCCACGAGATGGGCCGCAGCTTCTAGCGCGGGTCACGCGGCGGCGAGCTCGGCGCTCAGCGCGGGAGCGAGGTCGCCCCGGCCGACCACCTCGATGTCGTCGAGGCCCTGCCACGCCGCCGCCTCTGCGAGGACCGGCAGCAGCCGCGCCGCGGTCTCGTCGGGCGCGCCGTGCTCGATCCATGCCGACTGGACCCGGAGCACTCGGGCCTTGCGATCGCTCTTGAGGTCGACGCGACCGACGACATCGTCATCGACGAGCACGGGCAGCGAGTAGTAGCCGAACTTGCGATCGGGCTCAGGAGTGTAGATCTCGATGCGGTAGTGGAAGTCGAACAACCGCTCGGTGCGCGGACGGAACCACACCACGGGGTCGAACGGCGACAGCACCGCCGTGGCATCAATGCGCCGAGGGCGACGGGCATCGCGATGCAGCCATGCCGGAGTGGGTCGGCCGCCGGTGGTCCAGCCGGGCACGGTGACCGGCTCGAGCACACCCTCGTCGACCAGTTCGGCGATGGCGGGGCGGGCCTGGGAGCGGAGCAGCCGCCAGTAGTCGGCCAGGTCGGCCTCGGTCGCGATGCCGAGGGCGGATGCCGCGCGCGCGACGAGCTCACGCACGGCGTCGGCCTCGGCCGGGCCCGAGTCGAGCAGCTCGGGCGCGATGGCCTGCTCGGGCAGGGCGTAGACGCGCTCGAATCGCACCCGCTCGACGCACACGACCTCGCCCACACGGAACATCCACTCGAGGGTGCGCTTCACGTCGGACCAGCCCCACCACGGGCCGCGGCGCTCGTTGGCATCGTGCTCGATCTCGCTCGCGCGCATGGGGCCGTTCGCGGCGAGCTCGGCGCGGAGCCAGTCGGCGAGCGGGCGGTTCTCGACGAGCCATCCGCCCCACTCGCTGCCCTTGCGCCGGTATTCCTCGCGGCGGAACTCGAAGAGCGGCCAGAGCTCACGGGGGATGAACGCGGCCTGGTGCGCCCACGACTCGACCATGCGCCCGCGGCGCCCGGTCGTGAGCCGGTCGAGCAGGCCGCGGTCGTACGCGCCGAGGCGGCTGAACGCCGGAAGGTAGTGGCTGCGCTCGAAGACGTTGACCGAGTCGATCTGCAGCACGCCGAGGCGGTCGACGACCCCAGCGACCTGCCGGAGGCCCGGTGCCGCGACGGTCGGGCGGCCGAACCCCTGGGCGGCGAGCGCGATGCGACGTGCGAGGGCGGGACTGACCGTGTCGACCATGATCCTCCGACCCTAACGGGGGGTGCCGACATCCGGCGGAACGCGACGAGGCCCACGCCTAGACTGAGACGGTGACCGAGGGGAACGGGGCCTCGCGCGTGCGTCGTCAGCGTGCGCGCCGGGCCGCTCGCGCGCCCGAAGCGCCCGTCGAGCCGATGCGCGACGCCGCGGCATCCGTGCCCTACCCCATGCGGATCGCAGCTGCGTGGTCGTGGCGCCTGCTGCTGGTCGGCGGGGTCCTCGCCGTCGTCGTCTTCCTGATCATCCAGCTGCGGTACGTGATCGTCCCGGTGCTCGTCGCCGTGCTCCTCGCCGCGCTGCTCGTGCCGTTCTCGCAGTTCCTGCAGCGTCACCGCTGGCCGAAGTGGCTCGCGGTGACCGTGGCGATGCTCGCGACGATCGTCGCGGTGGCCGGCCTGCTCACGCTCGGCATCTCGCAGATCGTGCGCGGGTCGGGCGACCTCGCCGCGCAGACCGTCATCGCGTGGGAGGACTTCCGCGAGTGGCTCCTCGAAGGGCCGCTGCACGTGACCCCCGAGCAGATCGACGACATCGTGCAGCAGCTCTACTCGTCGATCCAGCAGGACAGCGGCGTGCTCGTCACCGGCGCGCTGTCGGTGAGCTCGTCGATCGGCCACTTCCTCGCGGGCCTGCTGCTCGCCCTCTTCGCGACCCTGTTCATCCTCATCGACGGCCGCCACATCTGGAACTGGATCGTCGGCATCTTCCCGCGCCGGGCCCGCGCGGCCATCGACGGCGCAGGCCGGTCGGGCTGGGCGACGCTCGAGAACTTCGTGAAGGTGCAGATCCTCGTCGCGAGCATCGACGCCGTCGGCATCGGGCTCGGCGCGCTGCTGCTCGGCGTGCCGCTCGCCATCCCCATCGCGATCCTCGTCTTCCTCGGCTCCTTCGTGCCCATCGTCGGCGCGGTCGTGACCGGGGCGCTCGCCGTGTTCGTCGCACTCGTCTACAACGGCTGGGGCATCGCGCTGGCCATGCTCGGCGTCGTCCTGCTCGTGCAGCAGGTCGAGGGCCACATCCTCCAGCCGCTCATCATGGGCACGGCGGTGAAGGTGCATCCGCTCGGCGTCGTCATCGCCGTCACGACCGGGTCGCTGCTCGCCGGCATCCCCGGCGCGTTGTTCGCGGTGCCGATCGCCGCGGTCGGCAACGTCATGATCCTCTACATCTCGGGCGGCACGTGGAAGCAGGCCGCGCCACCCTCGCCCGCCGAGACCCATTCCCCGCTCTGGCGCACGGTACCCCAGCGCCCCGGATACGGACGGTGACATGAACCACGCCCTCGACGACCGGACGGACGCGACCGCCCGCGGATCCGATGCGCCGCCCGTCTGGCCCGGCCCCGACCTCGCCGCGTTCCGGCGCGCGCAGCAGACCGTCGCGGCCGTCGCCCGTCGCACGCCGATGGAGACCTCGCGGTTCCTCGGCCGGCTCGAGGGCGTGCCGGTGCACCTCAAGTGCGAGAACCTGCAGCGCACGGGGTCGTACAAGCTGCGTGGGGCGTACAACCGGCTCTCGGCGCTCTCCGCCGACGAGCGGGCGCGTGGCGTCGTCGCGGCGTCGGCGGGCAACCACGCGCAGGGCGTCGCGTTCGCGGCGCGCGAGCTCGGGATCCGCGCCACCATCTTCATGCCGGTCGGCGTCGCGCTGCCCAAGCTCGAGGCGACGCGGGCGTACGGCGCCGACGTGGTGCTCCGCGGCGACTCCATCGGCGAGACGCTCGAGGCGGCCGCGGCGTTCGCCGCCGAGACCGGCGCGACGATCATCCCGCCGTTCGACCACCCCGACGTCGTCGCGGGTCAGGGCACGCTGGGGCTCGAGATCCTCGAGCAGGCACCGGATGTCGCGACGATCGTCGTGCCCATCGGCGGCGGCGGGCTCGCCGCCGGCGTGGCCAGCGCGGCGAAGCTCGAGGCGGCACGGCTCGGCCGCACCATCCGGGTCATCGGCGTGCAGGCCGAGAACGCCGCGCCGTACCCGCCGTCGCTCGCGGCGGGGGAGCCGACCGCGGTGCCCGTCGTGCCCACCATCGCGGACGGCATCGCCGTGTACCGGCCGGGGGAGCTGAACTTCGCGATCATCCGCGAGACGATCGACGAGATCGTCACCGTCACCGAGGATGACATCGCCCGTGCCCTGCTCGTCCTGCTCGAGCGCGCGAAGCTCGTCGTGGAGCCCGCCGGCGCGGTCGGCGTCGCCGCGCTCATGACCGGCAGGGTGCGCTCCGACGGACCGATCGTGGCGCTGCTGTCGGGAGGCAACATCGATCCCCTGCTCATGCAGCGCGTGATCGCGCACGGCCTGGCGGCCTCCGATCGATACCTCACGTTGCGGATCGGCCTGCCCGACCGGCCGGGCCAGCTCGCGCGCATCGCCCAGCTCGTCGCCGAGGCGAAGGCCAACGTCGTCGAGGTGCTGCACACGCGCCACGGCGCCGGCATGCAGATCTCCGAGGTCGCGCTGCAGCTGTCGGTCGAGACGCGCGGCCCACGTCATGCCGACCAGCTCATCGAGCGGCTGCGGCGCGCCGGCTACGAGCCCCAGATCATGGAGGAATGACGAACGGCCCCTCCGAGGAGGGGCCGTTCGCACGTTCTGGGCTCAGCGGGTCACTGACCGCTCCAGGTGTCGACGCCCGTCACCTCGACCGCGATCTCGCGGCCGTTCGGTGCGGTGTAGCTGGTCTTCTCGCCGACCTTCAGTCCGAGGATGGCGGCACCGAGGGGCGACTGCTCGCTGAAGACGTCGAGCTCGGAGTCGCCGGCGATCTCGCGGCTGCCGATGAGGAAGCGCTCCTCGTCGCCCGCGACGACCGCGGTGATGACGGTGCCGGACTCGACGACGCCGTTCGAGGCGGGCGCCTCGCCGACCTCGGCGGTGCGCAGCAGCTCGGTCAGCTGGCGGATGCGCGCCTCCTGCTTGCCCTGCTCGTCCTTCGCGGCGTGGTAGCCGCCGTTCTCCTTGAGGTCGCCCTCCTCACGCGCGGCCTCGATGCGCTTCGCGATCTCTTCCCGGCCGGTGGTGGAGAGGTGCTCGAGCTCGGCGGCGAGCCGGTCGTAGGCCTCCTGGGTGAGCCAGGTGGTCGCGGTGGCGTCCTGCGCCATGGTGCACACTCCCGTGGATATACGTGACGCCCCAGCGGATGCCGGAGCGAATTTCCTATTCTAGAGCAGCCAGCAGTGGTCCACCAAACCGGTGTTGGCCTGCTGCGCGGTGCGGACGCGCTCGGTGAACGAGCGCAGTGGCCGGTCGGAGGCGGGGATCTCGACGACCCTCCAGCCCACGACCGTGAAGTCCTCGTTCAGCGCCTTCACGATGCAGGCGGCCTCGGTGTCGGCCGGTGCGGAGAGCCGCCACGTGACCTCGACCGCGCGGTCGTCGAGCAGGCGGTGGCCGAGATCGGTCGCCTGGACCTGGGGGCGGCTGCCGTCGAGCCCGGCCCACACGACCCAGGCGACGAGGACCACCGCGAACGCCGCGGCCGCGCCGGCGAGCAGGAGCCGCTCGCGACGACGACGGCCGGTCGTGCGACCGTAGCGGTCGGCGAGAGCGGATGCCGCGGGGCGGGCGTCTGCCGGGGCAGGGGTGCTGTTGAGCACGGCGTCCTCGGCCGCCGCGTCGGCGGACTCGCGTGGGGGCACCGCCCGGCTCCTTCCCGGCTCGATCGTCTAGGCTTGGCATCCAGCCTAACCCCGCCCCCTGAAGGGAATCCGATGCTCGTCGTGCCCGCCGTCGTGCCGCTCCTCGCCGTCGCGGCCGACGAGGAGTTCGACCCGAACGACGTCACGCCCGGTGTCGAGGGGTTCGTCATCACGTTCCTCGTGATGGCCGTCGTGCTGCTGCTCGTGCTCGACATGGTGCGCCGCATCCGGCGGGTCAACTACCGCGCCGAGGCGCGCGAACGGCTCGACGCCGAGGAGCGCGAGGCGGCCGGATCGGGGCCGGGCGGGCCCGGCGGCGACGGCTCCGGGCCGGGGGATGCCGCGGCATCCGACACCCCGCCCTCGAAGCCCGAGTAGCCGCCGGCGCCGTAGCCGGCGTCGCCGACCACCGCGGGTCAGCCGTGGTACGCGGGCTCGAGGGCGATCAGCAGCGTCGCCGTCCAGTGGCACATGAACGCGAGCACGGTGCACACGTGGAAGATCTCGTGGAATCCGAAGTGGCCGGGCCACGGGTTCGGGCGCTTCAGGCCGTAGACGACCGCGCCGATGGTGTACAGCACGCCGCCGACGATGACCAGCACCATCATCGCGACGCTGGCGGCGAGCAGGTCGCCGAGGTACATCACGGCCGCCCAGCCGAGCAGCAGGTAGATCGGCACGTACAGCCAACGCGGCGCGGTGATCCAGAACACGCGGAAGCCGATGCCGAGGAGCGCTCCGCCCCAGACGATCGCGAGCAGCAGGAAGCCCTTGTCGGGCGGCAGCGCGAGGATCGACAGCGGCGTGTAGGTGCCCGCGATGAGCAGGAAGATGTTCGCGTGGTCGATCCGCTTCAGGATCACCTTGGTGCGCGGCTGCCAGTTGAACCGGTGGTACAGCGCCGAGTTGCCGAACAGCAGCATCGACGTGAGCGTGAACACCGCCGACGCCCATTTCGCCCACGGCCCTTCGGCCAGCACGATGAGCATGACGCCGGCGGCGATCGTCAGCGGGAACGTGCCCGCGTGGATCCATCCGCGCCACGTGGGCTTGATCTCGGCCGGATGCTCCGGCGAGGCGTCGATGAGGGGCAGGTTGGGCAGGTCGGGTCCGCGCCGCTCATCGACGGCGACCGCGGCGTCGGACGCATCGAGCTCCGACACCGGGCGGGCCAGGTGCTCGGCGACGTCCTCGGGCTCATGCGCGCTCATGGGCCAAGCGTAGGACCGCCAGCATCACGGCTTGCTGTGAGCCGTCGCCCCGCGGAGGGGTAGCGTAGTCGCGTGCAGACGAGCGATCATCACTCCGGTCGCGGCTTCCTCTACCGGCTCTACCAGAACCGGCTCCGGCGCGAATTCGACCAGGCCGAGATCCCGCACCACGTCGCGATGATCATCGACGGGAATCGGCGCTGGGCCAGGCAGCTCGGCTACGAGTCGGCGGCGCACGGCCATCGCGCCGGCGCGGCGAAGATGCGCGAGTTCCTCGAGTGGTGCGACGACCTCGGCATCAAGGTCGTCACGCTCTACCTGCTCTCGAGCGACAACCTCGTCAACCGCACGACCGACGAGCTCTCCGACCTCATCGAGATCATCGCCGACCTCGCCGAGGAGCTCAGCCACTACCGGGACTGGCGCGTGCAGCACGTCGGCTCCGACGCCGGGCTGCCCGGGCCGCTGGTCGCAGCGCTGGATGCCGCGGAGCAGCGCACCGAGGGCAAGCGCGGGCTGCACGTGAACCTCGCGGTCGGCTACGGCGGCCGCAAGGAGATCACCGACGCCATGCGCTCGATCGTCGCCGCGCACCACGCCGAGGGGCGCAGCCTCGAGGACCTCGCCGAACGGCTCACGCCCGAGCTCATCGGCGAGCACCTCTACACGGGCGGCCAGGCCGATCCCGACCTCGTCATCCGCACGTCGGGTGAGCAGCGCCTGAGCGACTTCATGCTGTGGCAGGCGGCGCACAGCGAGTTCTACTTCGTCGAGGCGCTCGGGCCCGACCTTCGCGAGGTCGACTTCCTGCGCGCCATCCGCGATTACACCATGCGGCACCGGCGGTTCGGCGGTTGATCCGCGCCTGCCCGCCCGCCGTTCTGCCATGATGGCGACCGTGACCATCGACGACTACGCGGCCGGTTTCGGCGAGGAACCGGGTTACCTCGACTACGGCCGCGTCGGACCGCTCTCCCGCGTCGCCGCCGAGGAGACGCTCGCCTTCACGCAGGTGCTCGAGCGCGCCCGGCACGGGAGCATGGAGGCGTTCGAGGAACAGGACGGACGACTCCGCGCCGCGGCATCCGACCTCACCGGCACGCCCGCCGACCGGATCGTGGCGGTGCCCAACACGACCACCGGGCTCATGCACGCCATGTTCGGGCTCACGGGCACGGTGCTGCTCTCGCCCGGCGAGTTCCCCAGTCTCCCGATCGCGGCGGTGCGGGCCAACGAGGCGCTGCACTCGGTGCAGCCCGCGTGGCTCGAGACCGACCACGGCAAGGTCACGCCGGGCCAGATCCGCGACCAGCTCGAGGCCAACGTCGCGGCCGTCGCCGTGAGCCTCGTCGACCCCCGCACGGGCTACCTCTGCGATCTCGAGGGGATCCGGCAGGTGATCGGCGACCGCCTGCTCATCGTCGACGCGATCCAGGGGTTCGGCATCGTCGACGCCCCGTGGGAGCTCGCCGACGTCGTCGTGACGGGTGGCCAGAAGTGGTGCCGGGCCGGATGGGGCACCGGCGTCATGACCCTCTCCGAGCGCGCGCTCGACCGGCTCACGCCCGTGTTCTCGGGCTACACCGGCACTGAGGAGGACGAGGTGTGGGACGAGGTGCCGCCACCGGCGGCCGGCGCGCGCGCGTACCGCGTGTCGAATCCCGACCCGATCGCACAGGCGCGCTTCGCCGCCGCGCTCGAGGAGCTCGCCGGCGTCGGGGTGCCCGAGGTCAACTCGCGCGTCGCGGGCAACGTCAGCCGGGTCATCGAGCTCGCCGACGAGTTCGCGATCCCCGTCGCGTCCTCGCGCGACGAGCGGGAACGCGCCGGGATCGTAGTGCTCGAGCCCGAGCCCGAGCACGTCACCGTGCTCTCCGCATCGCTGCACAACCACGGCGTCACCGCGACGACGCGGCTCGGCACCGTGCGGCTCAGCGTGCACGCCGTGCTCTCCGAGGACACCGTCGAGATGCTCCGCGGAGCGTTCGTGTCGTTCAACACCGCCGCGACGTACTGACCGCCCTCGGCGGCGTCGTGTCGACTTCATGAACGGCGGATGTCGCGCCGCGTGTCGCACTGCCGTTGTCGGCCGTCGGACGTACCGTCGAGGCATCGGGCAAGGCGCCCGATCGAGTCGGCTCGTGAACCGCTCGTGAAGGGATCGCCCGCCGGCGCGAAAGCCGAGCGAGAGCTCGGGGCAGGAGCGGTCGTGACCTCTGTCGAACCCACCAAGCCCCTCGGTCCGGTCGAGTCGAAGGAGCGCCGCACGCGGCCCTCCGACGCGGCCCCGGGGGCTGTCGCGCAGGCCGAGCGCACCTACGTGCTCGACACGTCGGTGCTGCTGTCCGACCCGCGTGCCCTGTTCCGATTCGCCGAGCACCCCGTGGTCCTGCCGGTCGTCGTGATCACCGAGCTGGAGGCCAAGCGCAACGACCCCGAGATCGGGTACTTCGCGCGCGCCGCGCTGCGCCTGCTCGACGACCTCCGCGTGGAGCACGAGCGACTCGACTTCCCGATCCCGGTCGGCGAGGGCGGTTCGCTCCGTGTCGAGCTCAACCACTCGAGCCTGTCGGTCCTGCCGAGCGGGCTGCAGCTGGCCGACAACGACTCGAGGATCCTCGCGTGCGCCCTGAACCTCGCGAACGACGGCCTCGAGGTCACCGTCGTCTCGAAGGACCTCCCGCTGCGGATCAAGGCGGCATCGGTCGGCCTCGACGCGCAGGAGTACCGCGCCGAGCTGGCCGTCGACTCCGGCTGGACGGGCATGGCCGAGCTCGCCCTCGGCTCCAACGACATGGCGAAGCTGTACGAGCACGAGGTGCTCACGACGGACGAGGTGCAGGGCATGCCGGTCAACACCGGGCTCGTCATCCACTCCGAGCGCGGCTCGGCGCTCGGTCGCGTCGTCGGCGAGCGCGAGGTGCGGCTCGTCCGCGGCGACCGCGAGGTCTTCGGCGTCCACGGGCGCTCGGCCGAGCAACGGCTCGCGATCGACCTGTTGCTCGATCCCGAGATCGGCATCCTCTCGCTCGGCGGACGCGCAGGAACCGGCAAGTCGGCGCTCGCGCTGTGCGCGGGGCTCGAGGCGGTGCTCGAGCGCCAGCACCACAAGAAGATCATGGTGTTCCGGCCGCTCTACGCGGTCGGCGGGCAGGAGCTCGGATTCCTGCCCGGCGACCAGGGCGAGAAGATGAACCCCTGGGCGCAGGCGGTCTTCGACACCCTCGGCGCGCTCGTGTCCGACAACGTGCTCGACGAGGTCATCGACCGCGGCATCCTCGAGGTGCTGCCGCTCACGCACATCCGCGGTCGCTCGCTGCACGACGCGTTCGTGATCGTCGACGAAGCGCAGTCGCTCGAGCGCAACGTGCTGCTCACCGTGCTCAGCCGCGTGGGGCAGAACTCCCGCGTCGTGCTCACCCACGACGTGGCGCAGCGCGACAACCTGCGCGTCGGCCGGCACGACGGCGTCGCGAGCGTGATCGAGACGCTGAAGGGCCATCCGCTCTTCGCGCACGTCACGCTGACCCGTTCCGAGCGCTCGGCGATCGCCGCGCTCGTCTCCGAGATGCTCGACGGCAACGAGTTGGCGTAGCCCGCACGCGTCGACGGCCCCGGAGCTCGAGCTTCGGGGCCGTCGACGTGCGGTGCGGGTTGGCTACTTCGCCTGCGGCGGGCGCGTCATCGACAGCAGGTGCAGGGCCTCGTCGAGCTGTTCCTCGGTGAGGTCGCCGCGCTCGACGTGACCGAGGTCGATCACGGCCTCGCGCACCGTGATGCCCTTGGCCACCGAGTGCTTGGCGATCTTCGCCGCGGCCTCGTAGCCGATGATCTTGTTCAGCGGCGTCACGATCGACGGCGACATGCCGGCGAGTGCCGACGTGCGCTCCTCGTTGGCCTCGAGGCCCTCGACGGTCTTGTCGGCGAGCACGCGGACCGAGTTGGCGAGCAGGCGGATCGACTCGAGCAGCGCGGTGCCCATCACCGGGATCTGCACGTTGAGCTCGAAGGAGCCGGACGCGCCGGCCCACGCGATCGTCGCGTCGTTGCCGACGACGCGCGAGGCGACCATGAGCACGGCCTCGGGGACCACGGGGTTGACCTTGCCGGGCATGATCGAGGATCCGGGCTGGAGGTCGGGGATGACCAGCTCGCCGAGGCCGGTGTTCGGGCCCGAGCCCATCCAGCGGAGGTCGTTGCAGATCTTGGTCAGGCTCACGGCGATGGTGCGCAGGGCGCCGGATGCCTCGACGAGGCCGTCGCGGTTGGCCTGCGCCTCGAAGTGGTCGGCCGCCTCGGTGATGGGCAGTTCGGTCTCCTGCTGGAGGAGCTCGATCACGAGCTGCGGGAAGCCCGCGGGCGTGTTGATGCCCGTGCCGACGGCGGTGCCGCCGAGGGGCACCTCGGCGACGCGCGGCAGCGCGGACTGCACGCGGTCGATGCCGAGGCGGATCTGCCGGGCATAGCCGCCGAACTCCTGGCCGAGCGTCACGGGCGTGGCGTCCATGAGGTGGGTGCGGCCGGCCTTCACGACACCGGCCCACGCCTCGGCCTTCGTCTCGAGCGCGACCGCGAGGTGGTCGAGCGCCGGGATGAGGTCGTCGATGAGGGCGGCGGTGACCGCGATGTGCACCGAGGTCGGGAACACGTCGTTGGACGACTGCGACGCGTTGACGTGGTCGTTGGGATGCACCGGGCTGCCGAGGTTCTCGGTCGCCAGCGAGGCGAGCACCTCGTTCATGTTCATGTTCGACGACGTGCCCGAGCCGGTCTGGTAGACGTCGATGGGGAAGTGCGCGGCGATGTCGACCCGTCCGTCGATGACCTGGTCGGCCGCGTCGGCGATCGCCTGGGCGATCCGGGCGTCGAGCACGCCGAGCCGCGCGTTGGCGAGGGCGGCGGACTTCTTGATGCGCGCGAGCGCGGCGACCTGCGCCGGCTCGAGCCCCTTGCCGGAGATCGGGAAGTTCTCGACGGCGCGCTGCGTCTGCGCGCGGTACAGGGCCGACGCGGGGACCCGCACCTCGCCCATCGTGTCGTGTTCGATCCGGTAGTCGGCGGCGTTGTCCACCACGGTATGTTCCCCTTCGATGTCGCGATGCGCGCGCGGCGGGCGGATGCCGCCGTCGGCTTCAGATGCGACCGACTGCGACGTCGGTCTCGGCGCGGCCCTCGAGCAGCCGGTAGTTCGCGCCGACGACTGCCAGCGTACCCGCTGCGATCGCGTCGCTGATCAGCTCGGAGCGCTCGACGAGCTCGGCCACGGTGTCGCGCAGATGCTCGCGCCCGACGTAGCCGGCGTCGATCGCGTCGGTGTCGATCGGGCCCTCGGCGGTGCCCGCGACGCGGCGCACCGCGGGCACGATCCGGTCGACGAGCGACCCGATGTGCGCGGGCAGCGGGTCGGGTTCGGCGCCCTGCGAGTCGATCGCGGCGCGCACCGCACCGCAGTGGTCGTGGCCGAGCACGAGGATCAGCGGCACGCCGAGCACGCCCACGGCGTACTCGAGGGAACCGATCACGTCGTCGGAGATCACCTGGCCGGCGTTGCGCACCACGAAGGCGTCGCCGAGTCCGACGTCGAAGATGATCTCGGCGGCCAGGCGCGAGTCGCTGCAGCCGAAGATCGCCACGAGTGGCCGCTGCTGGCCGGCGAGCTCGGTGCGGCGCTCGACATCCTGCCGCGGGTGCTGCGGAGTGCCGGCGATGAACCGCGTGTTGCCGGCGCGGAGCTCGCGCCAGGTCTCGGCGGGCGTGGTCGGTCGTGCGGGGGCGGGCTGGCTCACGGCCGGCTCCTCTCAGCGCTGCGCGTCGATGGCGGGGACGATCGCCCCGGCGAGGGTCTCGAACTCGTCGGGGTCGGCGGTGCCGAGCAGCACGAAGGTGCTCTCGCCCGCCTCGGTCACGAGGCCGTACCGCGCGTTGCCGACGTCGGCGTCGGTGTCGCGGTTGTCGTAGACGGTCCACTCGACGCCGTCGATCGTGACGACGCCCGTGGCGATGGTGTTCGCGAGCAGGTCGGCGGTCCAGGTCGGGTTCGCGCCGAGGCCCTGGTACATGCCGACGTACTCGTCGCCCGGTGTGAGGTACCCGGCGTACCAGGCGGTGACGCCGTCGGCCTCGCGCTGGCGCAGCGAGGCGTCGTTCGACCGCCAGCCCTCGGGCAGCTCGGGCACCGCGAGCTGCTGCTCGACGCCGACCTGGGCCTGCGCGGCGACGGCGGCGACGTCGATGTCGCGCTCGATCGGGGTGTCGCTGCGCGGCACGATGAGCACGATCACGGCGACGACCGCGAGGCTCGCGACGAGCGCCCCGACGAGGTTGCGCACGTTCTGCCGCTGCCGGTGGTTGTGCGAATCCTGCGCCTTGCGAGCCGCCGTCTCTTCAGGCGTCTCGGGCCGGCCGAGCTCGGCGACGACGCGGGGTTCGCGGCGCGCCATCAGGCGTCTCCGCCGTCGGCTGCGGCGCCCGGTGCCGTGGCGCGGGCGGCGCCCGCACGAGCGGCGTCGAGTCGGGCCTTCGCCCCGAGCAGCCATTCCTCGCAGCGCTGCGCCAGCGCCTCGCCGCGCTCCCACAGGGCGAGCGACTGCTCGAGCGTGGCCGAGCCCTGCTCGAGTTCGGCGACGACGCGCACGAGCTCGTCGCGCGCCTGCTCGTAGCTGAGCTCGGCGACATCCGGGGGAGTGGTGGGCATGGAGGGCATTCTATTCGGCGTCGCCGACAGCGCCCCGTGAGGTCGCGGCAAGGCGGCCCTCGGCCAGCGTGATGCGCAGCGCCGTGCCGTCGGGCGCCTGGTCGGGGCGGGTGAGCACGCCGTCGTGCTCGCGCTGCACGATCGCGTAGCCCCGCTCGAGCGTGGCGAGCGGCGACAGCGCCCGGAGCTGCGAGCGCAGCTCGGCCGTGCGCGTCACCGCACGCTCGATCGCGCGATCGGCGAGCTCGGAGCCGCGCGCGACCCAGCGCGTCACGTCCTCCGCGCGACGATCGACGATCCAGCTAGCGTCGGCGAGGGCCGGGCGCGTGCGCAGGTGGCCGATCCGGTCGATCTCGTGGGTGACGAGCGTGGTCACCCGCATGCGGACGCGGGCGCGCGCCTGCTCGACGCGGACGAGCTCTTCGGAGACATCGGGCACGACCCGCTTCGCGGCATCCGTCGGCGTCGACGCACGCAGGTCGGCGACCTCGTCGAGCAGGGGGCGGTCGGCCTCATGCCCGATGGCGCTCACGACGGGCGTGGATGCCGCGGCCGCGGCCCGCACGACGCGCTCGTCGCTGAACCCGAGCAGGTTCTGGAAGTCGCCGCCGCCGCGCGCGACGATGATGACCTCGACCTCGGGGTCGGCGTCGAGCCGCCGGATGGCAGCGACCACCTCGGGCACGCACCGGTCGCCCTGCACGGCGGCGTACGCCATCCGGAACTCGACCGCCGGCCAGCGCAGGCGCGCGTTGCGCACGACGTCCTTCTCGGCGTCGCTGTCGCGCGCGGTGACCAGGCCGATCACCTGCGGCAGGAACGGCAGCGCCCGCTTGCGGGCCGGGTCGAAGAGGCCCTCGGCGGCCAGCTGCACGCGCAGCCGCTCGACGCGCTCGAGGAGGTCGCCGATGCCGACGTGGCGCACGTCGAAGACCTGCATCGTGAGCGAGCCGCCCTTGACCCACCAGTTGGGCTTGACCAGCGCGACGACGTGGTCGCCCGCCTTGAACTGCTCGGAGAGCTTCGCGCGCGTCGACGACCAGATCGAGAACGACACCGTGGCGTCGGCCTCGAGGTCCTTCAGCTTGCCGTAGACGTTGCCGGCCGAGACGCCCCACTGCGTGATCTCGCCCTCGATCCACACCGTGCCCAGGCGGTCGAGGTACTCCTTGAGCTTGCCCGAGAGCATCGAGACGGACCACGGGGTCTCGCGGGTCGTGGGGCCCTGAGCCATGCGCCTCCCAGCTGTTCGTCGTTCGCGCCCGCGTAGGATGGCAACCGTGACGAGCTTGACGGATGCCCCGCGGATCGACCTCGGCATGCCTCGGATCCCGAGTGTGCGAGGCCGGCTCAAGGATATCCCCGCCCCCGGACACAAGCGGGTGCTGCTGGCGGCCCCCCGCGGGTACTGCGCGGGCGTCGACCGTGCCGTGATCGCGGTCGAGAAGGCGCTCGAGCACTACGGCGCGCCCGTCTACGTGCGCAAGCAGATCGTCCACAACATCCACGTCGTCACCGAGCTCGAGAAGCAGGGTGCCGTGTTCGTCGAGGAGGTCGACGAGGTTCCCGAAGGGGCGCACGTGGTGTTCAGCGCACACGGCGTCTCGCCGGCGGTCGTCAATGCCGCGGCCGACCGCGGCCTGCACGCGATCGACGCGACCTGCCCGCTCGTGACGAAGGTGCACCGCGAGGCGGTGCGGTTCGCGCGCGACGACTTCGAGATCCTGCTGATCGGCCACGAGGGCCACGAAGAGGTCGAGGGCACCGCCGGCGAGGCCCCCGACCACGTCACGCTCGTCAACAGCCCCGACGACGTGCCGAACATCGAGGTGCGCGATCCCGACAAGGTCGTGTGGCTCTCGCAGACCACGCTCTCGGTCGACGAGACGATGGAAACGGTGCGCCGGCTCCGCGAGCGGTTCCCGAACCTGCAGGACCCTCCGTCCGACGACATCTGCTACGCCACGCAGAACCGCCAGGTCGCGATCAAGAAGGTCGCCCGCGAGGCCGACGTCGTCATCGTCGTCGGCTCGGCGAACTCGTCGAACAGCGTCCGGCTGGTCGAGGTCGCGCTCGAGAACGGCGCGAAGCGCGCCTACCGCGTGGACTACTCGACCGAGATCCAGCAGGAGTGGCTCGAGGGCGCCGAGACCGTCGGCGTCACGAGCGGCGCGTCGGTGCCCGAGGGGCTCGTCAAGGAGGTGCTCCTCGAACTCGAGGACGCCGGCTACGGCGAGGTCGCCGAGGTGAAGACCGCCGAGGAGGACCTGATGTTCTCGCTGCCGAAGGAACTGCGCAAGGACCTCTCGGGCAACCGCGACGCACGGGCGCTCGGCGGGCGCAGCCGCGCCGCCTCGGCCTCGTAGGGCCGATGGCTCCCGGGCCGGTGGGTGACGGCGCCGAGGACGGGCTCGGCATCGGCGCATCTGCGTGGGGCTTCGACGCCCGCCCGCTCACCGAGCCGGTGGATCGAGCTGCCGCGCGCGAGTTCGCGGGCGAGCTCCGCGCCAGCGGTCGCGTGCCGAGCCTCTTCGGCGGGGCGGACGGCGTCCGGATCATCCCCATCGCCTTCGCCGTGCTCGCCGGCCTCGTCGTGCTGGGCATCGTGCTGTCGCTGGCGTCCTCGTTCGTGGGCATGTCGTCCGAGGTCGGCGGCTGGACCGCGGCCCCGTTCGCGTTCGTCCCGATCGGAATCGTCGTGGGTGTCGGCGCGCTCGCGATCGTCCGCCTCGTCGGGCGGGGCACGTCGACGCGGTGGTACCGGCTGGATCGATTCGCTCGCGCGAACGCCATGTCGTTCGAGCCGCACCGCCGCGATCCCGGGCTGCCGGGCATGATCTTCGGCGTCGGGACCGATCGCATCGCATCCGACATCGTGCGCGGCGAACGCCCCCGCCCCGTCGAGTTCGGCAACTACCGCTTCACCACGGGCTCCGGCAAGAGTCGCTCGACGCACCGCTGGGGCTACGTGGCCGTGAAGCTGGACGTCCCGCTGCCGCACATCGTGCTCGACGCGACCAACAACAACGGCCTGTTCGGCATGTCCAACCTGCCGGCGACCTTCGACCGCGACCAGCGACTGAGCCTCGAGGGCGACTTCGACGAGTACTTCGCGCTGCACGCGCCCGTCGGGTACGAGAGCGACGCGCTGTACCTCTTCACGCCCGACATCATGGCCCGGTTCATCGACCATGCGGCGGCGGTCGACGTCGAGATCATCGACGACTGGCTGTTCCTGTACACCCGCCGCGACGTGTCGACGCTCGATCCCGCGACCTGGGCCTGGCTCTTCTCGGTGGTCGCCGCGCTGCTCGACAAGCTCGGCCGTTGGGCGCGATGGCGCGATGACCGGCTCGCCCGCAGCGAGCCGATGCTCGCGGCGACCGCGATCCCGGCGCCCGCGGCACCCACGGCCGCATCGCAGGAGGCGCTCGCGTTCACGACGCCGGCCGCACTGCTCCGTCCTCCGCCCGGCGTCGCCGAGCCCGGTCGACGTCTCACCCGCAGCGTCTCGCGCGCCGCCGTCGTCGCCTTCGTCGTGATCGTGCTGTTCTGGGCGTGGCGGTTCATCAGCGGTGCGCTGACCTCGCTGTCGCCCTGAGGCCTGCCGCGCTGAGAGGCCCGTTCAGACGCCGGACATGCGCTCCAGGTACGACTGGAAGGTCGGATCCGTGAGGAACACGATCGACGTCATGACGATCGTGGAGACCAGCGCGATCGCGCCGCCGACGATCGGAACCCAGAATGCGACCCTCCGCGCGCGCAGCCGGGCGATGGCCCAGCCCAGCACCGCGGCGTAGAGCGCCAGCATGAACACCGTGCCGACGAGCGCGAGCGTCGGCAGCCACTCCTGGGGCGTGTAGGTACCCACGCCCTGCTGCGTGTAGACCGTCTGGATGGCGCCGGGCAGCTGCTGCAGGCTCACCGACGTGTTCCAGGCGCCCAGCGCGCCGAGCGCGAGCAGCAGGATCGTGAAGAACCGGTCGGCGCTGCGCGTCTGCGCCGCCGGAGCCTGCAGTGCCGGCGAGCTCGGCCCGTTCGGCGCCGGCTCGGCGGGTGGTGGCGGCGGTGCCGGGTGCGGGGCGGATGCCGCGGCATCCGCCCGCTCGTCGGCAGGCGGTTGCCACGACCAGCCCTCGGGGGCGTACTCGCCGTATTGCGGACGCGGCCGCTCGTCGCGCGGCGGCGGGGGCGCGGAGCCGTCGATCGGCTGCCCCTGCGTCTCGTTCCGAGCGGCCTCGTCCTGCGACATCCGGTGCCCTACGCCGAGATCGACTTGCCGGCCGACCCGAGCTGGCGGGTCGCCTCGCCGACGCGCGCGGCCATCGCGGACTCGGCGACCTTGCCCCAGGCCCGCGGGTCGTACTGCTTCTTGTTGCCGACCGAGCCGTCGACCTTCAGCACGCCCTCGTAGTTCTGGAACATGTAGCCGGCGATCGAGCGCGTGAACGCGTACTGCGTGTCGGTGTCGATGTTCATCTTCACCACGCCGTTCGCGACCGCCTCGGCGATCTCGGCATCGGTCGAGCCCGAGCCGCCGTGGAAGACGAGGTCGAGCGGCTTCGCGGCTGTGCCGTTCGCGCCCTTGACTCCATACCGTGCGGCGAGGCCGTCCTGGATCTCCTTGAGCAGCGACGGGCGCAGCTTGACGTTGCCGGGCGCGTACACGCCGTGCACGTTGCCGAACGTGAGCGCGGCCATGTAGCGGCCGTTCTCGCCGAGGCCGAGCGCCTCGACCGCGGCGATCGCGTCGTTCAGGGTCGTGTAGAGCGCCTCGTTGGAGCCCTCGTGCTGGACGCCGTCCTCCTCGCCGCCGACGACGCCGATCTCGACCTCGAGGATCGCGTTGATGTTCTTCAGCTTCGGCAGGATGTCCTTCGCGATCTCGAGGTTCTCGTCGAGGGGCACGGCCGAGCCGTCCCACATGTGCGACTGGAAGATCGGGTTGCGGCCGGCCTTCACCTCTTCTTCGGAGGCGGCGATGAGCGGGTAGACGAAGCCGTCGAGCGCGTCCTTCGGGCAGTGGTCGGTGTGCAGGGCGACCGTGTTCGGGTACGCCTTGGCGACCTCGTGCGCGAACTTCGCGAACGCGAGGGCGCCGGCGGCGCGGGCCTTCACGGTGTGGCCGGCGAAGTAGTCGGCGCCGCCCGTGGTGACCTGGATGATGCCGTCGGAACCGGCCTCGGCGAGGCCCTGCAGCACCGCGTTGAGGGTCTGCGAGCTCGACACGTTGAAGGCCGGGAACGCGAAGCCCTGGGCCTTGGCGGTGTCGAGCATCTGCGCGTACTGCTCGGGGGTTGCGATGGGCATGCCGTGCTCCTTCGAAAGTCGTGGGTTGGCATGAGTCTACCGACGTGTCGAGCGGCCCTCAGGTGCCGGTGGTCGCGGTGAGGGCGGATGGCGCGAGCCCGTCGGGCACGATGGAGGCATGACCCATCCACCCGACGTCGCCCACGCGCTCGCCGACGGTCTCGCGGAGGCGACCCGCCGCGCTGCCGTCGCCGCGCTGCCGTTCGTGGGGAGTGGCGATCGTGACGCCGTCGACGGTGCGGCCGTCGCCGCGATGCGCGCGGCGCTCGCGAGGGTGCCCGTCGACGGGCGCGTCGTCGTCGGCGAGGGCGAGAAGGACGAGGCGCCCATGCTGCACCTCGGCGAGCGGTTCGGGAGCGGGCACGGGCCTGCGCTCGACCTCTCCGTGGACCCGGTCGACGGCACGAGCCTCGCGGCCGCCGGCCTTCCGGGCGCGATGGCGATCATGGCGGTCGCCGCTCGTGGGGCGTTCCTCGACATCGGGCCGGCGCACTACATGGGCAAGCTCGTCAGCAGGGTGCCGGGCCTGCGTCTCGACGCGCCGCTCGGCGAGATCGCCGCGGCTCGCGGCGTGGCCGTGTCCGACGTGCGCGTGGCGGTGCAGGACCGGCCGCGCAACGCGGCGTTCGCCCGCGCTGCCGCCGACGCGGGTGCCGCCGTCGAGTCGTTCGTGCACGGCGACGTCGAGCGGTGCCTGCGCGCCGCGCGGCCCGAGGGCGACCTCGACCTCGTCGTCGGCATCGGCGGTGCCCCCGAGGGGGTGCTCACCGCCGCCGCCGTCCGCGCGCTGGGCGGGTGGATGCAGGCTCGCCTCGAGCCCCAGTCCGATCGTGAGGCCGAACGGCTGGCGACGGCGCGGATTCCTACCCACCGGATCGTCGGCCTCGACGAGCTGTGCGCCGCGACGGCGGCGGTGTTCCTCACCGCCGTGACGCCGTGCGACGTCGGGCCGGGGGCCCGACTCGCGCCCGGCGAGTCGTGGCGGGCCGGGTCGATCGACCCGTCCACCTGACGCAAGGGGGTGGGCCGGATGGCGCGTCCCCCGCGCCATCCGTTAAGAACCGTGGAACTTTCACCCCCGATCGCCGTCCTCGCGAGGCCGCACGCCGACCCGCTCAGTAGGCTCGAAGGCGATCCCACGACTGCCTGGAGGACCCCTCGATGGTGAGCACCGATACCGCAAGCCTCTTCCTGCACCCCGATCGCAACATCGCGCTCGAGCTGGTGCGTGCGACGGAGGCCGCCGCCATCCGCTCGTACCCGTGGATCGGCCGCGGCGAGAAGCTCGCCGCCGACGGCGCCGCGGTCGACGCCATGCGGGCCTTCCTCGGAACCGTGAACTTCGACGGCGTCGTGGTCATCGGCGAGGGCGAGAAGGACGAGGCGCCCATGCTCTTCAACGGCGAGCGGGTCGGCAACGGGCGCGGCCCGGCATGCGACATCGCGGTCGACCCCATCGACGGCACGTCGCTGACCGCGGCCGGGCGACAGAACGCGCTGTCGGTGATCGCGGTCGCCGACCGTGGCACGATGCTCGACGCGTCATCCGTCTTCTACATGGACAAGATCGTGACGGATGCCGCGGGCATCGGCGTCGTCGACATCCGCAACCCGATCGGCGAGAACCTCCGCGCGCTCGCCGCAGCCAAGGGCAAGGAGGTCGGCGAGCTCCGGGTCGCGGTGCTGAACCGCCCGCGGCACGAGCAGCTCATCGCCGACATCCGCGCGGCCGGCGCCGGCACCCGTCTCATCTCCGACGGCGACGTTGCGGGCGGCATCAACGCGGCGCGCTACGAATCGCGCATCGACATGTGCGTCGGCATCGGCGGCAGCCCCGAGGGCATCACGACGGCGTGTGCGATCAAGGCCCTCGGCGGGTTCATGCAGGGGCGGCTCGCGCCGAAGGACGACGCGGAGCGCGCCCGCGGCGAGGCCGCCGGGCTGGACTGCGACCAGGTCTACGAGCTCGACGACCTGGTGCGCAGCGACAACACGTTCTTCGTCGCCACGGGCGTGACCGACGGCGAGCTCGTCGACGGCGTGCGCAAGAAGGGCCCGATCATCCGCACCGAGTCGATCGTGCTGCGCGGCAGGTCGGGCACCATCCGTCGCATCATCGCCGACCACCTCGCCGAGAAGTGGCTCGACGAAGCCGACCGCTGATTTCCCTGCGCGGCGCGACGCTGCCCTGAGCGGACGCGCTCGCGTCGCGAGCGGCGCGTGCCCCAGACTGGGCGGGTGATCACCGAGACGAGGATGCCGCGGGCGCTGCGTCCGTTCAGCTCCGGGCAGTATCGGTTGCTCGTCGTCGCGCTCTCAGCGTCCTTGCTGTCGGCGGGCGCGTGGATCGTGGCGGCCGCGTGGCAGGTCATCGAGCTCGGCGGATCGCCGATCGACCTCTCGATCGTGGCCGTGGGCGCGAGCCTCGGGCTCGTGGCCGCCGTGCTCGTCGGCGGCGTGGTGGCCGACCGGGTGCCGCAGCGTCGGATCCTCCTCGTGGTCGAAGCGGTGCGCGCCGTCGTGTTCGGCGTCGCCGGGTCGCTCGCACTGGCCGGCCTCATCGAGGTGTGGCACCTCGCGGTGCTCTCGTTCGTGCTCGGCGTTGCGGACGGGTTCTTCTACCCGGCGTACTCGGCATGGCTGCCGGCGCTGCTGCCCGCCGACCAGCTGCTCGCCGCGAACGGCGTGGAGGGCGTGCTGCGGCCCGTCGCGCAGAACGCCGCCGGACCCGCGCTCGCCAGTGCGCTGATCGCGGTGCAGGCGCCGTGGCTCGCGTTCCTCGTGGTCGCCGTGCTGCAGGTCGTCGCGATCGTGGGACTCGGCCTCATGCGGACGACGGCGGTCCGGCGAGACCTCGAAGCGACCGAGCTGCATCCGGTGCGCCAGATGTTCGTCGACCTGCGCGACGGCTTCACGTACCTGCTGCGCACCCGCTGGCTGTTCGCGACGCTCGCGTTCTCGATCCTGCTCGTGCTCGTCGTGATCGGCCCGATCGAGGTGCTGATGCCGTTCGCGGTCCGCGACCAGACCGGCGGCGGCGCCGGCGAGTTCGCTCTCGTGCTCGCGGCGTTCGGCATCGGCGGCGCGGTCGGCTCGCTGCTCGTCGCGTCGTTCCGGCTGCCGCGGCGGTACCTCACGCTCATGATCCTGGCGTGGGGCTTCGGCTGCATCCCCCTCGCGGTGATCGGCGTGACGTCGTGGCTCTGGGTCATGGTCGTCGCGACGTTCATCGTGGGATTCCTGTTCGACGCCGCCTCGGTCGTGTGGGGCACGCTGCTGCAGCGTCGGGTCCCACCGGCGATGCTGGGGCGCGTCTCGAGCCTGGATTTCTTCGTGTCGCTCGCGCTCATGCCGCTGTCGATGGCGATCGCCGGACCGGTGGGCGAATGGCTGGGGCTCGCGCCGGCGTTCCTCATCGCGGGCCTCGTGCCGCCGCTGCTCGCGGTGGTGACACTGGCCGCGGCGCGGCTCGGGCAGGACGAGCTCACCCACCCGCTCGACGGCATGATCGACACGACGCAGGTGACGGGCAGCGAGGCGGCCGCGGGCTTCGCGCCGCCCGTGGATGAGCCACACCCGCCGCGGCCGTCGCGCCCGGCGACGGATGCGGCGGAGTGAGCGTCAGTCCTTCTCGGGTTCGGCGACGCCGCCGATCGATGCCCTGATCGCGGGGTCGAGGTCGGCCTGCTCGTGCGAGACGAGTTCGTACGCAGTGAGCTCGCGGGGGGCCTCCTCGATGCCCTTGAGCGGGGCGAGGACCTTCGACTCGTCGAGCGCCCCGAGCTTGCGGGCGGTCGGGAGCACCTGACGCTCGAGGGAGCCGACGAAGGCGTTGTAGTCCTTGACGCTGCGCTCGATCGTGCGGCCGAGCTTCTCGATGTGGCTCGCCGTGGTCGCGAGCCGCGAGTAGAGCTCGCGACTGAGGTCGAAGAGGGTCTTGGCCTCGTTCGTGAGCACGTCCTGCTGCCACGAGTACGCGACGGTCTTCAGCACCGACCACAGCGTGACCGGGGAGGCGAGCGCGACGCGCTTGCCGAACGCGAACTCCATGATGCCGGGATCGGCCTCGAGTGCGGACGAGACGAGCGACTCGCTCGGGATGAACGCGATGACGAGCTCGGGCGACGCGTCGAGGCCGTTCCAGTACGCCTTCGAGCCCAGCGCGGTGATGTGCGCTCGCACCGCCTGGACGTGCTGCTTGAGGAAGTCGGCGCGCTTCGCCGCGTCGGCTCCGGATGCGGTCGCGGGGATCTGGCTCGCCTCGAGGTAGGCGTTGAACGGCACCTTCGCGTCGACCGCGATCGACTTGCCGCCCGGCAGGTGCACGATCATGTCGGGCCGCCCCGCCCCCGCATCGCTCGCGATGCTCGACTGCACGTCGAAGTCGACGCGCTCGATCAGGCCGGCCGCCTCGACGACGCTGCGGAGCTGGGTCTCTCCCCACACTCCGCGGGTGCTGTTGGAGCGCAGCGCCGACGCCAGCGACTCGGCCGTGGCGCGCAGCCGCTCCTCAGACTCGGCGGCCGAGCGCAGCTGCTGGGCGAGCTCGCCGTGCTGCAGTGTGCGCTGCGACTCGATCTCGGTGACCTTGTGCTGCATCTCGCTGAGCGACTGCTTCACCGGCGCCAGGGCCTGGAGCACGCGGCTCTCGGCGGCATCCCGCGCCTCGCGTGCGGCGACCTCGGCGCGCTGGCGCTCGACGAGCTCGCGGTACTGGTGCTGCGCCGCCTCGATCTGCTCGCGCAGGCCGTCGGCGCGGGCCTGCGTCGCCGCGAGCTCTTCGCGCAGCACGGCCTTCGCCGCCTCTTCGCCCGCGCGAACGTCGGCGATGGCAGCCTGGTGGCGGGCCTCGACCAGCGCGGGATCGTCGTGCAGGGCGCCTTCGGCCGCCTGCCGCCGCTGGGCGAGCAGGTGCGTGGCGAGCGCGCCGAGCGCGGCGCCGACGAGGAGGCCGATCAGGAGCAGCAGGAGGTCCATGCCGCCAGTGTGTCAGCGGCCCACGACATCCCATCGGAGGCGCCGCGCGTTGCGCCGCTTCGGCGGCTCGCGCGCCATCCCGATGGCGCCATCGCGGCTACTGCAGCGCCATCGGCCCGTCGGCGGCGGTCGCCGCCGCCGACGCGGCGGCGCCGATCGCGCCGACCCGCACGCGGGTGATGTGCGCCAGACGCTCGAGGTCGTCGGCCTCGTGGCGCTTCGCGGCGTGGACGACGATCGCGGCGCATGCCTCGGCGTCGGCGAGCGCGTCGTGGTGCGAGAAGTCCTCGAAGCCCGCCGCCATCGCGGCCGACGGCAGGCGGTAGGAGTCGAGGTGGTACGTGCGCCGGGCGACCTGGAGGCTGCACAGGTAGCGGAAGTCGGGCACGGCCAGCCCGTGCACCTCGGTCGTCTTCACGATCACGCCCATGTCGAACCCGGCGTTGTGCGCGACGAGCCAGTCATCGCCCGCGAACTCGCGCAGGAACGGCAGGTGCACCTCCCACCCGCCGGCGTCGGCGACCATGTCGCGCGTGATCCCGTGGATGCGCACGTTCCAGTACGCGAAGTCGTCGTGCGGGAACGGCGGCCGGATGTACCGGTGCTCGCGCTCCACCACGCGCCCGTCGACGACCTTCACGAGCCCGACGGAGCACGCCGAGGCGGCGGAGGAGTTGGCGGTCTCGAAGTCGATCGCGGTGAAGCTCACTGGCACGTTGGGATCGTCGCACGCGGCCACGACACGGCCGGGCGCGTCGCCCCGCGCGTCGTCGAACGGTTGACGGATGCCGCGGTGCGGGCGTGGAATGGCACCGTGGAACAGCGCGCCGGCGACGAACGCGGCCTCGTGCGGGACCCCGCGGACCCCGAGACCGTGCGTTCGGCGCGCTCGTTCGGCGCCGCGGCATCCGTCTACGGCGCCGCCCGGCCCGGGTACCCGATCGAGGCCGTCGCGTGGCTGGTGGGCGACGCGACGCGCGTGCTCGACCTCGGGGCCGGCACCGGCAAGCTCACCGAGGCGCTCGTCGCCCTCGATCGCGACGTGATCGCGGTCGACCCGGTCGAGGAGATGCTCGAGGAGCTCGAGGTGCGCGTCCCCGGCGTGCCCCGCATCCTCGGCACCGCCGAGGACATCCCGGTCGAGGACGCCTCGGTCGACGCCGTCGTCGCCGGCCAGGCGTGGCACTGGTTCCAGCCCGAGCGCGCGGTGCCCGAGATCGCGCGCGTGCTGCGTCCCGGCGGCACGCTCGGCATCGTGTGGAACAGCCGGGACACGTCGGTCGAGTGGCTGCGGCAGGCCGGCGAGGTCATGCACGAACGGCACGACGCGTCGGCGAGCTTCCAGGACTACGTTCGCGTGGGCCGGCCGTTCGGCCCCATCGAGGAGCACTCGGTCGAGTGGGTCCAGCGGATGTCGCGCGCGAGGTTCCTCGACCTGGTGCGGTCGCGCAGCTACTACCTCATGGCGTCGCCGGTCGAGCAGCGATCTGTGATCGCCACGCTCGAGACGCTGCTCGCGACGCATCCCGACGTGGCCGGGGCCGAGGAGCTCGCCATCCCGTACGTGACGCGGTGCTTCCGTGCGCGGCTCGGCTGATCCGGCCGCGGGGGAGGTTCACTCGATGCGCAGGCGCGCCTCGGGGTGCGCGTAGATCGCGAACGCGAGTCCCGACGGGTCGCCGGCCTTCCTGGCCGCGGCGCGGCCGGCGTTCGCCGCCTGCTCGATCGTCGAGCCGGCGATGAGCGCGTCGTAGAACGCCTCGACGAACGGGCTCGCCGGGTCGTCGTCGAGCGACCAGCCGCGCCAGACGAAGGCGCCCGCGCCCGCCCGGAGGAACGCCTCGGCGAATCCGGTGCGGCAGGGCCGGCCCGATGGCAGCCGCCCGAGATCGGCGGCGTTGAGCATGATCAGCGGTGAGGTCTCGGACTCGGGTCGCTTGCGCAGGTCGCGGCGCGCGTCGGCATCGCTGTAGCGGGCGCGCAGGCCGGCATCGTCCGCGCTGAATCCGCCGAGCAGCACCTCCTGCCGATGCTCCGGTCGCGGACTCCACCGCGCGTGCCCGGCGAAGTGCAGCAGGTCGAACCCGCCCGTCATGAGTGCGGCCAGCCCGGTCGCCGCGTCGGGCTCGACGGCGATCGCGCCGAAGCGCTGTTCGACGGCCTCGCCCTCGGCGGCGGTGCCGGCCAGGGCGAGGTCGGGGTCGGCGTACTGCGGGGACAGGTGCCGTGCGCGGCTGCGCCGCACGCGGATCGACGTGGGATGGGGCGTGCCGACGATCCAGCGCGTCAGGCCGTAATCGGCGAGGAAGCGGTCGTCGGGGCCGCCCTTGGTGCCGGGTGCGCGCACGAGCAGGAGTTCCCACGGCAGGTCGAGTGCGGCGGTCGCCTGCACGACGATGCCGTCGAGTTCATCGCGGTGGGCCCACAGCAGCTCGCGGGCCCGGCGATCGAGCATGCGGTCGGCGAGCTCGGACCCGAGCGAGCGCAACCCCCGGTCGATCGACTCGGCGCGCTCGGCCGGCGGCATCCCGGCGAGGCGGTCCCTGAAGCCGGCGAACGCCGCCTGCACGTCGCCCGCGATCCGGAGGGCGTCGCCGAGCTTCACGCGGAAGTGGTGGGAGTCGCCGCCCACCGAGACGGCCGCATGCAGGGTCGACCGCGCGCCGACGAGCTCCTCGTCGATGCGGATCGTCGGGCGGGAGGCGAGCGACGGGTCGGGCCGGGTGACGGATGCCACGACGCGGGCCACGCCCGTCTGGTCGTGGTCGTCGGAGTCGACGACCTCGGTCGTGAGCCGGAGGGTCGCGAGCGGCAGCTCCACGTCCTGCCTGACGAGCACCATGACCTCGGCGGGACCGCGATCCGCGGCGATGAGCTTGAACCGCGCCTCGGCGGCGCCGGACGCCGGGAGGCGGAGCGTGCGGGTGCGCGGCGTTCCGAGGGGGAACCGCAGCCCGCGGGGGACCACCGTCACGGTCACGGGACGATTCCCGATCGCCGCGGCGGCATCCGCCGCATGGTCGTCCGCACCGGGCGCATCCGCCGCGGCCGGGATCAACCGGACGACCAGCGTGGTCGCCGTTCCCGCAGGCACGATGGGCTTCATCTCGGCCTGCGCGGCCACCATCGCGGCCGGCGTCGTCTCGCCGATCACGCGTCCTGCCTGCAGCATCCGTTCACCTTCCGGGTCCACTGAGCGGAGCCACGGTGCGGCTCGCGATGGGGACGCTACGCGGCGGCGGCCCCCGCCGCATCAGGGTGGACACCGATGCGGCGGGGGACACGGTGTGCCGCGTCAGCCGCGCGGTTCGTCGGCGACCCGGTCGAGCCAGTCGCGCACGAGCGAGGCGAACAGGTCGGGCCGCTCGAACTGCAGGTTGTGCCCGGCGACGTCGAGCACGACGAACGTCGCCGTGGGGTAGTGCTCGATGAGCCGCCACTGGTCGCGGTACCCGACGACGGAGTCCTGCCGGCCCGCGACGATGAGGGTCGGTGCCATGAACCGCGGGCCGCCCTCGATCGGCTCGTCGAGCGCGTAGTCGGCGCGGATACGGGCGATCGCGTCGGGATCGCCCGCCGCGAGACCGGGCGCGACGTCGGTACGGAACCGGTCGAGCGCGGCCTGCGACTCGACGACCGCGATGTCGGTGAACTCGGCCGCCTCGACCGGGTCGAGCCGCGCGATCAGCCCCGCATCGGGTCGGCGGACCGCCTGCGCCGGCAGCATCCGCGCAGCCGCGTCGGCCACCACCGACGGACAGATGAGCGCGAGGCCGAGCACCTGGTCGCCCCGGCGCTGCACGAGCGCGCGCGACAGGTACCCGCCGTACGACTCGCCCACGAGCAGGAACGGCTCGGCGCCGACGGTCTCGTCGATGAACGCGTCGATCCGCTCGAGCACGTCGCGCGTGCTGGAGACGCCGTCGCCGGGGGATGCGCCGAGCCCGGGCAGGTCGGGGTAGATGCGACGAATGGGCTCGTCGGCCTCGAAGATCGGCTCGAGGCATCCGCTCATCACACGGTGGTCGACGGGGAAGCCGTGCAGCGCGACGAGCGGCACGCCGGAGCCGTGCTCGACGACGTTGAGCGGGGGAGCGGTCACCCTCCGAGGGTAGGGCGGGACGCTGACATCCGTCGCCCAGCGGGCGCCCGGTACGATGGACGCCCGTGGCACTCACCATCGGAATCGTCGGCCTCCCCAACGTCGGCAAGTCGACCCTCTTCAACGCCCTCACTAAGAACACGGTGCTCGCGGCGAACTACCCCTTCGCGACGATCGAGCCCAACATCGGCGTGGTGAACCTGCCCGACCCGCGGCTCGAGACGCTCGCCGGCATCTTCGGCTCCGAGCGCATCCTGCCCGCGACCGTGTCGTTCGTCGACATCGCCGGCATCGTGAAGGGCGCGTCCGAGGGCGAGGGGCTCGGCAACAAGTTCCTCGCGAACATCCGCGAGGCCGACGCGATCGCGCAGGTCGTGCGCGGCTTCGAGGACTCCGACGTGGTGCACGTCGAGGGCGTCGTCGACCCGAAGAACGACATGGAGACGATCAACGCCGAACTGATCCTCGCCGATCTCGAGACGCTCGAGCGCGCCATCACGCGCTACGAGAAGGAGGTCAAGGGCAGGAAGCTCGACCCCTCGGTGCTCACGGCCGCGAAGGAGGCGCAGGAGGAGCTGCAGAAGGGCACGCCCCTCTCGGCCTCGAAGGTCGACATCGCGCCCATCGCCGAGCTCGGGCTGCTTACCGCGAAGCCCTTCATCTACGTCTTCAACGTCGACGAGGCAGTGCTGACGGATGCCGCGAGGAAGGCCGAGCTCGCGGCGCTCGTCGCGCCCGCCGAGGCCGTCTTCCTCGACGCGAAGATCGAGTCCGAGCTCATCGACCTCGACCCGGCCGATGCCGCGGAGCTGCTCGCGTCGACCGGCCAGGAGGAGTCGGGCCTCGACCAGCTGGCTCGCGTCGGCTTCGACACGCTCGGACTGCAGACCTACCTCACCGCCGGCCCCAAGGAGTCGCGCGCCTGGACCATCCGCAAGGGCTGGAAGGCCCCGCAGGCCGCCGGCGTCATCCACACCGACTTCGAGAAGGGCTTCATCAAGGCCGAGGTCATCTCGTTCGGCGACCTCGTCGAGACCGGCTCGGTCCTCGAGGCCCGCGCCAAGGGCAAGGCCCGCATGGAGGGCAAGGACTACGTCATGCAGGACGGCGACGTGGTCGAGTTCCGCTTCAACGTGTAACCGGAGCGAGCCCCGACACGCTCGTCGTCGTCGCGCCGACAGCTCTAACCGGACGGCTGCGCCCGCCTGCGCGCGTCGAGATGACCCGAACGGTCGTCCGGAGCGGCAGAAGCGGCGATTCGCGTCATCTCGGGGAGTCGCGCACGCGAGGCGAGCGAACGCACGACGCCGCGCGTGCAAGACTCGCCCCAGTCGCGACACAAGCAGGACGTGAGCAACGCGAGCATGGACGTCGCCGACGCCGAGACGACCCGAGGGGGGCCGATGCCCGACCGCGCCGAGCCGCCTGCCGCGAGCGACGACCTCGCGTGGTTCACCGCAGTCGTGCACGACCACTCCACGGCGCTCGTGAAGTACTTCGCCCGCCGCGGCCCGCGACAGGACGCGGAGGACCTCGCCGCCGACGTGTTCGCGACCGCGTGGCGCCGCCGCGCCGACGTGCCGCGCGACGCCGTGCTGCCGTGGCTGTACCGCACCGCGGGCTTCACGCTCGCCAACCACCGGCGCAAGCTCGTCGACCTCCCGGTGGAGCACGTCCCCGAGGCGGGCTCCGACCGCATCGCCGACGACCCCGAGCTCAGCGCGCTGTTCGACGCCGAGCTGCGCGGCGCGCTCATGAGCGTGGGCGAGCGGGATCGACGCATCCTGCTGCTGCACGCCTGGGAGGGCCTCGACGGCGAGGAGCTCGCCCAGGTGCTCGAGATCTCGCGGTCGGGGGCGGATGCCGCGCTGTCGCGCGCCCGCAAGCGCCTTCGCGAGGCGTGGGGCGAGCGGATGTCGTTCTAGGTCGCTCCCACGTGCAAGGTCGGGCCCGCCCGGCACACATGCATGGGTGGGACCGACCTCACGGAGGGTGATCGAGATGACCGACGACGACCGGCGCGACCCGCTGGAGCGGCTGCGTGCCGCCGACCCTGCCGCAGGCGTCGAGCCCCGCGACGAGTTCGCCGACGAGGTGGTCGCCCGGGCGACCGCGGACGCGACGGCCGGAACCGCGCCCGTGGCCGACCTGACGTCGGAGCGGGCGCGCCGGCGACCGCGCTGGCTCCCGATCGCGGCGGTCGCGGCATCCCTCGCCGTGGTCGGCGGCGTCGGCTACGGCATCGGCGCGACGACCGGCGGCGCGACGAATCTCGCCGACGGCGCCGCACCGCCCATCTCGCTCTCGTCGCCCGACAGCACGGGCGCGACCGAGCAGGGCGTGCCCGAGGCGATGATGCCGGGCAGCGCCGGGGCGGCCGACAGCCGGATGTCGGCAGGCGGCGCGGAGTCGATGATCGCGCCATGGGGATGGGGTCGCAACAGCTTCAGCGCCTCGGGGCTGTCCGAGTCGGACGGCACCGCCCTCGCCCACGCGTACGACGCCCGGTCCGTGGCGCTGCCCGAGGCCGTCGCGGCGCTCGCCGCGGCACTCGGCGTGCAGGGCACGCCCGAGCTGAAGGACGGGGCGTGGATCGTCGGTTCGCAGGACGGCACGGCTCCCGCGATCTGGGTCTCGCTCGACGGCACCCTGAGCTTCTCGTACTCGAACCCGCTGATCAGCCCGTGGACGTGCGAGGACGGAACCGACGTGTGCGAACCGACGGGCGCGGTGCCGGGCGAACAGGCTGCGATCGACGCGGCACGTTCGTTCGTGATCGCCACCGGCCACGACCCGGCGGACTTCGAGTTCACGACGGAGACCTGGGAAGGCGCGGTCACCAGGTCGGCGATGGCGTGGCCCGTCGTCGACGGCCAGCGTCTCGACCAGGCCTGGACCGTCGAGGTCGGCGACCAGGGACTGATCAGCGGGTACGGCCTGCTGGCTGACATCGTCGAGCTCGGCGACTACCCCGTCGTCAGCGAGCAGGAGGCGTTCGAGCGACTCTCCGACCCGCGGTTCAGCCCGCAGATGACCGTGATGCCCGCCGCGATCCGCGAGGGGGACGACGCTGTGGTGTCGCCGGAGTGGGTGCCGCCGACCGAGCCGCCTGCTGCACCGGTCCCCGGTGCGAGCGTGTCGTGGCCGGTGAACGACGTGGAGATCGTCGACGCGCGCCTCGGGCTCGCGACGCAGTGGCAGGCCGACGGCAGCGTCGTGGTCGTCCCGGCCTACGCGTTCACTGATGCGGATGGCGGAACCTGGTCGGTGATCGCGGTCGCCGACGACAAGCTCGACTTCTCGAGCGAGTGACCGGGGCGTCGAGCGGAGCGGCCTGACTGCCCCTGTCGATCCCGGCGTCGCGCGGCTAGGGTCGAGGCATCCCGCGACGGCGCGGGGGTGGGGAGAACCGGCCATGACCGATCACGTCTACCGCGTCACCGAGATCGTCGGGAGCTCACCCGACGGCACCGACACCGCGATCCGCAATGCGATCACCCGGGCCACCGCGACGCTGCGTCATGTCGACTGGTTCGAGGTCGTCTCGACGCGCGGCGTGGTCGCCGACGGTGACGTGGCGCACTTCCAAGTGACGCTGAAGGTCGGCTTCCGCCTGGAGGACTGAGTCGCGTCTCAGGCCGGCGCGCGGCCGGTCTCGTCGCGGAGGCGCGGCTCCGTCCGCAGGTGCGGGCGCACACCGGCCTTGTCGGCGTAGAAGGCACGGATCCGGTCCATGTCGGCGGCGACATCGCCTGTGAGCTCGAACGTCGGGCCGAGGCCGGTCGTCATCGTGGTGCGGTCCACGAAGCCGAGCGTGACGGGAAGCCCGGTCTCGCGCGCGATGCGGTAGAAGCCCGACTTCCAGTACTCGTTCGCGCCCCGCGTGCCGTCGGGGGTCACGACCAGGCCGAACACCTCGCCCGCTCGTATGCGTCGGACGACCTCGTCCACCACCCGGCTCGGGTCGGCGCGGTCGACCGGGATGCCGCCGAGTCCGCGCATGATCGGCCCGCGCCATCCGCGGAAGAGGCTGGCCTTGCCGAGCCAGCGGATGTCGATCCGGTGACGCCACGCGATGCCGAGCATGAGCACGAAGTCCCAGTTCGAGGTGTGCGGGGCGCCGATCAGCACGGAGGGACGGCCCGGCGCCGGCTCGCCCGCGAGGGTCCACCGGCTGAAGGCCCAGTAGACGCGCGAGACGAGTCGTCGGAGCATCCGGCCACACTATGCGAGCGTGCATTCCGTGCACGGCATGCGTGAGCCATCCGCTGAGCCCTCCGTCAGCCAGGCGGCGTCGCCTCGGCATCGGGGCCGGATGTCGCCTCGCCCGCGCTTCGACGCCAGTCGGTGTCGAGCCGGGCGGACGAGTCACTCGCCCGTGCAGCGCACGTCCTCGATCCACCCGTACTCGAATTCGTCGTCGCCGAACACGACCGGGACGGTGTCGAACGCGACCACGTCCGTCTCCGTGACCGTGCTGGATCGTTCGGGCGACAGCGCCTTCGGGTTGTTCGCGAAGCCGAGCTCGATCTCCAGCTCGGCGCAATCGGCCTCGGTGAACAGGGCCGACTCCCAGCACCCCTCGACGTACTCGACGCCGCAGAGGTCTCCATACCGTCCGTCGGAGTAGAACTCGAGCGCGGCAGGGAAGGTGAACGCCGTCTCCCACGATTCGACCCGCTCGACGTCGGGGTCCGACGGCGCGGCGGTGGGGACTCCGGGCTCGTCCGCCTGATCGGCGGAGGGCACCGGACCGGTGGGGCCGGCGATGCCGGAGACCAGTCCGACCGCGAAGACGCCTCCGACGATGAGCACCGCGATGAGCGCGAGGCCGCCGGCCACGATTCCCACGATCGCACCGGCCGGCAGGCCTCGGCGTGGAGCGGGCGCGAACGGGCCGTCCACGGGCCCGGCCGACACCGCGTCGAGCAGGCTCGTCCGCGCCTCGGCGAGCGTGCCCGCCCATGCCTCGGCGGCCTGCCTCGCCTCGCCCTCGGGGTAGCGGGACGGATGCCGCTCCCAGGTCTCGTGCGCGTACGCCTGTTCGATCACCTCTGCCGTCAGGGGTCGGGCGACGTCGAGTCGCAGCACGCTGCGGGCGAGTTGGAGGTCCACCCCGCGATCCTACGGCGGACCTGACATCGCGGCGCCTTGTGCCATGCAGCGCGTGCTCGTGTCAAGTCCCTGCCCCGAAATCCGTTCCCCCTTGACACTGGGAGCGCGGGTCCCCGAAGCCCGTGTACAGGCCGTCGGCCAGCGCGCGCGTTCGACCGCGCCGATCCCGGGTACGGGATGGCCGACGGCCTGACCCGTCCCCGTCCCGTCGGTCGATCTGCCCGATCCGCCGACGACCACCGCCGCCCCTTCGCCCGCTGGAAAGGACCGCCCACGTGGGATCCCTCCACCTCGGCCGCCTCGTGCGGATCGAACTGCCCGATGACGTGCTGGCCCACGTGCACACCGTCCTGCTCGCGAAGCTCCGCGTGCACGAGCCGATCCTCCTCGGGTGGACGCAGTCCGACGGTCGCCATGAGGAAGTGCTCGTGAACCCGTCGATGCCGATCGTCGTCGTCTACGACGTCGACGAGGAGCGCCGTCTCGACCGAGGCCGGCTGCATCGCCTGCTGGCGTCGGCCAACTCGGTCGGTGGCTTGCAACTCGATCCCGAGACCCTCGATGCGACGCGTGCGACCGCGGCCGAGATCGCGGAGGCCGGCAGCGGCGCCTCCGCGGGAGGCGCGTGACCGCACCGGTGCGGATGTCGGCCACGGATGCGACGATAGGCGCGTGCCCGAGATGCCCGAGGTCGAGGCGCTCGTCGAATTCCTGCGCGAGCGCGCGGTCGGTCGCGCCATCCTGTCGGCACGTGTCGCCGCCATCGCTGCGCTGAAGACGTTCGACCCACCGCTTCAGGCGATCGAGGCCCGCCCGATCATCGCGGTCACGCGACACGGCAAGTTCGTCGACCTCGAGATCGGCACGGCGACGGATGCCGCGGGCGAGGCGTCGCCCGTCGAGCCCTCGCTGCACCTCGTCTTCCACCTCGCACGCGCCGGCTGGCTCCGCTGGTACGACGAGGTCCCCGCCACGGTGCTGCGCCCGGGCAAGTCGCCGATCGCCCTACGGGTGCGCCTCGACGACGGCGCCGGATTCGACCTCACCGAAGCGGGCACCAAGAAGTCGCTCGCGGTCTACGTCGTGCGCGACCCCGCCGAGGTGCCCGGCATCGCCCGGCTCGGGCCCGACCCGATGTCCGAGACCTTCACCGAAGGCGACTTCGCGGGCATCCTCGCCGGGCGCCGCACCCAGGTGAAGGGGCTGCTCCGCGATCAGTCGGTGCTCGCCGGCATCGGCAACGCGTACTCCGACGAGATCCTGCACGCCGCGAAGATGTCGCCGTACAAGCTCGCCGCCACGCTCGACGCCGACGAGGTGTCGCGGCTCTACATCGCGATGCGCGACACCCTCAGCGAGGCGCTCGGCGAGGCATCCGGCAAGCCCGCCGCCGAACTGAAGGATGCCAAGCGTCGTCGCCTTCGCGTGCACGGCCGGACGGGCGAGGCGTGTCCGGTCTGCGGCGACACCATCCGCCAGGTCGAGTTCCACGACTCGACCTTCCAGTACTGCCCGACCTGCCAGACCGGCGGCAAGCCGTTGGCCGACCGCGTGCGTTCCCGGCTGCTGAAGTAGCGGGCCGGTACCGACCCGCTGCCTCAGCGACCGGAGCGTGCCTCAGGCGCCGCGGGAGTGGCGAGGGGCGTCGCCGTGCGCGGTGTCGACGGGCTTGCCATGCTCGTCCACCGGTCCGCGGCCTGGTGCGGCGACCTGCTCGTCCGACGGGGTGTGCGTCAGCGGGTTGCCGTGCTCGTCGGTCCCGGGAGCCGCGACCGGTCGCCCGTGGTCCTCGACCGTCGTCGGCCGCGGCGCAGCGTGCGCGTCGTGCACCTCGGCGTCACGGGGGGCCTCGGCCGCGCGGACGTCGTTCGCTGCGGCATCCGGATCGACCGCGGCCGCACGCTGTTCGTGTTCGGCCTGCTCGGCGCGGAGCCGCTCGGCATCGCTGCGGTGCTCCTGGCTCGTTCCCGCCAGGTGCTCGGCCTCGAGCTTGGCCCGGGCGGCGTCCGCCTCGGCCTGCCGGGCGGCCGCATCGGCCTGCATCGCCTTCACCTCGCGCTCGCGTGCGGCGGCATCGGTCTCCGCCGCCTTCTCGCGGAGCTGCTCGGCATCGCGCCGGCGCGATTCGAGCTGCGCCTCCTTGCGCTGGCGCGACGTGGCGAACCACGCGATGACGGCGACCACCGCGACGAGGACGATCACGCCCACGATGATCCAGATGATGGTGCTCGTGTCCACGTTCCACCGCCTTCCCGCGCCCCGGACCCCGGAGCGCGATTCCATGGTCACTCAACCGCACTCGCGCGCGAGGCGGTACGGGGTTGCACGGAACGTCGCCGCTGTGCTTAGCGTTCCGCCCGACCCTGTGCGGCGTCGAGGATCGCCGTCACCTCCGCGTCGTCAGTCTGCCGGAAGTCGACGTAGTGCATGCCGACGGCCATGAACGACCTGGGCGTGCTGACCGCGACGATCTCGTCGGCCTCGGGGATCGTCGCGAGCGTGTCCGCGGGGCCCACCGGAACAGCCAGGATGATTCGCGCCGCACCGCGCTGCCGGGCCACGCGGCACGCTACGCGCGCCGTCGCACCCGTGGCGATGCCGTCGTCGACGATGACGACGGTCCGCCCGGCGAGGGGCTGGGGAGGACGTCCGCGCCGGAACCGTCGGACACGCGCGTCGAGCTCAGCACGCTCGCGACGTTCGACCGCGGCGAACTCCTCGCGCCGCACGCGCCCGAGGCCCACGACGTCGTCGTTGACGACCTCGGCCCCTTCCTCGCCGATCGCGCCCATCGCGACCTCGGGCTGTCTCGGCAGGCCGAGCTTCCGCACGACGAGCACGTCGAGCGGGGCGCTCAGGGCGCGAGCGACCTCGTCGGCGACCGGGACCCCGCCGCGCGGCAGGCCGAGCACCACGGGTTCGTCCGAGCGGCGATCGCCGAGTGCCTCGGCGAGCCTTCGACCGGCCTCGCGGCGATCCGCGAACCGGCTCACGGTCGTGGCCCCGCTTCCGCTTCCGGACGGTCGTGACCGGTTGGAACGGTTCGGAGGACCGGATCGGGCTCCATGCTCCGACCCTAATCCCCGGCACCGCGGGCGTGGAACGGTCCATCCGATGTCGGCCCGGAGTTCGCTGATCGCTCACGTTCTGCGTACACTGTCAGCACCTTCCCCCTGAACGGGGGAGCCCGTTCAGACTGGGATTGACACCGCCGCGGCGCTGTCGGTCGACTTGGAGTGTCCGTGGGACGTCACAGCGTCGCGGCTCCGGCGAAGACGCCGAGCCGCCGATTCATCCTGTCCATCGCGGCCGGCGTGGCCGTCATCGGGCTGGTCGCCTCCGGCGTGTACCTCTGGGTGGGCGGACACCTGAATCCGCTGTTCGCATCGGCCGACGAGGCGGCCTGCGAGACGGTCGAACCAGTCGTCGTGATCGCCGACCCGTCGATCGCCACCGCGGTCATCGAGCTGGCCGACGACTTCAGCGCCAGCCCGAAGCGCTGCATCGACGTCGAGGTCCGCGCGCAGGATGCGGCCGACACCACGGCCGCGCTCGCCGCCGGCACACTCGAGGCCGACGCGTGGATCCCCGACTCGTCGGTGTGGATCGAGCGCACGAACACCACGGCCACCTCACTCGGCCTCGGCGAGCCCGAGCTCGAGGTCGGCCCATCCATCGCCAGCTCGCCGGTCGTCTTCGCCGCGTCGGCGGGCGACGCGCAGGAGATCGCCAAGGAACCGGTGAGCTGGGCTCGCGTGCTCGGCGGGCAGCTGCCGGCGCTGCTGCCCGACCCAGAGGCTTCCGCGGCCAGCCTCGCCAGCCTGCTCGCGCTCAAGGGGCAGTCCTCCCCGGAAGACCCCCGTCAGTTCGCCGGCGCGATGATCGGCCTCAGCAAGTCGATCCCCGCCTCGGCGGATGCCGCGATGGCCACGCTCTCCTCCGCGCAGCAGCCCACCGTCGTGCTCACGAGCGAGTCGCGCGTCGTCGAGCACAACCGCGACACGTCGTCGGAGGCGCTCGTCGCCGCCTACCCCGAGGAGGGCACGGTCGCGCTCGACTACCCCTTCGTCCGCGTCGGCGACGGCGCCCCCACGCAGCTCGACGCGTTCGAGGCGGCCCTGCAGAAGGCCGGCGAGCACTTCGCCGAGGCGGGGTTCCGCGCACCCGACGGCAGCGGTGAGGTCGACGCGCCCGGCATTGCCGGGAACGCTCCCCGAGCGCAGACCGAACTCGACCACGCAGCAGAGATCGAGATCCTCCGCGCCTGGTCCGTGCTCACGCTCCGGTCGCGCATGCTCGCCGTCATCGACGTGTCGGGCTCAATGGAGGAGCCGGCCGGCAACGGGCTGCGCCGCATCGACATCTTCCAGCAGGCCGCCGTCGGCGCCATGTCGAAGTTCTCGGGTGAGGCCGAGCTCGGCGTCTGGATCTTCTCGACCGCCCGCAACGGCGATCTCGACTACGAGGACCTCGCGCCGATCGCGCCGCTCGCCGACTCGAGCCACACCCAGAAGATCCAGCAGATCATCGGCTCGCTGCCGTCGCGCCTCGGCGGCGCCACGGGCCTCTACGACTCCACGCTCGCTGCGGTGAAGAAGGTGCGCGAGGACTACGACCCCGACAAGGTCAACTCGGTCCTCGTCATCACCGACGGCAAGAACGAGGATGAGAACGGCATCAGCCTCGACCAGCTCCTCGGCGAGCTGAAGAAGATGGACGATCCGTCCAAGCCGGTCGCGGTGATCATGATCGGCTTCGGTCCCGACACCGACCTCCAGGCGATGCAGAAGATCGCCGAGGCCACCAAGGGTGGCGCGTACTCGGCGTCGAAGCCCGAGGACCTCGGCACGGTGCTCGTCGACGCGCTCTCGCAGCGCACCTGCCGCCCGAACTGCGGCTGAGCCGGAACCGACACGGCTGAACGGCGAGGGCCGGCCGACCCAGCGTGGGTCGACCGGCCCTCGCCGTCGTGGGTCAGTGGGCGGGGACGCCCTCGCCCGGCGCCTTCGCCATGTCGGCCGGCCGACGGACGAGCGTCGAGCCGACGATCGCGAACAGCGACACGATCGCGCCGACGAGGAACGCGTTCCGGACGCCGGCGGCCTGCGCGGCGATCTCGGCGGTCCCAGCGGCCTGCGCCGACGCGGCCGTCGCCGTCATCACGGTGATGAACAGCGCGGTGCCGGCGGCGCCGGCGACCTGCTGCAGCGTGCCCACCGTCGCCGAGGCGTGCGAGTACAGGTGCGGCTCGACCGAGCCGAGCGCACTCGTGAACAGCGGCGTGAACATGAAGGCGAGTGCGGTCGACAGCGCCACGTGCGCGATGAGGATCATCCACGGCGGCGTCGACTCGGTCACGAGCGTGAGCGACCACAGCACCGCGCTCACCACGATGCTGCCCGGGACGAGCAGCGGCGTGGGGCCGACCCGGTCGTACAGGCGGCCGACCGTCGGGCCGAGCAGGCCCATCACGAGGCCGCCGGGCAGCACGAGCAGGCCGGTCGCGAGGGGCTCGAGGCCCGCGACATCCTGCAGGTAGATCGGCAGCAGGATGATGGTGCCGAACAGCGCGGCCATCATCACGGCCATCAGCGCGATCGAGACGGCGAAGTTGCGTGTGCGGAAGGTGCGCAGGTCGAGCAGCGCACGATCGGAGCGCTGGAGCAGCAGTTGGCGGACGATGAAGGCGGTGATGCCGACCGCGCCGGCGACCAGGGAGATCCACATGGCCGTCGCGTCGCCCGAGGAGCGCCCGCTGACCACGCCGCCGACCAGGCTCAGTCCGTAGACGAGTCCTCCGAATCCGATCGCCGAGATCACGACCGACACGGCGTCGATCGGGAAGACGCGGGTCTCGCCGATGTTGCGGACGCGCCGCAGGCCGATCACGAGCATTACCAGCGCGAACGGCAGCACGAACCAGAACATGTAGCGCCATCCGAAGTAGCTCAGGATGAGGCCGGACAGCGCCGGGCCGATGGCGGGTGCGACCGACATCACGATCGACACGCGACCCATGAAGCGACCGCGGTCGGACGGTGCGACCAGCGTCATGAGCGAGGTCATGAGCAGCGGCATCATGATCGCCGTGCCCGTCGCCTGCACGATGCGCGCGCCGAGGAGCACCTCGAAGCCGGGCGCGAGCGCCGCCAGGAGCGTGCCCGCCGAGAACAGGGTCATCGCGGCGCCGAAGATGGGTCGCGTCGGGAAGCGCTGGAGCAGGAAGCCCGTGATCGGGATGACGACCGCCATGGTCAGCATGAAGGCCGTGGTGAGCCACTGCGCGGCCGAGAGCGTGATGTCGAGGTCGACGACGAGGTGCGGGATCGCGACGCTCATGATCGTCTCGTTGAGGAAGACGACGAACGTCGCAGCGAGGAGGAGCCAGATCACGCGCGTGTCGCGGGCGCCGTGCTCAGGTCGCGCGGCGACCACCTGCTCGTCGAAGGCATGGTCGGCGGCGTCGGGGATTCGGATGGAGTCGGTGCCTGGTGCGGTGCGTTCGGTCACGTGCGCGTCCTCGCTCGTTCGTCGTTCTCGTTCGTCGTTCGTCGTCTTCGTCATCGTCGTCTCGGTGTCGTGCCCGAATCGCGTCGGCGCGCCATCCGTCGGGCGGTCGTCGCCGCCGTCGGCGCGAGCGGCGACGAGTACCGGAAACCGGCACTGCGTGCGCGCTATTCCCGTTCCGGGCGACGCATGCCCACGCATCGAGTTTCGGCGAGCCGCAACCTCCTCGGCGCGATCAGCCGACGATATCGCGGACGGCCGACACAGCCTGCGCGAGCGCGGCCGCGGCCGCTTCCACGTCGGCCGCGGTCGCATCGGCGCCGAACGAGAACCGCACGGCGGTCTGCGCGACCTCGGGCGGCACCCCCATCGCGGTGAGCACGTGCGACGGCTCGTCACTGCCCGCCGCACAGGCCGACCCGCTCGACACGATCACGTCCCGGCGCTCCAGCTCGAGGAGCACGGCCTCGCCGCTCGTCCCGGGGAACACGAACGACACCGTGCCGGGCAGCCTCTCGGCGGGATGACCCGTGGGAACGGCATCGGGCACGGTCGCCGCGACGTGCTCACGGAATCGCGTGGCCAGCGAAGCGACGCGCGACGCGGCATCCGCTCGCTCGGCATCGGCGAGCTGCAGCGCCGTCGCGAAGGCCACGGCGCCCGCCACGTTCTCGGTGCCCGACCGTCGACCCCGTTCCTGGCCGCCGCCGTGCAGGACCGGCTCGATCGGCAGGCGCCCGCGCACCACCAGGGCGCCCGTGCCCTTGGGCGCGCCGACCTTGTGGCCGGCGAGCGACATCGCGTCGACGCCGAGCGCGTCGAGCGACAGCGGCAGCCAGCCGGCAGCCTGCACCGCGTCGGTGTGCATGAGCGCTCCGGACCCGTGCGCGAGGCGCGCGAGGTCGGCGACCGGGTTCACGGTGCCGACCTCGTTGTTCGCGAGCTGCACCGAAACCAGCGTCGTGTCGGGCCGGATGGCTCGGGCGAGCGCCTCGGGCACGACCATGCCGGTCGCGTCGACGGCGACCTGGTCCACTTCGAAGCCGTGCAGGCGTCGCAGCGCGTCGGCGGCCTCGAGCACGGCCTCGTGCTCGACCGGCGACACCACGACGTGCCGACCGCGCGGATTCGCGAGTGCGAGCCCCTTCACGGCGAGATTGTCGGCCTCGGTGCCCCCGGAGGTGAACACCACGTCGCCCGGGCGTGCGCGGACCACCGCCGCGACCGCCTCGCGCGCCCACGCGAGCGCACGCGCCGCCTCCTCGCCGATGCCGTGCCGGCTCGACGCGTTGCCGAACGCGCCCGTGAGGTACGGCCACATCGCCTCGAGCGCCTCGCGGCGGACCGGCGTGGTGGCGGCGTGGTCGGCGAAGATCACGCGGACCCCCGCGTCGCGCCATCCGGTGCCTCGATCACGACGTCGAGCCCGAGGTCGAGCGCGCGTGCCGAATGCGTGAGCGCGCCGACCGAGATGACGTCGACCCCGGTCGCGGCGATCGCGGCGACCGTGTCGAGGTTCACGCCGCCCGACGCCTCGACGATCGCGCGGCCCGCGATGAGCTCGACGCCCGTCCGCAGGTCCGCGACCGTGAAGTTGTCGAGCATGATCGTGTCGACGCCCCCCGCCAGCACAGGCTCGACCTGGTCGAGGCGGTCGACCTCGACCTCGAGGTGGGCGGTGTGCGACATCCGTTCGCGCGCCTCGCGGAGCGCGGTGGCGAGGTCGGCCCCGCCCGCGGTCAGCACGGCGAGGTGGTTGTCCTTGGCCATGACCGCGTCGGACAGGCTGCGGCGATGGTTGCGGCCCCCGCCGTCGCGCACGGCCTGGCGCTCGAGGCTGCGCAGGCCCGGCGTCGTCTTGCGCGTGTCGACGATGCGTGCGCGGGTGCCGGCGACCGCGTCGACGTACCGGGCCGTGAGGGTCGCGACGCCCGACATCCGCTGCACGAGGTTGAGCGCGACGCGCTCGGCCCGCAGGATGCCACGGGCAGGACCCTGCACTCGGGCGAGCACGTCGCCCGCCGAGAACCGGTCGCCGTCGGCGACGAGCACCTCGACCGCGATGTGCGCGTCGACCAGGCGGAACGTCGCCTCGACCACGCGCGCGCCGCTGAACACGCCGGGCTCGCGGGCGACGAGCTCGGCCGTCGCGGTCGCGGACTCGGGGATCAGCGTCTCGCCCGTGAGGTCGCCCCAGGGCGCGTCCTCGTCGAGCGCCATCAGGACGACGCGCTCGATCTCGCGGGGTTCGGTCATCAGGCGGCCTCTCGTTCGGCTGCGGCGACGGAGGTCGCGTCGCGCCGCGTGTGCGCGCCGACGCTCTCGGTTCGGGCGAGCGCGGCCGCCACCGTGAGCCGGGCGAGCCCGAGCAGGTTGCGGTCCTCGGCGGTGCGGCGGTCGACGGGCTCGGGGGCGTGCCATCCGGAGAGGCGGGCGGATGCCGCCGCGAGCCCGTCCGCGTCGCGCTCGAGCCCGACGTGGTCCCACATCAGCTGCCGCAGCTCGTCTCGGTCGACGAGCCCTCCTTCTCCTCGATGCGTCCCGGAGGAGATTCGACCCGACACCCCGGCGGTTCGGTCGGCGCCCCCGGCGTGTCGAACGCGATCTCCTTCGTTGCGCACCGGGGAGGGGGCGTGAGCAGTGGCGGCGACGGGGGCGGATGGCGCGGCCGCGACGTCGCGCGCGGCGCGCTCAGCGAACACCGCGCCCTCGAGCAGCGAGTTCGAGGCGAGGCGGTTCCCGCCGTGGACGCCCGTCCGGGCGACCTCGCCGACCGCCCACAGGCCGGGCAGGCTCGCGCGTCCGGCGAGGTCGGTCACGACGCCTCCCATCGCGTAGTGCGCCGCCGGGACGACGGGCACGGGCGCGCGCGACCAGTCGAAGCCCGCGGCGCGGCACGCCGCGTCGATGCCGGGGAAGCGGCTCGCGAGGCGCTCGGCGCCGAGGTGCGTCGCGTCGAGCACGACGGGCGCGCCCTCCTGCTCGGCCATGCGGCGCCAGACGGCGCGGGCGACGACGTCCCGCGGAGCGAGCTCGCCGCGCGAGTCGACGTCGAAGAGGAACCGGCGACCGTCGGCGTCGCGCAGCACGGCGCCCTCACCGCGGACGGCCTCGGAGATGAGCGGCGTGCCCGGCACCGCGAGCGCGGTGGGGTGGAATTGGACGAACTCGAGGTCGGCCACGACCGCGCCGGCGCGCGCGGCGGCGGCGACGCCGTCGCCCGTCGCGACGTCGGGGTTCGTCGTATGCCGGAACAGGCATCCGGCGCCCCCGGTGGCGAGCACGACCGCGTCGGCGCGCAGCTCGCGCATCACGGGCGCGTCGACGGAGGCAGCGCCATCCGCCCCCTCACCCGCGATCACGCGGATCCCGACCACCCGGCCCGTCTCGACGAGGAGGTCGACGAGCGTGGTGTGCTCCATGACGCGCACGTCGCGTCGCCGCACCGTCGCCACGAGCGCCGCCTCGATCGCCGCGCCCGTCCGGTCGCCGCCGGCGTGCAGGATGCGGGCGCGAGAATGCGCCGCCTCGAGCCCGCGCGCGAGCCCGGACTCGTCGTGGTCGAACGCGACGCCGAAGCGGATGAGGTCGCGGACGCGTCCCGGCCCCTCGTCGGCGAGTACCCGCACCGCGGCGGGGTCGCCGAGCCCGGCGCCCGCCGCGAGCGTGTCGGCCGCATGGCGCTCGGGCGCGTCGCCCGCGAAGATCGCCGCGGCGATGCCGCCCTGCGCCCACGACGTCGCACCGTCGCCGAGCGCCGCCTTCGTCACGACCGTGACGTCGCACCCGGCCTCGGCGGCCCGGATCGCCGTCCACAGCCCGGCGATGCCGGAGCCGACGACGAGCACGCGCGGCATGTCAGGCCCTCGCGACCGCGCCGGCCGCGGCATCCGACGCCGCCGCGATCGTCGACCCCGCCGGCACCGGCACCGAGGCGGGCGGCTTCGCCGCGAGCATGCGCTCGAGCGCGACGCGCGCCGGCTCGGCGACCTCGTCGGCGACCTCGATGCGGTTCACCACCCGCCCCGCGACGAGTTCCTCGAGCACCCAGGCGAGGTAGCCGGGGTGGATGCGGTACATCGTCGAGCACGGGCAGACGACCGGGTCGAGGCAGAAGATCGTGTGCTCGGGGTGCTCGGCGGCGAGCCGCTGCACGAGATTGATCTCGGTGCCGATCGCGAAGGTCGAGCCGGCCGGCGCCGCCTGGATCGCCTTCACGATGAAGTCCGTCGAGCCGGCGGCATCCGCGGCGTCGACGACCGGCATCGGGCACTCGGGGTGCACGATGACCTGCACGCCCGGGTGCTCGGCCCGCGCCCGCTCGATCTGGTCGACCGTGAACCGCTTGTGCACCGAGCAGAAGCCGTGCCACAGGAGGACGCGGGCGTCCTCCAACTCCGACGCGCTGTTGCCGCCGAGGGGCTTTCGCGGGTTCCACATCGGCATGGCCTCGAGCGGCACGCCCATGGCCTTCGCGGTGTTGCGGCCGAGGTGCTGGTCGGGGAAGAACAACACGCGCTGCCCGCGCTCGAACGCCCACTCGAGCACGGTCCTCGCGTTCGACGACGTGCAGACGATGCCGCCGTTGCGCCCGACGAAGCCCTTGAGCGCGGCCGACGAGTTCATGTACGTGACGGGGATCACCGGCACTCGGCCGGACGCGTCGGTCGCCGTCAGGTCGCCGTAGACCTCCTCGAGCTGCTCCCAGCACTCCTCGACGCTCGACTCGTCGGCCATGTCGGCCATCGAGCAGCCGGCGGCGAGGTTCGGCAGGATCACGGCCTGGTCGGGGCGCGAGAGCATGTCGGCCGTCTCGGCCATGAAGTGCACGCCGCAGAACACGATCGCCTCGGCGTCGGGCCGGGTCTTCGCCGCGTTCGCGAGCTGGAACGAATCGCCCGTGAAGTCGGCGTGCTGCACCACCTCGTCGCGCTGGTAGAAGTGGCCGAGCACCACGACCCGGTCGCCGAGCGTCGCCTTCGCGGCGCGGATGCGCTCGTCGAGCTCGTCATCGCTCGCGCGCCGGTACTCCTCGGGCAGCGAGCCCTGGCGCGGTGACCCGGTCGGGATGACGTCGCCCATCGACGAGCCGGGGCCGTAGCCGGCCGGCCCGCGGTCGAACTCCCACGGCGCCTTCGCGAGGTCGGGCGTGCAGGTCGTGCCGGCGGCCGATCCGGTCGTGATGAGCCGGATGGCGCGGTCGACGGATGCCGCGGCGCGCGTGGCGTCGTCGCTGCGGGGCGTGGTGACGGGCAGGGTGGTGCTCATTCCGGGATGTCCTTGCTGTCGGTGCCGGGTCGAGGGCCTTCGAGGGCGGATGCCGCGTGGCGCAGCGCCGCGGGCGCCGGTGAGGGCGGCGCCGCGGGGGAGTGGGCGGGGTCGAAGCGGTACAGGGCCGGCGGTCGGTGCCGTGTGCCGGCGAGTCGCCGCCCGGTGTCGACGAGCGTGCCCGTCGCCTCCATGGTGCGGCGGAAGTTCGCCGGGTCGAGGCGGCGACGCAGCACGGCCTCGTGCACGCCGCGGAGGTCGGCCATGGTGAAGGTCTCGGGCAGCAGCGCGTGCGCGATGCGCGAGTACTCGAGCTTGGTGCGCAGCCTGGTGAGGGCGTAGACGAGGATGGCGGCGTGGTCGAAAGCGAGCTCGGGGAGGTCGTCCTCGTCGAACCAGCGCACGTTGTCGTCGGACACCGCGCGCTCGACCTCGTCGGAGTGCACGAGCGCCCAGTACACGACCGACACGACGCGCTCGCCGGGGGAGCGGTCGGGTTCGCCGAAGGTGTAGAGCTGCTCGAGGTACCGTGGCGACAGCCCCGTGGTCTCGTTGAGCGTGCGGCCCGCGGCGGCCTCGAGGGATTCGTGCGTGGGGAGCCATCCGCCCGGGAGCGCCCAGCGCCCGAGACCGGGTTCGCGCAGGCGTCGGACGAGCGGGATGCGCAGGCTCGGCCGCACGGCGCCGTCGCCGTCGGACTCGGGCGAGATCGCGAAGATGACCGTCGAGACGGCCAGGCGCGCCTGCGCGTCGTGCTGCGACATCCGCTCGTCCCTTCCGTCTGCTTAGAGTCACCGTGACGCTAAGTCGTCGATGCCCAGCTTACAGTCACCCTGACACGAACCCAAATCAGATGACGCCGCACAGCTCAGGGCGAATACTCGGCAGTCCGCCACGGCGCACGCTTCTCCGTGCGTGGTGGACTGCGGAGGAGATCGCGGCGAGGTCAGTGGCGCCATCCGCGTCGCTCGAGGCGGTCGGCGATGCGATCCAGCATCCGTGCCGAGGATGCGGTCGGGACGTCTGGGAGATCATCGCCCGTGACGCGGATCACGATCCACCCGACATCCTGCAACCGCTCGTAGCGGGCGATATCGCGGCGGAACTGGATGGGATCGCGATGGTGATCGCCCTCATACTCCATCGCGATCCGGTACTCCGGATACGCGAGGTCGACCGTCGGCTCGTACCCGTCGAGCGCGGGCTCGACCACGCGATGGGCGACGACCGGTTCCGGTAGGCCGGCGCGCACGATCCGCACGCGCAGGAGCGACTCGCGCCGCGAGAGCGGCCCCGGCCGAAGCAGGGGCAGCGCCTCGCGGAGGAGCGCGATACCGGTCGATCCGCGGTGCGCGGCCGCCGCGTGCGTCAACGCCGGCACGCTCGTATAGGAGTCGCGTCGACCGCCGAGGTCCCGCACCGTCAGCAGGTGGTCTCCGGCCGCGACGAGATCCTCCAGCCCGACGTATCGGGCGAGCTGGCACCACGTCGTCGCGGGATCGGTCATCCGCATGCCGCCTCCCGTGATCACCTTCGTCCTGGACTGCTCTACTTGGTGGCCGATCACTCCGCGCACACGCGGCTGCGCATCGCCGCCCATGACGGAGACGTGCAACCTGCGGTCGTCCTCGATGCGGCCGGGAAGCGGGACGCCGTTGAGTCGCGCTGCGGTGGTGTGACTGAAGAACTGGGTCGGTGGCATCCGGGCGGCGTATGCCATGGCGAGCGACGCAAGGCCCGGGGGCGCGTCGACCTGGAGGCGCGATCCACGGAACGGGGTGCGAAGGTCGGATGCCTCGAGCCGGCGTCGCGTCGCTCCGAGCTCGACTGCGCGATGCACGGCGAATCCGGGTCTGCGGACGATCTCGGGAGGCAGCAGGGCAGGGCTCGGCATGCGCCCAGCGTGCCCGCGTGGACGATTCCGCTGCGGAATCCATCCACATGCCGGATCGGGCCGGGACGTGCTCCGCAGTCCACCACGCCGGAGGTGCCTGGAGGCGTGGTGCACTGCGGAGTACTCGGGATCGGGAGGGAGGAGGGCGGAGGGAGGAGGAGGGCGCCGGGAGGAGAGGAGGGAGAAGGGAGGAGGGCGATGGGCGAGAACAACCCGGGGAGGGAGAAGACAGGGGAGGGGCAGGCGAACGGGAGCGGAGCTGGGCGCCGACAGCGTGCGCGGTTCGCGCGGCGCGCGCGCCCTGTAGACTGCCCCCACAACCGCATACCGGGCCATCGACGCATCGCGGGAGAGCCGGCCGTTCCGTTCGACGGAGCAGGCCGGCACCGAAGGAGCAAGCCTCCCCGCCAATCTCTCAGGTCGCATCACCGCGATGACGAGGCCGACTCTGAAAAGCGGATGTCGCGGGCTCGCGACATCCCGCCGAAGGTGAAAGCACAGCTCCCCACGGGCGCGGCGCGAAGCTCTCAGGCCCATGACAGAGGGGGAGTTCTCGAGCGGCGTCCGCCGCGCGATCCGCGCGATCCTGGAGAACTCGTGACCGACGCAGGCACCACCACCGACCCCGGCACCACCGAACGACGCAGCCCCCTCGACGAGGTGCACCGCGCCGAGGGCGCGTCCTTCACCGACTTCGCCGGCTGGCAGATGCCCGTCCGCTACTCCAGCGACCTCGCCGAGCACCACGCGGTCCGGCAGCACGCCGGCCTGTTCGACCTGTCGCACATGGGCGAGATCGTGGTCGTCGGCCGCGAGGCATCCGACGCCCTCGACTACGCGCTCGCGGGCAAGCTCTCGGCCATCGTCGAGGGGCAGGCGAAGTACTCGCTGCTGCTCGCGCGCGACGGAGGCGTGATCGACGACCTCGTCGTGTACCGCACCGGCGAGGACCGCTACATGGTCGTGGCGAACGCGTCGAACCGCGAGGTCGTGGCCGAAGAGCTGCGCAACCGCACCGCGCCGTTCGAGGCCGACGTGTTCGACGAGTCCGACGACGTCGCGCTCATCGCGCTGCAGGGGCCCGACGCGCTCGAGGTCCTGCAGCAGACCGAGGGCTTCGGCATCCAGGGCCCGGGCAACGACGGCGACGACTTCATCGCCGCGGTCGCCGCGCTCAAGTACTACCGCGCGATCGCCGCCGAGTTCGAGGGCACGCCCGTGCTCATCGCTCGCACCGGGTACACGGGCGAGGACGGCTTCGAGCTGTACGTCGCGCCCGACCGTGCGAAGCGGCTCTGGGACGCGCTCCGCGAGACCGGCGGACCGCGCGTGGTGCCGTGCGGGCTCGCGAGCCGCGACACGCTGCGGCTCGAGGCGGGCATGCCGCTGTACGGGCACGAACTGAGCCGCGACATCCTGCCGGTGCAGGCCGGCCTCGGCCGCGTCGTCGCGTTGACCAAGGAGGGCGACTTCGTCGGCCGCGAGGCCGTCGAGGAGGGGCCCGCCGACGGCGCCCGCGTGCTCGTGGGCCTGACCGCGGAGGGGCGTCGCGCCCCGCGCGCCGGCTACGCCGTGTTCGACGGCGAGGGCGAGGACGCCCGCGAGATCGGCGAGGTCACGTCCGGCGCGCTCTCGCCGACGCTCGGCCACCCGGTCGCGATGGCGTTCGTCTCGCCCGATGCCTCGGAGCCGGGCGCGAAGCTGTACGTCGACGTCCGCGGCACGCGGGTCCCGGCATCCGTCGCCGCCCTGCCGTTCTACAAGCGCGGCTCCTGAGCGCCGACGCGCCCCGCCCACCCGCCCGCGACCGGCCGACGACCCGGCCACACCACCACGACACCGAGGAGCACCCCATGACCGACCAGAGCGAATTGAAGTACACCGCCGAGCACGAGTGGGTGAAGGTCGACGGCGAGACCGTCACGATCGGCATCACCGACTACGCCGCCGAGAAGCTCGGCGACGTCGTGTACGTCGACCTGCCCTCCGCCGGCACGGCGATCACGGCCGGCACGGTCGTCGGCGAGATCGAGTCGACGAAGTCGGTCGGCGAGCTGTTCGCCCCGGTCGACGGCGAGGTCGTCGAGTCGAACCAGGCCGTCGTCGACACGCCCGAACTGGTCAACAGCGACCCCTTCGGCGACGGATGGCTCCTCAAGGTGTCCGCCGCGTCGCTCCCGACGCTCCTCAGCCACGACGAGTACCGCGCCCTCACGGGCGAGTAGGACTCGCGGCGCGGGCCGCGCCCGCTCCTCGACCACTGAACGAACCAGGAAGACGATGACGACCAGCAACTCCACGGCCTTCGACATCGACGCCTTCGGGCGCCGTCACATCGGCACGACTCCGCGCGACCACGAGTGGATGCTCGCCGCGCTCGGCTACGACTCGCTCGACGCCCTCATGGACGCCGCGGTGCCCTCCGCGATCCGCATGCACGAGGTCGTCGACTCGGTGATCCCGCCCGCCGCGACCGAGCGCGAGGCGATCGCCGAGCTGCGCGAGCTCGCCGACCTGAACGCCGTTCGCACGTCGATGATCGGCCTGGGCTACTCCGGCACGATCACGCCGGCCGTGATCCAGCGCAACGTGCTCGAGAACCCGAGCTGGTACACGGCGTACACGCCGTACCAGCCCGAGATCTCGCAGGGCCGGCTCGAGGCGCTCATCAACTTCCAGACGATGGTGTCCGACCTCACGGGGCTCGACACGGCGAACGCCTCGATGCTCGACGAGGGCACGGCGGTCGTCGAGGGCATGCTGCTCGCGCGCCGCGGATCGAAGAACCGCTCGAACCGGTTCGTGGTCGACGCGGACGCACTGCCGCAGACGCTCGCGCTCCTGCGCTCGCGCGCCGACGCGGTCGGCATCGAGCTCGTCGTGACCGACCTCGACGAGACGACGGATGTCGCGGCCCTCGGCGAGCACTTCGGCGTCTTCGTGCAGTATCCGGGCGCCTCGGGCCGCGTGTGGAACCCGGCGTCCGTGATCGCCGCGTCGAAGGAGCAGGGCGCGCTGGCGGTCGTCGCCGCCGACCTCCTTGCGATGGCGCTCCTGACGAGCCCGGGCGAGCTCGGTGCGGACGTCGCGGTCGGCACCTCGCAGCGCTTCGGCGTGCCCATGGGCTTCGGCGGGCCGCACGCCGGCTACATGGCGGTGCGGAAGGGCCTCGAGCGCCAGCTCCCGGGCCGCCTGGTCGGCGTCTCGCAGGATGCCGCGGGCCACCCGGCCTACCGGCTCAGCCTCCAGGCGCGCGAGCAGCACATCCGCCGCGAGAAGGCGACCTCGAACATCTGCACCGCGCAGGTGCTGCTCGCCGTCATGGCGTCGATGTACGCGGTCTACCACGGGCCCCGCGGCATCCGGCACATCGCGGTGACCACCGCCGCCAAGGCGAAGGCGCTCGCCGACGCGCTCTCGGGCTTCGGCCTGACCCTCGCGCACGACGCGTACTTCGACACGCTGCACGTGCACGTGCCCGGCCTCGCGAAGAACGTCGTGGAGCGCGCTCGCGAGCTCGGCCTCAACCTCTGGGAGGCCGACGAGGCGACCGTCCACATCGCCGTCGACGAGACCACGACGGCCGACGAGCTCTCGCGCGTCGTCGAGGCGTTCGGGTTCGACCCGCGCCTCGAGGTGCCCGTCTCGCTGCGCGAACTGGCCGCGAGCCTGCCCGAGTCGCTGCGCCGCACCTCGTCGTACCTCGAGCACCCGGTGTTCAACACGCACCAGTCCGAGACGCAGATGATGCGCTACCTGAAGTCGCTGGCCGACCGCGACTATGCACTCGACCGGGGCATGATCCCGCTCGGGTCGTGCACCATGAAGCTCAACGCGGCGACCGAGATGCAGGCGGTCACCTGGCCCGAGTTCGCGAATCTCCACCCGTTCGCGCCCGAGGTCGACGTGGTCGGCACGCTCGGCCTCATCGAGCAGCTCGAGAGCTGGCTCGCCGAGGTCACCGGTTACGACACGGTGTCGCTCCAGCCGAACGCGGGCAGTCAGGGCGAGCTCGCCGGCCTGCTCGCGATCCGCGGCTACCACCTCGCGAACGGCGACGCCGAACGCGACGTGTGCCTCATCCCGTCGAGCGCCCACGGCACGAACGCGGCCTCCGCGGTGCTCGCCGGCATGAAGGTCGTAGTCGTCGCGACCGACGACCTCGGCAATGTCGACCTCGACGACCTGCGGGCGAAGATCGCCGACCACGCCGAGCACATCGCGGCCCTCATGATCACCTACCCCTCCACGCACGGCGTGTACGAGCACGAGGTCAAGTCGATCACGCAGGCCGTGCACGACGCGGGGGGCCAGGTGTACATCGACGGCGCCAACCTCAACGCGCTGCTCGGCTTCGCGCGCTTCGGCGACGTGGGTGGCGACGTGTCGCACCTCAACCTGCACAAGACGTTCTGCATCCCGCACGGCGGCGGCGGTCCGGGCGTCGGCCCGGTTGCGGCCAAGGCGCACCTCGCACCGCACCTGCCCGGCCACCCGATGGCGCAGCGTGCCGACCACGCCGGCGGTGTCGCCCACGGCGGCGGGCCGGTGTCGGCGGCGCCCTACGGCAGCCCGTCGATCCTGCCGATCTCGTGGGCGTACGTGCGCATGATGGGCGCCGAGGGGCTGAAGCAGGCGACCGCGACCGCGGTGCTCGCGGCGAACTACGTCGCCGCGCGCCTGCGCGACCACTTCCCGGTGCTCTACACGGGCGAGAACCACCTCGTCGCCCACGAGTGCATCCTCGACCTGCGTCCGCTCACGGCCGAGACCGGCGTCACGGTCGACGACGTCGCCAAGCGGCTCATCGACTACGGCTTCCACGCGCCGACCATGTCGTTCCCGGTCGCCGGCACGCTGATGGTCGAGCCGACCGAGTCCGAGGACCTCGCCGAGCTCGACCGCTTCATCGAGGCGATGATCGCGATCAAGGCCGAGGCCGATGCGGTGGGCCGCGGCGAGTGGCCGGTCGACGACAACCCGCTCCGCAACGCGCCGCACACGGCCGAGTCGGTGATCGCGGGGGAGTGGACGCACCCGTACACCCGCGAGCAGGCCGTGTACCCGGTGCACACGCTGGTGCGCGCCAAGTACTGGGCGCCGGTGCGCCGCATCGACCAGGCCTTCGGCGACCGCAACCTGGTGTGCGCGTGCCCGCCGATCGAGGCGTTCGCGTAGACGTCCCGGGTCGCGGAGTGAAGGACTGAACCCGGCAGGGCTCCATCTCGTTGTCGCAGCAGGAGGTGAGGGATGCCGCCCGAGGACGATCAGCGGCTCGCCGCGTTGTACGACGCGCACGCGCCATCCCTCTGGCGCTACGTCGTGCACTTGACCGGCGACCCGTCCGGGGCGGACGACATCGTGCAGGAGACCCTTCTCAGAGCCTGGCGCAGCCCGCGCATCCTCGAGCAGGAGCCCGAGTCGACGCGGTCGTGGATGTTCACGGTCGCCCGGAACCTGGTCATCGACGAGGCGCGCAGTGCGCGCCGTCGCCATGAGATCGGCATGGCCGAGCTGCCCGACCCCGGGCGGAGCGACGGCACGGACGCGCTGTTCGAAGCCCTGCTGATCGAGGAGGCGCTCGCGGGCCTCGACCTGGAGCACCGTGCCGTGATCGTCCACGCCTACTACGGCGGATGCAGCATCGCCGAGGTCGCCCGTCGTGTCGGCATCCCCGAGGGCACGGTCAAGTCGCGCCTCCACTACGGGCTGCGGGCGCTGCGGCTCGCGCTCCAGGAGAAGGGGGTGACGCGATGAACTCGGATCACGCCCGCTACGCCGACTGGGACTCGGCGTACGTGCTCGGCGCGCTCGCGCCGGGGGAGCGCCGCGACTACGAGTCGCACCTGGAGACGTGCGAGGTGTGCCGCCGCTCCGTCGCCGAGCTCGCGCCGATGCCCGGGCTGCTGGCCCGACTCGCGGCGGACCGCGCGGAGGCGCTCCTCGTCGAGGACGCGGTGGACGCACCTGCGCCCCGGCCGGAACTGCTCGACGCCGTTCGGCGGGAGGGGCGGCGGCGGAGCCGGAGGAGGACGCGCATCCGCGTCGTGCTGGCGGCCGCCGCGGCCGTCGTGGTGATCGCTGCGGTGGCCGTGCCGCTCGCGCTCATGCGACCCGCGACCGAGCGCGAGGCGATCGCGTTCGAGTCGCGCGCCGACGTGCCGGTCTCGGCTTCGGCCGTCCTGAGCCCGGTCGACTGGGGAACCAGGATCGAGCTCGACTGCACCTACGACGCCGAGCCGGCGGACGACGGTCATGCGAAGGGCTGGCCGTATTCCCTCGTGGTGGTCGATCGCGAGGGCGTGCGCAGCGAGGTGTCGAGCTGGCGGGCGCTGCCGGGCGCGACCGCTCGACTCGAGGCCGGAACGGCACTGACCGTGGATGAGATCGTCTCGCTCGAGATCCGCGCGGTCGGGAGCGGGGACGTGCTCCTCTGGGCGGACGTCGACTGAGCGCCCGCGCCCGGGCGCGGGACGCTCAGGCGCCGGCCGGACGCGGCCGGATCGGACTCGGCGCGGCGTGCCGTCCGCGCTCCGTGTAGACGACGCGAGACGCGGCGTCGACCGCGGCTGTCCGACGTGCGATCGCCCGGTCGCGAGCGTCGCCGATCTCCGAGACGTCGGGCGTGGTTCGGCGGTTCGTGGCGCGCGCGGCGAGTCCGCCGGCCGCAATGGCGTGTGCGAGGTGCATGTCGTCGTCTCTCCCTGCGTCCGGTGTCGCGGACCGCGGATCGCCACGGTCCGGACCCATGCTCGCCAAGTGGAGGATGAGCGGGATCCGGGCCCTCCCCTCGAGCCCGCCCGGGAGTACACTGAGGTTCTCTCGCACTAGGGGGTGCGCGCATGGTCCCGATGGACTTCGTCGCCGCCATCGCGACGATCGCCTTCGTCGGCGTGATGGTGGGGTGCACACTGGCCGGATCGGCCTCGCTCGGGCTGCAGCAGCGGGCCGGGCTGGTCGAACGCCGGAATCCTGCGTTGGCCGAGGCCCTCCGGCGCGCCGACGCGATCAGCGACCTCGCCCGGGGCGGCGGCTTCATCGGCATGGAGACGATGTCGACCGTCTGCACGCCCAGCCGACGCAGCTGGATCGACGGGGCACGCGTCCGGGCGGCGGATTCCGACCTCCGGGTCGAGCCGCCGGAAGAGGTGCTGCCGCCGATGCCGGCGACGGTCGTCGCGCTCGCTCGAGGGCGTCACGTGGCGGAGGCGCCGCGCCCGCGGCATCCGTCGACCCGACCGGTCGAGCCCGCCGCGCCTCAGCTCTCGGGCGGCGCGAACAGGCCGGGCCAGAAGCCGACCGCGAGCGGGTAGCCGACGAACGACACGATGTCGAGCAGCCAGTGCGCGATGACGAGCGGCATCGTGCGACCCCATCGCGTGTAGGCCCAGCCGAACACGATGCCCATCACGGCGTTGCCGACGAAGGCCCCGAAGCCCTGGTACAGGTGGTACGTGCCGCGGAGCAGGGCGCTCGACAGGATCGTCGCCCACGGCCCGACGCCGAGTTCGCGCAGGCGGGTGAACAGGTAGCCGACGGCGATGAGCTCCTCGGTGAGCGCCGCCTCGAGGGCGGCGAGGACCAGGATCGGAACGGTCCACCAGTACGCGTCCAGCGGCTGCGGCACGACGGCGACCGTAAAGCCGAGCGCACGTCCGGCCGCGTAGAGGGCGAGGCCGGGGACCCCGATCACCGCGGCGAGCAGCAGGCCGGATGCCGCGTCGCGCCCGGGGCGCGTGAGGTCGAAGCCGATCCGCCGGAACGGGCTCCGGCCCGGCTGCCAGAGCAGGTAGAGGACCAGGGCGACGACCGCGAGCCCGAACACCACGTCGAGGAACTGGTACGTGAAGTCCAGCCATTCCCGCGCTGAGCGTGACTGGTTCAGCGCGGCGCTCTGCTGCCCGAGCGGGCGCTCGTCGGTGACGCGGCCGATGATGGAGACGATCGAGTAGACGGCCGAGGCGCCGAGCGAGAGGGCGAGCACGATCGCGACCTCGATGCGCAGGCGTCTCACCGAGGTCATGCGGCAATCCTCGCACGGGCCGCGTCGACGCAAGTTTCGTGCGTCCCGGCCTGCTCATCTGAGCAGGAGCCCTGCCGTAGGTTGCGCCTCGGTAACGGTTCCGGGATCCGGTTTGTGCGGCTCGAACCCGCTTATAGTCTCGATTCACTACAAGCGCCCCCTCGCACGATCACGAATCCGCGCGAGCGTGCGCTCATCTCACAGGAGGAACATTGAAGATCAAGAGATTCGGCGTTGCCGCCGTTGCTCTTGCGGCGGCCGGCGTCCTGACGCTGGCCGGATGCTCGACGAGCAACGAGCCTGCGGCACCCGAGGGTGACTCGACCGCGATCATTTCGGTCAACAACACCGAGCCCCAGAACCCGCTGATCCCCACCAACACCAACGAGGTCGGTGGCGGTCTCGTGATTCAGAACATCTTCGCGGGCCTCGTGTACTACGACGCCGAGGGCGCCGTGCACAACGACGTCGCGGAGTCCATCGAGACCGAGGACGCGCAGACCTACACGATCAAGATCCGCGAGGGCCTCACGTTCACGAACGGCGACCCGGTCGATGCCGCGTCGTTCGTCGACGCGTGGAACTACGGCGCCGCGCTCGACAACGCGCAGCTCTCGAGCTACTTCTTCGAGAGCATCGAGGGCTTCAGCTACGAGGAGAACGTCGAGGAGCTTTCGGGCCTCGAGGTCGTGGACGACACCACGTTCACCGTGACCCTCAACCAGCCCGAGTCCGACTTCCCGCTGCGACTCGGCTACACGGCGTACTTCCCGGTTCCGGCATCGGCGTGGGACGACATCGAGGCCTTCGGTGAGAACCCGATCGGCAACGGCCCGTACATGCTCGACGGCGAGGGCGCCTGGGCGCACAACGAGCGCATCGACCTCGTCAAGAACGAGGACTACGACGGCCCGCGCGAGGCGGCGAACGGCGGGATCGACATGATCCTGTACGCGAGCACCGACGCCGCGTACGCCGACCTGCAGGGTGGCAACCTGGACATCATCCAGGACATCCCCGACAGCGCGCTGCAGACGTTCGAGACCGAGTTCGAGGGTCGCGCCGTCAACCAGCCCGCCGCGGCGAACGCCACCATCACGATCCCCGAGCGCCTCGAGCACTGGAGCGGCGAGGAGGGCAACCTCCGTCGTCAGGCCATCTCGCACGCGATCAACCGCGAAGAGATCACCGACGTGATCTTCAACGGCACGCGTACGCCGGCCCAGGACTTCACGTCGCCGGTCATCGACGGCTACTCCGAGGAGATCCCGGGCGCCGAGGTGCTCGAGTTCGACGCCGAGCTGGCCAAGGAGCTGTGGGCCGAGGCTGACGCCATCGCGCCGTGGAGCGGTTCGTTCCAGATCCAGTACAACGCCGACGGCCCCAACCAGGGCTGGGTCGACGCGGTCGCCAACCAGCTGAAGAACAACCTCGGCATCGAGGCGTCGGGTGCTCCGATCCCGACCTTCGCCGAGCACCGCACGCTGATCACGGACCGCACCACGCAGACCGCGTTCCGCACCGGCTGGCAGTTCGACTACCCGTCGATGTTCAACGGTCTCGGGCCGATCTTCGGCACCGGCGCCGGCTCGAACGACGGCGACTACTCGAACCCCGAGTTCGACGCGCTGCTCGACGAGGGCGCCGCGGCGACCGACGTCCAGGAGGGCATCGAGAAGTTCCAGCAGGCGCAGGAGATCCTGTTCCAGGACCTCCCCGCCATCCCGCTCTGGTACACGAACGCCATGGGCGCGTGGGGCGAGCAGGTCGACAACGTGCAGTTCGGCTGGGACAGCTGGCCGATCCTCCACGAGGTCACCAAGACCGAGGAGTAATTCTCGTCAAGGCGTGACTCGGGGTTAGACTCTGAGGCGCCCGTGGGGCGGTGGTCGATTTCGACTGCCGCCCCACACCCACGTATCCCCGATGCAGAGCCGATCGGCGTAGCATCGTGTGGACGAACTCGCAAACGGTGAGGTTTCTTCAACATGTCAACAATCACGACCAGGCAGGCCTGATCCATGGCCGGCTATATCGTGCGCCGACTGCTACAGGCGATCCCTGTCCTGCTCGGTACCACCTTCCTGATCTACTTCATGGTCTTCGCCATGCCGGGCGACCCGATCGTCGCCCTGTTCGGCGAGAAGACCCCGCCTCCTGCTGTCCTCGAGCAGCTGCGTGAGCGGTACAACCTGGACCAGCCCTTCATCGTCCAGTACCTGCTCTTCCTCGGCGGCATCTTCCGCGGCGACTTCGGCGTCTCGTTCTCGGGTCAGCCGGTGTCCGAGATCCTCGCGGCCACGTTCCCCGTCACCCTCCGACTGGCAGTGCTGGCAGTCTTCTTCGAGATGGTCGCGGGCATCACGATCGGCCTGGTCTCGGGTCTCCGCAAGGGCGGCATCTTCGATGCGTCGGCGCTCGTCGTGAGCCTGATCCTGATCTCGCTGCCGATCTTCGTGATCGCGTTCGTGTGCCAGTACATCTTCGGAATCCAGCTCGGCTGGTTCCGGACGACGGTGAGCGCCGGTGCGCCGATCCAGGACCTGATACTTCCAGCGATCGTGCTCGCCACGATCAGCTTCGCGCAGATCACCCGACTGACGAGGGCGTCGGTCATCGACACGGACACGCAGGACTTCGTTCGCACTGCCGCGAGCAAGGGCCTGTCGCGCTCCCGGATCGTCCCCGTGCACATCCTGCGCAACTCGCTCATCCCCGTCGTGACCTACCTCGCCGTCGACTTCGGCGTGCTCATGGTCGGCGCGACCGTGACCGAGGGCATCTTCAACGTGCCAGGCGTGGGCCGCACCCTCTACCAGGCCATCATCCGCGGCGAGGGACCGACCGTCGTCTCGTTCGTGACCGTCATGGTGCTGATCTACCTCGTCATCAACCTGCTGGTGGATCTGCTGTACGCCGTGCTCGACCCGAGGATCCGCTATGCCAAGTAACACCACTCGTCCCGATCAGCAGCACTTCGTCGCGCCGCTCGAGGAGACCCCGCTCGTCGCGATCGACAAGGTCAAGACCGAGGGCAAGCCGTCCAACCTCTGGCTCGACGCATGGCGCGACGTGCGCCGGCGCCCGATGTTCTGGATCTCGGCCGTGCTCATCGTCATCGTGGTGATCGTCGCGCTGTTCCCCGGCTGGTTCACCCAGGTGCCGCCGAACAACGACTGCCAGCTCGCGAACAGCAACGGCGGCCCCCAGCCGGGCCACCCGCTCGGCTTCACCCGCCAGGGCTGCGACATCTACTCGCGCATCATCCACGGCACGTCGACGTCGCTCTCGGTCGGCATCATCGTGACCGTCCTGGTCGCCTTCCTCGGCCTCGTCTTCGGCGGCCTGGCCGGGTTCTACGGCGGATGGATCGACTCGGTCCTCTCGCGCCTCGGCGACATCTTCTTCTCGATCCCCTACATCCTCGCGGCCGTGGTCATCATGTCCGTGCTGTCGCAGTACGCGAACGTGTGGGTGATCTCACTCGCGATCGGCATATTCGCCTGGCCGGCGACGGCCCGTGTGCTGAGAGCCGAGATCCTGAGGGTGAAGAACTCCGACTTCGTGATGGCCGCCACCGCCCTCGGCGTCGCCCCGTTCCGCATCCTCCTTCGGCACGTGCTGCCGAACTCGATCGCGCCCGTCATCGTCATCACGACGATCTCGCTCGCGTCGGCCATCGTCGCAGAGGCGACGCTGTCGTTCCTCGGAGTCGGACTGCCCTCGTCGACCATGTCGTGGGGCAACGACATCAGCCAGGCGCAGACCGACCTCCGGACCGCGCCGCAGACTCTCATCCTCCCGTCCCTCGCGCTGTCGATCACGGTTCTCGCCTTCATCATGCTCGGCGAGGTCGTCCGGGATGCGCTCGACCCGAAGGCGAGGGCCCGGCGATGAGCACGGCAGTCAATCGCACCGACGTGCAGCCGGCCGATCCCGGCACGCAGGAGCGCCCGCTCCTCGAGATCAAGGACCTCAAGGTCGACTTCACCACCCAGGATGGCAAGGTCACGGCCGTCGACGGCGTGAACATCACCCTCTACCGCGGGCAGAGCCTGGCGATCGTGGGCGAGTCCGGATCGGGCAAGTCCACGACCGCGCACGCGATCATCAACCTCCTTCCGGGCACCGGTCAGATCGCCGGCGGCCAGATCCTCCTCGACGGCCAGGACATCTCCAAGGCGTCGAAGCGGGAGATGGAGGGCATCCGCGGCCGCAAGATCGGCTTCGTGCCGCAGGACCCGATGTCGAACCTGAACCCGGTCTGGTCGATCGGGTTCCAGGTCGAGGAGGCCGTCAAGGCCAACGGCATCGCGTCCGGCCGCAAGGAGGTCCGCGCCCGTGCGATCGAGGTGCTCCAGCAGGCCGGCCTGAAGGACGCCGACCGTCGCCTGAAGCAGTTCCCGCACCAGTTCTCGGGCGGCATGCGCCAGCGTGTGCTCATCGGCATCGGCCTGTCCGCCGACCCCCAGCTGCTGATCGCCGACGAGCCCACCTCGGCGCTCGACGTGACCGTCCAGCGCGTCATCCTCGACCACCTCGAGTCGCTCACCCGCGAGCTCGGGACCACGCTGCTCTTCATCACGCACGACCTCGGCCTCGCTGCCGAGCGTGCCGAGCAGCTCGTCGTGATGTACAAGGGCAAGGTGGTCGAGTCCGGACCCTCGCTCGAGATCCTGCAGAACCCGCAGCACCCCTACACGCAGCGCCTGGTCGCGGCGGCACCGAGCCTCGCCTCGCGCCGCATCCAGGCGGTCGGGAGCGTGTCCGCCGCCGAGGCCTCGATGTCCGAGGACGCCGGCCACGTGGCGGGCGACGCGATCGACCTGATCGCGACGGCCGAGGCACGCCAGGAGGTCGTCGAGGCCGCCGCGGCGCAACCGCCGGCGATCGTGGTCGAGGATCTCACCAAGGTGTTCAAGATCCGCGGCTCGGGCGACTTCACCGCGGTCGATGAGGTCTCGTTCCAGATCCCCAAGGGCACCACGATGGCGCTCGTGGGCGAGTCCGGATCGGGCAAGTCCACCGTCGCGAAGATGCTCCTCAAGCTCGAGGACACGACGAGCGGCAAGATCATGGTCGGCGGGAAGGACCTGGCCAAGCTCAGCGGCAAGGAGCTGTTCGATCTCCGCAGCCGCATGCAGCCGGTGTTCCAGGACCCGTACGGCTCGCTGAACCCGCTGCGCAACATCGGCAACACGATCTCCGAGCCGTTGTTCACCCACAAGGTGGGCGACCGGCCGTCGCGGCGCCAGCGCGTGCTCGAGCTGCTCGACCAGGTGTCGCTTCCGCGGACGCTCGTGGGCCGGTACCCGAACGAGCTCTCGGGCGGTCAGCGCCAGCGCATCGCGATCGCGCGTGCGCTCGCGCTCAAGCCCGAGATCGTCGTGCTCGACGAGGCGGTGTCGGCGCTCGACGTGCTCGTGCAGGCGCAGATCCTGCGCCTGCTCGCCGACCTGCAGGCCGAGCTCCACCTCACGTACCTCTTCATCACCCACGACCTGGCGGTCGTGCGCGTCATCGCCGACCATGTCTGCGTGATGCAGAAGGGGCGTATCGTCGAGGCGGCGTCGACCGACGAGGTCTTCGACACCCCCAAGGAGCAGTACACGAAGGACCTGCTCGCGGCCATCCCGGGCGCGAACCTCAAGCTCGGCGCGTAGCGCGGAGGCGGTCCCCAGACCGAACGCCCGGCGTCCACTCGGACGCCGGGCGTTCGGCGTCTCGGTGCGACAGGGTAGGCTTGTCGGGCGCGAACCGTCGTCACGGCCCGTCGCGCTCCCACCGACTCCTTCCCAGCGCCTCCCGCGCTGCCCGATCCGCTTCCCGGTGCCCGAAGGGCGACCGGAGCCACGCGAGGACCCATCATGGCCAAGGCCACCCGCAACGACCTGCGCAACGTCGCGATCGTCGCCCACGTCGACCACGGCAAGACGACGCTCGTCGACGCGATGCTCAAGCAGACCCATTCGTTCGCCGAGCACGCTCACGTCGACGAGCGCGCGATGGACTCGAACGAGCTCGAGCGCGAGAAGGGCATCACGATCCTCGCCAAGAACACGGCGGTCGAGTACGCCGGTCGGCACGCCGCCGACGGTCCGGTCACGATCAACGTGATCGACACGCCCGGTCACGCGGACTTCGGCGGCGAGGTCGAGCGCGGCCTCTCGATGGTCGACGGCGTGGTGCTGCTGGTGGATGCGTCCGAGGGTCCGCTGCCGCAGACCCGGTTCGTGCTCCGCAAGGCGCTCGAGGCGCGACTGCCGGTGATCCTGCTCGTGAACAAGACCGACCGCCCCGACGCGCGGATCGACGAGGTCGTCGCGGAGAGCCAGGACCTGCTCCTCGGCCTCGCGTCCGACCTCGCCGACGACGCTGCGTCGGCTGGAACCGATGGCGACCTCGACCTCGACGCGATCCTCGACGTCCCGGTGGTGTACGCCTCGGGCAAGGCGGGCCGGGCCTCGCACGAGAAGCCCGCCAACGGGAGCCTGCCCGACTCCGACGACCTCGAGCCGCTCTTCGAGGCGATCCTCCAGCACGTCCCGGCACCGACGTACGACGACGAGGCGCCGCTGCAGGCATGGGTCACGAACCTCGACGCCTCGCCGTTCCTCGGTCGCCTCGCCCTGCTCCGCGTCTTCAACGGCCGCATCCGAAAGGGGCAGACGGTCGCGTGGGTCCGCCACGACGGCTCGCAATCGAACGTCCGCGTCACCGAGCTGCTGAAGACGAAGGCGCTCGAGCGCTTCCCGGCCGAGGAGGCCGGCCCCGGCGACATCATCGCCGTCGCGGGCATCGAGGACATCACCATCGGCGAGACGCTCGCCGACCCCGAGGACGTGCAGCCGCTTCCCGCGATCCACGTCGACGACCCCGCGATCTCGATGACCATCGGCACGAACACGTCGCCGATCGTCGGCAAGGTCAAGGGCCACAAGCTCACGGCCCGCATGGTGAAGGATCGCCTCGATCGGGAGCTCATCGGCAACGTGTCGCTGAAGGTGCTCGACATCGGCCGACCCGATGCCTGGGAGGTGCAGGGTCGCGGCGAGCTCGCGCTCGCGATCCTGGTCGAGCAGATGCGCCGTGAGGGGTTCGAGCTCACGGTCGGCAAGCCGCAGGTGGTGACGAGGCACGTCGACGGCAAGGTGCACGAGCCTTACGAGCACCTCACGATCGACGCGCCCGAGGAGTACCTCGGCGCGATCACGCAGCTGCTCGCAGCTCGCAAGGGCCGCATGGACAACATGGCGAACCACGGCACGGGCTGGGTCCGCATGGAGTTCATCGTGCCGAGCCGTGGGCTCATCGGGTTCCGCACCGAGTTCCTGACCATCACGCGCGGTACCGGCATCGCGAACGCGATCTCGCACGGCTACGACGAGTGGGCCGGCGCCATCACGACCCGCAACAACGGCTCCATCGTGGCCGACCGCTCCGGCGTGGTCACGCCGTTCGCCATCATCGCGCTCCAGGAGCGCATGACCTTCTTCGTGAACCCCACCGAGGAGGTCTACGAAGGCATGGTCATCGGCGAGAACTCGCGCAACGACGACATGGACGTGAACATCACGAAGGAGAAGAAGCTCACGAACATGCGTTCGTCGACGGCCGACACCTTCGAGTCGATGACGCCGTCGCGGCAGCTCACGCTCGAGGAGTGCCTCGAGTTCGCTCGCGAGGACGAGTGCGTCGAGGTCACGCCCGAGAAGGTGCGGATCCGCAAGGTCGAACTCGACCAGACGGCCCGCGCACGGGCGGCGTCGCGTCTGAAGAAGCAGGCGTAGCGACTTCGGCGCGACGGTGGCGGGGTCGATGACGCGCCCGTCACCGAGTCCTTCCGTGGGTTCGTCCGCGCCCGCCGGATTGATGAAGTTCCCAGATTCGGCCGCGTAAGGTTTCTCGGGTTCATTCGAAACGCATTCAGTTGTTACGAAACCGTTACCCCCGAAACGCCCCCACTTATGAACTTCCCCCAGCACGGCCGCCGCGCGGCCGCACGTCAGCCCCTGCGCGCCGGTGGTCCCCGCCGTACGCGCTCGACCGCCACCGCGACGCCCCGGGCCGAGTCCGCGCGTCGCGCCTCCCGGGCCGCCGAACCCGCTCGGCAGCCGCGAGCCCGTTCGGTCGTGCCGAGCCGCTCCGTGATGTCCCTCGGCGCCATGTCGGTCGTCGGCGGCCTGCTGCTCGCGACCAGCGTGCCCGCACTCGCGGTCACCGCGACGGACACCGAGGTGCGGGCATCCGTCTACGCGCCCGCTGAGGACACGCTGTCGGTGCGTCCGCAGTCGCTCGACGTCGGTTCCGAGGTCGCACTCGCGCCGATCGACACCGAGGCGTGGGAGGTCGAGGCGGCACCGCCGCCCATCGAGTCCAGCGTGGCCGGCGTGGGTTCGGTGTCGCTGATCGAGACGCCCCGCGTCGTGTGGCCCGTCGACCCCTCACGCATCGCCTCGGGCTTCGGTGGCCGTTCGGCGCCCTGTGCCGGGTGCTCGACCTTCCACGACGGCATCGACTTCAACCCGGGTGAGGGTGCACCGATCGTCTCACTCGCCGACGGCGTCGTGATCACCGCGACCGAGTCGGGCGGCGGACTCGGTGTCTACGTCGAGATCCAGCACAACATCGGCGGCGAGCTCGTCACCTCCCTCTACGCGCACCAGCAGTACGGCTCCCTCCAGGTGTCGGTGGGTCAGCGCGTGACGGCGGGCCAGGTCATCGGGGCGGTCGGCACCACCGGGCAGTCCACCGGGCCGCACCTCCACCTCGAGATGTACGGCGCCGACGGCGTCCGCTTCGACGGGCTCGGCTGGCTGCAGTCGCACGTCACCGGCTGAGCCGGCTCGCTCGGCGTCTCCGACGCGAGCGAGCTGCGTCAGCGCCCGCTGAATCGGGGTTCGCGCTTCTCGACGAATGCAGCGACCCCCTCGCGCATGTCGGCGGTCCGGAACGCATCCTCGAAGCCCGCGACCTCGAGTTCGCTCGCGCGCTCGGTGGGCGTGCCCGCGGCTGCGACGAGCACGCGCTTCGCCAGCGCGACCGCGGTCCACGCGTTCTCGGCGACCTCGGCGAGGGTGGCGCGCGCGCCTTCGAGCAGTGCGTCGCGATCGGGGAAGCGACGGGCGACGAGGCCCGCCCGTTCGGCGGTCTCCGCGTCGATCCGGCGACCGGTGAAGATGAGCTCCTTGGCGAGCGGGAGTCCGACCGCGCGCGGGAGCCGGACCGTGCCGCCGAAGCCCGGGATGAGCCCGAGCCGCACCTCGGGCTGGCCGAAGCCCGACGCATCCGTCGCGTAGATCAGGTCGCACGCGAGCGCGAGCTCGAGCCCGCCGCCGAGCGCGAATCCGTCGACGCACGCGATCACCGGGGCGGGGAAGGACTCGATCGCGGCGGCGACCCGGTGGCCGAGTCGCGACGCCTCGGCACCCTCCTCGGGCGTGAGGTCCGCGAGTGAGCGGATGTCGGCTCCCGCGACGAACGCGCGGCCGCCCTCGCCGACGACGAGCACGCCTCGGACGGCGTCGCCCTCGGACGCGAGCCGGTCGAACGCGTCGGCGACGGCCTGCAGCACCTCGGGGGAGAGCGCGTTGAGCGCCTTCGGCCGATCGATGACCACCGTCGCCACGACGCCATCGCGTTCGATGCGCACCGGGGACGGGACGGCGGAGGTCACGGGCTGCTCGGTCATCTGGCTCGTCCTTCCCGCGGCGCGGCACCGCGCTCGCGACCACGCTACGCCATGCTCCGCTCGCGGCAGGGCCGGTAGACTCGCGGGCATGCCTGCTCCCCGCCTTCGCGGCCGCCTCGCCGTGCTGTCCGCCGTCGTGGCCACCGCGACGCTCCTGCTCACCGGGTGCGTCGGCAACCCGGTGCAGGACCTCGTCGACCGCACCGTCGAGGAGACGGTCGAGGGCGCGACGGGCGGCGACGTCGAGCTCGGCGGGGACCTGCCCGCCGACTTCCCGGCATCCGTCCCGGTCATCGACGGCAGGATCGAGGTCGCCGGCGGCGCCGGAGGGAACGGCGACGGCTGGATGGTGGTGCTCACGCCCCAGGGCGCCGATCCGGTCGCCGACGCGACGTCGGCGCTCACGGCGGCGGGATTCGCCGAGGATGCCTCGCTCTCGGGCGATGCCGCAGGCGGCTCCGTCTACACCGACGGCCAGTACGTCGTCGTGCTGGCCGGTGACGCGACGACCGTGACGTACACGGTCTTCCCGGCGCCTCGGTGAGCGCGGTGACCTCCGTGTCCGCCGCGCGGGAGGACGAGCACGGCCGTTCGCTCGGCTCCCGGCTGGGCACGCTCGCGGTCGCCTTCCTCGTCGGACTGGTCTACGGCACCATCGCCACGGTCGGTCATCGGCACTCCTGGCAGGTCGGCGACGTCACGATCCCCTGGGGACTCGTCCTCGCGCTCATCGGCGTGGCGGCGCTGCTCATCGGGATCCGACTGGTCGCCGGAGGCCGGGCCGCCGCGACGGCCGCCGCAGTCGGCGTGGTGGGCTCCGTCGCCCTGCTGTCGCTGCCGGGGCCGGGCGGATCCGTCCTCGTCGCGAGCGGCATCGTGGGCACCGTATGGGCCGTCGGCCCGGCGCTCATCGCCGTGCTCGTCGTGGCCTGGCCCTCGCTGCCGTCACGCGACACCCGGCGCGCGTAGACTGGCACTCCAGCCTCTTCGAAGGGACCGCGACCCACCGTGACCTACGTCATCGCCCTGCCGTGCGTCGATGTGAAAGACCGAGCCTGCATCGACGAGTGCCCCGTCGACTGCATCTACGAGGGTGAACGCTCGCTCTACATCCACCCTGACGAATGCGTCGACTGCGGTGCGTGCGAGCCGGTGTGCCCGGTCGAGGCGATCTACTACGAAGACGACCTGCCCGACGAATGGGCCGACTACTACAAGGCGAACGTCGAATTCTTCGACGACATCGGCTCGCCCGGCGGCGCTGCGAAGGTCGGCGTGATCCCGAAGGACCACCCGCTCGTCGCCGCCCTGCCGCCGCAGGGCCACTGAGCATGGCGCTCGGCGCGCTGCCCGAGTACCCCTGGGACCTCATGGTCCCCTATCGCGCCCGCGCCATGTCGCACCGCGACGGCATCGTCGACCTGTCGATCGGCTCCCCGGTCGACCGGACGCCCACGGTCGTGCGCGACGCGCTCGCGGCCGCGACCGACGCGCACTCCTATCCGGCCACGATCGGCACGGCTGCGCTGCGGCGCGCGATCGTCGACTGGTTCGCCCGCCGGCGCGGGGTCGTCGGTCTCGACGCCGAGGCCGTGCTGCCGACGATCGGCTCGAAGGAGCTCGTCGCGCTCCTGCCGTTCCTCCTCGGCGTCGGAGCCGGGGATCGCGTCGTGCACCCGAGGGCGGCCTACCCGACCTACGAGATGGGCGCGGTGTTCGCGGGCGCGACGGCCGTGGCATCCGACGACCCCGACGATTGGCCCGAGCACACGCGCCTGGTCTGGGTGAACTCGCCCGGCAATCCCGACGGGCGGGTGCTCGGCATCGACGAGCTGCGCCGGGCGGTCGGCCGCGCGCGCGAGCTCGGGGCCGTGATCGTCAGCGACGAGTGCTACGCCGAGCTCGGCTGGGAGGCGCCGTGGGATGCCGCGCCGGTGCCGAGCATCCTCGACCCGCGGGTCACCGACGGCGACACGACGCACGTCCTGGCGATCTACTCGCTGTCGAAGCAGTCCAACATGGCCGGGTACCGCGCCGCATTCGTCGCCGGATGCCACGACTCGATCGCGCGTCTGACCACGGCGCGCAAGCACGCCGGACTCATGGTCCCCGCACCGCTGCAAGCCGCGATGACCGTCGCCCTCGGCGACGATGCGCACGTCGCCGAGCAGAAGGAGCGGTACCGCTCGCGGCGGAGCCTGCTGAAGCCCGCCCTCCAGGACGCCGGATTCCGCATCGACCACAGCGAGGCCGGGCTCTACCTCTGGGCCACCGAGGGACGCGATGCGTGGGAGTCGATCGGCCGCCTGGCCGACCTCGGAATCCTCGGCGGACCCGGGCACTTCTACGGCACGCACTTCCCGCAGCACGTCCGGCTCTCGCTCACCGCACCCGACGAACGCATCGCCTCGGGCGCCGCGCGCCTGCGCGCCACGGCCGTGCGGTGACATCCACCAATCAGATCGCGCATCTCTTGGTGGATGCGACAGTGTGCCGTCGTCACGTCTAGGCTGTATTCGGGCCGCGCGCGCCGACCGACGGCCGGCTTGAGAGCAGGGGACCAAGTGACGATCACAGGAGACGCCGTGAGCAACGTCGTGAACGAAGCGGCCGGGGCCGACCGCCCCGACACCGCGACGCTGGCCTTTCCGGGCGGCACGGCCGAATTCCCGATCCACGCGGCCTCGCAGGGCAACGGCAGCATCGACCTCTCCACGCTGACGCGCCAGACCGGTCTCACCGCGCTCGACTACGGCTTCGTCAACACCGCCTCCACCCGCTCCTCGATCACCTACATCGACGGCGAGCAGGGCATCCTGCGCTATCGCGGGTATCCGATCGAGCAGCTGGCCGAGCACTCCACCTACCTCGAGGTGGCCTGGCTGCTCATGTACGGCGAGCTGCCGACGCCCGACCAGCTCGGCGAGTTCGACGAGAAGATCCGCCGCCACACGCTGCTGCACGAAGACCTGAAGCGCTTCTTCTCGGCCCTGCCGCACACGGCCCACCCCATGGCCGTGCTCTCGAGCGCCGTCGCCGCGCTCTCGACCTACTACGAGGACTCGTCCGACCCGCACGACCCCGACCACGTCGAGCTGACCACCATCCGCCTGCTGGCGAAGCTGCCCGTGATCGCGGCGTACGCGCACAAGAAGAGCATCGGCCAGGCGTTCCTGTACCCCGACAACTCGCTCAACTTCGTCGAGAACTTCCTGCGGCTCAACTTCGGCAACATGGCCGAGCCGTACACGATCGAACCCACGCTTGCGAAGGCGCTCGACCGCCTGCTGATCCTGCACGAGGACCACGAGCAGAACGCGTCGACCTCGACGGTGCGACTCGTCGGCTCGACGGGTGCGAACCTCTATGCGTCGATCTCGGCGGGCATCCAGGCGCTCTCGGGCCCGCTGCACGGCGGTGCGAACGAGGCCGTGCTGCAGATGCTCGCGCAGATCCGCGACTCGGGCGAGGGCGTCGCGAAGTTCGTCGAGCGCGTCAAGCGCAAGGAGGATGGCGTCAAGCTCATGGGCTTCGGCCACCGGGTCTACAAGAACTACGATCCGCGCGCGAAGATCGTCAAGGAGAGCGCAAACGCGGTGCTCGAGGGGCTCGGCGTGAACGACCCTCTGCTCGACATCGCGAAGGAACTCGAGCAGTTCGCGCTCGAGGACGAGTACTTCAAGCAGCGCCGCCTCTACCCGAACGTCGATTTCTACACCGGCGTCATCTACAAGGCGATGGGCTTCCCCACACGCATGTTCACGGTGCTCTTCGCGATCGGCCGGCTGCCCGGCTGGATCGCGCACTGGCGCGAGATGAACCTCGACCCGCAGACGAAGATCGGCCGCCCGCAGCAGCTGTACACCGGGTCGATCGAGCGTCGCTACCCGACGATTCGCTGACCGCCGCCCCCGGCGATCGAGCCGCAGGCGGACGCGCCGACTACTCGACCACCGAGACCGCGGCGGCGTCGTCCATGAGCGCGCCGTGCGGCTCGACGAGGCCCGGACGCGGGTCCAGGTGGACGCCGGCGAGCATGCACCGCACCGACCCGCCCGCCAGCTCGATCGTCGGGACGTCGAGCGGCAGCAGTCGTGCGCTGCGCTCGATCCGATCGCGCTGATCGGCCGTGAGCGCGTCGAAGGCGCGCCGCGACAGCGCGAGCACGCGGCCCTGCGATCCCCACAGCTCGAGCGCGTTACCCGCGAAGTCGTCGACCTGCGCATTGGTGAGCGCGATGACGTCGCGCCGTCCGCGTGCAGAGAGCCGGTCGAGCACCTCCTGCCGCCTGGCGGGGGAGACGAGCATGTCGGCCGCGACGAGGGCGAACTCGGTGGCGATGCTGAGGATCACGTTGGTGTGGTAGACGGCGATCCCGCGGCCGTCGACGGCGTCGAACACCATCGGCTCGTAGCCGAAGTTGGTGCAGAACCGCTCCAGGGCGATGGGGTCGGCGCGATTCGAGCGCGCCGCGTAGGCGATGCGCAGCTCGTGGTCCAGCACCATCGCGCCGGTGCCCTCGAGGAAGACGTCGTCGTACTCGAGGCCCGAGTAGTCGATGACGTCCTGGACGCGGTAGGTGGTCTTCAGCAGCTCGACGATGTCGCCGCGCCGCTCGGTGCGCCGATTCGGCGTGTACATCGGGAAGAGCGCGATGTGCCCGCCCGAGTGCGTGGAGATCCAGTTGTTCGGGAACACGCTGTCGGGCCGGTGCGCCGTCTCGTCCTCGAAGAGGTGCACGGTCACGCCGGCCGCCTCCAGGGCGGCACCCGCCCGCGTCACCTCGTCGTACGCGGCCGCCGCGAGTCGCTCGGGGTCGTGCCCGTCGGCGTTCGGCTGGAAGCCGTTGTCGGCGAGCGTCTGCGGGTTGGGCGCGAAGCGATGCGGCCGGACCATGACGACCGCGGCCGGGGACTGGACGGACATGCTCAGCCCACCGGGGAGAACGCGCCGACCAGCCCGAAGAGGTCCTTCGGGTCGTCGGGGTCGGCCACCAGGTCGATGCGCTGCTCGAACCGCGTGCCGGCGACCTGGTCGCGGACGTATCGGAGCGCGGAGAAGTCCTCGATCGCGAAGCCGACCGAGTCGAACAGGGTGATCTGCTCGGCGCTCGTGCGGCCCGCGGCACGCTCGGTGAGCACCTCCCAGAGTTCCGTCACCGGGAAGTCGGCGGGCTTGGCCTGGATCTCGCCCTCGATGCGGGTCTGGGGCGTGTACTCGACGAACACGCCGGCGCGGTCGAGGATGGCGGGGTCGAGCTCGGTCTTGCCCGGGCAGTCGCCGCCGATCGCGTTGAGGTGCATGCCGGGCCGCACCCACTCGTCGGCCACGACGGCGTTGCGGGCCTTGTCGGCCGTGCAGGTGGTCACGACGTCGGCGCCGTCGAGCCCCTCGGCGGCGCTGCCGGCGACCTCGATCTGGAACCCGAGGGGCAGCATGTTGCGCACGAACTTCGCGATCGCGTCGGGGTCGACGTCGAAGACGCGCAGCCGGGTGATGCCGAGCGTGTGGCGGAAGGCGAGCGCCTGGAACTCGGCCTGGCTGCCCGTGCCGATCATGGCCATGACCTGGGAGTCGGGCCGCGCGAGCAGTTTCGCCGCGAACGCGCTCGTCGCTGCGGTGCGCAATGCGGTGAGGACGGTCATCTCGGCGAGGAAGGTGGGGTAGCCGTTGTGCACGTCGGCGAGCACGCCGAACGCGGTGACGGTCTGGTAGCCGCGTGCGGGGTTGGAAGGGTGCCCGTTGACGTACTTGAACGCGTACGACTCGTGGTCGCTCGTGGGCATGAGCTCGATCACGCCGAACGGCGTGTGGCTCGCCACGCGGGGGGTCTTGTCGAACGCCTCCCAGCGGGCGAAATCCTGCTCGAGGTACTCGAGGATGCCGGCGATGATGCGCTCAGGTCCGGTGCTGGCGACCCAGCCGACCATGTTGCGGACGTCGACGAAGCTCGTCATTCCATTCCCTTTCGAATCGTCCCCCTCGATCGAGCCTAGGACTGGTCGATATGCAACGGCAACGACCGCTCTGGGCTCGGATCGGCCGTGCGCTGCGCACTCTGCAATGCCTCGGGTTACACTCTGCGCATGGACCAGCTCGACGACCTCGATCGCCGCCTCCTCGCCCTGCTCCGCGAGGACGGTCGCGCGCCCGTCGCCGAGCTCGCGCGCCGGCTCGGCGTCGCCCGGGCGACGGTCACGGGCCGCATCGATCGGCTCGTGGCATCCGGCCTCATCGTTGGCTTCTCGGTGCGCGTGCGCGACGAGCTCGCTCCGCTCGCGATCCACGCGATCTCCTTCATCGAGGTCGAGGGTCGCAGTACCGACCATGTGATTCGACGGCTCCGCGGCTTCCCCGAGATCATCGCCCTGCACACCACGAACGGCGGATGGGACCTCGTCGCCGAGCTTCGTACCGAGACGCTCGGCGAGTTCGACCGCGTGCTCGGTCGCATCCGCTCGATCGATGGAGTGGTCAACAGCGAGACCAGCCTGCTGCTGAGCTCGGTGCTGCGCTGAGCTCGGTGCTGCGCTGAGCGCGGCCTGCGCGGAGCGTGCGGCCTGCGCGGCTCAGCCGCCGGCTGGACGCAGCACCAGTGCGTCCTCGGCGGCGTCGCGCACGGCCTCGGTCGTGAAGGGCCAGGGCCGGCTCTCGCCGCGCTGCCACAGCGGCGTCTGGTCGGCGTAGTGCGGATGGAACGCATGCCCGGACGCGCCGGTGAGGTTCACCCAGGTGGATGCGTCGAGGTCGTCGAGGTCGACGACCATGCGCATCGACGGCACCCAGTCGGCCTCGTACCCGATGCGCGCGTCCCATCCGACCGCGTTCACGATCGCCGATCCACCGCCCGTCTCGTAGGGTCCGCGGTTGAACAGCCATTCGATCGGGCCGATGCCCGAGCGCCCGAAGCTGGCGTTCTCGAGCGTCAGGGTGTGCAGCAGGCCCCACCGCCAGTCGGCGGGGTCGTCGCCGAGGCGATCGGATGCCTCGGACCACGCGTCCTCGAGCGAGGCGGCGATCACGGCGTCGCGTCCGGTCACGCCGGCCTCGTCGTCGGACCACCACGCAGCGTCGGGCTCTGCGAGGAGCGAGCCGACCACCGCGAACCAGCGGTCGCCGCCCTCGGGCCGGGTCGAGTCGGGCAGCCCGCCGAACATGCGGTCGAGGAGGGTTCGCCAGAACACGGCGAAGTAGGCCGCCTCGGCGCTGTCGGGACCGGTCCGGGCATCCCACCCCTCGAGCAGGTCGGCGCCGCGCTTCGCGTCGCCGTCGAGGTCGAGGCTCGCGATCACCGGCAGGAAGGCCTGCGCGTTCGCGTCGTGCGTGCCGAGTTGCAGGTCGGACATGTCGTCGGCGGTGAGGGTCCCGCCGTCGGCCGTGAGTTCGAGGATCCGGCGTTCGAGGGCGTCCGCACGATAGCCGAGGTCCCAGTCGCGCGTGAGCGTCGGGCCGGCATCGTCGACCGCGTTGTTGGCCGTCACGATGTAGCCGCGCGCGGGATTCAGGACGGACGGGAGCTCCTCGAACGGGACCATGCCGGTCCATCCCGTCGTGCTGGTCCAGCCGGGCATCGGCAGCGTGCCGTCGCCGGCCTTGCGGACCGGGATCGCACCTGGCGCCTGGTAGCCGATGTTGCCCGCGACGTCGGCGTAGACCAGGTTCTGCGCGGGCACGTCGAACAGGTCGGCTGCGTCCTGGAACGTCGCCCAGTCCGATGCGCGGTTCATCGCGAAGATCGCACTCGGCGTAGTGCCCGGCGTCAGCGCCGTCCACTGCAGCGAGACCTCGAGCTCGGCCCCGCCGGGCGCGGCACCGCCGTCCGCCCCGGCCGCTGCGACGCTCGGGTCGTACCCCTGCGCGATCCGCCCGTAGTCGGATTCGGGATCGAGGCTCACGATCGGACCGCGGTCGGTGGAGCGCACCTGGACGGTCACCGGGTCGCCCCCGGCCACCTCGATCACCTCCTCGCGCACGGTGAGGGGTCGGAGGGTGCCGTCGAGCTCGTACGACTCGTCGACGATCCGCTCGAGGTAGAGGTCCGCGACATCCGGCCCGAGGTTCGTGAGGCCCCAGGCGATGGTGCTGTTATGCCCGATGATGATGCCGGGGAGGCCCGAGAAGCCGTAGCCGGCCACGTCGAACGTGCACTCGGGGGTGGGCTCCGCGCAGTGCAGGCCCATCTGCACCCAGATCGACGGCATGGCCGGGCCGAGGTGCGGGTCGTTCGCGAGCAGCGGCATGCCGGATTCGGTGAGCGCCCCGGAGACCACCCACGAGTTGGACCCGAGGTCGCCGCCCTCGGGTCCGAGGAGCTCGGGGAGGGCGTCCACGCGGTCGGCGAGCGCGGCGATGGCCTCGAGGTGACCAGGATCGATCGGCGATGCCTCGGTCGAGAGGGGCGTCACCTCCGTCGAGGCGGGCGCGGCAGCCGCGGCGAGCCCGTCGACGATCGTCGGCATCGCCGAGAACGGGAAGTCGGGATGCAGCCGCTGCACCTCCTCTGGCGGCAGCTCCGCGCTCAGCAGCGCGCGGTCGATCTCGTCGCCGAGGTTCGAGCGGAGGTCCCAGGCCATGGCCTTGAGCCAGGCGATCGAGTCGACCGGCGTCCACGATTCGGGCTCGTACCCGGGATTCTGGAGCGCGAGCACCGCGTATTCGAGCGACAGCTCGGCGCCGCTGCGTTCGGCGAGGTACGCGTTCACGCCGGCGGCGTAGGCCTCGTAGAACGCGCGCGTCGGCTGGTCGAGCAGCTCCCACTCGGCCTCGGCGACGCCGCGCCAGTCGAGGGTTCGGACGAACGTGTCGGTGGCGACCTGCGACGCGCCGAACAGCTCGGCCAGCCGCCCGGCCGTCACGTGCCGGCGGAAGTCCATCTCCCAGAATCGGTCCTGGGCGTGCACGTAGCCCTGCGCGAAGAAGAGGTCGTGGTCGGTCTCGGCGACGAGCTGCGGGATGCCGGCGTCGTCGCGGTACACCGTCACCGCGCCGGCGAGCCCGGGCACCTCGATCCGTCCGGTCGTCGTGGGGAACGCGCGGTGCACGGTCCACCACCCCGCTCCGACCGCGGCGACGCCGAGCACGAGCACCGTGACGAGCATGCCGACGAGGAACTGGCCCCAGCGATGGCGTCGGGTCCTCGGCGCGTCCGTTCCCACGTCACTCCCTCGTGTCGTCACGGCCGGGCGACCGCCGTCGGGCGCCTCGGGTGCAGATCACTGTACCTCTCCCGAGGGGCGACGGCGGATGCCGCGGCCGGGGCCGACTCAGGCGTGCAGCGCGGTGTTCAGCACGACGCCCTCGCCCGAGCGGGAGAGCACCTCGACGCGGCCGTCGAGGGAGTTGCGACGGAACAGCAGGTTGGGCTGTCCGGACAGCTCGACGGCCTTGACGACTCGGTCGGGCTCGCCTCCGACGCCGAGGACGGCGACCTTGGTGCCGGCGGTCACGTACAGGCCCGCCTCGACCACCGAGTCGTCGCCGATCGAGATGCCGATGCCGGAGTTCGCCCCGAGCAGCGCGCGCTCGCCGATCGCGACGCGCTGCGTGCCGCCGCCCGAGAGCGTGCCCATGATCGAGGCGCCGCCGCCGATGTCGCTGCCGTCGCCGACGACCACGCCCTGGGAGATGCGACCCTCGACCATCGACGAACCGAGCGTGCCGGCGTTGAAGTTCACGAAGCCCTCGTGCATCACGGTGGTGCCCGGCGCGAGGTGGGCGCCGAGTCGCACGCGCGAGGCGTCGGCCACGCGCACGCGCTCGGGGACCACGTAGTCGAGCAGGCGCGGGAACTTGTCGAGCCCGATGACGTGGAGGCCGGCGCGCTGCAGCACCGGCCGGAGCCGGTCGAGGTCGTCGGGATGCACCGGGCCGGCGTTGGTCCACGCGACGTTCGGCAGGTGGCCGAAGATCCCGTCGAGGTTCAGCGAGTTGGGGCGCACCAGCAGGTGCGAGAGCAGGTGCAGTCGCAGGTACGCGTCGCTCGTGCCGGTCGGCGGCTCGTCGAGGCGGATGGCGACGCGCACCGCCTCCACGGTGACCCCGCGTCGCTCGTCGGGCCCCACCGCGCCGGCAGGGGGCTCCCACGCGGCCGGCGCCGGCTGGGGGAGTTCGCCGAGCTGCGGCGCGGGGTACCACGTGTCGAGCACCGTGCCGTCGGCGGCGATCGTGGCGAGTCCGTCGCCCCAGGCGGCGGTGGGCGCGGTCGGGTTCGGCGAGTCTGCGGGCATGCCTCAAGGGTACCGAGCCCGGTTCGACCGACGTCGGTGCGTGACGTGCGAGGCCCAGCCGCGACATCCGCCCGCCCGTAGACTTGCAGGATGGCTGATCCCGTCCGGCCCGAGGCCGCACTCGACCTGTCCGCCGACGTCGTCGCCATCACGCAGGCGATCTGCGACATCCCGACCGTGTCGGGTGACGAGGGGCCGCTCGCCGACCTCATCGTCGACGCGCTGGCGGATGCCGTGCACCTCGAGGTGATCCGCGAGGGCGACACGGTCGTCGCGCGCACGAACCTCGGTCGCGAGCGCCGTGTGGTCATCGCGGGCCACCTCGACACCGTGCCGATCAACGGCAACGTGCCGACGCGCTTCGAGGAGGTCGACGGACGCCGCGTCCTCTGGGGCCGCGGCACCGTCGACATGAAGGCCGGCGTCGCGGTCCAGCTCAAGCTGGCGCACGAGCTCGCCGATCCCACGGTCGACGTGACCTGGATGTGGTACGACCACGAGGAGGTCGCCGCCGACTTCAACGGGCTGGGCCGGTTGCTGAAGGTGCGGCCCGACCTCTTCGAGGCCGACTTCGCGATCCTCGGCGAGCCGACCCGCGCCGAGGTCGAGGGCGGCTGCAACGGCACGCTGCGCCTCGACCTGCGAACGCGGGGCCGCCGGGCGCACTCGGCACGCAGCTGGGTGGGCGAGAACGCGATCCACAAGCTCGCGCCGGCGCTCGAGCGCCTCGCCGCGTACGAAGCCGAGACGGTGACCGTCGACGGGCTCGACTACCGCGAGGGCCTGAGCGCCGTGCTCGTGCACGGCGGCGTTGCCGGCAACGTGATCCCCGACGAGGCCGTGCTGACCCTCAACTACCGGTTCGCGCCGAGCCGCACCATCGACGAGGCCGTCGCGAAGGTGCGCGCGCTGTTCCCCGAGTACGAGACCGACGTCACCGACGCGTCCGACGGCGCCCGCCCCGGACTCGACGACCCGCTCGCGCAGCAGTTCGTGCAGGCCGTCGGTGCCGAGGCCAAGCCCAAGTACGGGTGGACGGATGTCGCGCGCTTCAGCGCGCTCGGCGTGCCGGCCGTGAACTTCGGTCCGGGCGACCCGCTCCTGGCGCACGCCGACGACGAACGCGTCGACTGCGACGAGATCGTCGCGTGCGAGCGCGCGCTGCGGAGCTGGCTCACCGGCGCGACGGGCTGAGGCGCACCGGGTGAGCGTCGACGAGATGGCCGCCGTCCGGGAGCCCGACCCGTTCCGCCGCACCCGCTGGTCGCCGCGCGTGCGCTGGCGACTCCTGCCCTGGTGGGCGCGGGTCGTGCTCGTGTACGTCGCCGCGCGCGCGGTCACGACGGCGTTCGTGCTCGAGTTGGCCGGTCGGCAGGCGTCGAACGCCTGGACCGACGCGCAACCCGGCTACTTCGAGTTCGCGAACCTCTGGGACGCCCGCTGGTACGAGTTCATCGCGTCATCCGGATACCCCGACGAGCTGCCGCGCACCGCCGAGGGCCACGTCGCCGAGAACCAGTGGGCGTTCCTGCCCGTCTACCCCGGCATCGTGCGCGTGCTCACGGTGGTCGGCGTGCCGTGGGATGTCGCATCCGTCGTCATCGCCCTCATCGCGGGGCTCGGGGCGGCGCTCGTCTTCCACCGCCTCATGTCGCGCTTCCTCGAACCCGACCAGGCGATGTTCGCGGTGGTGCTGTTCTGCGTGGCGCCGGTCGCGCCCATCATGCAGTTCGGCTACGCCGAATCGCTCGGGTTCCTGTGGCTCGCGGTCGCGCTGCTCCTCCTCGTCGACCGGCGGTACGGATGGCTCGTCCCGGTCGTGCTGATCTGGGCGTTCACGCGCCCCGGGGCGCTCGCCTTCGCGCTCACGCTCGGGCTGCACTGGATCGTGCGCTGGTTCACGCGTGAGCGGGATCCGTTCCCCGTCCGCGAGCGCGTCGCCGCGGCATCCGTCGCTGTGCTGGCCGGCGTCGCAGGGCTCGCGTGGCCGGCGATCGCGTGGGCGGCCACCGGGGAGATGCAGGCCTACACCGACACCGAGCTCGCCTGGCGGTCGTCGTACATCGGCTACGTCGAGCTCGTGCCGCTCACGCCGTGGTTCCAGGCGGGGGACTGGTGGCTCGACCAGCCCATGGGCACGATCGCGCCCATCGCCCTGGTCGTCGCGTTCGCGCTCGTGCTCGCGTCGCCGTGGGTCCGGCGCCTCGGCGTCGACCTCCGGCTCTGGCTCGCCAGCTACGCGCTGTACCTGTTCGCTGTGTTCTTCCCCCAGTCGAGCACGTTCCGGATCCTCGCGCCCATGTTCCCGCTCGCCGGGGCGCTGGCGGTGCCACGCTCGCCGTGGTGGCGCGGCGGACTCGTCGCCGTGTCGCTCGCGCTGCAGTTCGGGTGGCTGGTCATCGCCTGGCGGATCGACGGCTACGACTGGACGCCGCCGTGACGTGCGAACGCACGGCGTCGCGGCGGTGAACGCTTGCCCGTGCCATCCACAGGGCGGCCGCGTCGCACCGGTGTGTCGGTCGGATACGGGATAATGGAGATTCAGCCACGAAAGGGGTAGCTCAATGGCGGCCATGAAGCCACGCACTGGAGACGGACCGATGGAGGCTGTGAAGGAGGGTCGGCTCATCATCGTGCGGGTGCCCCTCGAGGGCGGCGGCCGCCTCGTCGTCTCGGTGAACGACGCTGAGGCCAAGGAGCTCTACGACGTCCTCGGCGGCGTCGTGAACGCGGCCTGAGCCAGGGGTCGCGCGCCACGCGACCCTCAGGCGCCCAGCTTCACGATCTGGAGCAGGCCGTCCCCGGCCGGCGAGATGGCGGCCACGACGGCGGAGGATGCCGCGAGCTCCGAGATGAGCTCGCGGAACGCCGTCGCCGCGTCATCTCGCCGCGCCGGGTCGGCCACCCGTCCCTTCCACAGCGCACGGGCCACGAGCACGCTGCCGCCCGGCTTGGCCAGCCGCAGCCCGTGCTCCACGTACTCGATCACCGACGGCACGTCGGCGTCGATGAAGACGAGGTCGTACGACCGCTCGTTCATGCGCGGCAGCACCTCGCCGGCGCGTCCCGCGATGAGGCGCACGCGAGCCGGCGCGACGCCGGCCTCGGCGAAGTGCTCGCGCGCGTGCTGCTGGTACTCGGTCTCGGTGTCGATCGACGTCAGGTGCGCGCCGCGCGCGGCCTGCAGCATCCAGAGCCCCGACACGCCGACGCCCGTTCCGACCTCGATGATCGCACGCGCGTCGCAGGCGGCCGCGATCACCGAGAGCTGTGCCCCGACCGCGGGTGACACCGGCTCGACGCCGAGCTCGAGGGACTGCTGGCGGGCCTTCGCGATCGACTCGGATTCCACGACGCTCTCGTCGACGTACTTCCAGTTCAGGTCGTGTTCGGACACGTGGCGGCTCCCGGGGTCTTCCGACCCCCAAGCCTAGGGGGCGGGCACGCGGCACTCGGCACGCCTCGCCGCCGCTATCCTTGTCGCATGGGCGGCCTCACCTTCGACAAACTCCTCATCGTCGGGGTGATCGCCGTGTTCCTTCTCGGACCCGAGCGACTCCCGCACTACGCGGCGCAGCTCGGCAAGTTCGTGCGCTCGATGCGCGACATGGCGAACGGCGCGAAGTCCCGCGTACGCGACGAGATGGGGCCCGACTTCGACGAGGTCGACTGGCGCAAGCTCGACCCACGTCAGTACGACCCGCGTCGCATCATCCGCGAGGCGCTGACCGACGTCGACCCGTTCGCCGAGCCTGCGCGGCCCGTCGTCGCGCGCGCCGGGGTGAACGAGAACTCCGCGTACCTGCAGCGCAAGCGCAAGCGCGAGGCGCTCGCGGCAGGCGAGGGCGCGCCGTTCGACTCCGAGGCGACCTAGAGCCTCCTCGCCGGCGCGCCGGATGCGGACGCCCGCCCGAGCGGCTCAGGCGCGGCGGACGCCCCGGAGCACGCGCGCGAGCAGGATGAAGAGCGGGATCATGCGCGCGAAGTCGCGGCCGGAGTGGGGGAGCCCCACGATCCGGTGATTCACCGACATCGTCACGGGATCGACGAATCGCAGGAGCCCCTCGCGACCGTTCCGCCGTCCGATGCCGGACTGCTTGAGTCCGCCCATCGGCGCATCGACCGAGCCGAACGACCCGCGATACCCCTCGTTGACGTTGATGCTGCCGGCGTCGATCTGCGAGGCGAGGCGCGTCCCGCGTCGCGTCGAGCCCGAGAGCACGGAGGCGTTCAGCCCGTACTCCGATTCGTTGGCGACGAGCACGGCCTCGGTCTCGCCGTCGACCACCGACAGGCTCACCACGGCGCCGAAGGTCTCCTCGGTGCACACGCGCATGTCGGGCGTGACGTCGGTGAGCACGGTCGGCTCGAACGCCCACGGACCGAGATCGGGGCGGTGCCGCCCGCCCACCAGCACGCGGGCGCCCTTGTCGACCGCATCGTCGAGGTGCGCGCGCACGCGTTCGAGCTGTGAGGCGGTCGCGAGGCTGCCGTAGTCGGCCTCATGGTCGAGGCCCGACCCGATGCGGGGGTCGGACAGGCGGGCGACGAGCGCCGCCGTGAACGGATCGGCGATGCGGCGGTCGACGTAGATGCGCTCGGCGGAGACGCAGAGCTGGCCCATGGACGAGAAGCAGGCGTACGCAGCATCCGCCGCCGCCTGCTCGACGTCGACGTCGTCGAGCACGAGCAGGGCGTTCTTGCCGCCGAGCTCGAGCGAGGCGCCGACGAGCCGCCGGCCGGCCTTCTCCGCGATCCGGCGGCCCGTCGCGGTCGAGCCCGTGAAGCAGATGTAGTCGACCTCATCGGTGACGGCTTCGCCGACCTCGTCGGCCTCACCGGCCACGACCGCCCACAACGCCTCGGGCAGTCCCGCGTCGATGTACGCACGGCGCAGGGCGAGGATCGAGAGGGCGCCCTGGTCGTCGGCCTTCTGCACGACGGCGCACCCCGCGGCGAGCGCGGGCACGACGTCCATGGCGGCGAGCGCCACCGCGTAGTTCCAGGGCGTGATGACGCCCGCGACGCCCTTCGGCCGATACCGGACGCGAGTGGAGACGGCGATCGGCACCACGCCGCGCCGACGGCCGCCGCCGAGCACGCTCCGGGCCTTCAACGCGTTCCAGCGCGTCACGCTGAGCGCGGCGTACACCTCTTCGAAGGCCTGGCCCCGGGTCTTGCCGCTCTCGAGCTGGGCCAGGTCGAGCAGCTGCTCGCGTCGCTCGAGCAGGAGGTCGTGTGCGCGGAGCAGCACGGCCCGGCGACGGGCGAAGCCGGCTCGCGCCCAGGCGAGCTGCGCGAGTCGCGCGCGCGACACCGCACCGCGCACGTCGTCGGCGCTGGAACGGGGCAGCTCCACGAGGGTCTCGCCGGTGGATGGCGTGGGCACGGCCACCGTGCGACCCGTGGACGCCACGAGGTCGTCGAGCAGCGCGTCGTACGAGGAGGGGACCGGCGTTCGGGCGGGGGCGTTCAGCACGTCGTCAGTCTAGGCGCGGGCGCCCTCGCGGGTCCCGCTATGCTTCCCGCATGACCGCACCGGAGCGACGTCTGGCCCGCGGCGTCGTGACCCGGTACGCGATCGGCTCGGTCGGCACCGGCGGCTTCGCGACGCTGCCTGGGCTCGTGCTCGTCTTCTACCTCACGGACACGCTCGGCGTCACCGCGCTCGCGGCCGGGATCGTCGTGACCGCCGCCAAGGTGTGGGACGTCGTGGTCGATCCGTGGATCGGCGAACGGAGCGATCGCGCACTGGCCGTCACGGGCACGCGGCGCACCTGGATGCGGGTCGGGGCGATCGCCCTGCCGTTCGCCTTCGCGGCGACGTTCGCCGTTCCGCTCGGACTGCCGCCCGCGGCATCCGGAGCCTGGGTCTTCATCGCGTTCCTCGCCGCGGCAACGGCGTTCAGCGTGTTCCAGGTGCCGTACATCGCGCTGCCCGCCGAGCTCACCGACGACTACGACGGCCGGACGCGCCTGCTCACCTGGCGCGTGGTCGTGCTGAGCGTCGCGATCCTGCTCTTCGGCGCGGGCGGTCCGCTGCTGCGGCGCGCCGGAGGCGACGACGAGGCGCTCGGCTACTTCGTGATGGCGGTCGTGGCCGGAGTGCTCATCGGCGCGGGCATGCTCGTCGCCACCACCACGGCCCCACGCGGTGCGCCATCGGCGGCACCGCCGCCGCGCCGCCTGCGCGACGGATACGCGGAGGGCCTGGCAGCCCTGCGGCGCAGCCGGCCGTTCCGCGACCTGCTCGCGGCTTTCGTGCTGCAGGGGCTCGCCACGGGCCTCATGCTCGCGGGCGCGAACTACGTGGCGGCACGCGTGCTCCGGTCCGAGGACGCGCTGACGTTCCTGTTCGTCGCGCTCATCGCACCCGCCGTCGTCTGCGCGCCCCTGTGGGGGCGGCTCGCGCGTCGCGTCGGCAAGGAGCGCGGCTTCGCCCTCGCGAGCGTGCTCTTCGCCGTCGCCGCGGCGACCCTGGCCGGAATGCTGTGGGCGCCGGGGCCGTGGGTCTACGCGCCCGTGGCGCTCGCCGGCGCGGCGTACGCCGGCATGCAGTCGCTGCCGATGGCCATGCTGCCCGACGTGATCTCGCACGACGCCCGCAGCCACGGCGACGGCCGCGCCGGAAGCTTCGGCGGCGTCTGGACCGCGGGGGAGACCGCCGGGATGGCGCTCGGTGCCACGCTGCTCACGATCGTGCTGGCGCTCACGGGCTACATCGAGTCGGTCGGATCGACCGTCGTCGAGCAGCCGCCGGCCGCCATCGCCGGCATCGTCGTGGCGTTCAGCCTGCTGCCCGCGGGCCTCGTGCTGCTGAGCCTGGTCCCGCTCGCGCGCTATCCGCTGCGGCGGGGCGACGTCGACGCGGATGCCGCGGTGGCGGTGCCGCGATGAACCTCCTGCGGCGCGACCCTGCCGACATCCTCGCCGAGATCGCGGCGCTGCGCGACGCCGACGCCCCCACGCACGGGGGACGCGTGCTCTCCTACGTGTACGACTCCGGCGTTCCCGAGCTCGACGAGCTGGCGGCCGGTGCGGCGCGGCTCATGCAGCCGGTCAACGGGCTCGATCCGACGACCTTCCCGTCCGTCGCGGCGATGGAGGCCGGCGTGGTCGGGTTCGCCCGGCGCGTCTTCCACGGCGAGGGGGCAGGCCCGGTCAGCGGCGAGGTCGTCGTGGGCTCCGTCACGTCGGGCGGCACCGAGAGCTGCCTGCTCGCGGTCAAGGCGGCGCGCGACGCGTGGCGGGCGACGCGCCCGAGCGGCGAGGCGGGCGGCCCCCTCGCGCCGCGGTTGGTCGTCCCGACCACGGCGCACGCGGCGTTCCACAAGGCGGCGGAGTACTTCGGACTCCGGCTCGACCTCGTGCCGGTCGACCCGGCCGACGGGGCACCCCGCGCCGCCGCCGTCGTCGACCGCCTCGGCGATGACGTGGCCCTCGTGGTGCTCAGCGCCCCGTCCTATCCCTTCGCCGCGCTCGATCCGATCGTCGAGGTGGCCGCGGCCTGCGCCGAGCGAGGCGTCGCCTTGCACGTCGACGCGTGCATCGGCGGCTTCGCGCTGCCGTTCTGGCCCGAGCCGGTGCCCCCATGGGATCTCCGGGTGCCCGGCGTGACGAGCCTCTCCGCCGACCTGCACAAGTACGGCTACGCCCCGAAGGGCGTCTCCGTGCTGCTCACGCGCGGGCGCGACCGCCAGCGCCGCCAGTACTTCGCGACGACGCGGTGGCCGGGCTATCCGGTCGTGAACCCGACGATGGCGGGGTCCAGGCCGGCGGGACCCCTCGCGGCGGCCTGGGCGATCGTCGAGGCGCTCGGCGACTCGGGGTTCGCCGAGCTCACCGCGCGCGCAGCCCGCGCCACGTCGGTGCTGCGCGGGGCGATCGACGGCATCGAGGGCCTCTGCGTCGTCGGCCGACCGGTGGGTCCGCTCCTCGCGGTCGCCGCCGACGAGGCGGTCGACGCAGACCGCCGAGTGGATCCGCACCACTGGGCGGATGCCGTCGGGGCCGCGGGCTGGCAGCTGCAGCTGCAGCCCGGGATGACGCAGCCCGACGGCACGCGTTTGCCGCCCACGACCCACCTCACCGTCACGCCCGTCACGGAGTCCGTGGCCGCCGACCTGTCCGGCGCGCTCGTGGCCGCCGCCGACGCCGTGCGCGGCGTCCCGCCGGTGGACGGCGCGGAGCTGGTGGCTGAGCTCGCGGCGGGGCTGGGCGGCGGGCCTTCGGCGCTCGCCGCGGCATCCGCCGACCTCGACTCGGACGCCGCGGCCGCGCTGCTCGCCGCGCTCGGGCTGCTGGGGGATTCCGGCGCCGCCGTCGCGCTGCCGGCCCGGCTGGCACCGGTGCTCGCGCTGGTCGAGACGCTGCCGGGGCCGCTCACCGAGCGCCTGCTCGTCGAGCTCCTCGCGCGCGTGGTCGAGCCCGGCCCCGCGACGCGCGGCGGCTAGGAGCCGGGCTGCTGCAGTCCGCAGCGCTCGGCGATGTACTCGTAGAGATCGGCCTTGAGCGCGTTGCCCGAGGGCACGTCGAGGCGGCCCGCGCGGCCGTCACCGGTCGCGACGGTGAACGGCAGGATGGTGCCGCGCTTGTCGTCGGCGAGTGCGTGGGCGTCGCATCGCGCCGGCCGCACGGCGAGTTCGATGGTGAACGGGGCGTCGCCGGTCGCGATGTCGAGGGCGAGGGGCCAGTCCTGGCCGGTCTCGTTCCCGAGCAGCGTGGTGGACGAGACGTGGTCCAGGCGCAGCGTCCCGTCACCGGCCTGGGCGGGGTCGACGCGCACGTCGATCCACGCGCGCCGGCCGGCACCGGTTCCCTCGCTGCGCAGTCGGTCGGGCGGCGTGATCGCGGCGACCGCGGCCACGGATTCCGCGAGGCAGTCGGCGTCGGCGATGCGCGCCATCGTGCCGAACGGATCGTCGGGCACGAGGACGCCGGAGCGAGTCACGCCGTCGGCCGCCCGCACGTCGACGGCGACCTCCACCGCCTCGGCATCGCCGTCGCAGACCGTGGGCGTCAGGTCGAGCCGGATGTCGATGGCGTCGTCGGCGCCGACCTCGAACGGCTCGTCGCGGCCCATGCCCGGCTCGAGCGCGGGGGATCGGACCTCGAGCCCGGTGACGGTGACCGGATCGCCGGTGTTCTCGAAGTGCACGACGAGGCGCCCTTGGGGCGCGTCGAGCCGCCCCTGCTGGACGGACGCGGTGAGTCCGTCGGGCAGCGATGCGTCGGCGTCCGCACCGGCACCGCCCGGGGCGCACGCGACGAGGCCCGAGGCGACCGCGATCGCGAGAATGGCAGCGGCGGCCGCGAGCCGTGGACGTGACCGGATGGCGCGCGGCATCCGCCTCACCGCACCGAGACGTCGAGGCGTCGGCCGGAGAGCGAGCGCGGACGCGTCGCGAGGGCCGCGGCGGCCTGCTCGATCGCGCGCGCGGCCGGGTCGTCGGGCTCGGCGAGGACCACCGGAACCCCCTCGTCGCCGCCGCGCCGCAGGGCGACGCTGAGGGGCACGCTCGCGAGCAGCGGCACCGCCTCGTCGACGCCCTCGGAGAGCCGGCGGGCGACCTCGACGCCGCCTCCGGAGCCGAACAGGTCGAGCAACGATCCGTCGGGCTGCGCGAGCCCGGCCATGTTCTCGATCACGCCGACCACCCGCTGACCGGTCTGACGGGCGACCAGCCCGGATCGCTCGGCGACGTCGGCAGCAGCGGGCTGCGGGGTCGTGACGACGACGACCTCGGCGTTCGGCAGCAGCTGACCGAGCGAGATCGCCACGTCGCCAGTGCCCGGAGGGAGGTCGACCAGCAGCACGTCGAGGTCGCCGAACCACACGTCGGTGAGGAACTGCTGGAGCGTCCGGTGCAGCATCGGCCCGCGCCAGGCCACGGCGACCGAGGAGCCCCGCCCGCCCGGTTCGGTCGGCTCGACGAACATGCCGATCGAGATCACCTTCACCCCGTGGGCCACCGGCGGCAGGATCATGTCGTCCACGCGCGTCGGGCGCGCCGCGGTCCCGTGCTCGTCGACGAGGCCGAGCAGGCCGGGGATCGAGAAGCCGTGGACGTCGGCGTCGACGAGGCCGACCGAGAGTCCGCGGGCCGCGAGCGCGACGGCGAGGTTCGCGGTGAGCGTCGACTTGCCCACGCCGCCCTTGCCGCTCGTCACCGCGATCACGCGCGTCAACGTGCCCGGGCCGAAGGGGTTGCCGCGCGCGGCCCGGCCGCCGCGGAGCCGCTCGGTGAGGGCCGCCCGTTGCTCGGGCGTCATCACCCCGAGCTCGACGACGGCGTGGCCCGATCCCACGACCGCCTCGGCGGCGACGCGCACATCGCGTTCGATGCGATCGGAGGCCGGGCAGCCGACGATCGTGAGCCGGATGCCGACCTCGACGCCCGTCGCGGTGGCGACGACGCGCTCGACCATGTCGAGCTCGGTGATCGGCCGCCGGATCTCGGGGTCGATGACACCGGTGAGCGCCGCACGGACGGCCTGCTCGACGTCGGCGGCATCAGGTCGCGGCATGCGTCGACTCCTCCTCGTCGCGCCGGTCGAGCTCGTCGAGCATCTGCCGCAGCTCCTGCCGGATGAACTCCTTCGACGCCAGGTCGCGCACGGCGAGCCGTAGGGCGACGACCTCGCGCGCGAGGTATTCGGTGTCGGCGAGGTTGCGCTCGGCGCGCTGCCGATCCTGCTCGATCTGCACGCGGTCGCGGTCGTCCTGCCGGTTCTGCGCGAGCAGGATCAGCGGAGCGGCGTACGACGCCTGCAGCGAGAGCACGAGGGTCAGGGCGGTGAATCCGATCACGATGGAATCGAACCGCCACGGTTCGGGCGCGAACGTGTTCCACGCCATCCATCCGAGTGCGAACACGGTGAGTCCGACCAGGAAGCCCGGCGTTCCCATCGCTCGTGCGACCCACTCGGTGAACCGGCCGAACCGGTCGCGGTCGCCCGAAAGGCGGAGGGGCGACGGAGATCGGCGCAGTCCCTTCGGGGTGTCGAACCGACGGTCGTCGGCGTCAGCGCGTGCCATCTCCTGCCCTCCTTCCGGGTGCGATCGGGATGCTGCCGGTGGCGAGCTGGGCGCGGGCGGTCGCGCGTCTGGTCACCTCCGACGAGTCGTCGGGATGACTTCGCCAGTCATCGGGAAGCAGGTAGTCGAGCACGTCGTCGATCGTGACGACGCCGACGAGCCGATGCTTCTCGTCGATGACGGGCACCGACACGAGGTCGTAGCTGGCGAGGATGCGGCTCACCTCGGCGGCGGACGTATCGGCCGTGACGGGCTCGAGGCCCTGGTCGATGAGCGAGCCGAGGCGCTCGTGCGGCGGGTAGCGCAGCATCCGCTGGAAGTGGACGATGCCGAGGAAGCGTCCGGTGGGCGGTTCGTACGGCGGCAGCGTCACGCACACCGCGGCGCCGAGCGCGGGCGGCAGGTCGTGACGGCGGATCAGGGCGAGACCCTCGGCCACCGTGGCATCCGCCGACACGATGATCGGCTCGGTGGTCATCAGGCCGCCCGCGGTGTCGGGGCCGTACGAGAGGAGGAATCGGACGTCCTCGGCCTCCTCGGGCTCCATGAGCTCGAGCAGGTGCTCGCCGCGGTCCTCGGGCAGCTGCGCGATGAGGTCGGCCGCGTCGTCGGGCTGCATGTGGTCGAGCACGTCGGCCGCGCGGTCGTCGCCGAGGTGCGCGAGGATCTCGACCTGGTCGGACTCGGGCATCTCCTCGAGGACGTCGGCGAGCCGGTCGTCGGGCAGCTCTTCGGCGACCTCCTGCCGGCGCTGCCGTGGCAGGTCGAGCAGCGTGTTCGCGAGGTCGGCGGGCTTGAGCTCGGAGTAGGTCGCGATGAGCTGCTCGGCCGACTGCGCCTCGCCGGCCGCGGTCGTCTCGCGCACCTCGCGCCAGGTCACGTACGCCGACGGCCCCTTCGCGAACGGTGACGCGCTCGTCTTCGGCCGCCGCACGAAGAGCTGGTCGACCTCCCACTCGCCGGGATCGCGTTCCTCGATCGCGACATCCTCGATGGTGGCGGTGCCTGACCCGTCGTTGAACGCGACCTTGCGCCCGAGCATCTCGGCGATCACGCGCACCTCGCCGCCCCGCTGCTCGAACCGCCGCAGGTTGATCAGGCCGGTGGTGATGATCTGGCCGCCGCCGATCGAGGTGACGCGGCCGATCGAGACGAACACGCGGCGCTTGCCGGGGATCTCGACGATGAGTCCGACGACGCGCGGCGGATCGGACTTGCGGTAGACCACGAGGACGTCGCGGACCTTGCCCACGCGGTCGCCCGCGGGGTCGAAGACGGGACACCCGGCGAGTCGGGCGACGAAGACTCTCGTGGCGCTCACGCCTCCAACCTACCGCGGAGGCGTCCACTCCCGGCGGGCGCATCGGCGCCCGTGGGAGAATGGCCCGGTGAGCACGCAGAGCCCGTTCGGCGGTCGCATCGGCCGCGCCTTCCCGACGCTGCCCAAGGGCGAGACGGTCGCGAGCTACGAGACCTACCAGGAGGCCCAGGCCGCGGTCGATCGCCTGGCCAAGGCCGAGTTCCCGGTCAAGGAGCTCTCGATCGTCGGCCACGACCTCACGAGCGTCGAGCGCATCACCGGCACCCTCAGCTGGGGTCGTGCGGCCGGAGCCGGCGCGCTGTCGGGCGCGTGGTTCGGTACCTTCCTCGGCCTGCTGCTCTTCATCTTCTCGCCGTCGGGCACGTCGCTCGGCATCCTCGGCGCCGCGATCCTCATCGGCGCGGGGTTCGGCATGATCTTCAGCGTGGTCTCGTACTCGATCAACCGCCGGCGCCGAGACTTCACCTCGGTCATGCAGGTCCTTGCCACGCGCTACGCGGTCATCGCCGAGCCGGCGCACGTGATCCGCGCTCGCCAGGTGCTGGGGGTCGCGGATGCCGCGGCGCCGCCGTCGCCCGGGGCCGCGCCCGTCGTGACTCCGCCTCCCGCCGAGCCCGTCGCCGAGCCGGGCGCGCAGCCCGGCGCCGCCGAACCCGACGGCGTCGAGGACAGCACGAGCCCCGCGCCGGTCGGCGACGGCGGCGCGCCTGAGCCGCGGCCCACCGACGACTCCCGACCGCTCACCTACGGCGAGGCGCAGGATGCCGCGCGTCGCGCCGCTCGCGAGCGCCGCGAGGCCGACGGGGCCTGACCCCGCCGGCCTGCACGCGCCGCCTTGATCAGCGGCCGGCGCTGCGCACCCAGGCCTCGACCTCGTCGGGTGTCCGCGGGATGCCCGCCGAGAGGTTCTCCGCGCCGTCGGCGGTGACGAGGATGTCGTCCTCGATGCGCACGCCGATGCCGCGGAACTCCTCGGGCACCGTGAGGTCATCGGGCTGGAAGTACAGGCCCGGCTCGATCGTGAAGACCATGCCGGGCTCGAGCACGCCGTCCATGTACATCGAGCGGCGCGCCTGCGCGCAGTCGTGCACGTCGAGCCCGAGGTGGTGGCTCGTGCCGTGGACCATGTACCGGCGGTGGAACTGGTTGTCAGGCTGCAGCGACTCCTCGGCCGAGACGGGGAGGAACCCCCACTCGGCGGTCTTCCGCGCGATGACGGCCATCGCGGCGGCGTGGATCTCGCGGAACACGGCACCGGGCCGGGCGACGCGCAACGCGGCATCCGCCGCCTCGAGGACGGCCTCGTACACCTGACGCTGCACGGCCGAGAACGTGCCGTTGACGGGGAAGGTGCGCGTGATGTCGGCCGTGTAGTAGCTGTCGCGCTCGACGCCCGCGTCGAGCAGCACCAGGTCGCCCGGCACGACGGGGCCGTCGTTGCGGGTCCAGTGCAGGATCGTGGCGTGCGGGCCGGCCGCGGCGATCGAGGCGTAGCCGACGTCGTTGCCGTCGAGGCGCGCGCGGGTGGCGAACACACCCTCGATCACGCGCTCGCCGCGCACCTCGCTCGTGATGCGGGGCAGTTCGGCGAGCACCTCGGTGAATCCGCGTTCCGTGGCGTCGACCGCGGCGCGCAGCTCGGCGACCTCGTACTCGTCCTTCGCGAGGCGCAGCTCGGAGAGCACGCGTGCGAGCTCGGCGTCGGGCTCGTGCTCGGTGTTGACCTCGAGGCTGAACGGCGTGTCGGCGGCGTTGGTCGAGAGCGCGGCCTCGGCGGCGAAGCGCAGGCGCGCGTGGTCGACGCGCTCGGTGATCGCGACGTCGGCCTCGCGCAGCACGAGCGTGGCGGTGTCGACCGCGTCGACCACGCGGTCGAAGTCGGCGATGCCGCGCGCCTGGAGCTGCAGGTCGGCGGCGACGTGCGCGAGCGAGGGGCGCGGGCCGATCCAGAACTCGCCGATCGCCGCGTTGGCGTAGAACTCCTCGGAGTCGCGCCCGGCGCGCTCGCGGAAGTACACCGTCGCGGCGTGGCCCGCCTGGCCGGTCGGCTCCATGACGAGGATCGCGCCGGGCTCGGAGTCGGAACCCCATCCGGTGAGGTGGGCGAACGCCGAGTGCGCGCGGAACGGGTAGTCGGTGTCGTTGGCGCGCTGCTTCATGTCGCCCGCGGGGATGACCAGGCGCTGGCCGGGGAACTCGGCCGAGACGCGCTCACGACGCGCGGCCGCGTACGCCGCCTGTGTGCGCGGCTGCGGGAGCGGCTCGTCGCGATCGGCCCAGCCGCCGAAGATGAAGGCCTTGAAGCCCTCGGACTCGGGCGTCGTGGAGCGGTTCGCGTTGCGGCCGGTCTCCTCGGCGGTGGTCTCGTCGATGGAACGGGCCTCGTGGGCCGTCGCGGTGGCGTCGCCGGAATTGGTCATGCGACCCATTCTCGCACCGAGCGGATGGCGCGGACGGCGCGGGTCACGCCCGCGTGAGCGTCGCCACGATCGGGCGGTGATCGCTCCCGGCCGAGTCGAATCCGCCGATCACGCGGAACCCCTCGACGCGCCAAGCCGGCGTCGCGAGCACGTGGTCGATGGGGCTGCCGAGCAGGGCGGGCACGCGGGTCGGCCAGGTGCCGACCGCCGCCGAGCGGGCCTGCGCCGCGGCATCCGCGCACCGCCCGAGGTCGCCGCCGTCGATGCCGCGACCGGCGAAGTGGTCGAGCGTGGCGTTGAAGTCGCCGGCCATGACGACGTTCTCGCCGGCGCACTGCTCGGCCAGCCAGTCGAGGTCGCTGCGCCAGTTGCGCAGCTCCCAGCGGATCGGCGCGACGGCGTGCACTGCGACGATCCGCGGGCCGTCGCCGTCGACGGGCTCGGCCACGACGCTCGGCAGCGTGTTGGTGTTCCCCGGAGGCCCGGGCCACGGTTCGTTCACGACCTGGTAGTCGCCGAGATCGGGCGAGATCAGGATGGTGGTGGAGCGCGCCTTGGCGACCTGGTCGAAGAACTGCGTGTGCACCCACATGGGCCGGCCGCCGTCGCGCATCGCGATCGCGATCTCCTCGCCGAGCGGCTCGGTGGTCTCGGGGAGCACGATGACGTCGGCCTCCTCGTCGAGGGCCAGGCCGGCGATGGTCGCGGCGTCCGGGACCTCGCCGAGCGTGTTCCACGAGAGCACGGTGAGCGAGTCGGCGGCCGCCGCCGCGGTCTCGCCGGACCCGCCGAATCCGCGCACCGCGAGGATGCCCGCGTTGCCGATCGAGAACGCGAGGAGGACCGCCGTCATCGCCAGCGCGAACCGGCGCGCGGGCTCGACGAGGGCCAGGAGCGCGAACACGACCGCCGTGGCGCCGGCTACCACGGCCGCCGCACCGCGCAGGGCGACCACGTGCGCCGCGATCCACTGGTTCTGCAGGCCGAAGCCCTGCGGCCACAGCAGCACGGCGGCGATGGCGGCGCTGCCGAGCACGATCGCCCAGCCGAGGATGCGGGGGAGCATTCGTCCCAGCGTAGGGGAACCGGGCGTGCGGCCGCCGCGCGTGCGCCGCATGTCTGCTGGGAGTCCGCAGTCCGGCCCGCGCCTACGATGGGGGCATGGTCGAAGCCCCGGTTCTCGTCGCGGCCGACCTGCACGCCCACTCCACCGTCTCGGATGGGACGGACACCCCGGCGGCACTGGTCGAAGCGGCCGCACGGGCCGGGCTCGAGGGGCTGGCGATCACCGACCACGACTCGACCGCAGGATGGGCCGAGGCATCCGGTGCCGCCCGCCGCCACGGCCTGGTGCTCATCCCCGGCATGGAGCTGTCCACCCGTGTGCAGTTCGCGAGCGTGCACGTGCTGGCCTATCTCGTCGATCCCGACGACGAGGGGCTGCTCGCCGAGACTGCGCGGATCCGCGAATCACGCCTGACGCGCGCGGAGAAGATCGTGCGGCGCATCGCGGCCGACTACGACCTCACGTGGGACGACGTCCTCGCGCAGACCACCGACGGCGCCACGATCGGCCGCCCGCACATCGCGGACGCCCTCGTCGCACGCGGTCACGCGTCCACCCGCTCGGAGGCGTTCGCCGGCATCCTGCACTGGCGGTCCGGATACGCGCAGCCGCACTACGCGCCTGATCCGCTCACCGGCATCCGGCTCATCCGCGCCGCCGGCGGCGTGCCCGTGCTCGCACACCCCGGCACGCGCGGCGCCGAATCGGTCCTCACCGACGATCGGCTGCGTCGGTTCGCCGACGCCGGCCTGTTCGGGCTCGAGGTCGACCACCCCGAGAACACCGCGGCGTCCAAGCCCCGGCTGCGGGCGCTCGCGGCGAAGTACGGGCTCGCGGTCACGGGCTCGAGCGACTACCACGGGCTCGGCAAGGCGAACCGCATCGGCGAGCACACGACGTCGGCCGACGTGGTCGCGCGCATCGTCGCCGAAGGGACCGGCGCGCGACCGGTCGTGCCGGCGCCGGCGGCCTGACGGGACGTCTGGCGTCAGGCCTGCGCGGTCGGCGCGGCGTTGCCGGCACCGCCCGAGCGGCCGCCGCGGCGACGCCGACGACGGCGCGGCGCGGCGTTGCCGTCGTGGTGCTCGCGGCCCTTGCCGTCGTGCGTGCCCGCACCCGGCTCCTTCGCCTCGGCCGGTGCGCCCGTGCCCTCGGCGGCGACCGGTGCATCGACGGCCGCGCCTGCCTCGGGACGGCCGCCGCGGGTGCGACGACGCGACCGCGGCGGGCGGGACGCGTCATCGGCTGCCGCTTCGCCCTCGCGCCGACCCGCCGTCGCCGACCGCGTTGGCGGGGCGCTCGCGGTGGGCTTCAGCCGGCCCTTGGTGCCCTCGGGGATGTCGAGGTCGCTGTAGAGGTGCGGGCTCGACGAGTAGGTCTCGGTCGGCTCGGGCTGGCCGAACTCGAGAGCGCGGTTGATGAGCGCCCACTTGTGCAGGTCGTCCCAGTCGACGAACGTCACGGCGATGCCGGTCTTGCCGGCGCGGCCCGTGCGGCCGGCACGGTGCAGGTAGGCCTTGTCGTCGTCGGGGATGGTGTGGTTGATGACGTGCGTGACGTCGTCGACGTCGATGCCGCGTGCCGCGACATCCGTGGCGATGAGGATGTCCTTCTTGCCGGCCTTGAAGGCGGCCATGGCGCGCTCGCGCTGGTCCTGGTTGAGGTCGCCGTGCACGGCCGCGGCGTTGAACCCGCGGTCGTTGAGCTCCTCGACGAGCTTGGCGGCCGCGCGCTTCGTGCGCGTGAAGATGACGGTCTTGCCGCGGCCCTCGGCCTGGAGGATGCGCGAGATCACCTCGTCCTTGTCGAGCGAGTGGGCGCGGTAGACGAGGTGCTTGATGTTCGCCTGCGTGAGCCCCTCGTCGGGGTCGGTCGCACGGATGTGGATCGGCTTCGACATGAATCGCCGTGCCAGCGCCACGATGGGGCCGGGCATGGTCGCCGAGAACAGCATCGTGTGCCGGATCGCGGGGATCTTGGAGAAGATCTTCTCGATGTCGGGCAGGAAGCCCAGGTCGAGCATCTTGTCGGCCTCGTCGAGCACGACTTCGCGCACACCCGCGAGCGAGAGGACGCGCTGGTTCGCGAGGTCGATGAGCCGGCCGGGCGTGCCGACCACGATCTGGGCGCCGGCCTTCAGCTGCTCGATCTGGCCCTCGTACGCCTTGCCACCATAGATCGACACGACCGTGGTGGGGCGGTTGGATGTCGCGAGTTCGAGGTCCTCGGTGACCTGGACGCACAGCTCGCGCGTCGGCACCACGACGAGCGCCTGCACTCCGGGCTCGGGCGCGTCGCCCAGGCGCTGGATGAGCGGCAGGCCGAACCCGAAGGTCTTTCCCGTGCCGGTCTTGGCCTGGCCGATGATGTCCTGGCCGGTGAGGGCCAGCGGGATGGTCTGCTCCTGGATGGGGAAGGCATCGACGATGCCCTTCCCGGCGAGGGCCTCGACGATGTCGGGCGCGATGCCGAGTTCGGTGAACGTGGTCACGTGATCTGCCTGTCGGTGATGCGGAATGAGAGGTGCGCCCTGTTCCGATCCCAGGCGCACGGCCGCGGTTCCATCGCCCGCGTGCCCCACCAGCCTATCCGAGCCCGCTGGGAAGCCCCGGGAGCGGGGTCGCACCATGTCCCGGCGGGCCCTCTATGCTGTGGTCCGTGGTGAACTGGTCCAAGCCGCGCCTGCCGCGGCCCGAGACGCCGCGGATGCGTCCCCGCATTGCGCCGACCCAGCTCACCCGTATCGACTTCACCGAGGTCGTGCCCGACCCCGTCGCGTTCCTCGGCCAGGCGGCCTACATCCAGCTCGAGTTCTTCGAGAGCCTCGCGAAGGCCGTCGCGACCGCGCCCGACCTCACGTCGAAGGAGGGGCTGAGCGCCGCGGCCGGCGTCGCGCTGCGCCAGCACCACGACCTCATCGCCGAGCTGCGCCGGCTCGACGCCGAGCCGGCCGAGGTGATGGCGCCGTTCGCGCCCGCGACCGACCGCTTCCGGCAGGCGACGTCGGGCGCCGACTGGACCGAGCTGCTGCTCGGCATCCACATCACCTCGGGCATGCTCGACGACTACTTCGCGCGGCTCTCCGAGGGGCTGCCGCCCGACCTGGGTACCCGGGTGCGCGGCATCCTCGCCCCGCAGGCCGCCGCCGAGGTCGTCGTCCAGGAACTCCAGCACGCGATCGCCGACGACCCGACGCTCGCGGATCGGCTCGCGCTGTGGGGCCGGAGCCTCGTGGGCGACACGCTGCTCATCGCGCACTCCGCCCTCCGCGCCTCGGAGTCCAGCGGGGCGCTCGGGGCCGACGTCGAGCCGGTGTTCACCGAGCTCATCGCCGCGCACACGCGCCGCATGGACGCGCTCGGACTCACGGCCTGAGCCGCGCCCGGCGCGCGCCGGTCGGTTGCCGGGTCGGCACGGCTCGCGGCGTCAGCGGTGGGCCAGGCCGAACTTCGAGAGTCGCGCGAACGTCTCGGCATCCTGCCGCTCGCGTCGCGGACCGACGAACAGTGCCGTCCCGGCCGCCGCGGCCGCGGCCGCGGCGAGGGAGATGAGCCAGATCCATCCGCCGTCCCAGGCGAGGCCGAGCCAGGTCAGCGCGACCCATGCGACCGCGGCCGCGGCCGCGCCGACGGCTGGGACGAGGACGACGCCGTGCGTGCGGCGGCGCGGGAGGGCGTAGCGGGCGGCGAGTCCGAGGATGGCGCCGCCGAGCGTGACGAAGAGGAGTTCCATCAGCCGACGAACCCGATCCGGCGGGCCTCCTCGGTGCCGATCTCGACGTACGCGAGCGCTGCAGCGGGAACCACGTAGATCGTGCCCTTGCTGTCGGACAGCCGCAGCACCGGGCTCTGGCCCGAGAGCGCCGCGGCGACGGCCTGCTCGACCTCCGCCGCCGTCTGCGAGGTCTCGAACGAGAGCTCGCGGGGGGAGTTCTGGATGCCGATGCGAAGGTCCACTGTGCGCCTTTCTGTCGTTGACAGAACCCTACGACACGCGCGGGTCGGGGCCCGTCGCGTTCACTGTCGGCGGACACGGATACCGTGGGCGGCATGCAGCTCGAGGCATCCCCCGTCGCCCCCGTCCTCGACCTCGTGGGCAGCGGGCACGCGGCGGTCTTCGGGGCACCGGGCTCGGGCAAGACGCGGCTCGCGATCGAGCTCGTCGCCGAGCGCGTCGCCGGCGGGCTCGATCCGTCCGAGGTCCTCGTGCTCGCGGCCACGCGGCGCACGGCCGCGAGCCTGCGCGACGCGCTGGCCGTCCGTCTCGGCATCACGACGCGCGGCGCGCTCGCGCGCACCGCGAGCGCGGTCGCGTACGACCTGGTCCGCGCTCGCACCGGGCGCGCGGTCACGCTGCTCACCGGCGCCGAGCACGACCAGGTCATCGGCGAACTGCTCGATGCGCAGGCCGTCGACGGTGACGGGCCCGAGTGGCCCGACGGGCTGTCCGCCGAGGTGCGAGCCCTTCGCGGGTTCCGCGCCGAGCTGCGCGACCTCATGATGCGCGCGGTCGAGCTCGGCGTCGGGCCCGACGAGCTCGCCGCGGCCGGTCGCCGGGCCGGCCGGCCCGAGTGGGTCGCGGCCGCGCGGTTCCTCGCCGAGTACGCCGAGGTCAAGGAACAACTGCGGCCGACGCAGTTCGACTCCGCCGAGCTCGGCGCCTACGCGGCGGCTGTGGTACGCGGCAGCGTCGACGATCCCGCCGACGCGTCGGCGCTCGGCGCGCTCGCCAGACTGCGCCTCATCGTCGTCGACGATGCTCAAGAGGCGACCGAGGCGAGCGCGGCGCTGCTCGCCGCCTTCGCGGCCCGCGGCGTCGAGGTGGTCGCGTTCGGCGATCCCGACGTCGCGAGCAACGGCTTCCGCGGCGGGCGCGCCGACCTGCTCGGCTCGCTGCCGTCCGTGCTCGGCGGCGAGGTGCGACGCGTCGAGCTTCCCGTGGTCCACCGCGGCCGGGCCGCGCACCGGCGACTCGTCTCGCAGGTCGTCGCCCACGTGGGCACGGCGCTCGGTGGAACCCATCGTTCGGCGCCGACCGCGCTCGAGCAGCATGACGACGACCTCGAGCCCGTCATCGGCATCGAGGCGGCGTCCGCGGCCGCCGAGGGCGCCCAGGTCGCCGCGGTGCTGCGCGAACGGCACCTGCTCGACGGCGTCCCGTGGTCGGCGATGGCGGTGGTGATGCGGTCCGGCGCCGAGATCCCGGCCTTCGCGCGTGCGCTCGCCGCGGCTGACGTGCCCGTCACCGGCGGCACCGCCCGCACGGCGCTGCGTGACGCGCCCGGGTCGGCGGCCCTCCTCGAGGCCGCCGCGCACGTCCTCGGCATCGAACCCCTCTCTGCCGAGTCGGCGACCGCCCTGCTCACGGGGCCGCTGGGTCGCCTCGACCGCGTGGGGCTGCGTCGGCTCCGCCTCGGGCTGCGCCACGAGGAGCTCGCCGCCGAAGGCGCACGCAGCGCCGACGAACTGCTCGTCGACGCGCTCGGCGCTGCCGGCGGGTTCGCCACCCTCGACTCGCCGTCCGGCCGTCGTGCGAGTCGCCTCGCCGCCCTGCTCGACGCGGCGCGCCGGTCGGCCGAGCGCGGCGCGACCGTCGAGGAACTGCTGTGGCTGCTGTGGCACGACAGCGGCCTCGAGGCCGAATGGGCCGCGCAGGCCGCTGGGAGCGGCGTCCTGGCCGACGAGGCCAACCGCTCGCTCGACGCGGTCGTCGCCCTGTTCGCCGCCGGGCGCCGCTTCGTCGAGCGCGAACCGGGCGCCCCGGCGCGTCGGTTCGTCGACGAGCTACGGCAGAACGCGCTGCCCGAGGACTCCCTGGCACCCGAGCGCGGGGCCGACGTCGTCGTGCTCGCCACCCCGCCCGCGCTCATCGGCCGCGAGTTCGACGTCGTCGTCGTCGCCGGGCTGCAAGACGGGGTCTGGCCGAACCTCCGCCCGCGCGGCACGCTCCTCCACGCGGGCGCGCTGGGCCGCGCGATCGCGGCGCTCCGAGCGGGCGCGCCGATGCCCGAGCCCGAGAGCGCCGCATCGGTGCGGGCGTCGACGCGAGCCGACGAGCTGCGCCTGTTCGCACTCGCGGTCTCGCGCGCCCGCAGGCAGGTCGTGCTGGCCTGCACGGCGACCGACGATGAGCAGCCGTCGATCCTCATGGGGTTCGCGCCGGCGCGACCCGTGCCTCGGCGCCGGCGGCCGCTCCACCTTCGCGGCATGGTCGGAGCGCTCCGCCGCGACGCCGCCGTCGGCGACCGGGAGGCTGCGGCGGCACTCGCCCTCCTCGCCGAGCACGGCGTGACCGGAGCGCATCCCGACGAGTGGTACGGGCTCGCCGCTCCGACGACCACCGCGCCGCTCGTCGACCTCGACGGCGATCCCGAGGCGCTCGTGGCGGTCTCGCCGTCGCAGATCGACCGCGTCGAGGAGTCGCCGCTCGGCTGGTTCGTCGATCACGTGGCGCAGCCGCCGTCGGGACTCGCTGCGTCGATCGGCACCATCGTGCACGCCGTCGTCGAAGAGGCGGCCGCGAACGACGGCGAGTTCGACGTCGAGACGCTCTGGGCCTCCGTCGAGCGGCGATGGCGCGACCTCCGGTTCGACGCCGGCTGGGTCGCCGAGCGCGAACGACGCGGAGCGCGCCGCATGACCGAGGGCGCGGCCGACTACCTGCGCAACGCCGCCGACGACCGCGTCGTCGTGCTCGGTGCCGAAGGCCGGTTCACGCTCGTGAGCGGCCGCACGCGCATCACGGGAACCATCGACCGCGTCGAGGCGTCGCCTGACGGCACGACGGTCATCGTCGACCTGAAGACCGGTCGCACACCTCCGACCGCCGCGCAGACCGCCGCGCACCCGCAGCTCGCGGCCTACCAGCTCGCAGCCCGGGCCGACGCGCTTCCGAACGCGGGCCGGCTCGGCGGGGCGAAGCTCGTCTATGTGGCCCGACCGGTCGGTGGTCGCCTGTACACCGAGCGTGCCCAGCAGCCGTTCGACGACGAGGCCGAGGCACTCTTCCGCGAGCGCCTCGACCAGGTCGGCCGGATCATGGCGGCCTCGAGCTTCGAGTCGCCCGTCGAGCTGCCGCACGGCTCGCGGTTCGGCGATTGGGCCTACCGCGTGCACCTCGTCCCGGCGGTGTCGGCATGACCGCGCGCGCCCGAACGGTCGAGGGGGTGCGCATCGGCGCCGACGAGATCGCGCAACGACTCGGGTTGCACGCGCCCACGCCTGAGCAGCGGGCGGTGATCGAGGCCGATCCGTGCGGGCAGAGCCTCGTCGTCGCGGGCGCCGGCAGCGGCAAGACCGAGACGATGGCCAACCGCGTGGTGTGGCTGCTGGCCAACGGGTTCGTCGACGTCTCCGAGGTGCTCGGACTCACGTTCACCCGCAAGGCGGCGGGCGAGCTCGCCGACCGCGTCCGCGAGCGCGTCGGGCAACTGGTGGCCGAGGGCGTCGCCGACGTGGTGCTCGACCCGCTCGAGTCTGCGACCGTCTCGACCTACAACGCGTTCGCCGGCGCGATCTACCGCGAGCACGCGCTCCGGATCGGACGTGAGCCCGACGCTGCGATCCTCGGCGAGGCGGCCGCCTGGCAGCTCGCCCGCAGCATCGTCGCGGCCTCTGCCGACGACCGCCTCGTCGAACTCGACGCCTCGCTCGATCGGGTCACGGGCGCGGTGCTCGGCCTCAGTCGTGCGCTCGCCGAGAACGTGACCGACAGCCGCGACGTGCGCGCGTTCGCTCGCGACTTCCTGGCGATGGCCGACCTGCCGATCGAGGCGCCGCGCAAGCGCACGCCGTTCGAGAGCTTCGTGTCGGCGCTGGGCGTGGTCGACGCGCTCCCGCCGCTGCTCGACCTCGCCGACGCCTACGCGGCGGCGAAGCAGCAGCGCGGGCTCGTCGAGTTCTCCGACCAGGTCGCGCTCGCCCTGCAGATCTGCACCGCGCATCCCGAGGTCGTCGACGAGCATCGCGAGCGGTTCGCGACCGTCCTGCTCGACGAGTACCAGGACACGAGCGTCGTGCAGACGCGACTGCTCGCACTGCTCTTCGCGAACCATCCGGTCATGGCGGTCGGCGACCCCGACCAGTCCATCTACGGATGGCGCGGCGCGAGCGCAGCCAACCTCGCCCGGTTCTCGTCCGACTTCGCGCCCTCCTCGACGGCGGTGGCGTACGACCTGTCGACGAGCTGGCGCAATCCGGTCGTCGTGCTCGGCGCCGCCAATGCGCTCATCGCCCCGCTCGACGCCGGGATCCCGAAAGCGCCGCTGCGTCCGTCGCCTTTCGCCGGCCCGGGCCGGCTCGACGTGCGATGGCACGAGACCATCGACGACGAGGCGGCCGCGGTGGCGGCGTGGTTCGCCGACCGGATGCGGCCCGGCGGGCCGACCGGCGCGCTGCTCTGCCGCACGTTCGCCCACGTCGACCTGTTCGCGGCCGCGCTGCGCGAACGCGGGGTCCCCGTGCACGTGCTCGGCGTGGCCGGCCTGCTCGACCAGCCGGTGATCGCCGACCTCGTCTGCGCGCTGCGCGTGGTGCACGACCCGACCGCCGGCTCCGAGCTCCTCCGACTGCTCGGCGGCGCGCGCTGGAGCATCGGCCCGGCCGATCTCGCGGCGCTCGGCGGGCTTGCACGCTGGCTCGCCGAGCGCGACCTCGCGACCCGTCGGCTCGCCGACGCGGTCAGGCAGGGCATCCGGGGCTCGATCGCACCCGACGAGTCGCCGTCGATCGTCGACGCGCTCGACTTCCTGCTCACCGCGCCCGACGAGCATCGTGCGCTGGCGCGGTTCACGGCCGGGGGCCTGGCGCGGTTCCGCCGAGCCGGGGCGCAGCTGCAGTCCCTGCGCCGTCGCGCGGGACTGGGGCTCGTCGACTTCGTGACGCTCGTCCAGCAGGAGCTCCTGCTCGACATCGAGGTCGCCGCGAACCCCGCGCAACCGCTCGGCGCAGCCAGCCTCGAGACCTTCGGCGACCTGGTCGGCGCGTTCGTCGACACGGCCGAGCACGCCACGCTCGGCGGGTTCCTCGGATGGCTCACCGAGGCCGAGCAACGCGACCGACTGAGCCCTCGCCAGGACGACCCCGAACCGGGTGCGGTGCAGGTCCTCTCGATCCACGGCTCCAAGGGCCTGGAATGGGATGTCGTCGCGATCCCGCGCATGGTCGAGGGAGAGCTGCCCTCGACGCCGCGGAGTGCGAAGGGCTGGCTGGCGTTCGGGATGCTGCCCGACGAGTTCCGCGGCGACCGCGACGAGATCCCCGAGCTGGCGTGGCGGGGCGTCCAGAGCCAGGCCGAGTTCGACGAGGCCGTGCGGGCCTTCGCCGCCGAGAACCGCGAGCGGCACGCCGACGAGGAACGGAGGCTCGCCTACGTCGGCGTCACGCGTGCCCGGTCCGAGCTGCTGCTGACCGGATCGTGGTGGGCGACGCAGAAGGCGCCGCGGCAGCCCAGTACGTTCCTGCGCGAGCTCGTTCCGATCGGCCTCGTCGACGCGGACATGCTTCCGGCCGCGTCCGAGCATGACGAGAATCCGCGCGCGGCCGAGGCCCCCCGTGTGACCTGGCCCCTCGACCCGCTCGGCGTTCGGCGGCCGGCCGTGCTCCGCGCGGCCGATGCCGTCCGCGAGGCGGCTTCCGGCCCGAGCGGGGTCGAGATCGGGCCGGCACTGGCCGACGACCTGCGGATGCTGCTCGAGGAACGCCGCCGTCGCGCCGAAGGCGGAGCGGCCGCCGGCGTCCCCACCCGCGTGCCCGCCTCGCGCTTCAAGGACTACGTCGACGACCCCGGCGCGGTCGCCGCCGAACTCGCACGGCCCATGCCGCAGCGGCCCTACCGGGCGACGCGCATCGGAACGCTCTTCCACGCCTGGGTCGAGCAACGATCGACCGCCGGCGTCGGCGCAGGAGGTTCGGTGCCGGTCGACGGCGCCTCGGCCGACCTCGACGCGCTCGACCTCGCATTCGACCTCACGGCCGACGAACTGGTCGACGACCCCGTGGAATCGCGGCTGGAACGACTGCGCGCCACGTTCGCGTCATCCGAATGGGCCGACCGCCGGCCGATCGCGGTCGAGCTCGAACTGCACCTGCCCCTCGACGAGCACGTCTTCGTGTGCAAGCTCGACGCGGTGTACGACGTCGATCCGGCGTCCGAAACGGGCCGGCGCGGCATCCGCTTTCAGGTCGTGGACTGGAAGACCGGTGCCGCGCCGCGCGACGAGCTCGAGCTCGAGCTGCGCCAGACCCAGCTCGCGCTCTACCGGCTCGCCTATGCGCGCTGGGCCGGCGTGCCCGCGAACGCGATCGACGCCGTCTTCTACTACGTCGAGGATGACCGGGTGCTGCGCCCCGGCGTGCTCTACGACGAGGATGCGATCCGGCGCGCGTGGGCCACGGTCGCGCCGCGAGCCGCCGCGGGCGCACGGGCGACCGATGCACCCGCGTCCGGTGCCGGCGTGGCCGTTCCCGACGTGCCCGAGGCCGTGCGAAGCGCGGTCACCGGCGGATCGTGAGGCGGCGCTGCCGTCAGGCCGTGCGGTCGCGTGCGCCGCTCGCCGGCGGTGACGCGTCGCCCCAGTCGGTCAGGTCGAGCGTTATCGGCGTGGTCGCATCCATGGGAGGCGAACCCGCAGGCGCATCGCCGCCATCGGCTCGGTCGGCCTCGAGGTGCCGTCGCAGCTCCTCGACGTCGTAGCTGTCGGTGAGCATCGTCGACCCGGCGTCCCGGCCGACGACGTCGCGCGGCGTCTCGTCGAGCAGGCGCTCGACCTCGTCGACCGCGAGGATCGGTCCCGTGTCGCTGGTCAGCGATTCGGACGCATGGTCGTGCACGCTCGCGACGAGTCCGTCGAGCAGGCCGACCGCATCGTCGATGACCGCGTCGTCGCGGGTGTCGATGCCGTGCAGCAGCCACCGTGCGAGCTCGAGTTCCGCGTGCAGCAGGGCGCGGCGCGCGAGCTCCGCGTCGGCGCCTCCCGATCGAGCGGTCACGTAGGCCGCCAGCGCCGCTTCCGCAGCGGGGCCGGTGGACGTGAGTATCCAGTGGAGGTCGCGCGCGGGATCGTCCTGCGCGAGCCCGGCCCAGCCCACGATCCCCGTGACGTGGTCGCCCTCGACGAGGACGGACTCGGCACCGAGCTGGCCGTTGACGACGGTCGGCGCGAACCGCCACAGCGTGTCGTCGTCGGTCGCCTCCTCCCATCGGCGCACCAGGGCGGCGGGGAGGCGGTTCGTGTCCGCCGCGCGATCGATGACGGCCACCGCCGATTCGCGCACCTCGGCGGCGGTGCGTCGCGGCAGGCCGGCCTCGCCGATGAAGCCCGGTGGCAGGGAGTGGACCGCGGCGATCGCCCGGCCGATGTCGGCGGCGAGCGCCGGATTCGCCGTCAGCTCGTCGGCCGACCGCACCGCGCCCGGGATGAACTCGGTCACCACCGCGCGCGTGGGTCCGATCGGCGCCTGCCCGACGAACACGGGCATGGCGAACGGCAGCCGCGATCGGATACCCGGCGTGAGCGCCCTCAGGGCGACGAGGTCGGCCGACTGCTCCGACTCGGCGGTCTGGGTGCGCGGGGCGCGGATCAACAGGCGCCGCCCGTCGGTGGAATGGAGCTCGACGGCGTCGAACGCGCCCCCCGCATCACGGCTGTGCGCCCGGGCCGCCCGCACCTCGAGTCCGGCCACCGCGGCCGTGGCCAACGCGGCTAGAGTGAGTGGGGGTCTGGCCATGGCACACAGCCTAAGCAGGTGTTCCCGCCTGCCCGGCGACCGCCACGCCTTCCCGACGACTCCGGCAGCAAGCGAGAGGTGCCCTGTGCTCGAACCCGACGCGCCGCCGCTAGCGCGCGAGCACCTCGACCGCGATGCGGTCAGCCGCGCGGTGGCGGGTCGCGAGGCCGCGTTCGATGCCGACCCGAACGCCCGTGTGCTGGTCGTGCGCGACGGTAAGGTCCTCCTCGGCGACGCGGCAGGTTCGCGTGTGCTCGGGCTGTGCCATCCGTCATCGCTGCCGGCGCCGGCCCTGCGGTGCTACCTCGGTCGCACGCTCGGCGATGGGGCGGATGGCGCGGGCGACCCGTTGCCCGCCGGCAGCCCGCTCGAGGCGTGGGTGCTCGATGACGGATCGGGTGCCGACCTCGCCGACCACGCCGGCTGGGCGGGCCTGCGCACGGTCGCGACGCAGCTCGACGATCGCGACGCCGGGCTCGCCATCCAGGCCGTCGCGCTCGCGAACTGGCACGGCACGCACGCCTTCTGCGCGCGCTGCGGCAGCCCGACCGAGGTGGTGACCTCGGGGTGGGCGCGCCGCTGCCTCGCCGAGGATGCCCTACGGTTCCCGCGCACCGACCCGGCGGTCATCGTGCTCGTCACCGACGACGACGACCGGGTGCTGCTCGGCTCGAACGCGATGTGGCAGCAGGACCGCTTCTCGGTGCTCGCGGGCTTCGTCGAGCCGGGGGAGTCGCTCGAGTCGGCCGTGGTCCGCGAGATCGCAGAGGAGACCGGGCTCGTCGTCGATCGCGTCGAGTACCTCGGGTCGCAGCCGTGGCCGTTCCCGGCGAGCCTGATGTGCGCGTTCCGGGCCCGCGTCGCCGACGGGGCCTCCGTCACGGCCGTGCCCGACGGCGAGGAGATCCTCGAGCTGCGCTGGTTCGACCGCGACGAGCTCTCTGCAGCGCTGGGACTGGTCGGGCTGCCCGGCGAGACGTCGATCGCGAGGTGGATGCTCGAGCGCTGGTACGGCGGACCGCTGTCGTCGTCGCTGCCGTGGTCGACCTCATGACCGAGGCCGATCCACTGCTCGCCGCGCTCGACGACGAGCAGCGCATCGTCGCCGAGGCGCTGAACGGCCCGGTGTGCGTCCTCGCGGGTGCCGGCACGGGCAAGACGCGTGCGATCACGCACCGCATCGCGTATGGCGTGGCGTCGGGGGCGTACGACCCGGCGCGCGTGATGGCGCTCACGTTCACCACCCGCGCCGCGGCCGAGCTCCGCGCGCGGCTCCGCGCACTCGGCGCGGGCGGAGTCCAGGCGCGCACCTTCCACGCGGCCGCGCTCGCCCAGCTCAACCACTTCTGGCCGATCGTCGTCGGCGGTCCGGCGCCGCGCGTGCTCGAGTTCAAGGGCCGGCTGCTCGGCCTCGCGGCCGAGCGCTGCCGGCTGAAGGTCGACACCGCGACGCTGCGGGATGTCGCGGCCGAGATCGAGGTGCGCAAGGTCACCGGCCTCTCGATGGACGAGTACCGGGCGCGCGTCGCCAGTCGCGGCGCGCCGGGCACGCTCGGCGCCGAGCAGCTGCTCGTGCTGATCGAGGCGTACGAGACGCTCAAGGACGAGCGCCGCATGATCGACTTCGAGGACGTGCTGCTCGCCACCGCGGGTATGATCGAGTCTGAACCGGCCGTCGCCATGCAGGTGCGCGAGGGCTACCGGCACTTCGTGGTCGACGAGTACCAGGACGTCTCGCCTGCGCAACAGCAGCTGCTCGACCTGTGGCTCGGCGGCCGCGACGAGGTGTGCGTGGTCGGCGATGCGAGCCAGACCATCTACTCCTTCGCGGGCGCGTCGGCCGAGTACCTCCTCGGCTTCGAGCGACGGCACCCCGAGGCCACGCTGGTGCGCCTCGAGCGCAACTACCGGTCGACGCCCGAGATCGTCGACGTCGCCAACCGGCTCATGCGCGGACGACCGGGCGCGCTGCGGCTCGTCGCGTCGCCGCCCGACGGGGGCGACCCGGCGGTTGCGGATGGCGCGGCCGCGCCGTCCCCGCGACCGGCGGCCGACCGCGCGGCGCACGGCGTCCAGCCCGTGGTCGTCGCCTTCCCCGACGAGCTGACCGAGGCTCGCGGTGTCGCCACCCGGATCCGTGCCCGCATCGACGCGGGCGTTCCGGCCGAGGCGATCGCCGTGCTGCTGCGGGTGAACTCGCAGTCCGCGCTCCTCGAGCAGGCGCTCGGCGAGGTCGCCGTTCCCGCGCGCGTGCGGGGTGCCCAGAGGTTCTTCGACCGCGCCGAGGTGCGCCAGGCGGTGCATGCGATCCGCGCGCAGGCGCTCGCCGCCACCGAGGAGCCCGTGTTCAAGGCCGTGAGCGACGTGCTCCGCTCGCTGGACTGGTCGGTCGAGCCGCCGCCCGGGCCGGGCGCGGTCCGCGACCGGTGGGAGTCGCTCAACGCGATCGCACGACTGGTCGATGACCTGCCGCCGGGGACGACGCTGCGCGCGTTCGCCGACGACCTCCGAGCGCGCGCCGAGGCGCAGCACGAGCCGGCGATCGCCGCGGTCACCCTCGCGACGCTGCACTCGGCGAAGGGGCTGGAGTGGGATGAGGTGCACCTCGTGGGCCTCACCGAGGGCATGCTGCCGATCGCGTACGCGACCGGGCTCGAAGCCATCGACGAGGAGCGGCGCCTGCTGTACGTCGGACTCACGCGGGCACGCCGACGGCTGACGCTGAGCTGGGCGGCGCGGGCCGCCGCGCATCGAGGCGAGCGGGAGCCGTCGCGGTTCCTGCGAGAGCTCGACATCCGCACTCCGGGTGCGTCCCGATCGGCCGGGGTGCCGGTGGCGGCGAGCCGGCCGCGCCGCTGAACCGGGCGGTCGCTGCGTCGAGCACCGTGCGGCTCGTGCGCGCGAGGTCGTCGACGACGGATGCCGCGAGCGCGAGCGCCTCGTGCTCGGCGCGCGGCGACCGGGGCGGCCGTGCGGTCACGGCGAGCTGCGCCGCGATCGCCGGCCATGCTGCATCCGCGTCGCGCCGCCAGAGGTGCACGCAGCGGAGGCACGGGCCGCGCCCGGGTCGCACGAGCGGCCCGACCTCGACCCCGCCGCCGTCGACGACGACCGCGAGGTGGGGGACGTCTGCGGAGAGCCAGGGCAGGTGCAGGGCCGGCGCGATGACCCACGCGCCGACGAGGACGGCGACGTCCACGTCGGCGGGATCCGCCGACACCGCGTCGACCGCGCGGTGCCCGAGCCTGGTCAGGAGCGATGCGAGCTCGCCGACGAGCTCGGGCTCGCCGGCGAGCGCCACCCGGGCACTCGCCGGCTGGGTCGGCTCGACGGCGAACGCCGCCTCCAGGCGCTCGAGCAACACATCCACCTCGGCCTCCGACGCGCCCAGCGCCGTGCCGATCGTGCGCAGCGTCGAGACGGAGGCCCCGGACGCGAGCGCGCGGAGCACCCCGAGCTCAGCAGGGCCGGGATCCGGCAGCACCGCGACGGGGCGGACGCCGCCGAGCTGCAGTTCGCGCGGCGAGCGCCAGACGAGGGGGAGTGCGGGATCCAGTCGCGGCGTCATGCCGGAAGCATGCCGCAGCCGCGCGCCGTGTGTCGGGCTCCGTCCACAGGCCGGACGACCGGGTCAGGACGGGCGGTCGCCGGGCGCCTCGTCGTCGGGCGCCTCGTCGTCGAGCGAGTCCGCATCAGGCGCGTCAGGCGCGTCCGGGCCGTCGGTCTCCTCGCCGTCGGCATCCGCGCTCGGGGTGTCGCCGCGCAGCAGTGCCTCGAGCGCCTCGTCGAACTCGGCGTCGGCCTCGCCGGCCGCCTGTCCGCCGGCGGCGAGCCGCGCCGCGAGCGGAGCCGGGTCGTCGAGGTCGACCGCGGTCGGCAGCAGGTCGGGGTGCGCCCACAGGGCATCGCGTGCGGCGACGCCCACGGCGTCGGTGACCGCGCGCCACATCGCGGCGGCGTCGCGCATGCGGCGCGGACGCAGCTCGAGCCCGACGAGCGTCGCGAGTGCGGACTCGGCGGGGCCGCCGGTGGCGCGCCGGCGGCGGATGGTCTCGGCGACGGCGTCGGACTTCGGCAGGCGGGACGTGGCATCGGCCGTCACGACGTCGACCCAGCCCTCGACGAGCGCGAGCATCGTCTCGAGCCGGGCGAGCGCCGCCTCCTGCTCGGTGCTCTTCGGGCGCAGCAGCGCGCCGTTCGCGACCGCGTCGCGCAGTTCGTCGGTGTTGGACGGGTCGAAGCCCTCGGCGAGCTGCTCGAGCCGCTCGACGTCGACGTCGATACCGCGGGCGAACGCCGTGATCGCGGTGATGAGGTGCAGTCGCAGCCACCGCGCGTGCCGGAAGAGCCGCGCGTGCGCGAGTTCGCGCACCGCGAGGTAGAGCTCGACCTGGTCGGCGGGGATGTCGAGCCCCTCGCCGAACTCCGCGATGTTCTGCGGCAGCAGCGCGGCGCGACCGTCTTCGAGCAGCGGGATGCCGACATCGCCGCCCGAGACGACCTCGGTCGAGAGCTGGCCGACGACCTGCCCGAGCTGCATGGCGAACATCGCGCCGCCGATGCCCCGCATCATCCGGCTTGCGCCCTGGACCATCGAGCGCAGCTCTTCGGGCGCCTGCTCGCTCATGACCCGCGTGAGCGAGTCGGCGATGCTGAGCGCCACGGGCTCGGCGAGCTGCGACCAGATCGGCATGGTGGCCGCCGCCCACGATCGGCGGGTCAGCAGTTCGGGTGTGCCCGGGAGTGCCGAGACGTCCACGACCTCGTCGAGCCAGAGCGCCGCGAGGTCGAATGCGGTGTCGAGCCGGTCGGATTCGGCGGGCGCGAGCTGACGCTGCCCCGACGACGCCCGCTGCTCGGCCTGGCGGAGCGCGAGCGACCAGTCGATGCCCTCGTCGGCCGAGCGCTGCATGGCCTGCTGCAGCTGGCTGAAGATCGCCGCGAGGCTGGCCGGATCGCTGGGCAACCCGGCCGCATCGGCAAGCTTCGACGCGTCGATGCCGCCCGATCCGGACAGCAGTTCGCGGAGCATGTCGCGGAACTCGTCCTCGGGGTTCCGATCGCGTTCCTCGTCGCCTTCGGCCACTCGGGCCACCTCCCTCGTTCGGCATTCCACGCTACCGCCGCGGCCCGGCTTCCTCCTTGGGAAATGGCCTAGGCTGACGTTCCGGGTGTCCGCCCGTCGCGAACAGCGCCGGCCCCGGAAGGGGCTGCAATCCGGCACACCCGGAGAGGATGTCGCGGCATGTCGTTGTTCGGGCCCGAGACCGATGGCGCCTCAGCGGGCTTCGGCACGACGGACTCCGTCTCCGAGCGGCGACGTTCGCGTCGCGAGCGCATCGGCTGGATCGCGGTCGCGGTCGCGGTCGCCATCGCGCTGGTCTTCGCGCTGCTGCCGTCGCCGTACGTGATCCAGCAGCCGGGCCCGATCTACGACACGCTCGGCACGTCCGAGATCGAGGGCGAGGATGTCCCGCTCATCGACATCCCCGACGAGGAGACGTTTGCCACCGACGGCTCGCTCGACCTGTTGACCGTGGCGGCCGTCGGGCGGCCGGGCCGCACGCCGGGATGGCTCGACGTCGCCGCCGCGTGGTTCGACCCCCGCCGCGCGGTCGTGCCGGTCGAGACGCTGTTCCCGCCCGGGCTCAGCGAAGACGACCGGAACGCGCAGAACGAGGCGCAGATGGTCGACTCGCAGCAGGACGCGATCGCGGCGGCGCTCGTCGAGCTGGGATACGACTTCCCGCGCGACGTCACGGTGGTGGGCGTCGGCGAGGGGACGCCTGCCGAGGGCGTGCTCGAACCCGACGACGTGATCCTCTCGGTCGACGGTGAACCCGTGCACTCGGTCGACGAGCTGCGCTCGGCGCTGCGCGAGCACGGCACCGAGACGCCCGCGCAGCTCGAGGTGCGCCGAGGTGACGAGACGCTGACGGTCGAGGTGACGCCCGAGGCGGTCGACGGGCAGGCGGTGCTCGGCGTCGGCGTCCGGATGGAGTACGAGTTCCCGATCGACGTCGAGATCCGCCTCGACGACGTCGGCGGTCCGAGCGCCGGCATGATGTTCGCGCTGGGCATCGTCGACAAGCTCACGCCCGGCGCGATGACCGGTGGCGACCAGGTGGCCGGCACGGGCACGATCGACTCGGATGGCGCGGTCGGCGGCATCGGCGGCATCCGGCAGAAGCTCTGGGCGGCCCACGACGACGGTGCCGACCTCTTCCTCGCTCCGCAGGCGAACTGCGACGAGGTCGTCGGCAACGTGCCCGAGGGACTCGACGTGTTCGCGGTCACCACGCTCGACGAGGCGCGCACCATCGTCGAGGCCGCCGCCGAGGACGGCGACCTCGCGTCCTTCGCCCGCTGCGAGGCGTGACCTGAGCGTTATCCGGCGCCCAGCCGGCCCGCAGCCTTTCCATATGAGCCGACCCTAGGATGGGGAATCGACCCCGCCACGACCCCGAATGAGGCCGAGAGTGTCCACAGCACAGCCGCAAGAGCCGAGGATGCCGCGCCGCCGTGCGCCGATCGCGATCACGATCGGCATCGTGGGTGCACTCGTCGTCGCCTTCTTCGTGTTCGCCGGCATCTACGCCGACGTGCTCTGGTACCAGCAGCTCGGGTTCGTCGAGGTGCTCGCGACCGAGTGGATCGCCCGCATCGTGCTGTTCGTGATCGGCTTCCTCGCGATGGCGCTGCCGGTGTGGATCTCGATCCAGATCGCGTACCGCACCCGGCCGGTGTACGCGAAGCTCAACTCGCAGCTCGATCGCTACCAGGAGATCTTCGAGCCGCTGCGTCGCCTCGCGATGTACGGCATCCCCATCGTCCTCGGCGTGTTCGCCGGCGTCTCGACGGCGAGCCGCTGGGATTCCGTCCTGGTGTGGCTGAACCGCACGCCGTTCGGTTCCGCTGATGCGCAGTTCGGCCTCGACGTGGGCTTCTACGTCTTCGAGCTGCCGTTCTACCGCTCGATCGTGGGGTTCGCCTCGGCGGTCGTGCTGCTGTCGGGCCTGCTCGTCATCGCGACCAACTACCTCTACGGCGCCATCCGGATCAGCGGCCGGGAGGTCGTGATCTCCAAGGCCGCGCGTATCCAGATCGCGATCACGGCGGGTCTCTACCTGCTGCTGCAGGCCGTGAGCATCTGGCTCGACCAGTACGCCACGGTGACCGAGGCCGGATCGCTCATCACCGGTGCGTCGTACACCGACGTCAACGCGACCATCCCCGGCCGGCAGATCCTGGCGGTCATCGCGGCGGTCGTGGCGGTGCTGTTCCTCATCACCGCCATCCTCGGCCGGTGGCGGCTGCCGCTCATCGGCGCCGTGCTGCTCATCGTGTCGAGCCTGCTCATCGGCTCGCTCTACCCGTGGATCGTGCAGCGCTTCCAGGTCGACCCGAGCGCCCGTGCCCTCGAGTCCGAGTACATCGGGCGGAACATCGACGCGACGCGCGACGCGTTCGGCGTCTCCGACATCGAAGAGGTGCAGTACGAGGCCGAGACCGATGCCGAGCCCGGCGCGCTTCGCGCGGATGCCGAGACCACCGCGAGCATCCGGCTCATGGACCCGGCCGTCATCAGCCCGGCGTTCCGCCAGCTCGAGCAGTTCCGGCAGTACTACCAGTTCCCCGAGACGCTCGACGTCGACCGCTACGAGATCGACGGCACCACCCAGGACACCGTCGTCGCCATCCGCGACCTGAACCTCGAAGGCCTGGGCGACGCCCAGACGTGGTTCAACAGCCACCTCGTCTACACGCACGGCTACGGCCTCGTGGCGGCAGCGGGCAACCAGCGTTCGAGCGACGGCCAGCCGGTGTTCATCCAGTCGGGCATCCCGTCGACGGGCAACCTCCCCGAGTTCGAGCCGCGCGTGTACTTCGGCGAGAACTCGCCCGACTACTCGATCGTCGGCGCACCCGAGGGCGAGCAGGCCATCGAGCTGGACTTCCCCGCCGGTGGTGAGGGCGAACCGCAGCAGACCACGTTCGGTGGCAACGGCGGTCCGCAGCTCGACAACCTCTTCACCAAGCTGGTCTACGCGCTGAAGTTCCAGTCCGAGCAGATCTTCCTCTCCGACCAGGTCAACGACGAGTCGCAGATCCTCTACGACCGCTCGCCCATCGAGCGAGTCCAGAAGGTCGCGCCGTTCCTCACGCTCGACAGTGACACCTACCCGTCGGTCGTCGACGGCCGCGTCGTCTGGATCGTCGACGGCTACACCCTCTCCGACCAGTACCCGTATTCGAACAAGGTGAGCTACAGCGAGGCCATCTCCGACAGCGAGGGCGTGCAGCAGCCGCTCGCGTTCGACGAGGTCAACTACGTCCGCAACTCGGTGAAGGCGACGGTCGACGCGTACGACGGCTCCGTCACCCTCTACGCGTGGGACACCGAGGACCCGATCCTGCAGACGTGGGGGAAGATCTTCCCCGACGCCATCCAGGACATGAGCGAGATGTCCGGCGAGCTCATGAGCCACGTGCGCTACCCGGCCGACCTCTTCAAGATGCAGCGCGCGGTGCTCGGTCGCTACCACGTGACCGAGTCCGACGCGTTCTACTCGCGCGAAGACGCGTGGACGACGCCCAAGGACCCGACCCAGGGCTCGGCGAGCACGCTCCTGCAGCCGCCGTACTACCTGACGATGCAGATGCCGGGCCAGGAGGCGCCGACCTACTCGATCTACTCGACCTTCATCCCCGAGGCGCGTGGCACGCAGAGCCGCAACGTGCTCCGCGGTTATCTCGCCGTCGACTCCAACGCGGGAGCGGAGGACGGTGAGCGGGCTGAGGGCTACGGCAAGCTGAGGTTGCTCTCCCTGCCAGAGGACGACAACGTGCCCGGTCCCGGCCAGGTGCAGAACACGTTCAACTCCGATCCGACCGTGTCGCAGTCGCTGAACCTGTTGAAGCAGGGGCAGTCCGACGTGATCAACGGCAACCTGCTCACGGTGCCCGTCGGCGGCGGCCTCCTGTACGTGCAGCCCGTGTACGTCCGGTCGACCGGTGAGACGAGCTATCCGGTGCTGCAGAAGGTGCTCGTGGCCTTCGGCGACCAGATCGCCTTCCAGGACACCCTCGACGAGGCGCTGAACGTGCTGTTCGGCGGCGACTCGGGTGCGGCCGCTGGCGACGAGGAGGTCGAGCCGACCGAGCCCGGCCAGACGCCCGACGAGGGCGGCGAGCAGCCGGCCACCGACGACACCGAGCTGCAGGCCCTGCTGAATCGGGCCCGCCAGGTGATCGAGGACAAGCAGCAGGCGCTGCAGGACGGCGACTGGGCGGCCTACGGCCAGGCCGACGCCGAACTCGCCGAGATCATCTCCGAGCTCATCGTGCTCGCCGACGAGGGCAGCGCGGAGGCGCCGGCGACCGAGCCGCCCGCCACCGAGGCGCCGTCCGGGAACTGACGGTCGGCCGGCCGTGGACCGCGACCGCGACCTCACGAGCGGCGACTGGCTCGACGCGAACCGGGCGAACTGGGACGAGCGCGTGCCCGTGCACGTCGCGTCGCCGTTCTACGACCGTGGCAACCTGCGCGCGGGCGGCAGCCAGCTCGACCCGATCGCGGCCGCCGGAATCGCGGGGCTGTTCCCCGACGGTCTCGACGGCGTGCGCGTGCTGCACCTGCAGTGCCACTTCGGCTCCGACACGCTCTCGCTCGTGAATGTCGGGGCGACGGCCGTCGGCCTCGACTTCTCCCGGCCGGCGGTCGAAGAGGCCCGGCGGATGGCGGCCGAGCTCCGTGTGGCCGAGCGCGCCCGCTTCATCGAGGCGAACGTGTACGACGCGCGGCACCGACTGCCCGAGCCCGAGTCGTTCGACCTCGTCTTCACGACGTGGGGCACGATCGGCTGGCTCCCGGATGTCGCGGAATGGGCGCGCATCATCGCCTGGTTCCTCAAGCCCGGCGGTCGGCTGTACTTCGCGGACGGGCACCCCGCGGCGTTCGTGTTCGACGGCGACGGCGGACCGGGCGGACTGCCGGTCTTCTCGTACCCGTACACCTCGGCCGACGTGATCGAGTTCGACGACCCGAGCGACTACGCCGACCCCGAGGCGAGGATCGCGAGCTCACGGACGGTGGAATGGATCCACCCGCTCGGCGAGGTGCTCGGCGCGATGCGCGAGGCCGGTCTCACCGTCGAGAGGTTCGCCGAGCACCACGAGGTGCCCTGGCAGATCTTCCCGATCGCCGTGCCGAAGGGCGACGGCATGTACGGTTGGCCCGCCGAGCCGTGGCTGCCGCTGTCGTACGAGGTCGTCGCCGTGCGTGACTCGCCCGGGCGGTGAGCTCGATTCGACCGCCCTCGGAACGCGTGCTAGTGTTATCTCTTGTGCCGCGGGGTGGAGCAGTTCGGTAGCTCGCTGGGCTCATAACCCAGAGGTCGTAGGTTCAAATCCTGCCCCCGCAACCAATCAGAGGCCGGTATCGGAGAAATCCGATACCGGCCTCTTCTTGTCCTTGCATGTGACCGTGATCTGCGTCCGCCGTCGGTCTACCCTCGACTCATGGTGGCAAGACTGACGGCCGATGAGCCCATTTCCGAGTGGCTGCACGCGCTGGCGTCCACCGGCCCCAATCCGGGCGGTGGGGCGGCGGCCGCGCTGATGGCAGGGATGGCGGCCGCGCTGGCCGAGATGGTGGTCGCTCACCGCGCGCCCGACGGATCGCCCGACGGGGAAGTCCGGCGCCGGTCGCTGGAGGCGTTCTCGGCCGCCATTCGCGAGGCCGCCCCGGCGATGGCCGACCGGGACACCGCCGCATCGGCCGGCTTCGCCGCCGCGAACGGACGGACCAGTGCCGAGGCTCGATCGGCCGCGAGGCGCGAGGCGAGCCTCGCCGCCGCGGAGTCGTCCGTGGCGCTTGGGCGGTTCGCGGCAGGCCTCGTCCCGGTGCTGCGGGAACTGGTCGACGACACGAGCACGCTGCTCCTCGCCGACGTCGGCGTCGCCGCCGCCACCCTCGCGGCGAGCACCCGGGCGGCCGCCCTCAACGTGTGCACCGACCTGCTCCTCGCCCAGGACGCCGGAAGCGGCCGATCGGACCTGCTCGACGCGTTCGAGGAGCTCGAGGCCACGACGGTCGACCTCCAGGCCATCGTCGATCGGGTGCGTGCGCGGATCCATCCATCGCGCGCCTGATCACGCGGCCTCGGCGGACGCCGGTCGCCGGGCCAGCACTGGCCCAGGACGGGCACAGGGTTCAGTGCATCGACTCGGTCTCGAGCTGCTGCTCGAGGCGAGCCGCGCTAGCGCGAAGCGAGGCGTCGAGCCGGGATGCGACGGCGCGCATCACGATGCGCTCCCGAGCGGTCTCGGGTGAGCCGATCCGATAGTGGATGATCGTCCCGCCGTCCGGAGTGGGCTCCAGCTCGGTCGTGGTGACGAGTCGGACGGGCCCCAGCGGAGTCGGCATCGTGGATCGAAGCGTCACGTAGTCATATGGGTGCCAGTCGAGCACCTCCTCGACGATCGTCGAGGTTCCGTGCTCGCAGTGGGTGATCGTACCGACCCCCCGACGATTCCCGACGGACTGCGCGTGCAGCGCCGAGAGACCCTCCTGCCATACGAGCCGCCGACCCGGAGCGGTGGCGAACTCCCATGCCACCGACGCCGGCGCCGACGTCGCCAGGTCGATGTGGCTGCGCTCGTCCCGCTCGTCGACCCTCACCCGGATTCGGTCCTCCTCCTCGCGCCACCGTCGCTCGAGGTCGTGCACCCACACGGCCACCGTCCCGAGGTCCTCGTAGCGCTCGTCGGCGCGCAGCATGCCCAGGGCGTCGACGTCGACGTCCATCGCGTCGACGCACTGCTGACTGAACACCGCGTACGCCGCGATCCCGGTCGATGCGACGATTCCGTTTTTCAGCAGGCGGTGCACGAGGATGACGGCGGGTCCGAGGAGCTCGTCATTCCCGGCGACGTGCTGACGAAGGATCGCACCGTGGTGCACGACGAACTTCAGGTTGAGGTCGGGGATGTGCGCGCAGGCGTTGCACGGGCACGAGGTCGCCTGACGGATATCGCGCCGCCGGCGCCGGAAGCGGAAGTAGCACTGCTCGACCGTGTCCAGGAGCAGCGAGCCGTCGATCTGCTCGCCGGGCGCGACCGCGAACACGGCGTCGCCCTCGAGCTTCGCGAGCCGGAAGGACGGTCGCAGCGTGTCGATGATCGCCCCGATCAGGTCGGCCAGGATGTCCTGGGCGTGGTCGAGCTCGACACCCGACAGGTAGCCGGTGTAGCCGGAGATGTCCGCGATCAGCAGGCAGGCCGGTTCCGTCGCCATCGGCATCCCGCGCCTTCCGAGGGTGCACGCGTCCTCCGGGCCGACGTGCCGCCTCTGTCGCGAATGTACTCCGTGCACGCCCCCGCCGCATGGTGTCGGCACGGTCGGTGATCTCGTGTCGGGGCCGCCCTAGGCTGGGTCGCATGCAGACGGATGGCACGGAGCTCGCGGTCGCGGCCGCGCAGTTCGCACCCCGCGACGATGCCGCCGCGAACCTGGCCTCGATCGAGCGTCTCGCCGATCGCGCCGCCGCACGCGGCGCGCGCGTCGTCGTGTTCCCGGAGTACTCGAGCTGGTTCACGCCGACGCCCGGCGAGGAGTGGCTCGCCGCGGCGCAATCCGTCGAGGGGCCGTTCACGCGCGCGTTGCGGGCCATCGCCGACCGGCTCGACCTCCACGTCGTCGCCGGCATGATCGAGCGGCTCGAGGGGGAGCAGCGGGTCGCGAACACGGTCGTCGCGATCGCGCCGGGTGAGGGGATCGTCGCGCGGTACCGCAAGCTGCATCTCTACGACGCCTTCGGCCAGCGCGAGTCGGAGTGGGTGGCCCCGGGCGAGATCGGCGATCCCGAGACCTTCGCGGTCGGCGACATCCGCTTCGGGCTGCAGACCTGCTACGACGTGCGGTTCCCCGAGGTGACGCGTCGCATCGTCGACGCGGGCGCCGACGTGATCTGCATGCCCGCCGAGTGGGTGCGCGGTCCGCTCAAGGAGGCGCACTGGCGCACGCTCACGACGGCGCGCGCGCTTGAGAACACGGCGTACGTCGTCGCGGCCGACCACGCGCCACCCGTCGGCGCGGGCAACAGCATGATCGTCGACCCCATGGGCGTCGAGCTCGCGACGATCGGCGAGCAGGAGGAGGTCGCGGTCGCCTGGCTCTCCACGGAGCGGATCGCGGCGGTGCGGCGGCTCAACCCGGCGCTCGCGCTGCGGCGTTTCGCGGTCACGGAGCGGTCGGTGCCTCCTCGCGAGGGCTGATCGCGGCAAGTCGCGCCGAGGCCTTCTCGAGCACCTCGCGGCGCTTGCAGAACGCGAAGCGGATGAGGCCGCGCACGGAGTCGCGCCGGTCGGGGTGGACGAACGCGGTCACGGGCACGCCCACCACGCCGGCGCGGTGAGGCAGTTCGCGACAGAACGCCGGCCCGTCGGGCTCGCCGAGGGCCGCGGCATCCGCCACCACGAAGTAGCCGGAGGACGGCACCGACGTCGCGAAGCCGGCCGCGTCGAGGCCGGCGACGAGCAGGTCGCGCTTTGCGGCGAGCGACGCGGAGGCCTCGGCGAAGAACCGGTCGGGCAGGTCGAGCCCCGCGGCGATCGCGGGCTGGAACGGCGCGCCGTTGACGAAGGTGAGGTACTGCTTCACCGCGAGCACGGCGGTCACGAGCGCGGCGGGGCCGGTGACCCAGCCGATCTTCCATCCCGTCGTGTTGAACGTCTTGCCGCCCGACGAGATCGACAGCGTGCGGCCCCACCCGCCGGGCAGCGTCGCGATGGGGGTGTGCTCGCCGTCGAAGACGAGGTGCTCGTACACCTCGTCGGTGACGATGAGCGCGTCGTGCCGGTGGGCGAGCTCGACGACCAGCTCGAGCGTGGCACGGTCGAGCACCGCGCCGGTGGGATTGTGCGGCGAGTTGACGAGGATGATCCGGGTGCGATCGGTCACGGCGGCGCGCAGCTCGTCGTGGTCTGGCCGCCAGTCGGGGAAGTGCAACGGTACCGTGCGGTGGATGCCGCCGGCACGCGCGATGAGGGCGCCGTACGCGTCGTACGAGGGCTCGAACGTGACCACCTCGTCGCCGTCATCGACGAATGCGAGGAGCGTGGCCGCGAGCGCCTCGGTCGCGCCGGCCGTCACCAGCACCTCGCGCATCGGATCGACCGAGAGGCCGTACCAGCGGTGCTGGTGCCGGGCGATGGCCTCGCGCAGCACGGTCATCCCCGGCCCCGGCGGGTACTGGTTCATCCCGTTCGCGATGGCCTCGCGCGCGGCTTCGAGCACCTCGCGCGGACCATCCTCATCGGGGAAGCCCTGGCCCAGGTTGATCGCGCCGGTCGACACGGCGAGGGCGGTCATCTCGGCGAACACGGTCGCGGCGACGGTGCCGTCGGCGGCGAGCAGGCCGGCGCCCTCTGCGGTGCGCTGCCAGGGTGCGAGGTGGCGGGAGCGGGCGGGTTCCACGCTCACACCGTACGTCACGGTGGGTTCGTTACGCTTGCGTGGGCGCCCGGGCGGTTCCCGGCACCGGCATAGGTCCGTCATAGAAACCGCCGACGCGCCGCACAGCTTGCAGCGCGATGCTGGCTTCGCTGGAAGGGAGCGACCATGACCGACACCACCACCGGCGGGCACGACCAGGAGTCCGAGGCCCGCGTGGAGACCACCACCCCCGAGCCCGCGGAGCCGCGCACCGAGGCGCCGCAGCCCGCCGCCTCGGCGCCCGCGCAGGCCCCGGAGCCCGCGCCCGCCTCGGCGCCCGTTGCGTCGACGACGCCGGCGCCGTCCGAGGCGCAGAACGAGGCCCCGACCCCCGAGAGCGCGCCCCGGCCGACCGGCACGGTCTACACGCCGGGCCAGGCGCCCCAGCCGTACGTGGCACCGGGCTACAGCCACGAGCCCGCCGCCACGCCGGCTTCGGGTCAGCCGGCGCAGGCGGCTCAGACCGCGCCGACCGCTCCGGTCGCCGGCGCCCCGGCGCCCGCATCCCCCGTCGCCCCGGCGGCATCGGGCGGCTCGGGCACCATCCCGCCGGCGTTCGGCGGCCCCGCCGCGTCATCCGCCACCCCCGCACCGGCCAAGCCGCGTCGCGTGGGCCTCGGCGTCGCCGCGGCCATCGTGGCGGCGGCCCTCATCGGCGGCGCCTCGGGCGCCGGCGTCACGGCCCTGGTCGTCGGCGGAGACGACGCCACGACCACGCAGACTTCGGCGGGCGCCGAGCGCATCGTCGTGAACGACACTGAGTCGGTCAACCAGGTCAGCGCGGTCGCCGCGTCGGCGAGCCCCAGCGTCGTGACCATCGAGGTCGCGGGCGCCCAGGGCGAGGGTCAGGGCACCGGCTCGGGCATCATCCTGTCCGAGGACGGCTACGTGCTCACGAACACGCACGTCGTCACGCTCGACGGCGCCACGGGCGACCCCACCATCCAGGTGAAGACCGACGACGGCCGGCTGTACGAGGCCGAGCTGATCGGCACCGATCCGCTCAGCGACCTCGCCGTGATCAAGCTCGTCGACGCGTCCGACCTCACGCCCATCGAGTTCGCCGACTCCGACGAGCTCAACGTGGGCGACACGGCCATCGCGATCGGCGCGCCGCTCGGCCTGGCGGGTACCGTGACCGACGGCATCATCAGCGCGCTGAACCGCAGCATCGACGTCGAGTCCTCGGCCGCGCCCACGACGCCCGACGATGGCCAGGACGAGGGCGACGAGTCCCAGCAGAGCCCGTTCGACTTCTGGAACTTCGACGGCCAGGAGGGCAGCGGCCAGCAGTCGCAGAGCGGCGGCCTCATCTCCATCCCGGTGATCCAGACGGATGCCGCGATCAACCCGGGCAACTCGGGCGGCGCGCTGCTCGACTCCGACGGCAAGCTCATCGGCGTGAACGTCGCGATCCTCTCGACCGGCGACTCGGGCCAGGCCGGCAACATCGGCGTCGGCTTCGCGGTGCCCTCGAACCTCGCGGAGCGCGTGGCCAACGAGATCATCGAGAACGGGGCGGCGACGCACGGCCTGCTCGGCGCGACGGTCACCTCGGCGCAGGAGAGCGGCGAGAGCGACACGGTCGGCGCACTGATCTCCGAGGTGTCGCCTGGCGGCGCGGCCGAGTCTGCGGGCCTGCAGTCCGGCGACGTCGTGACGGCCCTGAACGGCGTCCCGATCAGCGACCAGACCGACCTGACGGCGCAGGTCCGTGCGCTCGCCGGCGGCGCGGACGCCGAGGTCACGTACACGCGGGACGGCGAGTCGCAGACGGTGACCGTCACGCTCGGCACCTTCGAGGGCTGAGCCGCTCGGTCGCCTCAGCTCCCACCGGACGGGACCGGACCCTGCGGGGTCCGGTCCCGTCCGCGTACCCGGCCGCGACGGCCGTGCGACGCGGCGGCGCGGGCGGGGGCGCACGGGAGCCCGGCTGCTAGGCTCGATCGACCCAGTGCACGAGTGAGGACCATGCCCGAGCAGCACCATCCGGCGGACCTGTCGCCGCCGATCGGCGTCTCCTATGTCATGCCCGTGCTGAACGATGCGTCGCACGTGCGTGCGGCGGTCGGTTCCATCCTCGAGCAGCAGTACGACGGCCCGGTCGAGGTGCTCATCGCGCTCGGCCCGTCGATCGACGGCACGGCCGAGCTCGTGGCCGACCTGGCGGCGCGCGATTCCCGCGTCCGCGTGCTCGACAACGAGGTCGGGTCGACGCCGGCGGGACTGAACCTCGGCATCCGCGCGGCATCCCACCCGGTGGTGGTCCGCGTCGACTCGCACTCGATGCTGCCGCCCGACTACGCGCAGATCGCGGTGGAGACCCTCGTCCGCACGGGTGCCGACAACGTCGGCGGCATCATGGACGCGCGCGGCGAGACGCCCTTCGAGCGCGCGGTGGCGCTGGCCTACACGACCCGTGTCGGGCTCGGCGGCTCGGCGTTCCACGTCGGCGGAGAAGAGGGACCCGCCGACACGGTCTACCTCGGCGTGTTCCGCCGCAGCGCACTCGAGCGCGTGGGCCTGTTCGACGAGAGCATCAAGCGCGGCCAGGACTGGGAGCTCAACCGCCGCCTGCGCGACACCGGCGGCGTCGTGTGGTTCACGCCGAAGCTCGCGGTGACCTACCGACCCCGCTCGAGCGTCGAGCGCCTCGCGCGCCAGATGTTCTCCACGGGGCTGTGGCGCGGCGAGCTCGCGCGCCGCTTCCCCGCCGACAACGGCATCCGCTACTTCGTCCCGCCGGCGATGGTCGTCGGCGTCGCGCTCGGCCTCCTGCTCGGCATCGGCGGACTCGTGCAACTCGCCGTCGGTGCGGTGCCGTGGATGCTCGCCGGCTTCGCCGTCCCGCTCGTCTACGTGCTCTTCGTCGTGTTCGCCACCCTCGTGTACGCTCGCGGTCGTGGTGCGGCCACGATGGCGTGGTTCCTCGCGGTGCTGCCCTGCATCCACGTGGCCTGGGGCACGGGCTTCGTGCTCGGCTACCTCTCGCTCACGAGCAACATCGCGAGTCACACGGGAAGGTGAGCATGACCCAGACCGAGCCCGAACGCGGCAGGCCGTCGACGATCGCCGAGCTGCGCGCGGTCACGCAGCCGCCCGAGGTGCGCGGCCGACGCAACGCCGAGCACTGGACCGCGTCGCTGTACCTGCGGAACCTGTCGCCGTACCTCACGTGGGTGCTGTTGCGCACCCGCATCTCGGCGAACGGCGTGACCGGACTCATGATCCTCGTCGGCTGGTCGACGGCCGCCGCGCTGCTCATCCCGGGCATCTGGGGGGCACTGCTCGCGGTGGTGCTCGGCCAGCTCCAGATGCTCGTCGACTGCTGCGACGGCGAGGTCGCGCGGTGGCGGCGCACGTCGAGCCCGGCCGGCGTCTTCCTCGACAAGGTGGGGCACTACTCGACCGAGGCGCTCATCCCGCTCGCCCTCGGCATCCGCGCCGCGGCCTACCCGCTGGAGTTCCCCGAGGACTTCCTGTGGACCACGATCGGCGCGATGCTCGCGCTCGTCATCGTGCTGAACAAGGCGCTGAACGACATGGTGCACGTCGCCCGGGCGAACGCCGGCCTGCCGAAGCTCGCCGACACGCACGGCGAGACCGCCCCGCGCGGCGGCCTCATCGCGAAGCTCCGCCGGGCGGCCCGCTTCGTGCCGTTCCACCGGCTGTACCACTCGGTCGAGCTGACCCTCATCGCCTTCGCCGCGGCCGTCGTCGGCCTCTTCGCGGGCCAGCCCCTCGTCGACCGCTTCGTCGTGACCGCGCTGCTGCCGCTCGCGGTGCTCGCGCTCCTCGGTCACTTCGTCGCGATCATGGCATCCCGCCGTGTCCGCGCCTGACGCGCCGACCGACGCCGTGACGCCGCCCCGGGTGGGTGTGGTCGTCCTGACGATGGGGCGACGTCCCGCGGACCTCGCCCGCGGCATCCGCAGCGTGCTCGACCAGGTCGGCGTCGAGGTCGACGTCGCCTGCGTCGGCAACGGCTGGGATCCCCGCATGGCCGACCCGCCCCTGCCGCCCGAGGTGCGCACGGTGCACCTGCCCGAGAACCTCGGCATCCCGGCCGGGCGCAACCGCGGCGTGCCGCACGTGGCCGGCGACGTCCTCTTCTTCCTCGACGACGACGCGTTCCTGCCGAGCGCGACCTTCCTGGCCCACGGATGCCGCCTGCTCGCCGAACACCCCGACCTCGGGCTCGTGCAGCCCCGCGTCGTCGACCCCACCGGTCTCACGGCGCCGCGCCGGTGGATCCCGCGCATCCGCAAGGGCGACCCCGCGCATTCGAGCGACGTCTTCTCATGCTGGGAGGGTGCCGTGCTCATGCCCCGCCCGGTGCTCGAGGCGACGGGCGGATGGGCCGACCCCTTCTTCTACGCGCACGAGGGGGTCGAGCTGGCGTGGCGCGTCTGGGACACAGGGCATCGCGCCTGGTACGCCGGCGACCTCGAGGCCGCGCATCCGGTCATCGATCCCGCCCGCCACGAGTACTACTACCGCCTCAACGCCCGCAACCGCGTCTGGCTCGCGCGGCGCAACCTCCCGGCCGTCCTCGTGCCGGTCTACGTGGGCTCCTGGACGGCGATCCAGGTCCTGCGCTGGTACCGCGATCCGGCGGCGCTGCGGGCCTGGTTCGGCGGATGGCGCGCGGGATGGCGCGAGGACCCGGGCCCCCGTCGCCCGCTGCACTGGCGCACGATATGGCGGATGGCGCGCGCCGGCCGCCCACCCGTGATCTGAGGCGCCCCGCGCCGGCCTCCATCGACGGCTACCCTTGGACGGTGGGTTTGAGGAGAGACGCGCGCCGCGCCGTGAAGCTGGTCCGGAACGTCGTCAAGTCGCGCAACGAACAGCGCCGGCTGGCCGGCATCCAGCCGCCTGAGCCGCACCGCTTCCGGATCGGCGTCTACTTCGCCGACGGCAAGGTCAACCTCTACCAGCTGCGCCAGTGGTACAAGCCGCTCGCGACCCTCTCCCAGCGCCATCCGGTGCTGATCCTCAGCCGCGCGTCAGGTGCCGCGCTGGCGCTGCGCGACGAGTCGCCGATCCCGGTCGCCTACGTCCGCCGGGTCGCCGACCTCGAACGGGTGATCCACGAGCAGGACCTGCACGTCATCTTCTACGTGAACCAGAACGCGAAGAACTTCCAGATGATGCGCTACGGCCGCCGCTGGCACGTGTTCATCAACCACGGCGAGTCCGACAAGATGTACATGACCACGAACCAGTTCAAGGCCTACGACTACGCGCTCATCGCGGGGGATGCCGCGCGGGCCCGCCTCGAGAAGGTGCTCTGGGACTACGACTTCGACCGGCGCGCCATCCCGATCGGTCGCCCTCAGGCCGACCACTACCTCGACGGGCGGCCGCTGCCGTATCCGCAGGACCATCGCGAGGTCGTGCTGTACGCGCCCACGTGGGAGGGCGATCGCAGCGCCGCGGCGTACGGTTCGATCGCTTCGCACGGCGTCGAACTGGTGCGCGCGCTCGTCGCATCCGGACGGCATCGCGTGATCTACCGCCCGCACCCGCGCTCCGGCGTGGTCGACCACGAGTACGGCGCCGCCAATCGCGAGATCATGCGCCTGCTCGAGCAGGCCAACGCCGCCGACGCGGGTGCTCAGCACATCATCGACACCGGCCCCGACCTGGGGTGGCAGCTCGCGGCCGCCGACGTCGCGATCGTCGACATCTCGGCGATGGTCTACGACCGCCTGGCCGCCGGCCGGCCGCTCCTCGTCACGCGCCCCGTCGAGCGCGAGGCGCAGATCGACACCGGCGGCTACCTGTCGGCATGCGAATGGCTCGACGCCGCCGACGGCGAGGCGATGGCGGCGCGCGTCAGCGAGGTCGCGCACGACGAGGCCGCGCTCGAACGGCTCGGCTACTGGGTCGAGCGCTACTTTGGCGACACGACCCCCGGCGTCACGACGGCGCGGTTCCACGCCGCGGTCGACGGCCTCATGGCCGAGTGGGAGCGCTTCGCCGCGATGCACGCGACGGACCCCGTGATCGACGAGCACGACGCCGAGGGCGAGGCGGCCGAGCAGTCCGACGACGTCGACGTCGACTGAGTCAGCTCGCGCGCCCGTCGCTCGTGCCGGCGGCTCCGTCGTCGACGGCCGCAGTGTCGTCACGTTCGACTTCGCCGCGGCGTCGGCCGAGCGCGCGCCCCGCAGTCCGGATGCTGCGACCCGGCAATGACAGCAGCGTCTCACCGAAGGCACCGCCGCGCCGGATCGCGCGAGCCGCGACCGGCTCGGCCGGTCCGCGGGGTTCGAGCTCGACCGGGAGGATGCGGGGAGCCCCGCCGAACGCCAGCCGCGACTGCTGCAGCACCCGGCGGCCGAGCACATGGTTGCCGATGCCGCCGATCGCCGCGCCGATGCCGAAGGGGATCGCGCGCCCGATGATGCCCGCGCCGCCGCGCACCGCGAACTGGCGGATGAAGAGGTGCCGGAGCCGGTCGACGACGGTTCCCATGACGGCCTTCGGCAGGCCGCTCGTGATGACCTCGCCCCAATAGGCGTTCCGGGCCACGCCCACGCCGCTCGCCTGCGCGGCGAACTGGCGGACGAGGTCGACGCCCTCGCGGCCCATCATGAGCGTCATGACGAGGGCCCTGGCACGCTCGGGGTTCTCGATGTGGAGCCCGTGCACCTCGGCGACGGACTGGGCGAACAGCGCGGTGGCCTCGAGGAAGCCCGCCGTCTCCACCCCGGAGAGCGCGAGCGTGACGCCCGTGCCGATGCCCGGCACCACGGCGGTCGCGCCGACCGCGGCGCCGCCGGTGGTCACCGCGGTCAGGTAGCGCCGCTCGAGGATGCGGATGAGCTCGTCGGGCGTGGCCGTCGGATGGTGACGGCGGATGCTGCGCAGGTGCGCCACGACGATCGGACGCTGGATGGACAGGAGCCGGTCGAACGTGCGCTCGAGGCCCGCGGCCCGCTCCGTGGCATCCGTTGCGGCCTCGTCGCCCTCCTGCGGCGCGCTCGGCCCCATCGACGTGATGCGGTGGACGCGATCGGACATGCCGTCGATCCTAGGCGGAGCGGTTGGGAAGGTCCGCCGGACGCGGCATCCGGGCCGGGGGCTTGACGCGCGCGGCCGTGAGCTACTTCGCAGTGCCGTACTCGGCGTTGTAGCGCTCGAGGACGTCGTCGATCGGGGCGTCCAGCACGAGCTTCCCCTTGTCGAGGTAGAGGCCGCGCGTGCAGAACCGGCGGAGGTCGCGCTCGTTGTGCGACACGAAGAACAGGGTGCGCCCGCCCGCGAGCAGCTCCTCGATGCGGCGGTAGCACTTCTCGCGGAACGCCTTGTCGCCCACGGCGAGCACCTCGTCGACGAGGAGGATCGACTCCTCGAGCTGCGAGATCACGGCGAACGCGATGCGCACCTTCATGCCGCTCGAGAGGTGCTTGTACGGCGTGTCGAGGAAGTCGCCGATCTCGGCGAACTCGATGATCCCGTCGAACTTCGCGTCGATCTGCGGCCGCGTCATGCCGTGCAGCCCCGCCGTCAGGTACACGTTGTCGCGCACCGTCAGGTCGTCGACGAATCCGCCCGTGATCTCGATGAGCGGGGCGACCCCGCCGTTGACGATGACCTCGCCCTCGTCGGGCAGCATGACCCCGGCGACGAGCTTCAGCAGCGTCGACTTGCCCTGGCCGTTGCGGCCCACGACGCCGATCGCCTCGCCCGGGCGCACGTCGATCGAGACCTCGCGCAGGGCCCAGAACTCGTCGGGCCGGATGCGACGGCGTCGTGACAGCAGGTCCTTGAACGATCGACGCCCTCGTCGGTTGCGACGGAACCGGATGCCGAGACCACTGGTCCGGATGGCGGCCTCTGGCATCAGATCTCCTTCAGCACATGGCGCTCAGAGCTGCGGAAGACCCAGAGCCCGACGGCGAGGAACGCGAACGACATCGCCGCGGCGACCCCGACCGCGAACCAGTCGAGCTCGTCGGGGAAGAAGGCCGAGCGGTAGAGGCCGAAGATGCCGGTCAGCGGATTGAACGACGCCCAGAAGTGGAGGTCGTCGGGGAGGTTCGTGGTGCCGTAGACGATCGGGGAGGCGTAGAACAGGAACCGCAGCACCAGCTTGGTCGCGCGCTCGAGGTCGCGGAAGAACACCACGAGCGGGGCGACGATCAGGCCGACGCCCGCCGTGAGCGCCGCCTGCAGCAGGATCGCCAGCGGAAAGAGGGCGAGCCCCCATCCGACGCCGGCGCCGAAGAGCGCGGCGAACAGCGCGAGCACCGGCAGCGACAGGAGGAACTCGATGCCCTTCGAGAGCACGATGCGGTTGACCCAGATGGTGCGCGGCAGCTTGGTCGAGCGGACGAGCTTGGCATCCTTCAGGAACGCGCGCGTCGAGTCGGAGACCGCGCCGTTGAACCACATCCACGGCAGCAGCGCCGAGAGCAGGAACACGATGTACGGCTCGGTCCCGACCGGCCGCTGGAAGACCTGCGTGAACACGAACCAGTAGATGCCCGCCATCACGAGCGGATCGAGGATCGACCAGAGGTACCCGAGCGCCGACGTCGAGTAGCGGACCTTCAGGTCGCGTGTCGTGAGGAGCCACAACGAGTGCCGGTACCCGGCCCACGGCGTCCGCGAGAACGGATGCGAGTCCGCGTAGCTCATCACGCTCAACATCGTAGAGGCCCGCCGTGCCGGGCCCGGACATGCGAGAAGCGGATGCCTCGTGGCATCCGCTCCTCGTGCTGTGGTACTCCGCAGATCACACGAAGTGGTTCGCGCGCTCCAGGTCTTCGGCGAAGTCGATCTCGACCGCGTAGAGGTCGGAGACGTCCATCGGCTCGACGAGGAGGCCGTTCTGCTCGATCGCCAGCTCGAGGCCGCGCTCGAAGTAGTCCTGCGCGCCGACCCGCTGCAGGTGCGCGAGGAAGACGGCCTTGTCGCGGCTCGAGATGTAGTTGATGCCCACGGCCTCGCCGAGGCCGCCCTTGACGGTCTTGGAGAGCTCCTTGATGTAGCCCTCGGCGCTCGTGGTGTACTTCACCTCTTCGTCGGACACCTTGGCGGTGTTGACGGTCACGAACGACTGGTCGCGCGCGATGAAGGGCAGCGCACGGTCGAGGATGCGCGGGTCGAACACGACGTCGCCGTTCATCCACAGCACGCCGCCCGGCTGCGAGGCCTGCAGCGCGCGCATCAGCGACTTCGAGGTGTTCGTCTGGTCGTACTCCTCGTTGTAGACGAAGGACGCCTGCGGGAACGCCTCGATGATGTGCTCGAGCTTGTAGCCGACGACGATCGTCACGCCGGCATTGCGGCCGAAGGCGTGCTCGACGTTGTCGAACTGCTGGCGCATGATGGTGCGGCCGTCGCTGAGCTCGGTCAACGGTTTGGGGAGGGAACGCCCGAGCCGGCTCCCCATGCCGGCTGCGAGGATCACGATCTGCGTGGTCACTGCATCTCCTTCGTCGATCGGATGCCGCGACGACCTCGTTTCAGACGAGTTCGCCGGGGGTTCATCCGCAAGTTCACTTCTGGACACGCCGTTATGCCGGTTCTCAGGATACCCGAGGGGGTTCGCCGACGCCGAACCGGTTGACAAGCCGTAGCCCGATCGTGATGCGATGCCCAGTGTCTGCGCAGCCCGTCGACCGGGTGCGTGGCCTCCGCGGCGCGCGGATCGAGGCGTTCTCCAGCGTCCGGAGCGGGGTGGTTGGTAGGTTGTCCGGGTGACTTCCGTTTCGCCATCGCGCCCTGACGACGAGACTCCCGAAGGCACCGGCACGGGGGTGCCCGCCGATCGGGGGGATGCGGACGCGCCTGCGACCGCTCGTTCGTCCGGTGAGCGGGCCCCGCGAGCGCGGTCGCCGCGCACGTCGTCGAAGGGAGCGTCGACCAGGTCGACGGCTTCGAAGTCGACCGCAGCGAAGCCGGGCGGTTCGAAGTCGGGCGGTTCGAAGTCGGCGGCCTCGAGCTCGCCGGAGCCGTCGGCCCCGGAGTCGACCTCGTCCGCGTCGACTCCCAAGCCCGTGAGGCCGGCCACGACGAAATCCGGTTCGCGTCCACCGCGTGCCGCTTCCGACAAGGCCGCCGCCGAGCCGGCCGACGCCGACCTCGCCGAGGGCGTGGAGGTCGAGGGCGCCGAGTCGCGTCCGGCCTCGAAGCGCAGCACCGCCTCGCGCGCCGCGTCGTCGTCCGCCGCGGCCGCGCGCGGCGAGGCCGCGAAGTCCGCCCGGACTCCCTCGGCGTCTGCGGCGAAGTCGCGTGCTCGCAGCGCCGACGCACGCAAGAAGGCCGCGCCCTCGCGCCAGCGCGTCGCTGCGGCCATCACGACCGACACCACGGCCGCCGAGCGCAGCCCGCGCCGGCCCGACGGGGAGCCGAATTCGGGCGCGGCAGCGGCCCCGGCTGTTGCGGCTGCGGCTGCGGCGCCCGCGGCCCCTGCTCCCGCGCCGATCACCCCGGTCGACGATCCGGCCGACACCGCGGTGCTCGAGCCGCCGGCCACGCCGGTGCGACCCGCGGCGACCGTGACCGTCGAGCCGGCCGCCGAGGAGGCCATGGCTCCCGCGGTCGCGCCGGGAGCGACGCCCGAGCCCGAGCTCGCCGCCGAGCCGAAGGCCGAGCCCGCCGACCTGCCGGAGCCGGTCACGGCTCCCGAGCCGGCGCCCCGAGCCGAACCGGCTTCCACGCCCGCCGTGGCCGCCGCCGTCACCGCTGCGGCTGCGGCTGCCACGACGGCCGCAGCGCCGGCGGTCGCCGAACCCGCCCCCGCACGCACCGACGGCGACCGCGCCGTCGGCGCCGAACGCGGCGTCGCCGTGATCGCCGTCACCGCGCCGAAGGCGGCGCCGCGCAAGAAGCGCACGCTCCGCGTGGCGCGCCAGGCGCCGCCCGCCGACGCGCCCCGCGTGCTGACGATCGAAGGGCTCGTGAAGCGCTACGGCGACACGACGGCCGTCGACGGCATCACGCTCGACGTCCGGGCCGGCTCGTTCTACGGCATCGTCGGCCCGAACGGCGCGGGCAAGACGACCACGCTGTCGATGGTGACCGGCCTGCTCCGTCCCGACGCGGGCGCCGTGCACGTCCACGGCGTCGACGTGTGGAAGCAGCCGCTCGCGGCCAAGCGGATCACGGGCGTGCTGCCCGACCGGCTGCGCCTCTTCGACCGGCTCACCGGTGCCGAGCTGCTGTACTACGCGGGCTCGCTGCGCGGCCTCGACCACGCCGCCGTGCGCGAGCGGAGCGCCGACCTCGCCGCCGCCTTCGGCCTCGAGGATGCGCTCGACCGCCTCGTCGCCGACTACTCCGCCGGCATGACGAAGAAGATCGCGCTCGCGTGCGCGATGATCCACTCGCCGCGGGTGCTCGTGCTCGACGAGCCGTTCGAGTCGGTCGACCCGGTCTCGGCGGCGAACCTGACCGACATCCTCGAGCGGTACGTCGGCGGCGGCGGCACCGTCCTGCTCTCCAGCCACGGCATGGACCTCATCGAGCGCGTGTGCGACTCGGCCGCGATCATCGTGGGCGGTCGCGTGCTCGCCGCGGGCACGCTCGACGAGGTGCGTGGCGGGCAGACCCTGGAGGACCGATTCGTCGAGCTCGCCGGCGGACGCAAGGCGGCGGAGGGCATGGAATGGTTGCACAGCTTCTCCGACTGAAGCTGCGGCTGCTCGGGAACATCTTCCGGCGCAGCACGTGGCAGGTCGTGGGGATCGTGGTGGGCCTGATCTACGGGCTCGGATTCGCGATCCTCGCCTTCGCGCTGCTCGTCGGCCTGCGTGGGGCGGAGGACGTCGAGCTGATCCGCGACGGCATCGTCGTCGCGGGCGCGGCCACGGTGCTGGGATTCCTCCTCGTCCCGCTGGTCTTCGGCGTCGACGACACGATGGATCCGAGGCGCTTCGCGCTGTTCGGCATGCCGAACCGCACGCTCGCGCTGGGACTCGCGCTCGCTGCGGCCATCGGCGTACCGGCGCTCGCACTCGTGATCGCCCTCAGCGGCACCGTGGTGACGTGGTCGCGCGGGGCGGGCGAGACCCTGCTCGCACTGCTGGCCGCACCGCTCGCCTTCGCGACCTGCCTGCTCGGGGCCCGGCTGACCGCGGGCCTCGCGGGCATGCTCCTCGAGACCCGCCGCTCGCGCGATGTCGCCGGCGTCATCGGCGTGCTGCTCGTGGTCATGGCCGCGCCGGTGATCGTCGCGCTCACCACGGTCGACTGGGCGACCTCGGGTCGCCGCGCGATCGGCGCGATCGCGGGCGCCCTGTCGTGGACGCCGCTCGGCGCGGCCTTCGCGGTCCCGGGCGATGCCGCCGCGGGAGCCTGGGGCGCCGCCATCCTGAAGCTCGTGATCGCCGTCGCGACCGTGTGGGTCGCATGGATGGCCTGGCGGGCGTTGGTCGCCCGGATGCTCGTGACGCCAGGGCGCGAGGCCGCCGCACGCAGCTACCACGGCCTCGGATGGTTCGGCCGGATGCCGCACGGCGCGACCGGCGCGATCGCCGCGCGCAGCATCACGTACTGGTTCCGCGACGCGCGCTACTGGGTGGCGCTGCTGATGGTGCCGATCACGCCCATCCTCGTGGCGGTCCCGCTGGGGATCGCGGGGGTTCCGGCGCTGTACCTCGGCCTCATCCCCGTCCCGCTCGTGTGCCTCCTGCTCGGCTGGAGCCTGCACAACGACACGGCGTACGACAGCACGGCCGTGTGGTTGCACGTGGCCTCCGGCGTGCGCGGCACCTCCGATCGCATCGGACGACTCGTGCCGGTGCTCATCTCGGGCATCCTCGTGATCGGCCTGGGCAGTGCGATCACGGTGTTCGTGCTCGACGACTGGCGGCTGCTGCCCTCGCTGCTCGGCGTGAGCACGGCGCTGCTGCTCGGGGGCCTCGGGCTCGGCTCGATCACGTCGGCGGCAATGCCGTACCCGGTGGTCAAGCCGGGCGACAGCCCGTTCCAGGCGCCGCAGTCGACCGGAGCGGTGACGGCGCTCGTGCAGTCCTTCACGATGTTCGGCTCGATCCTCGTCGCCGGACCCGCGCTCGCGTTCGCGGTACTCGGCATGTTCGACGATCCGGCGTGGCATGCGGCCTCCCTCGCGGCCGGCATCGGGTTCGGCCTGGTGGTGCTCGCGCTCGGCATCTGGGGCGGCGGGCGCGTGTTCGAACGCCGCGGACCCGAGATCCTCGCAGCAGCCGTTCGCGCGTGAGTCCCGGCGTAGACTCGACCGCATGATCCGACCCGTGCAGGCGAGCATCGCCGACCCCGATGCGCCCGGCGGCGGCACCTCCGTGCTCGACCGCGAACTCGAGAAGCTCCTCGAAGAGGAGAACATCGAGCCCGGAGACCACGAGCGGTTCTCCCACTACGTCAAGAAGGAGCAGATCCTCGAGTCGGCCATCACCGGCAAGCCGGTGAAGGCGTTGTGCGGCAAGAAGTGGACGCCCGGGCGCGACCCGGAGAAGTTCCCGGTGTGCCCGACGTGCAAGGAGATCTACGAGCGGCTCAAGCAGGGCTGACGCCCGGCGTGATCGCTCAGCGGTAGGTCGTCGGGATCACCGGCTCGCCGCGGCCGAGGCGGAACGCCTCGATCGGCAGTTCCTGCATGACCTCGGCACGGTGGGCGCGCGCAGCCTCGACGCCCGCATGGCCGGTGTACGCGGCATCCGCCCGGCCCTCGTGCATGAGCCGGACCATGAGCGGGCGCAGCTCGTCGCCGGCCTCGAAGTCGGCCTCGCCCTCGGGTCCGTCGCCGACGAAGACGATCTCCTCGCGTGCGGTGCGCGTGGAGTCGAGCCGGCGGGCCGCGTTCTTGCGGCCGCCGACGCTCAGCTTGTTCGACGACGCCTTGGCGACGTCCACCCACTCGCCGTCCACGCCGCGCCGCGCGACGAGCTTGAACACCATCCCCGCGGCAGGGGACCCCGAGCCCGTGACCACGGACGTGCCCACGCCGTACGCGTCGACGGGAGCCCCGGAGAGGGCGGCGATCGTGTACTCGTCGAGGTCGCTCGTGACGGTGATGCGGGTGGTGACGGCGCCGAGGTCGTCGAGCTGCGCGCGCACGTCGGCCACGACGGTCGGCAGGTCGCCCGAGTCGATGCGCACCGCCCCGAGCTCGGTGCCGGCCACGCGGACCGCGGTCTCGACGCCCGCCGTGATGTCGTAGGTGTCGACGAGCAGCGTAGTGCCCGGACCCATGGCATTGACCTGGGCACGGAACGCGGCCTCCTCGCTGTCGTGCAGGAGCGTGAACGCGTGCGCGGCCGTGCCCATCGTCGGGATGCCCCACGCCCGCCCGGCCTCGAGGTTGCTGGTCGCGTCGAAGCCGGCGATGTAGGCCGCACGCGCCGCGGCGATCGCCGCGCCTTCGTTGGTGCGCCGCGAGCCCATCTCGGCGATGGGGCGGCCGAGCGCGACCGAGACCATGCGCGCTGCCGCGCTCGCGACCGACGAGTCGGCGTTGAGCACCGAGAGCACGACCGTCTCGAGCATGACGGCCTCGGCGAACGACGCCTGGATGGTCAGCAGCGGCGAGCCCGGGAAGTACGCCTCGCCCTCGCGGTAGCCCCACACGTCGCCGCGGAAGCGGTAGTCGGCGAGCCAGTCGAGCGTCGCGTCGCGCACCACGTGCTGCTCGCGCAGGAACTCCAGCTCGGCGTCCTCGAAGCGGAACCGCTCGATGAGCTCGAGTAGCCGGCCGGTGCCCGCCACGACGCCGTATCGCCGGCCCGCGGGCAGGCGGCGGGCGAATGCCTCGAACAGGCTCTCGCGGTGGGCGGTGCCGTCCAGCAGGGCGGCGTCCACCATCGTGAGCTCGTATCGGTCGGTGAGGAGCGCAGCTGAGCCGGTCACGCCGCTCAGCCTAATGCGCGGGTTCCGGATGGCGCGGAGCCGGCGTTGCGGCCGTGGCGACGGGCTCGGGCGCCGCCGATCCGCGCGGCGCCACGCCGACGGCGACCGCGTTCGCGACTGTGATCAGCGCGAGTCCCGCGACCTGCCACGGTGACAGGGTCTCGCCGAGTACGACCAGCCCCGCGATGGCCGCAGCGGCCGGGTGCACGCTCTGCAGCACGCCGAACCGCTGGCGCGGCATCCGGCGCAGCACCACCAGGTCGATGGAGTAGGGGAGTGCGGACGACAGCACCGCGGCCGCGGCGCCGATCGCGAGGACCAGCACGATCTCGTGCGGCGCGAGCGAGACCAGCGCGAGCACGAGGATCGGCGAGGTGAGGACGGCGGCGACGAGGCTCGCGATCGCAGTGCCCTGCAGGCCGGGCAGCGTGCGTCCGGCACGCTGGCTGAGCAGGATGTAGGCCGCCCACGCGGCAGCGGCGGTCAGGGCGAGCACGATGCCGAGCGGATCGATGCCCGGCACGCTGCCCGTCAGCAGGACGACGCCCGTGCCGGCGAGCACCGCGCACGCGAGGTCGAGCCGCCGACGCGAGGCGAGGAGCGCGAGGGCGAGCGGGCCGAGGAACTCGAGCGTCACTGCCGGGCCGAGGCCGATGCGCTCGACGGCCGCGTAGACCGAGAGGTTCATGACGACGAGGACGGCGCCGAGGGCGATCGCCGGGCGCGCTGCCGCCCACCCGAGACCGCGCACTCGCGGTCGCGTCACGCCGAGCAGGATCACCGCGGTGAAGGCCTGCCGCAGCGCCACCACGCCGGCCGGCCCGACGAACGGGAAGATCGTCGCGCCCAGCGCCGCGCCGACCGGCACCGAGGCAGCACCGACCACGACGGCAGCGGCGTCGAGGCTGTTCCGTTGGCGGATCATGCGTCCACGGTAGGTCGAGACCGTTGCGATGAGAAATGCAATCCGAGCGCATCGATACGCTTGACGCATGGATGTCGAGCTCCGCCACCTCCGAGTCCTCATCGCCGTCGACGAGGAACGCTCGTTCACCGCCGCGGCCGACCGATTGCGGATGTCGCAGGCCGCCGTGTCGCGCGCGCTCGCCGCACTCGAGCACGAGGTCGGCACCGCGCTCATGCACCGCACGACGCGCCGCGTCGAGCCGACGGAGGCCGGGACCGCGCTCGCCGGGACCGCGCGCCGGGTGCTCGGTGAGCTCGACCGCGCGCTCGCCGACCTGCGCGGCGAGCCCAGCGTCATCCGTTTCGGCTACGCCTGGGCGGCCCTCGGCGCGCACACGACCCCGGTGCTACGTGCGTGGAACCGCGCACACCCCGACAGCCCGATGCGGCTCGTGCGCATCAACTCGCGCGACGCCGGGCTCGTCGACGGCCGCGTGGACCTCGCCGTGCTGCGCCATCCGCTCGATCGCACCGACCTCGAGGGCGAGGTGGTCGGGCTCGAGCGCCGGGTCGTCGCGATGCCCGTCGACCACCCCCTCGCCGAGCGTGACGGGGTCGGCCTCGTCGAGCTGGTGCCGTTCGTGGTCGCCGTCGACCGGCGCGCGGGCACGACGACGCCGGCGCTGTGGCAGGCGGTCGGCGCCGACGTTCCGCCGATGACCGACACCGCCGACGTCGAGGAGTGGCTCGACCTCATCGCCGCGGGCGAGGCAGTCGGCGTCACCTCCGAGGCCACCGCGCACCACTATCCGCGGCCGGGTGTGGTGTTCGCGCCCATCACCGATGCGCCGCCGATGGAGGTTCGGCTCGCGTGGCACCGGAACCACCGGCACCCCGCGGTGGGGCGCGTCGCGCGCGCCATCCGGGCGGCACTCGCCGAGCCATCCGCCCCGACGCCCTGATCTAGGCTGGATGACCGTGACGGATGCACCGATCGGGATCTTCGACTCCGGCGTCGGCGGACTCACCGTCGCCCGCGCGGTGCGCGACCAGCTCCCGAACGAGGCGATCCTCTACGTCGGCGACCTCGAGCACTCGCCGTACGGGCCGAAGCCCATCGCCGACGTGCGCCGCTATGCCCTTGCCGTGCTCGACGACCTCGTCGCCCAGGGCGTGAAGATGCTGGTGATCGCGTGCAACACGGCGTCGTCGGCCATGCTCCGCGATGCGCGCGAGCGCTACGACGTGCCCGTCGTCGAGGTGATCCAGCCCGCGGTGCGTCGCGCCGTCGCGACCACGCGCACGGGCCGGGTCGGCGTGATCGGCACGGCCGGCACCATCCAGTCGCGCGCCTACGACGACGCCTTCGCGGCCGCGCCCCACCTGGAACTGTCCTCGGCCGCCTGCCCGCGGTTCGTCGAGTTCGTCGAAGCCGGCGTGACGACCGGGCCCGAGGTGCTCGCCGTCGCCGAGGAGTACCTCGCGCCACTGCGGTCGGCAGGCGTCGACACGCTGGTGCTCGGCTGCACGCACTACCCCTTCCTCAAGGGCGCGATCTCGTACGTCATGGGGGAGGGCGTCGGGCTCGTGTCGAGCGATGTCGAGACCGCGAACGACGTCTACCGCGTGCTGGTCTCGCAAGGGCTCGAGCGACGGACGCCCGCCCCGCCGGCCCACCGCTTCGAGGCGACCGGCGACTCGACCGACGCGTTCCTCGACCTCGCCAATCGCCTCATCGGCCCCGACATCGAGCGCGTCGAGCTCGTGCAGACCGGCGCCATCACCCTGCCCCACCGCTTCGCGGACCGATCGCACCGACAGGAGACCGCATGACCGAGCAGCCCGCCCCCGACCTCGTGCGCGCCGACGGGCGCACCCCCAGCGACCTGCGCGACATCGTGATCGAACGCGGATGGAGCGCCCACGCCGAGGGCAGCGCGCTCATCTCGTTCGGGCGCACCAAGGTGCTGTGCACCGCGAGCTTCACGAACGGCGTGCCCCGCTGGATGACGGGCAAGGGCACGGGCTGGATCACCGCCGAGTACGCGATGCTCCCTCGCTCGACGAACACGCGCAACGACCGCGAGTCGGTCAAGGGCCGCATCGGCGGTCGCACGCACGAGATCAGCCGGCTCATCGGCCGGAGCCTGCGCGCCGTCGTCGACATGAAGTCGCTCGGCGAGAACACCATCCAGATCGACTGCGACGTGCTGCAGGCCGACGGCGGCACGCGCACCGCGGCCATCACCGGCGCGTACGTCGCGCTCGCCGACGCGATCGAGTGGGCGCGGGGCAAGAAGTTCATCGGCCAGAAGTCCACGCCCCTCATCGACACCGTCGCGGCGGTGTCGGTCGGCATCATCGACGGCACGCCGATGCTCGACCTCGCCTACGTCGAGGACGTGCGCGCCGAGACCGACATGAACGTCGTCGCCACCGGCCGCGGCCTCTTCGTCGAGGTGCAGGGCACGGCCGAGGGGGTGCCGTTCGACCGCCGCGAGCTCGACCAGCTGCTCGACCTCGCGCTCGCCGGCACGACCGAGCTCGCCGGGGTGCAGCGGGCCGCGCTCGAAGCATCGCTCACGGGCGAGTGAGGGCCGAGCGGATGTCGCGTCCCCCGCTCGAAGTCGTCCTCGCCACGCACAACGCGCACAAGGTCGCCGAGTTCCAGCACATCCTCGGCGAGCACGTGCCCGGCATCACCGTGCTGCCCTACGACGGGCCCGAGCCGGTCGAGGACGGCACGTCGTTCGACGAGAACGCCTTCATCAAGGCGCGCGCCGCGGCATCCCACACGGGGCGCATCGCGCTCGCCGACGACTCGGGGATCGCGGTCGACGTGATGGGCGGCTCGCCGGGCATCTTCTCGGCGCGCTGGGCCGGCCCCGGCCGTGGTGCCGAGGCCAACCTCGAGCTGTTGCTCGCCCAACTGGCCGACATCGCCGACCCGCACCGCACGGCTCACTTCCACTGCACGATCGCGCTGGTCGTGCCGGATGCCGCGGGCGAGACGCCGTACGAGTTCGCCGCGGTCGGCACGTGGCCGGGGCGGATCGCCACGCAACGGGCGGGCGTGAACGGCTTCGGGTACGACCCGATCTTCCTGCCCGACGACTTCGCGGTGTCGGCCGCCGAACTGGCGCCCGAGGTGAAGAACGCGCACAGCCATCGGGCGCGGGCGTTCGGGGCGCTCCTGCCCGAGCTCGAGCGGATCGCGGCGGAGCGCGAGCGAGGCTGACGCCCCGGGGCTCCGCCCCGCGACCCCGACCCCGACCACGGGACTCGTCCCACGGTACGAGCCGGACCGGCGAGAACGGCACCGTCGTCGGACGACGCGCGGTTCGCGCACTCCTAGCTTCATCCACATGATCGAAGCAACCCACCTCACCAAGCGCTTCGGCGACGCCATCGCCGTCGACGACCTGTCATTCACCGTGCGGCCCGGCGTGGTCACCGGATTCCTCGGGCCGAACGGCGCGGGCAAGTCCACGACCATGCGCGCGATCGCCGGCCTGATCCGCCCCACCTCGGGGACGACCCGCGTCAACGGGCGGCCGATCGCCGCGCACCCCGCGCCGATCACCGAGCTCGGGACGCTCCTCGGCCCCGGCCTGGCGCACCCGGGACGGACCGCACGGAGCCACCTGCTGGGCCTGGCGGCGACGCACGGCATCGGACGCGCTCGCGTCGACGAGGTCCTGCAGCTGACCGGCATCGACGCCGTCGCCCGACGGCGCGTCGGCACCTTCTCGATGGGCATGCACCAGCGTCTCGGACTCGCCGCGGCGATGCTCGGCGACCCGCGCACGCTCATGCTCGACGAACCCATCAACGGACTCGATCCCGACGGGATCGTCTGGGTCCGCCGGTTCCTGCGCGACCTCGCGGCCCAGGGACGCACCGTGTTCCTCTCGTCGCACCTGATGAGCGAGATGGCGCAGACCGCCGACCACCTCGTCGTGATCGGCCGCGGACGCCTCATCGCGGATGCGCCGGTGACCGAGATCCTCACCGGGGTCGGCGCCACGCGCGTCATCGTGAAGACTCCTGACGCCGGCCGGCTCGCCACCGCGCTCGCCGCACCGGGCGTCTCCGTCGCGACGGCCGCGCCTGGCGAGCTCGAGGTCACCGGCCTCGATGCGCCCGCGATCGCCGAGATCGCGCGCGACCACGGCGTGCTGCTCCACGAGCTCACCAGGCACACCGCCTCGCTCGAGGAGGCCTACCTCTCACTGACGGATTCCGCGCTCGAGTACGCGTCCGTCTCACCCGCGGCGTGAGCCGCACCGGACCTCGAAGGAGACCTCTCATGACCGTCTGCACCGTTCCCACCGCGACGCCCCGTCGTGGCGAACCCCGCCTCACCGTCCGCCGCGTGATCGGCGCCGAGTGGATCAAGGCCGCGACCGTCCGCTCCACCTACTGGACGATCGGCGCGGCGATCGCGACCGTGCTGCTGTTCGCCGGCGGCATCCTGTTCGTCGTCACGCTCGCACCCGCGAGCCAGGTGCCCGACCCCGCCGCCGTGCTCGAGCAGAACTACGGACCGGTGCCGAGTGTCGGCGTGCTCGGCTACGCGTTCATGTTCGCCTATGCGATCGTCGCCATCCTCGGCCTGCTCGTCATCGGACCGGAGCGCTCGACGGGCCTGCTCGCCGCGACACTCGCGGTCGCGCCCCGCCGCGTGCCGGTGCTCGGCGCGAAGCTCGTCGTCTCGGCCGCCATCGGCGCCGTGACGGGCCTGGTCGGCGCCATCGGCGCGTTCCTCATGGTCCAGCCGCAGCTCGCGCCGCTCGGGCTCGGCTCGACGCTCGTCGACCCCGACGTGCTGCAGGTGCTCGCCGGCGGAGCCGTCTTCCTCGCCCTCGTGGCGGTGTTCTCGACGGCGGTCGCCTCGCTCTTCCGCAGCACGGCGGCGGGCATGGGCGCCGTCCTCGGGCTGCTCCTCGTCGCGCCCGTGATCCTTCCGCTCGTGCCCGGAATCGGCGCGGAAGCAGCCGGATGGCTGCCCAGCTCCGCCGGTATGATGCTGTTCCAATCCGCGGCCCAGGCCGGCTGGCAGCCGATCCTCACCGGCGGGCTCGTCCTCCTCGGGTGGACCGTCGGCGCCGTGGCCCTGGGTGGAGCGCGGTTCATGAGACGAGACGTGTGATGGCCGAGCGGGCACGCACCATCGGCCGGGCGACGAGCCCGGCCGATGGCCGCGCCGTGTCCGACCTGTCGGCCGTCCCGGCCCCGGGCCCGCTGCGCCGGGTCTTCGCGGCCCGCCCATGGCTGGTCGACATCTCGGTGTCGCTCGTCTTCACGACCATCGTCGTGGCGACGCTGGTCTCCGACGTCATCGCCGAGGGCACGACGGTGACGCCCTGGCAGGTGGCGAGCATCGGCGGCACGGCGATCGCGCTGCTGTTCCGACGGCGCGCACCGATCACCGTGCTCGTCGTCGTCGTGGTCCTCACCACCGTGCTGGGATTCTCGGCCGAGTCCAACCTCGTGCTCGCCGTACCGATCGCCCTGTACGCCGTCGCGGCCTTCCGGTCCCCGCTGGTCGGATGGATCGCGGCGGCGATCGCGTTCGCCGTCACCGTGGCGAGCCTGTTCCTGTGGCTGCCGATCCTGTCCGATCGGCTTGGTGCGCCACAGGCGTTCGACATCCCGATCGTGCTGCTCACGATCGCGATGGCCGACGTGGTGGGCGTCCTGCTCGGCACCAACACCTGGCAGCGCACTGAGCGCGTCCGCGTGCTCACCGAGCGGGCCGAGCATCTCGCGCGCGAGCGCGACAGCCGTGCCCGCTTCGCGGCCCTCGCCGAGCGGAGCCGGATCGCGCGGGAGATGCACGATGTCGTCGCGCACAGCCTGTCGGTCATGATCGCGCTGGCGGATGGCGCGTCCGCATCGATGGAGCGGGACCCTGCGTCCGCTCGACGCGCGCTGGACCGGCTCTCCGACACCGGACGCGACGCACTGCGCGACATGCGTCAGGTGCTCTCGGTGCTCGGCGACGACTCCGACGAGCCGGAGTCGTTGCGGCCCGCTCCGGGACGCGAGGACGTCGCCGAGTTGGTCGACCGATTCCGGGACGCGGGGCTCCCCGTCCGGTACACCGTGCGCGGCGCGTCGACGCCGGATCCGCAGGTCGACCTCGCGGTGTACCGCATCGTGCAGGAGGCGTTGACCAACGCACTGCGCTACGCCGCGGGGGCCCGTCACGTCGAGGTCGAGGTCGACGCACGCGCCGATGCGACCGTCGTCACGGTCGCCGACGACGGCGGTCGGGCCGACGGGACCGTCGCGGCCGCGCCATCCGAACCGCCCCGGAAGCCGCAGCAGGTCGGCGCGGGCCGTGGCCTCATCGGCATGCGCGAGCGCGCGGCCGTGTTCGGCGGCACGATCGAGGCGGGGCCGCTCGCCACCGGCGGATGGCGCGTGCGCGCGGAGCTCCCGAACGCGACGAGCGGGACCGCCGAGCCGAGGAGCACGGATGGGTGAGCTGTCGCCCGCGGTCCGGGTCCTGCTCGTCGACGACCAGCCGCTCATCCGGTTGGGCTTCCGGATGGTGCTCGAGAGCGAGCCCGACCTGCAGGTCGTCGGCGAGGCCGACGACGGGGCCGAGGCCGTCGAGCTCGCGGCGGCCCTCCTGCCCGACGTGGTCGTCATGGACGTCCGCATGCCGCGCCTGGACGGCATCGCCGCGACGGAGCGCATCTCCGAACGGCTCCCCGACGTGCGCGTGCTGATCCTCACGACCTTCGACCTGGACGAGTACGCGTTCGCCGGATTGCGCGCGGGCGCGAGCGGGTTCCTCCTGAAGAACGCCCGTCCCGCCGACCTCGTGCAGGCGATCCGGACGGTCGCGGGCGGCGACGCGATCGTCGAGCCGCGTGTCACCCGCCGGCTGCTCGACCTCTTCGGCGCCCAGCTCCCCGGCGCGTCGGCCCATGGCGACGAATCGCCGCGATCGCCGGCTGCGCCGGCGCGCGCACCCGGCCCGGCGCGCGATCCGGCCGCCGACCCGCGACTCGCCGCGCTGACCGAGCGCGAACTCGAGGTCTTCACTGCGATCGCGCGCGGCCTCAGCAACGCCGAGATCTCGACCGCCCTCTACCTCTCGGAGTCCACCGTCAAGACGCATGTGGGGCACATCCTGCTGAAGCTCGACCTGCGGGATCGCGTGCACGCGGTGATGCTCGGCTACGAGACCGGCGTCGTGGTGCCCGGCGGCGGCTGAGGAGGCGCGCCTCGTGCCATCAGCGCATCGAGGTCGCCGACCGGCCCGAGGTGGCGCAGCTTGTCGGGGTTCAGCTGGTTGCCGATCACGGCGACCCGTCCGGCGCCCACGTGGACCATCAGCACGCTCAGGGTCGCCCCGCCCGTCGAGATGCGCAGCGCCGCCTCGCCGTTGGCCTGCGTCCGCTCCATCCTGACCGGCAGGCTCTCGCCGCGCCTGACGAGGCCTGCGAGGAACCGCGCGACGGCGAGCGGCCCGTGGATCGGCTGGCGGATGGCCGGTGCCTTGCCGCCGCCGTCCCCGTAGAACACGACGTCGTCCGCGAGCGTGCGCGCGAGCGCATCGACGTCGCCGGCGGAGAGGGCCGCGAAGAAGCGCTCGAGGAGCGTGGCGTCCCGGCGGGCGTCCGCCTCGAACCGCGGCCGTCCCTCGGCGATCCGCGCCCGAGCGCGGTGCATCACCTGTCGGCAGCCCGGCTCCGACCGCTCGACGATCGCCGCGATCGTCGGGTAGTCCATGTCGAACACCTCGCGAAGCAGGAACACCGCGCGTTCGACCGGGCCGAGCCGCTCCAGCACCGTCAGGAAGGCGAACGAGAGCGTCTCGTCGTGCTCGATCCGGTGCGCCGGATCGGCGTCCGCGTCGGGCAGCGGCTCGGGCAGCCACGAGCCCAGGTAGACCTCGCGGTTCCGTCGCGCCGACCGGAGCGCGTCGATCGCGAGCCGCGTCGTGACCGTGGTCGCGAACGCCGCGGGACGCCGGATGACCTCGCCCGCGTCCGTGCGTTCGTGCAGGCGCAGGTACGCGTCCTGGACGACGTCCTCCGCCTCCGTCACGCTGCCGAGCATGCGGTAGGCGATGGAGAACATCAGCGGCCGGAGGTCCGCCAGGGCGTCGCCGGGCTCCGTCATGATCCGAGGATGGCACAGGCTGTCACACCGTGCGGTGCCCATCCGTCGGAGGAGGTGAGACGAGAGGAAGGATGCACATGCGAGTCTTCATCGCCGGCGCCACGGGGGCGGTCGGATCACGCCTGGTCCCGCTCCTGGTCGCGGCCGGCCACCGGGTGGTGGGAACGTCCCGGAGCGAGGCGCGGCTCAGCGCCGTCGAGCGGGCCGGTGCGACGGGAGTGGTGATGGACCCCCTCGACGCGGCATCCGTCCGAAGGGCCGTCCTCGAGGCGGAGCCGGAGGTCATCGTGCACGAGCTGACGGCGTTGGGCGGCCCCATGCCGGACTTCCGGCACTTCGACGAGGGGTTCGCCATGACGAACGAACTCCGGACCCGCGGGACGGACCACCTGCTCGCGGCAGCATCCGCCGTCGGCGGGGTGCGGTTCATCGCGCAGAGCTTCACCGGGTGGCCGAACGAGCGCACCGGCGGAGCCGTCAAGACCGAGGAGGACCCGCTCGACCCGACACCGACGAGGCCGTCGCAGCAGACGTCGTCGGCGATCCGGTACGTCGAGACCGCCACGACCGCCGCCGGCGGACTCGCGTTGCGGTACGGCGGCCTCTACGGCCCGGGCCAGCTGCTCGGCCGCGGCGGCCAGATCGTCGAGATGGTCCGATCGCGCCGGCTCCCGGTCGTCGGCGGGGGTGCGGGTGTCTGGTCGTTCTGCCACATCGACGACGCGGCGTCCGCGACGGCCGCCGCGGTGACGCGCGGCGCGCCGGGGGTCTACAACGTCGTCGACGACGAACCCGCGGCGGTGTCGGTCTGGCTGCCGGAACTCGCACGGGTCCTGGATGCGAAGCCGCCGCTTCGGCTGCCCGGCTGGCTCGCGCGGCCGCTCCTCGGCGAGCACGGACTGGCGCTGATGACCACCGTCCGCGGATCCTCGAACGCCAAGGCCAAGCGCGAACTCGGCTGGCAGCCGCGCTACGAGACCTGGCGGCGCGGCTTCCGCGAGGGGCTCGGCTGAGAACGGGACTCATTCCCGTCAGGCGCCGCGCCGCGACATCCGGCCTACGCTGGAATGGACATGGGACACGCACACGACCACGGCTCGCCGTCGGCCGACCGCAGGCGGCTCGGCATCGCCATCGCGATCATCGGGGCCTTCCTCGTCGTGCAGGTGGTCGGCGGCCTGCTGAGCGGATCGCTCGCGCTGCTGGCCGACGCCGGCCACATGACGAGCGACCTCCTCGGGCTCGTCATCGCGCTCGGCGCGGCGCTGGTGGCCGCGCGTCCCGCGAACGACCGGCAGACCTACGGGTTCCGCCGCTTCGAGGTGTTCGGTGCGCTCGCCAACGGCGTGATCCTCATCGTGGTGGCCGTGACCGTGTCGGCGGGAGCGATCGGGCGACTCGTCTCGGGCGCCGAGGGCGAGGCGCACGAGGTGGCGGGCGGGCTGATGCTCGCCGTCGCACTCGCAGGCCTCGCCGCGAACATCGCCGCGATGCTCGTGCTGCGCAGCGGCGCGAAGGGATCGATGAACGTCCGCGGGGCGTACCTCGAGGTGCTCGGCGACACGATCGGGTCGGTGCTCGTCATCGCGGCGGCCGTCGTGATCCTGACCACCGGATGGAACGCCGCCGACGCCATCGCGTCGCTCGCGATCGCGGCGCTCATCGTGCCTCGCGCGCTGCTCCTCCTGCGCGACGTGATGCGCGTGCTCAGCCAGTCGACGCCCGCAGAGACGGATGTCGCGGAGATCCGCGAACACATCCTGCGCACCCGCGGCGTGGTCGCCGTGCACGACGTGCACGTGTGGGCGATCACGACCGGGACGCACGTGTTCAGCGCGCACGTCGAGGTCGAGCCCGTCGTGTTCGCCCGGGAACAGGTCGGGGCACTGCTCGACGAGCTCGGCGGATGCCTCAGCGACCACTTCGACGTCGAGCACTCGACGTTCCAGCTCGAGCCCTCGGGCCGCGGGCAGCACGAGCACGCGACGCACGCGTAGCGTCGGGCCGTGTCAGGCGGTGAGCAGTCCCGCGAAGTACCGGCGGAGGTCGCCCACGAGGTGCTCCGGCGCCTCCATCGCCGGGAAGTGGCCGCCGCGCGGATGCTCGCTCCAGAACGCCAGCCGCCCATCGGGATCGAGGATGCGCCGCATGAGCGGCTCGTCGCCGAACGCCGCCATGCCCTGCGGGCGATCGTGGTGGCGACCCCACGCGGCCTGCGCGTGCGCCGCCTCGTAGAGCAGGTTCGCCTCGCCGTCTCCGTTGCGGCCGAACCACGCCACGGTGACGAGGGTGAGCAGTGCATCGAGGTCGACCGCGTCCTCGGGGAGTTCGCGTTCGGAGTCGGTCCACTCCCGGAACTTCTCCACGATCCACGTCGCCTGGGCGATCGGCGAATCGGTGAGGCCGTACGCGACGCTGAGCGGCCGTGTCGTCTGCAGCGCCAGATAGCCGAAGTCCTCCGTCCGGGCGTCCTTCAGGCGTTCGTGCCGCTCGTGCTCGTCGGCGGTGAGGTGGTCGGTCGGCGGTGTGTACTGCGTCGCGATCGCTCCCGCATCCGTCGCCGCGATCGAGCCCAGCACACGGTCGCCGGCGTCGAGGCAGAGCTGCTCGATGACGCCGGCGCCGACGTCCTCGCCGAACACCGCGTACCGGTCGTAGCCGAGCGCCTGCATGAGCTTGTCGAACGCGTGCGCGGTGCGGATGATGTCCCAGCCGTGACTCCTGAGCGGGGTCGAGAACCCGCAGCCCGGGATCGAGGGTGCGACGACGTGGAACGCCGGCGTGGCGCCATCCGTCGACCCTGCGTCCATCGCACCCCGACCTGCGTCGGGATCGGCGAGCATCGGGATGACGGCGGCGAACTCGACCGCGGATGACGGGTAGCCGTGCACGAGCAGCAGCGGCACGGCGGCGTCATCCGCAGCGCGGACGTGGAAGCCGTGGATCGGTTGCCCCTCGACGACGGCGGTGAACTGCGGGAGGCGGTTGAGCTTCGCCTCCTCCTCGCGCCAGTCGTACTGCGTGCGCCAGTACTGGGCGAGCCGCTTCGCATACGGTACGGGCGTCCCGCGCTCCCACGACCCGGTGAGGTCGGCGGGCCACCGCGTTCGCTCGAGCCGATCGTCCAGGTCGGCGAGCTCGGCGTCGGGGATCGCGATCGTGGTCGGTCGGATGTCCATGTCACTCAGTCCTCTCGGAGCGTGCCTGCGCTCGGGCGCTCCGATCGGTCACCGGAGTGTCCGACCCAGAAGCGAAGCGGATGACTCGCCGCGCGTCTAGAACGGAAGCGACATCCGGCCGCGCCGCGTCAGACGGGCTCGCCGCGGTGCTGCGACTGGCCCGGGGTGTATCCGGTGAGCCGCTTGACGTCGCGCGTCAGGTGCGACTGGTCGGCGTACCCGAGGTCGTACGTGACGGCGGCGATCGCCTCGCCCGCTCGGAGCCGGTTGACCGCCTCGCGCGCCCGTGAGATCTGCCGGACGTGGTGGGGACTCAACCCGGTGACCTTTGCGAAGTGCCGTTGGACCGAACGTGCGGAGACCTCCACCGGCCGGCCGATGAGGACCGACTCGACGATCCGGTCGTGCGCGAGCAGCCCGTGGGCGGCGAACGCCTCCACGAGGTCATCGACCGTCTCGTAGTCAGGGAACGGCCACCGGGCGTCCGCCAGGTCGAACGCGGCCCGCTGCGGCATCTCGAGCGCGATCGTGCGATCGCACATCTCGCCGGACGGGCAGTGCGTGAAGTAGCAGCCCTGGACGAAGCGGACGCCGATGTTGCGGTTGCCGGCGGTGTACGGCACCGCTGTCGGACGCGACGACGGCCCGCTCAGGAGCACGCGGCGCCCGCCGTCGGCGAGCTCTGAGAAGATCATGTCCCAGCAGGCGTCCGCCGCGGCGAGGTAGGTGCCGTCGCTCGTGTCGACGGTCCTCCAGACGACGTCGACGAATGCGGAGCGTGAGGCTTTCTCTTCGTAGAGGAAGCTCATGCGGCCGAGTGTAGGCCCGGGAGGCGGGGCGCCGCACCCGCGACGGGATCAGCGCTCGGCGGGCGGCCCGTCGTCGCCGTGACCGTGACCGTGGCCGTGACCGTCGTGACCGTGGTCGCCGTCGAGGTGCGGGGGACGGTCGAACACGTCGGGGTCGAGCACGAGCTCCTCGGCTTCGTGCTCGTCGGTGACGATGTCGGCGCCGGCCTCCTCGGCCTTCTTCGCCTTGCGGCGCTCGCTGAAGTAGTGCCACGCGGTGATCAGCGCGGTGCCGCCCACGGCGATCAGCAGGATGACGTCGATGTAGTCGCGGACGAGGTCGGCGACCGGCGGGATGAAGCTGACGAGGTAGCCGAACATGGTGAGGCCGAAGCCCCAGATGACGGCGCCGATGAAGTTGTAGAGCGAGTAGCGCGCGCGGTGCATGTGGCCGACGCCGGCCGCGACGGGCGCGAACGTGCGCACGATCGGCACGAAGCGGGCGAGGATGATCGTCAGGCCGCCGAAGCGCTCGAAGAAGGCGTTGGTCCGCTCGACGTTCTTGACGCTGAAGAGGCCGCTCTCCTTGCGTTCGAACACCTTCGGGCCGCCGCGATGCCCGATCTCGTAGCCCACCTCGCCGCCGATGAACGCCGACAGCCCGATGAGCAGTGCGACGAGCCAGACCGACACGCCGAAGACGCCGTTGGGCGGCACGACCTCGGGGTTCGACAGCAGGCCCGAGATGATCAGCAGCGTGTCGCCCGGCAGCAGGAAGCCGACGAGCAGGCCCGTCTCGGCGAACACGATGAAGCACACGACCAGCAGCGCCCATGGACCGGCCGCCTGGATGATCGACTCGGGGTCGAGCCACGGGATGAGCGCGGTATGGATCACGTCGGGGTGCTCCTGTCGTCGGGCACGGCCGTGGCCGGGTCGCGGGCGGCGTGGTGTCCGTGCAGTCTATCGAGCGGACTTCGCGCGGGGGTGGGGCCCGCCCCCCAATCCGCCCAGCGGATGATTCGGGTCGCGGGGCGCTGGCGCAGCTCAGCGTCGCCGGTACTCCACCTCGGGTCGGCCGGGCGTGCCGTAGCGGTTCGCGCGCTCGACCGCGCCGGTGTCGGCGAGGTGCTCGAGGTAGCGGCGGGCGGTGACGCGCGAGAGGTCGAGGCGGACCGCCAGCTCGGTCGCGGAAAGGCCGCCCGCGGGGGCATCACGGACGGCGGCACGCACCCGGTCGAGCGTCTCGCGTGTGAGTCCCTTCGGCAGGTCGGCGCCCGACGACGTGCGGAGCGCCGCGAAAGACGCGTCGACCTCCTGCTGGTCGGTGACGATCGCCGTTCCGACCCTCGTGCGGTACTCGCGGTAGGCGTTGAGCTTCTCGGCGAACGCGGCGAAGGCGAACGGCTTGATGAGGTACTGCACGATGCCGAGCGCGACCGCGGAGCGCACCACTGCGGCATCGCGCACGGCGGTCACCGCGATGACGTCGATCTCGATGCCCGCCGCGCGCAGCGACCGGCACAGCTCGATCCCCGTCGTGTCGGGGAGGTTCACGTCGAGGAGGATCAGGTCGACGCCGGGGATCGACCCGTCGGGCTGGCGGGCGTCCCGCAGCAGCCGCACTGCCTCGGCTCCGGTGTGCGCGATGCCGACGGGCTCGAAGCCGGCGACCCGGCCGACGTACGCCGCGTGGGCCTCGGCCGTGACGGGCTCGTCCTCGACGACGAGCACGCGGATGGCGTCAGCCATCCGGAACTCCGGGCGCGGGCGCGGGCGCGGTCGACGCGCTCGGCAGCGGGAGGACGACCTCGAATCGCGAGCCCTCGACGCGGAGGTCGCCGCCGAGGCGCGCGACGGACTGGCGCACGAGCGCGAGCCCGATGCCGTGGCCGTGCGACGGGCCCGCCGCGCCATCAGCCTCGCCCGGCTTCGACGTGACGCCGAGATCGAACACGCGCTCGCCGGCGCGCGGACCCGGCCCGCTGTCGGCGACGGCGACCACGAGCCGTCCGTCGCGTGTGGAGATCGAGACGTCGACCGCGGGCGAGGGCGTCGCCGCGGCCGCATCGAGCGCGTTGTCGATGAGGTTCCCGACGATCGTGATCGTCTCGCGCGGGTCGATGCCGGTCGCGGCGAGCCGTTCGGGCAGGTCGACCTCGAAGCGGATGCCGCGCTCGCCCGCCTGCGCGGCCTTGCCGAGCAGGAGCGCCAGCAGCACCGGTTCTTCCACGGCCGACAGCAGCCGATCGGCGAGCGCCTGGCTGAGCGCGAGCTCGCTCGAGGCGAGCTCGACCGCCTCGTCGGGTCGTCCGAGCTCGATGAGGGCGATGATCGTGTGCAGGCGGTTCGCGAACTCATGCGCCTGCGAGCGCAGCGCGTCGGAGAGCGTGGTCATGGTCGCCAGCTCGCCGGTGAGCTCCTGGAGCCGCGTGTGGTCGCGCAAGGTCGTGACCGTGCCGACGCGGCGCGCGTGGGGGTCGCCGGGCCGCAGCCGCGAGACGATCACGTCGCGATCGACGACGAGCACGTGCGTGGGCGTGATGACGATCTCGTCGACGACGGCGTCGGTGCGCGCCAGCACCTCGGCGACGGATGGTGCGAGCCCGAGCCCGTCGAGGGCGGCGGGCGCAGCATCCCTCGACGTCGGCTTCGGAAGGCTGAGCAGCTCGGCAGCCCGGTCGTTCGCGAGCACCACGCGATTGCGGTCGTCCTGCAGCACGAGCCCTTCGCCGATCGAGTGGAGCACGCCCTCGTAGTAGGCGAACATGCGGCTCATCTCCTCGGCGCCGCGCCCCCATGTCACGCGGCGGAGGTACCGGCTCAGCAGCCCGGCCCCGAGTGCGCCGAGCGCGATCATGACGGCCGCGGCGGCGATCACGGTCGCGATCCGGGCGCCGAGCGCGACCTGCGTGTTCGACACCGTGATCCCCGCCGAGACGAGCGCGACGACGTCGCCCGATGCGTCCTCGATCGGCACGACCGAGCGCACCGACGGCCCGAGCGTGCCCGTGTAGGTCTCGCTGAACGGCTCGCCCGCGAGCGCCCGATCGATGTTGCCGAGGAACGGCCGGCCGATCTGCGCCGGGTCGGCATGCGTGTACCGCGTGCGGTCGGGGGCCATGATCGTGATGAAGTCGACCCCGGCCTCGCGCATGACGTCGACGGCGTAGGGCTGCAGCTCCGCGGTCGGGTCGTCGGACTGCACGCCGTCGATCACGAACGGGTCGTTCGCGATCGTCTGCGCGATCGCCATCGACTTCACGGCCGCATCGCGCTCGACGTCGGCGCGCGCGTCGGCCCAGATGAGCGCCACGGCGATCACGGCGAGCACCACGATCACGGCCAGCTGCAGGGCGAACAGCTTGGCGGCGATGCTCCATCCGCGCACCCATCCCACCATGTCCACCTCGCAACGTCGCTGTCCGCTCTCACGATACGTCTCGTCGGCGACCCTGCCGCTGGTCGTCCCGCGAACAGTATGAACACAAGCGGATGGCGCGAGATCCGCTCGCGCATCCTGGCCCGACACCCCGAATCGTCGCCACCGGCGATGACCGACCAAGGAAGCAGGGACGGCAATGGCGCTCCAGTCTCGCGTCGACGGCTCGAAGGCCCGACGGAGGATCGACTCCTCGCACTACCTCTACATCGCGGTGATCGCGGCGGTCGTCGCCGGCATCGCCGTGGGCCTCGCGGCCCCCGAGTTCGCGGTCGGCCTGAAGCCGATCGGCGACGCGTTCGTCCTGCTGATCAAGATGATGATCGCCCCGATCATCTTCTGCACGATCGTTTTGGGCGTCGGCTCGATCGCGAAGGCCGCGACGGTCGGCAAGGTCGGCGGGCTGGCACTGCTGTACTTCATGGTGATGTCGACGTTCGCGCTCGGCATCGGCCTCGTCGTCGGCAACCTCATCCACCCCGGCGAGGGCCTGAACATCGCCGGCGCCTCGTACGACGCCGGCTCGGGCGAGGCGAAGACCACCGAGGAGTTCATCCTCGGCATCATCCCGACCTCGCTGCTCGCGGCCCTCACCGACGGCAACATCCTGCAGGTGCTGTTCGTCGCGCTGCTCGTCGGCTTCGCGCTGCAGAAGATGGGTGCGAAGGGCGCGCCGATCCTCGGCGCCATCCGCCAGATCCAGGCGCTCGTGTTCCGCATCCTCGCGATGATCATGTGGATCGCCCCGATCGGCGCGTTCGGCGCGATCGCCGCCGTCGTCGGCAACACCGGCGTCGCCGCCATCATCTCGCTCGGCACGCTGATGATCGCGTTCTACATCACCTGCGTGCTGTTCATCGTGGTCGTGCTCGGGTCGCTGCTCTGGGCCGTCGCGCGGGTCAACATCTTCTCGATGATGCGCTACCTCGGCCGCGAGTACCTGCTCATCGTCTCGACGTCGTCGAGCGAGGTCGCGCTGCCGCGCCTCATCGCGAAGATGGAGCACGCGGGCGTCTCCAAGCCGGTCGCCGGCATCACCATCCCCACCGGGTACTCGTTCAACCTCGACGGCACGGCGATCTACCTGACCATGGCGTCGCTGTTCATCGCGTCGGCCATGGGCACGCCGCTGTCGATCGGCGAACAGATCGGCCTGCTGCTGTTCATGATGGTCGCCTCGAAGGGCGCGGCCGGCGTCACCGGCGCGGGCCTCGCGACGCTGGCCGGCGGGCTGCAGGCGCACCGGCCCGACCTGGTCGACGGCGTCGGCGTCATCGTCGGGATCGACCGCTTCATGTCCGAGGCTCGGGCGCTCACCAACTTCACCGGGAACGCCGTCGCCACGCTGCTCGTGGGCACGTGGACCAGGCAGCTCGACCGGGCCCAGCTGCGGTCGGTGCTGGCCGGCGAACGGCCGTTCGACGAGAGCACCATGAGCGTCGACGACCACCTGTCGACCGACGAGCGTGCCGAGGTCGAGCGCGAGCAGCGGCCCTCGACCGAGGCGATCGCCGCGATCGTCGGCGAACTGGACCACGAGAAGGAGGCGGCGCGCCGGTGACCCGGTGACTCCGAGGCGGGCGTCGCGATGCGATGATTTCGCATCGGCGACGCCCGCCCGCCGCCGCCCCGCCGGGGGCGTCGACGCGTATTCCCCCCGCGCGGGGGACACGCCGAACCCGAGGGTTGCTCTACCATGCTGCTGCGGCCACGTCGATCGGGCGGGCCGCGTCGCGAACTGGGGGGTATCGCGGTGGTGGAATGGCAGGACTTCTACCGCGCCGGCGGGAATGCGTTCGGAAAGCTCGGGCCCTTCTATGGTCCGGGTGGGCACCGCGGGCGGGACTTCGTGCATGACGCGGGGACCGCCGTGCCGGCGTATTTGCGCGGCACGGTGGTGAAGATCCAAACATCGACGGCCATCGGGCGATGCGTCGTCGTCCGCCTGGACGAGGGTCGGTTCGCCGGGTGGGCCCATCTTCGCGAGATCGAGGTCTCCATCAACGACACCGTGCGCCCCGGCGACACCATCGCGCGCGTGGCCGGGGCGAACGACTCGCCGGGCTCGTCATGGGACGGGGCCCATTCCCACACGACGCTCGGACCGAACGAGGACTCGATCTTCAGTGGGGCCGTCGAGAACCCGATGAATTTGATCACCCCGGCGCTCATCGCGGCCGGAGCACGAGGGGAGGAAGACATGTTCAGTGACATCGACCGGAACCGCTTGAACAACGTCTGGGCCGGGCTGTTCAAGGGCGCCTCGGTCGAGGTCGACGAGGGCGTCGTGAAGAGGTTCGCATATGGCGTGCTGCCCATCGTCGCCCACAACCAGACGCTTATCGCGCAGCAGTCGGCACGCATCGCGGCCCTCGAGGAGGCGCTCTCGCAGCTCGCGCAAGGCACGGGTGTGCAGCTCGACCAAGGTCGGATCGACGACGTCGTCAACGCCGTGAACGACGCGCGCAAGAAGGACTTCCGACGTCCGGTGGTCGAGGACCTCGACAGCGTCGACGGCATCGAGGTGATGAACGCCGGCGAATCCGGCGAACCCGCCGACGGCTGAGGCGTCAATCCCTTCTTCCGGCGCACGCCGGCAGCCCATACTGCACCCATGGGTGCGGCATGGCTCTTCGGGATCGTGGCGTCGGGGTCGCTGGTGATCGGCGCGCTGATCGGCGTGCGGTGGCAGCTGCCGAAGCGACTGCTCGCGATCATGCTCTCGTTCGCGGCAGGCGCGCTCATCACGGCGCTGACCTTCGAGCTGTTCGAGGATGCGTACGAGCGCGGCGGCATCGTGCGTGCGGCGGGCGGGCTGCTCGTCGGCGCACTCGTGTTCACGGTCCTCAGCGCCCTGCTCGATCGGTGGGCGCAGGCGGGATCGCATCCCCGGCCGAGTGACGAGGTGCCGGGCAGCGTCAAGCTCGACACGGATGCCGCGGCCGCCGACCGGGCGCCGACGTCGGCGTCCACACGCGGCACGGCCGGTCTGGCGCTGCTGGCGGCGGTCACGCTCGACGGGACGCCCGAGAACCTCGCGCTGGGCGTCTCGCTCGGGGAGGCCGCGGGCGGCCTCGCCCTGCTCGCCGCGATCTTCGTCTCCAACCTGCCCGAGGCGCTCGTCGGCGCCTCGTCGATGAAGACGCAGGGCCGCTCGTCGGCCTCCATCGTGGGCATGTGGACGCTCGCCGCCGCGCTGACGGCGATCGCCGTGCCGCTCGGGGCGGGACCGCTCGCGAACACCGACGCCGAGACCATCTCGCTGCCCCTGGCCTTCGCGGCGGGCGCGGTGATCGCGTCGCTCGCCGACACGCTCATGCCCGAGGCGTTCGAGCACGGCGGCCCGGCGGTCGCGCTCAGCACCGCGGCCGGCTTCGTGCTGTCGTTCGTGCTGTCGCTGGCGTGAGCGGGCCCCGTCCGGGGGCTGGTCGCCGTGGCGCGTGGTGCGGAAGACTCGGCTCGTGAACGATCGCGATGAGGCGGTCCGCCTCGCCGTCTACCGGGCGCTCGCCGCAACCGGACGCCTGCCCGGGATCGACGAGCTCGCCGTCACGACCTCGCTCGAGCCATCCGAGGTCGAGGAATCGCTCGAGGCGCTCGCCGCGGCGCGGCACGTCGTGTTCGACGCCGACCACCGCATCGTGCTCGCGCACCCGTTCGCGACGCGCAACTTCGCCTTCTCGGTCATGGGCGAGCGGACGCTGTGGTGGGGCGGATGCGCGTGGGACGCGTTCGCGATCCCGCACCTGGTTCCCGACGAGCCGTCCGCGCTCATCGCGACGACGTGCCCGGCCTGCGGCACGCCGCACTCGTGGACCGTCACGCGGCTCGAGGCGCCGGATGCCCCGCAGGTCGCGCACTTCCTGACACCCGTCGCGCACATCTGGGACGACGTGGTGCACGCGTGCGAGCACCAGCGCATCTTCTGCTCGACCGACCACGTCGACGACTGGCTCCAGCGCACGGGCAACCAGCGCGGGTACGTCATGGATCTCGCGACGCTGTGGCACCTCGCCGCGCACTGGTACGAGGGACGGCTCGACTCGCCGTACCGCAGGCGGGAGCCGGTCGAGGCACGTGAGTACTTCGCGAGTGTCGGCCTGACCGGGCCGTTCTGGGGAAACTGAGCCAGCTGGCGGCATGACACGACGGATGCCGCGGGCTCCACACCCGCGGCATCCGCCGTCTCGCGCTGCGCCCGGCCCGACCGGAGAGGAGACCGGCCGGGCCGCGCACGTCTCTAGCCGCGCCCCTGCACGGCGTAGGGGTTGATGAGCGCTTCCTCGGTTCCCGGGACGATGCCCTCCTCGGTCGCGGTGGGCTTGCCGGGGTCCGGCGGGAAGGACTCGGTCATCGACATCGGCATGGCGCCGTTGCGGTAGAGGTTGTTGGAGCCGGTCGACGGCTTCCACTCGCCGGGCTCCCAGTCGGGGACGTAGTTGCGGTAGCCGCCGGTGTTCCACTCGATGCGCATGCCGCTCGGGTCGCGGAAGTAGAGGAAGCTCTGCTCCCCGACGCCGTGGATCGAGGGGCCGTACTCGATGTGGGTGCCGCGCTCCATGAGCACGTCGGCCGCCTGGAGCAGCTCCTCGCGGGAGTCGACCCAGAACGCGTAGTGGTTGACGCGGCCGCCACGATCGGAGCTGTCGAGCACGACGCCGAGGTCGTGCGACTTCTCGTTCGTGGTGATCACGCCGAAGACGGTGACGGGCGCCTCGTCGAGGGTCGTGTAGGCCATGATGCGGAAGCCGAGCACGTCGCGGTACCACTCGGTGAACGCGCGCACGTCGGATGCCGCGACCGTGACGTGGTCGAGCTGGCGCGGGCCGACGGCGTGCTGCGTGCGCTTCTCGGGCCGGTCGGGGAACACCGACTTGAACTCCTCGGGCGCGACGTACTTCTCGACCTCCCAGAAGAGCTCCATCGTGTGGCCCCACGGACCGGTGAACCGGTAGGAGCGGCCGTGGCCGTGGCTCTCATCGATCCACTCTCCGGTGACGCCGGCGTCCTCGATGCGCTTGGCGGCCTCATCGAGCGCCTCGGGGCTCGAGGTGCGCCACGCCATGACGTTGAGGGCCGGCTCGGGGCCTTGGGCGATCACGAGCGAGTAGTTGTAGTAGTCGCCCCAGGAGCGCAGGTAGACCTTGCCGTTCGCGCGCGACTGGACCCGAAGCCCGACCTGCTCCTCGTAGAAGCGGACGGAGGCCTCGACGTCGGGCGCCGCGATCTCGAGGTAGGAGAGGTGGGAGAGGAGTTTGATCATCGTCGATCCTTCAGTCGGGTGCGGTGATGACGACCGCGTGGTTCGGGTGCCGACGAACGGCACGTTTCCACTGTCGGCGGTCGCGGGGTATCAGGGAAGCCGAATCTCTTGATGGCGGCCATCGGCCTGATGGATGGCGCTTGCCGTACGATGTGCGCATGTCGGGCGGTGGCGCGGACTCGCGGTCGGTCGCGGAGAAGCTCTTCGCGATCGCCGACGCCTTCGTCGGACGCGAATCGCTCGGCCTGTCCGAGATCGCGACCCGCGCGCGACTGCCGCTGTCGACCGCGCACCGGCTCGTGGGGGAGTGGGTCGCGTGGGGCGGACTCGTGCGCGGCGACGACGGGCGCTACCGCGTGGGCATGCGCCTCTGGCAGCTCGGCGTGCGGCAGCCGACGGCGCTGCGCCTGCGCCGGATCGCGATGCCGTACCTCGAGGACCTGCTCGAGGCGACCGGCGAGCACGTGCACCTCGCCGTGCGCGACGGCCTCGGGGCGATCTACCTCGAGCGGCTGTCCGGGTCGGGTGCGGTCCCGGTCATCTCCGACGTCGGCTCGCGACTGCCGCTGCACGCGACCGGAGTGGGACTGGTCCTGCTCGCGCACGCACCCATCGAGGTGTTCGACGAGGTGCTCGCGTCGGGCCCGCGCAAGTACCTGCCCAACACGCTCACGGAGGAACGCGACCTGCGCCGCCGGCTCGCCGAGATCCGATCGTTCGGGATCTCGAGGTCGGTCGAGGAGCTCACCCCGGGCGCGTTCTCGATCGCCGCGGCCGTGCGAGACGCCACCGGCGAGGTCGTCGCGGCGGTGTCGATCATCGCGCACGTCGACCGCCTGGCCGAGCCGCAGTTCGCCCTCGGCGTGCGGATGGCCGCTCGAGGTATCTCCTCGGCACTGGGATATCGACTCCAGGGTGAGTAATCGCCTCTCCCGTGGCTTCTTCCGCTGAGTGGAAGTGCCGGTCCGGATGCCGACGAATCGCTGCAAGCTCGTCGAATCCTTCCCCAGTGACGTGAGAGGCGTACACGTGCGACAGTCCACCTCCGTGGCCATCATCGGCGCAGGCCCCGCCGGCCTGATGCTCGGCCACCTCCTCGGGCAGGCCGACGTGCCGTTCGTGATCCTCGAGGCGCAGACCCGCGAGCACGTGCTCGGCCGCATCCGCGCCGGCGTGCTCGAGCAGGGCTCGGTCGACCTCCTCGCGGAGCACGGCCTCGACGCCGACTTGCGCGAGCGCGGCCTCACCCACCACGGCATCTACCTGCAGTACGAGGGCCAGCGCCACCACGTCGACTTCGTCGACCTCGTCGGCCGCACCGTCACGGTCTACGGCCAGCAGGCGCTGGTGAAGCACCTGCTCGCCGAGCACGACCGCATCGGCTCGAACGTCGTCTTCGAGGCGAAGGACGTCGAGCCCGTCGGCGTCACCGGATCTCGGCCCACCGTCATCTACACGAAGGACGGCGCCACCGAGGAGCTCGAGTGCGACTTCGTCGTCGGCGCCGACGGCTACCACGGCGTATGCCGGCGCAGCATCCCCGACGGCGGCATCGAGGTCTTCGAGCGCTCGTACCCGTTCGGCTGGCTCGGGATCCTGGCCGACGTGCCGCCCTCGACCGACGACCTCATCTACGCGCTGCACCGCGACGGCTTCGGCATGCACTCGATGCGCTCGCTCGAGGCCTCGCGCCTCTACGTGCAGGTCGCGCCCGACGAGTCGATCGACGACTGGAGCGACGCCCGGATCTGGGACTCGCTGCAGACCCGCCTCGGCGTCGATGGGTGGGAGCTACGGGAGGGCCCGATCACCGAGAAGTCGATCACCCCGATGCGCAGCTTCGTGGTCTCGACGATGCAGTACGGGCGGATGTTCCTGGCCGGCGACGCCGGGCACATCGTGCCGCCGACCGGCGCGAAGGGCCTGAATTCGGCGATCGCCGACGTCGCGCTGCTCGCCCGCGCCATCCTCGACCAGCGCGCCGGCGACGACACCGGACTGCGGCGCTACAGCGAGCGAGCGCTCGCCCGCCAGTGGAAGGTGCAGCACTTCTCGCAGTGGATGACCGAGATGCTGCACGTGCACCACGAGGTGCCGGATGCCTCGGCCCGCGCGTTCCGCTACCGCAGCCAGGTCGGCCAGCTCGAGTACGTCACCGGCTCGCATGCCGCCCTCCAGAGCCTCGCCGAGCAGTACGCCGGCCTTCCCTTCACCACGGAGTGACCATGCACCCGCCCGCATCACAGCCCGAGACCACGCAGCGGCAGATCAGCGACGAGATCGCCGACCGACAGCGGAACGAGGCGGATGTCGCGACCTCCGCCGGCCGACCGCTCGCCGCGCACCCGCGACGCGACTTCGCGCCGTACCGCTCGACGACCCTGCGTCACCCGACGCACGAGCTCGTGCGCGCCGACCCCGAGGAGATCGAGCTCGTCTCGCCGGCGTTCGGCCACACCGACGTCGCGGCCGAGGAGGCCGACATGACGATCCAGCACGCCGGGGAGCCGCTGGGCGAGCGGATCATCCTGACGGGCCGGATCCTCGACGGCGACGGCCGTCCGGTGCGCAACCAGCTCGTCGAGATCTGGCAAGCGAACGCCTCCGGACGCTACGTGCACAAGCGCGACCAGCACCCGGCGCCCCTCGACCCGAACTTCACGGGCGTCGGCCGCCTCGTCACGGGCGACGACGGCTCGTACCGGCTCACCACGATCAAGCCCGGCGCATACCCGTGGAAGAACCATCGCAACGCCTGGCGCCCCGCGCACATCCACTTCTCGTTCTTCGGCTCGGCGTTCACGCAGCGGCTCGTGACGCAGATGTACTTCCCGGGCGACCCGCTCTTCGCGCTCGACCCGATCTACCAGTCGATCATCGACCCGGCCGCGCGCGAGCGACTCGTCGCGCAGTACGACCACGACGTGAGCGAGCCCGAATGGGCGATCGGCTACCGGTGGGACGTGGTGCTCACCGGCCCGAAGTCGACCTGGATGGAACCGGAGGATGCCGACCATGCCTGACCGGAACCCCGCGGGACGCGCTGACCGGACCGGCGTCGGCGAGGCGTTCGACGCCACCGACCTGCCCGGTGCCCACGCGCAGCCCGACGTGCACCGCGGCAGCCTCGGCCTGACGCCGTCGCAGACGGTCGGACCGTTCTTCGGCTACGCGCTGCCATACGTCGGCGGTTCCGACGTGCGCGCGCCCTGGCAGCCCGACGCCATCCGCCTGCACGGCACGGTGTTCGACGGCGCCGGCGACCCCATCCCTGACGCGTTCGTCGAGATCTGGGGGGCGGATGCCGCTGGGCGGGCGTCGACGGAGCGCGGCTCCTTCGCGCGCGACCAGCACGGCTTCGCGGGCTTCGGCCGTGCGGCCGTCGACCGCGACGGCCACTACTCGTTCACGACCGTGAAGCCCGGAGCCATGCGCGACGGATCGGCGCCGTACCTGCTCGTCACCGTGTTCGCGCGCGGCGTGCTGCAGCACCTGTTCACGCGCGCCTACTTCGGAGACGAGGCCGAGGCGAACGCCGCCGACCCCCTGCTCGGGCGCATCGACGACGCCCGTCGCGGCACCCTCATCGCCGAGCCCGACGCCCCGCGCTCGTACCGCTTCGACATCCGCCTTCAAGGCGAGGGCGAGACGGTGTTCCTCGACTACGGCACCGAGGTCTGACGAGGATGGTGGCATGACCGACTGGGGACTCGTGGATCCCGGCGCTGCCGATGCGTCCGGCACCGACGACGACGCGGTGCTCGCCGCGATGGTCGAGGTCGAGCGGGCGCTCCTGCTCGTCTGGGCGAGCGAGCTCGACGAGTTCCTCGAGGCGCAGGCCGACGCGCTCGACGCCGCGGCGCTCGACCGGGATGTGCTGCGCGCCGGGGTGCAGCGCGACGGCGTGCCGGTGGTCGCCCTCGTGCCGTTGCTGCGCGCGCAGCTCGAGGCCGCCGGCCTCGCGCCCGGTCGGCTGCACCTCGGCGCCACGAGCCAGGACGTGGTCGACACCGCGCTCATGCTCGTCGCGCACGATGCACTCGCCGTGTCGCGCTCGTCGCTCCTCGACGCCGGGCGGCGGCTGACCGCCCTCGCGCACGCCGCGCGGCAGAGCCCGCGCATCGCACGGTCGCTCGCACGGCACGGCGAGACGTCGACGCTCGGCGTGCTCGCGGCGGGCTGGCTCGACGGCGTGACGTCGGCGATCCAGGCGATCGACGCGACCACGTTCCCCGTGCAGTTCGGCGGTGCCGTGGGCACGGGTGCGGCGGCGGATGCCGCGGCCGGCCGCCCCGGCGCGTCCGACGACGTCCGTTCCGAGCTGGCGTCCCGGCTCGGCCTCGCCGATCCCGGACGTGCCTGGCACACCGAGCGCACGCCCGTGCTCGCCGTCGCGTCGACCGCCGCGACCGTCGTCGCCGCGCTCGGTCGCATCGCGGGCGATGCCACCTTCCTCTCGCGCGAGGAGGTCGGCGAGGTGCGTCTTGCGAGCGCCGGAGGCTCGTCCGCGATGCCGCACAAGCGCAACCCCGTCGACGCCGTGGTGATCACCGCCGCCGCCGTCGAGTCGTCGGGCCTGTTGCAGGTCATCGCGAGTGCCGCGATCGCCGGCGACGAGCGCTCGGCCGGTCGCTGGCACGCCGAGTGGGCGGCGTTGCGCCGGCTCGCGCGCCTCGCGCGGTCCGCGTCGACGGCGGCGGTCCGGCTCGTGGACGGCCTCGAGTTCGACGCGGACCGAGCGGCCGCGATCCTCGACGGGGCCGGGCCTGCGGGCGCGCGGCCCGACGTCGAGGTCCTGTCCGCGGCATCCGACCGCATCGTCGACCGCGCGACCACGCGCTTCACCCGCCTCACCGGATCGGAGGGCACCCGATGACCGTTCCCAGACTGCTCGGCTCGTTCGCGCCCGGTGCGGCGCCGGCCGCCGCCAACCCGCTGCTCGTGCTGCTGCCCTCGCTGGGCACGACGTCCGCGCTGTGGGACGGCGTCGTCACGCGGCTGCGCGCCGACGAGCGCACGGCAGGCCTGCGGATCCTCCGCATCGACCTGCCCGGACACGGTGCCAGCCCGGCGATCGCCGACGCGATCACGATCGGCGAGCTGGCCGACGCGGTGCTCGCCGTCGTCGACGAGGCCGGTGGCGGCGCGTTCCACGTCGCCGGCGTCTCGCTCGGCGGGGCCATCGCGCTCGAACTGGCCGTGACGCACCCCGATCGCGTGCGCAGCCTCGTGATGAGCTGCAGCGGCGCACGCATCGGCAGCGCGCAGGGCTGGGCCGACCGCGCCGCCTCGGTCCGTGCCAGCGGCACCGCCTCGCTCGTGACCGGCAGCGCCTCGCGGTGGTTCGCCCCCGGCTTCCTCGAACGCGAGGGCGGCGGGCCCGGCGCCCGCTCGCTCACCACGCTCGTCGACGTGGACGACGAGTCGTACGCCCGCTGCGCGGAGACGCTCGCCGACTTCGACCGCACCGCCGACCTCGGCGGCCTGCGGATGCCGACCCTCGCGATCAGCGGCGGCCTCGACGCCGTCACGACGCCGGCGTCGATGGAGGACTTCGCCGACGCCGTCCCCGGCGCGCGGCACGTCGCCCTCGACGGCGCATCGCATCTCGCCGTGCTCGAGGAGCCCGCGGCGGCCGCCGAGCTGATCGCGCAGCACTTGGATCGCGCCGAGCGCGGCGGCGCGGCATCCGTCGCCCGCGACCGGGGCATGCGGGTGCGCCGCGACGTGCTCGGCGACGCGCACGTCGACCGCGCCATCGCCGCGACCACGCCCGAGACGGCAGCATTCCAGGACTTCGTCACGCGGTACGCCTGGGGCGACATCTGGGCGCGGCCCAGCTTGAGCCGGCGCGAACGGTCCATCGCTACCCTCGCGAGCCTCACGACCGGCGGCCACGAGAACGAGATCGCGATGCACGTGCGCGCCGCGCGCCGCAACGGCCTCACCCGCGACGAGATCGCCGAGGTGCTCCTGCACACCGCGCTCTACGCCGGCCTGCCCGCGTCGAACTCGGCGCTCGCGATCATGCGCGCGGTGTTCGCCGAACAGGATGCCGCGACCTCGGCTCCCGACGGCCCGGCCGCGCCGGACACCCCAGACCAGACCCCCTGACCCTCGGAGAACCATGGACAAGACCTTCGCGTCGGCCGCAGAGGCCGTCGCCGACATCCCATCGGGCGCCTCGCTCGCCGTGGGCGGCTTCGGCCTGTCTGGCGTGCCGATCACCCTCATCCGCGCGCTGCTCGAGCGCGACGTCCACGACCTCGAGGTCGTCTCGAACAACTGCGGCGTGGACGGGTGGGGGCTCGGGCTGCTGCTCGCCGAGGGTCGCATCCGCCGCATCATCGCGTCGTACATCGGCGAGAACAAGGAGTTCGCGCGCCAGTACCTCTCGGGCGAGGTCGAGGTCGAGCTGACGCCGCAGGGCACGCTCGCCGAGCGCCTGCGCGCGGGCGGCGTGGGCATCCCCGCGTTCTACACCGCCACGGGCGCCGGCACCGCGGTCTCCGACGGCGGGATGCCGCTCCGGTACGCGCCCGACAGATCGGTCGCGCTCACGAGCGAGCCGAAGGAGATGCGACCGTTCGACTCGTTCGGCAAGAACCGGGAGTACGTCCTCGAGCGCGCCATCCGCACCGACTACGGCCTCGTGCGCGCCGCGGTCGGCGACCGCCACGGCAACCTGCGGTTCGAGAAGTCCACCCGCAATTTCAACCCGCTCGCCGGGATGGCGGGCCGCGTGACCCTGGCCGAGGTCGACGAGCTCGTCGAACCGGGCGAGCTCGGGCCTGACGACATCCACCTGCCCGGCATCTACGTCGACCGCGTCGTGCAGCTCACGCCGGAACAGGCCGCCGACCTGCCCATCGAGAAGGTCACCACCCGCCCCAGGAAGGACGCCTGATGCCGCTCACCCGCGACGAGATGGCCGCGCGCGCGGCCCGCGAGCTCGAGGACGGCACGTACGTCAACCTCGGCATCGGCCTGCCGACGCTCATCCCGAACCACCTGCCCGACGACGTCGAGGTCGTGCTGCACTCCGAGAACGGCATCCTCGGCGTCGGCCCCTACCCGTGGGAGGGCGAGGAGGACGCCAAGCTCATCAACGCCGGCAAGGAGACCGTCACGGTGCTGCCCGGCGCGGCCTACTTCGACTCGTCGGCGAGCTTCGGGATGATCCGGGGCGGGCGCATCACGACGGCCGTGCTCGGGGCGATGCAGGTCTCGGCGCACGGCGACATCGCCAACTGGGCGGTGCCCGGAAAGATGGTCAAGGGCATGGGCGGCGCCATGGACCTCGTCAACGGCGCCGAGCGCGTGATCGTGGTCATGGAGCACGTCGCGAAGGACGGCTCGGCCAAGCTCGTGCAGGAGTGCACGCTGCCCCTGACCGGCCGCCGCTGCGTCGACCGGGTCATCACCGACCTCGCGGTGTTCGACGTGACCGCCGACGGGTTCGTGCTCGTCGAGCTCGCGCCCGGCGTTACGGTCGAGCAGGTGACGGATGCCACGGGCGCGCCGTTCACCGTCGCCGACGAGCTCGGCCCGGGCGCCGCATGACCGAGCTCCGCGAGGTCGTCGTCTGCTCGCCCCTGCGCACGCCGGTCGGACGGATGGGCGGCGCGCTCGCGACGGTGCCCGCGCTCGAGCTCGCGACGACCGTGCTCACCGCGCTCCTCGAGCGCACCGGCGTCGACCCCGCGGCGATCGATGGGGTCATCGCCGCGCAGGGATATCCGACCATGGAGGCGCCCGCGATCGGCCGGGTCGTCGCGCTCGACGCGGGCTTGCCGGTCACCACCACCGGGTACCAGCTCGATCGCCGGTGCGGCTCCGGCCTGCAGGCCGTGCTCAACGCCGCGATGGAGGTGCAGACCGGCGTGGCCGACGCGATCGTCGCGCTCGGCGTGGAGTCGATGTCGAACGCGCCGTTCTACTCGGTCGAGGGCCGCCGCGGCATCGCGGGTGCCGGGCTGATGCTGCACGACGCCCTCTCGCGCGGACGCGAGACGGTCGGCGGCCGACGTTTCCCGTCGCCCGACGGCAACGTCGGTTCCGCCGAGTTGCTGCGCGCCGAGTACCGGATCTCGCGCGAGGCGCAGGACGCCTTCGCGCTGCAGTCGCACCGCCGCGCCGTCGCGGCGCAGGAGTCGGGCGCGTTCGACGCCGAGCTCGTGCCCGCCGAGGTGCCAGGGCGTAGCGGCACGGTGGTCGTCGACCGGGACGAGCACCCTCGTGCGGACACGTCGCTCGAGGCGCTCGGCGGGTTGCGCGCCATCCTCGGTCGCAGCGACCCGGAGGCGACCGTGACGGCCGGCAACTCGAGCGGCCAGAACGACGCGGCGGCGGCCTGCATCGTGACGACGCCCGAGCACGCCGCGGAGCTGGGCCTGAGCCCGATGCTGCGACTCGTCTCGTGGGCGGTCGCGGGCAACGACCCGCTGCGGTTCGGCGTCGCGCCCGTGCCGGCCGCGAACCTCGCGCTGTCGCGTGCGGGCCTGTCCTTCGACGACCTCGACGTGATCGAGCTCAACGAGGCGTTCGCCGTGCAGGTGCTCGCGTGCCTCGCCGACTGGGGCATCGACGCGGACGATCCTCGACTGAACCCGCGCGGGAGCGGCATCTCGATCGGGCACCCGATCGGCGCCACCGGCATCCGCATGCTCGCGACCCTCGCGCACGAGCTGCCCGACCTCGACGGCGGGCTCGCGCTCGAGACCATGTGCATCGGCGGCGGCCAGGCGCTCGCCGCGGTCTTCGCGCGGGCGTGAGCGCGCAGGATGCTCCGTCGGTGAACCCGAGGCGGCCGCGCCTCGTTTCCCCGATACGGCACGGACGCGTCGCGTTCGTGCGTTCGGATCTGGGGAGGATCGCGATGTCACGACGAATGAGCCGCACGCTGGCCGCAACGCTCGCGGCGATACTGGCAGCAGGACTCGGGATGTCCGGTGGTGCGGCGATGGCCGCATCGGGGGCGAAGCTGAAGCAGTTCCGAGTGCCGACCGACGCCAGCCAGCCTCGGGACATCACCAACGGATCGGACGGCAATCGCTGGTTCACCGAAGGAACCGAGTTCGACGCCGCGCCCGCGAAGATCGGTCGCATCACCCCGGCCGGCGAGATCACGGAGTTCGCGCCCGGCGTGGAGGACGGATGCAACCTCTGCATCCTGACGGACATCGAACGCGGGCAGGGCGACCTCCTCTACGTCACCTCCAACGACCCGACACTGATGCGGTTCGACGTCGGAACGCAGGCCTTCGCCACGCCGGTGGCGATGCCGAACAACATCGCACTCGGCGGCAGCCTCGCCGTGCACGGCGACTCGGTCTGGATCACCGACTTCAACAACGACGTGGTGTGGCGCTACGACACCGTCACCGGCACGTTCGCGTCGTTCGCGGCGAACAACCCCTCGGACGTCGCCGTGGACGCCGCGGGAAACGCGTGGTTCACCGAACCCCAGGCCAACATCGAGAGCAGCAACATCGGGCGCATCGACGCCGTCACCGGAACGGTCACCCGGACCGTCGTCACACCGGCGGCACGGGCCATCACGGTCTCCCCGGTCGACGGCAAGGTCTGGTTCTCCGTCCGGTTCACGACCCACGGCGTCGGCTTCGTCGACCCTGCGAACGGGAATGCGGTCACGTTCTTCCCCGTCGCGAACACCGGCCCGAACGGCATCGCCGCCGGGGCCGACGGCAGCATCTGGTTCACTCAGGAGATCACGGGCAACGCCGCCAGCATCACGAACGCCGGCGTCATCACCGAGGGCAGGGCCGTCAAGGGCAGCGAGCCCGCCGGGATCACCGTGGCGCCCGACGGCGACCCGTGGTACGCCATGCGTGAGGCGGACAAGATCGGCACGTTGCTGCTGCCCTAGCGAACCGCCGACACTGCCGCGTCAGGCGGCCGTGAGCCGGCCGAGGGCGTCGCGAACGGCCGTGGCGTCGGCGCCGTGCGCCACCGCACCGACGGCGGCTCGCCAGGCTGCGGCGAGCATCGCGCCGAGCTCTGCGGACGGCGGTGCGCAGAGGTCGGCCAGCGCACCCGCGACGGGGTCGGGCTCCTCGCCGATCGGCGGCTCCGCGAGCATCCAGGCGTAGCCGGCCCGGGTCGCGAAATCGAAGCCGACGGCGAGCGCCGCGCCCAGCCGCACGCTCGCCGACCCGGTCGGGAGGGCCGCCGCTGCGCCCTCCATCCGGTCGAGCACGCGCCGCTCTACATCGGCGCGCACGAACGCGTAGATCCCGAGCTTGCCGTCGAAGTGGTGGTACAGGGCCCCGGTCGTGACTTCCGCTTCACGCGCGAGGTCGGCGACGGTCACGTCGTCGAAGGGTCGCGAGCCGAATTCGCGGGCCGCGGCGAGCACGAGGCGTCCCTTCGGGGACGTCGAGACCGGAACCCACTCGCGCATGGAACCATAATGCCGTTATGCTGAGGGTAAGTCACGTTACGACACACGGAAGGCTGCGCGATGAAGCTCGAATTCCTGCTGGCGCCCACGTCCCACCTGGCCGCCTCTTTGGCCCTCTACCGCGACACGTTCGGAGCCGAGGAGATCTGGCGCGAGGGTGACTCCACCGTCTCGCTCGGCCTGCCCGGGACCGACGTGCAGCTCATGCTCGACGCCAACGATCCCGACGCCCCGGCCGGTCCGGTGTTCGTGGTCGACAGCGTGGAGCGGTTCCACGCCGACGCGCCGGCCGGACTCGACGTGGTGGCCGAGCCCGCGGACATCCCCGGAGGACGCCTTGCGACGTACCGCGATCCCAACGGACTCGTGATCTACGTCATGGATCAGTCGACCGACGCCCCGGTCGGCTGACGCGCGGGGCCTCGTCACCGCAGCGGCATCGGCGAGGGCGGCCGGGCGGCCAGGCGGCGTGAGCTCAGCGTGCCCGCTCGGGCCCTCCGGTGGGGTCGATGCTGGTCACGGTTGTGAGCAGGAACACGGAGTCCTCGAGCGCGAGCACCGAGTGCCGGTCGTGGGTCAGCACGTCGAGCCGGCCCTCGTCGATCACGGCGACGTCCTGTCCGGTCACCCGGACCCGTCCCTCCAGGACCTGGATGCTCGCGGCGGCGGGTGCGTTGTGCTCCCCGAGCTCCACGCCGTCGCGCAGCGCGATGATCGTCTGGCGCATGGGTCCGTCGCGGAGGATCAATTCGGCGCTCCGGCCGTGCTCGTCGGCGAGCGCGACATCCATGTGCCTCCGAGCGAGTGCGACGAGGTCGGCCATGGGAGTCCTCCGTCCGAAAGGCGTGTCGTCCAGTATGCCAACCGCGGGTCGGCGCCGCCTCAGTCGGCGACGAGCGTGCCGCCGTCGATGACTGCCTCCTGCCTGCCCACAGCGTACGGATGGCGCACGCCGACCGGTCATCGTGATCCGTGATGCGACGCATCATGCGGGGCCCCGCACGACACGATGGAACCTCGGACGTTCGCAGGGAAGGGGCCGCCGATGGGCTCGCACGAGGGACGCACGTACGTCGTCACGGGCGCGGCATCCGGGATCGGCGCGGCGACCGCCGCCGCACTCGCCGAAGCGGGTGCGCGCGTGATCGCCGCGGACCTGGAGTGGGACGGCGCGCCGCCATCCAGTCGCGTCGAACGCGTCGACCTCGACGTCGCCGACCATGACGCGTGGGTCGCGCTGGCCGCCCGACTCGCATCCGAGGGCGACGAGCCATCCGTGGACGGCCTCGTCAACGCCGCCGGCATCACCCGGCGCGCCCGCCTCCACGACGCCACGGCCACCGACTTCGCGGCGGCGTTCGCGGTCAACGCCACGGGCCCGGCGCTCGGCATCCAGGCGCTCGCACCCCTGATGCGCGACGGCGCCTCGATCGTGAACGTCGGGTCGGCCGCGGGCACGATGGCGCATTACGGCATCGCGTACGGCGCGAGCAAGTGGGCGCTGCGCGGCATCACGAAGACCGCCGCGATGCAGCTCGGGCCACGCGGCATCCGGGTCAACCTGGTCAGCCCCGGCTTCATCGAGACGCCCATGACCGCGAGCGCGCCGGCCGCGTTCCGCGACGTGAACCTCGCGGCGACGCCGCTCGGCCGCACGGGCACGCCCGCCGACGTCGCGGCCGTGATCGCGCACCTGCTCTCGCCCGATGCCGCGTATGTCACGGGCGCGGAGATCGCCGTCGACGGCGGCCTCACGGGCCACGGCGGCGGGCTGCCGATCGCGCGGGCGCTCGCGGGCGACTGACCAAAGTCACTTCAGGCGCTCCGATCCCGTGCTACCAACGCCTGCATGGGGGATACGACGACCGGTACGACGGCAGCAACGAAGCGGTACGCGCAGGGCGCACTGATCGCGACCTCGGTCTCGGCGTTGGTGGTGAATGCGAACACGTCGGCGGTCTCGATCCTGATCCCGGCGATCTCCGAGGACACGGGCACCCCGACCGACACGCTGCAGTGGGCGGTGACCGGCTATTCGCTCGTGGGCGCCGCGGTGATCGTGACCTCGGGGTCGCTCGGCGACGTGTTCGGGAGACGCAAGATCTTCCTCGGCGGCCTGTTCCTGTTCATCGCGTCGTGCGTGCTGATCGCGCTCTCGCAGGAGGGTTTCGGCGTGATCGCCGGCCGCTGCATCCAGGGTGCCGCGGGCGCGACGATCCTCGCCTGCGGCATGAGCCTGCTGTCGGCGTCGAACACGGGCAAGGCGCAGTTGCGGGCCGTGACACTGTGGGGCGCGGCGTCGGCGATCGGTGCTGCCGCCGGGCCGCTCGTCGGCGGCCTGCTCGCGTCGACCCTCGGCTGGCAGGGACTGTTCTGGATCGACGCGGCGATCGCGGCGGCCTGCGTGCCGCTGACGTTCGCGGCGGTCCAGGAGTCCCGCGATCCCAGCCGCCCGAGGTCGATCGACTGGACGGGGACGGTGCTCATCGCGGCCATCCTCGCGCCGCTCATCTTCGCGCTCACGAATGGGAGCGCCTGGGGCTGGGTGTCGCTGCCGACGCTCTCCTGCTTCGCCATCACGATCCTCGCGACGATCGGATTCGTCCTCGTCGAGCGGCGCGTGAAGGCGCCGCTGCTCGACCTCGGCCTGCTCCGCAACAAGATCCTCGTCGGCGCGACGCTGTCGATCCTGCTCGGATCGGGCACGGTGAACGCGATCATGTACGTCGTCAGCCTGTACTTCCAGGATCCGGCGACGCTCGACATGGATGCGTTCCAGGCGGGCCTGGCGACCCTGCCGGTGGCGGCGGCCGCCGTCGTGATCGCTCCGCTCATCACGCCGATCGTCGGGAAGATCGGCGCGCGCACGACGATCGCGGTCGGATTCATCATCATGACCGTGTCGTTCATCGCGCTCGCCTTCGTGCAGGCGAGCTGGGCGTACGCGCTGTTCGTGCTCCCGCTCATCGGCGTCGCGGCCGGCATGAGCCTCCAGAACGGCCCGTGCTCGTCGATCTCGACGGCGTGCGTCGAGCCGGGCGAGGTCGGCGCCGCGTCGGGCGTCTCGAACATGGCCCGCTACGTGGGTGCCGCCGTCATGACGGCGATCGTCGCGTCGGTGTACAGCTCGGTCACGGCGAACCAGGTGGCGGACGGCGCCTCGCAGGCCGACGCGCTCGCCCGCGCCTTCTCGTGGTCGTCGATCGCGATGGGCATCTGGTGCGCGCTCGGCATCGCGCTCGCGCTGCTCGTCGCGCGCCACGTCACCCGCAGGCCGACCGAATTCGAAGCCGCGGCGGCCGCGGCCTCGACCTCGCACACGCTCACGCCGCCCGCCGACGTGGTCGGAGCCGGCGCGGGCGCCACCCAGCGCTGAGCGCATCAGCGGTCGTGATGGACTCCATCATCGATCGCCCCTTCACTGATACCGGCCGACGGGTTTGACTGGGTTCACGCCGCTCATGGCTGCGCGCGTGATTGGAGACCCACCCGTGACATCGTCGTCCGTCGGCCTGGCCGCCCCCTACGCGATCGTCCGCTTCCGCCCCGGCGGGAGCGCGGCCGATGCCGAGCCGCTGCTCGGACTCGTCGCGGGCGACCGGGTGCGCGAGGTCGGCCCCGACGAGCTCGGCGCACCCGACCTCAACGCGTTCCTCGCGGAAGCGCCCGCGTCGTGGGACCGGCTGCGCCGGGTCGCCGAGCAGGCGGACGGCACGTGGCATCCGCTCGCCGACGTCACGCTCACGGCGCCCGTCACGCCGCGCCAGGTGCTGCAGACCGGTGCGAACTACCGCACGCACGTCATCGACCTCGTCGCGGCCGGCCGTGCGAAGAACGACCCGCGTCCGATCGAGGAGCTGCGGGAGTGGGCGGCCGAGATGATGGACCGCCGCGCGCGCGAGGGTACGCCGTACTTCTTCATCGGCCTGCCCGCGGCCGTGGTCGGCGACGACGTCGACCTGGTGCTGCCCGGCTACAGCGACCAGCACGACTGGGAGCTCGAGCTCGCCGTCGTGATCGGCAAGACGGCCTATCGCGTCGACCGCGAGCACGCCCTCGAGCACGTCGCCGGCTACACGATCGTCAACGACATCACGACCCGCGACCTCGTCTTCCGCGAGGACATGAAGGAGATCGGCACCGACTGGTACCGCGGCAAGAACGCCCCGGGCTTCCTGCCGACCGGCCCCTTCCTCGTACCGGCCGAGTTCGTACCGGACGCCGGTGACCTGCACCTCGAGCTCACGCTCAACGGCGACACGATGCAGGATGCCACGACCTCCGACCTGCTGTTCGACCTGCCTGCGCTCATCGCCGGTGCCTCGCAGAACATGCCTCTGCTGCCCGGCGACCTGCTGCTCACCGGCAGCCCTGCGGGCAACGGCATCGTCCACGGGCGCATGCTCCGGGACGGCGACGTGATGGTGGGCGCGATCGAGGGGCTCGGCGCGCAGACCGTGCGCGCGGTCGCCGAGGCGGAGTCGCGATGAGCACCCCGGACGCGAGGGTTGGGGAGGCGCCCCGGCGCCGTCTCGAAACCCGGCCCACCCCCACCGAGAACCCCGCCGAGCTCGATCGCACGAACCCCTCGCGCCACGTCGCCGAGGCGGCCGAGGCGTACCGCAACTGGGGTCGATGGGGCGAGGACGACCGCCTCGGTACGCTCAACTTCATCGGCGACGCCGAGCGCGCCCGAGCCGCCGGCCTGGTGCGACGGGGTGCGAGCTTCTCGCTCTCGCAGCCGTTCGACATGAACGGCCCGCAGCAGGGCTGGCGTCGCCGCACGAACCCCGTCCACACCATGCTCGACACGGGCACCGACGCCGCGGCCGGCACGCAGGGCTTCCCGCACGGGCTCGGCGGCGCCGACGACGTCATCGCCATGCCGCTGCAGTGCTCCACGCAGTGGGACGGCCTCGGCCACATCTTCGACCACGGCGTCGCATGGAACGGGCGGCCCGCCGGCCAGGTCGTCACGAGCGACGGTGACCTCGTCACGGGCATCGAGCACGCGGCATCCGCCATCGTCGGCCGCGGCGTGCTGCTCGACGTCGGCCGGTACCTGCGGCCCGAGGCCTCCGAGGACGGCCCCGCGGGTGAACTCCCCGAGGGGTATGCGATCACCACCGCCGACCTCGAGGCCTGCATCGACGCGCAAGGGGCGACGAGCGCGGTCGGTCGGGGCGATCTCGTGCTCGTGCGCACCGGCCGCTACGCACGCGCCCTCCGCGACGGCTGGAACGGCTACGCCGGCGGCCCGAGCGCGGGGCTCTCGTTCATCACGGCCGGATGGCTCCACCGCACCGAGATCGCGGCCATCGCGACCGACACCTGGGGCTTCGAGGTGCGCCCGAACGAGTTCGACGACGCCTTCCAGCCGCTGCACCAGGTCGTGATCCCCAACATGGGGCTCGCGATCGGCGAGATGTGGGACCTCGAGTCGCTCGCCGCCGACTGCGCCGAGGACGGCGTCTACGAGTTCCTGCTCGTCGCCCCGCCGCTGCCGATCACCGGCGCCGTCGGCTCGCCCGTCAACCCCATCGCCCTGAAGTAAGCCCTGAGAACCCAACGGAGGGATCCCTGATGTCCGCTGTCTCCCGCGTCGCGATCGTCGGTTCCGGCGTCGCCGGCACCGCCGCCGCCATCCTGCTCGCCGAGGGCGGCGTCGAGGTCGACGTCTTCGAGAAGAAGCCCGACCTGTCGGCCCTCGGCTCCGGCATCACGCTGCAGGGCAATGCGCTGCGCGTGTTCGACCAGCTCGGCGTCTGGGACCGGGTGAAGGAGGCAGGGTACAGCTTCGACCAGACCGGCCTGCGAGCCCCCGGCCCTGACGCGCCGTTCATCGCGCAGATCCCGGACGCGAGGACGGGCGGCCCAGAGTACCCGGCGGTCGCGGGCATGTACCGCCCCGACCTCGCCCGGATCCTCGCCGACCGCGCCACCGAGCTGGGCGCGCGCATCCACTACGGCACGACGGTGACGAGCTTCACGCAGGATGACGAGGGCGTCGACGTGGCGCTGTCCGACGGGTCGACGGGTCACTACGACCTGCTGATCGGCGCCGACGGCCTCAACTCCGACATCCGGAGGCAGCTCGGCATCGAGGTCGAGCCCGAGCGCACGGGAATGGGCATCTGGCGCGCCTTCGTGCCGCGCCCGAAGGACGTCACGCAGACCGACCTGTACTACGGCGGTCCGGTGTACATCGCCGGCTACACGCCGACGAGCGAGGAGATGATGTACGCCTTCCTCGTCGAGCCCGCGCAGGATCGACACCTGTCCTCGCCTGAGGAGGGCGTCGAGGTGATGAAGGGCCTGTCGCAGGCGTACGGCGGCCCGTGGAACGAGATCCGCGCGTCACTCGACGAGGCGTCGCGCGTGAACTACACGTGGTTCACGCAGCACGTCGTTCCCGACGCGTGGAACCGCGGCCGGGCCGTCATCATCGGCGAGGCGGCGCACAGCTGCCCACCCACGATCGCCCAGGGGGCGGCGCAGGCCGCGGAGGATGCGCTCGTGCTCTCCGAGCTGCTGCTGTCGCGCGACCAGGTGGACCAGTCGCTCTGGGACGAGTTCCACGCCCGACGCCTGCCGCGCGCGACCGAGGTCGTCGAGGCCTCCGTGCAGCTCGGCCAGTGGCAGATCGACCACGTGCAGGATGCCGACGTGCCGGGCCTCATGCGGAGCGTCGCGATGCTCGTGAGCCAGCCCGCATGAGCGGCGCCGTGACCGAGCGCGTCGGGCCCGTCGTCGATGTGCACGCGCACCTGCTGCTTCCCGCACTGCAGCAGGCCGTCGCCGAGCGCGACCCCGAGGGCTTTGCCGCCGCGCAGGCCCTCGAGGCGAGGCGCAACGGGCCAGCGAGCCTTGCGGCCTCGGGGCGCATGATCGGCGAGCGGATGCCGCTGCTCACCTCGCTCGACGCCCGCCTCGCCGAGATGGACCGACAGGGCGTCGACGTGCAGGTCGTGTCGCCGTCGCCGAGCCACTACTACCCGTGGGCGAATGAGGAGGTCGCGACCTGGGCGGCCCGCGAAGCGAACCGAGCCATCGCCGAGCACGTGGCCGGCGCCCCCGACCGCCTGATCGGCCTCGGCCTCGTGCCGCTCCAGCACCCGGACCTCCTCGTGGCGGCCCTCGAGGACGCCGTCGTCGGCCACGGCCTCGCGGGCGTCGAGCTCTCCTCGTTCGCTGGCGACGTCGAGCTCTCCGACGAGCGCCTCGAGCCGTTCTGGACGCGTGCCGTGGAGCTCGATGCGATCGTGTTCCTGCACCCCTTCGGCTGCAGCCTCGACGAGCGCCTCGACCGCTTCTACCTCTCGAACACGGTCGGCCAGCCGGTCGAGAACGCGGTCGCGCTGTCGCACCTCATCTTCGCGGGCGTGCTCGACCGGCATCCGGACCTGAAGCTCGTCGCGGCGCACGGCGGCGGGTACCTGCCGACGTTCCTCGGTCGCTCCGACCACGCGTGGCAGGTGCGGCCCGAGGCGCACGGATGTCGCGACCTGCCGTCGTCGTACCTGCGGCGCCTGCGCTTCGACTCCCTCGTGCACGCTCCGGGCGCGCTGCGCGCCCTCGTCGACGTCACGGGCGCCGACCGCGTGCTCGTCGGGAGCGACTACCCGTTCGACATGGGGGTCGACGACCCCGTCGACCGGGTCCGCGAGGCGGCACTCGGCGATGCGGACGAGCGCGCCGTGCTGTCGGGCAACGCCATCGACCTCCTCGGCTCGCGGCTGCCGAAGGGCCGTGTGCGCGCGGTCGCCGCCGGGGGAGTCGCATGAGGATCGCGCGCTGGACCCACTCGGGCGCGATCGGCGAGGGCTTCGTGATCGGCGAGGGCGTCGTGCCGTTCCCGCGCGCGCTGACCGTCGCCGACGTGCTCGCCGCCGGGCTCGCCGAGCTGCCGGTGCTCGCCGCGGAGATCGAGGGCGACCCCGAGGCATCCGCCCTGCCACTGGACCAAGTCGAGCTGCTCGCGCCGCTCGTGCCGGCGAGCGTGCGCGACTTCGTCGCGTTCGAGGAGCACGTCGAGGGAGTCACCGCCTCGGTCGACGGCGCCAGCCAGGTCGTGCCCGAGTGGTACACGTACCCGACGTTCTACTTCACGAACCCGCACTCGATCATCGCGACCGGTGACGAGGTGCGGCCGCCGGCGACCGAGCGGCTCGACTTCGAGCTCGAGGTGGGCGCCGTGATCGGCGGCATGCCGGGCTCGGACGGGCGGGACCTCACGCCGGCCGACGGGGCGGCTCACATCTTCGGCTACACGATCTTCAACGACTGGTCGGCACGCGACGTGCAGGGGCGCGAGATGAAGGTGCGGCTCGGCCCTGCCAAGGGCAAGGACTTCGCGACGACGCTCGGGCCGTGGATCACGACCGCCGACGAGTTCGCCGGCCTGGTCGACGACGAGGGGTTCCTCGCCATCCGCGTGGAAGTGTTCGTCAACGGCGAGCGCATCGGCCACGACCTGCTGTCGAACATGGGCTGGCCGTTCGGCGAACTCGTCGCCTACGCCTCGCGCGACACGCGCGTCGTGCCGGGCGACGTGCTCGGTTCGGGCACGGCGGGCAACGGCGGATGCCTCGCGGAGCTGTGGGGGCGCGCGGGCGAGCTGACGCCGCCGCCGCTCGCCGCCGGCGACGAGGTCGTGATGCGCGTGGAGGGGATCGGCGAGGTCCGCAACACCATCGGCCGCGCCCTGCCGGTTCCCGACATCCCGCCTGCGCGCCAGCGGTCGCGTGCGCGCGAGCGGGGCTGATCGCGCAGCCGCGCGATCCGCGGTCAGGCGGCCGCTTCGCCCAGCCCGGCCGACGCCTCGACGAACAGCCCGCGCAGCCACTCGTGCTCGGGGTCGCGACGGTGCACCGGATGCCACCACATCGCGTTGTGGATCGGCGTCGCGTCGAACGGCGGCTCGTAGACGCGCACGCCCGCCGCATTGCGCGCGTACTCGGCCAGGCTCGCCTGCACCAGCGCGAGGCGGTTGGTGCCGACCACGAACATCGGGTTGAGCAGGAAGCTCTCGACGACGGCCTCGACGTGCGGTTCGATGCCGAGCTGCTGGATCTGGCGCGTCGCCGACGTGAATGCCGAGCGCGACATATAGGTGAACACCCACGGCAACCGGGCGGCGTGCTCGAGCGTGAGCTCATCCCCGATCTCGGTATTGCCCTCGTCGGCGACGACCACCCAGCGATCGTTCCAGAGGTCGGTGTACGGCAGGTCGGTCAGGAACCCGTGCGGCATGAGCAGGGCGTCGGCACCGCGCAGGCGGTTGACGGCATCCTCGACGATCTGCTGGTTGTGGATCATGAACCGGAACCGCACCCCGGGCGCCCGCTCGGCCGCGAGCGCTGCCACGCGCCGGCCGGTCGTCGCGAAGCTGTAGTCGGAGCCGTAGATCGCGAACTCCCGCGTGGACTGGCTCGGGTCCCATTCGGCCGAGCTCTCGAAGACGCGTCGCGCGGCGTCGAGTGCCGCTGCCGTGTGCTCGGTGAGGCGGGATGCGAGCGGAGTGAGCTCGTACGTGTTGCCGGTGCGCGCGAGGATCGGGTCGTTGAAGTGCGTGCGCAGCCGCGCGAGCGACGCGCTGAGCGCCGGCTGGCTGAGGTGCAGGCGCTCGGCGGCGCGAGTGACGCTCCGCTCGGTGAGCAGCGCGTCGAGCGAGACGAGCAGGTTCAGGTCGAGTCGGGAGAGGGGAGCCTGTGAATCGGACACGTCGTTGTGCTCCATCGCTGGGTGGGTCCCCAGTCTATCGGTGTCATCGATCCCCGGCGCTAGCGCATCGCGCCGCCTGATGGCAGCCCGGGTGTCACATCACGCTGGTCGGTGCCGCCGTCGTGGCGCCCTCGGCCAACGCCGCCGTCGCGAGGGCGAGGTGGCGGCGCGTCATGTCGCCCGGCGTCGCGACCTCCGGATCGAGCCATTCGTGGCCGCCCCACTCGCTCGCGAGCGTGCCCCCGAAGCCCGACCCGGCCAGCAGTGCGCCGAGGTCGCGGATCGGCTGCGACACGCGAGCGTCGGCGTCGTCGAGGTCCCAGAACTTGAGGTGGAAGGCGCCGATGAGGGGCAGGATGTCGCGCAGCACTGCGGCGTCGGAGCGTCCGAAGCGCACGATGAGGTTCATGTACATCGCGTGCACCGCCGGCGGGACGGCGCCCGACCGGAGGTGCTCGACGACCGCGGCGGCCGTCGCCGGTTCGCGCCACTCGTCCGCGAGACGCGCGAGCAGTTCGCGGGGAAGGCAGGCCGCGGCCATCCGCTCGAGGTAGGTCGTCGGCAACGCCGGCATGAGCATGCTGATGTCGACGAGCACGCGCAGGCGAGGATCGTCGAGGGCGGCGATGGTCTCGATCGCCGACGCCGCGGCGGGGGAGTCGGGCGTCTGCTGCCCCTGGATCTCCTCGTACAGGACGAGGTCGAGGTCATGCAGGACCGGAAGCAGCTGACGCAGCAGCGGGGCACCCGCCTGCCCGATCGGGAGTCGGACGCCATCGGCACCGACGCGCTGTGCAGCGCGAAGCTGGGGCACGAGGAACGCCAGCCGTTCCGCGTCGGAGCGTCGCTGCGACGGGCCGACCCAGTCGTCCAGGCTCGCCCCGACGATGCTCACGCGTCCGCCCGTGGCATCCAGCCGGCGCCGCAGCTCGTCGACCTCGGCGTCGTCGGGCTCGGGGAAGGAGCGCCAGAGCTGGCCGGGCTCGAGTTCGATGACGCTCGCGATGCCGTCGGCGACGATATCCACCGCGATGTCGGGCGCCGCGCGCTCGGCGCGGATGACCTCGGGCGTCCAGTTGAAGGCGCTCGCGGCGAGCGTCCACTGCCCGGGCAGGGCCGGCGAGCCATCCGGCTCGATGCGATCGGCCGCCTGCGAGACACGGTTCGAACCGCGCGCGCCCGGTGCGCTGGCATCACGCCCCGTCGCGACATCCGCCACGAGGGCGCGCTCGGCATGGAACGGCAGGACCAGCGGCCCGTCCGGACCCGCCTGCAGGTACGGGATCGTGAGCCGGAACGACACCGAGACGTCGTGCCTGCCCCCAGACAGCGCGAGCGGCGCCTCGACGACGAGCCGATCTTGGAGGAACCACCATTCGTCGTGGGTCCGGATCCGCAGGCCCGCCACCTCGGCGCCGTCGATCCGCACTTCGAGCCCGGAGACGCTCGTGAGCGGCAGCGAGCGGATCCACGGCAGGCTCAGGCGCACGCCGATGCCGTCGGGTGTGGTCACGAGCGCATCGTCGAGCAGGATGGGCAGGCTCATGGTCGGGCGCACTCCTTCGTGTCTCAGTTGAGACGAAAAGGTACACCCTTAAGTCGAAAACAGGAAGAAGTGGTTCAGGATGCCGCGGGCATGACGTCGCGGATCAGCGGCCGACCCTCGGCGAACCATCGCGGGAACGTCGCCTCGAACAGCTGCTCGCGCACCATCTCGGCGCCACCGCGCAGGGGTTCCTTCTCGTCGCCGTGCGAGCGCACGATGCTGAGGTCGCGCGTCGCCAGCGGCAGCGAGAGCTCGTAGACGCGCTGTCGCACCTCAGCGAGGAACACCTCGCCGGCGGACGACACGGCGCCGCCGACGACGATGACACCGGGGTTGAACATGTTGACGAGCGCGGCGATCGACTCGCCGACGAGCCGGGCCGAACGCTGGATCAGCGAGATCGCGAGTGCGTCGCCGTCGACGGCGGCCAGCGCGATCGCCTCGGGGGTGATCGGTTCGCCGCGTTCGACGACCTTGACGAGCGCACCGTGCCCGCCCTCCTGCACGGCGGCCTCGGCGTCGCGCACCAGCGCCCAGCCGCCGGCCTCGGCCTCGAGGCATCCGATCTTGCCGCAGCGGCACTGCGCCTCGGAGTCGCGGACGCGCACGTGCCCGATGTCGCCGGCGGCGCCGTTGGTGCCCCGGTGGATGCGGCCCCGCGAGAGCAGGCCCGCGCCGATGCCGGTGCCCACCTTGCAGAAGATCAGGTCGGGGAGTTCGTCCTCCCGTCGGGCGCGCTCGCTGAACGCGAGGAGGTTCACGTCGTTGTCGACCCAGGTGGGCGCGCCGAACCGCTCCTCGAACCGGCGCCGCATGTCGAAGCCGTTCCAGCCGGGCATGATCGGCGGGGCGACCGGGCGACCGCTCTCGAAGTCCACGGGGCCGGGGATGCCGACGGCGATGCCCCAGACCGGCACGTCCTCGTGACGGGCGAGGATCTCGTCGAGCATCTCGAGGGCCTTGTCGATCGTCTCGGCCGGACCGCGCGCGATGTCCCACGGCGTGTGGCTGTGGTCGATGACGTCGCCGAGCAGGGAGGCGATCCCCACGCGGATGTGCAGGGCGCCGAACGCGCACACGATGATGCGGCCCTGCTCGGATCGGAATCGCAGCGTGCGTGGCGCGCGCCCGCCGGACGAAGGGCCGAACTCGCCGTCGGCGAGGAAGCCCATGTCGATCGCCTGGTCGACGCGTTGCGTCACGACGCCGCGCCCCAGCCCGGTCACCCGGCCGATCTCGGGGCGGGTGGTCGCCTCACCCGTGCGGACGAGGTTCACGATGCGCAGCAGGCTCGTGACCTCGTCGGTCTGTGCCCCGAATCGGAGCGTGGACTCGCGTGTCATGCACCGATTCTGGCACAAGACGCGTCATCCACTGTCGATTTCGGCGTAACTATGGACAGCCACCGCGGTCACTTTTGTATAGTCAAGACCGAAGTCGACGGTGACGAGCCGAGGAGATCGCATGGCATGGGGAGTCGGGATGATCGGCGCGGGGCCCGGGGCTGCCGCATTGCACCTGCCCACCCTGGCGCGCCTCGACGACCTGTTCCGCGTCGTCCACATCGCCGATGCCGGCAGCGGGCGCGCTGCCGAGCTGGCCGCGCAGGCCGGCGCGGCCAGCTCCAGCGGCACCGCCGAACTCCTCGCGGATCCGTCCGTCGACGTGGTCGCGATCTGCAGCCCGCCCTCCGAGCACGCCCGCCAGATCCTCGACAGCCTGGCGGCCGGCGTTCGCGGCATCCTCTGCGAGAAGCCCCTCGCCACGACGGAAGAGGACGCGCAAGCGGTCGTCGACGCGTGCCGTGAGGCGGGCGTGCCGCTGCTCGTCGCGACCAACCACCTCTACGACGAAGCTTGGGATCGAGCCAAGCGCCACCTCGTCGCGCTGGGATCCGACGTCCGCACGATCACCGCCACGGTCGCCCTGCCGCCCAACGGCCGGTTCCATGGGGTCGTGAGCGAGCCGGCCGCCGGCCCGACGCCGCCGCGCGGCGCTCCCGACCTGACGGACCCCGCGATCGCGTCGGCCGTGATCCGTCAGTTGGTGATCGGGCTCGCCGTGCACGACCTTCCGGCGGTGCGCGACCTCGCACCCGAGCTCGAGGGCGTCGACTTCGCCGCACTCGTGCCGCCGATCGGGTACACCCTGGGATTCCGGTCGAGCGGCGTGCGCGTGCTGCTCACCGCCGTGATGCTGCCCGACGGGCCCGACCCGGTGTGGCGGCTCAGCGTCGGGACGGCGACCGACCGGGTCGACGTCGAGTTCCCGCCCGCGTTCGTGCACGCCGGCAGCGCGACCGTCCGAGTGCGGCACGGCGACCTGAGCTCGACGACGTACCGTCGCGACCTCGAGGACGGGTACGTGCGCGAGTGGCGTGCGCTGGCCGCGATGCTCGACGGTTCCGGGACGGCCGAACTCCACGAGGTGCTCGACGACGCGTTGTTCGCGATCCGATTGGCGGATGGTGCCGCCGCGGTCCGCGAGGGAGTCACGTCGTGACCGCCGCCGTTCCGGTCCTCACCGACCTCCACGCGTACCGTGTCGCGGTCGCGGAGTTGCCCGCGAGCGCCCGGCTCACCGCGGACCCGGCCGGAGCGATCGTGGTCGTCGACGGCGCCACCGCGTGGTGGGACGCCGCAGCGAGGGCGATCGACGCGCCAGCTGCCGCCATCGTCGTCGACGCGCCGATCGAGGTTCCCCTGGACGCGGTCCGCGCGCTCGCCGCTCCCGACGCCGTGCCGATCCTCGTCCACCGTCCCCGCGTCCGACACGACCTGGTGGCCGTGGCGCTCGAGCATCGCGGTGAGGCGCCTCCTCCTCGCGTCGTCGTCGCGGAGGGTCGGGCGAGCGTCGACCACCTGCCCGCGCTCGTCCGCGACGCGATCGGATGGATTCGCGCGTTCGGCGGCGGGCCGGTCGACGTCGCATCCGGCGCGGGCGCATCGGTCGGCGTGAGCGCCCTGCTGCGATCCCGGTCCGACGGGCGCGTGGTCGGCTCGCTCATCGCCGCCGCGATCCGCCCCGACGGCGAGTGGCTCCGCATCCAGGCCCTGGGGGAGACGACGACGGAGTTCGAGCTCGACGCCGCGCTCGGCCGGTGCGAGCTGGCCACGAGTACGAGCCGCGGTCGGCTGGTCGCCCCGACCCGCTTCGAGAGCGGCGAACGGGCCGTGCTCCGCCGTGCGATGGCGGCATCGCTCGAGTCGAGCGATGTCGTCGGCGATCTCGCAGGGCTGATCGACGATGAAGAGACCGCGGCGATCGCGTTCGGGCTGACTTCCGCCAACTTTAGTTGATATTTGACTAAAGCCGGTCTAGAATCGACATGACGTTGGGGCCCTCCGGGGTCCGATCCGAACCGTGATGCTGCGGGGAGGGCACATCCGGTCGCGTCGACGGCCCGATCGTTCGGGCGAACCCCACTGATGCCGCTTTCCCCGATCAGGCTCCGCCTCCTCATCGCGTCGCTCCTGACCGTTTCCATCCTCGGTGCGCTCGACCACACGATCGTGGCGACCTCACTCGCGACCGTCGCCGGCGAGCTCGGCGCCCTCCAGCACATGGGTTGGGTCGTCGTCGGCTACACCCTGGCGAGCACCGTCCTCATGCCCGTGATCGGCAAGGTCGGCGACCTCGTCGGCCCACGCCTCGTGTTCCTGACCTCGCTCGCCGTTTTCCTCGTGTCCTCACTCGCCTGCGGATTCGCGCAGGACATGACCCAGCTCGTCATCGCGCGCGTCGCGCAGGGCGTCAGCTCGGCAGGGCTGCACCTCATGTCGCAGACGATCGTCGCGCACGTCACCACGCCGCGCGATCGCCCGAAGTACATGAGCATCGTCGGCGCGGCGTTCCCGATCGCGATCCTCGTCGGGCCGGTACTCGGTGGTGCGATCACCGACTACTGGGGCTGGCAGTGGGTGTTCTGGATCAACCTGCCGTTCGGGCTGGCCGCACTCGCGCTGGCAGTGTTCGCCGTCCCGCACATCGAGCCCGGCGCCCGACGCCGGTTCGACCTCGCCGGCGCGGTCGCCTTCACCATCGCCTTCGTCTCGCTCGTGCTCGCCGTCACCTGGATCGGCGACCCCGACGCAGCATCCGCCGCCGTGGTCGCCTTCGCGCTCTCGGGCATCGCGTTCGCGGCGTTCTTCGCGATCGAGCTGCGAGTCGACGAGCCGATCGTGCCGCTGCGGTTCTTCGCGAACCGCACGATCTCGGCGGGCGTCGCCCTGTCGGCCATCATCGGCATCGGCCTGTTCTCGGTGACGGCGTACCTGCCGACCTACTTCCAGATGGCCTACCGCACCTCGGCCACGGTGTCGGGGCTGGTTCCGATCGCGACGGTCTTCGGCATGCTCGTCTCGAACCTCGCGACCGGATGGCTCGTCAGCCGCACCGGCCATTACCGCGTCTACCCGATCATCGGCACAGCGCTCGGGGCGGCTGGCCTGCTCGTCATGTCGATGCTGCCCGTGGGCACGCCACTCTGGGTGCCCATGGTCGTCATGAGCATCGTCGGCATCGGCACGGGGGCGTTCATGAGCCTCATCGTCGCGGTCGTGCAGGATGCCGCGCCGCGCCACGAGACGGGCACCATCACGGCGACCGTCAACTTGGTGCGCCAGATGGGCTCGACGGTCGCGACCGCGGTGATCGGCGGCGTGATCGGCGCGGGCGTCGCCGCCGCGCTGCCCGCGAGCCTCGATGCCGCCACGCTCACGCCGCAGCTCGTGCACGGCTCATCGGCCGCGGTACAGGCCGAGGTCGCCCAGATCTACGGCGAGGTGCTCGCGCCGGTGTTCCTCGCGCTCGCCGTCACGTACGCCCTCGGAATCGTCGCCGCCGTCCTGCTTCCGGCGGGCCGGCTGTCCGACGAACTCGAACCCGCGGCCGAAGCCGCACCAGAACCCCTCACCGCGTGAGACTCGAAGAGGAGACCCGCATGTCCCACCACCCCACCATCGCCGTCGTCGGCAGCGGACCGATCGGCTCGGCCTACGCCCGCCTGCTGCTCGAAGGACTCCCCGACGCCCGCGTCGTCATGTTCGAAGCCGGCCCGCAGCTGACCGCGCGACCCGGCGAGAGCGTCCGCAACATCGCGGACCCCGACGAGAAGGCCCGCGCTCGCGAGATGTCGCAGGGCCCGCAGGCCGGCGACCACCGCGAGTCGCTCGGCATCCCCGCCGCCACGGTCGTCGAGGGCATGTTCACGGCCCGCCAGGGCACGCACCTCCTCGACTTCGGCGGAGAGGGATCCGCGCACGCCCCGACGTTCCCGGCCGCGGCCGGCGCGACCAACGTCGGCGGCCAGGGCGCCCACTGGACGTGCGCGATCCCGCGGCCGGCGTTCAGCGAGAAGGTCGACTTCATCGCCGACGACGAGTGGGCCGACCTGATCGACACCGCCGAGGGGCTGCTGCACAAGCAGAGCGCCGCATTCGCCGACTCGTCGGTCGGTCGCGCCATCCGCTCGCTGCTGTCGGAGGAGTTCAACGGCGAGCTGCCCGAGGGCTACGGCCCCAGCACGCTGCCCGTCGCCGGCGACCCCCTGCCCGACGGCACGATGCGCTGGGCCGGCGCCGACGCGGTGCTCGGTCCGCTCATCGAGTCCGGCGACCCGCTCGCCGAGCGGTTCGAGCTGCGCGACCTCGCGCTCGTGCGCCGCGTCGAACGCGACGGCGACCGGATCACGGGCGTCACCGTGGAGGACCTCCGCACGAAGGAGACCTCGTTCGTGGCCGCCGACCTCGTCGTGGTGGCCGCCGACGCGTTCCGCTCACCGCAGCTGCTGTGGGCGTCTGGCATCCGCCCGGCCGCGCTCGGCCACTACCTCACCGAGCACCCGGTGGTGATCTCCACCGTCGCCCTCGACGCGGGGAAGATGGGGCGGTTCGCGACCGAGGAGCAGCTCGACGCCGAACTCGCACGCCGCGCGACCAACGCGGCCGACCCGGTCGCCGCGGTCAACCGCATCCCGTTCTCGGAGCCCAGGCACCCCTTCTCGCTGCAGGTCATGTACGCCGAGAACCCGCCGTTCCAGCTCGACCCGGCGCACCCGCATGCCGGCAACCGCTGGGGCTACGTGAACATGGGCTATGGGATGCGGAAGTTCCCGCGCTTCGAGGACGCCGTCACGTTCGACGACGCCGAGCTCGACTACCGCGGCTTCCCGAACATGACGATCGAGTACGAGCTCACCGAGCGCGAGCTCACCGAGATCGAGGCCGCGACCGAGCGGCTGCGCCGCGCTGGGGACGCGCTCGGCACGTTCGTCGCGGAGCCGCGGCTCATGCCGAACGGCTCGAGCCTGCACTACCAGGGCACCATGCGCATGGGCGCGAGCGACGACGGCACGTCCGTCGCCGACCCCTGGTCACGCGTGTGGGGCGTCGACGGCCTCGTCGTCGGCGGCAACGCACTCATCCCCACGCCGACCACCATGAACCCGACGCTCATGAGCGTGGCGATCGCGGTGCGCGGGGCGCGCAAGGCCGTCGAGACGCTCGCGGCCCGCACCGAGGCATCCGTCGGCGCCTGAACCGAGACCACCCCAGACAAGGAGAGCGAGCGACGATGCTGCTCGAGCGAGACCTCATCCAGTCCACCGGCTTCCGCAACGTGCGGGACGGCGATCGCGTCACCGGCTTCCAGTTCCGCGTGCGCATGCCGTCGTACCGCGGCATGGCCGCCTCCCTCATCGACGGCATCGCGGTGCGCGTCGGCGACCTCGTCGACGTCGGTCCAGAGGTGCCGTTCTGGACCTTCGGAGGCCGCACCTTCACGCTCGCCGAGCTGTGGGACCTCGACGGCGTGCGCTGGCCGCTCGAGGACGCGGCCGTGGTCACGGTGCCGTTCGAGGGCGGGTTGCCGGAGGGCACGCACGAGGTCTCCGTCGAGCTGCGGCTGCGCATGTCGTACATCCCGGAGGAGCACCAGCCGAGCACCTACCGGGTGAGCCGGCACATCACGCTCTCGCCGGACGGCGACGGCGGGCCGTTCCAGTACGGCGTGTCGCTCTACAGCTACATGACCGACTACGGCACGGTGCTCGACCTCGAGACGGCGCTCGCCCACGTCGCCGACGTCGGCGCGACCGGCGTCGAGATCCTCGGCGAGGGCCACATCGCGGGCTACCCCGAGCCATCCGCGGAATGGATCGACCGCTGGTTCGCGCTCCTCGACCAGTACGGGCTCGAGCCGACGAACTACGGCTCGTGGATCGACACCCGCCTGCACTCGAGCGGGCCGAACGCCCGTCGGCTCACCGCCGAGGAAGGCGCGGGCATGCTGCAACGGGACCTGCGGCTGGCGAAGCGCCTCGGCTTCCGGTTCGTCCGGCCCAAGATCGGGGTCGTCTCGAGCGACCTCGTGCCCGATCCCATCTGGACCGAGTCGGTGGAGCGCTCGCTCGATCTCGCGGCCGAGCTCGACGTCGTCATCTGCCCCGAGATCCACTCGCCGACGCCGATCAAGCACCCGGTCGTCGACGACTACATCGACCTCATCGAGCGCACCGGCACGAAGCACTTCGGGCTGCTGCTCGACACCGGCATCTTCCAGGATCGCCCCATCCCGCTGCGGCCGGGTGAGCTGCCCGGGCAGCGGCCGGCGTTCCTCGACGGCATCGGCGTGGACTCCGCCGACATCGCCGACATCGCGAAGTACGTCGTGTTCATCCAGGCGAAGTTCCACGACATCGACGAGCACCTCGAGGACCAGCAGATCCCGTGGGAGCCCGTGCTCCGCGCGCTCAAGGACGCCGGCTACACGGGCTACCTCTCGAGCGAGTACGAGGGCGAGCGCACGCCGTGGCGCTCGATCGAACAGGTGCGACGCCAGCACTCGCTCATCCGCCGCATCGCCGCAGGGCTCTGAGCCGCGGCATCCGCCTCACGAACCACCCAGGACAGGACACCGACCATGCCGAACGGACTCATCCAGGCGGACAGCCTGCACACCCACCCCGAGGGCCTCGCGCTCTCGCTCACGCTCCCGTGGTACCGCAGCCTCTGGCTCTCGTCGGTCTCGACCCTGCGGCTCACGATCGACGGCGAGGAGGTGCCCGCGGGCGACCTCGCGTTCGAGCTCGACGGCGAGCGCTACGCGCTCGACGAGCTGCCGCAGCAGAGCGAGGTGCTCTGGTACCTGCAGGCGCACCCGCTGCTCATCGTGCGGCGCGAACAGCCTGTCGCGCTCGGCGAGACCCACGACGTGGAGGTCTTCGGCGAGCTGCGGCTGCCGTACATGCAGATCGCACCCGGCGCCAACGGCGGGCCGGGCATGTACGTGCCGAACGTCGTGCGGCAGTCGCTCACGCTGACCGTCACCGACCGCGACGCACCGGCGCCGGCGTTGGTGACGGATGTGGCTGCGCCGCCGCCCGCCGAAGACGCCGACCCGTTCAAGCTCGGCCTCACGCTCTACTCCGCGAGCGCCGAGTTCCGCGCCGGCTGGTACGACTTCTCGGGCCTGCTCGACCGCGTGGCCGAGCTCGGGATCGGACCGGGCATCGAGATCGTCGCCTCGCAGGTGCTGCCGACCTATCCGATCGTGTCGGACGACTTCGTGCGCACCTGGCGCGACGCGTTCGACCGGCACGGCTTCGACGCGAGCTCGTTCGGCGCGAACCTCGACATGGGCCGCCGCCGCGATCGCGACATGACGCCCGATGAGGAGTTCGAGTTCACCGAGACGCTGTTCCGAGGCGCGGCGAAGCTGGGCTTCCCGCTCGTGCGCATCCAGAGCGCGAAGCCCGAGCTGCTGCGTCGCCTGCTCCCGATCGCCGAGCAGCTCGACCTCAAGCTCGCGTACGAGATCCACGCGCCCATGGGCCCGAACGCCGAGCCGATCCTGAAGGTGCGGGAGGTGTACGAGGAGCTCGACTCGCCGCTGCTGGGCTTCGTCGCCGACTTCTCGTCGACCATGCACGCCATGTCGCCGACGCTGCTGCGCGCCGTCCGTCGTGCTGGCCTCGACGACCAGGCGGTCGACCGCCTGCAGGCGATCTGGGCGACCGACGCGCCCATGCGCGAGCGGCAGGAGGAGTTCATCGGCTACCTCCGCGGTCGCGACTTCGACCCGGGCAGGCTCGGCTCCTTCGCGCACCTGGCGTTCAACATGCACGGCCACGTCGACCCGCGCGAGTGGGCCGACATCATGCCGCAGATCCTGCACGTGCACGCGAAGTTCTACGACATCGACGAGCGCGGCCAGGAGCCCGCAATCGACTACCCCGAGCTCGTGCGCGTCTTCGTCGAGGGCGGCTACCGCGGCTACTGGTCGAGCGAGTGGGAGGGCCACGCGTTCGCCGAACTCGGCGAGGTCGACCCGCTGCTGCTCGTCCGGCGCCAGCACGACCTGATCCGCGCGAGCATGCGGGCGGTGCAGCCGGCATGACCGGCACCGAGGCGCTGGAGACCGACACCGCGGGTGTGCCAGATTTCCGCCGGATGCCGGTGCCCGAAGCCATTCGGTGGCTGGCCGAGCACGGAGAGCCGGCCGATCCCCGGCCCGACATCGACACGGCGTCGCTCGTGCGACGGTTCCCGCACCTCGCGGGCGTCGCGACCGAAGACCGTACGGTGGAGGGGCGCCGCGGTCCGGTCCCGATCCGTATCTACAGCGATGCGGCGGCAACGCCCACGGGCCGCGCGCTCGTATGGGTGCACGGGGGCGCCTTCATCGGCGGCCACCTCGACATGCCCGAGTCGAACTGGGTCGCGCGAGAACTCGCCGCACGTGGCATCCCGGTCGTGTCGATCGACTATGCGAAGTGCCTCGGCGACGTGCACTACCCCGTCCCGTCCGACGATGTGCTCGCCGCGTGGCGGTACGTACGCAATGCCGCAGCGGAGCTCGTCGCCGTCGAGCCGCAGTCGCTCGTGCTCGGCGGTGCCAGCGCGGGCAGCACACTCACCGCGAGCGCCGTCACGCGACTGCGCGACGCGGGCGAACCGCTGCCGGCGGGGCTCGTGCTCGTCTACCCGGTCCTGCACCCGAACGGTCCGGCGGGCTCGGCGACGGTCGACCTCGGTTCACCGCACGGTCAGCTCGCCCTCAACTATGCGGGGACGGACGAGACCCTCACCGATTCGCAGGCGTTCGCGGGGCTCGGCGACGGACACGAGTTCCCGCCGACGCTCATCGTCGTGTGCGAGCTCGACGACCTGCGGACGTCGGGCGAGCGGTTCGCCGAGACGGTCGCGGCCGCCGGCGTCGACGTGCACCTCCGCCTCGAGGCCGGCGCCCGGCACGGCCACATCGACCAGCCCGGCGACCAGGGTGCGCTGCGAACGATCGACGCGGTGGCCGCGTGGATCGGCCGATGACCACTTTCACCAACCCGGTGCTGGCGGGCGACCGACCCGATCCGGCCGTCATCCGCGTCGGCGACGAGTACTGGCTCACCTACTCCTCGTTCGAATCGGCCCCGGGCTTGCCGCTGTACCGTTCGACCGACCTCGTGAACTGGACGTTCGAGGGTTCGGCGCTGCCGGAACCGCTCGGCAGCACCTTCGCCGTCGACATCGCCGAGCACGACGGACGGTTCTTCATCTACATCCCGTTCATCCCGACGCCGTGGTCGGCGCTCGCGGACGCCTCGATCTTCGTGATCCACGCACCGTCGATGCGCGGTCCGTGGTCCCAGCCGATCGACCTCGGCATCCGCGGCGCCATCGACCCGGGTCACGTCGTCGGCGAGGACGGCACGCGCTACCTGCTGGTGAACGGCATCCGGATGGTACGGCTCACGGATGACGGCCTCGCGACGGTCGGCGACCTCGAGCAGGTCTACGACGGATGGCGCTACCCCGACGACTGGGTGACCGAGGCGTACGCGCTCGAGGGGCCCAAACTGCTCCGTCGCGGCGAGTGGTTCTACCTCGTCAGTGCGGTCGGTGGCACCGCGGGCCCGCCTACCGGCCACATGGTGATCGTCGCGCGATCCCGTTCGGTGCACGGACCGTGGGAGAACTATCCGGCCAACCCCATCGCCCGCACGCGTGATGCGTCGGAGCGCTGGTGGTCGCGTGGCCACGCGACGATCCTGCGGGGGCCGGGCGAAGCGTGGTGGATGCTGTCGCACGGGTACGAGAACGGGTTCCGCACGCTCGGCCGGCAGGTCCTGCTCGAGCCGATCTCGTGGACCGATGACGGCTGGCCGGTGGCGGCAGCACGCGACATCGGTGCGGCGCAGCCGGCGCCGGTGGATGCCGCGCCGCAGGGCCCGTCCGTGGGATTCGCCCTCGACGCGACGGCGTTCCGCCTCGGCGACCGGTGGGCGTTCCACGCGCCGTCGCCCGGTGAGGCGGACCGGCTGCGCCTCGACGGCAGCGATCTCGTGCTGCAGGCGAAGGGCGCCGACCCGGCGGACACGTCGCCGCTCTGCCTGGTGACCGGCGACCACTCGTACGAGATCGAGGTGGACGTGGAGCTCGGGCCGGGCCCGGTCGAGGGCGGCCTGCTCCTGTTCTTCAACGACCAGCTGTTCTGCGGCATGGGACTCGATGGTGAGCGGATGCTGAGCTACTCGGGCGGTCATCGCACGCACTGGCGCGAGCCCGCGCCGTCAGCTCGGCGGCTGCGGCTGCGGATCCGCAACGAGGAGCACATCGTCACGTCGTGGTACGCCCTGCCTGGCGGGGAGTGGGTCCGGCACGGCCTCCGGTACGAGACCTCGGGGTACCACGCGAACACGATGGGCGACCTGCTGAGCCTGCGTCCCGCCATCTATTCGGCGGGCGAGGGTCACGTGACCTTCCGCGGCCTGCGGTACCGGCCGCTCGGGTGACCCGCCGGACACCGATTTCGAGGGGAACGGTGTCGCCAGCACCGGTTCGGTGCGTAGCTTGGACGTACCGTCCAGCCTGTCAGGAGCCGCGACCCGCCCGAGCAGCGGCTCGTCGACGACGGATCAGTCGCGCTGGTCCCGGTCGGCGCGGGCATGGCCGGGCAACTGCGCGCGGCCATCGCCGGGCGGCCCGTCTACGTGCACGTCGACTGCGAGCTGCTCGATCCGGGAATCGTGCCGACCGACTACTCGATACCCGACGGCATGACCCTCGACCAGCTCTTCGCGTGCGCCGAGGTGATCGCCGAGCACGAGGTCGTCGGCATCCAGATCGCCGAACTGGAGACCGATGAGACGCCCGACGGCGGGTCGGACGGGCCCGCACGCCGGATGGTGGCCTCCGTCGAGCCGATCTTCGCGACCGTCACCTGACTCGCCGCTCGGCCTACCAGGAGCGAGGACGGAACGCGGATCGCCGCCCGGGGCACGTGCCCCGAGCGGCGATCCGTCGGTGGTGATCAGGACGTGGTGCGACGCCGATCAACCCCAGGCGGCGTCCATCTCCTCGAGGACCTGGTCGACCGTGTTCTGGCCGGTCAGGAGGCCCTGGACGCCGACGCCGAGGGTGTCGTACACAGCCGGGTTCGGCCAGGTCGCGTTCGGCAGGCCGGTGTAGGCGCCCGACTCGAGCAGCTCGCCGATCGGCTGGTAGACCGGCAGCAGGGAGTCCGCGCTTGCCCCGGTGATCGGCACGGCGCCGAAGAGGTCGGCGAAGGTCTTCGCCTGCTCGGGCTCGGCGGCCCAGTCGAGGAACTCCTGCGCCGCAGCCTTGGTACCGTCCTCCGCGGCGGCGTTGATGCCCCACGCGTAGTTGGCCGAGGCGAGCGCGATCGGGTCCTGCCCCTCAGCAGGCGGGAAGGCCTGGACGTCGGTCTCGAGCCCCGCGCCGGCGTTGATCGACGTCGCCGCCGAACCGGGAACGGGTGCGCTCAGCGAAGAGCCGCCACCGAGGCCGTTGGTGATCGAGTCGAACGTGCCACCGGCGGCGCCGTCCTGGAAGCAGCCCTCCTCGTTCATCGTGACGATGTCCTCGAGGGTCTGCTTCCAGCCGTCGCTGTCGGCGAACGTCACGTCGCCCGCCGCGCGCTGCTCGTTCCAGTCGGGCGTCTCGGCGTACACGCGCGTACCGGAGACGATCTGGGCCAGGAGGCCCGTGTTGAACGGCACCCCACCGGCGACGACGGCGAAGCTCTTCCCGCCGTCTCGTGCCGTGGTGCAGGCCTCGAGCAGGTCGTCGAACGTCGACGGGAACTCGTCCACGCCGACCTCCTCACCGGCGGCCGGGTTGTAGACGAAGCCGGAGACCGAGAGCGAGTTCGGCTGCGCGTAGATCTCGCCGTCTACCTCGTACAGGGACTCGGTGCCCTCGGGAATGACGCCGGCCGAGGTGTCATCGAGCGGCTCGAGGAAGCCGGCCTCGGCGAGCGAGATCACAGAGATGGGCTGCCCGGTGCCCGGCGCGACGATCATGACGTCGGCCGCGTTGCCACCTTGGAGCTGCGTCGTGAGCTGCGTGTTGTACGCGTCGCCCGGGTAGGGGATGACCTCGACGTCGACGCCGGTCTCCTCGGTGTACTGCTCGAGGAGCTGCGCGTACGCCGTGTCCTGGTCGTTGGTCTGCGGCACCATGACGCTAAAGCTGTCGGCGGCCGCGGAGTCGCCTCCGGAGTCGCCGCCATCATCGCCGCCACCGGCAGCGCAGCCGGAGAGGATCAGGGCGCCGGCGACCGGCGCCACGAGGAGCGACCATCGCAGTGGCTTGGTCGCGGGGTGCTGTGCGTGCTGAGGCATTTCGGCCCTTTCCTGACGTCGTTGTCGCCAGCCTGGGTGCTGGCGCGGCTCTACGGCCGCAGGTTCAGCCTGACACACATCCGCCCGATTCTGACATTAGTAGTGGTTATGCGGCACAATAGTCCCGCTGATCACGCCTTCCGCTCACTCGGAGCGGCGGCCCCGGGCGACCAGCGAGACGGGCCCCTCGAGCCCGGCCGCGAGCGGCGATGCCGTCGGTTCGAAGACGCGGGTCATCGGGTCGAGGAGCTCGCCGCTCGGCGCGGTCGCCTCCGCGATGAGCCGGTTGCGCCAGGGTGTTGCCACGTCGATCTCGAGCCTGTTGCGGCCTTGTCGCAGCGCGGCGGTGACGTCGACCCGGAGCGGCGCCGTCCACGCGATGCCGCACTCGGCACCGTTCACGGTCACCCGGGCGATGTCGTGCACTCCGCCGAGGTCCACCTCGAGCTGTTCCGCGTCGAGCTGATGCGGTTCGAACTCGACCTCGAGCCGGTAGCTCCCGATCCCCGAGAAACCGCGCCCGGGTCCATCGAGATCGGTCCACAACCGGGGTGCGGGTGAGAAGGATGTCTCCGCGTGGCCCGGCAGGGCCACGGTCCACGTTCCCTCGAGCGGCGTGATCACGGTTCGCTCGTCGTCGACCGGCGCGGACGGCGTCGCGGCGTCGAGCACGAACACCGATCCGAATGGGGGGAGCGAGACCATGTACTCGGCGCGATCATCCGGCGTCGCCCTCGCAACCGTCTCCCAAGGCACCGTGCGCACGGCGACCGGGTCCCACCCCACGAGCGGCGGGGCGTCACGATCGACGGCCAGCCGCAGCTCCACGCATTCCGCGGCCGGATTCGCCAGGAACGTCAGGCGGCGGCCCTCGACGATCCGTCCGACCCGCCTGACGGGCGGGCCGTCGATGGACAGCGCCGGGCGGAGGCCGAGCTCCACGAGACCCGCCGCGAGATCCGCGGTGGCGATGACGCGTCCCCGTGTCCGCGCTGCGCCCCAGATCCGGTCGCCGGCGGCCTCGAAGGCGTCCGCGTCGTCCGCAAGAGACGGCGTCGCGAGGGGACGGTGCCCGACGATCGTGGCGCCCGCGTCGAGCAGGCGCTCGAGGGCGAGCAGCGTCGGGAGCGTCATCCGCTCGCTCGACCCGCCGAGGTACAGCACGCGGTACCTCGCGCCCTCGGCGGCGACCGACCCGTCGACCACGCGCAGCACGTCGCGCACCGCGTCGGCCCCGACGTAGTCGAAGTCGAACCCGTCCGGAACCGCGGTGTCGAGATCATGCTCGAAGAGGCCCGTCACCGGCGCCTCCTCGCCGACGAACACCGCGACGTCGACGTCGGCCCGGCCCATGGCGAGGAGCGCGGAGCAGCGCGCGAGATAGTCGATCCACGGACCAGCCATCGACGCCCACGTCTCGTTCGCGGTGAACGCCTGTCCGAGGAACGGCGCGAGGGCGATGCCCGGCAGCGGCGCCGCGAGCGGTTGATGCGGCGAGGTGTGGATGCAGAAGCGCGTCACGCCGAGCGCGAGTTGCAGGTCGGCGATGTGCTTGAGCGTCCGCGGCGTCCACGACCACGGTCGGTCGAACGACGTGAACGCCTCCGCGCCGACGCGATCGCGGCCGTAGACGTGCGCGACCGATGCAGCGCCCTTGAGGTCGGCCACGTACGTCGGCATCGGTCCGTCGTCGGGATCGAAGGTCCACATGGCGCCCATCGGCACGTCGGCGTGCGCGCGCATCGCGAGGTCGTCGCCGAGCTGCGGCCTGCCGTCTTCGAGCGCCTCGGCGTAGTACGTCATGCCGCGGCGGTGCGCCTCGTCGGCGAGCGTGCCGTAATACTCGCGGGCCAGCAGGTCGGCGAGAGTGCGGCGGTAGTCGTACAGGAACCGGTCCGACGCCTCCGCGCTCGCGACGAGATAGCCGGCCAGCGTGGGCAGCATCGCCGTCGGGTCGTAGCCGCGCCGGCGTGTCACCTCCTCGAGGATTCGGTCGGTCCAGTTCTGCGGCCCCGCCTCGATGCTGTCGCTGAGCAGGGCGGTGAAGGCGGGTGATGCGGATGACTCGCCGTCACGCTCGACACCGAAGCGCCGGAGGTGCGTGGCGAGGTACCGGCGCACGCGCTCGCCGTCGAGCTTGTCGACCTCGAGGCCCGTCGAGTCGGCCGGCGCCGGGCCGTTGGTCTGGCCGGTGAGCGACGCGCCGAGTCGCAGGATGGTCCAGCGGCCGGGTGGGGCGTGCCACCGGAGCACGCCGTCGCGGACGTGTTGCGTCACGTCGACGATCGATGCGGGATCGACGACGCCCCAGACGGCGAGCGGATCGGTCGGAACAGCGAAGTAGTCGGGCACCACGCCGAATCCCGCCTTGGCCTCGGCGACGTGCACCCGCCCACCGGTCCGAAGCGCGAACTCGGATACCGCGAACGCGTCCGACTTCCGGAGCACGGGCGGCAGCCGCACGCCCTCCGCGACGGGCGGGAGCGCATCCGCCGCGCTTCCGGCCGACAGCAGCAACCGGAAGCGCCGTGCGGTGACGGCGGGGAAGCTCAGGGTACGCGCGGGGATCGCCGACGTCGGCAGTTCCGTGACGTCCCGGTACACGTCACCGTCGTCGCTCGCCTGCAGCACCGCCGTTGCGGGCGGCGCCGCGCCGAACCCTCGCGGTCCCGGCAGTCCGACCACGACGGAACGCACGGTGACGGGTTCGTCGAACTCCTGCTCGATCCACGCCGACGACCAGCCATCCGGGTCGCGGGGGAGCCTCAGCGTCGGACCGAACGCGCCGTCGGTCAGGCACGAGCTGTCTCCGAGAGCGGCCGAGCCGTGGACGCGCGAGGGCTGCAGCACCTCATACGCAGGATCGGCCGGGAAGGCGAGCACCCGCCAGTCCGTCGACCAGCCGGGCGCGTCGGATGCCGCTGCCCACCGCGGGCAGTCCTGGTACAGCCCCGCCACGGAGGGCAAGGGCGGCAGCCCGACCTCGACTGGATCCGCTCCGGTGCCGGTGAACGTCACCTCCGACCAGACAACCTTCTTCATCGCGTCGGCGGGCTCGACCCACGGCCCGCCGGAAGCGCTCCATCCCGACGACGTCGCGACGGCGAGCTCCATGCCGAGTTCCGTCGCGACGCGCACGGCGGTCTCGACGCTCTGCACCCACTCCGTGCTGCCCGGGCGAACGGGAGCGGGCACCACGAGCGGGCCGCCCATCCCGCCGTCGAACAGCTGCGCGCCGCGCACGCCGACCGCGTGCAGCCAGCGCAGGTCGCGTTCCACGCCCGCCGGGTCGACGTTCCCGTCCATCCAGTGCCACCACGCGCGGGGACGCGCCTCGTCGGGCGGGTCGACGAAGGCGCTCCAGAGCGGGTCGGCGTCCATGGGTCTGAATCCTTCCATCGCTTCTTCGCCGCTGCCCGCCTCGCGCACTTATACGCGATATCGCGATAACTAATGTGTGTTTCCGACGCAAGCGTGGGACCCTTTTTCGAGAGCGTTCGATGCCCGAAGCGCTTGACGACGATGTCAGGAAGCAGATGACCGTGACGATCCAACAGGACAGCACCCGCACCATCACCGTGCCGCCCTCCGCGCGGAACACCCCGCCGCCACGGCGACGCGGCCGCCGGCCGCTGCTGCAGTTCGGCCACTGGTGGTGGGCGCTGCCCGCCGTGCTCGTCGTCATCGGCGTCCACTACGTGGCCACGCTGACCGGCGGCTTCTTCGCCTTCACGGACTGGACCGGCCTCGGCGACTGGGACTTCATCGGCCTCGACAACTTCGTGCGGATCTTCAACGACCCGCAGCTGCTCGGCTCGGTGTGGAACACGCTGTTCCTCGCGTTCGGTTCGGTCATCCTCACGAACGTTCTCGGCCTGCTGTACGCGCTCGCGATCAACCGCATGCTGAAGACGCGCTACCTGCTCCGCACCCTGTTGTTCATGCCGGTGGTGCTGAGCCCGCTCGCCGTCGCGTACGTGTGGAAGTTCATCTTCCAGTTCGACGGACCGCTCAACGGGTTCCTCGGGCTCATCGGGCTCGAGGAGTTCCAGAAGGTGTGGCTCGCCGACCCGACGTGGTCGATCTGGGCCATCCTCATCACGGTCGTCTGGCAGCAGACCGGCTTCGTCATGGTCATCTACCTCGCGGGCCTCGCGAGCGTCCCGATCGAGGTCGAAGAGGCCGCGGCGCTGGATGGCGCGGGGCTCTGGGGTCGCTTCCGGCACGTCGTCGTTCCCGCCATCCGTCCGTCGATCGCCATCGCGACGACGCTCGGCATCATCCAGGGCCTGCGGATCTTCGACCAGATCCTGGCTCTGACCGGCGGCGGACCCGCGGGTGCGACCGAGACGCTGGCGACGCAGGTCTACAAGCAGGCGTTCTCGCTGGGGCAGTTCGGCTTCGGCTCGGCGCTCGCGCTCGTGCTGACGCTGATCATCCTCGTGTTCGCCATCTTCCAGCAGTACATCACCCGCGACCGCTCGGTCGGGAAGGTCTGAGGCCATGTTCCGCTACACCAAGCTCACCGCGTTCCGTGAGGCGATCGTCTGGCTGGTCACGCTGCTCGGCCTCCTCCCGTTCTACCTGCTCATCGTCACCGCGCTGAAGGACGACCAGGAGGTGCTGACGACGAGCGCGATGGCGCCGCCGTCGTCGATCGACTTCGGCGCGTTCGTCGAGGTGCTGACCACCGGCGGTCGGAACAGCATCCCGATGAGCATCCTCAACAGCGTGATCATCACCGTCGGCGCGATCGCGGGCCTCGTCCTGCTCGGCTCGATCACGGCGTACGTCATCGCCCGGCGCACGCAGGCGTGGAGCAACGTCACCTACTACCTCGTGCTCATCGCGATCATCCTTCCCGCCCAGCTCGGGACGGTGCCGCTCTACATCGGCGCACGCGCGGTCGGGCTGACGGGCAATGCGCTCGGAATGATCCTGCTCTGGATCGGCATCCTGCTGCCGCTGTCGATCTTCCTCTACGCGAGCTTCTTCCGCGGGCTGACCACCGAGTACGAGGAGGCTGCCGTCATCGACGGCGCGACGCCCACGCAGGCGTTCTTCCGGGTCGTGCTCCCGCTGATGTCACCGGCGACGGGCACCGTCGCGATCCTCGCCGGGCTCATCGTGTGGAACGACTTCTTCAACTCGCTGATCTTCCTCGGCGGCTCGGAGACGCAGACCCTGCCGGTCGCGATGTACACGTACGTCGGAGGCCTGGTCTCGGCGTGGAACAAGATCTTCGCGGTCGTCATCATCTCGATGATCCCGATCCTGCTGTTCTACATGTTCGCCCAGAAGCGCTTCATCCAGGGCTTCGCCGGCGGCCTCAAGGGCTAGGAGGTCCGGACGCCGCCGTCGCGGACATCCATCGATTCGAGAACGGCCGGATCGTCGAGCACTGGGACGTGCTGCAACAGGTTCCCGTGCATGCCGTTCACGACCACCCGATGTTCTGACCCCAGGAGACGCACGTGTACCAGCTCGCACCCAACATCGAACTCCTCTTCACCGAGTCCGGCGACTACCACGACCGCGTGCGCGCCGCAGCGGCCGCAGGCTTCACCGCCGTCGAGATGTGGGGACCCACCGGCGTGGACGCCCCGGCGAAGCCCAAGGACCTCCCGGCGCTCAAGGCCGCGCTCGTCGAGACCGGCACGCAGCTGACGGCGCAGCTCTCGGAGCCGCGTACCCAGTTCATGATCCCGCCCAAGGACCACTCGGAGTTCTATCGCAAGCTCGACGAGGGCGTCGGGATCGCCCACGACCTCGGTTGCCCCCGCATCGTCGTCGGCAGCGGCACGGGCTTCGGCGGCGCGAAGCGCCAGACGCAGCTCGACGAGCTCGTCGAGATCTACCGGAAGGCGATCGCGCAGATCGAGGGATCCGGCATCACGCTGGCGCTCGAGCCGGTCAACATCCGTGTCGACCACCCGGGCGCCCTGCTCGACCGCACGAGCGAGGCGGTGTACGTCGCGCGCGGCGTCGACTCCCCGTTCTTCGGCGTGCTGTACGACATCTACCACTCGGCCGTCGAGGGCGAGGATATGGCGGCCGAGCTCGCCAACGGCGGCGACCTCGTCAAGTACGTGCAGCTCGCCGACACGCCGGGCCGCGGCGAGCCCGGTTCGGGATCGCTCGACTGGCCCGGCACGCTCGAGACCCTGCGCGCGTCAGGCTACGACGGCCCGATCGGGCTCGAGTACTACCCGACACAGGAGTCCGTGGCCTCCGTCGCCCTCATCCGGGAACTGGCGGCGTCGGCATGAGCGCGGCAGCCCAGTCCCGGTATCCCGACGCCGTCGACGTCGCGATCGTCGGCAGCGGCCCGACCGGTGCGGCCTACGCACGCATACTGAGCGAGGAGGCGCCCGGCGTCACGATCGCCATGTTCGAGGTCGGCCCGACGGTCTCCGACCCGCCCGGCGCGCACGTGAAGAACATCGAGGATCCCGACGTCCGGGCCGCGGCGCAGCGCGCGTCGGAGGGGCCGGGCGCCGGAGGCGACACGGTGAACTCGCCCGGCGCCGTCAAGAGCGGTGAGCGTCGCGCGCGCCCCGGAACGTTCCTCCTCGAGGACGGCTACGCGTTCCCGGGGGAGGACGGCCTCCCCGTCGTCGCGATGTCGAGCAACGTCGGCGGCATGTCGGCGCACTGGACCGGCGCCTGTCCTCGACCGGGCGGCAGCGAGCGCATCGCGTTCCTGGCCGACCTCGACGGGCTGCTCGACGAGGCCGACCGCCTCCTCGGCGTGACGACCGACGCCTTCGACTGCGCCCCGTTCACGGGCCTCGTGCGCGAGCGCCTCGCAGCCGCGGTCGACGCGGGCCGCGAGCCCGCCGCGCGCGTGCAACGGATGCCGCTCGCCGTGCACCGCCGGCCCGACGGCCGCCTGGTGTGGTCCGGCTCCGACGTCGTGCTCGGCGAGGCGACTCGCGCGAACCCCGACTTCCACCTGTACGACGAGTCGCTCGTCACGCGCGTGCTCGTCGACGACGGCCGCGCGGCGGGCGTGCGCGTGCGCGACCTGCGCACGGGCGACGAGCACGAGGTGCGCGCCCGCGCGGTGGTCGTCGCGGCGGACGCGCTGCGCACGCCCCAGCTGCTCTGGGCCAGCGGAATCCGCCCCGATGCCCTGGGCCGGTATCTCAACGACCAGACCCAGGTCGTGTACGCCTCGCGCATCCGCGACGTCGATCCCGGCGATGGCGCGGAGCATGCCGCTCCCGCGGAGGGCGGCCTCAGCGAGCAGAGCGGCGTGAGCTGGGTGCCCTACACCGACGCGCAGCCGTTCCACGGGCAGATCATGCAGCTCGACGCGTCGCCGATCCCGCTCGCCGAGGACGACCCGATCGTGCCGGGTTCGATCGTCGGCCTCGGCCTCTTCTGCGCGAAGGACCTGCGGCGCGACGACCGCGTCGCGTTCGACGACGACGAGGTCGACGCGTACGGCATGCCGGCGATGCGGATCCACTACCGCCTGACCGAGCGCGACCACGAGGTCCTCGACCAGGCGCGCGACGAGATCGTGCGCCTCGGCGCCGCGGTCGGCGAGCCGCTCGACCCGCGCCCGTTCACGATGCCGCTTGGTGCGTCCCTGCACTACCAGGGCACGACGCGCATGGGGGAGCGCAACGACGGCGAGAGCGTGTGCAACCCGGACAGCGAGCTCTGGGACGTGCCCGGCGTCTTCGTCGCCGGCAACAACGTCATCCCGACCGCGACCGCATGCAATCCCACGCTCACCAGCGTCGCGCTCGCGGTCCGCGGCGCCCGGCAGGTGGCGCGGGAAATCGCCGCGGATCTTGCTTCTGTCGAAAAAGAACATTAGAGTGAAGGAATGAGGACAAAGATGTCGAGGAGGCTTTCGTGATCTCCGATCGCATGATCGAGGCGGGCACGCTGACGACGGATGGCGCGCGCGCCGCCGTCGAGGTCCGCATCCCGTGGTACCGCGCCCTCCCGGGCTCGTGCATCGCCGGCGCGGCGCTCAGCGTCGACGGCGTCGCCGCACCCGCCGAGTCGCTCCGGTGGACCATGAACGGCCGCGAGTTCACGTTCGACGAACTCGTCGACGAGACCGGCGAATGGTGGTTCCCCACCGATTCGGCCGTGCTCTCGGGCGACATCCCGGTGGCAGCGGATGGCGCGGAACACGAGGTCCGCGTCGACCTCACGCTCTACATCCCCTACATCGTCATCGGCGAGAACGAGGTGCTCCACATCGAGGAGCACGACACCAAGACCATGACGGCACGAGAGGCGGTGGCCGCATGAGCCCCCAGCTCGGCACGCCTATCCAGGGCGTCACCCTCTACAGCTTCACGCGGGCGTTCCACGGCCGCGAGTACGACCTCGAGGGCCTGATCCGCAAGGTGGCCGCCGACGGCTACGGCCCCGGCCTCGAGATCATCGGCTTCTCGAGCTTCCGCGGGTTCCCCGACGTCGACGACCGGTTCGCGGGCGAGTTCCGCGACCTCGTCGACGAAGTCGGCCTCGTCACCACGTCGCTCGCCGTGAACGCCGACATCGGCATCCATCGCGACCGCCTGCTCACCCAGGACGAGCTCATCGAGTACATGCGCCGCCAGATCGAGGCGGCGGCCAAGCTCGGCTTCCCGATCGCACGCGTGCAGATCTCGCTCACGCCCGACTCGATGGAACAGCTCGCGCCGATCGCGGAGCGCTACGGCGTGACGCTCGCCCTCGAGGTGCACGCCGACCAGTACGCCTCGCATCCGCGCATCCTCGCGCTGCGCGACCGCTACGAGCAGGTCGGCTCGCCGTTCCTCGGGTTCACCATGGATTGGGGCGCCACCGTCACCGGCTTCGCGCCGTCGCTGCTCGAGGCGTATCGCCGCCGTGGCGCGTCCGATGAGCTGCTCGCACAGGTCGTCGACCTCTGGAACGGGTTCTACGAGCAGGGCCCGCCCGCCGACCAGGCCGAGCACGGCCAGCGGTTCGGTGCGTTCATCGGCCTGGCCGCCCAGAACGGACGGCCCGATCTCGGCATCGACTTCGGCATCAACGGCACGGGCCTCTTCGGCCCGGCGCGCGTCGATGACTGGCTCGAGATCATGCCGTGGATCCGCCACGTGCACGGCAAGTTCTTCGGCATCGACGAGCGCGGCGAGGAGCCCTCGGTTCCCGTCCGCGACCTCATCCGGCTCCTCGTCGAGCAGGGCTACTCGGGCGCCGTCTCAAGCGAGTACGAGGGATGGCACTGGAACCACTGGCAGAGCCCCTTCGACATCATCGCGGCCGAGCAGGCCGTGCAGCGCTCGGCCGCAGAGACCGCGGGCTCCCGCATGATCACGGATGCCGCGGAGGCGCGCCGGATCCTCGACACCCATCTCGGAAAGGCGGTCCAGGCATGACCGACACCAACGGCATCGCCGGCACCGGCATCAAGCTGGGCACCACTCTTTACTCCATGACGAGCGAGTTCGCGGCTGGGCTGTACACGCCCGAGACGCTGATCAAGGCGGTGCACGACGAAGGGATCGGCCCGGGCGTCGAGTTCAACATCGCCCAGCTGCTGCGCACGTATCCCGACGTGGACGCCGACTTCGTCCGGCTCTGGTTCGACTCCCTCGAGAAGTACGGTCTCGAGGCGAGCGCCGTCGGCACCAACCTCGACATGGGACGCCGCAAGGATCGCGACATGACGCCTGACGAGGAGCACGACTTCCTCGCCCGGCAGCTCGAGACCGCGCACACGCTCGGCTTCAAGAAGGTCGTCATCCGGTCGCACGGCAAGGAGCTGCTGCGCAGCCTCCTGCCGTTGGCGGAGAAGTACGACCAGTACCTCGGCTACGAGATCCACGCCCCCTCCGGGCCGAACGACCCCGCGGTGCTGCAGATGCGTGAGATGTATGACGAGCTGCAGAGCGAGCGGCTCGGCTTCACGGCCGACTTCTCGTCGACCATGCACAGCCTCTCGCCGATGCTGCTGCGCACGCTGAGCCGGATGGGCATGGACGAGAAGCACTTCCCGGTCATGGCGGAGATCTGGCACGAGCCGACCCCGATGCACGTGCGCAACCAGAAGTTCGAGGACTACCTCACCGGGGAGGGCGTCGATCCGCTCACGTTCGGGCCGTTCACGCGTCTCGCGTTCAACATGCACGGTCTCGTGCCGCCGGAGGAATGGCTCGACATCATGCCGCAGATCTTCCACGTGCACGCGAAGTTCTACGACATCGACGCGAACGGCGACGAGCCGGCGATGGACATCCCGCGCATCGTGAAGCAGTTCGTCGACGGCGGCTACACGGGCTACCTCTCCAGCGAGTGGGAGGGGCACGCGTTCGCCGACCTCGGCGAAGCGGACCCGATCGACCTCGTGAAGAAGCAGCACGCGCTCATGCGGCGCGCCATCGAGCAGGAGGCCGCCGCCCGTGTCTGAGCAGCTCACCGAGGCATCCGTCGCCGAACTGCAGGCCGAGATCGAACGGCTTCGCACCGAGGTCGCCGAGGCCGCCCGGCTCGCGCGAAGCGCCCACGATCGCGGCGCCGTCGAGAACCTCTTCAACCGGTACATGCACCTGCACAACGCCTTCCAGGACGAGCAGATCATCCCGCTGTGGGTGAAGCGCGGCACGCCGGGCATCCGCGCGCGGTACACGAACGCGGGCCAGTACACCGACTACGACAGCGTCATCCGCTACCACCAGGGGCGGCCGACGCCGACCGGCAAGCTGATCCTGCACGCGACGACCACGCCCGTCATCGAGGTCGCCGCCGACGGCGAGACCGCGAAGGGCGTCTGGATCATGGCCGGCACCGAGTCGGGCCTGACCGACCCGGAGGTCGCGAACGCCTTCCCCGACATGTACTCGCCCGGCGAGGTCCAGGGCAAGAAGGTCTGGGCGCACTGGGTGTGGTGCAAGTACGCGATCGATTTCCTCCGCCAGGACGGCGAGTGGAAGATCTGGAAGTTCCGCTGCTACGAGCTCGCCCGCGCCCCGTTCCACGAGGACTGGATCAGCTTCGGCGAGAAGAACCAGGCCGCCTTCGACCTCGACCTCATGTACTTCGGCGACGACGGCAAGCCCGTCTTCATGCCGCCGGCCGACGAGCCGGTGCCGACCGAGTACCACCCGTACCACCCCTCGACCCGTCAAACGCTCGAGCCGGTGCCGCCCGTGCCGCACGAGACGTTCACCGACACCTTCAAGTAAGGCAGGCAACACGATGGCCACTCATGATTCGCTCTTCTCCGAGAAGGACGTCCGGCGGCTCGAGAACGGCATCGCCGTCTCGGTGCAGCTGCCCTGGTACCGCAGCCTCTGGCTCTCGGCCGTCGACGACGTCGCCGTGACCGTCAACGGCGAGGCGATCCCGACCGATCGGCTGCGCTTCGCGCTGCAGGGCCGCGAGTACCGCGTCGAGGAACTGCCCGACCAATGGGACACGCTCTGGTTCGTCGCCGACCGCCCCGACGTGCTGATCGACCTCGGCCGCGTCCCCGAGCAGGGCGAGACGCTCACCGTCGAGGTGGTGCTGACCATGCGCCTGCTCTACATGCAGATCATGCCGGGCGTCGACGGCGGCCCCGGTCGCTACGTCACGAACCGGGTCCCGGTCGAGCGTGAGGTCGTGCTCGCATGAACGCGTCCGCCGGCGACCGGCCCCGCCTGCGCGTCGCCATGATCGGCTACGGCTTCATGGGCGCGGCGCACTCGGTCGGCTGGCGGCAGGCGCCGCGGGTGTTCGACCTGCCCGCCGACGTCGAGATGTCGGTCGTCGTCGGGCGCAACGCTCAGGCGGTGGCGGATGCCGCGTCCAAGTGGGGCTGGGCCGAGTCGGCGACCGACTGGCGCGAAGTCATCGCGCGCGACGACATCGACCTCGTCGACATCGTCACGCCGGGCGACTCGCACGCCGAGATCGCGATCGCCGCGCTCGACGCGGGCAAGCACGTGCTCTGCGAGAAGCCGCTGGCGAACACGGTCGCTGAGGCCGAGGCGATGGCGGATGCCGCGGCGCGAGCGGCGGCACGCGGCATCCGGACCATGGTGGGGTTCACCTACCGGCGCGTGCCGGCCGTGACCTTCCTGCGCGACCTCATCGCGCAGGGTGCGATCGGCCGGATCGCGCAGGTGCGCGCGAGCTACCGCCAGGACTGGCTCGTCGACCCCGAGATGCCGCTCGCATGGCGCCTGCAGAAGGAGCACGCCGGTTCGGGCGCGCTCGGCGACATCGGCGCGCACGCGATCGACCTCGCGCAGTTCGTCACCGGCCTCAAGCTCGAGAAGGTCTCGGGCGTGCTCGAGACCATCGTGAAGGAGCGTCCGCTGCTCGGCTCGGGTTCCGGGCTGTCGGGCACCGCGGCCGAGGGCTACGGGCAGGTCACGGTCGACGACCTGGCCATCTTCACCGGCCGGTTCGAGAACGGCGTGCTGGGCTCGTTCGAAGCGACGCGCTTCGCGACCGGGCGCAAGAACGCGCTGTCGATCGAGGTGTCGGGCGACAAGGGCGCGCTCGCCTTCGATCTCGAGGACCTCAACACGCTGTCGTTCTACGACCGCACCAAGCCGAACCAGACCCAGGGCTTCACGCGGATCCTCGTGACCGAGCCCGATCACCCGTACATCGGAGGATGGTGGCCCGCAGGCCACATGCTGGGCTACGAGCACGGCTTCTCGCACCAGGTGAAGGACCTCGTCGAGGCGATCACCGAGGGCCACGACCCGCACCCGACGTTCGCCGAGGGCCTGCAGGTGCAGCGCGTGCTCGCGGCCGTCGAGCACAGCTCCGAGAACGAGTCCGCTTGGGTCCCGGTGGGATCCGACAACCTGGCAGCCGCGAAGTAGGAGCACCTCGATGCCACGACCGATCACGCTGTTCACCGGCCAGTGGGCCGACCTGCCCTTCGAGGAGGTCGCACGCCTCGCCGGCGAGTGGGGCTACGACGGCCTCGAGCTCGCCTGCTGGGGCGACCACCTCGACGTCTCCCGATGGGACGACGCCGAGTACGTGCAGGGCCGACGCGACATCCTCGAGCGGAACGGGCTGAACGTGTGGACGATCTCGAACCACTTGGCCGGGCAGGCGGTGTGCGACGACCCGATCGACGAGCGGCACCGCGACATCCTGAACACTCGCGTGTGGGGCGACGGCGACCCCGAGGGGGTGCGGCTGCGTGCGGCCGACGAGCTGAAGATGACGGCGCGGATGGCGGCCGCCCTCGGTGTGACGACCGTCACCGGCTTCACGGGCTCGTCGATCTGGAAGGCCGTGGCGATGTTCCCGCCGGCATCGGACGAGTTCATCGACGCGGGCTACCGCGACTTCGCCGAGCGGTTCCATCCGATCCTCGACGTGTTCGAGGAGGTCGGCGTGCGGTTCGCGCACGAGGTGCACCCCTCGGAGATCGCGTACGACTACTGGACGACGAAGCGCACGCTCGAGGCGATCGGCCATCGGGAGTCGTTCGGCCTGAACTGGGACCCGTCGCACATGGTGTGGCAGGACCTCGACCCGGTCGGGTTCCTCTGGGACTTCCAGGACCGGATCTACCACGTGCACTGCAAGGACGCGAAGCGCCGCCTCGACAACGGGCGCAACGGGCGCCTGTCGTCGCACCTCGCGTGGGCCGATCCGCGTCGCGGCTGGGACTTCATCTCGACCGGGCACGGCGACGTGCCGTGGGAGAACGCGTTCCGCATGCTCAACGCGATCGGCTACGACGGCCCGCTCTCGGTCGAGTGGGAGGACGCCGGCATGGACCGCCTCGTGGGCGCGCCCGAGGCGCTCGAGTTCGTGCGCGGGCTCTCGAAGTACGAGCCGTCGGGCGCGGCGTTCGACGCGGCCTTCTCGACCAAGGCCTGAACGCCGAGACCGAACCGACCACGACGAGAGATCGAGGAACCGCCGAGATGGCCGACGTCCTGAACGTGCTCATCCTGTCCGGGCACATGACCCGGGAGCACGACAACGAGTTCCGCAGCTTCCGCGCCCACAACCAGTGGCTCACGACGCTGCTCGAGGACACCGGGCGGTTCCGCGTCCGGGTCGTCGAGGATCCGCGAGGCATCGGGGCCGAGATCATCGACAAGTACGACGTCGTCATCGTCGTGTTCGAGGGCCGGGACGGGTACCACGAGAAGGCGGTGGGGTTCGGGGCGGAGACCGACGCGGCCCTGCTGAAGTTCGTCCACGAGGACGGCAAGGGCATCGTGTGGTTCCACGGGTCCGCCGCGCAGGAGGACGACTGGGGGTACCCCGAGGAGTACAACGTCATGCGCGGCGCGAAGCTCAGCGTTCCGACGGGGCTGCGTCCGCGGCCGTGGGGCGAGGCGCTGCTGCACACGACCGAGCCGCGCCATGCCATCACCGACGGCATCAGCGCGACCTGGACGGTGACCGGCGACGACATCCTGACGGGAGTGCAGGTCTACGACGGCGCGCAGGTCCTGCTCACGGTGTTCGACGACCTCGAGTCGTACGAGAAGGCGGCGGTGTGGCCCATGTCGCACTACCCGGTGGCGATCCCGCCCGAGGGCGTCGCCGCACTGCCCGGCATGAACACCCACCAGCCCATCGCCTGGATCAACGAGTACGGCGACGGGCGCAGCTTCACGATCACCATCGGCCACGACATCGACACGTTCCGGCGCATCGAGTTCATCCGCATGTTCCCCAGGGGCGTCGAGTGGGCGGCGACCGGGGAGATCACCCTCCAGGGGCCGGATCGCCGGGGCGAGCGTCGGTTCATTCCGTGGCCGTACTACGACCACGAGGGCTGAGGAACCCTACTCGGCGCTCGAGAGGGGCGAGATGCGCTGCAGGATGGCGCTGAGCCGCGCGTGCAGGTCGACGAGCTCGTCCATGTCGACGCCGAGGGCGTCGACCACCTTCCCGGGCACCGCCGTGGCGTCCCGGCGAAGCGCGTTGCCGCTCGGGGTCAGGCGAAGGGCGAGCTGGCGTTCATCCTCGGTGGAGCGTTCGCGCGTCACGTACCCGGCGGCCTCGAGCCGCTTCACCAGCGGCGAGAGGGTGGCGGGCTCGAGGCGGAGCACGGTCGAGATCTCCTTGAGCGACCGGGGCTCGCGTTCCCAGAGCGTCAGCATGACGAGGTACTGCGGATGGGTCAGCCCGAGCGGCTCGAGGATCGGCTTGTAGGCGGCGATCACGGACCGGGACGTTACGGCCAACGCGAAGCACAACTGCCGTTCGAGCAGGAGGAGGTCGTCCGCCTCGGTGTCGGCAAGGGTCGTCATTCAGTTAGTATACTAATCATCATGGCACGAAGGAAACCGGAAGGCGATGGGGTCCTGGCGAACCCGTTCGAGGGCAAGCGAGGGTTCTTCAACCGACTCAACCGTGTCGTCTACACGTTCACGGGGCCGGCACAGGTGGGAATCGGGCGCCCCGAGGCGCCGTACGAACCGCCGGCCGACCCGCGGTGCCCGATCTGCGGTGGCCCGATGGACCAGCATCGCGTCGACCGTTCGGGCGAGCGCACCCAGTTGTACTGCCCGGCTCCGGGAGCGCCCGGCTCGGTCTGAGGGCTCCGCTCGAGCCTGAAATCAGCAAGGCCCCGCGTTTCACACCCTTCGCGGCGACCAGCGTCCGAGCAGGTGCTCGGCGACCGCGTCGACCGTCAGCTGTGCCATCGGCTCCGCCGGCCGGCTCATCGAGCTGTGCGCGGCGCCCGGCGTCATGCGCACGACGGCGGGCACGTCGGCGGCGCGCAGGCGTTCGGCGAAGTCCTCGCCCGAGGTGCGGATCGTGTCGATCTCCTCGGTGATCACGAGTGTCGGCGGAAGGCCGGTGAGGTCGCCGTTCGCGGGGAACGCGTACGGGTCGTCGAGCACGCTGCGGCGTCCGGCGTAGTTCCACGCCATGTGCGTCAGGTCCTCGGGGGAGATCACGGCGCTGCTCGTCGAGGCGCGCATGCGCTCGAGCGTGTCGGCGGCCACCGGCGCGCCGGACGGGTGGAGGAACGGCGTGACGAGCACGAGGCCCGCCGGCCTGGTCTCGCTTGCGATGCGGGAGTCGCGCAGGCGCTTGGCGACGCCCGCGGCGAGACTGCCGCCGATGCTGGACCCGCCGAGGTGGAGCGCGTCGGATGCCACGCCGAGCTCCGTCGTGTGCGCCGCGGCCCAGCGCCATCCGGCCAGCACGTCATCGGATGGCACGGGGTAGTGCACGCCGCGCACGGCATGCCGGTAGTCGACGGACACGACCGAGACGCCGCGGTGCGCGAGCTCGAGTGAGGCCCAGTGCGCGTCGGGGCGGTCGAGGTCACCGCTGATGAAGGCGCCGCCGTGCACCCAGACGAGTCCGATGCCGGTGGGATGCGGCGGCCGGTACGTGCGCGCCCGCACCGGGCCGTGCGTGCCGGCGAAGGCGACATCCTGCGTCGTCACGTCGGCGAGCTGCGGGAACCGTGCCAGCAGCGCGGCGGGCGAGGAGACGAGTTCGGTCGCGGGCAGGGTGCCCGCGAGCTCGGCGATGCGGAGCAGGTCGACGAAGGGCGGGATGCCCGCGACGGCGGTGCGCCCGGCGATACGGACGAGCAGGTCGGGCGCGACGCGGCGGAGGACTGCGGCGACGAGACCGGTCGCCGTGGCCCGCGCCGAAGGCCGCGGAAGGGGGAGTCGCTCGCCCAGCTGGTTCGATGGGCGAGGGGGCTCGGCGGTTCTCGCCTCCTGGGTCACTCCGCCACCTTCCGGGTCGTCCTCGCCCGGGCGGCAGGATCCGCATGTCGGGCGTCAGGGGCGCGACCTCGTTGCGGCGGGGACGAGAGATCGCCTGTCTGGATGCTACGCGCTCAGGCCGGTTCCGGCGCGTCTTCAGTACGTTCAGCGTCACGTTCGGCGTCAGCGTCGTCCCGCCAGGCAACCTCGAAGCGCTCGAACACGATCTCGTGCGCCTCGGTCCACTCGAAGCCGAGCGGCGGTGCGACGCGCTGCCAGTAGCGGCGGTGGTTCTCGCTCCACGATGCGAGCGTGCGGTCGTCCTCGCCCTCGTCGTGGGCGAAGTCCTCATCGGCGTCGGCGAACGTGCCGATGCGCAGTTCGGTGCTGCGCAGGATGGCGCGTGGGCGGCCGGTCGAATCGCACGCGATCCAGTGGCTGCCGATCCGGGGGAGCGGCTGCGACTCCGCGGCGAACTCCGCGACGAGGGACGCGGTCGCCCGTTTGGCGCCCACGAGCACGAGCTCGAGCAGTTCGTCGGTGAGTGCGGGATGGTCGCCGAACTGCTCGACCGAGGGCAAGTCGGTGTCGGTCGCGCGATCGGGGTGCGCGGCGCGGTAGTGGTCCCAGAGGGCGAGCGCGGCGGCGAGGTCGACGGGGGCGTTCGGCATGCGGACCAGTGTGGCAGAGGGCGGTGACGGCGAGTGGCTCTCGGCGCTGGAAATGACGCTTCGTCAGGTGTTTGAACCGCCCCGGGTCTGGTGGAGGCATTGATCTCACGAAAGGGTGATGTCATGCCGGCGCAGAAGAAGTACCCAGTGGAAGTGAAGGACC
>NZ_JBHTTM010000006.1:0-224955 GCF_042794545.1 Agromyces sp. NPDC056523
GCCCCCGGGGTGGGGGGGGGGGGGGTTGCCCCGGGGGGGGGGGGGGGCGGGGGGGCCCCCGGCGCGCCCGGCGGCATCCGCCGTCGACGACTCGCTAGACCGTCGCGCGGATGCGGCCGACGACGGCGCCGCCGCCGAGCACGTCGAGCCCGAGGTCGGGCTCGACCGCATCGACCGCGGCGGAGTCGAGCGCGCCGACGCCGGCCAGCAGGCGCGCGGCGACGATCGCCGAGGCGCGCGGGGAGCCGTCGAGCATCTTCAGCGCCACTGTGGTGCCGTCGGGTGCGGCCATCACCTGCACGCCCTCGGCGCCGAACTTCGAGAACACGCCGAGCCGATCGATCACGACCGAGTCGGGCCGTCCGGGACCGGCGACGGCCCAGCCGTTCGAGCGGACCCCCTCGCCGACGGCGGCCGCCTCGCGGAACAGCGCGAACGGCGAGCTCGACGACGAGGACGCGATCTTCTGGATGCCGCGCGCGAGGCCGGTGAGGCTGAGCGCGTGCACGGGCGCCCCGCACCCGTCGACGACGGTCGCGACGGGACGCTCGCCCGTGAGCCGCTCGAGCACGTCGAGGACGCGCTTCTGCAGGGCGTGCTCGGGATCGAGGTAGTCCTCGAGCGACCAGCCGTTCGCGCGGCAGGCCAGCAGCATCGCGGCGTGCTTTCCCGAGCAGTTCATGGTGATCGCCTCGGGCCGTTCGCCGGCGCGCACGAGCTGGTCGCGCGAGCCGCGATCGGTCGGGTACTCGGGCGGGCAGCGCAGCGCCGCGGCCGGCAACGACTCGCGCGCCAGCAGGCCGCGGACGAGCGCGACGTGGCGCGCGGTGCCCGTGTGGCTCGCCGTGGCGATCGCGGCATCCTCGCCGCGCAGCGTGACCCCGGAGGTCATCACGGCGATCGCCTGGAACGGCTTCATGCTGGATCGGGCAAGCACCGGTGCAGTGGGGTCGCCCAGCACGCGGGCGACGTCGCCGCCGGGCGCGAGCACGACGGCCGAGCCCACGTGGCGCGATTCGACGAACCCGCCGCGCTCGAGCACGGCGAGCTCTGCGGCGGCGGAGGCCGGGAAGGTCGCGCCCACGTTCAGGCGAGCGTCGCGAAGGCCTCGTCGAGCACGCCGAGGGCGTCCTCGATGAGCGCATCGGTCATCCGCAGGCTCGGCAGGAAGCGGAGCACATTGCCCCAGGTGCCGGCGCTGAGGAACAGGACGCCGTGCTCGGCCGCATACGAGATGAGCTTGCCGACCGCCTCGGGGTTCGGCTCCTTGGTCGTCGCACCCGTGCCCGGCCGGACCAGCTCGATCGCGATCATGGCGCCGCGGCCGCGGATGTCGCCGATGATGTCGTACTTCGCGCGCAGGCGCTCGAGGCCTGCGGTGAGGGTGGCCTCGACGCGCGCGCCCTCGGCGAGGAGATCCTCTTCGTCGATGGCCTCGAAGACCGCGACGGCCGCGGCGCACGCCACGGGGTTGCCGCCGAAGGTGCCACCGAGCCCGCCGGGTTGGGCGGCATCCATGATCTCGGCGCGCCCGGTGACCGCAGCGAGCGGAAGGCCCGCGGCGATGCCCTTGGCCGAGAGCACGAGGTCGGGGGTCCAGCCGAAGTGCTCGGCCGCGAAGTAGCGGCCGGTACGCGCCATGCCCGACTGGATCTCGTCGGCGATCATGACGACGCCGTTCGCGGTGCACCACTCCTGCAGCGCGGGGAGGAAGCCATCGGCGGGCACCATGAAGCCGCCCTCGCCCTGGATGGGCTCGACGACGAGGCACGCCAGGTCGGTCGCTCCGACCGCCTTCTCGAGGTAGCCGATCGTGCGCGCAGCCGCCTCGGCGCCGGAGAGGCCGTCGCGATACGGGTACGAGCTCGGCGCGTGGTAGACGTCGCCGGCCAGCGGGCCGAAGCCGGTCGCGTAGGGCATCGCCTTGTAGTTCATCGCCATCGTGAGGTTCGTGCGGCCGTGGTAGGCGTGGTCGAGCACGGCCACCGCGCGGCGACCGGTGTACTTGCGCGCGATCTTCACGCCGTTCTCGACCGCCTCGGCGCCCGAGTTCACGAGCACCGACTTCTTGGCGAAGTCGCCGGGCGTGTGCTCGGCGAGCAGTTCGGCGACGCGGACGTACTCCTCGTACGGCGTGATCGTGAACAGCGTGTGCAGCACGTCGCGCGCCTGCGCGATCGCGGCCTCGACCACCCGCGTGGGCGTGTGGCCGGCGGTCGTGACGCCGATGCCCGCGCCGAAGTCGACGAAGTGGTTGCCGTCGACGTCGACCAGTACCGCGCCATTGGCACGCTCGATGTAGACGGGCAGGACGCTCGCGACACCGGATGAGACGACGGCGGAGCGCCTCGCGTGGAGCTCCTGCGAGCGCGGGCCGGGGATGGCCGTGACGATCCGTCGCTCCTGCGGCACGTCGCGCGCCGCGACGGCGGACTCGGCGGGCTGGGACTCGACGGGGATCTGCGTGTCAGTCATGGTGCCCCAAGCCTATCCCCGCGGCGCCGGGCCGCTGTGGGCGGCGGGGTGCAGAATCGACGAGGATGCCGCCGCGCGATGCCGCGGCACCGGACCCGATGGAGAGGGGACCGAGGATGCTCGGCGAGCACGACTACGCGATCGAGCTCGAATGGCAGGGCGACCGGGGCGAGGGCACGAGCTCGTACCGCGCCTACGGCCGCCAGCACACGGTGCGGGCCGAGGGCAAGCTCCACGAGATCGCGGGGTCGAGCGACCGGGTCTTCCACGGCGATCGCGAGCGCTGGAACCCCGAGGAGCTCGTGCTCGCGGCGCTCAGCGAGTGCCACATGCTGTCGTACCTCCACGTCGCCACCCAGCACGGCGTGGTCGTGGTCGGCTACGCGGATGCCGCGACCGCGCGCATGCTCGAGGACGGCCGCGGGGGCGGGCGACTGGTCGAGGCCGTGCTCCGCCCGCGCGTCACGGTCGCCGAGCCCGCGATGCGCGAGGTCGCGGCGTCGCTGCACCACGAGGCATCCGAGAAGTGCTTCATCGCGGCATCCGTCAACTTCCCGGTACAGCACGAGCCCGTGACGCTGGTGCGCGACGAGGTCGCCCCCACGGAGTGAGGCGCGCAGCACCCCACGCGTCGCGCTGCCCGGCGCTCAGCTGACCGGCAGGGGCGCCGCGCCGGGCGCATCCGGTGCGGGCGGCGCGGCGGGCGGGCACGGGTACCCGCCGACGAGGCGCGAACACGGCGGGAAGTACGCCGGCAGCCGCTCCTCCTGCGGATCGCCGAACCAGCGGTGCCAGAGTCGCCAGAAGTTCAGGTTCCCGTAGGCCGAGCAGTCGTCTCCGCCCGATGGGTCGGCGAGCACGGCGTCGTTCGGCTGGTACGGCGTGTAGTTGTAGAGGTTCGCGGTGGCCTGGTTGCGGATCCGGACGGTCGACGCGCCGCACGCGCCATCCGGGTTGAACGGCACGTCGATGCGGCCGACCTGGAACTGCCGGTCGGGCTCGGCCGTGTACTGCCGGAACTGCCATCCGGCCCGGTACACCTGGTTGAAGAAGCCGAAGTACCGGGCGTCGCAGTCGGCGGTGTCGGGGCAGCCGTAGCCCGTGGCGCGCTCGTAGCCGCGCGCCGTCGGCCGGGTGAGCAACGACTGCTCCTTCTGCAGCAGCACGAGGAAGGTGCGCGGGCTGATCCCGCACGCCTCGGCGACCTCGGCGATGATCCGGCTGGCGGGCATGTCCTCCCGCCCGGCGATGCGGTCGCAGTGTCGCCGCCCGGCCGCCGGCACGTCGTCGACATCCTCCACGTACTCGTCGAGGCAGGGCACCCCGTCGGCCGGGCGGCAGTCGCGCGACTCGAGGAAGTCCTGGATCTCGTCCTCGGTCATCGCCTCGGAGTCGAAGAACGCGTCGTCGCTCACGATGAAGCCCGGGTCGAACCGTTCAGCGGAGGGGATGCGCCGGTCGCCGCCCGACGCGTCCGCGCGATCGAAGGCGGCGGGCGCGCTGCACCCCGCGAGCGCCAGTGCGACGGATGCCGCGAGCGCGGCGATCCACGTGCGCGCCGTCGTCTTCATCGGGCCGACGATACCGGCCGGAGCCCGCGCGTGGCTGGGAATCAGACGCGCTCGCGCGGCGCCACGCGATCGGCGATCTTCGCGAGCGCGCCGTGCGGCGGCACCTCGTTGTAGGCGTTCGCGAGCTCCTGCCCCGACAGGGCGTGGATCGCGGCCATGATCTCGTCGGTGGCCGCTCGACGTGCCCGGCCGGAGTCGGCGGTGCCGTGCCGGCTGACGTCGATCGGTGCGCCGAAGCGCACGGTGACGGGGCGTACCCGGGGCAGCGAGGAGCCGACCGGCTGGATCTCCTGCGTGCCGACGAGCCCGACGGGCACGACGACGGCGCCGGTGGTGAGGGCGAGCCAGGCGACGCCGGTTCGGCCCTTGTAGAGCCGGCCGTCGAGCGAGCGCGTGCCCTCCGGGTAGAGCGCGAACGCGTTGCCGGCCTCGAGGATCCGGCGGCCCTGGTCGAGTGCGGCCTGCGCGGCCGCACCGGCGCCGCGCTCGACGCCCACCGCGCCGATCGCCGTGAAGAAGGTCCGCGAGACCCAGCCCTTGAGCCCCGGGCCCGTGAAGTAGTGCGACTTCGCCAGGAACTGCACCGGTCGGGGCGCCGCGAGCGGGATGACGATGCTGTCGACGAAGGACAGGTGGTTCGAGGCGAGGATGACGGCACCGTGGCGCGGCACGCGCTCGGCGCCCGTGATGGTCGGCCGGTACACGAGACGAACGAGGGGCCGGAGGACGCCGCGGACGAGACCGTAGACGGGCCCGGGCTTCGACGGCGGGGCGGGAACGGCGTCGGCCTCGATCTCACTCACGTTCCGACGCTACGTCACGCGGTATGCGGCAGCCGGAATATTGCCGCTGCGGCCGGGGCGTGTGCGCGCGGTGCGCCATCATGGGCGCATGGATCTCTCCGCTGACGCCGTCCAGCTCGGCGACACGGGCGCGCACGCCGTGGTCGCGGTCGCGAGCCGCCGCGGCGGCAGCGTGGACGCCGTGCTGCGCGCGCACCTTGCCGCGACCGCCGGAGTGCCGGCCGACGACGTCGAGCTCGATCACGCCTGCCCCGAATGCGGCGCCCGCCACGGCAGCCCGACGGTGCGGTATCCGACCACGCCCTCCGGGGCGCGCTGGTTCGCCGACGCCGCGGTCGCTGCCGGCGTCGTGGTCGCGGCCGTCGGGCCGCGCCATCCGCTCGGGGTCGGCGTCGAGGCGGCCGTGGGCGAGGTCGGGCCCGACGTCGACGAGGTCGCGCTGCATCCCGACGAGCGGCGCCGGCTCGAGGCGCTGGATGCCGCGGCCCGGCCGCTCGTGCGGGCGACGCTGTGGGCGCGCAAGGCGGCGCTCCTGCGCGCGCTCGGGCACGTCGGCGTCATCGAGCCGTCGCGTCTCGCGCTCAGCATGCCGGGGGAGGACGACGGGATCGGGCTCATCGAACACACCGTGCCGGAGTTCGGATCGCGGTGGGACGAGGTCAGGCTGTACGACGTGCCGGTGCCGGGTCGCGTCGCGGCGTCCGTCGCCGTGCTGCCGCGACCCTGACCTCCGGGTCATGGGGGCCGCGTCCTAGAGTGGTCGGGTGCGCAGCGTCATCATCCTCGGCTCCACGGGTTCCATCGGCACGCAGGCGCTCGACGTCGTGCGAGCGAACCCCAACCGCTTCGAAGTCGTGGGCCTCGCGGTCGGCTCGAACCGCGCCGCGCTCGAGGCCCAGGCCGAGGAGTTCGGCGTCGAGCACACCGCGGTCGGCATCGAGGAGGCCGTCCAGCTGGTGCGCGGCGTCGACGCCGACGTCGTGCTCAACGGGATCACCGGATCGGTCGGCCTCGGCCCGACGATCGCGACGCTCGAGCGCGGCATGACGCTCGCCCTGGCCAACAAGGAGTCGCTCATCGTCGGCGGCGACCTGGTCACCCAGCTCGCGCGCCCCGGCCAGATCGTGCCCGTCGACTCCGAGCACTCGGCGATCGCGCAGGCACTGCGCTCGGGCACGCACGACGAGGTGCGCCGACTCGTGCTGACCGCCTCGGGCGGGCCGTTCCGCGGACGCACGCGCGACGAGCTCGCCGACGTGACGCCGGCCGACGCGCTCGCGCACCCGACGTGGGACATGGGCCTCGTCGTCACCACGAACTCCGCGACGCTCGTGAACAAGGGCCTCGAGGTCATCGAGGCGCACCTGCTCTTCGACATCGACTACGACCGGATCGACGTCGTCGTGCACCCGCAGTCGATCGTGCACTCGATGGTCGAGTTCGTCGACGGATCGACCATCGCGCAGGCGTCGCCTCCCGACATGCGCCTTCCGATCTCGCTCGGCCTCGACTGGCCGCATCGTGTCGCGGCGGTCGGTCGCCCGCTCGACTGGACGCGCGCGACGCAGTGGACGTTCGAGCCGCTCGACGAGTCGGCGTTCCCAGCCGTGCGCCTCGCCAAGCAGGTCGGCCGTGCCGGCGGCGAGTACCCCGCCGTGTTCAACGCCGCGAACGAGCAGGCCGTCGCCGCGTTCCATGCCGGCCGGATCGGCTTCACGGGCATCGTCGACATCGTGCGCGACGTGGTCGACGCGCACGAGGCGTCCTCGGGCACGCTCAGCGTCGACTCCCTCGCCGAGGCCGAACGTACGGCGCGACGGGCCGCCGACCAGCGCATCGCCAGGGCGTAGCGCGCACCGACGGCCCGCGGCATCCGTCTCTCAGCCGGCGGACAGCGCGCACCAAGGGATCGCCCCTACGATGACGGGGTGGATTCCGTGCTCGCATTCGTGATCGGCGTCGCGATCATCGTCGTCGGCCTCGCCGTCTCGATCGGCCTGCACGAGATCGGGCACCTCGTGCCCGCGAAGCTCTTCGGCGTCAAGGTGACGCAGTACATGATCGGGTTCGGACCGACCATCTGGTCGAAGCGCAAGGGCGAGACCGAGTACGGCGTCAAGGCGATTCCCCTCGGCGGGTACATCGCGATGATCGGCATGTTCCCGCCGGCGAAGGGCGAGGCCGCCACGGCCGGAAGCACGAGCTTCTTCCGCGGTCTCGTGCAGGACGCGCGCGACTCCAGCGCCGAGTCGATCACGCCGGGCGACGAGGACCGCGCGTTCTACCGGCTCCCGGTCTGGAAGCGGATCGTCGTCATGTTCGGCGGTCCCTTCATGAACCTCGTGCTCGCGATCGTGCTGCTCGGCGTGCTCCTCATAGGATTCGGCATCTCGCAGGCCTCGACGACGATCGGCAGCGTCTCGGAGTGCGCGCTGCCGGCGACGAGCGAGCGCCAGGCGTGCGAGTCCGGCGACCCGGCCGCGCCCGGCGCCGAGGCCGGACTGCAGCCCGGCGACACCATCCTGGTCGTCGCGGGCGAGCCCATCGACTCGTGGAACGAGTCCACCGCGATCATCCGCGACCACCCCGGAGAGGCCATCGACATGGTCGTGCTGCGCGACGGCGAGGAGGTCGCCCTCGAGGTCACGCCGCTGCTCAGCGAGCGGTACGTGATCGACGAGCAGGGCCAGGTCGTGACGGATGCCTCGGGCGACCCGGTCACGGTCCAGGCCGGCTTCGTCGGCATCGGGCCCGCGACCGAGACGGTGCGCCAGCCCGTGACGGCGGTGCTGCCCATGGTCGGCGAGAACGTGCAGGCGGTCGCCGGCATCATCCTGAACCTGCCCCAGCGCATCATCGACGTCGCCGAGGCGGCCTTCGGACCGGAGGAGCGCGATCCCAACGGCCCGATCTCGGTCGTGGGCGTCGGTCGCGTCGCCGGCGAGATCGCGAGCCTCGACGAGGTGCCGCTCGCGTCCAAGGCCGCCGGCCTGGTCGGCATCCTCGCCTCGCTGAACATCGCCCTCTTCGTGTTCAACCTGATCCCGCTGCTCCCGCTCGACGGCGGGCACATCGCCGGAGCGCTGTGGGAGGCGATCCGGCGCGGCTGGGCGAAGCTCCGCCGCCGGCCCGACCCGGGCCCCGTCGACCTGGCCAAGCTCATGCCGCTCACGTTCGCGGTCGTCGTCGTGCTCGGCGGCATGAGCGCGCTCCTGATCTACGCCGACATCGTCAAGCCCGTGTCCCTGTTGTGAGCCCCGGCGTACTCCCGGGGGAGTACGCCGGCCGCCTCCGCGCGGCCGATCCGGCGCGGGGACGGCGGCGCTAGCATCAGGGGATGCCCGCGTCACCGTGGGACGGACCGCCCCACTGGGATGGTCGGCCCGAGCGCTTCCGTCCGTCGCCGACGTTCACGCTCGTCGCGCCCGTGGTGGTGTGCCTGCTCGTGCAGGTGCCCGCAGCGATCGGCATCGCGGTGTGGCAGCACGTGGGCTGGGCTGCCGGTCTCTGGCAGGTCGCCCTCGCGGCGGCCGGACCGCTCGCGCTGCTGGCCTCCCGTCGCGCACCCGGGCCGACCGTCGCCGTCGTGTCGGCACTCGCCCTGGTCGACCTGGTCTCCACCCCGGACCTCGGGCCCCCCTACCTCGCGCTGGCCTTCGCCATCGTGCTCGCCGTGGCCCGCGGCGCGCTCGTGTGGGCGGTGGTCTCGGTCGTGGCCGGATGGGTCGCCGCGCTGTCGCTCGGTGCGAGCCTGGGACTGTCGTGGCATCCGTTCCGCATCGCGCTCACGACCGCCCTGCTGGCCGCCTGCTTCGGCATCGGCGCGTTCGTCCGCGTCCGCCGGGAGCGTGCCGCGACCTATCGTGCGGAGGCCCTCCGTCGCCGTCGCACGGCCGAGGAACGCGAGCGCGTGCGCATCGCCCGGGAACTGCACGACGTGATCGGACACGCCCTGTCGCAGATCAACGTCCAGGCCAGCGTCGGTCTGCACCTCATGGAGCGCGACCCCGACCAGGCCCGGACCGCGCTCGAGCACATCAAGTCCACGTCGAAGACCGCGCTCGAGGAGGTCCGCAGCGTGCTCGGCGTCATCCGGGGCGACACCGATGCGCCACTGGCGCCGCTCGCCGAACTCGCCGAGCTGCCGCGGCTGGTCGCCGGCCTCGACGCGCCGGGCTTCGAGGTCGAGCTCGTCGACCGGATCGAGGATCCTCCCGGCCGGGCGGTCCAGTTCGCGGCTTTCCGGATCGCGCAGGAGGCGCTCACCAACGTCGTGCGGCATGCGAACGCGACGACGGCCACGGTCACCGTCGAGCGCCTCGGCGACGAGCTGCGGCTCACGGTCGACGACGACGGGCACGGGTTGCAGGGCGCCGAGGACGGCAGCGGCATCCTCGGCATGCGCGAGCGTGCCGCACTCCTCGGCGGCTCGGTGGAGCTCGAGCGGTCCCCGCGCGGCGGGACGCGCGTGACCGCCCGGCTGCCGTGGGGAGCGACCGCATGATCCGCGTGGCGCTCGCCGACGACCAGGTGCTCGTGCGCGCGGGCTTCCGGGCGCTGCTCGAGGCCGAGCCCGACATCGAGGTCGTGGGCGAGGCGTCGACCGGCGAGGAGCTGCTCGCGCTCGTGCGCACCACTCGTCCCGACGTCGTGCTGATGGACATCCGGATGCCGGGCGGCGACGGGTTGTGGGCCACCGAGCGGATCGCCGCGGACCCGTCCCTCGACGGCGTCCATGTCGTCGTCGTCACGACGTTCGAGCTCGACGAGTACGTCGCCAGGGCCGTGCGCGCGGGCGCGAGCGGGTTCCTCGTGAAGGACACCGAGCCGGTGGACCTCATCCGGGCCGTGCGGGTCGCCGCGGCGGGCGACGCGCTGCTCTCACCCGGGGTGACCCGTCGGCTGCTCGAGCGGATGGCGACCGGCCTGCGCGAGCCCGACGCGTCGCGCCTGACCGCCCTCACCGACCGCGAGCGCGAGGTGCTGCGGCTGGTCGGCCAGGGCCTCACGAACGACGAGATCGCGGGCCGGCTCGTCCTGAGCCCGCTGACGGCGAAGACGCACGTCTCCCGCATCATGGCGAAGCTGCACGCGCGCGACCGGGTGCAGCTCGTGGTGGTCGCGTACGAATCGGGACTCGTCTCGCCCGGCTGGCAGTAGCTTGCGGCGGCGGCCTGCTCCCGCAGGAGCATCCGAAGTGCCTCCCGCGGGCGGATTCGCGCGGCCGGCCGCGCGCCGAGCATGGTCGTGACGGTCCGACCCGGGGCCGCACGATCAAGGAGCGACCGACATGCTCACCACTCTCGCCACCGCCGCGGTGGCCACCCACGCCGGCCCCTGGGCGGCCGGGTACGGCTGGCTCTTCTTCCTGGTTCCGGTGTTCTGGATCCTGCTCATCGGCCTCATCGTCTTCCTCATCACTCGGGGGCGTCGCCGGGCCTGGGCGGATGGCACCTACGGCCCGCCGTGGGCGCGCGGCGCGTCCGCCGAGTCGACGCTCGCCGAGCGGTTCGCGAAGGGCGACATCGACGAGACGGAGTACCGCGCGCGGCTCGAGGTGCTGCGCGCCAACCGACCGAACGCGTAGCGAGGCGTCGGCGGGCACCGGTTCAGGCGAGCGCGCGCTCGAGCGCCGCCGCCTGGTGCCGGTGGCCGATCGTCTCGTAGCCCACGATGACCACGATCGGCGAGAACGCCGCCACCACGATGCCGGTGCCGATGCTGGCGCCGGCCGCGACCAGCGAGACCGCGCCCACGAGCGGCACGATGCTGCCGACGAACAGCAGGATGTGGAACGGGTCGAACTCGCGCAGCAGCAGCGTGTAGAGCGTGAACAGTGCCACCGAGAACACGCCGACCGGCACGACGACGGTGAGCAGCGCGAGCGAATCGTCGATGTGCGCGACACCCTCGATGACGTACGCCGCGACGTGCAGGCCCGCGCCCGTCGCCGCGAGCGAGCCGAACAGAACGATGTGCCCGTACCCCCACACCCAGCCGCGCCCGCGATGCCGGGCGAGCACCTTGGCCGAGGGCATGATGAAGTACACCCACCAGAGGCCGAACGCGAGCATCGTGCCTCCCACGGTCACGAGCACGGCTTCGAGGGTCCAGCCCTGCTCCTCGACGACGGCCGAGATCGCCAGGATCGTGCCGAGCACGATCTCGCCGAGCGTGATGATGATGAGCAGCCCGTATCGCTCGGCGATGTGGTGCGGGTGCCACGGCGTGCGGCCGCCGACCCGCTCGGCGATGATCGGCCCGGCCAGCTCGAAGGCGACGAGGACGAGCCACACCACGAAGACCTGGTCGAGCGGCAGGTCCATGACGAGGAGCGCGATCCAGCCCAGCTGCGAGATCGCGATGACCACGACGTACGCGAGCGCGGTCCGCCGATGCTCGGGATCGTGCATGGCGGCACGGACCCACAGCGCGAGCACGGCGACGCGCATGATGACGTAGCCGATGACGACGATGCCGTTCCGGAGCTCGCCGCCCTCGTCGATCGAGCGGAACGTCTCGGGTAGCCCGAGCGCCAGCACGATCACGCCGATCATCTGCATCATCGTCGCGATGCGGAAGAACACGTCGTCGTTGTCGTACGCCGACGCGAACCACGCGTAGTTGATCCACGCCCAGGAGATCGCGAACGCCGCGAACGCGAACGCGAAGGTCGCGGACGCGAAGTGGCCGAGCTCCAGCAGGTGCGCGGTCTGGTTGCCGGCCTGGCTGAACGCCGCGACGAACACGAGGTCGAAGAAGAGCTCCAGCGGCGTGGCGGTGCGGTGCGGCTCGCCGGGATCCCGGGCGGTCATCCGGCGCAGCCGGTGATCGAGTCCGGTGACGGATGGCGCACCGTCACGCCGCGTGGTCGTCATGCCCTCATGATGCCCGATCAGCGGGACAGCAGCAGCGCCTCACCCTGGCCGCCACCGCCGCACAGCGCGACGGCGGCCTTGCCGCCCCCTCGCCGCGAGAGCTCCAGCGCGGCGTGCAGCGCGAGGCGTGCCCCGGACGCGCCGATCGGGTGGCCGAGCGCGATCGCGCCGCCGTGGACGTTGACCTTCTCGCGGTCGAGCGAGAGGTCCTTCATCGACTGGAGCGACACCGCGGCGAAGGCCTCGTTGATCTCGACGAGATCGAGGTCGCTCGCCTGCCAGCCGTCGCGCTCGAGCGCCGCGGCGATCGCGTTCGACGGCTGCGAGTGCAGCGAGTTGTCGGGCCCGGCGACCTGGCCGGAGGCGCCGATGAGCGCCAGCCACGGCAGCCCGCGCTCCTCGGCCCAGGCGCGGCTCGCCACGACGACCGCCGCGGCTCCGTCGGAGATCGGCGACGAGTTGCCCGCGGTGATGCTGCCCCCCTCGGCGAAGGCCGGGCGGAGCTTCCCGAGCACCTCGGGCGTGGAGTCGGGCCGCACGCCCTCGTCGGTGGAGACGACGACCGGGTCGCCCTTGCGCTGCGGGATCTCGACGGGAACGATCTCGGCGTCGAACAGTCCCTCGGCCTGCGCGGTTCCGGCCCGCACGTGCGACGCCGCGGCGATCTCGTCCTGTTCGGGGCGGCCGAGGCCGTAGCGCGCGTTGAAGCGCTCGGTCGACGCACCCATCGACTCGTGGTCGAACGCGTCGGTGAGGCCGTCGTTCGCCGTGACGTCGACCAGCTCGATCCCGCCGTACAGGTGGCCCTTGCGCGAGGCCGGGAGCACGTGCGGCGCGTTGGTCATGGACTCCTGGCCGCCGGCCACGACGACCTGCGCCTCGCCGAGCCGGATCAGCCGCGCGGCATCCGCGATCGCCACCAGGCCCGAGAGGCAGACCTTGTTCAGGGTGGTCGCGGGCACGCGCCAGGGGATGCCGGCCGCGACGGCGGACTGCTTCGCGGGATTCTGGCCGGCCCCCGCCTGGAGCACCTGGCCCATGATGACCGCGTCCACGTCGTCGGGGGAGATGCCGGCCTTCTCGATCGCGCCGCGGATGGCGGCGGTGCCGAGCTCGACGGCCGAGCGCGCGGCGAGGTTGCCCATGATGCGGCCGAACGGGGTGCGGGCACCGGCGACGAGGACGACGTCGGGGAAGCTCATTTCGGTGGGACTCCTTCGTCTCGGGGTGCACGATCGTGGGCGCGGCCCATCGGGCTTGCGCCTCGTGCGGATTCGACTCTAGTGTACGTTCCTGAGACCTGAACCACCTGTCAGGTTCGCACGACATCGACGTCACCCAGAGAGGCTCACAGCATGCGAGTTACACCGAAGTACCTCGCGCCGGCGCTCGTCGCCGCCGCGGCCACGGCCATCACGCTGGCCGGTTGCGCACCGACCACCGCGGGCGGGGGAGGCGACGCCGACGGAGGCGACGCCGCGCCCGTCGCGATCGGCATGATCACCTCGCAGACCGGGCCGCTCGCGGCGTACGGCGAGGCCTACACCGCCGGCTTCGAGGCCGGTCTCGACTACGCCACCGAGGGCACCGGCGAGGTCGACGGCCGCGAGCTCGACATCACGTGGGAGGACGACCAGGGCAACCCCGACACCGCGGTCGCCAAGGCCAAGGACCTCATCGGCCAGGGCACCAAGGTGCTCGCCGGCACGGTCGTCTCCGGCATCGCGACGTCGCTCGCCGAGCAGGCCGCGCAGAACGAGATCCTCTACATCTCGGGCCCCGCCGCCACCGACGCGATCACGGGCGTCAACGACTACACGTTCCGGTCGGGTCGCCAGACCTACCAGGATGTCGCGACCGCGGGCACCTTCATCGGGGACCCCGACGGAAAGAAGGTCGTCGTCTTCGCCCAGGACACCGCGTTCGGCCAGGGCAACCTCGCGGGCGTGCAGGCGGTGCTCGGCGGGCAGGGCGCGACCGTCGAGGGCGTGCTCGTCGCCGAGGACGCGACCGAGTTCACCCCGTTCGCGCAGCAGCTCGTCTCGGCGCAGCCCGACCTCATCTTCGTCGCGTGGGCCGGCGCGTCCTCGGGAGCGATGTGGACCGCACTCGAGCAGCAGGGCGTGTTCGACGCCGCGCCGGTGGTCACGGGCCTCGGCGACGTCGCGACGTACCAGGCGTACGGCGACGCATCCGGGAACATCTCGTTCCTCAACCACTACTTCGGCGGGGCCGGCGACACCGACGTCGAGGAGGCGATGATCGCGCACCTCGAGGAGAACGGCGCCGAGCCCGACCTCTTCTCGGTCGACGGCTTCGTGGCCGCGCAGATGATCGTGCAGGCCGTGCGCGAGGGCGGCGACGACGTCGAGTCGATGATCGACGCGCTCGAGGGCTGGTCGTTCGAGTCGGCTAAGGGAGAGGTGACCGTGCGGGCCGAGGACCACGCGCTCATCCAGCCGATGTACCAGGTCGCGCTCGTCGAGGGCGACGCCGGGTGGGAGCCCGAGCTCGTCGAGACCATCGACGCCGAGACCGTCGCCCCGCCGGTCGTCGAGTAGCCCCGACACGCGACCGACCAACCGGCCAACGACCACCGCACGCATGCACGCACGGAAGACCTGCACATGACCGACCACGTCGCGCTCGAACTCGAGCACGTCACCCTCCGCATCGGCGGGGCGCTCCTCCTGAAGGACGTCTCGCTCGCGGTGCCCGAGGGCGAGATGCTGGGCGTCATCGGCCCGAACGGCGCCGGCAAGACGACGCTCTTCAACGTCGCCTCCGGCGTCCTCCGCCCCACCGAGGGCGTCGTGCGCCTCGACGGCGCCGACGTGACACGTCATCCGGTGCACCGTCGTGCCGCGGCCGGGCTGGGCCGCACGTTCCAGACGTCGAGCCTCTTCCCGGCGCTCGACGTGCTCGAGAACGTGCGGCTCGCGGCCCAGGCACGCGAGGGCCGCGCGGCCTCCGTGTTCCATACTCCACGGCGCACGGATGCCGCGACCCGGCGTGCGACCGCCGCGCTCGAGGAGGTCGGCATGGCCCATCGGGCCGGCGCGACCGCCTCGGGCCTGGCCCACGGCGAGAAGCGGAAGGTCGAGATCGCGATGCTCATCGCGATGGAGCCCCGCGTGATCCTCCTCGACGAGCCCATGGCGGGCGTCGGCTCGGCCGACGTCCCAGCGCTCACCGAGGTGATCCGGGGGCTCCACCGCGGCGGCCGCACCGTGCTCATGGTCGAGCACCACATGGATGTCGTCCTCGGCCTCGCCGACCGGGTCGCCGTCATGCACCACGGCGAGCTGCTCGCCGCCGATTCCCCGGAGGCCGTCATGGCAAACCCCACCGTGCAGTCCGCGTACCTCGGCAGCGCCGCATGACCGGCGAGCGCACCACCGCCGAGCCGACGGCGGCCGAGCCCACGGCGGCGGAACCGATCCTCAGCATCCGCAACCTGTACGGCCGCATTGCCGGACAGCAGGTCGTCGAGGACGTCACGTTCGACGTGCCGGCGACGGGCGTCACCGCGCTCCTCGGCCGCAACGGCGTCGGCAAGACCTCGACGATCAAGTCGGTGCTCGGCCTCATCGACCGCTCGGGCGAGATCCGCCTGGCCGGCGAGCGCATCGACCGCCTGCCCACGCACCGCATCGTGCAGCGCGGCGTCGCCTACGTCCCCGAGGACCGCGAGGTGTTCGGCACGCTCACCGTCGCCGAGAACCTCCGGCTGGCCGAGCGCGACCGGATGCCGCGACGCGACGTCGTGGCATCCCTGTTCCCCGACCTCCAGGCCCGCCTCGAGCAGCGCGCAGGCACGCTCTCGGGCGGCCAGCAGCAGATGGTCTCGCTCGCTCGCGCGCTCGTGAACGAGAACCGGCTGCTGCTCGTGGACGAGCCCACCAAGGGCCTCGCCCCGCGCATCGTCGACGAGGTCGCCGGCGCTCTCGCCGAGGCCGCGCGCACCACGCCGATCCTGCTCGTGGAGCAGAACCTCGTGGTGGTCCGCCGCCTCGCCGACCGGGTCGTCGTGCTCTCGTCGGGCCGGGTCGTGTTCACCGGGTCGGCCGCCGAGCTCCTCGACGACCACGACCGGGTCCAGCGCTACCTCGGCGTGCACGACGAGCGGGAGGCCGCCTGATGGACACCGTGATCCTGCTGCTCGTCACGGGCCTCGGGCTCGGCGCGCTGTACTTCCTCGTCGCGAGCGGGCTCTCGCTCATCTACGGCCTGATGGGCGTGCTGAACTTCGCGCACGGCGCGTTCCTCACGATCGCGGCGTTCCTCGGCTGGGAGGCGGGTCGCCGCATCTCCGACGGCACCTGGACGGGCCTGCTGGTCTCCGCACTGGTCGGCATCCTCGTCGGAGCGACCGTCGCCGTGCTCACCGAGGTGCTCGTCATCCGCCGCCTCTACGAGCGGCACATCGAGCAGGCGCTCGTCACGGTCGGCATCTCGCTCGCCGCGGTCGCGCTGTTCGAGGGCATCTGGGGCACCGACCCCATCTACACCGACCGGCCCGAGTGGCTCACGCAGACCACCGTGATCCTCGGTGCGCGCATCCCGAACGACCGGTTCCTGCTCATCGCGTGCGCGGCGCTCGTGCTCGGCGGCATCGTGCTGTTCCTCCGCCGCACGCGCTACGGCCTCATCATCCGCGCGGGCGTCGAGAACCGGCACATGGTGACCGCGCTCGGCATCGACGTGCGCCGCTCGTTCACGCTCGTGTTCGCGATCGGCGGCGCCGCGGCCGGGCTCGGTGGCGTACTCGCGTCCGTCTACTTCGGGTATGTCTCGGCCCACCTCGGGTCGGTGCTGCTCATCTTCGCGTTCATCGTGACGGTGATCGGCGGGCTCGGCTCGCTGACGGGAGCGGCGATCGCCTCGGTGCTCGTCGCCGTGCTGCAGCAGTTCGCCAGCTTCTACCTCGCAGGCACGGGCGACCTCGTGGTCGTGGTGCTCCTCGCCGCCGTGCTGCTCATCCGCCCGCGTGGACTGATGGGGAAGGCCGCATGACCGCCAAGTCGCTCCGCCTGCTCGTCGGCGGCATCCTGCTCGTCGTCGTGCTCGCCGTGCTGCCGCTGTTCGCGATCGACGTCCCGGGCGTGCTGCCGGGCCCGACGTACACGCCCGGCACGTTGCAGCTGCTCGCGTTCGCGCTGCTCATCGCGGCGCTGGCGCTCAGCTACCGCATGATGTTCGGGCTCGCCGGGCTCCTGTCGTTCGGGCATGCGCTGTTCTTCGCGGCGGGTGCCTATGGACTCGGCATGACGCTCGAGGCACTCGGGCCGTCGGACTGGCCGAGCCCCGTGGTGTTCATCGTCTCGATCGGCGTCACGCTCGTGCTCGGCCTCGTGCTGGCCGCGACGGTCGGCTCGCTCGCGCTGCGGGTCACGGGCATCTCGTTCGCCATGGTCACGCTCGCATTCGCCCAGGCCGGCTCGGTGCTGATCCGCCGGAACCCGGGCAGCGCCACGGGCGGTGACGAGGGGCTCTCGCTCGACACGACGCACGTGCCGACCGAGCTGGTCGGCGTGGTCGACACGCGCAACCTCTACTGGATGGCACTCGGCATCCTGGTCGTCGTCTACCTCGTCGTGCTCTGGGTCGAGAAGAGCCGTGCCGGCCACGTCGCCGAGGCGATCCGCGAGAACGAGCTGCGCGTGCGCGTCATCGGACTGCGGCCGTACGACGTGAAGCTGCTGGTCTTCATCGTCGCGTCGGTGCTCGCCGCGGTCGCGGGCATGGGCTACCTCCTGCTGCAGTCGGGCGCGGCACCGCGCATCGCCACGGCGGACTTCACGCTCACGCTGCTCGTGATCGTCGTGCTGGGCGGTGTGGGTGCGCGCTGGGGCGCCATCGTCGGCGGTATCGTCTACACACTGCTCGACCAGCGCCTCACGGCGCTCGCCGGTTCCGACGCGATCGCCGCGCTGCCCGACGTGCTCCGGGTTCCGCTGTCCGAGCCGCTGTTCATCCTGGGCACGCTGTTCGTGCTCGTGGTGCTGTTCCTCCCCGGGGGCATCGCCGGGCTCCCCGGCCGCATCGCCACCGGGCGGAAGCAGCACCCGGTCGAGCCGGAGGAGGCCGTCGATGCCTGACGGACCCAGCACGCTGGGGCGGTGGACCGCCGACCGCGCGCGCACCGCTCCCGAGGCGGTCGCGGTCGACGACCGGGGCGTGGTCGTCTCGTATCGCGAGCTCGACGAGCGCGCGACCCGGCTGGCCGCAGCGTTCCGCGCCGCCGGCTTCGCGATCGGCGACCGCGCGGCGACGATCACGGGCAACAGCGCCGACCAGGTCGTGCTGTTCTTCGCGTGCGCGAAGGCCGGCCTCGTGCTCGTCCCGCTGTCGTGGCGCCTCTCGCCGCGCGAGCTGGCCGAGCAGCTCGAGATCGCCGAGCCCGCGCTGCTCCTCGTCGAGGAGGAGTTCGCCTCGGTCGCCCGGGCCGCCCGCGACCGGCTCGCGCGACGGATCCCGGTCGCCCCCCTCGGTGCCCACGGCGTCGAGCAGCGGGTGCCGCATCCGGCGCTGCGCACCGGGGTCCCCGACACGCGTCGCGACGTGCAGGACGACGATGCCCTCCTCATCGTGTTCACCTCGGGCACGACGTCGCGCCCCAAGGGCGCGGTGCTCACGCACGCGAACTGCTTCTGGACCAACCTGTCGCTGTCGAAGACGATCCCGATCGGCGAGCAGGACGTCGTGCTCGCGGTCATGCCGCAGTTCCACGTCGGGGGCTGGAACATCCAGCCGCTGCTCGGCTGGTGGGCAGGCGCGACGGTCGTGCTCGAGCGAACCTTCGACCCGGGCCGCGTGCTGCACCTCATCGCCGAGCGCCGCATCACCACCATGATGGGCGTGCCCGCGAACTACCTGTTCCTCGCCCAGCACCCCGACTTCGCGCGTGCCGACCTGTCGAGCCTCGGCCAGGCCGTGGTCGGCGGCGCTCCCATGCCGCCGGCGCTGCTGCGGATGTGGCACGCGCGCGGCGTCGCCCTCACCCAGGGCTACGGGCTCACCGAGGCCTCGCCGAACGTGCTGTGCCTGCCCGACCGCGAGGCCACGTCCCGGGTGGGATCCGCCGGCCTGCCGTACGCGCACGTCGACGTCGCGGTCGCCGAGCCCGCGACGGGCGAACTCCTCGACGGACCCGCCGAGGGCGAGCTGCTGGTCTCCGGTCCGGGCGTGTTCGCCGGGTACTTCCGCGACCCCGACGCCACTGCGGCCGCCCTCAGCGGCGGATGGCTGCACACAGGCGACCTCGTCCGCCGCGACGCCGACGGCTACTTCACAGTCGTCGACCGGCTCACCGACGTCTACATCTCCGGCGGCGAGGGCGTCTCGCCGGCCGAGGTCGAGTCGGTGCTCATCGCCCACCCCGCGGTGGCCGACGTCGCGGTCGTCGGGGTCCCCGACGAGCGGTGGGGCGAGGCGGGATCGGCCTGGGTCGTGCTGCGGTCCGGTGCGATCACGGATGCCGCGGAGCTGACGGAGTTCGCCCGGGGCTCGCTCGCCGGCTACAAGGTGCCGCGCGACATCCACTTCATCGACGAGATCCCACGCGGCGCCGCCACCAAGACGCTGCGGCGGGTCCTCGCCGAGCGCGCCGCGAGGCTCCAGGAGGCGCCGCAGTCCGAGGGGGTCGACGCGTGAGCGCGGCGCCCCGCACCGCGCGCGGCGAGAAGACGCGCCGCCGGCTGCTCCAGGCCGCCGAGCACGTGTTCTCCGAGCACGGCTACACCGAGGCATCCGTCTCGCGCATCACCGACCGCGCCGGCGTCGGCCAGGGCACGTTCTACCTGTACTTCGACTCGAAGCTCGAGCTCTTCGAGGAGCTGGTCGAGGACCTCAACCACCGCGTGCGCCAGGCGATGAGCGAGGGCGCCGCGGGCGCCACGACCCGTCTGGAGGCCGAGCGCGCCGGGTTCGCCGCGTTCTTCCGGTTCACGGCCGAGCATCCCGCGCTGTACCGGATCGTGCGCGAGGCCGAGTTCGTCTCGCCCGAGGCGCTGCGCCTGCACTACACCCGCATCGTCGAGGGCTACATCGACGGGCTGCGCGTGGCGCAGCTCGACGGCGAGATCGGCGACATCGACCCGACCGTGGCCGCGTGGGCGCTCATGGGCATCGGCGAGATGATCGGCATGCGGTGGGTGCTCTGGGGCGACGACGCGAACGGGGCCGGCGACGCGGCCGACCCCCTGGCCTCGGGCACCAGCGCGGTGCCCGACCACGTGCTCGACGAGATGATGCGGTTCATCGGCGGCGCCCTGGGGAGGGGCGCACGTCGCAGCGATGAGGAGGATTCATGACGGGCCTGACCATGTCGACCGGACTGGCCGGACGCCGGGCGATCGTGACCGGGGGCGCGAGCGGCATCGGGCTCGCGTGCGCCGAGGCGCTCGCCGACGCCGGTGCGCACGTGACGATCGCCGACCTCGACGGCGAGGCCGCGGCATCCGTCGCATCGCGCATCGCCGGTGAGGCATGGACGGTCGACCTCGGCGACACCGCGGCGCTCGCCGACCTGTCGCTCGAGGCCGACATCCTCGTCAACAACGCCGGGCTGCAGCACGTGCGCCCGATCGAGGAGTTCGAGCCGGCCCGGTTCTCGCTCCTGCTGCGCGTGATGCTCGAGGCGCCGTTCCTGCTCATCCGCGCCGCGCTGCCCGGCATGTACGAACGCGGGTTCGGCCGCATCATCAACGTCTCGAGCGTGCACGGGCTCCGCGCCTCGCCCTACAAGTCGGCCTACGTGTCGGCCAAGCACGGACTCGAGGGGCTGTCGAAGGTCACCGCCCTCGAGGGCGGGCCGCACGGGGTCACGTCGAACTGCGTCAACCCCGGCTACGTTCGCACGCCGCTCGTCGAGAAGCAGGTCGCCGACCAGGCGAAGGTGCACGGCATCCCCGAGGAGGACGTCGTGGAGAAGGTGATGCTGACCGAGTCGGCCATCAAGCGGCTCGTCGAGCCCGGCGAGGTCGCGAGCCTCGTGCGCTGGCTCGCGAGCGACGACGCCCGCATGGTCACGGGTGCGAGCTACACCATGGACGGCGGGTGGAGCGCCCGATGACCCACGACTCCATGCGCGACCCCGCGCCGTTCACGGCGCCGGTCCGCGGCGGCGACCTGGCCGGCGGCCAGTGGCGAGCGGATGCCGCGGGCACGCCGATCCTCGCCCTGCACGGCATCACCGCGACCCACCGGGCCTGGCACCACGTCGCCGATGCGCTCCCCGAACGGCGCATCGTCGCACCCGACCTGCGGGGTCGCGGACGCTCGAACGGCCTGCCGGGCCCGTGGTCGCTGCACGACCACGCCGACGACCAGGTCCGCGTGCTCGATGCGCTCGGCATCGACCGCGCGTTCGTGCTCGGCCACTCGATGGGCGCGTTCGTCACGGTCCGGCTCGCGGCGGCCCATCCTGATCGCGTCACGGGCGTCGTGCTCGTCGACGGCGGCCTGCCGCTCCCGCACCCCGAGGGGCTCGCGCCCGACGAGGTCGCGGCGGCCGTGCTCGGCCCCGCGCTCGCGCGGCTCGAGATGCGGTTCGCCGATCCGTCGGCCTACGTCGACTTCTGGAAGGCGCACCCGGCGATCGGCCCGGTGTGGGACGACCACCTCGCCGACTACGTCGCGTACGACCTCGTCGGCACCCCGCCCGAACTGCGCTCGTCCTCGATCGCGGAGGCGGTCGCCCAGAACGTGCTCGAGCTCGACGGGAGCGACGGCTACGCCGACGACCTGGCCTCGCTGCCCGCGCCCGTCGACTTCCTCCGCGCCGAGCGGGGGCTGCTCGACCAGCCCGAGGCCCTGTACTCTCGCGAGCGGGTGGCGGCACTCGCAGAACGGATGCCGGCGCTCCGCGTCACCGAGATCGCGGAGCTCAACCACTACACGATCGTCATGACGGCGGCCGGGGCGGCGCAGGTCGCCACGGCCGTGGCGCCACGACTCGCCGACGAGCACGCAGTCGCTGACAAGGAGGTCACACGATGACACTGGACAAGACCGTCGCCACCCCCGCCGAGGCGGTGGCCGACATCCCCGAGGGCGCGTCGCTCGCCGTGGGCGGATTCGGCCTCTGCGGCATCCCCATGGTGCTGATCGACGCCCTGCTCGAGCGCGGCGTCGGCGACCTCTCGGTCGTCTCGAACAACTGCGGCGTCGACGACTGGGGACTCGGCGTGCTGCTGGCCGCCGGGCGCATCCGCAAGATGACCTCGTCGTACGTCGGCGAGAACAAGGAGTTCGAGCGCCAGTACCTCTCGGGCGAGCTCGAGCTCGAGCTCACGCCGCAGGGCACGCTCGCCGAGAAGCTGCGCGCGGGTGGTGCCGGCATCGCTGCGTTCTTCACGCAGACCGGCGTCGGCACGCAGGTCGCCGAGGGCGGCTTGCCGCAGAAGTACGGCGCCGACGGATCGATCGCGGTCGCGAGCGCACCGAAGCCCGTGCAGTCGTTCACGGTGCGTGGCGAGGAACAGGAGTTCGTGCTCGAGGAGGCCATCACGACCGACTTCGCACTCGTGCACGCCCTCAAGGGCGACCGGCACGGCAACCTCGTGTTCGACAAGTCGGCCCGCAACTTCTCGCCGCTCGCGGCGATGGCCGGCCGCGTCTGCATCGCCCAGGTCGAGGAGCTCGTCGAGCCCGGCGAGCTGGACCCCGACGCAGTGCACCTGCCCGGCATCTTCGTCGACCGCATCGTCGAGGTCGGCACCGGAATCGAGAAGCGCATCGAACGCCGCACCGTGCGAGAGGGGAACTGAACCATGGCTCTCACCCGACTGGAGATGGCGGCACGCGCCGCGAAGGAACTCGCCGACGGCTCGTACGTGAACCTCGGCATCGGCCTGCCGACCCTCGTGCCGAACTACGTGCCCGAGGGGGTCACGGTCGTGCTGCAGTCCGAGAACGGCATCCTCGGCGTCGGCCCGTACCCGACCGACGACCAGGTCGATCCCGACCTGATCAACGCCGGCAAGGAGACCGTGACCGTGCTGCCGGGCGCCGCGTACTTCGACTCGGCCACGAGCTTCGGCATGATCCGCGGCGGCAAGGTCGACGCCGCCATCCTCGGCGCCATGCAGGTGTCGGAGCACGGCGACCTCGCCAACTGGATGATCCCCGGGAAGATGGTCAAGGGCCCGGGCGGTGCGATGGACCTCGTGCACGGCGCCCGGCGCCGCATCGTGCTCATGGAGCACGTCGCGAAGGACGGCTCGCCGAAGATCGTCGACTCGTGCTCGCTGCCGCTGACCGGCAAGGGCGTCGTCGACCGCATCATCACCGACCTCGCCGTGATCGACGTGACCCCCGAGGGGCTCAAGCTCGTCGAGGTCGCGCCCGGCGTCACCGTCGATGAGGTCGTCGAGAAGACCCAGCCGAAGCTCGACACGAGCGCCGTCGAGGTTCTCGCATGACCGACCTCCGCACCGCCTTCCCGTCGGTCTCGTCGCGGCTGGTGACGACCCCGCGCCTCTCGGCGCAGGTCTTCGAGCGTCCCGCGGATGACGCGACCGCCGCGGTGGCGACGGTGGTGTTCGTGCACGGCAACGTGTCGAGCTCGCTGTTCTTCCTGCCGCTGATGTCCTCGCTGCCGGCCGGGGTGCGGGCGCTGGCGATCGACCTGCGCGGCTTCGGGGGGAGCGAGACGCTGCCCGTCGACGCGACGCGCGGCCTGCGCGACTTCAGCGACGACATCGCCTCGGTGCTCGACGAGCTCGACCTCGGGCCCGTGCACCTCGTCGGGTGGAGCATGGGCGCCGGGGTCGTGATGCAGCTCCTGCTCGACCGGGCCGACCTCGTGGCGAGCCTGACGCTCGAGTCGCCCGTCTCGCCGTACGGCTTCGGCGGCACTCGGCTCGACGGCTCCCCGCTGACCCCGGATGCTGCGGGCACCGGCGGCGGGGGAGCGAACCCCGACTTCGTGGCCCGCCTGGGCTCCGGTGACCGCACCGAGGACGAGGGCACGTCGCCGCGCGCGGTGTACCGCTCGAGCTACGTCGCGCCGGGCTTCACGTCGGAGTACGAGGACCTCTGGGTCGAGTCGATGCTCACGACCGCGACCGGCCCCGGCAACTACCCGGGCGACTCGGTGGCGTCGGAGTCCTGGCCCGGCTTCGCCGCCGGCAGCAGCGGTGTGCTCAACACGATGGCGCACACCAACTTCGACGTCAGCGGCATCGTCGACATGCCGTCGAAGCCGCTCATCGTCTGGATCCGCGGCGAGCTCGACGCGATCGTCGGCGACGCGTCGTACTTCGACCTCAACATGCTCGGCAAGGCCGGCATCATCCCCGGATGGCCCGGAGAGGACGTCGCGCCGCCGCAGCAGATGATCGCGCAGACCCGGGCCGTGCTCGACCGTTACGCGGCAGAGGGCGGCAGCTACCGCGAACTCAGCCTCGAGGGCTGCGGGCACTCGCCGCACCTCGAGCGCCCCGACGCGTTCCGTGCCGCCCTGCTCGAGGTGATCGGGGCGTCGGTCTCGGAGCGGTGATCGATACCGGTTCGTGACGCGGGGGTGCGCCGGCCGGCGCACCCCCGCTGCCATGCTGAGCGCGACGGTTCCCCACCTGTCGACAAGGAGGCATCTCGGATGATCCCAACCCGTCGCCGTGGCGGAACCGCCCTGGCACTCCCGCTCCTGTTCGCGACCGCGCTGGCCGCGTCACTCGCAGCCTGCACCTTCGAGTCGCCGGGGCCGGCGCCGACCGCGACCGTATCCGCACCGTCGAGTGATCCGGTGGTCACGCCGTCCGCCGACCCGCTCGAGTCCGTGACGACCGTGGTGGTCCGTCCGGACGGCCTCGACCTCCTCGATGACGCGGGGGCGACGGTCGGCGAGGTGTCGTACGACGATGAGGCCGCCGCCATCGTCGAGGCCCTCGACGCGGTCTTCGGTGCGGCCTCCGAAGTCGAGGAGTTCGCCGGCAGGTGCTGCGAGGCGGCCCCGCGGACGACGATCTACCGGTGGGACGGCTTCGAGGTGCTGGATGACCACATGGGCCACTTCGTCGATGGCGAGACCTGGGTCGACGAAGACGGCCCGGACACCAGCAACATGAACGTGCACGTCCTCGTCGATGTCCCCGCCGTCGGGGACGTGGCCGTCGTGGCCGTGAACGGCTTCCAGCTCGGCGACGACCTCGCGGCGCTCGCCGAGTCGGTCGGGCAGTCGTACGAAGGGAAAGGGTGGGAGGAGATCCCCGTTGAGACGGGGCCCGAGCTCGGCCCGGCCGAGATCCCGGGCGAGCCGAACGCGTACTCCGTGGTCGTGCAGGTCGAAGGTCCGGACGGCGAACCCAGGCTGATCGCCCCGCTCAACCTCGGCATCGGCCGCGTCTGAGCCGGGCCGCTCGATGGTTGCGGGCACCGGCCTACCCTCGAACAGCCGGTGGGGTCCGCGCGCGTGCGGCGCTCTCCAGCCGGGGCCGGCTGACGGCGACGTGGTGCCTCGGCCTCGATCGGCCGTCCAGTACCGTCCGTTCAGTCGTCCACCTCGTCAGCTGGGACTGCGGTTCCGCCGCGGCATCCACTGAACGTGGCGTTCGGGCAGGAGGCGTCGGAACCCATTCCGAACCCTGCGAAGGCCTGCCACGCGGCGCGTCGGACCGCGCCATACTCCGCGTCCGTGAGCCGGGGCGTGCCCTTCATGGACCGGAAGGCGCTCAGGACGGCGTCCCGCGCTGTCAGGAACGACGGGTTCTTGGGCGTCAGTTTCAGGCCGTCCACCACCGCCTGCCACGTGAGCCGGTAGCCGCGCTCCTTGCTGCCCAAGGCGGCCCCGACGTTCCGGTTCACCTGCATCAGTGCCGCGCACCAGATCTCGCCGACGTCGTGCACTTCCCGGTACGAAAGGTCGCCGTTGCCGTCACCGTCGACCTCACCGGCTCCCTTGCCGATATCGCCGAACCTGCCCGGGTACCGCTCATCGTAGGGCCGCTGCCGGATCCCGGCTTCACGGTCGGTCACCCAGCTTCCCGTGACCACGCGCTCCCGCGTGCCGGGGAAGTTGTTGATGGTCAGGGCGAAGTAATCGCTCCAGCCTTCCCCCATCGCCACGGACTGGTCCTCGTTGAGGCCTTCCGCGTCCAGCATCCCGCCGACCAGCCGATTGCTCACTCCGTGCACGTACTCGTGGAAGACCACGTCGGAGTCGTTGGCGGTGTGGCGGCCGGTGGAGGTCACCAGGCCCATGTTCATCAGGCCGGCCACGCCGTCGGCGCGGGTGCTCATGTTCGCAGTGCCCACCACCCTGCCGGGATGGGCGAGGGCATCGACGGGGTCGGCGCCGCGCCCCAGGCCACTGGGATTGGTGGTCTGGAAGTTCCCTGACTCCTCATTGAAGCCGAGCATCAGGAAGAAGTCGTGCATGTAGTTGCAGAAGAAGAAGATGTTGGTGATGAACTGGTCCGGGCTGTCGGCGTTGGCAGCGAACACTCCGCCTCCGGCCGCCGCAGGAATCTCGAACGGCTTCCTGGTGGTCCCGTTGAGCGCACGCACGTTGTTGCCCACGGTGGACAACTTCCCATCGATCGCATCCGTCCACGGCCCGAACGCCGGGAAGTCCGCGGGCGGTTCGATGGGGTATTCGGCGGCCGGCAGGGGGAATGGGACCTCACGGAAGTCGGTCTCACCCGGGTTCCTCGTGATGACGCGGCCGCCCACGGCGTGACTGGCGGAGTCATAGAAGTACAGGATCTCGGGTGCTCCCGGGTCGGCGGTGAATTCGTCGGCCTCCACGAATGCCTTGTACTGGACGATCAGGTCGTCGCGGGAGATCGTGAAGAACCAGGTGAGCCGGAAGCTGCCGCCCATGTCCAGGTACACCAGCCGGGCCGGAATGTCCTCCGCGAAGGCGCCCCGGCTGAACGTCATGGGCCGTGTCGGGAGCGGCTGGAAGGACAGCCGGGTGAAATCGCCCTCGTCGATATCGAGTTGCGGTAGCTCATCGTCGCCGAAATTGCTCCGAAGGGTCCGCGCCTTCGCCGCTTCCCGGACGGCCACCAGGAGGGCCACTTCCGCCGCGACCACGGGCTTGGTGGGAAGATCCGCGGGCACACTCACCGTGTCGCCCACCAGCCTGTCCACGGCGCCGTCGCTGTCCATCCAGACCTTCGGCGACATGGACCACACCTCGATGCCGTTCGAGGTCTGTTGCAGGCTGACCACCCGCAGCCCCTCCGAGGTCGTGGTGACGGTAGGGTCTGCTTCGAACTCGGGCGGAACTGCCGCGTCGAACCCGATGGCGTCGGCCATGGACACGGCGTACGACTTGGCCCTCGCGATCAGCTCCGACTCGGTGGGCTCCACCGCGGCCTCGAGCCCAGGGGCGGGGACTGCCCGGAGTTCCGAGCGGTGCCCCGTGAAGCGGTTCACCTTGCCGAGGTCACCGCCGGGTTCCTCGTCGAGCTGGAGCGACTCGCCCGGCATGGGCGCGGCCTCGTCGGCGCCTTCCCGCCCCGGGTGCGCCCCGTCCGCCTCGGCCACGCGGTCGAAGTCCAGGTTGCGCTGATCGATGATCTTGGCCATGGTCGTAGTCCCTTCTGGATCGTTCAGAGTCCCGCGAGCGTCAGCGCCGCGACCGTGACCGACCGGGCGATCGCCGCGGCGTACCCCGGGTCGTAATCGGCGTCGTCGAGCGTGTCTCCGGGGAGGTGGTACTGCCGCGTGCCGGTCGCGGGTGCGGTGTCGGCGAAGAAGTTCTCGGAGACGGCGACCGCCGCCCACCCGCGCTCGTGGAAGCTCGCGTGGTCGCTCCGCCCGGCGGCCGGGTCCGTGCTGCCAGTGAGCCGCTGGACGTCCAGTCCGGGCTCCACAGCCAGTACGGCCTCCGCCACCCGGTCCCCGAGGGCGTTTGAGGCAGCCACCACCGGACCCGGCACCGCCGACCCCGCATGGATCTCCACCTTCTGCTCGCCGTCCTGTCGTCCGGCGATCATGTCCATCTGGAAGACGGCGGCGATGCGGTCCGCGCCCGCGGCCGCCGCGCGGGCGTACAACTTGCTGCCGATCAGGCCCTGTTCCTCGGCGTTGAACAGGACGAAGCGGATGGTCCGCTCCGGCGCGGCGCCCTGCGCCACCAGGCCGCTGACGCACGCTGCCGCAGCCAGGACTGCGGCGGCGCCGCTCCCGTCGTCGTCCGCGCCGGGCGCCGGGTCGGTCCGGGGATCGTACGGGCGCCGTTGCCCGGTCGGATCGACGAAGTCGCCCTGCGCTGCTGTCGAATCCAGATGCGCCGTGACGAGGACGGCCCCGTCCGATCCGGGGACGAGGTGTTCGGCTGCCACGTTGGCGAGCCGGTGCCCGCGCCACGTGAACGGCTGGAGCGTGACGCTGAAGCCGAGGCCCTGGAAGTGCGCCGCCAGCGCGTCGACGACCGCCATGTTGTCGGCGTTGGCTGCATCCCGGCTCCGGACCCGTTGCGGTTCGCCGTCGATCAGCGGGGCGGCGCCGGAGATGCGTGCGACGTGCTCCCGCAGGGCGTCGGACGTGACGGCGGCGCGCACCGCCGCGACGGTTGCCGGCGACGGCGCCGCCCCCGCGAATCCGGCAAGGCCGACCGCGGCGGCGAACGCCTCGGCGTCACGCTGCCCCGGACGGCCCAGCAGGCCGGGATCGGGAAGCAGCCGCTCTGTGTGGCCATGCCGGGCGTCCGGGATGTGGATGTCCTCCACCGGGGTCCCGGCGACGGCGGCGACGTAAACGCCTCCCGGAGCCGGGCCGAGGGAGGTCACCGTCCGCGTCAGTCCGGACAGCCGGCCGGCCACGAAGGCGAAAGCCGCCGCCGCTCGTGCGTCCGCTTCAGGGCCGGCGTCGGCGACGAAGTCCTCAGGCCTGCCGTCGGCCGCTCCGGCTGCGAAGGCGGACGGCGGCGGAACCGGCCGGTCGTCGCGCACGAGGAACGCCACGGTGTCGTCCACGGGATCCCGCTGGTCCACGTCGAACCCGGCGTGCTCCAGCGCCTGCACGCCGGCGGCCGTGGCCATCGCGAGGACGAGCCGCGGCGAGGGGACGTGTACCGGGACGACTTCGGACGCGTCCGCGGTCGCCCGGAGATCGTCGAGTCCCTGCTCGGCGGCCAGGCCGATGCGGATCCACACCACCGGGCGCCGCTCGATCGCCGCGGCGGCGAAGACGGGGTGGGGAGCGGTCCGCAGTCCCGCCTCGCGGGCAACGGCGCGCTCGTCCGGGTCCTCGCCGACGAAGACGCACGCTCCGGCCGCGACGCCTGCACTGGCAACGGCGGCGTCGAAGATCGCCCTCGTGTCCTTCGGACCCCAGTGGACCAGGGCGGCGGTGGGGAACCGCCCAGGGAATGCGGCGTCGAGGGCCGCGGCGGCGTGGGCGCGCGCCTGCGCGCCGGGGCCGGGATTCGAGATGATCCCCACGGGTGTCCCGGCGAGCGCGTCGAGGACCTCGAGGACCCGCGGCCGCGGACGGAAGGTCAACGACCCGTCCGGGGCAGCACTCACATCCGCGAGCGTGGTGCCGATATCGAAGAACGCGGTCATGACCCTGCCTCCATCCGACCGGCCTAGGCCCGGGCCACGTACACGCCCGCTTCGCCGAACCCGACGATGTCGGCCCTCCCGCCACCGGTCACGTCGACCACGAACCTCGGATGCCGCTCGATCCGCCAACCGCCCGCCGTGTTCGCATACCCGAAATGCGTGTCGACGAGCCCCGGGGTCTCGAAGGCGCCGCCGCCCAGGTTCCGGGAGATGTACACGCCGGCGTCGCCGAACCCCACGATGTCCGGCAGACCGTCGCCGGTGGTGTCCGCCAGGAACCTCGGATGCCGCTCCACCCGCCAGCCGCCTCCGACGTACCCGAAGTCGGCCACGGCCAGGGTCACCGGGCCGTACCCGCCGTCCGCCCGGGCCAGCGACACATAGACGCCGGCGTCCCCAAAGCCCAGGATGTCCGCCCGGCCGTCGCCCGTCAGGTCGACGACGAACCGCGGATGCTTCTCCACCCGCCAGCCGCCTGCCGCATATCCGAAATCGTCCACGACGCGCCGCAGGGCGTCATAGCTGCCGTCGGCCTGCGCCCGGGAGATGTACACGCCGGCGTCGCCGAACCCCACGATGTCCGCCCGGCCGTCGCCCGTGGTGTCCGCTAGGAACCGAGGGTGTCTCTCCACGCGCCAGCCGCCGGCGTTGAAGCCGAAGTCGGCCACGACCAGCCGCACAGCGTCGTAGCTGCCGTCCGCCTGTGCCCGGGACACGTACACCCCGGCGTTGCCGAACCCCACGATGTCGGCCCGGCCGTCGCCCGTCGTGTCGGCCAGGAATCTCGGATGGCTCTCCACCCGCCAGCCCCCTGCCACGTACGCGAAGTTGTCGACGACGCGCCGCAGCGCATCGAATGTGCCGTCCGGCTGCGCCCGGGAGACGTACACGCCGGCATCGCCGAATCCCACGATGTCGGCCCGGCCGTCGCCCGTCGTGTCGGCCAGGAACCGCGGGTGTCTCTCCACCCGCCAGCCGCCGGCGACGTAGCCGAAGTCGTTCACCGCGAGGTGGGGTGCCTCGAAGCGGCCGTCCGATTGCGCCCGGGAGACGTATGCGCCGGCATCGCCGAACCCCACGATGTCCGCCCGGCCGTCGCCCGTGGTGTCGGCCAGGAACCGCGGATGGCGCTCCAGCTGCCAGCCGCCCGCGGACGCACCGTAGTTGCGGACCAGGAGCTGCGGGGACCAGCCGAGGTGCGCCGGGGTGTAGCCGCAGAGCGTGAACGTGTTCCCCTTCATCAGGCAGGCGACGCCGCCGCCGGCGGAGCAGTTCTCGCAGTTGCCGTTGACCGTTCCGTAGCGTCCCCAGCTGCCGCCGCAGTTGCAGCCGCTGACGGCGTATTCGTCCGGGCAACCGAAGATGTGTCCGGTCTCGTGGGCGAAGACCCGGTCGATGTTGTCAGGGCCCCAGCCGTCGTTGTTGTAGTCCATGACGACCCGCGGTCCGCCGATGGAGGCGTAGGCGAAATGCCCCAGCGGGTACTTCGTGAAGAAGCCGCAGTAGGTCCACCGCGTGCCGAAGCGGGTGCGGAGGTCCTCCACGTAGGTCACCACGCCGTTCCAATCGGCGCTGTAGCCGATCGCTCCCATTGCCGGATTCCGCCACAGACCCTCCAAGTCCGGGTTGGCGGGATCCGCCGGGGTGGCGAGCGTGACGTTCTGGATGTCGTAGGCGAACGTGATGCCGGCGATCGGGTTGGTCGTGGCGAAGTACCCCAGCCCGTTCTGGACCTCGGCCACCACCTTCAGGACCTCTGCGTCGGAGAACCTGAGCGCCGCCGTCGGGCCTTGGACGATGACGATTCCGACCGCCACCGTGCCCTCGAGGTAGCTGCTGGTGGGGGCCGCTGCGAAGGCCGAGGCCCGCGCTTCGGCCTCCTCGAGGCCCACCGGCACGATGTCGGTGCAGCCCCCGCCCATGTCCCATTCCTCGCCTTGCCGCGGCCGATTCTGCTTCGCGGCGCGGTAGTCCTCCGAGTCGCGCAGCCCCAGCGCTTCCAAGCCGAGCCGCTCCGTCTCGGTCAGGTCCCCTGGTGGCTCGTCCGGGGCGAGCGCGTTCTCCGGACGTTCGGCGCCCTCGGGCACCGTCGAGATCCGGACACGTCCGTACTGGTGGATCGGCGGATTCGGGTCCGCCCCGCTCCGCAGTCCCCGGAAGTCATCCAGGACCGCCAGTTCCATGACATCCAAGTCGCCGGCCATCTGCCTCTCCTCACCCATGCGAACAGCAGGACTCTGTACCCGGAAGCGTCACCGCGGCGTCACCGGAGCAGGGGAACCACTTGAAGCACGAGTGTGACCGGGAGATGCGTCGCAGGACAGGGAGCGCTGGATGGCGGACGTCAGAGGTGGGGCGGTGATTCCTCGGGCCAGTCGGGGGCGTCCATGCCGGGGGCGTCCCAGGGCAGACCGTCTCCGAGGCGGGTCTTGGGGTCGCGCCGAGACAGCCAGGCGTCGACGAACAGCCGCTCCGTGGACGTGAGCTTCACGGACCTCGGTACGGCGCCGGCGTACCAACTGGTCCCGGGCACCGCTCGGGCAGGTGGGAGCCCCGCCCGGAGGCGGACGATCGCGATCCGGGGCGGAAGCCACTGGAGCACGACGGCGTGCCGGCGCACCCGCTCCAACATCGCACCCGGCGGCGCCCCGGCGTCGAGCACCACCACTGCCTCTGCAGGCTCCCGGTCCATTCGCTGCTCCCCGGCACAGGCCGGCCGGCCGCCTGACGCTGCCGCCCCTCGGTCACAGGATAGCGCCGACGTCTGCGAGTGAGCCGCCCGCAGGATAGGCGCCGCTCGGCGATGACACCAGTCCCTCGCGCTCACACGCGAGGGACGCGGAGGATGGGAGCGCGACCGGGGGGACGGGTGCCGGAGGAGGCATCATGACCGACCGCGCCGTCCACGATGACCGGGTCGCCCCCGAGCCCGAGGATCCGCGGAAGCCGGACACGCCGCCCGAGGTGTCGAAGCGGTCGTGGAAGTACATCTTCCGCAAGACCTTCCGCGAGTTCGTCGACGACCAATGTCAGGACAGCGCGGCTGCACTGACGTACTACGGCGTGCTTGCCATCTTCCCCGGCCTGCTCGCCCTGACCTCGCTGCTGGCGCTCGTCGGCCAGGGTGGAAGGGCGATCGATGCGCTCCTGGGCGTGCTCGAGGGCATCGCGCCGCCCGAGGTGCTGCAGGTGCTGAGCGATCCCCTCCAGCGGTTCGCCGACTCGCCCGCGGCAGGCCTCGGCTTCGTGACCGGCCTCGTCATCGCCCTGTGGTCGGCGTCGGGGTACGTCGGCGCGTTCGGGCGTGCGATGAACCGCATCTACGAGATCGAGGAGGGGCGGCCGTTCTGGAAGCTGCGGCCGGTGCAGCTCGGCGTGACGGTCGCCGTCGTCGTGGCCGTCGCGATCGTCGCGGTCATCCTGGTGGTGTCCGGTCCGATCACGGATGCCATCGGCGAAGCCCTCGGACTCGGCCAGGCGGTGCGCATCGTGTGGGAGATCGCGAAGTGGCCGCTCCTCGCGATCATCGTGATCGTCGTCATCGCGCTGCTGTATCACGCGACCCCGAACGCGAAACAGCCGAAGTTCCGCTGGATCAGCCTCGGCGCGCTGCTCGCGATCATCGTGCTTCTCATCGCGTCGGCGGGGTTCGCGCTCTACGTCGCGAACTTCTCGAACTACGACCGCACCTACGGATCGCTCGCAGGAGCGATCGTGTTCCTGCTCTGGCTCTGGATCGCGAACAACGCCCTGCTGTTCGGCGCGGAGTTCGATGCGGAGATCGAGCGCGGACGCGAGCTCGAGGCGGGCATCCCCGCCGAGGAGCGCATCCAGCTGCCGCCGCGCGACACGCGCAAGATCGACGAGGCCGAGAAGAAGGAGAAGGAGGACATCGAGCTCGGCCGGAGGATCCGGGAGGCGCACGCCGACGACGCGGCACGCGGGGCCGCGGAGGAGGAGTCCCAGCGCTGACGCCAGGCGCGAGCCATCCGTTCGATGGAGGAGCCAACCAGCAGCCCGGCCGTAGACTTGCACGGTGCCTGCAGTGAACCTCGGAATGCCGAAAATCCCCGAAACGCTGGCCCCGCGACGCAAGTCCCGCCAGATCAAGGTGGGCAAGGTGCTCGTCGGCGGCGACGCGCAGGTCAGCGTGCAGTCGATGACCACGACGCCGACCCCCAATATCAACGCGACCCTGCAGCAGATCGCCGAGCTCACGGCCTCCGGTTGCGACATCGTGCGGGTCGCCGTGCCGAGCCGCGACGACGCCGAGGCGCTGCCGATCATCGCGAAGAAGAGCCAGATCCCGGTCATCGCCGACATCCACTTCCAGCCGAATTACGTCTACGCGGCGATCGACGCGGGTTGCGCCGCCGTGCGTGTGAACCCCGGCAACATCCGCAAGTTCGACGACCAGGTCGGCGAGATCGCACGGCGCGCCAAGGCCGCGGGCGTGTCGATCCGCATCGGCGTCAACGCGGGCTCCCTCGACCCGCGCCTGCTGCAGAAGTACGGCAAGGCAACCCCCGAGGCGCTCGTCGAGTCGGCCGTGTGGGAGGCGAGCCTGTTCGAGGAGCACGACTTCCACGACTTCAAGATCTCGGTCAAGCACAACGACCCGATCGTGATGGTCAAGGCGTACCGCATGCTCGCCGAGCGCGGCGACTGGCCGCTCCACCTCGGCGTGACCGAGGCGGGCCCGGCCTTCCAGGGCACGATCAAGTCGGCGACCGCGTTCGGCATCCTGCTCGGCGAGGGCATCGGCGACACCATCCGCGTCTCCTTGTCGGCCCCACCGGTCGAAGAGGTCAAGGTCGGCCTGCAGATCCTGCAGTCGCTGAACCTGCGCGAGCGCAAGCTCGAGATCGTGTCGTGCCCATCGTGCGGTCGGGCGCAGGTCGACGTGTACAAGCTCGCGAACGACGTGACCGACGGCCTCGAGGGCATGAGCGTGCCGCTTCGCGTCGCGGTCATGGGCTGCGTCGTCAACGGACCCGGCGAGGCGCGCGAGGCCGACCTCGGCGTGGCATCCGGCAACGGCAAGGGACAGATCTTCGTCAAGGGCGAGGTCATCAAGACGGTGCCCGAGTCCGAGATCGTCGAGACGCTCATCGCCGAGGCCAACCGCATCGCCGACGAGATGGGCGCGGATGCGCCGGTCGGCGCGCCGCAGGTCGTCACGTCCTGAGCCGCCCGCGAGTAGGGTGGGCCGCACGGGATGACCGCGCACGCGGCATCCGATCGCGAGAGGGGACCGCGATGAGCGGAGACGGCGCGCAGTTCGAGTACCCCGACGAGGCCGGGTACCCCGATGGCATGGGCACCCTCCACGAAGGCACCGAGGACGCGGCCGACGAGGTCGAGGCCGAGGTCGACCACTTCGCCATGGAGGACGAAGAGGACGACGACGAGGACGTCTGACCCTGCGCTCGGCGGCGGGCGTCAGCCCGCCGCCCGGAACTGCACCGTGCCGGTGCGGATGTCGGCGCGCTCGAGGACGACCGTCAGCGGCGCGCCCGCACGCGCCGTCTCCGGCGCCGGGCACGTGGCGGTGACGGCGGGGTCCGCGAGCTGGATGACCGCCGATCCGTTTCGCAGCTGCAACACGGTCGCCTCGAACCGGTCGCCGACACGGTCGGCGAGCACCGCCGCCTCGACGCGCGCGATCGAGGCCGCGTCGAGCTGGGCGGCGCGCTGCGTCGACGTGCCCATGAGCGAGGGCAGCTGCGCGAGGGACTCACGGGCCCAGCCGGGCACCTCCCGCCCGGCGGTGACGGCCGCGCAGACGACGAGGCCCCAGCGGTCGACGAGCCGACGGAGCGGCGCCGTGACGTGGGCGTAGGGCGCCGCGAGCGCCGACTGCACGGGATCGGCCGGCACCGTGCCATCCATCGCCTCGTAGCCCGCCCCGCGGAACAGCCCGCCGGCCGCCTGGAGGATCGCGAGCGACGCCGGCTCGTCGCGCGACAGTCCACGCAGGTACTCGCCGTAGCCGATCGACTCGGGCCATGGGTGCCCGAGTGCCTCGGCCTGGCGGCGGAACGCGGCGACGTCCTCGTCGGACGGCTTGGGCATCGTGCGGAGGATGCCCACGCGGGCCGCGATCATGAGCTCGGCGGCGGCCATGCCGGTCATGAGCGAGAGCTGCGCGTTCCAGTCCTCGACGGGCAGCAGGTGTCGGCGCTCGAGTGCGTACCCGCCGTCGGGCGTGCGCACGATCTGCTCGTCGGGCACGTTGAGGCTCGCACCGCCGCGCGCACGCTCCTGCTCGGTGCGCAGCTCGCCGATCTCGCGGAGCAGGGCGAGCGACCCGTCTGCGGAGCCCGAGTCCACGCGACGCTGCGCCTCGGTGTAGTCGAGCTGCTCCCGCGAGCGGACGAGGGCGCGCTCGAGGCGGGTGGCGAAGACCGCGCCGGCCTCGTCGAGGTCGAACGACCACACGAATGCGCTGCGGTCGACGCCGGGCAGCAGCGACGCCCGGTCCTCGCTGAGCACCGGCGGATGCAACGGCACGCGCCCGTCGGCGGCGTAGAGCGTCTGGCCGCGCACGCGGGCCTCCGCATCGACGGCCCCGCCCGGCCGGACGAAGCCAGGCACGTCGGCGATCGCGTAGTCGACGGTGTAGCCGGCGGGCCGGCGGGTCAGGTGGAGCGCCTGGTCGAGGTCGCGTGAGCCGGCCGGATCGATCGTGACGAAGCCGACGTCGCGTCGGTCGGCGTCGGGCGGCGGCGCTGCGGATGTCGCGCCCTCCGCTTCGGCGAGCACGGCGTCCGGGAACCCGTCGGGCAGGCCCATCTGCTGCCGGAGCTCGGCGAGCGCCGCGGCGAGTTCACCCTGCGCGGCGGAGCCGGCGACGTGCGGTCGGCGTCGTGGCATGGCCCAAGCCTAGGCGCGGCCCTGGTCCGAGCCTCCCGATCCGGTGGGCTCCGTCGAGCGGGCGGACGCGCCATCCGCATCTCAGTAGAATTCTCCGGTGCCCACTCGCCTGACGAACTTCTTCCTCCGCACGCTCCGCGAAGACCCCGCCGACGCCGAGGTCACGAGCCACAAGCTGCTCGTCCGCGCCGGCTACATCCGGCGCCAGGCGCCCGGCGTGTTCGCCTGGCTGCCGCTCGGCCTGCGCGTGAAGGCGAAGATCGAGCGCGTCATCCGCGAGGAGATGGAGCGTGCGGGCGCCCACGAGGTGCACTTCCCGGCGCTGCTGCCGCGCGAGCCCTACGAGCAGACCGGCCGCTGGACCGAGTACGGCGACGCGCTGTTCCGCCTGAAGGACCGCAAGGAGGCCGACTACCTGCTCGCGCCCACGCACGAGGAGGTCTTCACGCTGCTCGTGAAGGACCTGTACTCGTCGTACAAGGAGCTGCCGCTCACGATCTACCAGATCCAGGACAAGTACCGCGACGAGGCGCGGCCGCGGGCCGGCCTGCTGCGCGGTCGCGAGTTCACGATGAAGGACGCCTACTCGTTCGACGTCACCGACGACGGGCTCGACGCGAGCTACCGGGCGCAGCGCGACGCCTATGAGCGCATCTTCGAGCGCCTCGGACTCGACTACGTGATCGTGCAGGCCGATGCCGGCGCCATGGGCGGCTCGAAGTCCGAGGAGTTCCTGCACCCGACCCCGGTCGGCGAGGACACCTTCGTCCGCTCGGCCGGCGGCTACGCGGCCAATGTCGAGGCCTTCAGGACCGTCCCGCCCGAGCCGATCCCGTTCGACGGACTGCCGGCACCCGAGGTGCTCGACTCGCCGAACACGCCCACGATCGCGACGCTCGTCGACCTCGCGAACCTCGAGTACCCGCGCCCCGACGGCCGCGATTGGACCGCGGCCGACACGCTCAAGAACGTCGTGCTCGCGCTCACGCATCCCGACCACACGCGCGAGATCGTGATCGTCGGAATTCCCGGCGACCGCGAGATCGACGCCAAGCGCGTCGAGGTCGCGTTCGCGCCCGCCGAGGTCGAGGCGGCGACCGAGGCCGACTTCGCCAAGCACCCGGGCCTCGTGAAGGGCTACATCGGACCCTGGTCGCCCGAGGGACCGGTGTTCGGCGCGGAGTCCTCGACCGGCCTCCGGTTCTTCCTCGACCCGCGCGTCGTCGACGGCACCGAGTGGATCACGGGCGCGAACATCGACGAGCAGCACGTGTTCGGGCTCGTCGCGGGCCGCGACTTCACGGCCGACGGCACGATCGAGGCCGCGAACGTGCGCGAGGGCGACGAGGCTCCGGATGGCTCGGGGCCGGTCGAGCTGGCCCGCGGCATGGAGATCGGACACGTGTTCCAGCTCGGCCGCAAGTACGCCGAGGCGCTCGGGCTCAAGGTGCTCGATGAGAACGGCAAGCTCGCGACCGTGACGATGGGCTCGTACGGCATCGGCGTCACGCGCATCCTGGCGATCATCGCCGAACTGCACAACGACGAGAAGGGCCTCGCGTGGCCCGCGGCCGTCGCGCCGTTCGATGTGCACGTGCTCGCGACGGGCAAGGACGCCGCGGCGTTCGACGCCGCCGAGCGCGTCGTCGCCGACCTCGAGGCCGCCGGCTTCGACGTGCTCTACGACGACCGGCCCAAGCTCTCGCCGGGCGTGAAGTTCGCCGACGCCGAGCTCATCGGCGTGCCGAAGATCGTGATCGCCGGGCGCGGCGTCGCCGACGGCGTCGTCGAGGTCTGGGACCGCGAGTCGGGCGAGCGCGCGAGCGTGCCGATCGATGGCGTGCGCCAGGTCCTCGGACGCTGAGCCGCCGGCAACGAACGACGACGCCCCCGAGCGCTCCGCACCGGAGCACTCGGGGGCGTCGTGACGTCGGTCACATGCGGGCGTATCGCGCGCGGGCGAAGCAGAACACGCCGTAGATGATGAGGCCTGCGCCGACCAGCCAGAGGATGAAGGTGCCGAACGGCAGCTCGGCGAGGCTCTTCAGCGCGGCATCGACCCCGCCGGCCTTCTCGGGATCGTGCGTGAGGGCGGCGAGCACGAAGAGCACGCCGACGACGCCGATCGCGATGCCCTTCGCGATGTAGCCGACGACGCCGAAGGTCACGATGCCCTTGCGCGCGGCCGGGTTGCCCGGCAGGTCGAGGTGCTTCTCGAACGAGCGCTTGATGCCGCGATACACGAACGCGATGCCGACGCCGAGGATCACGAGCCCGACGAGCACGAGCAGGAACACTCCGCCCGGTGTCGCGAGCAGCTGCGCTGTGAGCGTCTGCGACGACTGCGACGAGTCCTGTCGCCCGCCGAGCGCATAGACGAGCGCGGTGACGGCGATCGCGAAGTACGCGACCGCGGTCCCCACGTACTTGACGCGGTAGCCCCACTTCTTCTTGGTGTCGGGATTGCGCTCGAGGAACGCCTGCACGACCTGCCAGAGGCCGAGCGCGAACAGCCCGATCGCGATGACCCAGAGGAGCAGGCCGCCGAACGGCCAGCTCGCGACCTGCTGCATGGCGCCGCCCTGGTCGGCCTCTCCGCCGGCCCCCTGGGCCACGGAGATCGCGATCGCGCCGATCACGATGTGGACGATGCCGAGGACGACGTATCCGATCCTCGCAAGCGTGCGAAAGATCGTCGAGTTCTCCGCCGCACTGGCGGCGGTCTTGCCGGAAGCCGTGGTCATGCGCTCAGCGTGCCGCTCGCGAACCGCCCTCGGCAAGGGCCTTGCCTTCCGCTTGCGCACTGGGCTTTCGCAGTGCTAGGCGAGCGCGGGCGCCGGTTCGCGCACCCGACCCGCGGCGTTCACCTCACGGACACCGTCGCGCCGCTGCCGGGCCATGCGTTCCCGGGAGGCTCGGGCTCGTCCCTCCGGCCCGACGCGCGGCGATCCGCGCACTGAACGAGGAGCTGCCATGACCATCCCCGAACTCCGGATCACGCCCGCCTCCCACGCGGTCGGCAAGCGCTCGCCCGTGACCTGCCGGCTGAAGTGCGCCGACGCGTGCCTCGGCCCCGAGTGCAACACGTCCGCCAACCCCCACTTCCGCGACATCGCGTCGGCGGCGATCTCGCGTCGGTCGCTGCTCGGCCTCGGCGTCGCCGGCGCGATCGGCCTCGTGGTGGGCAACGCCGCCGGCGGCGGACAGGTCAGCCCCGCATTCGCCGCGAAGCCGGGCACGGCCGGGCTCGCGTTCGACCCGATCGCGCCGGTCGGCCGTCTCGTCGACGAGTTCACGGTGCCCGCCGGCTACCGCTGGCAGCCGATCATCCGCTGGGGTGACCCGCTGTTCTCCTCGATCCCGTCGTTCGACTTCGACGCGCAGACCGCCGAGGCGCAGGCCGGCCAGTTCGGCTACAACAACGACTACCTCGACATCCTCGCCGACGCGAGCGGGAAGACCGGCGTGCTCGTCACCAACCACGAGTACGTCAACCCGAACGTGATGTTCGCGCCGACCGGCGATGCCGCCGAGCTGCGCCGCCGCGGCGAGATCTACAAGGCCGCGATGGGCATGACGGTCGTCGAGGTGAAGCGACGTCGCGTGGGCGAGCCGTGGCAGTACGTCGTCGACGGACGGCGCAACCGCCGCGTCACCGTCGAGACCGTGTTCGAGCTCACCGGTCCTGCCGCCGGCTCCGACCTCGTGAAGACCGCCGACGACGCCGAGGGTCGCTGGGTCAAGGGCACCCTGGGCAACTGCGCGGGCGGCACGACGCCGTGGGGCACCGTCCTCTCGGGCGAGGAGAACTTCAATGGCTACTTCGCCTGGGCCGCCGACACCGCAGCGCAGAGGCGCTACAGCGGCTCGGCGACCACGACCACCGAGACGGGATGGGAGCAGTTCGACGCGCGCTTCGATGCGCACGACCCGCGCTTCGTCAACGAGCCGAACCGCTTCGGGTACATCGTGGAGATCGACCCGAGCGACCCGACCTCCACGCCGAAGAAGCACACGGCCATGGGTCGCTTCAAGCACGAGGGCGCGAACGTGACGATCGCCGAGGACGGCCGCGTCGTCGCGTACATGGGCGATGACGAGCGCAACGACTACCTCTACAAGTTCGTGTCGAAGGGCCGCTACACCGCGGCGACCTCCACCGGCGCGCGCAAGAAGAACATGGAGCTGCTCAGCGAGGGCGACCTGTTCGTCGCTCGCTTCTCGGGCAACTCGCCGGCCGCGGAGATCACCGGCACCGGCGCCCTGCCGAGCGACGGCGCGTTCGACGGCGTCGGCGAGTGGATCGCCCTGACGCGGGACGGCGAGAGCGTCGTGCCCGGGATGACCACCGCGGAGGTGCTCGTGTACACGCGCCTGGCCGCCGACCTCGTGGGCGCCACGAAGATGGACCGCCCCGAGGACGTCGAGCCGAGCCCGCTGACCGGCAAGGTGTACCTCGCGCTCACGAACAACAGCAACCGCGGGCGGACCGCCCCGCTCGACGAGGCGAACCCGATCACCGGCAACCGGTACGGCCACGTGGTGGAGCTCACGGAGACCGGCGGCCAAGCGGGGGAGACCTTCGGCTGGAGCATCCTGCTGCTGTGCGGCGACCCGTCGACCACGGCGTACACGTACTTCGCGGGATTCCCGAAGGAGCTCGTGTCGCCGATCTCGTGCCCCGACAACGTCGCCTTCGACTCCGAGGGCAACCTGTGGATCTCGACGGACGGCGCGCCGAGCACCATCGGCTACAACGACGGGCTGTTCCGGGTGCCGCTCGAGGGACCCGAGCGCGGCAACGTGCAGCAGTTCCTCTCGGTGCCGCGCGAGGCCGAGACGTGCGGCCCGGTCATCCACGACCGCGAGGGCCTGGTCTTCGTCGCCGTGCAGCACCCGGGTGAGAACGGGGCGGTCGGCGCCCAGACGTCGTTCTTCCCGGACTACGTCGCCGAGCACGGCGACGGCACGGCCGCGGCACCGCGCCCGTCGGTCGTGCAGGTCTGGAAGGGCTGAACCGGCCTGACGACGGGGTGAAGGATGCCGCGGCATCCGTCACCCCGTCGTTCACGCGGCGCGGGACGCCCGACCTGATTCGCCCAGGAGTCGCTCGACGGCGTCGGCGCCGGCGCCGGCGGCATCGGTCGAGCGCAGCCGCTCGCCCAGGGACCTCGCGGCCGCCTGCAGGTCGCGATCGCCGAGGATGGCCGTGACGGCCGCCGCGATGCGTTCGGGCCCGGCGGTGCGGGGCAGCATCCGCCCGGCGCCGGCGTGCTCGACCGCCTTCGCGATCATCGGCTGATCCAGCAGCGGATGCATGGGCAGGAGCAGGACGGGAACGCCGTGCGCGAGCGCCCGGAACGTGGTCGAGTGCCCGCCGTGGCCGATGAGGAGGGATGCCTCGCGGAAGAGCGCGTCGTGGTCGGCGCGGTCCATCACACGCACGTTCCGCGGTGCGACGAGCTCGCGATCGGGTCGGAGCCCGCCGAGCGTCGCGACCGCGCGGACGGGGAGCGCTCCGAGTGCCGTCGCGATGTGCTGGTAGGCGTCGGTCTGCCCGGGGAACCACGTCGTGGACAGGCTCACGACGACGAGCGGCGGCGTCGACGCGTCCGGTGCGGCCGGCACTCCCGTCTCGACCGCGCCGATCCACTCCGATGCGCGCGCGAGCGCGGTGCGGCCCTGCGAGGCCGGGTCGAGTCCGGCGTCGGTCGTGACGATCCGGGCGTCGGCGTCGCGCCAGGCGGCGAGGGGATCGGCGCCCCGGAGGCGCGCGCCGATGCCGATGGGGCCGCGCCGGAAGGAGCGCTCCCAGTAGGCCAGGAACGTGTGCAGCAGCACGGCGGTCGGGACGCCGGCCGACTGCGCCCCTCGGACGGACGACGCCATCAGGCCGTCGACGACGGCGGCGTCGGACCCGGCCACGGCATCCCGGACCTCTCGGGCGAGCGTCCGGGAGGAGGCCAGCCTGACGGCGTCGGCGACTGCTGCGGGGACCGTCTGGCGCACGGTGCGGTCCCAGAACCCGAGGCCGTCGAGCGGTTCGAAGGCGTGACCTGCGCGCACGACCGGGTCGGCCTGTCGTCGCTGACCCAGCACGCGCACGCGATGGCCACGTCGTGCGAGCTCGTCGGCGATGCGGAGCGTGGGCGGGAGGTTGCCGCCTCCGTCGACGGTGACGATGTGGATGGTCGACATGGCGACCCCTTTCAGGAGCCGGGAGCGCGGCCGGGGTCCGGCCGGATCCGGTCGATGACGGCGGCGACGAGCTCGAGCATCCGATCGAGGGTCTCGTCTCGCGTGCGGGCGAGGTCGCGCCGCCAGAGCTTCCACGTGAACACGTCGGTCGCGGCGACGAGGAGGTCGACGCTCCGCTCGTGCATCGCGTCAGGCAGCGGGTCCAGTTCCGCAGCGAACAGGGTCGCCGCCCACTCGCGGTGCGCCGCCTTGCCCCGGCCGACCGCCGCCGCGGCGAGCGGCTCCCAGGTCTCCTGGCCCAGGAGGAGCAGCACGAGGTCGCCGCGGGACTCGTAGTGGTCGACGAGTGCGCCCAGCGAGGCGCGCACGTCGTCGGCGTCGACGGGACGTTCGCCGCGGACCTCGGCGCTCGTGCGCTCGATGGCCTGGCGGAAGAGCTCGTCGCGGGAGCCGAAGATCCGCAGGACCGTCTGCACCGACACGTCGGCGCGATCGGCGATCGCGGACAGCGTGCAGGCCGTGAGGGGCCGCTCGCCGGCGAGTTCGACCGCGGCCCGCGAGATCCGCAGCCGGGTCTGCTCGGCCTGCTCGGCACGGACGCGCATGGTGTACTGGCGAGTCGTTTTCATGTCAACGCCCATTCTCACCGAATACAGATTCCGTGTCAACGATCACTCACATGAAATAGGCGGCCGTGGATGACGGTGTCCGCCGCCATCCGCTACGCTTGAGTGTTCCGCCGACCAGGGGAGGCGGATTGAGAGCTGAATAGAGGAGGCCGTAATGGACATCGACCTCACCGTGCTCCGGATGATGGAGCGCGAGAAGGAGATCCCGTTCGACGAACTGGTGCAGATCATCGAGCAGGCGATCCTGATGGCCTACCTCAAGCACACCAATCCCGGCCAGCACGGTCACGCCAACCCCAAGGGCGCGCGTGCGCACCTCGACCGCAAGACGGGTCACGTCTCGATCTACGTGCCCGAGTACGACGACGAGGGGAACGTCATCGGCGAGGCCGAGGACTCCCCGAGCGACTTCGGCCGGATCGCCGCCTTCGCGGCGAAGCAGGTCATCAACCAGCGCCTGCGCGACCTCGCCGACGACGCCGTCCTGGGCGAGTTCCGCGGTCGCGAGGGTGACATCGTCGCCGGTGTCATCCAGCAGGGTCCGAACCCGCGGATGGTGCACATCGACCTCGGCACCGTCGAGGCGATCCTCCCGCCCGAGGAGCAGGTGCCGGGCGAGGAGTACCCGCACGGGCAGCGGATCCGGGTCTACGTGACGAGCGTCGCCAAGGGTGCGAAGGGTCCCTCGATCACGGTGTCGCGCACGCATCCCGCGCTCGTCCGCAAGCTCTTCGCGCTCGAGGTGCCCGAGATCGCCTCGGGCGTCGTCGAGATCGTGTCGCTCGCACGAGAGGCGGGCCACCGCTCGAAGATCGCGGTGCGCGCCACCCAGCCGGGCGTGAACGCCAAGGGCGCGTGCATCGGCGAGCTCGGCCAGCGCGTCCGTGCGGTGACGTCCGAGCTCGGCAGCGAGAAGATCGACATCGTCGACTGGAACGAGGACCTCGCGACGTTCGTCGCGAGCGCCCTCTCGCCGGCGAAGGTCACGAGCGCATTCGTCATCGACGAGAACACCCGCGCGGTGCGCGCGCTGGTCCCCGACTACCAGCTCTCGCTCGCGATCGGCAAGGAGGGCCAGAACGCCCGCCTCGCCGCCAAGCTCACCGGTGCGAAGATCGACATCCAGCCCGACTCGATCCTCGACCAGGCGTGATCCCGGGCCCCGCCGCGCCCCGGCGCGCCGAGGCGCACGGGGCGGAGGTGTAGGATGGAACCCGTCAGAACGTGCATCGGATGCCGTTCGCGCGCTCCACGGTCCTCACTTCTGAGGGTCGTCGCCCAGCAATCCCGAGTCCTCGCCGACGAATCGGCGGTGCTCGACGGGCGCGGCGCGTGGCTGCATCCGACGCTCGAGTGCTTCCGACTCGCCCAGCGGCGGCGCGCCTTCGGGCGCGCGCTTCGCGTGCAGGGCGAGCTGGACACATCCGATCTGGAAAAAAGGTTGAACGGCTAATGGACAACTCATGAGCGGCTCGAAATGAGACCCGTCCGCCATTGATGGTCCCCCTGTTTCGGGGTGGACCCGGAACAGGAGAGAAGTGGCTGCCAAACCACGCGTACACGAGATCGCCAGCGAACTCGGCGTCGACAGCAAGGTCGCGCTCGAGAAGCTGAAGGAGATGGGCGAATACGTCAAGGGCCCGTCGTCCTCGATCGAACCCCCCGTCGCGCGCCGCCTGCGTGCTGCCCTCGAGGCGGCCGGCGGCGCGGGCAAGACCGCCGACGCGCCGAAGCCGGCCGCGGCGAAGCCGGGTCCCAAGCCCGGCCCGAAGGCCCCGGCCGCTCCCGCCGCACCCGCGGCGCCGGCCGACGCGCCCATGAGCGTCGCCGAGCGCCAGGCGCAGGCTGAGCAGAAGGCCGCCCAGGCGGCGGCCGAGAAGGCGGCGGCCTCGACGTCCGAGGCGCCCGCTCCGGCTGCGCCCGAGGCGCCCAAGCCCGCCGCCGCCGCCGGTCCCAAGCCCGGCGACGTCGCGCGGCCTGCTGCGCCCAAGCCCGGCCGGAGCATCCCGCGTCCGGCGCCGCGCCCCGGCGCACCGCGCCCGGGCAACAACCCCTACTCGAGCTCGCAGGGCATGGGCCAGCGACCCAGCCAGCCGCGTCCGGGCAACAACCCGTTCGCCAGCTCGCAGGGCATGGGCCAGCGCCCGACGCCCGGCAACATCCCGCGGCCCCAGCCGCCGCGCCCCGGCGCCCCGCGTCCCGGGGCGCCTCGACCGGGCGGCGGCGGTCGTCCCGGAGGCGGCGGCGGCTTCCAGCGCCCCGGCGGCGGTGGCGGCGGTCCTCGCCCCGGCGGTGCCGGCGGCGGCTTCCGTCCGGGTGGGGCGCCCGGCGGCGGCTTCGGCGGCCCGCGTCCCGCGGGCGGGGGTGGTCGTGGTCGCGGCCCCGGCGGCGGCACCGCAGGTGCGTTCGGTCGTGGCGGCGGCAAGTCCAAGGCCCGCAAGTCGAAGCGCACGAAGCGGCAGGAATTCGAGATGCGGGAGGCCCCGTCGCTCGGCGGCGTGAGCGTCCCCCGCGGCGACGGCAACACCGTCATCAGACTGCGCCGTGGCGCGTCCATCTCCGACTTCGCCGACAAGATCGACGCGAACCCCGGTTCGCTGGTCACGGTGCTCTTCCACCTCGGTGAGATGGCCACCGCGACCGAGTCGCTCGACGAGGCGACGTTCGAGGTGCTCGGTGCCGAGCTCGGGTACAAGATCCAGGTCGTCTCGCCGGAAGACGAGGACAGGGAGCTCCTCGAGGGCTTCGACATCGACCTCGACCAGGAGCTCGAGGACGAGACCGACGAGGACCTCCAGGCGCGTCCGCCGGTCGTGACCGTCATGGGCCACGTCGACCACGGTAAGACGCGACTGCTCGACGCCATCCGCAACGCGAACGTCGTCGCGGGCGAGGCCGGCGGCATCACCCAGCACATCGGTGCGTACCAGGTGCACACCGAGCACGAGGGCAACGACCGCGCCATCACCTTCATCGACACCCCGGGTCACGAGGCGTTCACCGCCATGCGTGCCCGTGGTGCGCAGGTGACCGACATCGCGATCCTCGTGGTCGCGGCCGACGACGGCATCATGCCGCAGACGATCGAGGCGCTGAACCACGCCCAGTCGGCCAACGTGCCGATCGTGGTCGCGGTCAACAAGATCGACAAGCCCGACGCCAACCCCGGCAAGGTGCGCCAGCAGCTCACCGAGTTCGGCCTCGTGGCCGAGGAGTACGGCGGCGACGTCATGTTCGTCGACGTGTCGGCCCGCGAGAACATCGGCATCCAGGACCTGCTCGACGCGGTGCTCCTGACCGCCGACGCCGGGCTCGACCTGCGCGCCAACCCCGACAAGGACGCACGCGGCGTCGCCATCGAGGCCAAGCTCGACAAGGGTCGCGGCGCCGTGGCGACCGTGCTCATCCAGTCGGGCACGCTCAAGGTCGGCGACGCGATCGTCGCGGGCACGGCCTACGGCCGCGTCCGGGCGATGAGCGACGAGAACGGCGAGCCCGTGGCCGCCGCGACCCCGTCGCGTCCGGTCCAGGTGCAGGGCCTCTCGAGCGTCCCGCGCGCCGGCGACACCTTCCTCGTCACCGAGGAGGACCGCACGGCCCGCCAGATCGCCGAGAAGCGCGAGGCCGCCGAGCGCAACGCGCAGCTGGCCAAGGCCCGCAAGCGCATCTCGCTCGAGGACTTCACGCGTGCGCTGGAAGAGGGCAAGGTCGAGGCGCTCAACCTCATCATCAAGGGCGACGTGTCGGGTGCCGTCGAGGCGCTCGAGGAATCGCTCATGAAGATCGAGGTCGACGACTCGGTGCAGCTGCGCATCCTCCACCGCGGCGTGGGTGCCGTCACCGAGAGCGACATCGACCTGGCGACGATCGACAACGCGATCGTCATCGGGTTCAACGTCCGCCCCGACGTGAAGGCGCGCGAGCGCGCCGCCCGCGAGGGCGTCGACGTGCGCTTCTACAACGTCATCTACAACGCGATCGACGACATCGAGAACTCGCTCAAGGGCATGCTCAAGCCCGAGTTCGAAGAGGTGCAGTCGGGTGTCGCCGAGATCCGCGAGGTGTTCCGCTCCTCCAAGTTCGGCAACATCGCCGGTGTCATCGTGCGGTCGGGGACGATCACGCGCAACGCCAAGGCACGCGTCATCCGCGATGGCGTCGTCGTCGGCGACAACCTCGCGATCGAATCGCTCCGCCGGTTCAAGGACGATGTCACCGAGGTCCGCACGGACTTCGAGGCGGGCATCGGCCTCGGCAAGTACAACGACATCCAGGTCGGCGACGAGATCGAGACCATCGAGATGCGCGAGAAGCCGCGGGCATAGCGCCCGGTCGAGGGGGCGGTCCGCCGCCCCCTCGGCTCTTGCTTCGAAAGGAGTCCCCATGGCCGACCCCCAGCGCGCCAGGAAGCTGGCCGACCGCATCAAGGAGATCGTCGCGCGACGCCTCGACAAGGGGCTGCGCGACCCGCGCCTCGGGTTCGTGACGATCACCGACGTCCGCGTGACGGGCGACCTGCAGCACGCGAGCATCTTCTACACCGTCTACGGCACCGATGAGGAGCGCCGCGACTCGGCGCTCGCGCTCAAGGCCGCGACCGGCATGCTCCGCAGCGAAGTCGGGCGCAACATCACGGCGCGCCTGACGCCCACGCTCGAGTTCATCGCCGACGCGGTGCCCGAGAACGCGAAGCACATCGAGGACCTGCTGCGCGAGGCGCGTGAACGCGACGCCGAGACGTCGGCGGTCGCCGCGACGGCGGACTACGCCGGCGACGCCGACCCGTACGTCAAGCCACGCGACCTCGACGCCGACGACGAGTTCGACGACCGCGACGAGGACCTGCGGGCCTGACGCCCTCCCTACTCGACCACCGGTGGGACCACCGCGAGGCGGTCGCGCCCCAGCAGGGCGTCGGCCGCCTCGGCCATGCGTGCCCGCAGCGCCGCGATGTAGGCGACGGCGGTCGGCTGGCGGAGGGCCTCCGGGCGGCACACGAGCCAGTACGGCAGTCGCTCCTCGACCTCGTCGGGGAACAGCCGCACGAGGTCGTCGTGCGGGTCGGCGAGGAACGCCGGCAGCAGCCCGCAGCCGGCCCCGGCGCGGGTGGCGTCCACGTGCACGTACACGTTCGTGCTCGAGACCGCATCGACCATGCCCCTGGTCGGGCGCCGCGCCTCGTCGAGCGCGTCCACCTGCAGCATCGACTCGATGAAGTAGACGAGCGGCGCGCCGGCGAGCTCGGCCATCGAGTCCGGCGTGCCGGTGCGCTCGAGGAAGTCGCGGCTGGCGTAGAGGCCCAGCACGTAGTCGCCGAGGTGGATCGCCTCGGCGCGCTGCACGTGCGGGCGTCCGACGACGACCTCGAGGTCGACCCCGACGCGCTGCCCCGCGGCGCGACGGGTCGCCGCGACGATCTCGAGCGAGACATCCGGATGGCGCGACCGCAGCGCGGCCATCGCCGGGGCCGCGATGAACCCGCTGAACCCGTCGGTCGCCGAGAGCCGCACCACGCCGGCGAGCGCCGGTGCGTCGTCGGGGGAGAGGCGTCGCATCGCGCGTTCGACGTCCTCGGCGGCCGTGAGTGCGTGCTCGCCGAGCGGCGTGAGCACCCAGCCCGCGGCACCGCGCGCGAGCACGCGACCGCCGAGCGCCTGTTCGAGCGCGTCGATGCGACGTGCGATCGTCGTGTGGTTCAGGCCGAGCTGCTCGGCAGCGCCCGTGAAGCGGCCCTCGCGGGCGACGGCGAGCAGCACGATGAGGTCATCGGCGCTGGGCGGACGGCGGGGTGAGATCAACGGCACGGTGTGCAGTTTCGCACAGTGCCCTCGCGCAACTCGCCATTGGAATGCAGAAGGTCGCACGACAGACTCGGTCGTTGACGCGAGAGCGTCCGACATCCCCCAACGTCGTTTATGCAAAGGAGCATCGAATGACCCAGGCACCCGTCCGGGACACGACCGACGCCACCCCCACCTCGGGCCTGCGCCGCGTCGTCACCGCGTCGATGGCCGGCACCGTGGTCGAGTGGTACGAGTTCTTCCTCTACGCCTCCGCCGCCACCCTCGTGTTCGGTACCGTCTTCTTCCCGCCGTCCGACGACCCGTACGCCGGCATCATCGCCGCGTTCCTGACCTACGCCGTCGGGTTCATCGCGCGTCCGCTCGGCGGCATCGTCTTCGGCCACCTCGGAGACAAGTACGGCCGCAAGAAGCTCCTGCAGTTCAGCATCATCCTGATCGGCGTCGCGACGTTCCTGATCGGCTGCCTGCCCACGTACGCGCAGATCGGCCTCGTCGCGCCGGCGCTGCTCGTCCTGCTCCGCTTCCTCCAGGGCTTCGCCCTCGGTGGGGAGTGGGGCGGCGCGGTGCTGCTGGTCGCCGAGCACAGCCCCTCGAAGGGCCGCGGCTTCTGGGCCAGCTGGCCGCAGGCCGCCGTTCCGGTGGGCAACCTGCTCGCGACGCTCGTGCTGTTCGTGCTGTCGTCGACCCTCTCCGACGAGGCGTTCCTCAGCTGGGGATGGCGCGTCGCGTTCTGGCTCTCCGCTGTCATCGTGCTCATCGGCTGGTACATCCGCACCAAGGTCACCGATGCGCCGATCTTCCTCGAGATGCAGGCCGAGCGCGAGCAGGCGAAGTCCACCAGCTACGGCGTGCTCGAGGTCATCAAGCGCTACCCGCGTGGCGTCGTCACCGCGATGGGCCTCCGCGTCGCCGAGAACATCCTGTACTACGTCGTCGTGACGTTCTCGATCGTCTACCTCACGCAGGTCGTGAAGGAGGGCACCGCGAACACGCTGCTGATCCTCGTCGGCGCGCACGTCGTGCACTTCGTCGCCATCCCCGTCGCGGGTCGCCTCTCCGACCGCTTCGGCCGCAAGCCGGTCTACGCGACGGGCGCCATCCTCGGTGCGACGTGGGCGTTCTTCGCGTTCCCGCTCATGGACACCGCGAACCCGCTGGTGATCTGGGTCGCGATCTCGCTCGGCCTGGTCTTCCACGCCCTGATGTACGCCGCCCAGCCGGCGATCATGGCCGAGATGTTCCCGACGCGCATGCGCTACTCGGGCGTCTCGCTCGGCTACCAGGTGACCTCGATCTTCGCGGGCTCGCTCGCGCCGATCATCGCCACGGCCCTGCTCGGCCAGTTCGGCTCGAGCGTGCCGATCGCGATCTACGTCGCGGTCGCCTGTGCCATCACGCTCGTGGCGGTCGCCGCGGCGCGCGAGACGCGCGGGCTCGACCTTCGCGCGGTCGACGAGGCCGACCGCGAGCGGGTCGCGGCGACGGCGGGCTGAGCCGCGCCGCACGACGGATGCCCCGGGGCGATCCCCCGGGGCATCCGCGTGTCTGCCGGCCGGATGCTGCCGATCCTCCGCGGGCCGGGGGTACTGTGTGCGTGGGCGGCGGGGCGCACGCGTCCCGCCGGGGAGGAGTGGGCATGTCGAGCGCAGCGCCGCCGGTGATCCTCGTCGTCTCCAGCGATGACGATGCGCGAGCGTCGATCGTCGCCGAACTGGCGCGGCGCTACGGCGCCGACTACCGCATCGACGAATCCGTCGACGAGCGCGCCGCCGCGGCGCGCATCCATGCACTCGCCGAGGCCGGCGGACTGCTCGCGTTGGTGCTCGCCGACCGCGCGGGCGACGTGGACGGGCGATCGCTGTTCGCCGTCGCGCGCCGCGAGTTCCCCGACGTGCGACGAGGCCGCCTGATCGAGTGGGGCCAGTGGGGTGATCCCGCGGTTCGCGAGGAGATCCTGCGCCTGATGGGGGCGGGTGAACTCGAGTACTACGTGATCCGCCCCTGGCATTCGCCCGACGAGTACTTCCACCGCACGATCACCGAGTTCCTGCTCGAGTGGGAGCGGTCCATCGGCCTCCGTCCACGCGAGGTCGCCGTCGTGGGCCGCGACGGGGCGCCGCGGACGCACGAGATCCGGAGCCTGCTCGCACGCGGCGGCGTCCCGCACGAATGGCTCGATCCCGAGTCGGATGCCGCGCGCGAACGCCTCGCGCGGGCCGGCATCACCGACACGCCGACCGAGCCGGTCGTGCTCCTCCTCGACGGTCGCGCGCTGCGCGATCCCGACAACGCGACGCTCGCGGCGGCCTACGGTCTCACGACGGCGCTCGACGACGCCCGCGAACCCGACGTCGTCGTGGTCGGCGCCGGACCCGGCGGGCTCGCTGCGGCCGTCTACGCGGCGTCGGAGGGCCTGGACGTCCTCGTGGTCGAACGCGAGTCGATCGGCGGCCAGGCGGGATCGAGCTCGCTGATCCGCAACTACCTCGGCTTCGCGCGCGGCATCTCGGGTTCGGAACTCGCCCAACGCGCGTACCAGCAGGCGTGGGTGTTCGGCGCACGGTTCGCGCATGCCCGCGAGGTCACGGGCATCGAGCGGGTCGACGGCGGGTTCGTCGTGCGCGTGGCACCGGGCGATGAGATCCGGTGCCGCTCGGTCGTGCTGGCCACCGGCGTCACGTACCGCCGGATCGACGTGGACGAGCTCGAGTCGCTCGAGGGCGCCGGCGTGTTCTACGGCGCATCGGCGGTCGAGGCGCAGGGCGTGTCGGGCAAGCCGGTGTTCGTGGTGGGTGGCGGCAACTCCGCGGGGCAGGCCGCCATGCACCTCTCGCGGTACGCGTCATCCGTCACGCTGCTCGTGCGCGGTGCCGGCCTGGCCGCGAGCATGTCGCAGTACCTGATCGCCCAACTGGAGGCGCAGGGTGTCGTGGTGCGGAACAACGCCGAGGTCGTCGGCGGGGGCGGCGACGAGGGCCTCGAGCGCATCCTGGTGCGCGACCGCATCACCGGCGAGGTGACCGAGGAGGCGTGCCGTGGACTCTTCGTGCTCATCGGCGCCTCGCCGCGCACCGACTGGCTGCCGCCGGAGGTCCTGCGCGACCGGTGGGGCTACGTGCTCACCGGGCCCGCGGTCCTCGACGAGAGCGCGGACCACGGCTGGCCGTTCGAACGCCCGCCGTTCCCGCACGAGACGAGCGTGCCCGGCGTCTTCGCCGTCGGCGACGCGCGTCGGGACTCGGTCAAGCGGGTCGCGTCCGCGGTGGGCGAGGGGTCGGTCGTCGTCTCCGCGGTGCATCGGCACCTGGCGAATCCGGACGGCAAGGCGGTGCCGGTGCGGTGACCGCGAGCGTTCCGGGCACCGGGCCCGTCGCGCCCCCGCCGTCGCGGGGCGCGACCGCGCTGACGGTCGCGGCGCTCACGCTGCCCCTGATCGGGCTCGCCATGCTGATCCTTCGCCCGGTGCTCGACCTGCAGTGGGAGCACCAGCCGACCCACTTCTGGCTCGTGGCAGCAGTCGGCGCGATCAATGCCGCGCTCGCGTGGGTGGTCGGGGCAGCGGCACGCCTGCGCCGCGACGCGCGGCTCGTCCTCGTGTCGCTGTCGTTCCTCGCGGCGGCCGGGTTCCTCGCGCTGCACGCGCTCGCGACGCCCGGCGTTCTGCTGGCCGAGAGCAACACGGGCTTCGCGCTCGCGACGCCGGCAGGGCTGACGGTCGCCGCCGTGTTCGCCGCGTGGTCCAGCCTCGACCTCGACGGGGAGCACGGCGCGCGCGTCGTGCGCCTCGCACCGTGGCTCGTCGGCGGTCTCGTCGCGCTCATGGTGCTGTGGGGCGCCGTCTCGCTGCTGCGCCTCGGGCCGCTCGACGCGCCGGCGCCGCCCGAGCGCACGACGGTGCCGTTCGCCGTGCTCGCCGTCATCGGCCTGGCCTGCTACGCGGTCGCGGTGGTGCGCTACCTGCGGATGCCGCGCCATGCGGCCTCACCGCTGCCGCTCGCGTTCGCGGCGGCCTTCGCACTCCTCGCCGAGGCCGAGATCGCCGTCGTCGTGGGGCGCAACTGGCACCTGTCGTGGTGGGAGTGGCACGTGCTCATGCTCGCCGCATTCGTGATCATCGCGGTCGCGGCGCAGCGTTCGTGGCGCGAGGAACGCTGGTCGGGTCTCTACACGCAGGACACCGCCGCGGGCGAGCGCGACGTGTCGGTGCTGTTCGCCGACCTGGCGGGGTTCACGCACTTCTCGGAATCGCACGATCCTGCCGAGGTCACGGCCATGCTCAACACCTACTTCACCGACGCCATCCCGCCGCTCGTCGAGCGCTTCGGCGGCCGAGTCGACCGCCTGATCGGCGACGCCGTGATGGCGGTGTTCGAATCGGATGACGCGGCGGGAGCCTCGCACGCGCGCCGCGCCGCCGGCGCCGCGCTCGCGCTCCAGCAGGCGACGGGCGCCGTCGCGGCGGCGCACCCGAACTGGCCGCGCTTCCGCGTGGGCGTCAACTCGGGGCGGGCCAACGTGGGCATCCTCGGCACCGGCGGGGGACGCACCTACACGGTGATCGGCGACACCGTGAACGTCGCCTCGCGCATCGAGCATCGTGCGCCGGTCGGCGGCGTCGCCATCGCCGAGGCGACCCGCGAACGGCTGGGGGATGAGTCGATCACCGAGCCGCTCGGCGAGCTCGAGGTCGCCGGTCGCGACGCGCCGGTCGAGGCGCACCTGCTCGTGGGGCTTCCGGGCGTCTGAGCGGGGCCGCGGCATCCGTCAGGTGTCGGGCAGCGCGTACCCGCCGTTCGTGCGCACCGCGAGCCCGTCGGCCACGAGTCCCTCGACCGCGCGCTCGAGGCGCGCGTCGTCGTCGAGGAGGCGGGCGAGCTCCTCCCGGGCGACCGGCCGGTGCGCGGCACGGAGCTCGCGCATGACCATGCCGCGCGCCTGCCGGTCGCTGCCCTCGAAGCGCGCCTGCTTGGTGCGGCGTGGTCCGTCGTACGCGGGGTAGCCAGCTGCCCGCCAGGCGCAGAGGTCGGCGATCGGGCAGGCGTCGCAGCGCGGCGATCGTGCGGTGCACACGGTCGCGCCGAGCTCCATGGCGCCCGCGTTGAACCGGTGCGCGGCCTCGCGATCGGTCGGCAGCAGTTGCTCCATCGCCGCGAGGTCGCGCGCGGTGGCCGGTGCGCCTGCTTCGGCGGCGCCGTCGACCGCGCGGGCGATCACCCGGCGCGTGTTCGTGTCGACGACCGGGTGGCGGTCGCCGAACGCGAACGCGGCGATCGCCCTCGCGGTGTACGGCCCGATGCCCTGCAGTCCGAGCAGCGCGTCCAGGTCGCGCGGCACCTCGCCGCCGTGCCGTTCGACGATCTCGGTCGCCGCGCGGTGGAGCCAGAGCGCGCGACGCGGGTAGCCGAGCCGGTCCCACGCGCGCACGGCTTCGGACGCAGGCTCGGCCGCCAGGGCGGCGGGAGTGGGCCAGCGCCGCACCCATTCCGCCCAGCGCGGCTGCACGCGGGCGACCTGCGTCTGCTGGAGCATGAACTCGCTGACGAGCACGGCCCACGGCGAGACATCCGCCGCACGCCACGGCAGCGGACGCGCGGCGTGCGCGAACCACGCCACGACGGCCGGCGCGATGCCGACGGGTGCGATGGGGTGCTGCGGCATCCGATCAGCCTATTCGCGCCGGCCGAGCCGCCCCTCGAGCCCCTCGACGGCCGCGAGCACCCGCTCGGCGGGCAGGTGCGCTCCAGTCCGTTCGACCTCGTGCACGAGCTCGACGAGCGCGCGGTTGACGGGCGCGTCCAGGCCCGCGGCATCCGCCTCGCGCACGACCGCGCCGTTCAGGAAGTCGACCTCGGTCGGCTGGCCGCGCCGCACGCTCTGCTGCGTGGAGCCGAGGTTCGGCACGTCGCCCATGCGCAGGCGCATGGACCACGGCAGCACCTGCCCGAGCCCCAGCGGCAGGCGTGCGAAGCCACGCAGGCGGCGGTCGCCGAGTCCCTGCAACGAGCCGAAGCGGATGCCGCGCGCGACGCCCACGCGGACCGTCTCGCGCATCGACGCCGCCACGATGCGGCGCAGGCGGCGGTCGTCCACGACGTCCTGCACGCTCCGGCCGACGATCGCCGGCACCGCGTTGAGCATGTTGACGACGAGCTTCGTCCACTGCGCGCCGCGGAAGTTCGCGATCGCGACCACCGGAGCCGCCTCGGACAGCAGCGCCGCGATGCGCCGGACCTCCTCGTCGGGGTCGGCGCCGCCGCGCGGCGTCGGCCGGCCCAGGTAGCTCGCCGCCGTCGTCGTGACGCGCACCGACCCGGGCTCGGTGTAGTTCGCCGCGATGATCGAGAGCATGCCCAGGCACGACGAGCGGGGGAGCACGCGCTCCGCGGTCGCGACGCCGTCGAGGCCGTTCTGCACGACGACGATCGGCACTCCGTCGATCATCGCGCCGTTCGCGACGAGGGCCGCTGCGGCATCCTGCGCCTTGGTGCACACGAGCACGAGGTCGGGCCGCGTGCCCAGGCGCTCGCCGGCGGCGGGGTGCACGTGCGCCTCGCCGTAGCCGCCCGAGAGACGGATGCCGCCCTCGCGGATCGCCGCGAGCCCGGCGCCGCGGGCCGTCACCTCGACGTCGTGTCCGGCACGCTCGAGCAGCGCCGCGAAGGTCCCGCCGAGCGCGCCGGCACCGATGATCCCGATCCTCACCGCACCAGCGTAGGACGCCGGCGAGCGCCATCCGCCCGCGCTGTTAGCCTGTACGGCGTGAACAGCGGCATCCTCCTCGTCGACAAGCCGCAGGGGATGACCAGCCACGACGTCGTCGCCCGCATCCGCCGCCTCGCCGGCACCCGCAAGGTCGGGCACGCCGGGACGCTCGACCCGATGGCCACGGGCCTCCTGCTGCTCGGCGTGGAGTCCTCCACCCGCCTGCTGCACCACCTCGTCGGGCTCGACAAGGAGTACCTCGCGACGGTCCGCCTCGGGTGGGCCACCACGACCGACGACGCCGAGGGCGAGCCGCTCGACGCCGCGCCGAAGGCGTCGGTCGCGGCGATCACGCGCGATCAGGTGCTCGAGCGGATGGCACGGCTCACGGGCGTCATCGACCAGGTGCCGAGCGCGGTCAGCGCCGTCAAGGTCGCGGGCAAGCGTGCCTACCAGCGCGTCCGCGAGGGCGAGACCGTCGAGCTCGCCGCCCGCACGGTCACGGTCTCGGCGTTCGACCTGCTCGACGTCCGGCAGGGCGACGGATGGCTCGACCTCGACGTGCGCGTCGCGTGCTCGTCGGGCACGTACGTGCGCGCACTCGCACGCGACCTTGGCGCCGACCTCGGCGTCGGCGGGCACCTGACGGCGCTCCGCCGCACGCGGATCGGGCGCTTCGACGTGGCCGAGGCCGGCGCGCTCGAGGGCCTCGACGTGGCCGCGGCGCGCCTCGCGCCCGCCGAGGCCGCACGACGCGCCCTGCCCGCGATCACCGTCGACGCCGACGCCGTGCGCGACCTCCGGCACGGCAAGCGCATCGCGCCGCCGTCCGGCCCCGACATCGCCGAACCGTCCGCCGCCGGCCCGATCGCCGCGATCGGTCCCGGCGACGTCCTCGTCGCGATCGTCGAGCGTCGCGGGCCGCAGCTGAAGGTCGTCACCGGATTCCCCGCCGAGGAGGGCGCATGATCGAGTGGTTCGCATGGGTGCAGGTCGGGGTGGCGGTCGTCGCCGGGCTCCTCTGCATCGTGCTCGGCCTGGCCGGTCGCGTGCCGAACGACCTGGTGCTCGGCGCCCTCGCGCTCGTGGAGCTGCTGCTCATCGTGCAGGTCGTCGTCGCGATCATCGCGCCCACGGTCGGCAACCCGCCGACCGGCAGCCCGCTCGAGTTCTGGGTGTACCTCGTCAGCGCGGTGCTGCTGCCGCCGGCCGCGGCGCTCTGGGCGCTGCTCGACCGCGGCCGATGGGCCACGGTCGTGTGCGGCGTCGCGGCGCTCGCCGTCGCCGTGATGGTCTACCGCATGCTCCAGATCTGGACCGTGCAGCAGGCGTGAGGCGCGTTCTGGGAGAATCGACGGACATATGACCACGCACACCACCGAACCACGCGGCGCGACGCGGCCGCGGCGTCTCAGCGGTATCGGCCGCGTCCTCGTCGCCGTGTACGGCGTGCTCGCGCTCGCCGCGACCGGCCGCTCGCTCGTGCAGATCGTCGAGAAGTTCGACGAGGCGCCGCTCGCGTACTCGCTCTCGGCGCTCGCCGCGGTGGTCTACATCGTCGCGACGATCGCGCTCGTGCGACCCGGCCGCACGTGGTACCGGATCGCGTGGGCCACGATCGCGTTCGAGTTCACGGGCGTCATCGTGATCGGCGCGCTCAGCGTCATCCGCCCCGACCTGTTCCCGCACGACACGGTGTGGTCGGGTTTCGGCCGGGGATACCTGTTCATCCCGCTCGTGCTGCCGCTGCTCGGCATGTGGTGGCTCGCCCGCCACCGTCCCGCGCCGGCCGGCGCGCCCGAGGACGCCGAGTGAGGACCTTCACGGGGATCGACGCCGTCCCGCCCCACTACGGTCCGTCCGCGGTGACCATCGGCAAGTTCGACGGCGTGCACCAGGGTCACCGCGCGGTCATCGCGGCACTGCGCGAGATCGCCGGGGCGCGACGGCTCGACGCGGTGGCGATCACGTTCGACCGCCATCCCGCCGCCTACCACGCACCCGACCGCTGCCCGCCGCAGCTCGTGAGCACGCGCCAGAAGCTCGAGCTCCTCGCCACGACCGGACTCGACGCGACGGTGCTGCTCCACTACGACGGCGCCCTCGCCTCGCAGTCCGCCGACACCTTCGTGCGGAGCCACCTCGTCGAGGCGCTCGACGCCCGCGCACTGCTCGTGGGCCGCGACTTCCGCTACGGCGCCGGCAACGAGGGCGACGTCGACCTGCTCCGCCGCCAGGGCGAGGAGTACGGCTTCGAGGTCGTCGTCGTCGAGGACGTCGTGCCCGAGGGCGGGCGGCGCGTCTCGTCGACGTGGATCCGCGAGATGCTCGACGACGGCGACGTCGAGCACGCCGCCGAACTGCTCGGCCACGTGCCGACCGTGAGCGGGCTCGTCGTGCACGGCTTCAAGCGCGGTCGCGAGCTCGGCTACCCGACGGCCAACCTCGCGCCCGACTGCGAGGGGTTCATCCCCGGCGACGGCGTGTACGCGGGCTGGCTCATCGACGGCGGCGTGCGGTATCCGGCCGCGATCTCGGTGGGCAACAACCCCACGTTCGAGGGCGTGCCGCAGAAGCAGGTCGAGGCGTACGTGCTCGACCGCGACCTCGACCTGTACGACCACGTCGTGGCCGTCGAGTTCGCGCACCGCATCCGCGGGATGGAGAAGTTCGAGGGCATCGAGGCGCTCGTCTCGCAGATGGGCCGCGACGTCGATCGCGCGAGAGTGCTGCTCGGCTGACCCGGCTCACCCGGCCTTGGGGCCGGTCGCCGGTGGGTGCGCGTCGCCCGGACCCGGCGGATGCGGGGCGACCGTGCCGATGCCCGTCAGGAACCGCAGGAGTCCGGCCGCGGTGTCGACGAGCGGGCTGCCGTGCCCGAACTCCCACCCGGCATCGGTGGCGCGCAGCGTGTGTCCCGCGATCACGGCGCGGATCTCGGTCGGCGCGGCTGCGGCGCGACGCAACGCGACCGCACCCGAGGCCACGGGAGACATGGGCAGCTCGACGGATGCCGCGCCGCCGACGAGCAGCGCCGCGACCACCGCGTCGTCGAGCTCGGCGACGCCGGTCGCACGAGCGCGTTCGCGGATGGCGCCGGCCCGCGCGTCCATCGCGTCGGCGGCCTCGGACGGACCTGCGAGCTTCGGCAGCTCGGCCAGGCGGCGGGCCTCGCCGCCGCGCACGAGGCGCTCCGCAGCATCGAGCGCGCGTCGCGTGCGGGTGCGGTCGAAGCCGTGCAGCAGCTCGGCGGCGACGTCGGCGACGTGCCACCCGGCCCGCTCGGTCGAGGTCGACCAGAGGGCCTCGCCGCCCGTGCGGACCAGCTTCGCCAGCGCGCCGAGCACGTCGGCCGTCTCAGCACGACGGTCGGCCGTGACGCCCGATTCGTCGACGTCGGGGCGGCTGAGCGGCAGGTAGCGGGACAGGTCGGCCACGCGACCAGCCTAGACTCGGCGGGTGACGACCGAACCCGTGAGGCCACTCTGGGCCGGTCGCACGCTCGCCCTGCTCGGCATCGTGCTCGTGGCGTTCAACCTGCGGACCGCGGTCGCGTCGCTCTCGCCGATCCTCGGGCAGCTCGAGCAGGAGATCCCCGTCTCGAATGCGCTCGCGGGGCTCCTCGGCATGCTCCCGCCGCTCTGCTACGCCGCGTTCGGCATCGCGACGCCCGTGCTGGCGCGCCGCTTCGGCCTCGAGCCGACGCTCATCGTCGCGCTCGTCGCGCTGATCGCCGGGCTCGCGGGGCGCGGACTCGCGCCGTCGGCGTGGTGGCTGCTCGGCGCGAGCGCGCTGACCTTCGCGGCCATCGGCGTGGGCAACGTGCTCCTTCCGCCGCTCGTGAAGCGGTACTTCCCCGATCGCGTCGGGCTGCTCACGACGGTCTTCGTCACGGCGATGTCGGTGAGCACGTTCATGCCGCCGCTCGTGGCGGTGCCGCTCGCCGACGCCGCGGGCTGGCGGGCGTCGCTCGGCGTCTGGGCGGTCGTCGCGGTGACCGCGCTCGTGCCGTGGATCGCGTTGCTGGTCCATCCGCGTCGCGGGGTGCTCGCCGAACTGCCCGAGGAGGCCGAGCCGGGCATGCTTCGGCACGCGCTCCGCTCGCGGCTGGCGTGGGCGCTCGCGATCGTGTTCTCGGTGTCGGGCTTCAACGCGTACTCGCTGTTCGCGTGGCTGCCGGCCATCCTCGAGCAGACGGCCGGGTCCACGCCCGCGCAGGCCGGGGCGCTGCTCTCGCTCTACGCGGCGATGGGACTCCCGGCCGGGATCGCCGTGCCCGTCCTCGCCGAGCGCCACGGCCGCGTCCGCTCGCTCATCGCGGTCGGCGTGGTGTCGATCGTCCTCGGCTACGCGGGGCTCATCGTCGCCCCGGCGGTGGCGACCTGGCTCTGGGTCGCGCTGGCGGGCGTCGGCCCGCTGTTGTTCCCGCTCGCGCTGGTGCTCATCAACCTGCGGACGCGCACGCACGCCGGCGCGGTGGCCCTGAGCGGCTTCGTGCAGTCGGCCGGCTACCTCATCGTCGCGGTGGGCCCGCTCGCAGTGGGCCTGCTGCACGAGTGGACGGGCGGCTGGACGGCGCCGTTGTGGCTGCTCCTGGCCTCGGCGGTGCCCGCTGCGATCGCGGGCGTCGTGGTGGCGCGGCCGCGTTTCCTCGAGGACGAGCGGGAGCGCTGAGCCGGTCCGGGTCTGCTCATATGAGCAGAAGTGCCCGCGCATGTTGCCGGACGCGCCGACCCTGCCTACGCTGGACAGGGCGGAAGGAGACGAATGGACGAGACCGACGAACTCCTCTCGATCCGCGCTGCAGAGCTCTATTACGAAGAGAACAAGACGCAGGACGAGATCGGACAGGCGCTCCGGCTCACGCGCTGGAAGGTCGGGCGCCTCCTCGCGCAGGCCAAGCAGCAGGGGTTCATCCGCATCGAGATACTGCACCCGCGCGCCCGCCGGCTGCCCATCGAGCGGCGCCTGCGTGACGAGCGGGGTCTCGACGACGCCATCGTGGTGTCGGCCGCCGGCGTCGCGTCGGCCGACGAGCTCCAGTCCCGCACCGCGCAGGCGGCGGCCGATTACCTCACCGCGCTGCGCCCCGTGCCCCGCACCCTCGGAGTGAGCTGGGGTCGCACGCTGTTCGAGATCTCGCAGCACCTCCGGAACGGCTGGGCGACGGGCGTCAACGTGGTGCAGATCAACGGCGGGGTGAGCCTCAACCGGCGACCCGGCACCGCGGCCGCCACGGCCGTGGCGATGGCGCAGAAGGGCGGCGGCAGCGCCACCCTCCTGCCCAGCCCGGCGATCCTCGAGCACCTCGCGACCAAGCAGGCGATCGAGTCCGACCGAGTGGTCGCGGGCGTCATCGACCTCGCCCGCTCAGCCGACGCCTACCTCTTCAGCGCCGGCCCGGCCGACCACACCTCGGTGCACATCGAGAGCGGCTACCTCACCGACCCCGACGTCGACCTGCTCGTCCAGAAGGGCGCCGTCGGCGACGTGGTCGGCCGCTACATCGACTCCGACGGCAACATCGTCGATCCCGCGCTCGACGCGCGCACCGTCGGGCTCACGCTCGACGACCTGCGCGACGGCTCGCTGCGCATCGCGGTCATCGCCGGCCGCGCCAAGCACGCCGTCGCCGACGCCGTCGTGCGCTCGGGCCTGTGCTCGGTGCTCGTCACCGACGAGGCCACCGCCCTCCACCTCCTCGACGGCTGACCCGGCACGGTTCCCATCCACCCGGGCCGGCCGTCGCGACACGAAAGCCAGGTCACTCCACATGTCAGGCACCTCCCTCGTCACCGCGCGTGAGCGCGCGCTCGCCGTCCTCGGCGGCGAGCCCGACGACGCGACGCTGCGGCGCTACCTCCACGGCATCGCCGGCGTCGACGCCGTCGGACTCGAGCAGCGCGCCGCCGGGCTCGGCACCCGCTCCATCAAGACCACCTCGAAGCAGTGGGCGCTCGACCGCATCATCTCGCTCATCGACCTCACCACCCTCGAGGGCGCCGACACGCCCGGCAAGGTCCGCTCGCTCGTGGCCAAGGCCATGACGCCCGACCCGACGGATGGCTCGACGCCGCGCGTCGCGGCCGTCTGCGTCTACGGCGACATGGTGCCCTACGCGGTCGACGCGCTCGGCCCACTGCACGGCGACCCCGACGACGGCAGGATCGCCGTCGCCGCGGTCGCGACGGCGTTCCCGTCGGGCCGGTCGTCGCTCGAGATCAAGCTCGCCGACACCGCCGAGGCGGTCGCGCACGGCGCCGACGAGATCGACATGGTCATCGACCGGGGCGCATTCCTCGCGGGCCGCTACAGCCTCGTGTTCGACCAGATCGCCGCCGTGAAAGAGGCCTGCCGCCGGCCCGACGGCACGAGCGCCTCGCTCAAGGTGATCCTCGAGACCGGCGAGCTCGTGACCTACGACAACGTGCGCCGCGCCTCCTGGCTCTCGATCCTCGCCGGCGGCGACTTCATCAAGACCTCGACCGGCAAGGTGCAGCCGGCCGCGACCCTGCCGGTCACGCTGCTCATGCTCGAGGTCGTTCGCGACTGGCACCTGATGACCGGCCAGCGCATCGGCGTCAAGCCCGCGGGCGGCATCCGCGCCTCGAAGGACGCCATCAAGTACCTCGTCACCGTGGCCGAGACCGTAGGCGAGGAGTGGCTCGTGCCGCACCTGTTCCGCTTCGGCGCCTCGAGCCTGCTCAACGACGTGCTCCTCCAGCGCCAGAAGCTGGCCACCGGCCACTACTCCGGCCCCGACTACGTGACGATCGACTGAGTCGATCACGAAAGAGACGACCATGAGCTTCCTCGAATACGCTCCCGCGCCCGAGTCGCGCGCGATCCTGTCGCTGCGCGACAGCTACGGCCTGTTCATCGACGGCGAGTTCGTCGACGGGCGCGGCACGCCGTTCCAGACCATCTCCCCGGCCACCGAGGAGCGCATCGCGACCATCGCGAGCGCGAACGCCGCCGACATCGACGACGCCGTCGCCGCGGCCCGCCGTGCGCACGACCGCGTGTGGTCGCGCATGTCCGGCCGCGACCGCGGCAAGTACCTGTTCCGCATCGCGCGCCTCATCCAGGAGCGCTCGCGCGAGCTCGCCGTGGCCGAGTCCCTCGACAACGGCAAGCCCATCAAGGAGTCGCGCGACGTCGACGTGCCCCTCGTAGCCGCCTGGTTCTTCTACTACGCCGGCTGGGCCGACAAGCTCGACTACGCCGGCCTCGGCGCGAACCCGCGCGCGCTCGGCGTGGCCGCACAGGTGATCCCGTGGAACTTCCCGCTGCTCATGCTCGCGTGGAAGATCGCGCCGGCGCTCGCCGCGGGCAACACCGTAGTGCTGAAGCCCGCCGAGACGACGCCGCTGAGCGCCCTGATCTTCGCCGAGATCGTGCAGCAGGCCGACCTTCCGCCCGGCGTCGTGAACATCGTCACCGGTGCGGGCGACACCGGTGCGGCGCTCGTCGCCCACGACGACGTCGACAAGGTCGCGTTCACGGGGTCCACCGCCGTCGGCCGCGCGATCGCGAAGCAGGTCGCGGGCACCAGCAAGAGGGTCACGCTCGAGCTCGGCGGCAAGGCGGCGAACATCGTCTTCGACGACGCGCCCATCGACCAGGCGATCGAGGGCATCGTCAACGGCATCTTCTTCAACCAGGGCCACGTGTGCTGCGCCGGCTCGCGCCTGCTCGTGCAGGAGTCGATCCACGACGAGGTCGTGGACCGCCTGAAGAACCGCCTGTCGACGCTGCGGCTCGGCGATCCGCTCGACAAGAACACCGACATCGGCGCGATCAACTCCCGGGAGCAGCTCGACCGCATCACCGAGCTCTCACAGGCCGGCGTCGACGAGGGCGCCACGCGGTGGAGCGCGCCGTGCGAGATCCCCGAGAACGGGTTCTGGTACGCGCCCACGATCTTCACCGACGTGCACACATCGAGCCGCATCGCGCGCGAGGAGATCTTCGGGCCGGTGCTCTCCGTGCTGACCTTCCGCACTCCCCAGGAGGCGATCGCGAAGGCGAACAACACGCCGTACGGCCTCTCCGCGGGCATCTGGACCGACAAGGGCAGCCGGATCCTCGCGGTCGCCGACCAGCTTCGCGCCGGCGTGGTGTGGGCGAACACGTTCAACCGGTTCGACCCGTCGAGCCCGTTCGGCGGGTACAAGGAGTCGGGCTACGGCCGCGAGGGCGGCCGGCACGGGCTGGGCGCCTACCTGGCGCCCGCGTCGGTGACGTCCGGTCGCGCGGCGACGAAGGCCGTCGAGGCCGCGGCCGCGACATCCGCCGACGAGAAGCCGGCGCGCCGCACCCGTCGACCTGCCAAGACCGCGAAGAAGGGGGTCGCGCAGTGAGCCGCCTCGCCGTTCCCAAGACGTACAAGCTGTTCATCGGCGGCGCGTTCCCGCGCAGCGAGTCCGGCCGCACCTACGAGGTGATGGCGGCCGACGGCACGTTCCTCGCGAACGCCGCGAAGGCGTCGCGCAAGGACGCCCGCGATGCGATCCTCGCCTCGCGCGGCGCGGTCGGAGGCTGGGCGGGCGCGACCGCCTACAACCGCGGCCAGGTGCTCTACCGCATCGCCGAGCTGCTCGAGGGCCGTCGCGCGCAGTTCGTCGCCGAGATCGAGGACGCCGAGGGCGTCTCGCGGGCGCAGGCGACCGCGCAGGTCGACGAGGCGATCGACCGCTGGGTCTGGTACGCCGGATGGACCGACAAGTTCGCGCAGGTCGCGGGCAACGCCAACCCCGTCGCGGGCCCCTACTTCAACATCTCGGTGCCCGAGCCGACCGGCGTCGTCGCGATCGTCGCGCCGCAGGACTCGTCGCTCGTGGGCCTCGTCTCCGCGATCGCGCCGGCCCTCGTCGCCGGCAACTCGGTCGTCGTGGTCGCGAGCGAGCGATACCCGCTCTCGGCGATCAGCCTCGCCGAGGTGCTCGCCACGAGCGACGTGCCGAAGGGCGTGGTGAACATCCTCACCGGGTCGCCCGCCGAGATCGCGCCGTGGCTCGCGAGCCACTCCGACGTCAACGCGCTCGACCTCGTCGGCGCGGGCGACCTCGACTGGATCGACCTCGAGATCGCGGCCGCCGACACGCTGAAGCGCGTGCTGCGGCCCGAGGCAGGGGCGGATGCCGCGGCGCCGACCCTCGACCGCATCGCGGCGTTCACCGAGACCAAGACCGTCTGGCACACCAAGAGCCTGCGCTGAGGCTCGGGGGATTCACAGTCCCCGCCCGGCCCGGTCCGCCGCCCGCGGGCTAGGGTCGGGCCATGCGCATCCTGGTGACCGGTGCGACGGGCTACATCGGTGGCCGGCTCGTGCCGCGCCTCATCGAGGCGGGGCACGAGGTCCGCGTCCTGGTGCGCCGGCCCGAGCGGCTCCGCGACGTCCCGTGGTCGGCCCAGGTCGAGATCGTCGAGGGCGACCTCACCGACGCCGCGGCCGTCGACCGTGCGACGCGCGGGATCGACGTCGTGTACTACCTGGTGCACTCGATGGGCGGTCGCGGCTCGTTCGAGGACGTCGAGGAGCGGATCGCGCGCAACGTCGCGGTGGCGGCGCGGACGAACGGCGTGCGTCGCATCGTGTACCTGGGCGGGCTGCACCCGGATGACGCGGAGCTCTCGCGCCACCTGCGCTCCCGCGTCCGCGTGGGCGAGATCCTGCTGGCGTCCGGCGCGCCGACGATCGTTCTGCAGGCCGGGGTCATCATCGGGTCCGGCTCGACCTCGTTCGAGATGATCCGCCACCTGACCGAGGTGCTGCCGTACATGCCGGCGCCCCGGTGGGTCCGCAACTTCATCCAGCCGATCGCGGTGCGCGACGTGCTGCACTACCTGATCCACGCGGCCGACGTGCCGGCCGAGGTGAACCGCGCGTTCGACATCGGCGGTCCCGACGTGCTGCGCTACGGCCAGCTCATGAACGGCTACGCGCTCGAGGCCGGCCTGCGACAGCGCCCGATCGCGGCGCTCCCCGTGCTCACGCCGTGGCTGGCCGGCCAGTGGGTCAACCTCGTCACGCCGATCCCGCGCCGGCTCGCGGTGCCGATCATCGAGTCGCTCCAGTTCGACTGCGTGGTGCGCGACCACGACATCGACGCCGTCATCCCGTCGCCGCCCGAGGGGCTGGTGGGCTACCGCCGGTCCGTGCGGCTGGCGCTCGAGAAGGAACGGCTCGCCGAGGTCGAGACGAGCTGGCGCAACGCCGAGGTGGCCGGCGCGCCGAGCGATCCGCTGCCGAGCGACCCGGACTGGGCGGGTCACACGGTGTACGTCGACGAGCGCGACCGCCGATCCACAGCGCCCGCGGCGGCGCTGTGGGCGGTGATCGAGGGAGTCGGCGGCGAGAACGGCTGGTACTCGTTCCCGCTCGCGTGGGCGATCCGCGGATGGATCGACAAGCTGTCCGGGGGAGTGGGCCTGCGTCGCGGCCGCCGCGACCCCGACACGCTCCATCCCGGCGATGCGGTGGACTTCTGGCGGGTCGAGGCGCTCGAACGCCCGCGATTCCTGCGCCTGCGCGCCGAGATGCGCGTGCCGGGTCGGGCGTGGCTGGAGATGTCGGCGTTGCCGAGCGATGGAGGCGGCTCCGCCTACCGGCAGCGTGCGGTGTTCTTCCCGAAGGGGCTCGCGGGGCGGCTGTACTGGTGGTCCGTGTTCCCGTTCCATGGCATCGTGTTCGCGGGCATGGCGAACCGCATCACGGCCGAGGCCGAGGCGGCGTCATCCGAGAAGGTAACGAAACGGTAACGACGTTGCTAGAGTGACCTGCACGGTCCGCGCGACGGCGCGCGGCACCCGAGGAAGGTCCAATCCGTGCGTCGCGCCCCCGACGCGGTCGATCCGGCGACGACCGCGCCTGCCCGAGTCCCCCCGATTCCCCGCACCGGACACCTCACCGCGCCGCCGCGTCCCGTCGTCCGCGCGGCACTGGCGGGAGCCGGCGTCGCCGCGATGGCCTCGCTGCTCTGGACCGTGTCGACGCCCACCGACGTCTACGCGATCGACGTCTTCGGCGCCCTCCGTCAGCCGGGCGAGGCCGCCGCGATCATCGGCCACCGCGGCGACCGTTCGATGGCTCCCGAGAACACCATGCCGGCACTCGAGCTCGCGATGGACGACCTCGCATACGTCGAGACCGACGTGCGCCTCACGCGCGACGGGGTGCCCGTCCTCTTCCACGACACCGACCTCGAGCGCATCGCCGGTCGTCACGGACGCATCGAGGACCTCGACCACGCCGACGTGGCCCGGCTCGACGTCGGCGGCTGGTACGCCGACGAGTGGTCGGGGGAGCGCGTGCCCACGCTCGACGCCTTCCTCGCCGCGCTCGCCGAACGCGAGGGCGCTCGCGCGCTCGTCGAGCTCAAGGCCGCCTGGAGGCCCGACGAGGTGCGCCGCGTCGTCGACCTCGTCGAGGTCCACGGCCTTCGCGGCCGCGTCGTGCTGCAGAGCTTCAGCATCGAGACGATGCAGTCCATCCAGCGCGTCGCGCCGACCGTGCCGCGCATCATGCTCATCCGCGAGCTGCCCGCCGACCCGGTGCCGATGGCCGAGCACTTCGGCGTCATCGGGTTCGGCACCACCGCGGCATCCGTCACGGCCGCGCCCGAGGCGGTCGACCTCGCACACGCGGCCGGCATCGCCGTGCTCTGCTACACGCTGAACACGCAGGACACGTGGGCGCAGGTCAGTGCGCTCGGCGTCGACGGCATCATCACCGACCAGCCGAGCGACCTCGACGCGTGGATCGCGACGACGGCGCCCGGAACCTGAGCCGCGACGGGCTCAGTCCATCACGACGACGTCGATGTCGAGCCGGTCCGCGGCATCGGCGAAGGTGGCATGCATGCCTGCCGAGAAGAGTACGAACCGCACGAGCGCGGGCGCGGCGGTCGCCGCGGCCGCCGTGCCGAGCGCGACCTCGGCCGCATCGTCGGCGGGCCAGCCGTAGATTCCGGCCGACACCGCCGGCAGCGCGATCGAGTTCGCGCCAAGCGACGCCGCCACGCCGAGCGAGTTGCGGTAGGCGTCCTGGAGGAGCGCGCGGCGCCCGGCGAGCTGAGGACCTTCGCCCGGCCACACCGGCCCGACGGTGTGGACGACCCAGCGCGCGGCGAGCCGGCCGGCCCCGGTCGCGACCGCCTGGCCCGTGGGCAGGCCGTCGGGCAGTGTCGTGGCGCGCAGCGCGCGGCACTCCGCGAGGATCTCGGGCCCGCCGGCACGATGGATCGCGCCGTCGACGCCGCCGCCGCCGAGGAGCGACGAGTTCGCCGCGTTCACGATCGCGTCGACCCGCTCGCGCGTGAGGTCGCCGCGGACCAGCTCGATCCGTACGCGGAACGGCTGCCGCGCCATCCGTCAGCCCCGGTTGTTCGAGAGCTCGAAGATGCGCACCAGCTCGGCCACGGCCTCGTCGCGCTGGTCGCCGCCCTGCTCGTACATGTGCGACACGTGCGTGCGCAGGTGGTTCTCGACGAGGAGCTTGTTGAGCGAGGCGAGCGACTTCTGGACGGCGAGCGACAGCGTGATGATGTCGACGCAGTAGTCCTCGTTCTCGATCATCTTCTCGATACCGCGGAGCTGGCCCTCGATGATCTTCGTCCGGTGCAATGCGCGCTTCTTGATGTCGTCGATCACCCTGTCAGGATACGCCGCGCCGCGATACCCCTGGGCCCTATGGTCGGATGACGCGGGGCCGCGCCGTTCGCTAGCGTGAGCGCATGCCCGCACTGCGCCGCGTCGCGCGCCTCTCCGCCGTCGTCGCCGTCGTCGGGGCGAGCGCCGCCTCGCTCGCCCTCGCGCTGCTCGCCGCCCCCGCCGTCGCGGCGGAACCCGCCGCCGCGCTCCCGCCCGTGCAGGCCGTTCCCGCCGATGTCGACGACTTCACGTTCGCGCGGTTCGACGCCGTCTACGAGCTCGGCCTCGACGCCGACCGGCGTTCCGAGCTCCGCACGACCGAGACGCTCGTCGCGGTGTTCCCCGAGTTCGACCAGAACCGTGGGATCCGACGCGCCATCCCGCGCGACTACGACGGGCATCCCACCGACCTCCGCATCGAGTCCGTGACGGATGGATCGGGCACGCCCCGCTCGTACGAGACCGAGCGCAGCGAGGACGGCGAGTTCGAGCTCGTCACGATCGCCGCCGACGACTTCGTGCACGGCGAGCAGACGTACGTGATCACGTATCACCAGCGCAACGTGACGTTCGAGCCCGATGATGCGCCGCAGCAGGAGTTCTACTGGGACGTCAACGGCACCGGCTGGGCGCAGCCCTTCGGCGTCGTTCGGGCAGAGGTGCGACTCCAGGACGAGCTCGTCGACGCGCTCTCGGGAGACAGCGCCTGCTATCGCGGGTATGAGGGCTCGTCGACGCCGTGCGAGGTGCTCGAGGTGGACCCCGCCGCCGATCCCGCCGTGGTCGCCCAGGCGAGCTCGCTCGGACCGTACGAGAACCTGACCGTGGCGATCGGCTTCCGCCCGGGCACCTTCGAACCGCGCGACGAGCGGTTCACCTCATCGCCGGCCGCGATGACCTCGGCGGTCACGGCCCTCCTCGCGGTCGCCATCGCAATCGCGGCGGTCGTGATGCGCGCCGCGCGGTGGCGCAACCATCCCGGCCGCGGGATCATCGTCGCGGAGTACGAGCCGCCCGAGGGCCTCTCCCTCATGGAGGCCGCCGACCTCGTGCGCGCTCCGGGCAAGGGCATCACCGCGACGATCCTGGCCGAGGCCGTCGCCGGCCGCCTGCGCGTCGTCGAGACCGGCCGCAAGAAGTACGCCGTCGAGCTCGCCGGAGGGCGCGACGAGGGCGACCGGGACGCCCGGCAGGTGCTCCGCGCGCTGTTCGGGTCGTACGCCCCGGTCGGCACGCGACGCGACCTCAAGTCGCGCGACACCGCGCTCGGCACCACGCTGATGAACCTCCGTCGCAAGGTGCACTCCCGCGTCGCGAAGGAGGGGCTGCGCCGCCGCCCCGACCTCGGATGGCGCGTGCTGCTCGCGCTGGGGGCGATCGTGTCCGCCGTGCTCGCGGTCTGGTCCGGCATCGTCGCGCTCGACGACCGGATGGGCGGCGCGTGGCCGTGGCTGCCGATCGTCGTGGCGGTGCTCGCGGCGCTCGCGACCTTCTGGATCGTGGCCGGCGTGCGCCCGCTCACCGAGCGCGGGCGGGCGCTGCGCGACCACCTGGACGGGCTGCGCGAGTTCATCCGCCTCGCCGAGGCGGACCGCATCCGGATGCTGCAGAGCCCGAGCGGTGCCGAGCGCGTTCCCGTCGCCGACGCGGGAGCGGCGTCCGTTTCGCCGAGCATCGACCGCGAGCAGGTCCTCCGGGTCACCGAGCTGCTGCTGCCGTATGCGGTGCTGTTCGGGCAGGAGCGCGAGTGGAGCGACGAGCTCGCCGCGCTCTACGCCGAGCGCGGACGTGAGCCCGACTGGTATTCGGGTCGCAGCGGCTTCAACGCCGTCGCGTTCTCGGCGGGGGTCAGCTCGTTCACGAGCGCGTCGAGTACGAGCTGGTCGGGATCGTCGTCGAGTTCGTCCTCGAGCGGGTCGGGCGGCGGCGGGTCCTCGGGAGGCGGCGGTGGCGGCGGCGGGGGTGGCGGCGTCTGACGGACGGCCTCGCGGCCTCAGCCCTCCTCGGCGGCGGCCCCACGCTCCTCGGTCAGCGGCACGCGACGCTCGGCGTCGATGCCCTGCACCTCGTCCTCGTCGGGCTCCTCGCCCACGGGCCGCGCATCGTCGTCGGCCGATTCGGGCTCGGGCGGCAGCTCGCCGTCCTGAGCGACCTGGAACTCGTGATCGTCGGCGATCTCGCCGCCGATGCCCGTCGACTCGTCCATGGCATCGAGCGTAGCGCGTCGGCTCCGGACCCGCCCGGGCGCGTCCATTCGCGCCCGAGGCACTACGGCGCGTAGAATGTCCGAGGCGCCCGACGAATCCGTTCTTCGGACCGACGGCTGGGGAACTCCGCTCCGCCATGCTCGGCTCCGGGATTCGGCGCACCGCGACGACGGCCTCGACGTCCGATCCCGTCCGGCGGTGCCGGTCACCGCGCGCCGGTGACCAGGGAGCCATCCGCATCGGGCCCAGACAGGGGAGGACCATTGGCCCAGACGAGGCAGCGACAGCGCACGCGCTCGCGTGACGACGACGCGCCCATCATCCCGATCCTCGCGCGCAAGGTGCGCGAGGTCGAGCAGAAGGCACAGAAGAACAAGCTGGGCCCCACGAACCGCACGAAGTTCCAGGTCATCGCGCTGCTCATGCGCGAGGAGCGCGCCCGAGTGAAGGGCGACGGCGAACTCGCCGATCCCGCCCGGGCCGAGCTGCTGAAGCGCCTCGACGGCATCGCGCAGATCCTCGCCAAGACCGCCGCGCGCGACACCAGCCTGATCACGCTCCTCGAACCGGATGCCTCGATCTCCACGGTCGCGCAGCGGTTCCGCCGCGACTGGCTGCTCGAGTCCGGTGCCGACCTCAGCGAGGACGAGCTCATCATCGTCCGCGAGCCCGAGGCGAGGCCCGAGCTGGCCGAGAACCAGGTGATCCCGCCGTCGGTGAAGTCGCGGCAGCTCGCCAATCCGTTCCTCGCCCCCGACTTCGACCGGAATGCGAAGCCGGTGGTCCCCGTTCGGCGGCTCGCGAACTGGGAGCTGCTCGGCCCGCTCTTCAAGTCGTTCGAGACCGGTTCCGGCGGCCAGGCCGCCTCGATGGAGCTGCCCGAGGCGCCGAAGGTCGACCGGCTCGCCCCTCGCGGCCTCGAGCTGATGCAGCACCAGGCCCGCTTCATCGAGGCCGCGCGCGAGGGTCACCGCAGGTTCCTGCTCGCCGACGAGCCCGGTCTCGGCAAGACGGCCCAGTCGGTGCTCGCGGCATCCGTCGCCGACGCGTACCCGCTGCTCGCGGTCGTGCCGAACGTCGTGAAGATGAACTGGGCGCGCGAGGTCGAGCGTTGGACGCCGCACCGCCGCGCGACCGTCATCCACGGCGACGGCGACAGCGTCGACGCGTTCGCCGACGTCATCGTCGTCAACTACGACGTGCTCGACCGGCACATGGCGTGGCTGTCGACGCTGGGCTTCCGCGGCATGGTCGTCGACGAGGCGCACTTCATCAAGAACCTCCAGTCGCAGCGTTCGCGGAACGTGCTCGCGCTCGCCGAGCGGATCCGCCGGAACACGCCCGGCGGCGACCCGCTGCTGCTCGCGCTCACGGGCACGCCGCTCATCAACGACGTCGACGACTTCCGGGCGATCTGGCAGTTCCTGGGCTGGATCGTGGGCGATCGGCCGTCGCCCGAACTGCTCGGGAGGCTCGAGGAGACGGGCCTCACGCCCGCCGAGCCGGGCTTCTACGCCGAGGCCCGCCGCACCGTCATCGACCTCGGCATCGTGCGCCGCCGCAAGAAGGACGTCGCCGCCGACCTGCCCGACAAGCGCATCGCCGACCTGCCCGTCGAGCTCGACGACGAGCTCGGGCGTTCCATCCGCGCCGCGGAGCGCGAGCTCGGCCACCGCCTCGCGAACCGCTTCCGCGCGCTCGTCGAGGCGCGCCGGCTCCGGGTGGGAGACCTCGACGAGCTCGAACGCGACCAGTTCATCCGCGCCGTCGCGATGTCCGAGCTCGAGGAGTCGAAGTCGGCCAAGTCGGGAGAGAACGTCTTCACGATGGTGCGCCGGATCGGCCAGGCCAAGGCCGGGCTCGCCGCCGACTACGCGGCGCAGCTGGCCCGCTCGGCCGGCAAGGTCGTCTTCTTCGCCAAGCACATCGACGTCATGGACCAGGCCGAGGCGTCCTTCGCCGCCCGCGAGCTGCGCTCGGTCTCGATCCGGGGCGACCAGAACGCCATCGCACGACAGCAGGCGATCGACGCCTTCAACACCGACCCCGAGGTCGCGGTCGCGGTGTGCTCGCTGACCGCGGCGGGCGTGGGCGTCAACCTGCAGTCCGCGTCGAACGTCGTGCTCGCCGAGCTGAGCTGGACCGCTGCCGAGCAGACCCAGGCGATCGACCGCGTCCACCGCATCGGACAGGACGAGCCCGTGACCGCCTGGCGCATCATCGCCGCGCACACCGTGGACGCCCGCATCGCCGAGCTCATCGACCAGAAGCAGGGGCTCGCGCTCCGGGCGCTGGACGGCAGCGACGTCGAGCCGGGCTCCGCCGACTCCGTGCAGCTCGACGCGCTGCAGCACCTGCTCCGGCAGGCGCTGGACGGTGCGTTGTAGGTCGGGGTTGGGACGGCGGCGTCGGGCCCCGCTAGACTCCGGACGTTCGCGCCTCGATGAAGCGGCCACCCCGCGAACGTCCACCTCACGAGGAGTCACCCAGTGGTCATGAAGATCGGCATTCTCACGAGCGGCGGCGACTGCCCCGGCCTCAACGCGGTCATCCGCGGCGCGGTCCTCAAGGGCGTCATCACGCACGAGGCGGAGTTCGTGGGCTTCCGGTGGGGCTGGAAGGGCGTCGTCGAGGGCGACATCATGCCCGTCACACGCCACGACGTGCGCGGCCTGTCCAAGCAGGGCGGCACGATCCTCGGCTCGAGCCGGACCAACCCGTTCGAGGGCGAGAACGGCGGCCCCGACAACATCCGACGGATGCTCGAGGCCGAGGGCATCGACGCGATCATCGCGATCGGCGGCGAGGGCACCCTGACCGCCGCCCGCCGGCTCGTCGACGAGGGCGGGCTACCCGTCATCGGCGTGCCGAAGACCATCGACAACGACCTCGCGGCGACCGATTACTCCTTCGGCTTCGACACCGCCGTCGAGATCGCCACCGAGGCGATCGACCGGCTCCGGACCACCGCCGAGTCGCACAACCGCTGCATGGTGCTCGAGGTGATGGGCCGCAACGTGGGCTGGATCGCGCTGCACTCGGGCATGGCCGGTGGCGCCCACGCGATCCTCATCCCCGAGCAGCCGATGGGCATCGACGAGATCTGCCATTACGTCGAGTCGGTCCGCGAGCGCGGGCGTGCCCCGCTCATCGTCGTCGCCGAGGGCTTCAAGCTCGACACGATGGAGGAGGCGCACTCGCACCTCGGGCTTGACGCGTTCGACCGTCCGCGCCTCGGGGGCATCGCCGAGAAGCTCGCGCCCATCATCGAGGAGCGCACGGGCATCGAGTCCCGCCACACCGTGCTCGGGCACATCCAGCGCGGTGGCGCGCCGTCGGCGTACGACCGCGTGCTCGCCACGCGCCTTGGCATGGCGGCCGTCGACGCGGCCGTCGATCGCGCGTGGGGCAGCATGGTGACGCTGCGCGGCACCGACATCGCCCGCGTCACCATCGCCGAGGCGACCGGCGGCCTCAACCTGGTGCCGCAGTCGCGCTACGACGAGGCCCGCATCCTCTTCGGCTGACCGATGGGCGAGCCGGTGTCGGGGCCGCGGACGGCGCTGCCGCAGGTGTGTGTCTGCTACCTGCTGCGCGAGTCCGACGGGCGCACCGAGGTGCTGCTCGGGCGCAAGAAGCACGGACTCGGCCGCGGCTACTTCGTGGGCCTCGGGGGCAAGCTCGAGGATGGGGAGTCCGCGACGGACGCCGCGGTCCGGGAGGTGCACGAGGAGTCGGGCGTCACCGTGCTCGCGGCCGACCTCGAGCCGCGCGGACTGCTGACGTACCACTTCCCGCATCGCGAGGCGTGGAGCCAGGAGTCGAGCGTGTTCGTCGCCCGGACGTTCACGGGCGACCCCGCGCCATCCGACGAGCTCGACCCCGAATGGTTCGCGCTCGACGCGGTCCCCCTCGACGAGATGTGGGACGACGCCAAGCGGTGGCTTCCCGGCGTGCTCGCCGGGGGTCGCGTCCGCCGGACCTTCGTGTTCGGGGCTGACCTGTCAACGGTGGTGCAGGAGCGCAATCACGTCGCGTAGGATCGTGCGAGGTTCGGCGAGCGCCGGATTCGATACCCACCTTCCGTGAACACCAGGCGAACTCCTCGCCGATCGCACAGAAAGACGCCGGTGGATCTCACCCTCATCGTCGTGCTGGTCATCGCACTGGCGCTCTTCTTCGACTTCACGAACGGCTTCCACGACACCGCGAATGCGATGGCGACGCCGATCGCGACGGGTGCGCTGAAGCCGAAGGTCGCGGTCGCGCTTGCTGCGGTCCTGAATCTCATCGGCGCGTTCCTCTCCACCGAGGTGGCCAAGACCATCTCGGGCGGCCTCATCCGCGAGGGCGAGGGCGGTGTGCTCATCACGCCCGAGCTCATCTTCGCCGGCCTCATCGGCGCCATCACGTGGAACATGGTGACCTGGCTGCTCGGCCTGCCCTCCTCGTCGAGCCACGCGCTCTTCGGCGGACTCATCGGCGCCGCGATCGTCGGCTTCGGCGTCCAGGCCATCGACGGCAGCGTCGTGCTGTCGAAGATCATCCTGCCCGCGATCCTCGCGCCGCTCACCGCGGGCCTCATCGCGTTCACCGCCACCAAGCTCGCGTACGCGATCACGCGCCGCTACGACGGCAAGCCCGACGGGCGCGACGGCTTCCGGCACGCCCAGATCTACTCGAGCTCGCTCGTCGCGCTCGCGCACGGCACGAACGACGCGCAGAAGACCATGGGCGTCATCACGCTCACGCTCATCTCGGTCGGAGCCCAGCCCGTCGGCTCCGGCCCCGAGACGTGGGTCATCGTCACGTGCGCGATCGCCATCGCGCTCGGCACCTACATGGGCGGATGGCGCATCATCAAGACGCTCGGCACGGGCCTGACCGATGTCAAGCCCGCGCAGGGCTTCGCGGCCGAGACGTCCACCGCCGCCGTCATCCTGGCCTCGAGCCACCTCGGGTTCGCGCTGTCGACCACGCAGGTCGCGTCGGGCTCGGTGATCGGCTCCGGGCTCGGGCGGCGCGGGTCCAAGGTGCGCTGGCGCACGGCCGGCCGGATCGGCGTGGGCTGGCTGCTCACCCTGCCCGCGTCCGGCATCGTCGGGGCCCTGGCGGCGTTCATCGCGCTGACCGGGCCCGCCGGCGTGATCATCGACGCGATCGGGGCGGCCGTGATCATCGGCGGCATCTTCCTGTGGTCGCGTCGCGACGAGGTGTCGCACCACAACGTGCTCAGCGAGGTGGCCGACTCGGGCCGCGCGGTCAAGATCAAGCGCAACCCGAAGCCGAAGAAGAAGGTGGCCAAGTGATCGACTGGATCGCATTCGTCATCGTGCTGGTCGCCGCGCTGGTCGGCGCGAGCGTCGTCGTCAGCCTGTACTCGTTCGGCCTCCGGCTGCTGACGCTCTCCGGACGCACGCCCGTCGTGGCACCTGCCGAGTTCACCGATGCGATCACGGTGATCACGCCCGAAGAGGCGGCCAAGGCCGCGAGGCGCGCCGAGAAGGCCGCGCGCAAGAGCCCGCTGACCGACGGCCAGAAGCGCGCGGCGCACCTCGGCGCCTGGGTCTGCTTCGTCCTCGGCGGGTTCGCGGTCCTGTACGGAATCTTCCTCATCGTGCCCGCGTTGCACTCCCTCGTGGCCTGATCGGGCCGCGACCCACGGGCCGCTGCCGTCCCACCCGACATCCCGCTCGCCTGAGCGGACCCGCCGGGTGCGTGCGCACCCCCGACCCCCGTGGATGAGATGAACCCGAACGGACCCGACACCCCGACCGAGACCGAGACCGAGACGGAGACTCAGGCCGCCGCCGCGATCGAGGCCCCCGCCGCCCCACGATCGGCGGTCGACCGCTTCTTCGGCATCACGGCACGCGGATCGACCGTGGCCTCCGAGGTCCGCGGCGGCGTGGTGACCTTCGTCACCATGGCCTACATCGTGATCCTCAACCCGATCATCCTGTCCAGCGGCACGGATGTCGCGGGGCAGACGCTCGGGTTCCCGCAGGTCGCGGCCGTGACCGCGCTCACGGCGGGCGTGATGACCATCCTCTTCGGACTGGTCGCCCGCCTGCCCTTCGCGTTCGCGGCTGGGCTCGGCATCAACTCGTTCCTCGCGGTGTCGGTCGTCGGACAGGTGACCTGGCCCGAGGCGATGGGCCTCGTGCTCGTCAACGGCCTGATCATCGTGGTGCTGGCCGCGACCGGGCTGCGCCGGCTGATCTTCACCGCCGTGCCCATGCAGCTCAAGCTCGCGATCACCGTGGGCATCGGCCTCTTCATCGCGTTCATCGGATTCGTCGACGCGGGATTCGTGACCGCGACGGGCGCTGCGTCGCCGCCGGTCGGGCTGGGGGTCGACGGCTCCGTCGCGACCGTGCCGACGATCGTGTTCGTCCTCACGCTGCTCCTGACCGGCGTGCTCGTCGCCCGCAAGGTCAAGGGCGGCATCCTCATCGGCCTGCTCTCGGGCACGGTGCTCGCGCTGGTGCTCGAGGCCGTGCTCGACCTCGGGCCGAAGGTCGGCGCCGACGGCTCGGTGAACCCGCAGGGCTGGGGCCTGTCGGTGCCCGAGCTGCCCGCGCAGTGGGTCAGCCTTCCCGACCTCTCGCTCGTCGGCCAGGTGAGCCTCGGCAGCTTCGAGCGCATCGGCGTCCTCGCCGCGCTCATGCTGGTCTTCACGCTCGTGTTCACCAACTTCTTCGACGCGCTCGGCACCATGACCGGCCTGTCCAAGGAGGCCGGCCTGGCGGACGCGAAGGGCGAGTTCCCGCGCCTCCGGTCGGCGCTGGTGGTCGAGGGCGTCGGCGCGGTCGCGGGCGGGTTCACCTCAAGCTCGTCGAACACCGTCTTCATCGAGTCGGGTTCCGGCATCGGCGAGGGCGCGCGGACGGGCCTCGCGAACCTCGTGACGGGCGGCCTGTTCCTGCTCGCGATGTTCCTCACGCCGCTCACGTCGATCGTGCCGTCCGAGGTCGCCGCGGCCGCGCTCGTCATCGTCGGTGCGCTCATGATGGCGCAGATCCGCTCGATCGACCTGTCGGACTTCTCGGTGCTGCTGCCGGTGTTCCTGACCGTGACCGTGATGCCGCTGACCTACTCGATCGCCAACGGCATCGGCGCGGGCTTCATCGGCTGGGTCGTCGTGCGTTCGCTCGCCGGCAAGGCGCGCGAGATCAGCCCGCTGCTGTGGATCGTCGCCGCCGGGTTCCTGGTGTACTTCGCGCGCGGACCCGTCGAGGCGCTGCTCGCGGGCTGACTCGGCGCGCCGCGGCGTACCGGTGCTGCCGGCCGACGGACGCCACCGGCCCGCCGACGGTGGCGTCAGCCGCCCCGCCGATCGGGGGGTTCGCCCCATACCGGCTCCGGGTCGTGCGTCCGTAGCGTGGAGGCATCCGCATGAACAGGAGAACCAGACCATGACCACCGTCACCCCCGCACCGGCGCCCGTCTCCACCGGCACCGCCGCGACCGAGGTCGAGCAGCGCGGCTTCGCCGTCTCGAGCCTCGTGCTCGGACTCGTCTCGATCGTCGCCGGTTTCACCTTCGTGGTGCCCGTGGCCGGCCTCGTGCTCGGCATCCTCGCCCTCCGGCGCGAGCCGTCGGCGCGGACGATGGCGATCTGGGGCATCGTCCTCAACGGCGTGATGCTCGCCGGGATCGTGATCGCCGGTCTCGCCGCGGCCGTGTTCGGCCTCGCGATGCTGCCGTTCCTCCCGCTCGCGTTCGTCTGATCGTCGACGCACCGCGCCTCACGACGCCCCGGTCCTCGCGGCCGGGGCGTCGTCGCGTTCACCCGTAGAAGCCGCGCAGCAGCGCCTCGGTGCCCTCGAGGTGCTCGGCCATCGCGTGGGCGGCATCGTCGCCTGAGCCGCGCAGGATCGCACCCACAATGGCGCGGTGCTGCTCGTCGGAGTGCGCGATGTTCGGTGCGAGCAGGGGGATGCCGTCGAGGAACGCGTTCACGCGCATGCGCACGTCGGCCATGAGCGGGATCACGCTCGGAGCCCCGAGCAGTTCGGCGATGAGCAGGTGGAATCGCGAGTCCGCCACGCGGTACTGCTCGGCCGCCGCGTCGTGGCACTCGCGGTAGGCCTGCCAGAGGCGCTCGCGGTCGCCGGCCGTGAGGGGCCGTTCCGCGGCGCGGCGGGCCGAGCCCACCTCGATGACTGCGCGGAGCGCGAGCGTGTCCTCGAGCTCGGCCGCGAGCGCCGTCGGATCGCCCGGCGGGCCGGGGGAGCGCGGCGTAGTGCGCTCGGGGGGCGTGTCGGCGACGAAGGTGCCGCCGTACCGGCCGCGCCGCGACACCACCCACCCCGCTTCGGCGAGCGACGCGATCGCCTCGCGCAGCGTGTCTCGGCTGACCTCGAGCATGCCGGCGAGCTCGCGCTCGGGCGGCAGCCGGTCGCCCGGACCGATGAGCCCGAGCCGGATGGACTGCAGCAGGCGCTGCACGGTCTCCTCGAACGCGTTCGCGGGCCGGGCGGGCGTGAGCAGCAGGCCAGCGCTCAGCACCTCGGCCGGCTCGGGCGAGGCGGGCATGGGCGCGGGCGCTGCGGCCCCGGCATCCGCCGTGGCCCGGTCGTCGTCCGCGCCCGTCTTCATCCTTCGAGCCTAGAGCGGGGTGACGTAGGCGGAGCTGATGCCGCCGTCCACGAGGAAGGTGGAGCCCGTGATGAACGACGCGTCGTCGCTCGCGAGGAACGCGACGGCGGCGGCGAGCTCCTCCGGCTCGGCGAACCGGCCGACCGGCACGTGCACGAGGCGGCGCTGCGCGCGCTCGGGATCCTTCGCGAAGAGCTCCTGCAGCAGCGGGGTGTTCACCGGCCCTGGGCACAGCGCGTTCACCCGGATGCCCTGGCGTGCGAACTGGACTCCGAGCTCGCGGCTCATGGCGAGCACGCCGCCCTTCGAGGCCGTGTACGAGATCTGCGACGTGGCCGAGCCGAGCACCGCGACGAACGAGGCCGTGTTGATGATCGAACCGCGGCCCTGCGCGACCATGTGACGCAGCGCGGCACGCGAGCAGAGGTAGACGGACGTGAGGTTCACGTCCTGCACCTTCTGCCACGCGGGCAGCTCGGTGGTCTCGATCGAGTCGTCGTCGGGCGGCGAGATGCCGGCGTTGTTGAACGCGATGTCGACCGAGCCGTACACGCGTGCGGCCTCGTCGAACAGGTGGTCGACCTGCTCCTGGTCGGTGACGTCGACCTGTACGAACAGTCCGTCGACGGCGGATGCCGCGGCCTCGCCGGAGGTTCGGTCGACGTCGCCGATCACGACCTTCGCGCCCTCGGCGGCGAGGCGCTTCGCGGTCGCGAGTCCGATGCCCGACGCGCCGCCGGTGATGACAGCGACGCGGCCCGCGAGCCGCTGGGTGAGGTCGACGGGGCTGAGGTCTGCCATGGGTGCTCCTTGTTCGTAGGGTTCGGGACGCGCCGACGTCGCTAGTCGACCAGCGGCGGTTGGTCGACGGCGAAGAAGACGTTCTTGGTCTCGGTGAAGGCCAGCGGTGCGTCCGGGCCGAGCTCGCGGCCGAGCCCGGACTGCTTGAACCCGCCGAACGGCGTGGCGTACCGCACCGACGAGTGCGAGTTGACCGACAGGTTGCCCGACTCAACGGCCCGTGCTACGCGGATGCCGCGGCTGAGGTCGCGGGTCCAGATCGAGCCGGACAGGCCGTACTCGGTGGCGTTGGCGAAACGGACGGCATCCGCCTCGTCGTCGAACGGGAACACCGAGACCACAGGGCCGAACACCTCCTCGCGGGCGACTCGGGCATCGCGCGCGGGTGTCAGCACGGTCGGCGGGAACCAGAACCCCCCGCCGCTCGGAGCGCTGCCGCGGAACGCGACGTCGGCGTCATCCGGCACGAACGACGCCACGCGGTCGAGGTGCTCGCGGGCGACGAGCGGACCCATCTCGGTCGTGTCGTCGGCCGGGTCGCCGACCTTGACGCCCCGGACGGCGGGCTCGAGCAGTTCCATGAAGCGGTCGTACACGCTGCGCTCGACGAGGATGCGACTGCGCGCGCAGCAGTCCTGCCCCGCGTTCTCGAACACGCCGTACGGCGCGGTGGCGGCCGCCTGCTCCAGGTCGGCGTCGGCGAACACGATGTTGGCGCTCTTGCCGCCGAGTTCGAGGGTCACGCGCTTCACCTGCGCGGCGCATCCGGCCATGATGTGCCGGCCCACCTCGGTCGAGCCCGTGAAGACCACCTTGCGGACCGTCTCGTTCGTCACGAACCGCTCGCCCACGACCGAGCCCTTGCCGGGGATCACCTGGAACAGGCCCTCGGGAAGCCCGGCCTCGAGGCCGAGTCCGGCCAGGCGCAGGCTCGTCAGCGGCGTCCACTCCGCGGGCTTGAGAACGACCGCGTTGCCGGCCGCGAGCGCGGGTGCGAACCCCCACGACGCGATCGTCATGGGGAAGTTCCACGGCGTGATCACGCCGACGACCCCGAGCGGCTCGTGGAATGTCACGTCGAGTCCGCCCGCGACCGGGATCTGGCGTCCTGAGAGCCGCTCGGGCGCCGCGGCGTAGTACTCGAGCACGTTCCGCACGTGTCCGGCCTCGCCGCGAGCCTGCGCGATGGGATGGCCCGAGTTCACGACCTCCAGCGACGCGAGCTCCTCGAGCGCGCCGTCCACCGCGTCGGCGAATCGCCGCAGCACCTTCGCCCGATCGGCGGGAGCGGCGCGCGCCCACTCCCGCTGGGCGCGCGCGGCCCGCTCGATCGCGACATCCGTCTCCTCGACGGTCGCGGCGGAGACCGTGGTCACGACGGTCCCGTCGGCGGGATTGACGATGGTGTGGGTCACTCGGGCGTCCTTCCGGTGCGGTGGTCGCGCGCGGCCTCGACGAGGCCGGCGAACAGGCGGCGATCGGCGGCGTCCTCCTCGGGGTGCCACTGCACGGCGACGCCGAACGCGGCGCCCGCGAGCTCGACTGCCTCGATCACCCCGTCGTCGGTGCGCGCCGTCACGGTGAGGCCGTCGGCGACCCGGTCGATCGCCTGGTGGTGGTACACGTGCACGGAGACGGTGCCGTCGGGGTCGTCGGCCGCGCCGAGCATCGCGTCGAGGCGGCTGCCGCGCGCGACGCTGACGACGGTCTCGCCGAAGACCGCGGGCGCCGGCTGGTAGCCCTCGTGGCCGACGACGTCGGGCAGGTGCTGCACGAGCGTGCCGCCGAGGGCGACGTTGAGCATCTGGGCGCCGCGGCAGATGCCGAGGAACGGAACGTCGAGCTCGATCGCCGCCGTGAGCAGCGCGTCCTCCCACGCGTCGCGGTCGGCGCGCGGGGCGCCCGTGCGCTCGTGCGGCTCCTGGCCGTACCGGCGCGGATCGACGTCGGCGCCGCCGGAGACGATCAGTCCGTCGAGCAAGCCGAGCACGCGGCGGGCGATCTCAGGGCTCGCGGGCTGCGGCGGCAGCAGCACGGCGATGCCGCCGGCCTCCGTCACGGCGTCGAGGTACACCTTGGGCAGGAACGAGGCGGGAAGGTCCCAGACTCCCGTCTGCGAGCGCTCGAGGTAGGTCGTGACGCCGATGAGCGGCGCGGTCGCGGGCGGCGTCGGCGTCGCGGCATCCGTCGCCCGGCCGGCCTCAGAGCCGCTCGAAGCCACGGACCCGCTCCCAGTCGGTGACGGCAGCGTCGTAGGCGGTGAGCTCGACGCGCGCGTTGTTCAGGTAGTGCTCGACGACCTCGTCGCCGAACGCCTCGCGGGCGATGGCCGAGTCGGCGAACAGGTCGGCCGCCTCGCGCAGCGTCGGGGGCACGCGCGCGACGTCGCTCTCGTACGCGTTGCCGACGAACACGTCGCCGAGGTCGAGCTCGTGGTCGATTCCGTGCAGGCCCGCCGCGATGAGCGCGGCGACCGCGAGGTACTGGTTCACGTCGCCGCCGGGCACCCGGTTCTCGACCCGCATGCCGTGGCCGTGCCCCACCACGCGCAGTGCGCACGTGCGGTTGTCGAGGCCCCAGGCGATGGCGGTCGGGGCGAAGCTGCCGGCGACGTAGCGCTTGTACGAGTTGATGTTCGGCGCGGAGAACAGCGTCAGCTCGCGCATCACGGCGAGCTGGCCGCCGATGAAGTGCTTGAACATCGCGGACATGCCGCGCTCGTCGGCGTCGTCGGCGAATACGGCGCTGCCGCCCTCGCCGCGCAGCGAGATGTGGATGTGGCAGCTGTTGCCCTCGCGTTCGTTGAACTTCGCCATGTACGTCAGCGACTTGCCGTGCCGGTCGGCGATCTCCTTGGCGCCGTTCTTGTAGATCGAGTGGTTGTCGCACGTGGCGAGCGCGTCGGTGTAGCGGAACGCGATCTCCTGCTGACCGAGGTTGCACTCGCCCTTCACGCCCTCGCAGTACATGCCGGCGCCGTCCATCGCGTTCCGGATGTCGCGCAGCAGCGGCTCCATGCGGGTCGACGCGAGCAGCGCGTAGTCGATGTTGTAGTCGCTCGCGGGCGTGAGGTCGCGATACCCCTTGCGCCAGGCGTCGCGGTAGGAGTCGTCGAAGACGATGAACTCGAGCTCGGTGCCGACGTAGGCCGTGAGGCCGCGTTTGGCGAGGCGTTCGAGCTGCCGCTGCAGGATGCGACGGGGCGAGGCCTCGACCGGGCGGCCGTCGAGCCACTGCAGGTCGGCCGTGACCAGCGCGGTGGCCTCGAGCCATGGGGCCATGCGCAACGTGGAGAGGTCGGGGACGAGGGCCATGTCGCCGTAGCCGCGTTCCCAACTCGACATCTCGTACCCGTCGACGGTGTTCATCTCGACGTCGACCGCGAGCAAGTAGTTGCAGGCCTCCGCGCCGTGCAGCGCGATCTCCTCGAGGAACAGGCGCGCCGACGTGCGCTTGCCGACGAGCCGGCCCTGCATGTCAGTGAACGCCACGACGACGGTGTCGACGTGCCCGTCGGCCACGGCCGAGCGGAGGCCGTCGAGCGTCAGGAAACCGGTGGGTGCCGCCATCTCGGCGCCTCCTCGCGTGGGGAATGGTCGGATTCGGCGACCATTACATCACGCGTCGGCGCACCAAGACCAGCAGCGATTCGCGCGATCTCGGGGGCCGACTTGCCATGACGCCCGAAAAAGGTCTGTACGAGCGACCATTGACGCCCCTATCATGTGGCCCACCCACCATCGCACCCGCGCCCGCCCCCAGAGGCCCGCGCGATGACGAACAGGAGCGCCATGGCGAAAGACACCCTGAAGGTCTCGGGCGTGACGTACACGACCGCCGACCAGGGATACTTCGAGAAACGCAAGCTCACCCGCGCGGCGGGCGTGTGGGGCCTGTGGGGCCTCGCCGTCGCCGCGGTCATCTCCGGCGACTTCTCGGGCTGGAACTTCGGCATCGACTTCGCGGGCTTCGGCGGCATGCTCATCGCATTCGCCATCCTCGTCGTCATGTACTACGGCCTGATCTTCTCGATCGGCGAGATGGCGTCGGCCATGCCCCACACGGGCGGCGCCTACTCGTTCTCGCGGGCCGCCATGGGGCCGTGGGGCGGCTTCGTGACGGGTCTCGCCGAGACCATCGAGTACGTCGCGACGACCGCGGTGATCGTGTTCTTCTCCGCCTCGTACGCCGACGCCATCACGAGCGAGCTGCTCGGGTTCTCGATGCCCGGCTGGCTCTGGTGGATCATCCTCTACGCCGCATTCATCGGCATCAATGCGGCGGGAGCGAACATCTCGTTCAAGTTCGCGATCGTCGTGTCGATCATCTCGATCGCGATCCTCCTGGTCTTCAGCGTGATGGCGATGTTCTCGGGCCAGTTCTCGTGGGACAAGCTGTTCGACATTGCGCCCGACCCCGGCCAGACCGCGTTCCTGCCCCACGGCGTGTTGCCGATCCTGTTCGCGCTGCCATTCGCGATGTGGTTCTTCCTCGGCATCGAGGAGCTTCCGCTCGCGGCCGAGGAGTCGCACGACCCGGTGCGCGACATCCCGCGCGCGGGCATCATCGCGCGCGCGACGCTCATCGTCACGGGCCTGCTCGTGCTGTTCCTCAACACCGGAGTGCTCGGCGCCGAGGCGACGGGGGTCGCAGGCGAGCCCCTGCTGGACGGGTTCCGGGCGATCGTCGGCGACGAGCTCGCGGCCCTGCTGGCGCTCTTCGCGCTCATCGGCCTGCTCGCCTCGCTGCAGGGCATCATGTTCGCCTACGGGCGCAACATGTACTCGCTCTCACGCGCCGGCTACTACCCGAAGTTCCTCTCGCTCACGGGCAAGCGGCAGACGCCGTGGGTGGCGCTCGTCGCCGGGGCCGTCATCGGCTTCATCGCCCTGGTGGTGCTCGACCTCCTCGCGCAGGCCGACGCCGAGGGCGCGGGGGCGGTCGCCGGCGCGATCGTGCTGAACATCGCGGTGTGGGGTGCGGTGCTCGCGTACCTCCTGCAGATGGTCGCGTTCGTGATCCTGCGACGGAAGTACCCGAACGCGAAGCGGCCGTACCGCAGCCCGTGGGGTGTGCCGGGTGCGGTCGCCGCAGCGGTGATCGCGGCGCTCATCTTCCTCGGCTTCCTGCTCAACCCGACGTTCGTGCCGGCGATCATCGCCATCGCGGTCGTGTACGCCGTGATGCTCATCGGCTTCGGCGTCTACGGCCGGCACCGGCTCGTCCTGTCGCCGGAGGAGGAGTATGCGGTCTCGGGCGGCCTCCACGGCGACCCGCAGGCCGAGGGCTACGGAGGTCGGGTCGAGGAGGAGCTCCTCGCCTCCGACGGCGTCGACGCACCGGCCGACGAGTTCTCCGACGGCGTCGACGCCCCGGCCGACGAGACGAAGGGCTGACCGGCCGGGCTTCGACCCACCGGCGCGGCGCGCCGGACCGAGGCGGCGGGACGTGGGGGCGTCCCGCCGCCTCGGCGCTACGCTGGCGGCGGGAGGGGGACGCGATGGCGATGTGGTCCGCCGGCGGACCGGAGCCGCGGTACGCGCGCAGCGAGGAGGGCGACGTCGCGTACCAGGTGTTCGGGCACGGCCCTCGCGACCTGCTGCTCATCGGCAACTGGGCCAGCAATATCGAGATCATGTGGGAGCACCCCTCGATGGTGCGCTACCTCGAGCGCCTCGGCCGGTTCGCGCGCGTCATCTGCTTCGACAAGCGCGGGGCGGGGCTGTCGGATCCGGTGCCGATGGGCGCCCTGCCGACGCTCGAGCAGTGGGTGGACGACGCCCGCGGCGTCCTCGACGCGGTCGGCTCGGAGCAGGCCGCGATCCTGGGCGATGCCGAGGGCGGTCCCATGGCGATGATGTTCGCCGCGACCCATCCGCAGCGGACCCGGGCGCTGGTGCTAGTGAACTCCTTCGCACGCATGCTGCGCGCCGACGACTACGCGATCGGGATGCCCGAGGCCTCGTCGGAGAAGCTGCTCGAGCAGTGGCTGCCCGCGTGGGGCACGGGAAGGGTGCTCCGCCTCGCGGCACCGAGCGTCGCCGACGATCCGCAACTGCAGCGTTGGATCGCGCGCTACGGCCGGCTGTCGGCCTCGCCCGGGACCGCGACGCGCATCTACCGGTGGGTGCTGCACGTCGACGTCCGGTCGATCCTGCCGAGCATCAAGGCGCCGACGCTCGTCGTGCAGAAGGCGGGCAATCGGCACTATCGGCCGCCGATGGGTCGATACCTCGCCGAGCACATCCCGGGCGCGAAGTACGTCGAGGTCCCGGGAGCCGACTGGTACCCGGCGTTCGTCGACTCCGACGGGATCCTCGACGCGGTCGAGGAGTTCCTGACCGGCGATCGGCCGGCGCCCGCCGACGACCGGGTGCTCGCCACGGTGCTCTTCACCGACATCGTGGGCTCGACGGACGCCGCGGTGCGGCTCGGCGACCAGCGCTGGCTCGAGCTGAAGACGGCGCACGACGAACTGGTCCGCGCGCAGCTCGAACGGTATCGCGGCAGGGAGATCGCGACCACGGGCGACGGCTTCCTCGCGATCTTCGACGGGCCGGCGCGCGCCGTGCGCTGTGCCACGGACATCGCGGCGGCCGTGCCGTCGCTCGGCATCGACATCCGCGCCGGCCTGCACAGCGGCGAGGTCGAGCTGCGCGATGGCCAGGTCGCCGGCATCGCGGTGCACATCGCCGCGCGGGTGCTCGCGCTCGCCGGTCCGGGGCGCGTGCTCGTGTCGGGGACCGTGAAGGACCTGGTGGTCGGATCCGGCATCCAGTTCGTCGACCGCGGATCGCATGCGCTGAAGGGCGTGCCCGATGAGTGGCGGCTCTTCGAGGTGGCAGGGCCTTCCTGATCGGCCGGCGCACGAATCGTGCGGTCGCCGCCGGATCCGCGCACGAACCGACTGTGCGGGGCCGGAACGCGCCGGAATGCCCGGCGGTAGGCTCGAGGGGAACCGCGCGGCGATCCCGTGCACACCCGAGGCGATGGAGCCACCGTGTCGATGACCCGACCTGACCACCAGACCAAGCTGAGCCAAGGACGGGAGGACGAGGTGTTCCAGACCAGCCACGGACCGGTGCGGACCGAGACCGACTCGCTCGGCTCGGTCGACGTGCCGGCCGACGCCTACTGGGGCGTGCACACCAAGCGGGCGCTCGACAACTTCCCGATCTCCAAGCGCCCCATCTCGGTCTATCCCGAGCTCGTCATCGCGTTCGCCCAGGTCAAGCAGGCGGCGGCCCGCGCCAACAAGGAGGTCGGCGCACTCGAGCCCCAGAAGCAGGTCTGGATCGACGAGGCGTGCCAGCGCATCATCGACGGCGAGTTCCACGACCAGTTCGTGGTCGGCGTGATCCAGGGCGGCGCGGGCACCTCGACCAACATGAACGCGAACGAGGTCATCACCAACGTCGCGCTCGAGATCGCCGGGTACCCCAAGGGCCGCTACGACGTCCTGCACCCCATCGACGACGTCAACCGCAGCCAGTCGACCAACGACACGTACCCGACCGCGATCAAGCTGTCCATGACGGCGTCGCTCACGACGATGCTCTCAGAGCTCGACAAGCTGCGCATCGCCTTCGGCCGCAAGGGCCGCGAGTTCCACGACATCCTCAAGGTCGGCCGCACCCAGCTGCAGGACGCCGTCCCGATGACGCTCGGCCAGGAGTTCCACGGGTTCGCCACGACGCTCGGCGAGGACATCGCGCGGCTCCGCGAGACGATCAAGCTGCTCTCCGAGGTGAACCTCGGCGGCACGGCCGTCGGCACCGGCATCACGGCCGACCCGGGGTACGCCGCCGCCGTGGTTCGGCACCTCAGCGAGATCGCGGGCCAGCCGCTCGAGACCGCACCCGACCTCGTCGAGGCCACGAGCGACACCGGCGTGTTCATGACGTTCTCGAGCGCGCTCAAGCGCAGCGCGATCAAGCTGTCGAAGATCTGCAACGACCTCCGGTTGCTGTCGTCGGGCCCGCAGGCGGGTCTCGGCGAGATCCACCTGCCGCCGCGGCAGGCGGGCTCGAGCATCATGCCGGGCAAGGTGAACCCGGTGATCCCCGAGGCCGTCAGCCAGGTGGCCTACGCCGTCGCCGGTGCCGATGTGACGGTCATGATGGCGGCCGAGAACGGCCAGCTGCAGCTGAACGCGTTCGAGCCCGTGATCGCGCACTCGCTGCTGCAGTCGATCACGTGGATGCGCCAGGCCTGCTGGACCCTGCGCGTCAACTGCGTCGACGGCATCAGCGCGAACGTCGAGCACCTCGATGCGCAGGTCGCGTCGAGCGTCGGCGTGATCACCGCGCTCATCCCGTTCATCGGCTACACCGAGGCGGCCAAGCTGGCCAAGGCCGCGCTCGCGACGGGGCGTCCGGTCGCCGACCTGGTCGTCGAGGCGAACCTGATGACGCGCGAGGACGTCACGCGTCACCTCGCGCCGTCGCGCCTGTCGGGCGCGCAGCCCATCACGCAGGCCGTCCCCGTGATCGAGCGCAAGGGCGAGCCGAGCGACTGAGCTGCCTGAGCCGGCGCTCGACGGGCGGGGATCAGACGACGCGGCAGTGCGTCGTGAGCGACCCGATGCCCTCGATCGTGACCGTGACGGTCGAGCCGTCGTGCAGGAACACCTGGGGGTTGCGCGAGTAGCCCGCCCCGCCGGGGCTGCCGGTCGAGATCAGGGTTCCGGGCGGCACGGTCGAGGTGCGCGACAGGTACGCGATGATCTCGGCGACGCTGCGCACCATCTCGTTCGTCGAGGCGTCCTGCAGGACGTGCCCGTCGACGTTGGTCGTCAGCCAGAGGTCCTGCGGGTCGGCGATCTCGTCGGCCGTGACGACGACCGGCCCGGTCGGCGTGAAACCGTCGAACGACTTGCAGCGCGACCACTGCGCTTCGCTGAACTGGATGTCGCGTGCCGTGATGTCGTTCACGACCGTGTAGCCCCACACGTAGTCGAGGGCGTCCCGCACGGCCACGTCCTTCGCGGGACGGCCGATGATGACACCGAGCTCGGCCTCGTAATCGACCTGCGTCGCGACATCCCCCGCCCAGGTGGTCGTGGCGCCGTGCCCGCAGAGCGAGTTCGGCCAGAGCGAGAAGATGGTCATCGCCGTCTCGGAGCGGAGCTTCAGCTCGGACGCGTGCGCCGCGTAGTTCGCGCCGATCGCCAGCACCTGCGCGGGGCGCAGCACGGCCGAGGAATGGCGCAGTTCCGCGACGGGCGTGGTCGCGGGTCGGTCGGCGAGCGCACCGGAGACCGCGGCGCGGACCGCGTCGAGCCCGTCGGGGCCGCGTTCGATGAGGCACTGCAGGTCGACCGGGGCGTCGTCCATCACCTCGTCGAGGAAGAGCGCGTCGTCGTCGATCACCGCCGCGAGTCGTGGGGTCGTCTGGCCTTCGACTCGGAGGTGTGCGAACTTCACCCGTCTAGGCTATCGGCCGCGGAAACGGCCATCCTGTGCGAGACGTACAACGAAACCTCCCCCACGCTCCTCGATGGCGACAACCACCCGCCCCGTCAGGCGGATGCCGCGGCCCGCCACAGGTGCATCGACGCGTAGCTCCGCCACGGCGCCCATCGCTCGCCATGGGCCGCGAGCGCCTTGGCCTCGCCGGGCAGTCCGAGCCGAACGGCCCCGTTGCGCAGCGCGAGGTCGGACACGAGGAGCTCGTCGGGCTCGCGCGTGACGCGCATCGCGAGGTAGCCGGCGGTCCAGGGGCCGATGCCAGGGATCGCGAGCAGGTCGGCGCGCAGCTGCGCGCGCTCGCACTCGGAGGCGACGACGAGCTCACCCGAGGCGAGTCGCGTGCAGACGTCGATGATGGTGCGGATGCGCGCGGCGGGACCGCGCAGGACCTCGGTGCCGCGCTCGGCGATGGCCTCGGGCGTGGGGAACAGCGTGCGCGTGCGGCCGTCGAACTCGACGCGCTCGCCGAGCTCGGCCGCGAGCCGCGTGAGGGCGGTTCGTGCGGAGGCGACCGAGACCTGCTGGCCGACGAGCGCCCGTACGACGAGCTCGTGCGGGTCGAGCGTGCCGGGCATGCGCAGCCCCGGCGCCGCCGCCACCGAGGGCGCGAGCACGGGATCGGCGGCGAGCGCCGCGTCGATCGCGGTCGCATCGGCGTCGAGGTCGAACAGCCGTCGGACGCGCGCGACGAGAGGTGCGAGATCGGTGAGGCTCGCGAGCCGCGCCTCGACGTCGAGCGCGGGCGAGTCGGGCACCGCGGCCAGCCGCACGAGCGCCGGGCCCGCGGGAAGGGCGAGCGTGCGCTCGTACTGCGTGGGCTCGGCCTCCTCGACGCCGGCGAGCGCGCGGTCGGCCAGCCACGCGAACACGCTCTCCGCATCGAACGGCGCCCTGGCCGGGAGCCGCAGACGAACCGTGCCGGCGTCCGCGACGGGGGCCGCGCGCCGAGCCGTCGCGCGCAGCTCGAGCGGACTGCGCTCGTACACGGCGCGGATGGTGTCGTTGAACTGCCGGATGCTGCCGAAGCCCGACGCGAACGCGACGTCGGACACCCGCATCGAGGTCGACGTCAGCAGCGCGCGGGCGGTCTGCGCCCGGTGGGCGCGCGCGAGCGCGAGCGGTCCGGCTCCGAGCTCGGCCGCCAGCACCCGAGTGAGGTGGCGGGGCGTGTAGCCCAGTCGCGCGGCGAGGCCAGGGACGCCCTGGCGCTCCACGACGCCGTCGGCGATGAGGCGCATCGCCCGGGCCGCGAGGTCGTCCCCGAGGTCCCACTCGGGCGATCCGGGCACGGCGTCGGGCAGGCATCGCTTGCAGGCGCGCAGCCCGGCCTCGTGGGCCGCCGCCGCGGTGCGGTAGAAGGTCACGTTCGCCGGCTTCGGCGGCGCAGCAGGGCAGCTCGGCCGGCAGTAGATCCCGGTCGAGTGGACGCCGGTGATGAACCATCCGTCGAACCGGTCGTCGCGTGCGAGCATCGCGCGGTACCGCTCCGCGAAGGCGGGGTCGGCGAGCGGGTCGGCGATCGGCTCGGCCGTCATGGTCGTCATGACTCCAGCGTCGCACGTGCCGCCGACGTGGAGTAGCGGAAATCGGACATGACTGCGGCGGCTACGCTGGCGGCATGCCCACCGCCGCCGTCGACCAGCTCACCTCCCTCCTCGGCGACGCGGTCGTGACCGACGGGCCCGAGCTCGCCGCGGTGCGCGAGGACCGGTCCGGTTGGCGCAGCCCGCACCCGGCGCTCGCGGTCGTGCACGCGGCATCCGTCGAGGACGTGCAGGCCGTGATGCGCATCGCGAGCTCGACGCGGACCCCGCTGGTCCCGCGCGGGGCCGGCACCGGGCTCGCGGGCGGCGCGATCTCGAGCGACGGCGCGATCGTGCTCGACCTGACGCGGATGGATCGCATCCTCGAGATATCGGAGGTCGACGAGCTCGCGGTCGTCGAGGCGGGCGTGCTCAACGGCGACCTCGACCGCGCCGCCAGGGAGCGCGGCCTCTGGTTCGCACCCGATCCGGCAAGCCGCGCGATCTCGACCGTCGGCGGCAACATCGCGACCAACGCGGGCGGCCTGCTCTGCGCGAAGTACGGCGTGACGCGCGAGTCCGTCCTGGGCCTCGCCGCGGTGCTCGCCGACGGCACGCTGCTCCGCACCGGGCATCGCACGGTGAAGGGCGTCACCGGCTACGACCTCACGGCGCTGTTGACGGGCTCGGAGGGGACGCTCGCGGTCATCGTCGAGGCGACCGTGCGGTTGCGCCCGCTCGTGCGCGGCGAGACCCACACGGTCGCGGCCGCGTTCCCCGATGTCGAGGCCGCCGGTGCCGCGGTCGGCGGCGTCGCGGGTGCGCACATCCGGCCCGCCCTGCTCGAGCTCATCGACCCGATCGGCCTCGCACGCGTCACCGAGCACCTCGGCGCCGCCGCGCTCGTCGGCACGCCACTGGCCGACTTCGCGCCCGGCGAGACCTTCCTGCTCGCCCAGTGCGATGCCGGTGACGCGGCCGCGGAGGCCGAGACCGTCGCCCGCGTCTTCGAGGCCGCCGGGGGGCGCGTGACCCGGTCGACGGATGCGGCGACGGGCGAGCGGCTGCTCGACATCCGGCGCGCCATGCACCCCGCGCTCGCCTCGCGCGGAAACGTGCTCATCGAGGACGTGGCGGTGCCGCGCTCGCGCCTGCCCGAGATGTTCCGCGCGATCGCCGAGATCGGCGCGCGCTACGACGTCGAGATCCCCACGCTCGCACACGCTGGCGACGGCAACCTGCACCCCAACTTCGTGTTCGAGGGCGACGAGGTGCCCGAGCGCATCTGGGCAGCCGCCGACGAACTGTTCCGCACCGGCGTCCGGCTCGGCGGCACCCTCACCGGCGAGCACGGCGTCGGCCTGCTGAAGCGCCGCTGGCTCGCCGAGGAGGTCGGCGACGCCTCCGTCGACCTGCAGCGCCGGATCAAGCGGGTGTTCGACCCGCAGGGCATCCTGAACCCCGGCGTGATGTTCGGTCCGGTCGAGTCCGGCGCCGAGGTGGGCGGCCCTCGCTAGGCTTCGGGCGTGAGCCTCACGCCGCCGAGCCCCGCCCCCGGTCCGCAGTCGCACGTGCCCGCGTGGCCGCCCGCCGCGCCGCGGCGCCGTGGTGTCGGTGCCGGATGGATCGTGGCCTTCGCGATCGCGCTGCTCGTCGGCCTCCTCGTGCTCGGCTACCTGGCTGTCGCGCTCGGCCTCTCGGTCGTCGCGACCGGCACGCTGCTCGCGTTCGTCCCGCTCGCGATCGTGCTCCTCGCGGTCCGCTGGATCGACCGCTGGGAGCCCGAGCCGCGCTGGGCGCTCTGGTTCGCGTTCCTCTGGGGCGCGGCGGTGTCGGTCGCGATCGCGCTCGTCGTCGACCTCGGCGTCCAGTTGTTCACCGCGATGTCAGGACCGGCCGGCGCCACGGGCGACGAGGCGATCGGAGCGGTCGTGCAGGCGCCGATCGTCGAGGAACTCGCCAAGGGCGTCGGCATCCTGCTCATCTACGCGTTCTCGCGATCGCACTTCGACGGCCCCATCGACGGACTCGTGTACGCCGCGACGGTCGCGGCCGGCTTCGCCTTCACCGAGAACATCCTCTACTTCGGCGTCGCGCTCATCGAGGGCGGCGCCGGCGAGCTCGGCATGACCTTCCTCGTGCGCGGCATCTTCTCGCCGTTCGCGCACGTGCTCTTCACGGCCTGCACCGGCATCGCGATCGGCATCGCCGCGAGCCGCGGCGGTGGGCCGCGCGTGATCGGCTGGTTCCTCCTCGGCCTGATCGCCGCCATCCTGCTGCACGCCTTCTGGAACGGCTCGCTCGCCTTCGCCGACGCGTTCGCCCTCTACTTCACGATCCAGGTGCCGATCTTCATCGCCGCGATCGTGGTCACGATCCTGCTGCGCCGGCAGGAGCAGGCCGTCACGCGGCGGAGACTCGCCGAGTACGCCGCGGCCGGATGGTTCAACGCCGACGAGGTCGCCGGGCTGTCGACTCCGGCGGGGCGCCGTGCCGCACTCGCCTGGGCGCGGGCGCAGCGCCCGCCGCGCACCGCCGAGGTGAAGCGCTTCATCGCGGATGCCACGCGCCTGGCGTTCACCCGGAACGCGCTGGCGACCGGTCGCGGCGACGTCCGCCGCTTCGAGGACGAGCGGGTGCTGCTCGACGCGGTGACCCGCGACCGGCAGGCGATCTCCGCCTGAGTCGTATCGGGCGCTCAGGGCTCTCGATACCACTCGTAGGTGCCGCAGCCCTCGAGCGTGACCGCCTGGCCGTCCTCCGCCAGGAGTACGGCGTCGCCGCGCCCGTACGTGATCGCCTCGCCGTTCGCGTTCTCCAGTGTGTAACGGCACGCAGGCTCCGGTTCGTCCTGCCGGTAGTAGCCGGGTGCGACGTCCTCGCCGACGACGAAGGTCCCGCTGCCGCCGAACTCCGTCGACGGACCGGTCGGCTCGGTCTCGGCGGCCGGCCCGGAGCATCCGGTGAAGCCGAGCACGGCGAGCAGGGCACCGGCAGCGACGATTCGCATCATGCGGCGCAGCCTACTCGCGAGGATGCGCGGTCTCGGTTTGCCGCATCCGGAATCGGGGGCGATCGGAGGCGGCGTGAGCATGCCGACCGCTCGGCGCCGGCGTGTGGAGCCGCAACGGCAACGAGGCGTACCGCGCGGGCCGCGACATCCAAGCCGGCCGGGTGTGGGTGAACAACTACCACGCGTACCCCGCGGGCGCGGCCTTCCGCGGCTACAGTCCTCGGGCATCGGCCGCGAGAACAACAAGCAGGCCCTCGACCACTACCAGCAGACGAAGAACCTGCTCGTCAGCTACGGCGAGAACCCGCTCGGGTTCTTCTGATCCAGACACCGCACCACGGGGCGGCGATCGCCCGCCTGCCTGTTCTTCCGACACGAAAAAACTCGTCGCCCTGTGGTGTGGCAATGCCGACATCTCTACGGGGCGACGAGTCTTTAGGGCTTCAGACTGCAAGATGTTCGCGGTTGGCGCAAGAGCGTGGTGGACGGTTGTCCGCCGGGTCCGGTTTCCGTTTGGATGGTGCGCATGACTGACACCAACAGCAAGCCCGAGGTCGACGCTCCCGAGGGCCCGGCCCCCGCCGACCTCGTCATCGAGGACATCGTCGTGGGCGACGGCGCCGAGGCGACGCCCGGCTCGACGGTCGACGTGCACTACCTCGGCGTCGAGTACGAGACCGGCGAGGAGTTCGACTCGTCGTGGAGCCGCGGCCAGTCCATCAACTTCCCGCTGCAGGCGCTCATCTCCGGCTGGCAGGAGGGCATCCCCGGCATGAAGGTCGGCGGTCGCCGCAAGCTCACCGTCCCGCCGCACAAGGCGTACGGCCCTGCGGGCGGCGGGCACCAGCTGTCGGGCAAGACGCTGATCTTCGTGATCGACCTGCTCGGCGTGAGCTGACGCGCCGCGACATCCGCTTCATCCGGAGGCCGGTCGGACCAGATGGTCCGCCGGCCTCCGTCGTGTTCACGACATCGCGTCCATCCAGGTGCATCCGATCCATCACGCCCTCCGGAAGGAGGTGGTGACAGGCAATCTCGATGCTCCGCATCGCGGAGCCGACCTGGAGGGAACCATGAACAAGATCCTCATCGCCGGGATCGGTGCGGGCGCGCTCGTCGCGCTGGGTGCCGTCGCACCGGCTCACGCCGCCGAAGATGCGGCGATGCTCTCGGTGCTCCACGGCGTGCCCGACCTGACCGTCGACGTGTACGTCGACGATGAGCTCACGCTCGACGACTTCGCGCCCGGCGACCTCGCCGGCCCGCTCGAACTGCCCGCGGGCACCTACTCGGTCGCGATCACGGCAGCGGACGCCACGAACGCGTCCGAGCCGGCGATCGGGCCCGTCGACCTCCCGCTCGATGCCGGCGGGAACTACACCGCGGTCGCGCATCTCGACGCCGAGGGCAACCCGACGGCGACCCTCTTCACCAACGACGTGTCCGAGATCCCGGCCGGACAGGGCCGGCTGACGGTGCGGCATGTCGCCGCCGCTCCGGCGGTGGACGTCCTCGCCGGCGGCGAGGCCGTCGTCTCGGGCCTCGAGAACCCGGACGAGGCGACACTCGACCTGCCGACGGGCACCGTCTCCGCGTCGATCGCCGCGGCGGGCACGACCGAGCCCGTGCTCGGTCCCGCCGACGTCGAGGTCGCTGAAGGCGCGCTCACCATCGCCTACGCGTGGGGCAGCCTGGATGACGGCAACCTGGCCCTCGCGGTGCAGACCGTGACGGGCATGCATTCGAGCCCCGACGGTGTTCCGGCCGGCTCCGCAGGACTGGTCGCCGCGAACTCGCCCGAGCAGCAGATGCGGCTCTGGGCGGCGATCGGCCTCGGTGTGCTCGCCGTGCTCGCGCTCGCTGTGGCGGGCGTCCGGCGGATCGCGGCCGCGAAGGCGGAGCGCTGATCCGCATGCCGGGTCCGGGGGTCGCGGCCGCGGGGATCGGGTCCCTGGTCGCGGTCTCCGTCATGGTCGGCCTGACGGCCGGGTGCACCGCGTCGCCCGAGGGGATCGGCGGCGCGGTGGCATCCGACCCGCCGCACGAGGCCTCGGAGCGGGCGGCGGTCGCGTCGCCGGCTCCGCTGCCCGACATCCCGCGTCATTCGGCTGCACTCGAGGACCAGCCCACGGCGCCGCCCGAGCCGACGCGTCTCGAGGTGCCGGCACTCGGCATCGATGTCGCCGTGCGACCGGTCGGCCTGGACGGCCAGGGGCGCATGGGCCTCCTCGACGATCCGGCCATCGCCGCCTGGTACCGGTGGGGGCCCGCGCCCGCGAGCGCGTCGGGCTCGACCGTCATCGCGGCCCACGTCGATTCGCTCACGTACGACGTGCTCCCATTCGCGCGATTGAAGGACGCGGCGCCGGGCACCGAGGTGGTCGTCACGGATGCTGCGGGCGAGCGTCGCGCGTACGCGGTGGATTCGGTGCAGGTCATCGAGAAGGCCGACGTCGACTGGGACGCCGCGTTCGATCGATCGGGGGCGCCACGGCTGACCCTCGTGACCTGCGGCGGCGACTTCGACCATGCCGATCGCCGCTACCTCTCGAACGTCGTCGTCACCGCGATCCCCCTCGCCTGAACCGGATGGAGCGTGGCTATGCTGGTGCCGGTGCCGCAGGCGAGACTGCCCGCACCGCCCGCGCCCGTCGCCCCCGACGCGGGGCATCTCGACGGTCCACGAAGGAGTGAACGTCACGCGGTGACCACGACCTCATTCGCCGACCTCGACGATCACGCGCTCGCGAGCGCGTTCGCCTCGGGTGACGAACGCGCGCTCCGCGAGGCGTACGCCCGGTGGTCGGCGCTGGTGTTCCGTCTCGCGCTCCGGTCGCTCGGCGATCGCGCCGATGCAGAGGACGTCACGCAGCAGGTGTACATCTCGGCGTGGCGGGGCCGGCACACCTTCGACCTCACGCGCGCGAGCCTCAGCGCGTGGCTCGTGGGCATCACGAAGCACCGCATCGCCGACGCCCACGAGGCCCGCGCCCGAACCCGCCGCCTCGAGGAGACGCTGGTCTCGGAGGCGTCGGTTGCGCCGCCGGTCGGCGACGACGACCTCGCCGAACGCGTCATGGTGGCCGAGGAACTCGACCGGCTCGAGCCCGTGCCGAGACGCGTGATGCAATTGGCGTTCTACGACCAGCTCAGTCACTCGCAGATCGCGGAGACCCTCGGGCTTCCGATCGGCACGGTGAAGAGTCATGTCCGACGCAGCCTGATTCGGCTGCGCACCCGATGGGAGGTGGATGATGGACCACATCGAGCCTGACGAGCTCGCCGTGCTCGCGCTCGACGGCGACGAACCCGACGACGCGGTCCGCGCACACCTCGACGGTTGCGGGGAATGCCGCGCCGAGTACGACGCACTTGCGCGGACGGTCGCGCTGGGGCGGAGCGGCGTGCCCGGTCGCGTCGGCGCGGCCGACGCCGGATTCGAGGCGCCGCCGTCGTCCGTCTGGGCGGGCATCCATGCCGAGCTGGGCCTCGCGCCCGAGCTCGCGGCCGACCCGCTCGCGGAGGAGCCTCCAGAGCCGGCCCCGGTCGCCGACATCGGCGAACGGCGTCGCGCGTGGTGGCCGGTCGCGCTCGCGGCCGCAGTCGGTGGCGTCCTCGTCGGCGTCGGACTCGGCGTCGCGCTCGCGGGGCTGGGCACGAACGACGGTGCGCCCGCACCCGAGCCCACTCCCGCGGTGCTCGCGAGTGCCGACCTCGCCGCGTTCCCGGGCTGGGACGACGCGACCGGCCAGGCGACGGTCGAGGAGGATCCCGACGGCGCTCGATCGATCGTCGTCGACCTCGACGCGACGGCGCCTGCCGGCGACGTCCGCGAGGTCTGGCTCATCCGGTCGGATGCCTCGGGGCTCGTGAGCCTGGGGCTGCTCGAGGGTTCATCGGGGCGCTTCGCGATACCCGACGGCATCGACCTCGCGGAGTACTCGCTCGTGGACGTGTCCGCCGAACCCGTCGACGGCGATCCTGCCCACTCGGGCGATTCCATCGTGCGCGGCGAGTTGACGGAGACCTGACGCATGCCGCTCGCATTCCTGCCCTATTTCGCGCTCTCGGCAGTGCACCTCGTGGTGCTCGTCGGAGGGTTCGGCGGCGCGGCCGTGACCGCCACCAAGCTCGTGCTCATGCCGGCGCTCGCTCTCGCAGTGCTCTGGTCTGCGAGGCGAGGTCGTCGTTCCGCGACGATCGCGCTGCTGCTCGCGGCGATCGTGCTCTCGTGGGCGGGGGATGCCGCGCTGACCGGCTCCGGCGCGATCTGGTTCGTCGCCGGCCTGCTCTGCTTCCTGGCCGCGCACATCGCCTACGTCGTGCTGTTCGCACGCGAGTCCCGCGGTCGGCGGTTCCCGGCGTGGACAGCGGTGTACGTCGGCTGGTACGCGGGCTTCCTCGCCCTCCTTGCGCCGCACCTCGGCGCGCTCCGCGCTCCGGTCGCCGTGTACGGGCTCGTGCTCGGCGCGATGGCGGTGCTCGCGGGTCGCGTCGGCGGGCTCGTCGCCGTCGGGGGTGCGCTGTTCGTCGTGTCGGACACGGTGCTGGCACTGGGTCGCTTCCTGCCGGGCTACGAGTTCGCGCTTCACGACCTCGTCGTGATGTCGACGTACCTCGGCGCGCAGGGCCTGATCGCGCTCGGCGTGCTGGGTCGTTCGCGCGATCGAGCGCGTGCGATCAGCAGCCCGGGTTCCGACGACGTCGCGTCGACGGCGGTGCGGACGACGGATCCGAGGTAGTCGGCGGGCGGTCGTCTGCGCTGCGCCGGGGTGCGCGCTCGGGTTCGGCGACGTGGCGGACGCGATCGACGAGGTCGCGCCACGGGCCCGTGACCTGGCGTTCGGCGAGGGTCTCCTCGTGCGGCTCGCAGCGGATCCGGTAGGTGTAGCGATCGGGCTCCAGCGGAGCCTCGGGGGTCTCGCCCCACGGGAGGCGCTCGATGAGGAGCACCCATTCCTCGGGGTCGGGCTGGTCGTCGACGTTCACCGTCCACGAGAGCCGGAGCCCCGCGATGCCGCCGCTGCGCACGACCTCGACGTCCATGGGGCCGATGCTACTCGGCGTCGAGTCCGACGGCGCGCCAGCCGCGGGCGACCGCACGCACCTCGGGCGAGGTCGCGCCGAACCGGGCCGTCGCGGCATCGACCGTCGCGGCGACGAAGGCGTCGAACCCGGTGTTCGGCCTCAGCACCCCGCCGGTGAGCGTCTCATACCAGACGCGTCCGACGTGCTCCCACGCGAACCCTCCGAGCTCGGTCGCCGCGAGCGCGAACGCGCGGTTCGGGATGCCGGAGTTCAGGTGCACGCCGCCGTTGTCGTCGTCGGTGCGCACGAAGTCGCGCATGTGGGCGGGCTGCGGGTCGCGCCCGAGCACGTCGTCGTCGTACGCCGTGCCGGGCTCGATCAGCGACCGCAGCGCGCGGCCCTGCACGAGCTCGGTGAAGACGCCCTCGCCGATGAGCCAGCTCGCGGCCGCGGCATCCTGCCCCATCGCGTACTGCTCGACGAGGGAGCCGAACACGTCGGACACGTGCTCGTTGAGCGCACCCGACTGGTCGCGGTAGCGCAGGCGCGCGGTCGCCTCGGTGACGCCGTGCGCGAGCTCGTGGCCGACGACGCTCATCGAGTGCGTGAACCCGCGGAAGACCTCGCCGTCGCCGTCGCCGAACACCATGCGCTCGCCGTCCCAGAAGGCGTTGTCGTAGCGGTCGCCGAAGTGCACCGTCGCCTCGAGCGCGCCGCCGCAGCCGTCGATCGCGTCGCGGCCGTAGACGCGGTGGAACAGCCGGAACACCTCGCCGAGCCCGTCGTACGCCTGGTCGACCGCGGCGTCGCCGGCCTCGGGCTCGCCCTCGCGGCGGACGAGGCGGCCGGGCAGCGTCTCGACGTGCTCGGCGTCGGAGATGCGACGATCGGGGGAGGCGGGGGTGACCTCGCCCGGAGCCTCGACCTCCACTGCGGCGCCCTCGCGAAGCGTGGGCCATTCCGCACGCTCGTGCTCGTGGGCGACGAACGGCGGGGCCGCACCCTCGGCACGGAGCTCGCGCAGCGGCCGGTCGCGCCCGAGCGATCGTCGCGCCGCGTCGGCGGCGACGTCGTAGTGGTCGGCCGCCTCGGCGATCCGCCGGAGCAGCCAGGGCGGCACGATGCCGTGCCGCGGTCGGGCGTCGCGGGGTGCAGGGGCCTGCGGCATCCGGGTCATGCGTCGATCGTGGCACGCGCCGCCGACAGGACCGCGCGCCGCGCCCACGCGTCGACGGGGTCGGCGTGCGAAGGTAGGAGGGTGTCCGCGACCGCCACCGCCGCCCTCGAGGTGCGCACGCACCCGATCGCGCTCGTGCCCGCGGCGCTCGTGTGCTCGGCCGCGGTGCTGCTCTTCGGCTTCCAGCTCAACCTGGCCGGGTACGCGATGCTCGTCGCAGGGCTCCTGGTCGCGTGGCTCGTCGACCGCTCGGGCCGCACCGATCGGCTCACGGCCGACCTCGCGCTCATCGCGATCGGCCAGGCGATCATCTCGACCATGCCGCTCGAGGCCGACATCTCGTTCCCGGCGATGGCGCGCTTCGCGATCGTGCTGGGCCTCGCGGTCGCGGTGCCGTTCCTGATCTCGCGCTTCCTGTACCGCGAGCGCGTCATCCGCTTCCCGTGGCGCACGGGTCGCCGTTGGACGCGCACCCAGTGGCTCTACCTGCTCGGCGTGACCATCGCCGGATGGCTCATCCTGCCGTTCTACTTCATCACCTCGGGCGTCTACCAGAACTGGCCGACGGTCACCGAGCCGAGCGAGATCGCGCGTCTCTTCGTCGGCGTCAACGCGGTCGGCACGTGGGACGAGCTGTTCTTCATCTGCACGGTGTTCGCGCTGCTGCGCCGCCACTTCTCGACGTGGCAGGCGAACGTGCTGCAGGCGATCGTGTTCGTGTCGTTCCTGTGGGAGCTCGGCTACCAGGCGTGGGGTCCGCTGCTGACCATCCCGTTCGCGCTCATCCAGGGCTACACGTTCAAGCTCACCAAGTCGCTCACGTACGTGCTCGTCGTGCACCTCATCTTCGACGCGGTCGTGTTCTGCGTCATCGTGTACGCGCACAACGGCTGGCCCGCGATCTTCCCGCTGGTGCCGGCATGACGGATGGCGCGGGGCGGCCGCGCCGCATGCGAGCCGTGCGGTACGACCGGTACGGCGGTCCCGAACGGCTGCGCCTGGTCGACGTCGACGTGCCGCGTCCGGCGAGCGGGCAGGTGCTCGTGCGGGTGCGCGCGTCGTCGGTGAACTCGTGGGACTGGGACCTGCTCCGCGGCCGTCCGTGGTACGCGCGGATCGCGGGCCCGTTCCGTCCGGCGCGCCCGGTGCTCGGCGCCGACCTGGTCGGCGAGGTCGTCGAGGTCGGCGAGGAGGTCGCGTCGTTCCGCGTCGGCGACGACGTGTGGGGCGACGTGTCCGCAGCCGGATGGGGCGGGTTCGCCGAGTTCGCGGTGGTGGATGCTGCGGGGCTCCGGCTTAGACCAGAGGGCATCGATGCCGCGGTCGCCGCGGCCGTGCCGCAGGCCGGCGGACTCGCATGGCAGGCGCTCATGGACATCGCCCACGTCGCGGCCGGCGAGCGGGTGCTCGTCGTCGGCGCCGGGGGAGGGGCGGGCACGTTCGCGGTGGCACTCACGCGCCGCCTCGGCGCGGAGATCGTCGGGGTCGACCGCGCGGGCAAGCTGGAACTGCTCCGCCGGCTCGGCGCAGGCGAGGCGCTCGACGCCGACGCCGACGATCCGTTCGCGGATGCCGCGGCCTACGACGTGATCGTCGACATGGTCGCGACGCATCCGCGCTCGACCTATCGCCGCTCGCTCCGGCCCGGTGGCCGGCTCGTCGTGGTCGGCGGCTCGACGCGGACGATCGCATCGGTCGCAGCCACCGGCGGTCGGCCCGATGCCGAGGGCCGGACCCTGCGGCTGCTCGCGGCCAAGCCGAACGGCGGGCTCGACGAACTCGGCGCGCTCGTGGCATCCGGCGACCTCACGCCCGTGATCGAGGAGGTGCTGCCGCTCGAGCGCGTGCCCGAGGCGCTCGCGCGCATCGGCGCGGGGACGGTGCACGGCAAGCTCGTGATCGTGCCGTAGGGCGGAGTCCGAGTCGACTCACGCCTCCGGCGTCGGGTCACGTCGCGCCGCTCGACCACCGTCGGTGACGTCGGGTCACGACCCGGGCCGCAGTCGCAGCGCGCCCCGAACCGACAGGGTCGCGAGCACGACCGCCGCCGTCGCAATGGCGGCGCACAGCGCCCATTCGAGGAGTCCCGGTCGCGCGGGCGGAGCCTCGAACACCGCCCCGGAGTCGCTGACGTAGACCTCCGCCGTCGCCCCGACCTCGAGATCCTCGTTGCGCAGGTCGGCACGCGTGCCGTCGGGCAGTTCGACGCGCACGACGCGGACCATCTCCGTGCTGCTGCCACGCCGGTCGGCGACCACCCGCGCCTCGTCGTGCGCGTCGACGACGGTCGCTTCGACCGCCGCATACGACGCGAACGCTCGCGCGGTGGTCTCGCCGATCGCGACGACCGCGAGCACCGCGAACACGACGGCGCCGAGGGCGAGCACGACGACGGTGAGCGCGGGCGGCGGATATCCCTCGCGGTCCCCCGTGCGTCGGCCGGCGGTCATCGCCTTCTCCTTCCGCATTCCCGGGTCGTCGCGCCATCCGCCCGGCTCAGGGCTCGACGGTGGCCCCGTGCGCGGCGAGCCAGTCGACCAGCACCGTCACGTGGTTGACCCGCTCGTCGCGGGCGCCGAACAGCAGCGTCACGCGGTCGTGCGCGCGTCCGGTCCCGAGGAGCGCCTCGACGGCGGGGTTCGTGTCGAGCTCGTCGCGGTACCGCGCGGCGAACTCGTCGAAGCGGGCTGCGTCGCCGCTGTGGTGCCATTCAGTCCGCAGCTCTGGGGAGGGCGCGACATCCTTCGCCCACTCGTCGAGCTCGGCGCGCTCCTTCGACACGCCGCGCGGCCACAGCCGGTCCACCAGGACGCGGTAGCCGTCGGATGCCTCGGGGGCGTCGTACACGCGCTTCATCGCGAATGCCATGCGACCAGTCTGCCGCGCCGGCCCGGCCGAGGCATCCCTCAGCCGGCTGACCTCGCGATCCGGAACGTGCCGTCGGCGTTCCACTCGATCTCGAGGAGGGCCGTGCGCTCCGCCACCCCGGCCACGCCGTCGCCGTCGGGGTCCTCACCGGATGCGAGGTCCGAGGGGATCGAGGTCCGCATCGTCATGCCGTGTCCCACCAGGCGTTCGACGGACGTGCAGTTCCACGACATGCCCGTCGCCTCGAGCCTGACGATGAGGCACGCGACCTCGTCGTAGGCGATCGCGGCGTACACGGACGCGCCGCGGATCGGCTCCTCCGGCCCCACCAACTGCGCCACCCGGGTGACGGGGAAGACGACGTTCAGCCATCCGGGCAGGTCCCCGTAGACCCGATCCGCATCGCGGAACACGTCGAGGGCGGCACCATCCGGGATCCCGGCGGCGACCGCGAACGCCGCGGACGGATCCGGCTCGATCGTGACCTCGACGTCGGGCACTCGTGCCGCGGCGTCGGCCATCCACGACCACGTGGCGATGATCGCCGTCGCTGTCGCGGCGCCTGCGACCGCAGCTCGCCAGGGGACCGCCCTCCGGCGACCGCGAACCGCGGCTCGGGTGGATGCCGCGTCGTCGCGAGCGGGCGAGGGTGCGGGATCGCTCCGGCTCCGGTCCGCAGGCGCGGACCGCGCAGCGGCAGCAGCGGCGGCGGCCTCCTCGCGATCCGCCTGGAGCAGCCGCCACTCGCTCTCCGTGACGAGCCTCGTCTGCCCCGTCAGCGGGTCGACGTGCTCGACGCGCGCATCAGCGGCCCCGGCCCGGGAGTAGACCCGGGCCTCGAGCTCCGACCGTTCCACGTCGTCGATCGCCATGCCCGAACCATCCGATTCGCACGGTACACCCGGCCGGGGCGAGACGACAGGCCGGGCCGCAACGCAGGTCGCCACGCGGTCAGGCCGCGCCATCCGCTCTGCTAAACTCTTGAGGTTGCCGTGAATCGGCCGCGCATCAAGAGAGCCCAGGCACAAGGCCCCGGGCAGCGCGCAACGAGAAGGAAGGGGATCCCATCTATGGCTCTGGATGCAGAGAACAAGAAGGCGATCATCGAAGAGTACGCGACGCACCCCGGTGACACTGGATCCCCCGAGGTCCAGATCGCGATCCTCACCAAGCGGATCAAAGACCTCACCGAGCACCTCAAGGCGCACAAGCACGACCACCACTCGCGTCGTGGCCTGCTGCTCCTCGTCGGTCAGCGTCGTCGACTGCTCGGCTACCTCGCCGACGTCGACATCGCGCGCTACCGCTCGCTCATCGAGCGTCTCGGGCTGCGCCGCTAAGCGACGTACTCCGCGCGGCTCTCGACACTGTGTCGTGAGTCTTCGACGACAACGCGAACTTCTTGCGAAGGCCCCCGCCCTGCTCACGCAGGCCGGGGGCCTTCGTCATGCGCGGATCACCTCCGACGACCGCTCCGCAGCCCGTACACGACGAGCACGATCCCCAGCAGCGCGATGATCGGGCCGAGGAGTGCCCAGAGCGTGGACACGGTCATCGGGCTGCCGCCGATGATGCCGAACCCCTGCAACGTGAAGACGGCACCCATCAGTGCGACGATGACGCCGACGGCGACGAGGACGGGTCTGCGCACGTGGGGACTCCCTTCTCCTGGACCGGGTGCGCCGCACGCTACGCCGGGCGCACCGCGCGCACAAGGATCAGGCGGCGGCCGGCTGGGCCTGCCGCTCGGCGACGATCTGCTGCACGGCCGCTCGCCCCGCTCGGTTGGCGCCGATGGTCGACTGCGAGGGACCGTACCCGATGAGGAACAGCCGCGGCTCGTCGAGCGAACGGGTGTCGGCGACCCGGAACCCGCCGGCCGGCGTGCGGAGCTTGAGCGGGGCGAGATGGTCCACGGCGGGACGGAAGCCGGTCGCCCAGAGGATCGCGTCGGCCTCGATGAACGAGCCGTCCGGCATCCGCACGCCGTGCTCCTCGATCGAGGTGAACATCGGATGGCGCACCAGCACGCCGCGCGCCTGCGCCGCCCGCGCCCACGGCGTCCAGTGCATGCCCGTCACCGAGATGACGCTGCCGGGCGGGAGGCCCTGGCGCACTCGTGCCTCGACGCCCGCGATCGCCGCGCTGCGCGCGGGGAGGTCGAACCCGCCCTCGTCGATCCAGTGGGGTTCGCGTCGCGTCATCCAGGCGGTCTCGGCGACGTGCGAGATCTCCTCGAGCAGCTGGACCGCCGAGACCCCGGCGCCCACGATCACCACCCGCTTCCCGGCGAACTCGTGGGCGGACACGAAGTCGGCGACGTGCAGCTGGCGGCCGCGGAAGCGCTCCATGCCGGGGTAGTAGGGGCGGAACGGGCGGGTCCAGGTGCCGGTCGCGTTGATGACGTAGCGGGCGGCCCACGTGCCGCGGTCGGTCTCGACGAGCAGGCGGCCGTCGACGTCGTCGCCGGCTCGGCGGACGGCCCGCACCTTCACCGGCCGCTGGACGTCGAGGCCGAAGCGTCGTTCGTACTCGGCGAAGTACGGCGGCAGGACGTCACGGCTCGCCGCCCGCGGGTCGGCCGGCGGCACCGCGAAACCCGGCAGTTCATGGATGCCGTTCACGGTGGCCATGCGCAGCGACGCCCAGCGGTGCTGCCAGGCACCGCCCGGCGCCGAATCGGCATCGAGGACGACGAACGTCTCGGGGGCGGTCGGATCGGTCGTGGCCGGCACGAAGCCGCGACGTCGCAGGTGATAGGCGGCCGACAGCCCGGCCTGCCCGGCGCCGATGACGGCGACCTCCACCAGCGTCGTATCCATGTGCATGGAAACGGCGCGGCATGTCCCGCTATTCCACGATCGCCATCTCGTGCGGCGTGCCGTTCAGCCGTCGGCCGCGGTCGGGCTCGACCGTGACGATGTCCTCGATGCGCACGCCGAACCGCCCCGGCAGGTAGATGCCGGGCTCGATCGAGAAGCACATGCCGGGCTGGAGCAGGTGCTCCTCGCCCTCGACCATGTAGGGCGGCTCATGCGTCGTCAGGCCGATTCCGTGACCCACGCGATGGATGAAGAACTCGCCGAATCCGGCATCGGCGATCACGGCGCGAGCGGCCCGATCGATCTCCTGGCACGCGATGCCCGGGCGCACCGCCTCGAACGCCGTCTGCTGCGCCTCCCGGACGATGTCGTGGACGCGCCGCTCCTCGTCGGTCGGCTCGCCCACGTGCACCGTGCGCGTGGTGTCCGAACCGTAGCCGTGCTTGAGTCCGCCGAAGTCGAGGACCACCATGTCGCCCTCCTCGATGATCCGGTCGCCGATCTCGTGGTGCGGGTTCGCGCCGTTGGGGCCGGAGCCGACCACGGTGAAGTCGACCTGCGAGTGCCCGAACCGCAGGAGCAGCCCTGCGAGGTCGGCAGCGACCTCCCGCTCGCTGCGACCCGCGAACCTGACCTTGAGGATCTCGCCGTACGCGGCATCCGCCGCGGCGCCCGCGGCAGCGAGCCGTGCCAGTTCGTCGTCGTCCTTGATCGCGCGGAGCATCGGGAGCACGGCCGTCATCGCGGCGTACGAGGTCCGGGGCAGGGCATCCTGCAGTCCGAGCAGGTGCATCGCCCACGCCGAATCGGACACCGCGTAGCGTCCGGGTCCGAGCAGCGGGGAGGCGGTGGCATACGGATCGCTGCCGTCGGTCCAGTCGAGCAGGCGCAGCGCCGGAGCGCCCACGGCCTCCTCGGCGTCGGGCCGTTCGAGCTTCGGTACGACCATGCTCGGCTCGCCGTCGACGGGCACGACGAGGAGCGTCAGCCGCTCGGTGATCGCGACGGGTGCGTACCCGGTGAGGTAGAGCAGGTCGGGTCCCGGTGTGACGAGCACGCCATCGAGGCCCTCGGCGGCCGCGGCGTCGGCGGCCCGCCGCAGCCGGGCGGCGAAGTCGTGGATGGTGAAGGCGACGGGCTCGTCCGAGCCCAGGGAATCGGTCATCTCTCGTCCTCCTCGCGTGGCGACGCGACGGACGCTAGCAAGACGTGCCGGCCCGTGTCGGGCACTTCGGCCCGCCGACCCGGGTCTTCGGCGTCCGCGTGGCTCAGGAGGCGACGCCGTCGCCCGCACGGGCACGGTAGGCGCGCACCGCCATGCGATTGCCGCAGCGCGTGCTGCAGAAGCGACGTGACGCGTTCTTCGACAGGTCGAGGTAGACGCCGGTGCAGTCGTCGGCGGCGCAGTGCCGCAGCCGACGCGTCTCGTCGGCGCGGATGACGTCCACGAGGGCCATGGCGGCCTCGACGAGGATCCGTTCGGCGAGGGGTGCCTGCAGCGAGGTCGCGTGGATGTGCCAGTCGAGCTCGTCGTGACGCACGAGGCGGGGCACGGCGCGCGCCTCGGCGAGGATCGCGTTCACCTCGTCGACCATGTCGTCGCGGCTGAGGTCCCAGATGCCGCGGAGCCGCGTGCGGGCCGAGCGGACCTGGGCGAGCTCGCGTGCGTCGTCGTCCCGTCGTCCCGAGTAGTACCACGCGTCGAGGAGCGCGGTCAGTTGGGCCGGTTCGACCAGCTCGTCCTCGCCGGACTCGGAGGCGCCCTCGACCGTGTCGGACAGTGCCGCCACGAACCCGAGCGACGCGACCGTGTCATCAGTGAAAATCATTTGACTCCTGACACTGCTGGCGAGTACTGTCACGAGCATAACGTTGTTCGGGCATGACGTGGCCGAACAAATGCGGACTCGGAAGGGGGCGGCCGTGCGCGGATCACGGGGACTCGTCGGCATCGTGCTCGGCCTCGGCGCCGGCCTCGCGTTCGGCGCGGGCGGCGTGTTCGTCAAGCCGCTCCTCGAGAGCGGCTGGTCGCCCGGCGCCGCCGTCCTCGCGCGCATCTCGATCGCCGCGTTGCTCCTCGCAGTGCCCGGTCTCATCGCGCTGCGCTTCGACCTGCGTCCCCTCTGGCGCGCCCGCTGGACCATCCTGCTCTACGGCCTCGTCGCCGTGGCGGGCGTGCAGTTCGCGTTCTACGCCTCGCTCGAGCGCATCCCGGTGTCGATGACGCTGCTCATCGAGTACCTCGCGCCGATCGCGCTCGTCCTCTTCGCGTGGGCCCGCACGCGCCGGATGCCGCAGCTCATCGTGCTGGGCGGCTCCGTCCTCGCCATCGGCGGCCTCGTCCTCGTGATCGGCCCCGGCGGCGGCGACCTCGATCCGCTCGGCCTCGCATTCGCGGCCGCGGCGATGATCGGCGTGTGCGTGTACTACGCCATCGGCGAGCGCGCCGGCGACCAGCTGCCGCCGGTCGCCCTCGTCGCCGCGGGATTCGTGGTCGGCGCCGTCGCGCTCGCGATCACGGGCGCCGTCGGCCTGCTGCCGATGGAGGCCACGTTCACCGACGTGCCGTTCCTCGGCGGCACCGCGCCGTGGTGGGTCCTGCTGCTCACCGTCGGCGCGATCTCGACGGCGTTCGCGTACCTCGCCGGCATCGCGGCGATCCGCATGCTGGGGGCGCGACTGTCGTCGTTCCTCGGCCTGTCCGAGGTGGTGTTCGCCGGGATCATCGGATGGATCCTCCTCGGCGAGGCGCTCGGACCGCTCCAGATCCTGGGCGGCGCGCTCATCCTGGGCGGGATCGTGCTCGTGCGCATGGAGCGCAAGCCCGCCGACGCGGCATCCGTCGCCCTCGACATCGACCTGGTGCCCGTGGCCGTCGATCCCACTCCGAGCCGGCCGACCGACGCGATCGGCGCGCGCACGCCGTAGGCTCGCGCCATGCGCTTCGGACTCGTCATCCTGCCCCAGTACGAGTGGCCCGAGGCGGCGCGGCTCTGGCGCGATGCCGAGCGGCTCGGCTTCGACCACGCCTGGACGTACGACCACCTCTCGTGGCGCGGGCTGGCGGGGGAGCGATGGCACGCGACCATCCCGACGCTCACTGCCGCGGCCATCGCGACCGACCGGATCCGGCTCGGCACGTTCGTCGCGAGCCCGAACTTCCGGCATCCGGTGCCGTTCGCGAAGGATGTCGCGACCCTCGACCAGATCTCGGGCGGCCGCGTCGTGCTCGGGCTCGGCTCGGGCGGCACGGGGTTCGACGCGTTCGTACTCGGCCGGGGCGAACTCACCGCGCGCGAGCGCTTCGACCGCTTCCGCGAGTTCACCGAGGCGCTCGACGTGCTGCTCCGGTTCGAGGGCGGGTCGCGCGGCTCGGGACGCGGCATCTCCTACTCGGGCGACTGGTTCTCGGCGGTCGACGCGCGCATGGTCGGCGCGCCGGCGCAGGAGTCGCGCACGCCGTTCCTGATCGCCGCGAACGGGCCGAGGTCGATGCGCCTCGCCGCACGCTTCGGGTCGGGCTGGGTCACGACCGGTCCGCAGGCCGATGCCGATGACGCGTGGTGGTCGGGCGTCGCCGAGCTGGTGACGCGACTCGACGACGCATGCGTGGCGGAGGGACGCGACCCGGCCGACCTCGACCGCGTGCTCTCGCTCGACGACGAGGCCCGGTACTCGATGCGGAGCGTCGGCGCGTTCGAGGATGCGGTGGGGCAGGCGCGCGAACTCGGCTTCACCGACGTGGTGGTCCACCGGCCGCGCGAGCAGGGCATCTACGCCGGCAGCGAGGACGTGCTGGAGGAGGTCGGGTCCCGCCTGGAGGCGCTCCGCTAGCCTGTCGAGGTGTCCGCGCCCCGTTTCGTGTCGCCCCTCCGCTGGGAGCCGCTACCGTACCTCGTCCTCGTCATGCTGCTCGTCCTGACGGGAGCCGTGCGGCCAGAGTCCGGGCTCGGCTACGTGCTCCTCCTCGCGGGGATCGGGCTGGCCGCTGCATGGCTGGTGATGGGCTTCCTCCGCGAGCGGCGCATGCGGAACCCCGACCCGATGGGTGACCTGACGAGCCTCGACGGCCTGGAGATCGTCGACGCGTCGTCGGCGGCCGGCGCGGTCCGCATGGTCGTGCCGGTCGCGGACGTGTACCGCCACCAGGCCGCGATCGAGATCGCACGAGTGCACGGCGGCATCGACCAGCACGCGGTACTCGTTCCGCGCGCGCGGCGCTGGCTGTCGCCTCGCTACCGGATAGGCGTGCAGCTCGTCGGCTTCGACCACCCACGGCATGCTGGCTTCGTCGCGGATGCCGCCGACGCGCGCTGGCGCGACGACCTCGACGCGCTCAGTGTGCGCGGGGTGTACGTGCGCGTTCCCGCACGGATCGAGGGCGCTGCACGGCCGTTCCGCGTGGACCTCGACCTCAGCGGGCTCGCCGCGCTCTTCGGAGTCGAGGACGCGCGTCCGGAATGACCCGCCAGTTTCGGGCCAGACGTCCCTCCTTATGCCGGATGTGAGCGGTTGTCAAGTCTGTTGCTGCTGGTGACGCAAGAACTAGGGTTTCGCCTCAGGGGTGTCGACGAGGATGCCCTGAACAGGAGTGACGATGTCCCGAACAGCAAGGATTTCCCGCCGTGCCGGAGTGCTCGCGACCGCAACCGCGGTCGTCGGCGCACTGGCACTCGTCCCTGCCGGGGGTGCGCTCGCCGCGCCACCCGCGAACACGTGCGACGCACGCAACAACAACACGGTCGCGAAGGCGCTCGAGTGCATCGACGCCGACGGCGCGTGGGAGCACCTCGAGGCGCTCCAGGCGATCGCCGACGCGAACGGCGGCAACCGCGCCGCCGGCACCGAGGGCTACGAGGACAGCGTCGACTACGTCGTCGAGCGCCTCGAGGCCGCCGGATGGAACGTCACCATCGACGAGTTCGACTTCACGTTCGTCGGCCCGTCCACGCTGCAGCAGCTCGACCCGGTGAACGCCACCTACGAGACGGGACCCTTCACGGCGTCCGGCTCGGGCACGGTCGAGGGCAACGTGATCCCGATCGACATCGTGCTCGGCCAGCCGAATGACACGGTCGTGACCAGCGGCTGCGAGGCATCCGACTACGCCGGCATCGACTGGAGCGGCGACGCCGACATCGCGCTCATCCAGCGCGGCACGTGCGAGTTCGGGATCAAGGCCGGTCTCGCCGAGCAGGCCGGTGCCGAGGCAGTCATCATCTTCAACCAGGGCAATACGCCCGAGCGCTCGGGCCTGATCGTCGGCACGCTGATCGGCGCGAACACGCTGCCGATCACGATCCCGGTCGTGGGCGCGAGCTACGAGCAGGGCGTGGCGCTGGCGCAGGCCGGCTCGACGGCGCGCATCGTGGTGCCCGAGCCGGAAGAGCGTCCGCAGAAGAACGTGATCGCCGAGCTGCCCGGCAAGAACGACGACAACGTCGTGATGGCCGGCGCACACCTCGACTCGGTGCAGGCGGGCCCCGGCATTAACGACAACGGCAGCGGGTCGGCCGCGCTGCTCGAGATCGCGGAGTCGCTCTCCAAGCTCAAGCCGGAGAACACGCTGCGCTTCGCGTGGTGGGGTGCTGAGGAGTCCGGACTCCTGGGTTCCCAGGCCTACGTCGACGAGCTCGCGACGATGCCCGGTGAACTCGACCGGATCGCGCTCTACCTGAACTTCGACATGGTCGCTTCGCCGAACTTCATCTACATGGTGTACGACGGCGACGAGTCGAGCTTCGAGGCTCCGGTTGTCGTTCCCGAGGGCTCGATCGAGATCGAGGACGTCTTCGAGAGCTACTTCACGAGCCAGGGCATCCCGTACGACGACGCCGAGTTCAGCGGCCGGAGCGACTACGAGGCGTTCATCCTCGCAGGCATCCCGGCCGGTGGCCTGTTCACCGGCGCCGAGGTCGTGAAGACCGAGGAGCAGGAGGCCATCTGGGGCGGCATCGCGGGTGAGCAGTACGACCAGTGCTACCACCTCGCGTGCGACACCATCGACAACCCCAGCGAGGAAGCGCTCGACGTGAACATCGACGCGATGGCCTTCGCCATCCTGGCGTTCGCGTACGACACCTCGGTGGTCAACGGGGTCGCCGGGAAGAACGTGCCCGGTGGCATCTCCTTCCCGACCCCGGCCGGCCCCGAGATGACCGTGGGTTCGGGCGGCGGACACGAGCACGGCGAAGTCGACTGAGTCGAAGGAGAAATCACGGGCGGGGGTGCCGGACGGCACCCCCGCCCTTCTCGTGCGCGGTGCTGGACATGGATGCGGTCGGCGGGAATAGTTCTGTGCAGCCATCCGTTCGACCAATTGCATGCAAAAGCATGGAGTGAGACGAGGAGCCCAGGAGGGCGACATGCAGTTCGGAATCTTCACCGTCAGCGACATCACGCAGGACCCGACCACCGGCCGGACGCCCAGCGAGGCCGAGCGGATCCAGGCGACGGTGACCATCGCCAAGCACGCCGAGGAGGTCGGGCTCGACGTCTTCGCGCTCGGCGAGCACCACAACCCGCCGTTCTGGTCGTCGTCGCCCACCACCACGCTCGCCTACATCGCGGGCCAGACCTCCATGCTGCAGCTCTCGACCGCCACGACGCTCATCACGACGAACGACCCGGTGAAGATCGCCGAGGATTACGCGATGCTCCAGCACGTCTCGGGCGGGCGCGCCGACCTCATGCTGGGCCGCGGGAACACCGGCCCGGTCTACCCGTGGTTCGGCAAGGACATCCGCCAGGGGCTGCCGATCGCCATCGAGGCGTACGAGCTGCTGCACCGGCTGTGGCGCGAGGACGTCGTCGACTGGGAGGGCAAGTTCCGCACCCCGCTGCAGGGGTTCACGTCGACCCCGCGCCCGCTCGACGGCGTGCCGCCGTTCGTCTGGCACGGTTCCATCCGCACGCCCGAGGTCGCCGAGCAGGCAGCCTTCTACGGCGACGGCTTCTTCGCCAACCACATCTTCTGGCCCGCCTCGCACACGGCGCGCATGATCGCGCTGTACCGCCAGCGCTTCGAGCACCACGGCCACGGCACGGCGGCGCAGGCGATCGTCGGCCTCGGCGGCCAGGTGTTCATGCGGAAGAACTCGCAGGACGCCGTGAACGAGTTCCGCCCGTACTTCGACAACGCGCCCGTGTACGGCCACGGCCCCAGCATGGAGGACTTCACGCAGCAGACGCCGCTCACGGTCGGCAGCCCGCAGGAGGTCATCGACCGTACGCTCGGATTCCGCGACTACGTCGGCGACTACCAGCGCCAGCTCTGGCTCCTCGACCACGCCGGCCTGCCGCTCAAGACCGTGCTCGAGCAGCTCGACCTGCTCGGCGAGGAGGTCGTGCCGGTGCTGCGCCGCGAGTTCGCGAAGGACCGCCCGGCCGACGTGCCGGACGCGCCCACGCACGCCTCGCTCGTGACGGCGAGGTACGGCGATGCGGCGCCGCGTCAGGCGACGCCGAACGCGAACCGCGGTGACAACCTGACGGTCGGCTCGCCGTACCAGGACGCCCCGACTGAGGCCCCCGCGGCCCCGACCGGCTCGTCCTTCGGCGCGGCGGCGACCCGGACGGCAGGTGCGCGATGACCGCCAAGAAGATCGTCGTCGTCTCGTCGGGCCTGTCGACCCCGAGCTCGACCCGCCAGCTGGCCGACCGCCTCGCGACCGACGCCGTCGGGCTCCTCAGGGAGCGCGGCGTCGAGGTCGAGGTCCAGGTCGTCGAGCTGCGCGACCTCGCGCACGACATCACGAACCACCTGCTGCTGGGCTTCGCCCCGCCGAAGCTCGAGGCGGCGCTCGACGCGATCGCATCGGCCGATGGCCTCATCGCCGTCACGCCGATCTTCACGACGAGCTACGCAGGGCTGTTCAAGTCGTTCATCGACGTGATCGACCCGCAGTCCCTGACCGACCTGCCGGTGCTGATCGGCGCGACCGGCGGCACGCCGCGCCACTCGCTCGCGATCGACTACGCAATCCGTCCGCTGTTCACCTACCTGCACGCGATCCCCGTGACGACCGGCGTGTTCGCGGCGACCGGCGACTGGGGCGACGGCGGCGACGGCGTCCGATCGCTTCCCGACCGGATCTTCCGCGGCGCGAGCGAGTTCGCCGAACTCGTCGAGCGCACCGACCGGAGCGACCGCGTGAGCGACCCGTTCGCGCTCGACCGGCCGATGGGCCACCTCCTCGGCGGCCTCGCGGGGGAGTAACACCCGAGCACGGCACGACGGATGCCGCGGCGACCCGTTCGCCGCGGCATCCGTGTGTCGCGATCCGGGCCGGACTGCGGCCCGACGGCTCACATCCCGGGCAGGTCGATCGACTCGAGCACCTCGATGGTGCCGATGCGGAGGTGGGGGTGGCCCTTCATGAGCGCGGCGGCCGCGTCGGCATCCGCCGCCTCGACGAGGGAGTACCCGCCCACGGTCGTCGTCGCGGCGTCGGCGCCGTCGGCGTCGACTCGCCGCGCGTTGCCGACCGGCGTCCCGAAGTCGAGCAGGGCCGCGCCGGCGCCCTGCGCCCAGTCCATCCAGACCTGCATGCCGGCCTGGGCGTCGGCCTCGGACTGCTGCATCTGCTCCTCGGCGCCGACGTCGGCGTGGTAGAGCACGAGGTACTTGGTCATCATCGTCCCCGATCGTTCGTGCGGCGGATCGGCGGGCCTGCCGATCGTCCGCGCCGCTCACGCTACGCCCGGATTGCGCCCGCCGGAAGGCCGCATTGCGGCTGAGCCATCCGCCTCATTCGCGACGTCGGGTGGCCAGCCTGAAGGCGGCATCGACGGTCAGCCCGAGCGCGATCGCGACCGCGACCGAGACACCGATCGCCACGAACGGACGGTCGCCGATGGCCGCGCCGACGAGGCTGCCGACCGCGGTGTTGTACAGCGCCCATCCGATTCCGGCCGCGAGCGAGAGCAGCGCGTACCGTCCGAGCGGGATGCGCGCCGCGCCGGCCGCGAGATTGACGGCGATGCGCGCGAACGGGATGTAGCGCGCCGTGAAGACGAGCACGGCCGTGCGCCGCTCCACCGTCGCGCGCACGCGTGCGATCGCCGCGGCGACGCGCGGGCGGCGCTGCCACGCCCATCGCTCGGTTCCGACGCCCCGGCCGATGGCGTAGCACGTGAGGTCACCGGCGACCGCCCCGACGGCGGCGGTGGCCACCACGGCGGCGAGCGGCGGTTCCCCGGTCGCTCCGGCGAGGGCGCCGAGCGCCACGACGGCGGTCTCGCTCGGCAGCACCACGAGGAAGGCATCGCCGACCACCAGGGCGAAGAGGGCAGGGAAGAGCCATGGCGAGGCGATCACCGAGTCGAGCCACGCGTCGTGCACGCGGCAGATCTACCGGACGCGGATGAACGGGATGCGAACCGAGCAGACGGCATTCGGTGGGACGACAGATGAATCGAAAGACATGAGAAACCCTCAATTTGGGGGTCACGGCCACGAACTGCGCGGAGTAGCGTCTGCGCCGGGAGCGTGGCCCTGGCCGCGCACGCCCGCGCGACCCCGTTCGGGAGGGGACAACGGACGCGCGCGATCTCGGCTGCACTCCGCTGCAACCCGAATCGCAACCCGGAGGAACACCATGTCCATTCGTCGAACGCTCGCCGCGCTCGCAGCGACCGCCGCACTCGTGCTCGTCGGCGGATCGCCGGCCTTCGCAGGCAACCCGCACTTCATCAAGAACGCGACGTCCGCCCACCTGAGCGGCGTCAACCTCGTCGTCGACTTCAAGGAGGCCGGCCTGGAGTCCGGCGCCGTCGAGACCGTCGTCGCGAGCGCCGACCTTCGTGCCACCTACTCGTGCGTCAACGGCGGCAACAACGTTCCGTCCGATCCGAAGAAGACCACGATCGACTCCCGCGTCTCCGGGAGCGGCGAGTTCACCGCCGGCCAGAACGGCAACATCCAGGGCTCCGTCACGATCTCGCCGACTCCGGCTGACGAGGCGCTCGACTGCCCGAACGGGCAGACCGCGACCCTGTTCTCGGTCGTCTACACCAACGTGACGATCGAGGATCTCGACAGTGGCGCCTTCCTCGCGATCAGGGGCACGTTCAGCTCGTGATCATGCACTGACGCGAAACGGATCGAGCCGGGCCGGAGGAACGAACCTCCCGCCCGGCTCGACCTGTCGGACGACTCGGCGCTCAGCCCTCGAGCACGAACGTGACCTCGAGCGTGACCGACCATTCGATGACGCGGTCGCCGTCGACCTTGACCTTCTGCTCCTTCACCCAGGCGCCCTTGACGCCGCGCAGTGTCGACGCCGCGCGCGCGATTCCGACCGAGATGGCGTCCTCGAAGCTGGTCTCGGAATATGCCGTGATGGTGGTGACGCGTGCGACCGATGACATGGCGTTCCTCCTCGAACGATTCGGGACGCACCGGACGATGCGCCCGAGTGCCATGTAACTCCTGATCGGCCGATCCCGCGAGGGGTGGCGTGCGCGGATGCCGTGACCGGTTCCGGGCCGGACGTCGAACGACGTCCGTCGATCCGGTGAACCGTCGGCGAAGCCCGGCGTCTCGGCGTGCGCGGCGCGCGCCCTCGCCCGCACGCTGGACACGTGAGAGTCGCACTGCTCGCCGAGTCGTTCCTCCCGCACATGAACGGCGTCACCCACTCCCTGCTCCAGGTGCTCCGTCACCTGGAGCACCGCGGCCACGAGGCACTCGTGATCGCCCCGCGATCGGGTCCCGTCGACCACGGCCTCCACGGCGCGAGGGCCGCCTTCCTCCGATCGGTCCCGCTGCCCGGGTATCCCGAGGTGCGCGTGACCTTCGCGGGTGCGCGACGCCTCGCCGCCGTGCTCGCCGACTTCGATCCCGACGTCGTGCACCTCGCATCGCCCTTCGTGCTCGGCTGGCAGGGCGTGCTGGCCGCAGAGCGGCTCGACGTGCCCAGCGTCGCGGTCTACCAGACCGACGTGCCGGCCTACGCCGAGCGCTACCGGCTGCCCGGCGCGGCGCCGGCGCTCGCCAACCACGTGGGGCGCCTGCACCGCCGGGCGACGCTCACGCTCGCGCCATCCTCGGCGGCGATCGCCCAGCTCGAGGGCTACGGCGTCGACAGGCTGCGGAGATGGGCGCGCGGCGTGGACACCGACCGATTCCGCCCCGAGCGCAGGTCGCACGCCTGGCGGCGGCGCTTCGCGGCCGACGGCGAGGTGCTCGTCGGCTACGTCGGTCGCCTCGCGCCCGAGAAGCAGGTCGAGGACCTCCGGGCGCTCGCCGCGATCGAGGGCATCCGGCTCGTCATCATCGGCGATGGCCCGTCGAGGGCCGCGCTCGAGGCCCTGCTCCCGACGGCGCGCTTCACGGGCTTCCTCGGCGGCGACGCGCTCGCCGAGGCGATGGCCAGCCTCGACGTCTTCGTGCACCCCGGCGAGAGCGAGACGTTCTGCCAGACCGTGCAGGAGGCCCTCGCGAGCGGGGTGCCGGTCGTCGCCACGGGTCGGGGCGGTCCGCTCGACCTCGTGACCTCCAGCCGCGACGGATGGCTCTACCGCCCCGGCGACCTCGGCGAGCTCGCCGCGCGCGTCCGCGACCTCGTCGGCGACGGTGCGAAGCGACGCGCGTTCGGCCGCGCCGCGCGCGACGGCGTCGCCGGGCGCAGCTGGTCGCGGCTTGGCGACGAGCTGCTCGGGCACTACACGCTCGCGAGCCGGCTGAACGCGTCGCCTGCCGGCGTCGCGTCGCCGGCGTCGGTCGCCATCGATCGGCCCGCACCGTCGCGCAGGGTCGCGGGTGATTCGAGCGACGGCGGCGAGCGGATGCCGCATGCGCGCGTCCCGGCCCGGCCCCGGGTTCCGGCGTGGCGCCGGTACGTCGCGGTCGGCGACTCGCTCACCGAGGGGCTCTGCGACTCGTCTCGGATGGCGGCGGGGGAGTACCGCGGCTGGGCCGACCGGCTGGCGATGCTGCTCGCCGCGGCCGGCGACGGCATCGACTACGCCAACCTCGCCGTGCGAAGCCGCCGGATCGACGACGTCGTCAGCCACCAGCTCGAGCGCGCCGCGGCGCTCGACGCCGATCTCGTGACCGTGCTGGTCGGTGGCAACGACCTCGTCCGCTTCGGCGCTCGTCCCGACGCGCTCGCCGATCGCCTCGGTGAGGCGATCCACCGCGTCCGGTCGCACGGATCCGACGTGCTCGTCGTCACGCCCTTCCTTCCGGCCCACGTGCCCCTCGGATCGGTTCGCACGCGCTTCGAGCGGTTCCGCGGACGACTCCTGCCCGTCGCGGCAGAAGCCGGCGCGATCGTGCTCGACGCGTCGCGGCATCCCGTACTCGTCGGCCGCGGCGTGTGGGCCGAGGACCGCGTGCACCTGAACTCCTCGGGGCATCGCACGCTGGCGTACGCCGCCGCCGACATCCTGGGCGTGCCGGATGCCGCGGCGCTCGCCGAGCTCGACGCGGTCCTGCACGGCGACGCCGACGAGCCCGACGCGCCGCCGCTGTCGACCGGAGCATGGCTCCGTCGGCACGCGGCGCCCTGGGTCCGACGGCGGCTGCGCGGCCGCATGGCGGGTGACGGGCTGGCGCCCAAGCACGACACGCTCGTGCGCCTGCCGGGCCGGCCCGGGGAGCGGTCGCGGGGACTGGCCGCCACGTGACCGGGGCGCCGCGCCATCCGCCCCGCGCCCCTCGCTAGGTCGCGACACGCCGAGACTGGTAGGCTCGACGAGGATGCCCGCGTGGCATCCGCTCAAATCAACATGAGCTCGCGCCCGACGACGGGCGCGCACGGAGCAGGCCGGCAGGAAGCTGGTCCCCTGTGGTGGCTTACCAAGCGAGAGCTTGGTGGACTTCTACTGGTGGCCAGCGCTGGCGGGTCACCCGATTGCGCTGATATCTGCCTGTTCCCTGCTCCTTGATCAACCGCGCCCGAACGACGGGCGCGCATGAACAAAGGAGACAGACCTCTTGGAAGGTCCTGAGATCACGTTCGCCGAGACCGTCATCGACAACGGTCGCTTCGGCACCCGAACCATCCGATTCGAGACGGGCCGCCTCGCCCAGCAGGCGCAGGGCTCTGCGGCCGCCTACCTCGATGAGGAGACCATGCTGCTGTCGGCGACCTCGGTCTCGAAGCAGCCGAAGGAGCACTTCGACTTCTTCCCGCTCACGATCGACGTCGAGGAGCGTATGTACGCCGCGGGCCGCATCCCCGGCTCGTTCTTCCGTCGTGAAGGCCGCCCGTCGACCGAGGCGATCCTCACCTGCCGTCTCATCGACCGACCCCTGCGCCCCTCCTTCGTCGAGGGCCTGCGCAACGAGGTCCAGGTCGTCGTGACCGTGCTCGCCATCGAGCCCGACGAGTACTACGACGTCCTCGCGATCAACGCGGCGTCCCTCTCGACGCAGCTCTCGGGCCTGCCCTTCTCGGGTCCGGTCGGCGGCGTGCGCGTCGCGCTCATCGACGGCCAGTGGGTCGGCTTCCCGAAGTACTCGCAGATCGACGAGGCCGTCTTCAGCATGGTCGTCGCCGGTCGCGTGGTGACCGAGGCCGACGGTTCACAGGATGTCGCGATCATGATGATCGAGGCCGAGGCCACCGACAACGCGTGGAACCTCATCCAGGCCGGCGGCGTGAAGCCCGACGAGACCGTCATCGCGCAGGGCATCGAGGCGTCGAAGCCGTTCATCAAGCAGCTCGTCGAGGCGCAGCAGAAGGTCGCCGCGACGGCGGCCAAGCCCACCGTCGACTACCCGACGTTCCCGCCGTACCAGCCCGAGACGTACGACGTGGTCGCGGGCCTCGCGTACGACGAGCTCAAGGGCATCTACCAGATCGCCGGCAAGGTCGAGCGCCAGGACGCCGACGACGCGCTCAAGTCGCGCGTCAAGGAGCAGGTCGCCGCCAAGGTCGAGGCCGGCGAGCTGCCCGAGTCCGCGATCGCCGAGGTCTCGGCCGCGTACAAGTCGGTCACCAAGCTCGTCGTGCGCTCGCGCGTCCTCACCGAGGGCGTGCGCATCGACGGTCGCGGCGTCGCCGACATCCGCCCGCTCGACGCCGAGGTGCAGGTCATCCCGCGCGTGCACGGCTCCGCCATCTTCCAGCGCGGCGAGACCCAGATCCTGGGCGTCACCACGCTGAACATGCTGAAGCTCGAGCAGCAGATCGACTCGCTGAGCCCGGTCACCAAGAAGCGCTACATGCACAACTACAACTTCCCGCCCTACTCGACGGGTGAGACGGGACGTGTGGGTTCGCCCAAGCGCCGCGAGATCGGCCACGGCGCGCTCGCCGAGCGCGCGCTCGTGCCCGTGCTGCCGACCCGCGAGGAGTTCCCGTACGCGATCCGCCAGGTGTCCGAGGCGCTCGGCTCCAACGGCTCGACCTCGATGGGCTCCGTCTGCGCGTCCACGCTGTCCCTGCTGAACGCGGGCGTGCCGCTGCGCGCACCGGTCGCGGGCATCGCGATGGGCCTCATCTCCGACACCGTCGACGGTGAGACGCGCTACGCGGCGCTCACCGACATCCTCGGTGCCGAGGACGCGCTCGGCGACATGGACTTCAAGGTCGCCGGCACGTCCGAGTTCGTCACCGCGATCCAGCTCGACACGAAGCTCGACGGCATCCCCGCCTCGGTGCTCGCGGGCGCGCTGACCCAGGCCAAGGAGGCGCGCAGCACCATCCTGCAGGTGCTGAACGCCGCCATCGACGGCCCCGACGAGATGGCCCCGACCGCGCCTCGCGTGATCTCGGTGCAGATCCCGGTCGACAAGATCGGCGAGCTCATCGGGCCCAAGGGCAAGACGATCAACGGCATCCAGGACGAGACCGGTGCCGAGATCTCGATCGAGGAGGACGGCACCGTCTACATCGGCGCGACCGACGGCCCCTCGGCCGAGGCTGCCCGCGCCGCGGTGAACGCGATCGCCAACCCGACCAACCCCGAGATCGGCGAGCAGTTCCTCGGCACCGTCGTGAAGATCGCCGCGTTCGGCGCGTTCATCTCGCTGCTTCCGGGCAAGGACGGCCTGCTGCACATCTCCGAGGTGCGCAAGCTCGCCGGCGGCAAGCGCGTCGAGAACGTCGAGGACGTCCTCGGCGTCGGCCAGAAGATCCTCGTCGAGATCACCAAGATCGACGACCGCGGCAAGCTGTCGCTCGCCCCGGTCATCGCCGAGGACGCCGACACGAACGGCCGCGGTGCGACCGGCGAGCACACCGAGGCTCCGGCCGAGGGTGCCGACGCGGAGGCGTAAGCCACCCATCTCGCACCGGATGCCCGTCCCGATTCGTCGGGGCGGGCATCCGTCGTCTCGGCTGCGGTGATCAGAGCGGAAGATGGCCGGCGCTGCGGATGAGCGCGTCGCGCTCGGCCAGCGCCGACTCGGCGACGGTGCGCGCCTCGAGGCGGGACAGGATGCGATCCCGGTCGGTCCGGCGGGTGGCTCGACGGAGTCCCCAGCCGGCCAGGTCGAGCCCGGTGCGGACGGCCCAGCCCGCCATCAGGCCGGATCCGGGGGAGAGTGTGGCGGCGTTCATCGGTGCTCCTTCGGTGAGGGTTCGTCGGTGGGCTCCCCGCGGACCAGCGGGAATGCGTTGACATGGATCTGGACGGGTCGGGAGCCCGGCGAGGGCGTGCGCTTGTAGGCGTCGAGGTACTTCTTGAACACGACGTCGAGGTCGGCGACGAGTGCGCCGAGCTGCTCGGGGGTGAGACGCAGGTTGATGGTGTCACTCGTGGCGATGTCGAGCCACTCGGGCCCGAACACCTGCTCGCCCTCGGCGACGAACTCGCGGAAGTTCTGCTCGCGGGAGCGGAACCACTCGTCCTCGACGAGCTTCGCGGCGAGCCGCTCGGCACTGCCCGGAGGCAGCGACCGCGTATCGGGGACCGCGACCGAGCCCGGCGTGCGCTCCCACCAGCGTTCGCGACCCTTCCCGCGAGTCGGGTCCTCGCGCACGAGCCCGGCGCGTTCGAGGTGGCGCAGGTGGTAGCTCGTGGCCCCGCTGGACTCGCCGAGCCGTTCGGCGAGGCCGCTGGCCGTGAGCGGGCCGTACGCGGAGAGCTCGTCGTAGATGCGCACGCGCAGCGGGTGCGCGAGGGACTTCAGGCTGGCGCTCGGCAGCACGTGGTCGATGCCGGGGTGGCGGGTGCTGCTCGGCTGGGCCTGGACGTCGTCATCGTTCGTGGTGGCCATGGATGCAAAGGTACCGCTGCAAAGAAAATGTTGCAAGCAGTTCTTTGCAAATATGTCTTGGGAGGCCGAAGGCTGGAGCGATGCAGGTCGTTCAGCCGGGGAGATCACGCGCCACGGCCCGCGCGAGCCGGTCCTCGGCGCCGGGCGCGAGCGAGAGGTACAGGATCGGCTCGATGAGCTCGAGCTCGAGCACCGCGAGCCGCCCGTGGTAGCGCACGACGTCGATCCGGGCGTAGTCGAGCTCCCACGGCAGCTGCGCGTACAGGTCGTGAACCGCGGCGAGATCGGCCGCCGCCGGAGCATGCGCCTCGACGGTTGCGCCGTAGATCCCGTGGGCCCGGAAGTCGCCCGTGGCCGGGCGCTTGCGGACGACGTGGCTCACCTCACCGCCGATGACGGCATACGAGTACTCGCCCTCGTCGATCACGGACGGCGCGAACGGCTGCACGAACACCGGGCCGGCGGCCGACGCGAGGTGCCGCTCGAGGTGCGACGCCGGCAGGCGCGTCACGTCGGCCGCGCCGACGCCGACCACGGGCTTCACGACCAGCTCGTCCCAGCCGATCGCGGCGACGGCCCGGAGCGCTGGCCCCGGGTCATCCGGACGCGCCCGGATCAGAGGCACGACGGACACGCCCCACCGTGCGAGGTCTTCCAGGTACCCCTTGTCGCTGTTCCACCGGACGGCCGCGACCGGGTTCCGCACGCGACATCCGCGGCCCTCGATGGCCTCGAGCGCCGCGAGGAACTCGGGCAGTCGGTCGACGTAGTCCCACGTGCTCCGAAGCACCGCGAGGTCGAACGTCGACCAGTCGACCTGCGCCGACCACGGCACCGACTCCGCCTCGACACCGCGGCGGGCGAGCCCCTCGATCAGCCGCCGGTCGTCATCGAAGAGCGCGTCGACGTCGGGGATCTCCCACGTGACGAACCTCGGGAGCCGTTCGCAGCGGAGGACGGCGACGCGCATGTCGCACCCATCTCACCGCGTGAGCAGCGGCGCCAGCCGGTAGGGGATGAGCTCGCCCATCGCGAGCGACGTCTCGGTGCGCTCGACGCCGTCGATCGCGAGGATCTCCTCGTCGATGCGGAAGAGGTCGTGGGCATCGCGGCACACGACCCGGACGAGCAGGTCGACCTGGCCCGAGAGCCCGTGCGCCTGGATCACCTCGGGGATCTCGGCGAGCTGCCGCACCACGTCGGCGAGCACCTTCTGGCGCGCGTGCACCGAGACGAACGCCTCGAGCGGGTAGCCGAGCGGCGACGGGTCGATGCTGCGCTCGAACGAGAGGAAGGCGCCGGATGCCTCGAGCCGAGCCATCCGCGCCTGCACCGTGTTGCGGCTCATCTTCAGCCGGTCGGCGAGGGCGACGACGGTCGCGCGCGGGTCGTCGGCGAGCGCCTTCAGCAGCGCCCGGTCGACTGCGTCGTACCCGTTCATTGCGCCACACGTTAGCACGGTCATCGGGGCCTGCACCATGCAATCTGCGCAACTCGTCCGTGTCTGCTTGAGCCGATTGCCAGATCGTCGTACGCTGGCGGTATCCGGCATCGGCGCCGGGTGCGACGCTGCCCACAAGGCGGCCGAGCCGACACGGAGGTTCGACCATGACCCCTTCCGACCGAGAGGCGACCGGGCTGCTCACACGCCCCGGCGACTTCGTCCAACTCCTCGACCCGTCAGGCACCCGCCACGCGAATCCCGAGTTCGATCCCTGGGTCGCCGACGTCGACCTCGACGCGCTGGTCGGCCTGCACCGTGACATGGCCGTCGTGCGCCGCCTCGACACCGAGGCGACGGCGCTGCAGCGCCAGGGCGAGCTCGGCCTGTGGCCGCCGCTGGCCGGCCAGGAGGCCGCGCAGATCGGCTCGGCGCGCGCGCTCCACGACGACGACTTCGTGTTCTCGAGCTACCGCGAGCACGCCGTGGCATGGCTGCGCGACGTGCAGCCGCACGAGCTGCTGAGCGTGTGGCGCGGGTCCGCGTCATCCGGTTGGAACCCGTTCGAGAAGCGGATGGCGATCCCGAACATCATCATCGGGGCGCAGTCGCTGCACGCCGTCGGCTGGGCCATGGGCGCGAAGTGGGAGGGCTCCGAGTCGGCCTCGATCGCGTACTTCGGCGACGGCGCGACGAGCGAGGGCGACGTCAACGAGGCGCTCGTGTTCGCGGCGAGCTTCGCCGCGCCCACCGTGTTCTTCTGCCAGAACAACGGCTGGGCCATCTCCGAGCCGGTGGGCCTGCAGTCGCACCAGCCGCTCGCGCGGCGTGCCGACGGCTTCGGCATGCCTGGCATCCGCGTCGACGGCAACGACGTGCTGGCCGTGCTCGCCGTCACCCGCTGGGCGCTCGAGCGCGCCCGCCGCGGCGAGGGCCCGACCTTCATCGAGGCCGTCACGTACCGCATGGGCCCGCACACGACGGCCGACGACCCGAAGCGCTACCGCACCGACGACGACCTCGCGCACTGGCGCGAGCGCGACCCGATCGCGCGCGTGCACGCGCTCCTCGCGGCATCCGGTGCCGACACCGACGCGGTCGACGCCGACGTCAAGGCCGCCGCCGACCGTGCGGCCGCCGACCTGCGCGCCGGCATCACGGCCATCCCCGACCCCGAGCCGATGAGCGTACTCGACCACGTCTACGCCGAGCCGAACTCGCACCTCGAGCGCCAGAGGGACCGCTACGCCCGGTACCTCGCGATGTTCTCCGACGAGGACGGAGGCAACCGATGACCACGGTCACCTTCGGGAAGGCCATCAACGAGGGCCTCCGCCGTGCGCTCGCCGACGACGACAAGGTCGTGCTGCTCGGCGAGGACATCGGCACGCTCGGCGGCGTGTTCCGCGTCACCGACGGGCTCAAGGCCGAGTTCGGCGAGCAGCGCGTGGTCGACACGCCGCTGTCCGAGGCCGGCATCGTGGGTTCGGCCGTCGGGCTCGCCTACCGCGGCTTCCGGCCCGTGGTCGAGATCCAGTTCGACGGATTCGTGTACCCGGCCTTCGACCAGATCGTCGCGCAGGTCGCCAAGCTGCACTACCGCTCGCGCGGCACGGTGCGCATGCCCATGGTCATCCGCATCCCGTTCGGCGGAGGCATCGGAGCGGCCGAGCACCACTCGGAGTCGCCCGAGGCGTACTTCACGCACACCGCCGGGCTGCGCGTGATCGCGTGCTCGAACCCGGCCGACGCGTACGTCATGATCCGCCAGGCCATCGCGAGCGACGACCCGGTGATCTTCCTCGAGCCCAAGCGGCGGTACCACGTCAAGGGCGAGGTCGACCTGGGCGCCAGCCTCGCCGACGCGCGCCCGATGGGCGTGGCCACGGTCGTGGCATCCGGCCGCGACGTGACGCTCGTCACGTACGGCGCACTCGTGCAGACGGCGAAGGATGCCGCGACCGCCGCCGCAGAGGAGGGCGTGTCGATCGAGGTCATCGACCTGCGCTCGCTCTCGCCGGTCGACTACGCCACCATCGAGGCCTCCGTGCGCCGCACGGGCCGGCTCGTCGTCGCCCACGAGGCGGGCGAGCAGGGCGGCGTGGGCGCCGAGATCGCCGCGTCGATCACCGAGCGCTGCTTCGAGTACCTCGAGGTCGCGCCCGTGCGCGTGACCGGCCACGACATCCCGTACCCGCCCGCGAAGCTCGAGCAGTTCCACCTGCCCGACCTCGACCGCATCCTCGACGGCGTCGACCGGGCGATGGGCCGGCCGAACTCGCTGTCCGAGGCGTCGGATGTCTCAGGGGTGGAGGCGTGAGCATGATCCGCGACTTCGCACTGCCCGACCTCGGCGAGGGACTCACGGAGTCCGAGATCGTCGCGTGGCGCGTCAAGGTCGGCGACCAGGTCGAGCTCAACCAGATCATCGCCGACGTCGAGACCGCCAAGGCGGTCGTCGAGCTGCCGTCGCCGTTCGCCGGCACCGTCACCGCGCTCCACGCGGCCGAGGGCGAGACCGTGAACGTCGGCGAGAAGTTGTTCTCGTGCGACACGGGCGAGCGGGCCGGGGCGGATGCCGCCGCGCCGGCGGAAGCCGCCGCGGCCGAGGCATCGGCGCCCGCGTCGGCGCCGGCCGAGGCCGCCGAGACCCGGGAGCCGACCCTCGTCGGGTACGGGGCGGGCGCCGAACGCGGACCCAAGCGGCGTGCACGCCGGGTCGGGGGCGGCGATGCCGCCTCACTCAGCGACGACCTCGTCCCGGCACCGCCGGAGCACGACCGCATCGAACCCGACACCGCGACGCACTCGGTCAACGGACTGCACGACGCCGACGAGCGCCCCGAGCGTCCGCGCTCGACGCCGCCCGTGCGCAAGCTGGCCCGCGACCTCGGCATCGACCTCGAAGCGGTCGTCGGCACGGGGGAGCGCGGGCTCATCACGCGTGCGGACGTCGAGGGCGCGGCATCCGGCACCCGCGCGCCCGCCGCAGCGGCGACGCCCGAGATGGTTCGCGCCGGCACCGACGCGGTGGCCGACGAGATCCGCATCCCGATCAAGGGCGTGCGCAAGCACACCGCCGCGGCGATGGTGCGCAGCGCGTTCACCGCTCCGCACGTCACCGAGTTCCTCACGCTCGACGTGACCGCGACGATGGAGCTCCTCGCCGCCATCCGCGCCGACCGCGCGTACGCCGGTCACAAGGTGACGCCGCTCACGGTCGTCGCGAAGGCGCTGTGCATCGCGGCGGCACGCACGCCCGAGGTGAACTCGCGCTGGGACGAGGACGCGCAGGAGATCGTGCGGTTCGGCCACGTGAACCTCGGTATCGCCGCAGCGACCGAACGCGGGCTCGTGGTGCCGAACCTCAAGGGCGCCGAGCGGATGACGCTCATCGAGCTCGCCGACGCGATCGCGTCACTCGCCGACACCGCTCGCTCCGGCAAGACGGCGCCGGCCGACCTCTCCGGCGGCACGATCTCGATCACGAACATCGGCGTCTTCGGGATCGACGCGGGCACCCCCATCCTGAACCCCGGCGAGGCGGCGATCCTGGCGATGGGCGCCGTGCGACGCATGCCGTGGGAGCACCGCGGCGAGATCGTGCTGCGCGAGGTCATGACGCTCTCGCTCTCGTTCGACCACCGCCTGGTCGACGGCGAGCAGGGTTCACGATTCCTCGCCGACATCGGGCGCATCCTGCGCGACCCGGGTCTCGCACTGACGATGGCCTGAGCATTCGCCGGGGGTGGCGCGCCACCCCCGGCGGCGCGAGGATGGCCGCATGGACCATCACACGCCGCTCTCCCGCGAGGATGTCGCGGCCGAACTCGAGGGAACCGGATTCCGGCACGACGGCGAACGACTGACCGCGGAATTCCATACCGCTGATTTCGCGAGCGCAGTGCGACTGCTCGACGCGGTCGCGATCGAGGCGGATGCCGCGAACCACCATCCCGACGTGCGACTCGGCTGGGGCCGAGTGGAATTCGATCTCTCCTCGCACGACGTGGGTGCGGTCACGACCCGCGACGTCGCGCTGGCGAAGCGGATCCGTGCGCTCGCCGATGGGCTCGGTGCCGCACTCGCCTGATATCACACGCGGAACGGCGTCGCGGAATGCTGCACATCATGTGCATGAATTCGTGCGGTCGAATTCGAGAAGGAATATGCTCGAATTCAGCAAGTTACCCCTCCCCAGAATTCAGTGGCGAATGCCGCGGAAAGGTCGTGACAAATGGCCAAGCGAGTGGTCGAGACGCTCATCGACGATCTCGACGGATCCGACGCCGATCGCACGGTCTCCTTCACCATCGAGGGTGCCGAATACGCGATCGACCTCTCCGCGGCGAATGCCGAGAAGTTCCAGGCCGCGATCGCTCCATACGTGAAGGCCGCACGCAAGACTGGTGCCGGTCGAGCCGGTTCGAGCCGGGCGCGCCGCAGCGCGTCGTCGGCCGGCGACACGAAGGACGCACGCGAGTGGTTGCGGGCGAACGGCCACCAGGTCTCCGACCGGGGGCGCGTCCCCGCCCCGCTCATGGAGCTCTATCGCAACCGCTGAGGCGCGCTCAGCGCAGCACGAATTCGATCTCCTCGATCTCCTCGCCGCGCGCATTCGCATAGCCGCGATCGCGGCCGACCTCGACGAAGCCGAGTCGCGTGAGCAACGCGACCGACGCCGCGTTGTCGGCCGCGGCTCGCGCACGCACCGGACGCGGCTGGGTGTCCAGGAACAGGCGCATGGCGCGCGTGGCGATCCCGCGGCCCCAGTACTCTCGATCGATCCAGTACGTGATCTCGGCCATGCCCGTCTCCGCGTCGGTCCACCTCGCAACCCGGCCGACGATCCTCCCGTCCGTGCGTACCGTGCGATTGTCGGAGTCGTCGCGCGCGAACAGCCGCTCCCATTGCGCGTCGAACGCGGCCCGGTCCGTCGGATCGACGGCCGTGAACGCGGCCATGCGATTCGCCTCGGGATCGAGTTGGATGCGGAACAGCTCATCGAGGTCGCCCGCGCGGGTCGCGCGCAGGGTCACGACGTGAGGCTCGACCATGCCATGTCCTCCAGGATGCTGCGGACAACTCTGTCCGCCGGTCGGCGCCCATGGATGCGGGCGCTGTGGGGGGTGGAGTTGATCAGACCGAAGGCCGCGTGAGCCCGGATCCGATGCTCCGATTCGGCCCGGTCGGGCCGCAGGCGGGCGAGGACGCCCACCCAGAGTTCGACGTACTCGCGCTGCAGTCGCCGGACCTCGTGCGCGTCGGCCTCGGCGAGGCTCGTGAGGTCGCGGTCCTGCACGCGGATCACGTCGGCGTTCGCGAGCGCGAAGTCGACGTGGAAGCGGATGAGCGCCCGCAGCGCGGTCGCGGGGTCGTCGGCGTCGGCGACGGTGCGCCGTCCGCCGTCGAGCAGTCCCTCGCTCGCATCGGCGAGGATCGCGGCGAGCACCGCCGACTTCCCGGGGAAGTGGCGGTAGACGGCGGGCCCGGAGACCCCGGCAGCCTGCCCGAGCTCCTCGAGCGTCACGCCTGGGTAGCCGCGGTCGGCGAACAGCCGCGCGGCGGCGTCGAGCAGGGCGGCACGACGATCGGCCTTGGCGCGGCCTCGCTCGGTGAGCGTCTCGCTCAGGGGGCACCTCCAGGGGCATTCGGTGAATGCACACTAACCGACGTGCCGGCCGTCGGCAAGCGGCCCCGGCCGCGCCGCGCTCAGTGCACTCGTGCGCCGGCGGCCTCCCGCACCAGCCGCACCGCCTCCCGGGTGCCGTGGTTCCAGGGCGTGCCGTGCCCCGGCAGGACCCACGTGGCATCGAGCGCGGCGAGGCGATCGAGCGACTCGAGCGCGACGTCGGGCTCGTCGGTGAAGGGCGCCGGTGCCGGACCGCGCCGGCCGGTGAGCACGTGGCGGGTCGTGAGCGCGTCGCCGACGCACACGGCGTCGAGCTCGGGGGAGTGGACCGCGATGCTGCCGGGCGAGTGGCCGGGCAGGCCGACGATGACGGGCGAACCCGGCAGGTGGTCGAGCCGGTCGCCGTCGGCGACCGTGCGCACCTCGCCGAGGTACTCCGTGCGCATCCCGCCGCGCGACATCGCGTAGGCGAAGAAGCGCACGAGCGGCCAGGGGCGGATGCCGCGGCCGAACGACGCGGACGGCTTCGACTCGCCGCGGGCCCGCGCCGCGTCGGCGGCGTGGACGTACACGGGCACGCCGTGATCGCGCCGGAGTCGCTCGGCGAACCCGATGTGGTCGGTGTCGCCGTGGGTGAGGACCACGGCGCGGACGTCGTCGACGGTGCGGCCGGCGGCGGCGAGCTCGTCGAGCAGTTCGTCGTATTGGCCGGCGAGTCCGGCGTCGACCACGGTGACGCCGCGGTCGTCGATGAGGAGGTAGCAGGCGACGATCTCGTTGCCGACGCGTCGCAGTCCGGGCTGGAGTTCCATGTCGGCTATGATACGTAGCTATGATGGCTACTGTCAATAGCCATGAGGAGGATCCGATGCCGACGCCGACCAGGATCACGCCCGGGTCGCTCCGGGCCGCTGCCCGCACGGTGCTCGAACGCGACGGCCGCGACGGGCTCACCATGCAGGCCGTGGCGACCGCACTCGGCGTTCGGGCGCCATCGTTGTACAAGCACGTGCGCGACCGCGACGACCTCATCCGCGTGGTCGTCGACGACGTGTCGCGCGAACTCGGCGACCGCCTCGACCTGGCGCTCGCGGCCGCCGGTGCCGATCCGGCGAACGCGGCGCGGGCCCTCGCGGCGGTCGCGCGCGACTTCGCCCATGAGCATCCGCATGGCTACGCGCTCGTGTTCGGCCCGTTGCCCGGCGGCTCCGGACCTGATCGCGCAGCGCTCGACCACGGCGCCTCGGCGGTTCTCGAAGCCGCACGGCGCTTGGCGGGCGAGGAGCACGCCCTCGACGCCGCGCGCACGCTCACCGCATGGATGCACGGGTTCACGAGCATGGAGCTCGCGGGAGCGTTCCGCCTCGGCGGCGAGGTCGACGCGGCGTGGGCGTACGGCCTCGAGCGCGTCGTCGCCGGCCTGGCCGGCGACGACGACGGATCCGCCGCCTGACGCGTGTTGCGGATTTCGGTGAATGGCCGCTAACATGAATCCCGGTTAGCGAGCGTTCACCGAGGCGCTCGCATGCACGCCACGACGGAGAGGCGGACGGGAGCGGATGCACATCCTCACGAGCGCAGTGGACGCGTCATCCGACGCTGCGCGCGCCAACGTCGACGCGCATGCCGCGCTGGCCGACGAGTTGCGCGCGAAACTCGCCCGGGCCGCCCTGGGCGGCCCCGAGGCATCCCGCGACCGCCACGTCGCACGCGGCAAGCTGCTGCCGCGCGACCGCGTCGAGCGCGTGCTCGACGAGGGCAGCCCGTTCCTCGAGCTCTCGCCGCTCGCCGCCGACGACCTCTACGACGACGACACGCCGGCCGCGGGCGTGATCGCCGGGGTGGGGCTCGTGCACGGCCGGGCCGTGATGGTCGTCTGCAACGATGCCACCGTCAAGGGCGGCACGTACTACCCGATGACCGTCAAGAAGCACCTGCGGGCCCAGGACGTGGCGCTCGAGAACCGCCTGCCGTGCGTCTATCTCGTCGACTCGGGCGGCGCGTTCCTCCCGAAGCAGGACGAGGTGTTCCCCGACCGCGACCACTTCGGCCGCATCTTCTACAACCAGGCCAACCTCTCCGCACGGCGGATCCCGCAGATCGCCGCCGTGATGGGCTCGTGCACGGCGGGCGGCGCGTACGTGCCGGCGATGAGCGACGAGACCGTGATCGTCCGCAACCAGGGCACGATCTTCCTCGGCGGCCCGCCGCTCGTGAAGGCCGCGATCGGCGAGGTCGTCACGCCCGAGGAGCTCGGCGGCGGCGACCTGCACGCGCGTCACTCCGGCGTCACCGATCACCTCGCCGAGGGCGACGAACATGCGCTCGAGCTCGTGCGCGACATCGTCTCGACGCTCCGCGCTCCGCTCGAGCGCGCCTGGGCGGTGCGCGAGGCGCGCGATCCCGCGGTCGACCCGTCGACGCTCACTGCGGCGGTGCCGGTCGACGTGCAACAGCCGTACGACGTGCGCGAGGTCATCGCCCGTCTCGTCGACGGCAGCGAGTTCCACGAATTCAAGCGCGAGTACGGCGACACGCTGGTGACCGGGTTCGCGTGGATCGACGGCCACCCGGTCGGCATCGTCGCCAACAATGGCGTGCTCTTCAGCGAGTCGGCCATGAAGGGCGCGCACTTCATCGAGCTGTGCGACCAGCGCGGCATCCCGCTGCTGTTCCTGCAGAACATCTCGGGCTTCATGGTGGGCCGCGACGCCGAGGCGGGCGGCATCGCCAAGCACGGCGCCAAGATGGTGACGGCCGTGGCGACGACGCGGGTCCCGAAGTTCACGGTCGTCATCGGCGGCTCGTTCGGCGCCGGCAACTACTCGATGTGCGGCCGGGCCTACTCACCGCGGTTCCTCTGGATGTGGCCGAACGCGCGCATCTCCGTGATGGGCGGCGAGCAGGCGGCCTCCGTGCTCTCGACGGTCAAGCGCGACCAGTTGGCCGTGCGCGGCGAGCAGTGGTCGACCGACGACGAGGAGGCGTTCAAGGCGCCCGTTCGCGAGCAGTACGAGTCGCAGGGCAGCCCCTACCACTCGACGTCCCGGCTCTGGGACGACGGCATCATCGAGCCCGGCGACACGCGCACCGTGCTCGCGCTCGCGCTCGAGCTCGCGAGCCGCACCCCGCTGCCCGAGCCCCGCTTCGGCCTCTTCAGGATGTGACCCGGATGACGCAGCCCACCCCCACCCCGACGCGGCCGTTCGATCGCGTGCTCGTCGCCAACCGCGGCGAGATCGCCGTGCGCGTCATCCGCACCCTCAAGCGCCTCGGCATCCACGCGATCGCCGTCTACTCCGAGGCCGACGCCACGGCGCCGCACGTCGCCCTCGCCGACGAGGCCGTGCGGATCGGGCCGGCGCCGGCCGCCGAGAGCTACCTCGACCCCGCCCGGATCGTGCGCGCCGCGCTCGACACGGGCGCGCAGGCAGTCCACCCGGGCTACGGGTTCCTCAGCGAGAATGCGGGTTTCGCCCGAGCCTGCGCCGACGCCGGCATCGTGTTCGTCGGCCCGGGCGAGCTCGCGCTCGAGGTCATGGGCGACAAGATCCGGGCGAAGCGCCACGTCGAGGCGTCCGCCGTGCCGGTGGTGCCCGGCGTGAGCGATCCCGACGCGAACGACGACGAGCTGCTCGACGCCGCCCCCCTCGTCGGCTTCCCGATCCTCGTCAAGCCGTCCGCCGGCGGCGGCGGCAAGGGCATGCAGGTGGCACGCGACCAGGGCGAGCTCGAACACGCGCTCCCCGCCGCGCGGCGCGTCGCACGCGCCGCGTTCGGCGACGACACGCTGCTGCTCGAGCGGTTCATCGAACGACCGCGCCACATCGAGGTGCAGGTGCTCGCCGACGCGCACGGCAACGTCATCCACCTCGGCGAGCGCGAGTGCTCACTGCAGCGACGCCACCAGAAGGTCGTCGAAGAGGCGCCCTCGCCGCTGCTCGACGCCGCCACGCGCGAGCGCATCGGCCGGGCGGCCTGCGACGCCGCACGGAGCGTCGAGTACCTCGGCGCCGGCACGGTCGAATTCCTGGTGTCGGATGCCGCTCCCGACGAGTTCTTCTTCATCGAGATGAACACGCGCCTGCAGGTCGAGCACCCGGTCACCGAGTTCGTGACAGGTGTCGACCTCGTCGAGCAGCAGCTGCGCATCGCCGCCGGCGAGCCGCTCGCGATCACGCAGGAGGCCGTGCACCTGGACGGCCACGCCGTCGAGGCGCGCCTCTACGCCGAGAGCCCCGAGCGCGGGTTCCTCCCATCGACCGGCGACGTGCTCGCGTGGCGTCCTGCGGCGGGCGAAGGCGTGCGCATCGACGCGGGCATCCGCGAGGGCCAGCGCATCACCGCCGACTACGACCCCATGATCGCCAAGGTCATCGCGCACGGGCGCGACCGCGCCGAGGCTCTCGACCGGCTCGACGCCGCGCTCGCCGACACGGTCGTGCTCGGCGTCGACACGAACACCGCGTTCCTGCGCGACCTGCTGGCGCGCGACGACGTTCGCGCCGGCCGGCTCGACACCGGCCTCATCGACCGGCTGCAGGAGACGGCGGGCGCTGCAGCCGCATCCGCCGACCAGTCCGACGAGCTGGCGGATGGCGCGGACGCCCGCCTCATCGAGGTCGCTCGCCTGGCACGCGATCGTGCGGCGCGCGCCGGGTCGGTGCACGACCGTGCGTGGCAGCGCGAACGCGGCTGGCGGCTCGGCGGCGCGGCCGACGTCGCCGAGCGCGACGCGCGCGCCGCCGCCGACCTCGACCGCGCGACCGTGCGCCTCGCCGACGACGGCACGGCGTGGGTGCACCTCGACGGCCGCACGGTCGCCGTCCCGCGAGTCGACCGCCGGGCGGCGCTCGAGGCCCACCTCGCACAGCTCGAGCGGGGCGGCAGCGTCGATCCCGACCTCCGCGCCCCCATGCCGGGCAGCGTCACGACGCTGCTCCTGACCGATGGCGACCGCGTCGAGGCCGGACAGGCCGTGCTCGCCATCGAGGCCATGAAGATGGAGCACCGCGTCACCGCGACCGTCGCGGGAATCGTCCGCCTCCGCGTCGCGGCGGGCGAGCAGGTCGCGCGTGACCAGGTGGTCGCCCGAATCGAGCCCGACCCCACGGCATCCGACGACGAACCCGGGGCGGGCGCCCATGACGCCGCCGTCCCGAACGCATCCCACCAGGAATGAGGAGCACCATGTACGACCTGAACGACGAGGAACAGCAGCTGTACGACATGGTCTGCGAGTTCGCCGACACCGTCGTCGCCCCGCAGGCCTACGAGGCCGACCGCACGCACGAGCTCTCGATGGACGTCGTCGCGCAGATGGGCGAGCTCGGGCTCTTCGGCCTGCCGTTCCCCGAGGAGGTCGGCGGCCAGGGCGGCGACTACATGGCGCTGTGCCTCGCGATCGAGGCGCTCGCACGCGTCGACCAGTCGATCGCGATCACCCTCGAGGCCGGCGTCGGACTCGGTGCCATGCCGATCTACCGCCACGGCACCGAGGAGCAGAAGGCGCAGTTCCTGCCCGACCTCGTGGCGGGCCGCGCGCTCGCCGGCTTCGGCCTCACCGAGCCCGAGGCCGGATCCGACGCCGGCGCCACGCGCACCACGGCCGTGCTCGACGGCGACGAGTGGGTCGTCAACGGCTCGAAGCAGTTCATCACCAATTCGGGCACGCCGATCACGTCGTTCGTCACCGTCACCGCGGTCACCGGCGAGCGCACGCGCCCCGACGGCTCCACCTCGAAGGAGCTCTCCACGATCATCGTGCCGAACGGCACGCCCGGTTTCACGGTCGGCCCGGGCTACGACAAGTCCGGCTGGCGCGCGTCCGACACGCACCCGCTCACGTTCGACGACGTCCGCGTGCCGGCCGCCAACCTGCTCGGCCAGCGCGGACGCGGCTTCGCCAACTTCCTCCAGGCGCTCGACGAGGGCCGCATCGCGATCGCCGCCCTGGCGACGGGCGCGGCCCAGGGATGCCTCGACGAGGCCCTGGCCTACGCGAAGACCCGCAACGTCTTCGGCGTGCCCATCGCGAGCCACCAGTACATCGCGTTCACCATCGCCGGGATGCAGGCCCGCGTGCACACCGCCCGCCTCGCCTGGCACGACGCCGCGCGACGGGCCGACGCCGGGCTCCCGTTCAAGAAGGAGGCCGCGATCGCGAAGCTCGTCTCGAGCGATGCGGCCATGCTGAACGCCCGCGACGCGACCCAGATCTTCGGCGGCATGGGCTTCATGAACGAGACGACCGTCGCGCGGCACTACCGTGACTCGAAGATCCTCGAGATCGGCGAGGGCACGAACGAGGTGCAGCTCATGGTCATCGCCCGCGAGCTCGGGCTGGCGGGCTAGGGCGGCAGGGCCGCCGGGGAGAGAGGGAGCGTCATGACGGATGCGCCGATGCGCGAGGTCGTGCAGCGCGGGCTCTGGTTCGAGGAATTCGAGGAGGGCGTGCGCTACCTGCACCGTCCGGGCCGCACGGTGACGGAGGCCGACAACGTCCTCTTCACCACGCTCACCATGAACCCGCAGCCGCTGCACCTCGACGCGGCGTGGTCGGCCCGCCAGCCGTTCGGCCGCATCCTCGTGAATTCGCTCTTCACGCTGTCGACCCTCGTCGGCCAGTCGGTGGGGCAGCTCACGCAGGGCACGCTCGTCGCCAATCTCGGATTCGGGGCGGTCGCGTTCCCGAACCCGGTGTTCGTGGGCGACACGCTCTACGGTGAGAGCGTGGTCGAATCGAAGCGGCTGTCGTCGTCGCGTCCCGGAGAGGGCATCGTGGTGCTCGGCCATACCGCGCGCAACCAGGACGGCGCCGTGGTCGCGACCGCATCGCGCACGATGCTCGTCTGGACGCGCGAGGCGGGCGAGCAGCAGTCGCACGCGAGCGGCGAGGCGAGCGGATGACGCACCCGCCATTCCCCTTCGGCCCGGCACTGCTGTTCTGCCCGGCCGACCGTCCCGACCGCTACGCCAAGGCCGTCGAGCGTGCCGATGCGGTGATCCTCGACCTCGAGGACGCCGTCGCCGAGGTCGCGAAGTCGGCGGCGCGGGAGTCGCTCGTCGCGAACCCGCTCGACCCCTCGCGCGTCATCGTGCGCGTCAACCCCGCGTCCACGCCGCATCTCGCCGACGACCTCGCGGCGCTGCGACGGACAGCGTACCGCACGGTCATGCTCGCCAAGTGCGAGGGCACGGCCGACCTCGTGGCCCTCGAGGACTTCGACGTGATCGCGCTCTGCGAGACCGCTCGGGGCGTGCTCGCCGCACCGGAGATCGCCTCGGTTCCCATCGTGTCCGCGCTCATGTGGGGTGCCGAGGACCTCGTCGCCTCGCTCGGCGGTTCCTCCAGCCGGTACCCCGACGGGCGGTATCGCGACGTCGCACGGCACGCCAGGTCCCAGGTGCTGCTCGCTGCGGGCGCTCACGGCGTGGCGGCGATCGACGCGGTGCACCTCGACCTCGCCGATGCGGACGGCCTCCGCGCGGAGGCTGAGGATGCCGCCGTGCTCGGCTTCGCCGCCACGGCGTGCGTGCACCCGCGCCAGGTCGAGGTCGTCAGGGCGGCGTATGCGCCGAGTCCCGAGCGACTGGAATGGGCGCAGGCGCTGCTCGCCGAGGCGGCCGTCCGCGAGGGCGACGGCGTGTTCGCCTTCCGCGGGCAGATGGTCGACGCGCCGCTCCTGCAGCAGGCTGAGGCAGTCGTGCGGCGGGCGGGACTCCAGTGACGGGATCCGGTGAGCACCGCGGCTCGCCGTCGAGGGAAAGGACTCGGGTCCGATGAAGATCATCGTCCTCGTGAAGGAGGTCCCCGACACGTACGGGGAGCGCAAGCTCGACCTCGAGACCGGGCTCGCCGATCGTGCCGCGAGCGAGGCGGTGCTCGACGAGATCAGCGAGCGGGCGCTCGAGGTGGCACTCGCCTACGCCGACGCGCACGGCGACGCCGAGGTGGTCGTCATGTCGATGGCGCCCGAGAGCGCCGCGACGACGATCCGCAAGGGCCTGGCGATGGGAGCGGCATCGGCCGTGCACATCGCCGACCCCGGCCTGGCCGCCGCCGACCTGGGCCTGACTGCCCGCACGCTCGCCGCGGCGATCCGTCGCACCGGGTTCGACCTCGTCATCACGGGCAATCTCTCGACCGACGGCAGCGGCGGCGTGATCCCCGCGATGCTCGCCGAGCTGCTCGAGGTGCCGAATGCGACCGCCCTCTCCTCGGTCGAGATCGCCGACGGCTCGGTGTCGGGGACGCGCAACGTCGTCGGCGGGACCATGCGCGTGAGCGCCCCGCTCCCGGCGGTCATCTCGATCACCGAGGCGCTTCCCGACGCCCGCTTCCCGAACTTCAAGGGCATCATGGCCGCGAAGAAGAAGCCGTTCGAGACGGTGAGCGCCGCCGATCTCGGCATCGAGCCCGAGGATCTCTCCTCCGCTCTGTCGATCATGACCGCCATCGCGGAGAAGCCCCCGCGCACGGCGGGGACCAAGATCACCGACGAGGGCGACGGCGGCACGAGGATCGCGGAGTTCCTCATCGAGAACCGGCTGGTCTGAGAGGACGATCATGACCGACTACCCTGCAGACTCGATCCTCGTCCTGCTCGAGGCCACGCCGAACGGTGAGCTCGCGACGAGCGCCGCCGGCCTCCTCGCTGCCGCCTCCGGGATCGGCACGCCCGTGGCGCTCGCCGTCACCGCGCCCGGCCAGGCGCAGTCGCTCGCCGAGCAGGCCGCCGCGCTCGGTGCCGAGAGGGTGCTCACCGTCGAGACGACCGCGGTGGAGGCCGAGCTGACGATCCCGCACGTCGACGCGCTCACCGCCGCTGCCGCGGTGGTCGCTCCCGACGCGGTGCTCATCTCGAACTCGATCGACGGCCGCGATATTGCGGGCCGGTTCGCCGCACGAACCGGAGCTCCCATCGCCGTCGACGCGATCGGCGTCTCGCGCGACGACGAGGGCGTCGTCGCGCGTCACTCCGTCTACGGGGGCGCGTACAACGTCGACTCGGCTGCGACGTTCGGACCGCTCGTCGTGACCGTGCGCCAGGGTGCCGTCGATGCCCGCGTCGAAGCGCGGCCCGTCGCCCTCGAGACGCTCGAGGTGGGGGCATCAGGGGCGGCCTCCGCCGCCATCGAGTCGGTCGAGGCTGTCACCGAGACGTCGAGCCGACCCGAGCTGCGCGGGGCGAAGCGGGTCGTCTCGGGCGGTCGCGGCCTCGGCTCGGCCGAGAAGTTCGCGCTCGTCGAGGAGCTCGCCGACGCACTCGGTGCCGCCATCGGCGCGTCGCGCGCGGCGGTCGACGCCGGCTACATCCCGGCGACCGCCCAGGTCGGGCAGACCGGCGTCTCGGTCTCGCCGCAGCTCTACATCGCCCTCGGGATCTCGGGTGCGATCCAGCACCGAGCCGGCATGCAGACGGCCAAGAACATCGTGGCGGTCAACAAGGACCCCGATGCGCCGATCTTCGACGTCGCCGACTTCGGCGTCGTCGGCGACGTCTTCACCGTGGTCCCGCAGCTGATCAGCGCCCTCGCCGAACGGAAGCGCTGACCCGTGGCCGCGGTGCGGAACCTGCGCAGGGGACTGCCTCGTCGACGCGGCGGTGAGCCCTGGCCGCCGGCCGTGGAATCGTCCGGCGGCGTCGTCGCCGCGTCGGTCGACGAGCCTGCGGCGCCCGCGGCGCCCGAGGGGATTGTCGAGGCGGCACCAGTCGCGTCGGCGCCCGCGGCTCCTGCGGCGGCGGCTCCGGCCGAAGGGTCGCCGGAGCCTCCGGCCGTCGCGCCCGCCGCCGCGTCGGGTCGCAGGCTTCGAAGCGGGCTTCCGCGCGTCCGCGGCGGCCGGCCGTGGCCGGAGGCCGGCGAGGCGCCCACCGCTGCGAGCGCCGAGATGACGGATGCTGCGGCCGCCGCGCTGCCCGTAGTCGTCCCGGAGCCCGTTACCCTCGCAGAGCCGATCGTGACCGCCGCCGAACCGGCGCCGCGGGTATCGCAGCCGGCTGCTGCCGAGTCGTCCGTGGCGAGCGGCCGCGTGCTCCGCCGCGGACTCCCGAGGGTCGCCGGCGGCGACCCGTGGCCGCCGGCATCGGCGGTCGCACCGATCACCGAGTCCGCGCCTGCGGTGCCGGTCGCGGCACCCGCACCGCTCGCCGAGCCCGCGGCGGCGGCGTCGGTCGCGGCAGCCGCACCGACCGCCGAGACCGTCGAGCCGGCGCCCGCTACGCCCGCGCCCGCCACCCCGGCTCCGGCTCCCGCGGCGTCCGCCGCGACGGCACCCGCGGCATCCGTGGGAACCGCTCCCGAGGCATCCGCGGCGACGGTGCCCGCAGCGCCGAGTCGACTCGCCGAGCCCGCCGCCGCACCGAGCGCACCCTCGCAACCGGGCCCGAAGCGATACCGCCAACTCACCGTCAAGCAGTGGGTCGGGGCATCCGTCGTCGGCATCCTCGCGATCATCGGCGCCGCCACCATCGTGGTCCAGTTCACGAGATGGTTCCTCGGCCTGGACTTCATGCAGGACTTCCTCACGACCTACCCGGGCGTGACGCCCCTGCCCGAGGGTGCGCCCGTCGGGCTCCCGGCCTGGCTCGGCTGGCAGCACTTCTTCAATCTCTTCCTCATCGTGCTGATCATCCGTTCGGGCCTGCAGGTCCGCACCGAACGGCGGCCCCCGGCGTACTGGACGCCGCGCTGGTCGAAGGGCGGCCAGGGCAGGATCAGCCTCACCCTGTGGTTCCACCAGTCCCTGGACATCCTGTGGCTGGTCAACGGACTCGTCTTCGTCGTGCTGCTGTTCGCGACCGGACAGTGGATGCGTGTCGTGCCCACCAGCTGGGAGGTCGTGCCGAACGCGATCTCGGCCGGGCTGCAGTACCTCTCGCTGGACTGGCCGCTCGAGGCCGCCTGGGTCAACTACAACAGCCTCCAGGTGCTCGCGTACTTCGCGACGATCTTCATCGCCGCGCCGCTCGCCGCGATCACCGGGGTGCGGATGTCGGGGCTGTGGCCGAAGAACGCCGCGACGCTGGGCCGGATCTACCCGGTGGAGTGGGCGCGCGCCGTGCATTTCCCGGTCATGCTGTACTTCGTCGCCTTCATCGTCGTGCACGTCGTCCTCGTCTTCACCACCGGTGCGCTCCGCAACCTGAACGCCATGTTCGCGGCGCGGGACGCCGACGACTGGCTGGGCTTCTGGATCTTCGTCGCCTCGATCGTCGTCGTCGCGGCAGCGTGGGTCGCCGCCCGCCCGACGGTGCTGGCGCCGATCGCGGGCCTGTTCGGCAAGGTCGGTCGATAGAGGTCAGCCCGACGCGGGTCGATCGAGGACGAAGAGGCTCGTCCCGTGACGTCGAGCCGTGCCACGCGCTCGCCGAGGATTGTTCACCAACGATTCGGTAACGCTTCACCCGATCTGGCGCTGGCCGGGTCCGGCGCCCGCATACGCTCGATGCCAATCCTGGGGAGGAGGAGGCGTGGCACGGAAGCATGCACAGTACGGCGTTCGGCGCGTCGTGGAGCCCATGGTGGCCCCGCGAACGACGACCGTCGAGATCGAGCTGCCCGCGCAGGCGGAACGGGCGGAGGCGTTCGCCGCGCGCACGCCGACGACCGAGGAGATCGAGACCAACTCATTCTCCGGTCCGATCACCGTGCCGCGACGGGAGCCGCTCGGCGACGCCGGCTTCGGCGTGCATCCCCTGGCCCTCGGCACCGGCGCGTTCGGCTGGACGATCGGCGCGGAGGCGGCCGCCGACATCCTCGACCGATTCGCCGGCGTGGGCGGCAACCTCGTCGAGACGGCCGACAGCTACGCCGGCGGGCGCAGCGAGTCCATCCTCGGCGAATGGATGACCACCCGCGGTGCCCGCGACCGCATGCGCGTGATCACGAAGGTCGGAAGGCACCCCGACCATCGTGGCCTGGCGCCCCGCACGATCGCGGCGGCGGTCGACGACTCGCTCGCCCGGCTCGGGACCGACCGCATCGACCTGCTGTGCTTCCACGGCGACGACCCCGCCGTGCCGCTCGAGGAGAGCCTCGGGGCGGTCGACGCGCTCATCGGAGCCGGCAAGGTGCTGGCGATCGGAGCGTCGGACTTCTCGCCGGAGCGGCTCATCGAGGCCCGCGTGCTCGCCGCGAACGGGCTGCCCCGCTTCCAGGCGCTCACCGCGCGCTACAACCTCCTGGAGCGACGCGACTTCGAGGGCGCGCCCGAGCTCGTCGCACACGCGCAGGGCCTGGCCGTGCTGCCGAACGTCGCGCTCGCGAACGGATTCCTCGGCGGCGGCGTGCGACGTCGCGCCGACGTCCGTCGCGACGCGCGGGGCGAACGCCTGGCGCGTCACCTCGGGCGTCGGGGCCTCCGGGTGCTGCGGGCCCTCGACGAGGTCGCGGCCGCGCACGACGCGGGCCCGGCAGCAGTCGCCATCGCGTGGCTGCTGGCCCGGCCGACCGTCGTCGCTCCGATCGCGAGCGCGAGCCGTCCCGAACAGGTCGACGCCCTCGTCGCCGCCGCCAATCTGGTGCTGCACCGCTCCGAGATCGTCGAGCTCGACCGCGCCTCCGCCTGACCGGCGTCCCCCGGGCGGGTGGCATAGGCTGGAGCGCGTGAACGGCGCCGTCGAACTGCCCTTGGGCCAACCCGAGCTGGAGTTCCGAGCCGCCGGCGACACCCTCGTCCGTCGCTCAGTGCTGCCGTCCGGCATCCGCGTGCTCACCGAGCGCGTCCCGGGCAGCCGCAGCGCGACCATCGGGTTCTGGGTCGCCGTCGGCTCCCGCGATGAACATGCGGCCGGCAGCGGCCATCCCGCCACGCACGGTTCCACGCACTTCCTCGAGCACCTGCTCTTCAAGGGCACCGGCACGCGCAGCGCACTCGACATCGCGGTCTCCTTCGACGCGGTGGGCGGTGAGCACAACGCCGTCACGGCCAAGGAGTACACCTGCTACTACGCCAAGGTGCAGGACCGCGACCTGACGATGGCGGTCGAGGTGCTGGCCGACATGTTCACGTCCTCGGTGCTCGATCCCGAGGAGTTCGAGAGCGAGCGTCGCGTCATCCTCGAAGAGCTGGCGATGGCCGGCGACGATCCGGCGGATGTCGCGAACGAGCGCTTCTTCGAGGCCGTGCTGGGGAGCCATCCGCTCGCCCGGCCCATCGGCGGCGACCCCGCCGCGATCGACGCCGCGACCCGCGACGCGGTCTGGGAGCACTACCGTGCGAACTACCGCCCCAACGACCTCGTGGTCACGGCGGCCGGCGCCGTCGACCACGATGACCTGGTCGCGGGCCTGACCGCCGCGCTCGGCGGGGCCGGCTGGCGGCTCGACGAGCCCGCCGCACCCGAGGAACGGCGCTCGACGGCGACCCCGCTCCTCGACGGCACCTCGCCGCTGAACGTCGTCGAGCGACCGGGGGAGCAGGTCAACCTCATGCTCGGCGTGCCCGGGCTCGTGGCGACCGACGAGCGCCGCGCGGTGCTGAGCGTGCTGAACACCGTCTTCGGTGCCGGCATGTCCTCGCGGCTGTTCCAGCAGATCCGCGAGCGCCGCGGCCTGGCCTACTCGGTGTACTCGTTCGCGCCCGGCTATTCCGACGCAGGCGTGTTCGGCATGTACGCCGGCTGCGCGCCCAAGAACGCGCCCACCGTCGCCGCGCTGCTTCGAACCGAGCTCGAGCGACTCGCCCACCACGGCGTCACCGCCGACGAGCTCGCGCGCGCGGCCGGCTACCTCGGCGGCGCATCGGCGCTGGCTCTCGAAGACAGCGACACGCGGATGTCGCGCCTCGGCCGCGCCGAGCTCGCCCTCGGCGAGTTCGCCGACCTCGACGAGGCACTCCGCCGCGTCGCCCGCGTCACCGTCGACGACGTGCAGGCACTCGCCGCCGACCTCGCCGACCGGCCGTTCTCGCTCGTGGCCGTCGGCCCGGTCGAGCAGACCGCCTTCCGCTCGGTCGTCGACGCACCCGAACCCCGCACCGACGTCGCCTGAGCGACGCCCGACCCCGACCAGGACACGACGTGCCCCACCACCTCTACCTCGTTCGCCACGGCGAGCAGATCGACGCCGAGCATGGAATGCGCGACGGAGGGCTCTCACCGCGCGGCAGGCGCCAGGCCGAGCTGCTCGGTGAGCGCCTCGGCGGCATCCCCTTCGACGCGGCCTACCATTCGCCGTTGCAGCGCGCGGCCGAGACGGCCGACATCATCGCGACGAAGATGCCGGCGCTCGAGCCCGAGCCGTCCGCCCTGCTGTTCGACTGCGTGCCCTCTGGCCCTGCGCCCGAGACGCCCTCGGCCTACGCTCCGTTCTTCGGGTCGTTCACCGAGCTCGACTTCGAGGCCGGCCGAGCGCAGATGGCCGATGCGAACGCCGAGTTCCTCCGCTCCCATCGCGAGGACCGCCACGACCTGCTCATCACGCACAACTTCGTCATCGGATGGTTCGTCCGAGAGGTGCTGGGCGCGCCGGAGTGGCGCTGGGCCACCATCAACCAGGCGAACTGCGGGCTCACCGTGCTGACGCAGCGCGCGCCCGGACGACCGTGGACGCTGCTCGTGCACAACGACCTGGCGCACCTGCCGCCCGAGCTCCGCACGGGACTGCCCGAGGCATTCGCCTTCTGAGGGCTCAGACCTGCTTGCCGTACCAGTGCGTCGCGTTCGGGTTGGCGTTGTACGGCTCGATCTCGACGTAGCCGCTGGAACGGTAGAGCCCGCCCGCGGCCTCGAGGCTCGCGTTCGTGTCCAGCACGACCTCCTCGGCGCCGAACTCGACCGCGCGTCGCTCGAGCTCCCGCAGCAGTCGCCGTCCCTCGCCGTGCCCGCGCCCGTCGGGCGCGAGCCACAGGTGCTTGACCTCGAACCGGATGCGCTGCTCGGGCGAGCGCTGGATGCGCCGGACGCCGCCGCAGCCGACCGCCCGCCCCTCGTCGTCCTCCAGCACGAGGAACACGCCGGCCGGCGGCGTGAACTGCGCGGCATCCGGCCAGGTCGGCCGGTACTCGCCCTGTTCCGCAGGGAACCCGGCGGCGCGCTCGGTGAAGTAGTCGCTCAGCAGGCGGTGCGCGTCGAGGTCGGTCACGGAGGCATCGCGGAAGCGCAGCATGCGTTCCAGCGTAGATGGGACGGCGGGGGGCGCCATCCGGCCCGGTTGCTAGGGTTGGCGTCGTGACGATCAGGGTCGCGGTGGCCGGAGCCACGGGGAAGATGGGGCAGCTCGCCCGCCGGTTGATCGACGAGGCCGACGACCTCGAACTGCACGCCGCGCTCGACTCGCGGTCGAGCCTCGACGAGCTCGCCGGCGCCGACGTCGTACTCGACGTGACGCATCCGGCCGCGAGCCCCGCCATCGTCGAGGCCGCGATCGAGGCGGGCGTCTCGGTGGTCGTCGGCACGTCGGGCTGGTCGCGCGAGCGCATCGCCGAGGTGGAGCGTCGAGTGCGCGATCTCGACGATGCGCCCGGCGTGATCTTCGTCCCCAACTTCTCCGTCGGCAGCGTGCTCGGCTCCGCGTTCGCGGCGCTCGCGGCCGACCACTTCGACTCCATCGAGATCGTCGAGGGGCACCACGCCGGCAAGGTCGACTCGCCGTCGGGTACCGCGGTGCGCACCGCCGAGCTCATCGCCGGGGCGCGCGGCGAGGAGGGTCCCGTGGCGGCGCCGCACGCCGACCAGCGCGCTCGCGGCCAGCTCGTGTCCGGCGTGCCGATCCACAGCATGCGGATGGCGGGGCTGCTGGCCGACCAGCGCGTGGTGCTCGGCGGCGAGGGCGAGACCCTCACCATCCAGCACACGACCATCGCGCCCACCGCGTACGAGAAGGGCATCCTGCTCGCGCTGCGACGCGCGGCGAGTGCCGAGGGCGTCACGGTCGGGCTCGATGCGCTCCTCGGGCTGCACCTGCCCGGCACGCGATGAGCGGCGCCAAGCTCGGCGCCGTCGTGATGGCGGTGCTGCTCGCGCTCTACCTCGTGCTCGTCGGATGGCGCGCGGTGCAGTTCGTCCAGACGGGCGAGCCGATCGCGGTCGTGCTGGGCGTGGCGCTGATCGTCCTGCCCGTGCTCGCGGCATGGGGCATCTGGCGCGAGTTGCAGTTCGGGATGCGGTCGCAGCGGCTGGTGGAGCGACTCGGCAGCGAGGGCGCGCTCGATCTCGGCGTGCCCTTGCGACCCAGCGGTCGGGCCGACCGGGCGGCGGCGGATGCCGCGTTCCCGGCGTTCCGCGACGCCGTCGAGGCCGAGCCGGAGTCCTGGCGCGCGTGGATGCGGCTGGGCCTCGCGTACGACGCGGCCGGCGACCGACGTCGCGCGCGTCGCGCGGTGCGGACGGCTATCCAGCTGGAGCGGACTCGACGCTGAGCATCGCGTCGATCCCGGCCTCGACCGTCGGGTGCCGGAAGCGGTAGCCGTCGTCGATGAGCTTCTGCGGGCGGACCTTCTGGCTCGACAGCAGCAGGTCCTCCGCGGCCGACCCGAGCCCGAGCTTGAGCAGTGCTCCGGGGACCTGGAACGCGTACGGGCGATGCAGGCGCTCGGCGACCGCCGACATGATCCGGTCGGCGGTGGCCGGAGTGGGTCCGACGAGATTGACCGGACCCGAGATCGACGAGTGCAGCAGGTGCACGATCGCGCCGACCTCGTCGTCGAGCGCGATCCACGGCCAGTGCTGCCCGCCCGTGGACAGGCGGGCTGATGCGCCGGCCCGGGTCAACCGCATGACCGGCTTGAACGCGCCGCCGTGCCCCACGATGATGCCCGTCCGCAGCAGCACGGTGCGGGTCTCACGGGGTGCGAGCTGCGCGGCGGCCTCCCAGCGGCCGACCACGTCGGCGAGGAAGCCCTCGCCGGGCACCGAATGCTCGGTGAGCAGCTCACCCGGACGGTCGCCGTAGATCCCCACGGCCGAACCGCTGAGGAATGCCGCCGGGGGCGACGACGCCTTCCGCATGGCGTCGGCGAGGGTGCGTGTGGCCGTGACACGCGATTCCATGATCTCGTCGCGGTACCGGCGCGTCCACGGCAGGCGCGTGAGCGAGGCGCCGGAGAGGTTCACGACCGCGTCGACGCGGTCCATCACGGTGAAGTCGATGATGCCCGACGCGGGCGACCAGCTCACCTCGTCGCCGGCGTGCGCTCGACGGCGCACCAGCCGCAGCACCTCGTGCCCCTCCGCGACGAGTCGCGAGGTGACCGCGGTGCCGATGAACCCGGACGCGCCGGCGACGAGGACGCGCACCGCTAGGCGAGCTCGGCTTCGATCGTGATCGGGGTGCCGCCCAGGGCCTTCGAGATGGGGCAGTTCGTCTTCGCCTCCTCGGCGAGGCGCTCGAAGTCGGCCTCGCTGATGCCCGGCACGCGGCCGCTCACGAGCAGGTGGCTGCCGGTCACGCCCTCGCCCGGCTGGAAGGTGACGGCGGCCGTCGCCTGGATGCTCTCGGGCGGGTACCCGGCCTCGGCCAGGACGAGCGAGAAGGCCATCGAGAAGCATGCGGAATGCGCGGCGGCCAGCAGCTCCTCGGGGTTCGTGACCCCGGACTCGCCCTCGGCGCGAGCCTTCCAGTCGAGGTCGAACTCGGCGAGCTTCGACGAGTCGAGGCGCGTATGGCCCGACCCTTCGAACAGGGTGCCGGTCCAGACGGTGGTCGATTCGCTCGTCAGTGCCATTCGGCTTCTCCTCTTCGAGTCGGGGGCCTCCAGCCTAGCGAGCGGATGTCGCGGACGGCAGGCGCACGAGGATGCACGTCGACGACGCGGCACGCGCCTCGGCTTCGACGATCAGGCGGCGCGGATGACGCGGGCCCTGACGAGCAGCAGGTAGAGCTGGCAGCCCAGGCAGAAGCCGAACGCGGCGTTGAGGAACGCGGCGATGAAGGCGAGCGCGGCCGCGATCGGCACGGCGGCGGTGACGCCGAGGAGACCCAGCACCACGCCCGCGCCGGTCACGAGGAACCCGACGAGCTGGGCGAAGGTGGGCGGACGCGGGTCCTCGAGCTCGGACGGCGGGGCGAGCCGCGGGCGGACGAGCGCGCGGAAGACGAGCCCGAACGGATTGCGGGCCACGCCCGCGACCGCGCTCCAGGCGAAGACGGCCGCGATCGCCGTGAGCAGGAGGAGGGCGGCGAGGTCGAGCCCGCCGAAGCCGAGCACGGCCGTGACGAGGAGCAGCGCGGCGGTGATCGCCGCCGTGAAGCGCGGACCGCGCGGATCGATCCCGGGTCGGGCGCGCTCAGGCGTGGTGGGGGACATGGTTCCTCCCGGTGAGGTCGTCGATGAGGGCGCGCAGTTCGGGGGTGCGCGGGACGCCGGCGATCCGTCCCGCGGCCCGGCCGTCCGCGTCGAGCACCAGGACGGTCGGCGTCTGCGTCACGTGGAACCGGTCGGCGAGCGCCGGGTCGCGCGTGAGGTCGACCTCGACGTGGCGCACGCCGTCGTACCCGCCGGCGAGGTCCACGAGCGCGCGGGCCGTCGCCGGGCACTTGCTGCAGAACTCCGTCGAGAACTGCACGAGCGTCGCATCGGCGCCGAGCCGATCGCCGCCGAGGCCGAGGTCGTCGGCGACGCGGCGCGAGCCACCAGCGGTCGTGACGTGCCCGGCCGCGACCGATCGAACGCGTCCGTCGCGTGCCTTCCACGCGAACCCGGCCGCGAGCGCCGCGAGCGGCAGCCCCAGTCCGGCCACGAGCGCGGGCACCAGATCCATGCTGCGGATGCTACGCGCGCGCCGGATCCGCCCGCCCCGTTGTGACGCCGGGTGACGAGCGGCGCGCGTCGCGACATCCGCTCGACCGCCGCGCCTGCCGATGACGTCGGCGGCCGGGCGTAGCCTTGACGCCGTGGCCAGCGCGATCCCCACCCCGTACGAAGACCTCCTCCGCGACGTGCTCGAGCACGGCACACCGAAGTCCGACCGCACCGGAACCGGCACGCGCAGCGTGTTCGGCCGGCAGTTGCGCTTCGACCTGTCGCAGGGCTTCCCCCTCATCACCACCAAGCGCGTGCACTTCAAGTCGATCGCGTACGAGCTCCTGTGGTTCCTGCGCGGCGAGTCGAATGTGCGGTGGCTCCGAGAGCACGGGGTGACGATCTGGGACGAGTGGGCGGATGGCGCCGGCGAGCTCGGGCCCGTCTACGGCGTGCAGTGGCGCTCGTGGCCCACGCCCTCGGGCGAGCAGATCGACCAGATCGCGCAGGTCATCGAGCAGATCCGCACCAACCCCGACTCGCGCCGGCTCGTCGTCTCGGCGTGGAACCCGGCCGACATCCCCGACATGGCGCTCGCGCCGTGCCACGCGCTGTTCCAGTTCCACGTCGCCGACGGGCGGCTCTCGTGCCAGCTGTACCAGCGCAGCGCCGACCTGTTCCTCGGCGTGCCCTTCAACATCGCCTCGTACGCGCTGCTGACCCACCTCATCGCCCAGCAGGCCGGCCTCGAGGTCGGCGACTTCGTCTGGACCGGCGGCGACTGCCACATCTACGACAACCACGTCGAGCAGGTGCGCCTCCAGCTCGAGCGCGAGCCGTACGCGCCCCCGACGCTGCGCCTGGCGCGCCGGCCCGACTCGATCGACGACTACCGCTTCGAGGACTTCGAGGTCGTCGGCTACGAGCACCACCCCTCGATCCGCGCGGCCGTCGCCGTATGAGCCTCGATGGCGGGGCCGATGACGCGGCGCCGCGCATCGGGCTGGTCTGGGCCGAGGCGCACGGCGGCGTGATCGGCGCGGGCGGGGGCATGCCCTGGCACGTCCCCGAGGACCTGGCGCACTTCAAGCGCACGACCGATGGCGCGCCCGTGATCATGGGCCGCCGTACGTGGGACTCCCTGCCGCCGCGATTCCGTCCACTGCCGGGTCGCGCGAACATCGTCGTGACGCGACAGGCCGACTGGGCGGGCGACGGCGCCGTGCGCGCCGGATCCGTCGACGAGGCGCTCGCGCTCGCGGCATCCGACGCCGGCGACTGGATCTGGGTGATCGGCGGGGCCGAACTGTTCGCGCGCACGATCGACCGCGCCGACCGGCTCGTCGTCACCGAGCTCGACCTCGACGTCGACGGCGACACCTTCGCGCCTGGGCACGGCACCGGCTGGCACGTCGTCGCCGTCGACCCGCCCGACGGATGGCACGCCTCCCGCACCGGCATCCGCTACCGCATCGTCACGTTCGCCCGCGACTCATCCTGATCGCCGACCGACCTGGGATTCCAGACGGCGGGCTGACAATTCCGGTTGCGCCACTCCTGAAAACAAGGACACTTTCGTCCGGGCGTCCTCCGCTTCTCGCGGCTGGGTGAGCGGGCGGCGCGTGCGGGCGTCCTTCGGTTCGGGAGTTCGCCGGAGTGGGCGGCTGGGGCGGGCTCGAGCGCGTGTCCTTGGTTCTGGAGGCTCCGGGACTGGGTTGCTCGTTCGGGCGTCCTTGGTTTCAGGAGGCTCCAGTAGTGGGCGGCTGGGGGCGTGCGGGCTCGTGCGGGTGTCCTTGGTTTCAGGAGGCTTCAGGAGCGCTCCTCGAGCTCGAAAGGGCCCGTCCTCCACAGGTGTCGCACGACGTCGGGAGCGGCCGGGACCGTGCGCACATGGAACCGTTCGGGTCGCCTCAGTCAGGCTCGTCCCCATGAAGTACGCGCGGGACGTGGCCGACCTCGGAGGGATCGCGAGACGATCGGACCTGCGGCGGATGGGGCTCGACGACCAGGCGGTTCGCATCCTGGTCGAATACGGCAAGTTGATTCGAGTGCGTCAGGCCTGGTACGCCCTGCCAGACACGCGGGAGGACTCCCTGCGGGCCTGCCGAGTGGGCGGGCGCCTCGCATGCGCGAGCGCACTCCGCTTCCATGGCGAGCCGATTGCAGACGACGGAGTCCTCCACGTCGAGCTGCCTGCGAACGCGGTGGCGCGTGCGCCCGAGCGCTCGTGGGGGACGGTTCGGCTTCATTGGTCGCGGCATCCGTCTGCGGGGAATCGGGCGGTGGTCGATGCGCGGGCGGCGAGGCGCCAGTGGGAGCGATGCGATCAGCGGGACGATTCCGCATCCGCTCGACCCGATACCCTGTAGTGCGTGAGTGCTGAGAACCCCTTCGGACAGGTGCTGGTCGCGCTCGTCACGCCCATGACGGCGGACGGCGAGGTCGATTGGCCCGGGGTCGAGAAGCACATCGACGACGTCATCAACGCGGGCGCCGACGGCATCGTCGTCACGGGCACCACCGGCGAGACGAGCACGCTCACCGACCCCGAGAAGATCCGGCTCGTCGAGGTCGGCAAGGATGTCGCGGGCGGCCGCGCCAAGATCATCACCGGCGGCGGATCGAACGAGACGGCCCACGCGATCGAGCTGTACAAGCACAGCGAGCAGGCCGGCGCCGACGGCATCATGATCGTCACGCCGTACTACAACAAGCCGACGCAGGCGGGCATCCTGACCCATTTCCGGCTGGTGGCGGATGCCACGGACCTGCCGGTCATCCTCTACGACATCCCGGGGCGCACCGGCGTGCCGATCATGTACGAGACGATCCTGCGGCTCGCGAAGCACCCGAACATCCTCGCCGTCAAGGACGCCAAGGGCGACTTCTCCGAGGTCAGCCGCGTGCTCAACCAGACCGACCTCATGTACTTCTCCGGCGACGACGCCAACGTGCTGCCGCACCTCTCGATCGGGGCCACCGGACTCATCGGCGTGACGGCGAACATCGCGCCCGCGCCGTACCGCACCATCGTCGACGCGGTGAACGCCGGCGACCTGAAGACGGCGACGGCCGAGCACCAGCGGCTCGAGCCGCTCGTCCGCGCGGTCATGACCCATGTGCCGGGCACGGTCGCGGCGAAGTACATCCTGCACGGGCTCGGTCGCATCGGCAGCCCGCGGGTGCGGCTGCCGCTCGTCGGCCCCGAGGAATGGGAGGCTGCGCGCATCGAGGACGAGATCGACCTCGTGCAGGGCATCCCCGGCGTCGACTTCCACAACTTCCGCCCCGACCGCAACGCCGCCGCGGGCGGCGCGCTGCCGAAGGTGGCCGGAACGACGCGCTGACGCTCGCCGTTCCGGGGCGTCCGGCAGGGCGCCACGCGGGCCCCTGAGGGCGGCCCGACCCGAGACATCCGCGGCCATGAGGGTCGCACCGAACTGAACACTGAACGTGAGGAGGGCGCATGCCCGACGAAGTCATCGACCCCGAGCCGCTCGCACCGGGCACGCTCCGAGTCATCCCCATCGGCGGCCTCGGCGAGGTCGGCCGCAACATGACGAGCTTCGAGATCGACGGCAAGCTGCTCATCGTCGACTGCGGCGTGCTCTTCCCCGAGGAGCACCAGCCCGGAGTCGACCTGATCCTGCCCGACTTCGGCTTCCTGCGCGACCGGCTCGACGACATCGTCGCCGTGGTGCTCACGCACGGCCACGAGGACCACATCGGCGCCGTGCCGTACCTGCTGAAGCTGCGCGCCGACATCCCGCTCGTGGGCTCGCAGCTCACGCTCGCGCTCGTCGAGGCGAAGCTCAAGGAGCACCGCATCCAGCCGTACAGCCTCACCGTCAAGGAGGGGCAGACCGAGCGCCTCGGCCCGTTCGAGCTCGAGTTCGTCGCGGTGAACCACTCGATCCCCGATGCGCTCGCGGTCGCCATCCGCACGAGCGCGGGCACGGTGCTCGCCACGGGCGACTTCAAGATGGACCAGCTGCCGCTCGACGGACGGCTGACCGACCTGCGGGAGTTCGCACGGCTCGGCAAGGAGGGCGTCGACCTGTTCCTCGTCGACTCCACCAACGCGGATGTCCCGGGCTTCACGCCGCTCGAACGGTCGATCGGTCCCGTCCTCGACGAGGTCATCGCGCGCTCGCCGCGGCGCGTCATCGTCGCGAGCTTCTCGAGCCACGTGCATCGCGTGCAGCAGGTGCTGCATGCCGCGCACCAGAACGGACGGAGGGTCGCGCTCCTCGGCCGCAGCATGGTGCGCAACATGACCATCGCGGCCGACCTCGGGTACCTCGACGTGCCCGAGGGCGTGCTCGTCGACTTCAAGAAGGCCGGCGACATCCCTGACGACCGCATCGTCTACATGTCGACGGGGTCTCAGGGCGAGCCCATGGCGGTGCTCAGCCGCATGGCCAACCGCGACCACCAGATCGAGATCGGCGAGGGTGACACGGTCATCCTGGCGTCGAGCCTGATCCCGGGCAACGAGAACGCCGTGTATCGGGTGATCGACGGGCTCACCAAGCTCGGCGCGAACGTCATCCACAAGGGCAACGCGAAGGTGCACGTCTCCGGCCACGCCGCCGCGGGCGAGCTGCTGTACTGCTACAACATCCTGCAGCCGCGTAACGTGCTGCCGGTGCACGGCGAGTTCCGCCACCTCGTGGCCAACGCCCGCCTCGCACAGGACACGGGCATCGCCGCCGAGCGCACGTTCCTCGCCGAGAACGGCACGGTGCTCGACCTGAAGGACGGCCGCGTCGACGTCGTCGGGCAGCTCGACCTCGGCTTCGTCTACGTCGACGGCTCGACCGTGGGCGAGATCACCGACGCCGACCTCAAGGACCGCCGCATCCTCTCCGAAGAGGGCTTCATCTCGGTGATCATCGTGGTCGACGCGACCACTGGCAAGGTGATCGTCGGCCCCGAGATCCATGCGCGCGGTTTCGCCGAGGACGACGCGGTGTTCGAGGACGTCAAGCCCAAGATCGTCGCGGCGCTCGCGGATGCCGCGCACCACGGCGTCCGCGATCCTCGCGCGCTCCAGCAGACCGTTCGGCGCACCCTCGGCAGCTGGGTGAACCGGCGCCTGCGGCGGCGGCCGATGCTCGTGCCGCTCGTCATCGAGGCCTAGCCGCGCACTGCGGCGGGTGGGCGGATGGCGCGCCATCCGCTCACCCGAAACACCGCCGTAACACCGCGCGCGTACCCTCCGCGCATGGCGGACTTCTCGATCCGACCCGCCGATCCGGCGGACGGCGGCTTCCTCGCCGACATGGTCGTCGAAGCCGCGAACTGGCGGGCGGGGAGCATCCGCCCGCGGCCGGCGATCCTCGCCGACGCCCGGCACGGCGCCTATGTCGCCGGCTGGCAGCGACCCGCCGACCGCGGGGTCGTCGCGCTCGACGTCGACGGCCGCTCGATCGGCGCCGCGTGGTTCCGCCTGTTCGGTGCCGACCGGCGCTCCCTGGGCTTCGTCGCCGCCGGCGTGCCCGAGCTCATCATCGGCGTGCGCCCGATCTGGCGGGCGCAGGGCATCGGGCGCGCACTCCTGCGGGCGCTGGCCGAGCGGGCGCGCACGGAGGGGTACGCGCGCCTCACGCTCTCGGTCGAGCACGGGAACTTCGCGCACGAGCTCTACCGCTCGGAGGGCTTCACGGTCGTCGAGACGGTCGCCGACCGCGACACGATGGTCCGCGCGTTGCGCTGAGCTCTGTGCCGACACTCGCCCGGCCTCCGGGCTCACGTGGGCGGTGGGCCGTAACGTGGGACGCATGGCTACGGGCACCAGGTCGAACGGGCGCGCCTCGGGCGCGTCCCGGCGTGGCTCGTCGACGCGCACCGCGCCCACGAAGAAGCTCCCGGCGCAGCGCGGCACGGCTCGCACGTCGAAGGCCGCGCCCGCCTCGAAGCAGGGATCCGGCCTCCTCGTCCGCGCGTGGATGGGTCTCGCGCACCTCACGGGGGGCGCCGCGCGTGCGCTGGGCCCCGAGACGCTGGCGAAGGAGGAGCGCCGCGACGGCCTGCCGTTCGTCCTCGTGCTCATGTCGATCGCGGGCGCCGTGGTCGAGTGGTTCTTCATCAACGACCCCGTGGCCCAGACGCTCGACGCCTACACGTTCGGCGGCCTCTTCGGCCGCGTCGCGTTCGCCCTCCCGGTCGTGATGCTGGTGTTCGCGGTCTGGCTGTTCCGCCATCCGAGCTCGGTGCACGACAACACGCGCATCGGCATCGGCCTCGGGATGCTGCTCGTCACGGTCTCCGCGCTGTGCCACCTCTTCGGCGGCCAGCCGTCGCCGAGCGAGGGCATGACCGTGCTCGCGGAGGCGGGCGGCATCCTCGGCTGGATGCTCGCTCAGCCGCTCATCCTGCTCATCACCGAGGTCGGCGCGGCGATCGTGCTCGTCCTGCTCGGGCTGCTGTCGCTGCTCATCCTGACCAAGACGCCGCCGAACCGGATCCCGCAGCGGTTCCGGGAGTTGTACACGTGGCTGTTCGGTGCGCTCGATCCTGGCGACGGCGCGGACGGCGCGGCCGACGAGGAGCCCAAGCGACGGTCGCGGCGTGAACGCGCCGAGCAGGTCGAGCTCGACGGCGTCGACGACGACGCGCAGGGCGGCGGGTTGCTCCCGTGGTGGCGCCGGAACGCGTCGAGTCGCGAGGAGGATCCGGAGTACGCGGCCGGCGGCGCCGAGGGCATCACCGAGGTGTTCGGTCCGGGCTCCGCCGCCGGCAGCTTCGACACGCCGCTCGAAGGTTCGCGCCCCGGCGACGCCTACGGGGCCGGCGTCATCAGCGAGCTCGAGCGTGCGGAGTCCGCGCTCCAGCGCTTCACGGGCGAGGTGCCGCACGGCGGCACGGGCCTGCAGGGCGACGATCCGGATGCCACGACCGTGCTCGGCGCGGCCGGGGTCGCTGCGGCGGGCGGCGCGGCCGGCGTGGCCGGCGGCGCCGCAGCGGGCGTGCCATCCGTCGACGGCGACGCACCCGCCGAGCCCGAGCGCCCATACCACCTGCCGGCATCGTCGACGCTCGCGGCGGGCGCGCCCGCGAAGACCCGCTCGGCCGTGAACGACGACGTCGTGCGCCAGATCACGGGCGTGCTCGAGCAGTTCGGCGTCGACGCGAAGGTCACCGGGTTCTCGCGCGGCCCGACCGTGACGCAGTACGAGATCGAGCTCGGTCCCGGCGTCAAGGTCGAGCGCGTGACGGCGCTGTCCAAGAACCTCGCGTACGCCGTCGCCTCCAACGAGGTGCGCATCCTCTCGCCGATCCCGGGCAAGAGCGCGATCGGCATCGAGATCCCGAACGCCGACCGCGAGATCGTGACGCTCGGCGACGTGCTTCGCTCGGGCGCCGCGGTGAACGCCAAGCACCCCATGACGATCGGCGTCGGCAAGGATGTCGGGGGCGGCCACGTCGTCGCGAACCTCGCCAAGATGCCGCACCTGCTCGTGGCCGGCTCGACCGGCTCGGGCAAGTCGAGCTTCGTGAACTCGATGATCACGAGCCTCCTCATGCGGGCCAGGCCCTCCGACGTGCGGATGGTGCTCATCGACCCGAAGCGCGTCGAGCTCGCGCCGTACGCCGGCGTGCCCCACCTCATCACGCCCATCATCACGAACCCGAAGAAGGCCGCCGAGGCGCTGCAGTGGGTCGTGAAGGAGATGGACATGCGGTACGACGACCTCGCGTCGTTCGGATTCCGCCACATCGACGACTTCAACAAGGCCGTCGTGAACGACGAGATCGTGCTGCCGTCGGGGAGCGAGCGCAAGCTCAAGCCGTACCCGTACCTCCTCGTCGTGGTCGACGAGCTCGCCGACCTCATGATGGTCGCTCCGCGCGATGTCGAGGACTCGATCGTGCGCATCACGCAGCTCGCGCGCGCCTCGGGCATCCACCTCGTGCTCGCCACGCAGCGCCCGTCGGTCGACGTCGTGACGGGACTCATCAAGGCGAACGTGCCGTCGCGCCTCGCGTTCGCGGTCACGAGCGTCACGGACTCCCGGGTCATCCTCGACCAGCCCGGCGCCGACAAGCTCATCGGCCAGGGCGACGCGCTGTTCCTGCCGATGGGCGCGTCGAAGCCGATCCGCGTGCAGGGCGCGTGGGTGAGCGAGGCCGAGATCGAGAAGGTCGTCAAGCACGTCACCCGGCAGGCCCGGCCCGAGTACCGGCAGGATGTCGCGGCCGCCGTCGAGAGGAAGGAGATCGACTCCGACATCGGCGACGACCTCGAGCTGCTGCTCGCTGCGGCCGAGCTCGTCGTCTCGACCCAGTTCGGCTCGACCTCGATGCTGCAGCGCAAGCTGCGTGTGGGCTTCGCGAAGGCGGGCCGCCTGATGGACCTCCTCGAGTCCCGCGAGATCGTGGGTCCGTCCGAGGGGTCGAAGGCGCGCGACGTGCTCGTCACGCCCGAGCAACTGCCGGGCGTGCTCGCCAAGCTGCGCGGCGAGGAGCCGGCCGGCCCGGCCGCGCCGCCTCCTGCCGCGGCATCCGCCGCACCGGCGCAGCCCGGGCCGGCTGCGCCCCCCGCACCGGCCACGGCCGCGGACGACCGCTACGACGATCCGGTCGGCCGCATGCCCGAGGACCTCGAGGAGGTCGAGGCCGACTCCGACGAGGACGCCTGGGGACTCACCGGCCGCGACTGACCGGCGGGACCATCGACCGCGCCGGCGGATCGGCCCGTCGGTAGGCTGTGGCCATGACCTCACCCGCGGGCCGCACGCGCTCGGCGAACAACTGGAACCTGCCGAACGCGATCACGGTCGTGCGGATCCTGATGGCGCCGCTGTTCTTCTGGCTGCTTCTCGCCGACGCCGGCGCCGACGGGCCGATGCGGTGGTGGGCCGCGGTGGTGTTCGTCGTCGCGATCTCGACCGATGGGCTCGACGGATGGCTCGCCCGCTCGCGCGGACTCGTGACCGACCTCGGCAAGATCCTCGATCCGATCGCCGACAAGCTCCTCACGAGCGGCGCCCTCATCTGCCTGTCGATCCTCGGCGAGCTCTGGTGGTGGGTCACGATCATCATCGTGGTGCGCGAGGTCGGCATCACGGTGTGGCGCTTCGTCGAGCTCGGCCGCGGCACGGTCGTGCCCGCGTCATCCGGCGGCAAGCTGAAGACGCTCATGCAGTCGATCGCGATCACGCTCGCGCTCACGCCGCTCTGGACGATCGTGGGCGACTGGATCTACTGGGTGAACTGGACCGCCATGGCCATCGCGCTCGTGCTGACCGTCTGGTCGGGGCTCCTGTACGTGCGCGAGGCGATCCAGCTGGCCCGGCAGCACCGCCGCGAGGGGCAGTGAGCGACGAGCGGATGGCTCGTGCCGAGGCTGAAGCCGGCGACGATCCGACAGCCGCGCTGATCGCCGAACTGACCCGCCGCGGCCTGCGCATCGCGGTCGCCGAGTCGCTCACGGGCGGGCTGGTGGTCGGCGAGCTGACGCGGATCCCCGGGGCCTCGCTCGCGGTGAACGGCGGCGTCGTGGCGTACGACACCGGCGTGAAGCACTCCGTGCTCGGCGTGCCCGCCGACCTGCTGGCGGCCGAGGGGGCCGTGCATCCCGAGGTCGCCCGCCGGATGGCGGAGGGCGTGCGGCAGGCGCTCGTGGTGGACGGGCGACCGGCCGACCTGGGCCTCGCCACCACGGGTGTCGCCGGCCCCGATCCGCAGGACGGCAGGCCAGTGGGCACGGTGTACGTCGGGATGGCCGACGAGTCCGGCTCCGACGTGGTCGCCCTCGCGCTCGCGGGCGATCGCGACGCGATCCGACGGGCGACCGTGCGCGCGGCGATCGATGCGGCGCTGGCGCGCGTGCGCCGCGGTGGACGCGGGAACGCGCTCGGGTGACAGCCGTCAGGGCCGCGGCATCCGATACCGGTGCTCGGGACGGCCCGCGCCGCCGTACCGCGGCGCGACCTCGGCGGCGCCGCTCGACACGAGGTGCTCGAGGTAGCGGCGTGCGCTGACTCGGGACATCCCGAGCGTCTCGGCGACCTCGGCCGCCGACGCGTCGCCCGGACGTGAGGCGAGTCCGGCCGCGACCCGCTCGAGACTCGCCTGCGAGAGGCCCTTGGGGAGGGTGACCCGACGCGGCGACGCCGTGCCGAGCAGGCGGTCGACGCCGTGCTGGTCGAGCGGCGAGGCGGGCACGGCGCGGTCGGCGACGATGCCGCGGCGCACGTCGTCGAGCCGTTCGGCGAGGCTCGCGCCCGAGAAGGGCTTGACGAGGTAGTGACGCACGCCGAGCAGGCGCGCGCTGCGCACGGTGTCCAGGTCGCGCGCCGCGGTGACGGCGATGACCTCGACGTCGTCGCCGGCGGCGCGGAGGCGACGCAGCACGTCGAGGCCGCCGAGGTCGGGCAGGTAGACGTCGAGCAGCACGAGTTGCGGCCGGTGTCGTTCGATGGCCGCGAGCGCCGCCTCGCCGGTGTGCGCCTCGGCGACGACCGTGAAGCCGGGCCGGGCGTCGACGAACGCCCGGTTGACCTGGGCCACGGCGAAGTCGTCGTCCACGATCACCACGCGGATGTCGCTCATCGGCGATCTCCGGCGAGCGCGCTCCCGTCCTCGGCGACCGCGCGTGCGGCCCTGTCGGGTCCGGACCCGTGCCACGGCAGGCGGACGAGGAACCGCGCGCCGCCCATCGGCGACTCGTGGACCTCGACGCTGCCGTCGAGGCGAGCCGCGACGCGCTGCACGATCGTCAGGCCGATGCCGCGTCTCGCCTTCCCGGGCGCCGGAGTCTTGCCGCTGACGTCGGGTTCGAAGATCGCCGCCCGGCGTTCCGGCGGGACGCCGGGCCCGTCGTCGTCGACGCGCACGTCGACCTTTCCCGGCTCGAGGTCGTCGCGGATCGAGATCGAGATCCGCCCCCCGAGCACGCAGGCCTCGACCGCGTTGTCGAGCAGGTTGCCGACGACCGTGACGAGGTCGGTGCGCTCGCGGGCATCCACTGCCGCGTCGAGGTGCGAGTCGGGTTCGACCTCGAGCGTGAGTCCGAGTTCGTGGGCGCGCGAGCGCTTCGCGAGCACGAGCGCGGCCGTCTCGACGTCGGCGATGCCGTCGTGCTCGTCGAGCGTCGAGAGCGCGCCGCCGCTGCCGACGCGCTGGATGAACCCGATCGCCGCGTCGACGTGCCCGAGCTCGAGCAGGCCGCTCACGACGTGCAGCTTGTTGGAGAACTCGTGCGACTGCGCGCGCAGCCCTTCCGCGAGGCCCTGCGCGCCCTCCAACTCGCGAAGCGTGGTCTCCAGCTCGGTCCGGTCGCGCAGGATGGCGATCGAACCGATCTCGCGGCCCTGGACGCGGACGCGGTCGCCGTGCACGAGGAGGACGCGCTCGCCGGAGAGCACGGGCGTCTCGGCGTCCTCGCCGGAGGCGATGAATCGCGCGAGCTCGCGGTCCAACACGTCGGCGACCGGTCGGCCGAGGACCTGTTCCGGGTCGTGGATTGCGAGCAGCCGCGCGGCGGCGTCGTTCATGAGCACGATCCGACCGTGCTCGTCGACGGCGACGATGCCCTCGCGGATGCCGTGCAGCATCGCCTCGCGGGTCTCGAGCATGGCGCGGATCTCGTCGGGCTCGAGGCCGTAGATCCGACGCCGGATGACCCGGCCGATCCACGCCGAGCCCACGACGCCGACGAGCGCCGCGACCGCGAGGGCCGCGAGCAGGCCGCCGAGGCCGCCGAGGAAGTCGGCGCGCAGCTCGGCCTCGAGGATGCCGACCGAGACCTGGCCCACGACGTCGCCGTCCGCATCGAAGATCGGCACCTTCACGCGCCACGACTCGCCGAGCGTGCCGGTCTGCGTGCCGACGTAGATCTCGCCCGACAGGGGGATCGCGGGATCGGTCGAGACGCGCTCGCCGATGCGGGCCGGATTCGGGTGCGAGTACCGGATCCCGAGGTCGTTCGCGACCACCACGTACGTCACGTCGGACGCCTTGCGGATCACTTCGGCGACCGGCTGGATCGTCTCGGACGGGTCCGCGTCGTCGAACGCCTCGAGGATGACGGGGAGCCCGGCCACGGACTGCGCGACCGCGATCATGCGGTCCTGGTAGCCCTCGCGCAGCTGGCGCTCCTGGATCAGCATCGCGGTCACGCCGGTGCCGACGACGGTCGTGAGCACGATGGCGACCTGAAGCAGCAGCAACTGCATGCCCAGCGTCATCCTCGACCGGCTCACCCGTCAAGTGTGCCCCACGCGCTCGATGCCGTCGCCGAGAAGGCCGTGACCAATACGACCGAATCGACCGATACGACCAGTACGACCCTTGCGACCGCAACGTTCCGGCGGCCCACGCCGGCGACCTAGCGTCATCCGCACCGACGATCGTCGGCCCGGCGACGGAGCCGGGCACTCAAGGAGGAGCATTGCGATCACACAGCCGGCCGACCCCCTCGGCCACCCCTGACCGGATGCGGACCGCGGTCCTTCGCACCGCGCTCGCGGGCCTGGGCGTCACCGCCCTGGTCGGCCTCGCCGGATGCAGCACGTCCGCCAGCGCGGGCGGCGACTCGGATGACGCGGGAGCCGCGGCATCCCTCGACGCCGTCAGCCTCATCGCCCCCGCCGACCCGGGCGGCGGCTGGGATCAGACCGCCCGCGCGCTCTCGCAGGTGCTGACCGACGAGGACCTCGTCGGCTCGGCTCCCGTCGAGAACATCGGCGGTGCGGGCGGCACCGTGGGCCTCGCCGCACTCGCGAACGAGAAGGACCCCGCGACCCTCATGGTCACCGGCCTGGTCATGGTCGGTGCGGTCGAGACGAACGCGTCGCAGGTGCGGATCGAGGACATGACCCCGATCGCCAAGCTCACCGAGGAGGCGCTCGTGCTCGTGGTCCCGGCGTCCTCGCCGTACGAGACCGCCGAGGACCTCGTCGACGCGATCGTGGAGGAGGGCGCGGCGATCTCGGTCACGGGCGGCTCGGCGGGCGGCGCCGACCACATCCTCGCGGGCATGCTGCTGACCGAGGCCGGAGTCGACCCGGCTGACATCCCGTCGACGCTCAACTACATCCCGAACTCGGGCGGCGGCGAGGCCGTCACGATGCTGCTCGGCAACACCGTGCAGGCCGGCATCTCGGGCGTCGGCGAGTTCGTCGAGCAGATCGAGGCCGGCGAGCTGCGCGCGCTCGCGGTCTCGTCGCCCGAGCCGGTGGAGCTCCTGCCCGACACTCCCACGCTCGTGGATGAGGGCTACGACGTCACGCTCACGAACTGGCGCGGCCTGCTCGCCCCTGGCGACCTCGACGAGGCCGACGCCGAGGCGCTGCGTACGCTCGTGACCGACCTGCACGAGTCGGACGCCTGGACCGACACGCTCGAGGAGAAGGGCTGGGCCGACGCGTTCCTCACGGGCGAGGAGTTCGCGTCCTTCCTCGACGGGAACATCGCCGAGGTCGCCGACACGCTGCAGTCGATCGGCCTGGTCGCACCGTGACCGAGCCCACCCCGGTTCCCCTCGACGCCTCCGCGTCGGGGGGAACCCCCGCCTCGGGCGACGGTCGCGCCGGCGCTCGCGCCCCGATCGGGGAGGTCGCCTTCGCGGCCGTGTGCGCCGCGCTCGGCGTGTACGCGATCGTTGGCGCCGGCTTTATCCGGGTCCCGCCGGGCTCGGCGAGCGTGCTGGGGCCCCGCGTGTTCCCGTACGCCGTCGGGCTCCTGCTCGTCGCGGCATCCGTCGCCGTCATGGTGCAGATCGCACGCGGCCGTCGCGGCGTGCCCGACGACGGCGAGGACGTCGACCCCGACGCCCCGACCGACTGGCTCACGGTCGCGAAGCTCATCGCGATCTTCCTCTCGCAGCTCGTGCTCATCGAGTGGGCCGGCTGGCCGTTCGCGGTCGCGGTCGTGTTCGGCGGCGCCGCGATCGTGCTCGGCGCGACGCGGTGGTGGATGGCACTGCTCGTCGGGCTCGGTCTCGGGCTCGTCACCCAACTCGTCTTCGGCGCCTGGCTCGGGCTCTCGCTGCCCGCCGGCCCGCTCCTGGACTGGATCCCGATCTTCCATGGATAGCCTCACCGCACTCCTCGAGGGCTTCGCCACGGCGCTGCAGCCCCAGTACCTGCTCTACGCCCTCTTCGGCGTGTTCATCGGCACCGCCGTCGGCGTGCTGCCCGGCATCGGCCCGGCCATGACGGTCGCGCTGCTGCTGCCCCTCACGTACTCGCTCGACCCGACCGGCGCGCTCATCCTGTTCGCCGGCATCTACTACGGAGGCATGTACGGCGGTTCGACGACGTCGATCCTGCTGAACACGCCGGGGGAGTCGTCCTCGATCGTCACGGCCCTCGAGGGGAACCGGATGGCGAAGGCGGGCCGGGGCGCGGCCGCGCTCGCGACCGCGGCCATCGGGTCGTTCGTGGCGGGCACCGTCGCGACCGTGCTGCTGACCTTCCTGGCGCCGGGCATCGCGAAGCTCGCGGTGCAGCTCGGCCCCGCCGACTACTTCGCCCTCATCGTCGTGGCGTTCCTCACGGTCGGCGCCCTGCTCGGCTCGAGCGTGCCGCGCGGGCTCGTCTCCCTCGGCCTCGGACTGCTCCTCGGGCTCGTGGGCACCGAAGTGCTCTCGGGCCAGCAGCGGTACACGCTCGGCATCCCGAGCCTCGCCGACGGCATCGACGTCGTGCTCATCGCGGTCGGACTCTTCGCACTGGGCGAGACCCTGTACGTCGCCGCGCGGCTGCGGCACGGCCCGGTGCGCGTGATCCCGGTCTCCGGCGGATGGCGCAGCTGGCTCACTCGCGAGGACCTCCGCCGCTCCTGGAAGCCGTGGCTGCGCGGCACCGCGATCGGCTTCCCCATCGGCACCATCCCGGCAGGCGGGGCGGATGTCGCGACCTTCCTGTCGTACGCGAGCGAGCGCCGGCTCGCCAGGGGTCCTGCCCGCGCGCAGTTCGGCCGCGGCGCGATCGAGGGCGTCGCGGGGCCCGAGGCCGCGAACAACGCCGCGGCGGCGGGCGTGCTCGTCCCGCTGCTCACGCTCGGCCTTCCGACGACGGCGACCGCGGCGATCATCATCTCGGCGTTCCAGTCGTACGGCATCCGCCCGGGCCCGCTGCTCTTCGAGAACCAGTCGGGACTCGTGTGGGCCCTCATCGCGAGCCTCTACATCGGCAACGTACTGCTGCTGGTGCTCAACCTGCCACTCGTGGGCATGTGGGTGAAGGTCCTGCGGATCCCACGGCCGTACCTCTACGCCGGCATCCTCGCCTTCGCGGGACTCGGGGCCTACGCGCTGCACTTCAACGTGTTCGACACGCTGACGCTGCTCGTGGTGGGTGTCGTCGGATTCCTCATGCGCCGCTACGGCTATCCGGTCGCGCCCATGGTGGTCGGCGGAATCCTCGGCCCGATGGCGGAGGAGCAGCTGCGCAAGTCGATGGCCATCAGCCAGGGCGACCTCGCCTACCTCGTGCACAGCCCGTTCGCGATCGCCGCGTACGGCACACTCGCGGTGATCGTGGTGACCGGCATCTGGCTGAAGCGCCGCAAGGCGCGGCTCGAGGCGTCGCCGACGCTCGTGCCGACGGCCGCGATCGCCGCGATCGACGTGCCCGAGCCCGAGCCCGCCGAGCCGCCGGCGCGGGGCGCACGGGGTGGGGAATAGGCAACGTGAACACCCTGTTACAGGTGTCGGGTTCACAAGAAAACTCCAGTGACCATCGATAGGCTCGGTGAACGGGATGAGGCGCTAGACTGACGTCCCCGAACCGGCCACCGCGAGGTGGTCGCAGGCAGAGAGAGGGAGGTTCCGATGGTTCTGGTTCGACAGGAGATCGGCGACGTGCTGAGGGACTTCCGCCTGCAGAAGGGTCGCACGCTCCGTCAGGTCGCGAGCAAGGCCAGTGTCGCGCTGGGCTACCTCAGCGAGGTCGAGCGCGGGCAGAAGGAGGCCTCGAGCGAGATCCTCGCCTCGGTGGCCGATGCCCTCGACACGCCCATCTCGGTGATCATGCACGAGGTCGGCGACCGCATCGCGGTCCTCGAGGGGCTCTCGGCACCGTCGGTGCCCGACAGCCTGCCCGACGAGCTCGTCGCGGAGTTCGACGCGGACATGATGGTCCGCTGACCCACCCGTCGCAGCGCTCGGCCGGTCCTCGGACCGGCCGTTCGCATGTCCGGAGGAAATGCCGTGAAGCGCAGTGAGTTCGACCTCGCGGTCGAGGAGGAGTTCGGCGCGGGATACGCGAGCGTCGTCGTCGACGATCTCGTGCTCGGCGCGCTCGACGGGCGCACCGCCCGGCAGGCGCTCGCCGCCGGCGTGGCGCCCCGCGCGGTGTGGCTCGCGATCTGCGAGGCGACCGACGTGCCCGCGTCGCGACGGCACGGCGCCGGACTGCGGACACCGCGGGGCGAGGCGTGAGGTCGCCGAAGATCCGTTCGACACGCCGCGTGTCGCGTCGAACATCCGTTCGGGTCGCGGAGTAGGCTCCTCAACAACGGGAGGGATGTCGCATCCATCCACATCCGCGGGTCGTCCGGCTCCGGATGTCGGTGGCCGGCCATACGGTCGGAGCGTCGGAACACACCGCCACCGCCTTGTCGCGAGACGTGCCGGGTCACGGCCTGGCACGCGGAACGACAGCCTAGAGGCAGCCGAACCCACCACGAAGGAGCACCGATGCCATCACCCGCAGACCGCGAGAAGGCCCTCGAGACCGCACTCGCGCAGATCGACCGACAGTTCGGCAAGGGGTCGGTGATGCGCCTCGGCAGCGAGGAACGCGCCCCGGTCGAGGTCATCCCCACCGGTTCCATCGCGCTCGACGTGGCGCTCGGCGTCGGCGGCCTCCCCCGCGGCCGCATCATCGAGATCTACGGTCCCGAGTCCTCCGGCAAGACCACGCTGACCCTGCACGCGATCGCCAACGTGCAGCGCGCCGGCGGCATCGCGGCGTTCATCGACGCCGAGCACGCGCTCGACCCCGACTACGCCAAGAAGCTCGGCGTCGACATCGACTCGCTGCTCGTGTCGCAGCCCGACACCGGCGAGCAGGCGCTCGAGATCGCCGACATGCTCATCCGCTCGGGCTCGATCGACCTCGTCGTCATCGACTCCGTCGCGGCGCTCGTGCCCCGCGCCGAGATCGAGGGCGAGATGGGCGACTCGCACGTCGGCCTGCAGGCGCGCCTCATGTCGCAGGCGCTCCGCAAGCTCACCGGCGGCCTGAACCAGACGAAGACCACGGCCATCTTCATCAACCAGCTCCGCGAGAAGATCGGCGTGTTCTTCGGCAGCCCCGAGACCACGGCGGGCGGCAAGGCGCTGAAGTTCTACGCCTCGGTCCGCCTCGACATCCGCCGCATCGAGACGTTGAAAGACGGCACCGAGGCGGTCGGCAACCGCACCCGCGTCAAGGTCGTCAAGAACAAGATGGCGCCGCCGTTCAAGCAGGCCGAGTTCGACATCCTCTACGGCGTCGGCATCTCGCGCGAGGGCAGCCTCATCGACTACGGCGTCGACCAGGGCATCGTGAAGAAGTCGGGCGCGTGGTACACGTACGACGGCGACCAGCTCGGCCAGGGCAAGGAGAACGCCCGCAACTTCCTCATCCAGAACCCCGACATCGCGGCCGACATCGAGCAGAAGATCCTCTCGAAGCTCGGCATCGGGCAGCCCGTCGGCGGTGCGACCGCCGCGCCGGTCGTGGCGCCGGTCGAGTCCCTCGCTGCGAAGCGCAAGGGCGCCTGAGCCGGCGGCACGCCAGATGAGCGACCAGCCCAACGAGCGCCTCGCGCCCGTCGCCTACCTGCCGTGGGTGGCGCCGTCGTCGGAGCAGACCGACGACGCCGCCACTCCGGTGCGGGGCTCGAGCCGGCACCCCGCGGGGCGTGCCTTCGGCGAGGGTCGGCCGGCGCGGCTCGTCGCGCTGGGTCGTGAGCGCGACGGCGATGATGAGTCCGCAGAGACCGGCATCGAGCGCGACGAACGCATCGATCGGCTCATCGTGTCCCGGTTGCGGCGATCCTCCCTCTCGATCGCCGAGGTCCGTGCGGCGCTCGTCGAGCACGGGCTCGACGATAACGAGGTCGAGGAGTGGATCGAGCGATACGAGCGACTCGGGTACCTCGACGATCGCCGGCTCGCCGAGCACCTCGTGCACAGCCACGGCGTGCGGCGCGGGCGGGGGAGCGGTGCGCTCCTGCACGAACTCGGCCGTCGGGGCATCGACGCCGAGCTCGCACGGGACGCGCTCGACGCGCTCGATCCCGAGGTCGAGCTCGAGCACGCCACCGAGGTGGCGGCCCGGCGCGCGCGGCAGCTCGCCGGCCTCGATCGCGTGACCGCAGAGCGTCGGCTGAGCGCGTTCCTCCTGCGACGTGGGTACGGGAGCGAGCTCGTCCGCCGTGCCGTGACCAGCGCGCTCGCGAGCGATCCCATCGACTGAGCCGGGCAGGAGTCCGCGCATCGTTTCGTAGACTGGTCCGATCATGACCATCATCCACGAGGCGACCGCCGTGCCCGCAGGCGGCGCCGCCGAACCGGCCGCGGCCCGCACCTACGAGGTGCGCACCTTCGGGTGCCAGATGAACGTGCACGACTCCGAGCGCCTGAGCGGCTCGCTCGAGGCCGCCGGATACGTCCCGGCGAACGGCGCCGAGCCCGACGTCGTCGTCATCAACACGTGCGCCGTGCGCGAGAACGCCGACAACAAGCTCTACGGCAACCTCGGCCACCTCGCCGGCGTCAAGCGGCGCCATGCGGGCATGCAGATCGCCGTCGGCGGGTGCCTCGCCCAGAAGGACAAGAACGTCATCCTCGAGAAGGCGCCGTGGGTCGACGTCGTCTTCGGCACGCACAACATGGGGTCGCTGCCGAGCCTGCTCGAACGTGCCCGGCACAACGACGAGGCGCAGCTCGAGATCCTCGACGCGCTCGAGGTCTTCCCGTCGACGCTGCCCACCAAGCGCGACTCGACCTACTCGGGCTGGGTGTCGATCTCCGTCGGCTGCAACAACACGTGCACCTTCTGCATCGTGCCCGCGCTCCGCGGCAAGGAGAAGGACCGCCGACCCGGCGAGATCCTCGCCGAGATCCAGGCCCTCGTCGACGACGGCGCCGTCGAGGTGACCCTGCTCGGCCAGAACGTCAACTCCTACGGCGTCGAACTCGGCGACCGGCAGGCCTTCGGCAAGCTGCTCCGCGCCGCCGGGCAGATCGAGGGCCTCGAGCGCATCCGCTTCACGAGCCCGCATCCCGCGGCGTTCACCGACGACGTCATCGACGCCATGGCCGACACGCCGAACGTCATGCCGCAGCTGCACATGCCGCTGCAGTCGGGCTCCGACCGCGTCCTCAAGGCCATGCGCCGCTCGTACCGCTCCGAGAAGTTCCTGGGCATCCTCGATCGCGTGCGCGCGCGCATCCCGAACGCCGCGATCTCGACCGACATCATCGTCGGCTTCCCCGGCGAGACCGAGGAGGACTTCCAGGAGACCCTCCGCGTCGTCGAGGCCGCGCGCTTCGCGTCCGCGTTCACGTTCCAGTACTCCATCCGCCCTGGCACGCCCGCGGCCACGATGGAGGAGCAGGTGCCGAAGGAGGTCGTGCAGGAGCGCTACGACCGCCTCATCGCGCTGCAGGAGCGCATCTCGTGGGAGGAGAACCAGGCGCTCGTCGGCACCGCCGTCGAGGTGCTCGTCTCCACCGGCGAGGGCAAGAAGGACGCCGAGACCCACCGCTTGAGCGGTCGGGCGGAGGACAGCCGGCTCGTGCACTTCGAGGTGCCGCAGGGGTCCGAGCTGCCGCGTCCGGGCGACGTCGTGTCCGTCGCGATCACGCACGCCGCTCCCTTCCACCTGCTCGCGGATTCGGCCGACGGTGCACCCCTGCGCATCCGACGCACGCGCGCCGGCGACGCCTGGGACCGCGCGCAGGCCGAGAGCTGCGGCGTGCCCGCCGCCCCCGGGGCGACGAGCTCAGCGCCCGGCCGCGTCTCGCTCGGCCTGCCCAGCCTGCGCGTCCGCTCCGAGCCGCTCACCGTGCCCGGTGTGGGAACCATGCCGATCTACGACCCGAGCGACGGCCAGCGCTGACGTGACGCTGATCGCGATCGTCGGGGCGACCGGCACGGGCAAGTCGCGATTCGCGCTCGACCTCGCGCACGCGATCACCGCGACCGGCCGGGCCGCCGAGGTCGTGAACGCCGACGCCATGCAGCTGTACCGCGGCATGGACATCGGCACCGCCAAGCTCGCACCCGCCGAACGCGAGGGCGTGCCGCACCACCTGCTCGACGTGCTCGACGTCACCGACGAGGCATCCGTCGCGACCTACCAGGTCGACGCGCGGCGTGCCGTCGACGGGATCGTGGCACGCGGCGGCGTCGCGCTGCTGACGGGCGGGTCGGGCCTGTACGTGTCGAGCGTCATCCACGCCCTCCGGTTCCCCGGTACGGATGCCGCGATCCGCGCGCGCCTCGAGGGCGAGCTCGAACGGGTCGGGCCGGGCATGCTGCACCGCCGCCTGCGCGAGCTCGACCCCGAGACGGCCGCGAGCGTCGACCCGCAGAACGGGCGCCGTATCGTCCGTGCGCTCGAGGTCATCGAGGTCACCGGCGAACCCAAGGCCGCCAGACTGCCCGACGAGCCGGTTCCTTGGCGTCCGCACCGCATCGTGCACCTCCGGTCCGAGCGAGCCGTCCTCGTCGAACGGCTCGATACCCGCACCACGGCGATGTGGCGGGACGGGCTGGTCGACGAGGTGCGCACCCTCATCCCAGCGGGACTGGAGCGCGGCGTCACCGCACGCAAGGCCATCGGCTACGCGCAGGGGCTCGCCCAGGTGCGCGGGCGCATGGCCGAAGCCGATGCGATCGCCGAGACGCAAGCGCTGACGCGCACGTACGCGAGACGTCAGGTCGGCTGGTTCAAGCGGTACGCCGCGGCATCCGTCGTCGACGCCGACGATCGCGCGGCGGTGACGGCCGAGGTCGCGCGACAGGCCGCGCTCGACTGACGTCGCCGCGTCCGGAGCGACCCCGCGTCGTCCCTAGACTGGTGGGATGGCGTTCGATCTGCGCTTCACCAAGGGCCACGGCACGGGCAACGACTTCGTGCTCTTCAGCGACCCCGAAGGCGACGTGCAGCTCACGCCGACGCAGATCGCGGCGGTGTGCGACCGGCACTTCGGCGTCGGCGGCGACGGGCTCATCCGCGCCGTCCGATCCGATCGACTGGTCGATGGCGCGGCCGCGATCGCCGAGGACCCGGATGCCATGTGGTTCATGGACTACTGGAACGCCGACGGCAGCCCGTCGGAGATGTGCGGCAACGGCATCCGCGTGTTCACGCGGTACCTGATCGACCAGGGCCTCGTCGAGCTGGCCGACGGCGAGTGGATCGCGATCGGCACGCGCGCGGGTGTCCGCCGGGTGCGCGAGCTCGGCAACGGCAACTTCGAGGCCGACCTCGGCGTCTGGCGGCTCGACGGCGGCGAGCCGCTCGTGCGCGCCAAGAACCTGCATGCCGCGCGACCCGGACTCGGCATCGACGTCGGCAACCCGCACGTCGTCGTCGCGCTCGCCGACGACGACGAGCTCGAGGGTCTCGACCTGGCGTACCTTCCCATCCTCGAACCCGAGCCGCAGGCGGGTGCGAACGTCGAGTTCGTCGTCCCCGCCGAGCCGCTCGTCGAGGCCGGCCGCGGCCGCATCCGCATGCGCGTGCACGAGCGCGGCTCGGGCGAGACGCTCTCGTGCGGCACGGGCGCGGTGGCGTCGGCGCTGGCCGTGCGCTACTGGGCCGGCGAGGGAGCGCCTGACGAGTGGATCGTGCAGGTACCGGGCGGGGTCGTCGGCGTCCGGATGCGGACCGAGCCCGACGGCGAGCACGTGCTGCTCTCGGGGCCGGCCGAACTCGTCTTCGACGGCGTGCTCAGCCTCGCCTGAGCAGGCGCCGGGTTCAGCGCTCGCGGGTGACGGCCAGCAGGCGGAATCCCTTGGCCGACGACGCGCGCTCGACGCGCCATCCGTCGCCGAGGTCATCGACCAGCCACCGCTGGAGCGAGTCGGCGCCGAGGTTCTTCTGCACCACGAGCCACGCCGTCGCGCCCGGCTCGAGGCGCGGCAGCCAGCGCCGCAGCAGCGCGTGCAGCTCGGCCTTGCCGATGCGGATCGGCGGATTCGACCAGATCGCGGCGAACCGCACGTCGTCGGGAACATCGCCGGGCAGTGCGGCGTTGACCTGACCGAGGCCGAGACGCACGGCGTTGCGGCGCACGAGGTCGAGTGCCCGCTCGTTCACGTCGACGGCCCACACCGTGGCCTCGGGCGCGTCGAGACCCAGGGTGAGCGCGATCGGCCCCCACCCGGAGCCGAGATCGAGCAGGTGCCCGGAGGCGGGCGGTTCGGGCACTCCGTCGAGGAGCACCCGGGTGCCGAGGTCGACGTGGGCCGGGCTGAACACGCCGCCCGCGGTGAGCACGTCGAGCTCGCGGCCCGCCAGGCGCACGGTCACCGTGCGGAGCGCGTCGTCGTCGGCGGGCTTCGACGAGAAGTAGTGCTCCTGCGGCATACAGGGGAACCTATCGCAGAACGGAAGTAGGCTGGACGAGATGAACGACGCGGAACACGAGACCCACGACGACGCGGTCGCGCGAGTACTCCGGAGCGCGGACGTGCGCGCGGGCGTGTCCCGGTTCGGCGCGTCCGAGGCCGCGTCGATCCAGCGCGACGGCCTCGAGGCCGACGGCGGCGGCTTCGACGGCGAGCAGTACGACCGCGAGGCGCGCGCGGCGCTCCGGCGCGTCGGCGGGCTGTCGACCGAGCTCGAGGACGTCACCGAGGTCGAGTACCGGCAGCTGCGCCTCGAGAACGTCGTGCTCATCGGCGTCTACCCGCAGGGCTCGCTCGAGGACGCCGAGAACTCGCTGCGCGAGCTCGCGGCCCTCGCCGAGACCGCCGGGGCCCGCGTGCTCGACGGCGTGCTCCAGCGCCGGCCGCATCCCGATCCGTCGACCTACCTGGGTCGCGGCAAGACCGAGGAGCTCCGCCACATCGTCGCGGCGCTCGGCGCCGACACCGTCGTCGCCGACACCGAGCTGGCGCCCAGCCAGCGGCGTGCGCTCGAGGATGCGGTCAAGGTCAAGGTCATCGACCGCACCGCGGTGATCCTCGACATCTTCAGCCAGCACGCCAAGAGCCGCGAGGGCAAGGCGCAGGTCGAGCTCGCGCAGCTCGAGTACCTCCTCCCGCGCCTCCGCGGCTGGGGTGAGTCGATGTCGCGCCAGGCCGGTGGCCAGGTCGGCGGCGCCGGCGCGGGCATGGGCTCGAGAGGCCCCGGTGAGACGAAGATCGAGCTGGACCGGCGGCGCATCCACTCGCGCATGGCGAGGCTCCGCAAGCAGATCGTGGGCATGAAGCCCGCGCGAGACGCCAAGCGCGCGAATCGCAAGCGCAACGCGGTGCCGTCGGTGGCGATCGCCGGGTACACGAACGCGGGCAAGTCGAGCCTGCTCAACCGCATCACGGGCGCGGGCGTGCTCGTCGAGAACGCGCTGTTCGCCACGCTCGACGCCACCGTGCGCCGGAACACCACGCCCGACGGGCGCGTCTACACGATCGCCGACACGGTCGGCTTCGTGCGCAACCTGCCGCACCAGCTCGTCGAGGCGTTCCGGTCGACGCTCGAAGAGGTCGGCGACGCCGACCTGATCGTCCACGTCGTGGACGCGGCGCACCCCGACCCCGCGTCGCAGATCGCGACCGTACGCGACGTGATCGGCGAGGTGGGCGCACGCGACGTGCCCGAGCTGGTGGTGTTCAACAAGGCCGACCTCATCACACCCGAGGACCGGCTCGTGCTCCAGGGCCTCGAGCCGAACGCCGTGTTCGCGTCGGCTCGCACCGGCGCGGGAATCGCCGTGGTGCTCGATGCGATCACACGCATGCTGCCCGACCCCGCGATCGAGGTCGACCTGCTCGTGCCGTACGACCGCGGCGACGTCATCTCGGCGCTGCACGAGTCCGGACGCGTGCTCTCGACCGACTACGTCGAGGACGGCACCCGCATCCGCGCGCTCGCCTCGCCCGAGCAGGCCGCGCAGCTGCGAGAGTTCCAGGCGGCCGCGGTCGCCTAGCAGACAGGACCCGGTCGGCCGGTCCCGTCATCCGGCGTAAACGTCGTTCCGGATGGCGCACCCGCCGCGTATCGTCGCACCTGATCGTGGCGAGCGGCCGGATGCCGCCCGCCTGGAGCGACCGCCGAGCCCGGCACCCGCCCGCGAGACCCGCCTGCCGTGACGGCCGGCCGGGCGCGGCGTGCCGTGCCCGGGCGTCCCGTCGTGGCATCCGCCCCCAGGAGCACCATGACCGGAAGCGCGCCCGACGGCGACGTCGTTCGGCCGAGGCCGCCGATCTCGTTCGAGCTGTTCCCGCCCCGGACGGATGCCGCCGCGCTCGCGCTCGGGCGGACGATCGACCGGCTCGCCGAGGTCGACCCGGCGTTCATCTCGGTGACCTTCGGCGCCGGAGGATCGTCGCGCGAGCGATCGCTCACGGTGCTCCGCTACATGCTCGAGCACACTGACGTCGAACCGATGGCGCACCTCACGTGCGTCGGCTCGAGCCATGCCGAGGCCAACCGCCTCGTGCGCGAGTTCCTGGACGCGGGGATCACGAGCTTCCTCGCGCTCCGCGGGGATCCGCCCGAGGGCGCCGACGCGGAGGCGGGCATCGGCGACCTTCGCAGCGCCGCCGAGCTCGTGCAGCTCATCCACCGGGTGCAGGAGGAGCGCGAGCCCTACGGGCAGGCCGGAATCCCGGGCATCCCGGGCGCGACCCGGATCCGCGAACGGCCGCGGCCGGAGCGCGTCGCGGTCGCGGCGTTCCCCAGCGGTCACCCCCGTTCGCGCGGAATCGGCCAGGACGTCGACGTGCTGCTCGCGAAGGAGGTCGCGGGCGCCAACCTCGCGATCACCCAGCTGTTCTGGCACGCCGACGACTACCTCGGTTTCGTCGAGCGCGCACGGGCGGGCGGGGTGTCGATCCCCATCCTTCCGGGCATCATGCCCGTGACGACGCCTGCGCGCCTCGCGCGCCTCGAGCAGCTCACCGGCGTCCCGGCGCCGAGCGAGCTCGCGATCCCGCTCGAGATCGAGCCCGACGCCGATGCGCTGTTCGACCTCGGCGTCGACTTCGCCGCGGCGCTCGCCGCCGAGGTGCTCCCCGGCGCACCCGGACTCCACCTGTACACCTTCAACCGCCACGAGGCCGTGCTCGCCGTCCTGGACCGGCTCGGCCTGCGCACCATCCCCGCCCACGCGGGCACCGAGAGGAACACGAGAACACGATGACCGCATCTGCCTTCCCCGCCGGAACGATCCTCGGCTACCCGCGCATCGGGCGTCGCCGCGAGCTCAAGCACGCCGTGGAGGCGTTCTGGGCCGGCCGCATCGACGCCGACGAGCTCGAGCGCACCGCCGCCCAGCTGCGCGCCGACACGCGCGAACGCCTCGCCTCGCTCGGCCTCGGGCGCACCGACTCGGCGATCCCCGAGAGCTTCTCGTACTACGACCAGGTGCTCGATGCCGCGGTCGCGGTCGGCGCGATCCCGACCCGCTTCGCTCGGCTGCTCGACGCCGACGGCCGGCTCGACCTCGCCGGGTACTTCACGGTCGCGCGCGGCGAGGGCGCCGACGCCCCGCTCGAGATGACCAAGTGGTTCGACTCCAACTACCACTACCTCGTGCCGGAGATCGGGCCAGACACCGCGTTCGCACCCCACGCCGACGCGCTCGTCACGCAGGTGCGCGAGGCGCGCGAGGCCGGCTTCGTCACGCGCCCGGTCCTCGTCGGCCCGGTCACCCTCCTCCTGCTGGCCAAGGCGGCGGATGGCGCGCCCGAGGGCTTCCGCCCGATCGACCGCCTGGCGGACCTCGTGCCCGTGTACGCCGAGTTGCTCGCGGCCCTGCGCGATGCCGGCGCGGAGTGGGTGCAGCTCGACGAGCCGGCCCTCGTGAGCGAGAGCATCGACGAGCCGCGCGAGCGCGTGCTCGACGCCGTCGGCACCACGTACGACGTGCTCGGCGCCGCCGAGCGCCGTCCCGCGATCTTCGTGGCTGCACCGTACGGCTCGCTCGACGATGCGCTGCCCGCGCTCGCGGCGACGCCCGTCGAGGCGCTCGGGCTCGACCTGGTGCGCGGCGCCGCACCCGAGCAGTTCGACCCCGTGACCGAGGAGGCGCTCGCCGCCAAGACCCTCGTCGCCGGCGTGATCGACGGCCACAACATCTGGCGCGGCGACCTCGAGCGCGCTTTCGCGCACGCCGAGGCGCTCCGCTCGTTCTCGGGCGACGTCGCGGTGTCGACGTCGACGTCGCTGCTCCACGTGCCGCACGACGTGGACGACGAGTCGGCGCTCGACGCGCGGCTCGTGAGCTGGCTCGCGTTCGCCGACCAGAAGGTCGCGCAGGTCGCCGTGCTGGCGCGCGGGCTCGCCGAGGGCCGCGAGGCCATCGCGACCGAGCTCGACGCGGCATCCGCTGCCCTCGCCGATCGCGCCGCCGCTCCCGGCGTCCGCGTCGCGGCGGTCCGAGACCGCCTCGCCGGCCTCGACGCGGCGGCGTTCTCGCGCGCGGACTACGATGCGCGCGTCACCGCGCAGGAGGACCTCGACCTCCCCGCGCTGCCGACCACGACGATCGGCTCGTTCCCGCAGACCGCCGACATCCGTCGCGCCCGCGCGCGCCTCGTCAAGGGCGAGCTCACCGACGCCGAGTACCGCGAGCTCATGCGCGAGGAGATCGCGCGCGTCATCCGCCTGCAGGAGGAGCTGGGCCTCGACGTGCTCGTGCACGGCGAGCCCGAGCGCAACGACATGGTGCAGTACTTCGCCGAGCTGCTCGACGGCTTCGCGGTCACGCAGCACGGCTGGGTGCAGTCGTACGGCTCGCGCTGCACGCGTCCGTCGATCCTCTGGGGCGACGTGTCGCGCCCGGCGCCGATGACGGTCGAGTGGTCGGAGTACGCGCAGTCGCTGTCGGACAAGCCCGTGAAGGGCATGCTCACCGGCCCGGTCACGATCCTCGCGTGGTCGTTCGTGCGCGACGACCAGCCGCTGGGCGACACCGCGCGCCAGGTCGCGCTCGCGCTGCGAGACGAGATCTCCGACCTCGAGCAGGCCGGTATCCGCGTCATCCAGGTCGACGAGCCGGCCCTGCGCGAGTTGCTGCCGCTCAAGCGCGCCGACCAGCCCGCATACCTCGACTGGTCGGTCGGGTCGTTCCGCCTCGCGACGGGCGGTGCGGCCTCCGCGACGCAGGTGCACACGCACCTCTGCTACTCGGAGTTCGGCGTCGTCATCGACGCCATCCGCGAGCTCGACGCCGACGTCACCTCGATCGAGGCGGCGCGCAGCCGCATGGAGGTCGTCGACGACCTGTCGGCCAGCGGCTTCGACCACGGCGTTGGCCCCGGCGTCTACGACATCCACTCGCCGCGCGTGCCGAGCGTCGAGGAGGTGCAGGCGCTGCTCGAGCGTGCGGTCGGCGAGATCCCGGCCGGCCGACTCTGGGTGAACCCCGACTGCGGCCTGAAGACGCGCGGCTACGACGAGACCGTCGCCTCGCTCGCGAACATCGTCGAGGCGACGCAGGCCGTGCGTACCGGGGCCGCGGTGGTCGCGACCGCGGGCTGACCTCGCGCTGAACGAGGGGCGGATGTCGCGACGCGAGGTCGCGGCATCCGCCCCTCGTCGTCTCGGGCCGGCGTGGCCGGTGCGTCAGACCGTGCGGAGGACCGCGACGACCTTGCCGAGTACGTCGGCCTCGTCGCCGAGGATGGGCTCGAACGCGGTGTTGCGGGGGAGCAGCCACGTGTGGCCGTCGCGCTGGCGGAACACCTTGACCGTGGCCTCGCCGTCGAGCATGGCGGCGACGATCTCGCCGTTCTCGGCGGTCGGCTGGGATCGCACCACGACCCAGTCGCCGTCGCAGATCGCGGCGTCGATCATGGAGTCGCCGACGACCTTGAGGATGAAGAGCTCGCCCTTGCCGACGAGCTGGCGGGGGAGCGGGAAGACCTCTTCGATCTGCTGCTCGGCGGTGATCGGGACACCCGCCGCGATGCGCCCCACCAGGGGCACCATGGCGGCATCGCCCACGGGCGCCGGCTCGGCGCTCGACGCACGAGGCTCGGTGCCCGGCACGTCGATGAGCACCTCGAGCGCGCGGGGCCGGTTGGGGTCGCGCCGGAGGTAGCCCGCGAGCTCGAGCTGGTTGAGCTGGTGGGTCACGCTCGAGAGCGAGGAGAGTCCGACGGCGTCGCCGATCTCGCGCATGCTCGGCGGGTAGCCGCGCTCGGAGACCGATCGCCGGATCACCTCGAGGATCGAGAGCTGCTTCGCGCTCAGCGTCTTGCGCCGACGGGACCGGCCGCCGGCTCCGCGTGCCTGATCGATGTCGATGCTCACGGTGTCGCCTCTCGTCTCGGCCGCCGTCGGCCTGATCGTGATGTCGGTGGTCGGTGTTCGACTGTCCTCGGACATTCGAAACTGTATCCGCCTCGCGCACGCGCGACAAACATCCGTTCGAGTGTGTCGCGGAATCGGCGCCGGAAACTCCCGCTTCCGGTCCTTGCAGCGGCGAATGTTCGAAGATATATTCGGAACACAGCTTCGCATCCGGCCTTCCCGGCCGAGGGCCGGATGCGGGCTCACCAAGGAGGTGCGGAATGAGTGCAGTGCTGCTGGGAACCTCGCTGATGGGATCCAGCCTCGCGAGCCCGAGCGTGCCCGAGGCCAGCCGACCGGCGCTCCCGCGCACCCGCCTCCGGCTCACGCGGCGTGGTCGCGTCGTCTTCACCGTGCTCGCGGCGATGCCGATCGTCATCGGCGTACTGATCGGGTCGCTCGCCTCCGGAGGAGCCATGGCCGGCATCGACGACGGCCGCACGGCCGTGCTCGACACGATCGTCGTCGGTGGCGGCGACACGCTCTGGGGCATCGCCGAATCGATCGCACCGAGCGCCGACCCGCGCGAGGTGATCCACGAGATCATGCGCTTGAACGGGTTGCGCGACGCGGTCGTGCAGCCGGGCCAGCGGCTCGCCCTGCCGGTCGTCGAGTAGCGTCATCCGCCGTCGTCGTCGCCGAAACGTGCGGTCGGCCGCGGATAGCATTGATCGGTGACGAGTCTCGACGATCTGCCCCTCCGCGACGACCTCCGGGGCAAGTCCCCGTACGGTGCGCCCCAGAAGGTCGTGCCGGTGGCGCTCAACGTCAACGAGAACACGCATCCGATCCCCGAGGATGTCGCGCACGACATCGTCGCCCGCGTCGCCGCCGCGATCATCGGCCTCAACCGCTATCCCGACCGCGAGTTCACGCAGCTCCGCACGGCGCTCGCCGGTTACCTCGGACACGGGCTCGTCCCCGAGCAGCTCTGGGCGGCGAACGGCTCGAACGAGGTGCTCCAGCACATCCTGCAGGCCTTCGGCGGCCCCGGCCGCCGCGCGCTCGGGTTCGCGCCGACCTACTCCATGTACGGGCTGCTCGCGGGCGGCACGGGCACGGAATGGATCACGGCCGAGCGCGACGCCGACTTCGAGCTGGGCCCCGACACGGCCGTGGCCGCCGTCGAACGGCACGATCCCGACGTGGTGCTGCTCTGCGCGCCGAACAATCCCACGGGCACCCCCCTGTCGCTCGACACGATCGCCGCGGTCGCCGACGCGGCGCGGGGTGTGGTCGTCGTCGACGAGGCGTACGTCGAGTTCGCCGACCCGGGCACGCCGAGCGCGCTGACGTTGCTCGAGGGCCGGCCGCGCCTGCTCGTCTCGCGCACCATGAGCAAGGCGTTCGCGTTCGCGGGGGCGCGTGTCGGCTACCTCGCCGCCGACCCGGCCGTGATCGACGCGCTTCGCCTCGTCCGCCTGCCGTACCACCTCTCGGCGCTCACGCAGGCCGCCGCGCTCGGCGCGCTCGCGCACGCCGACGAGATGCTCGCGATGGTCGACGAGATCCGTTCGCAGCGTGAGCGCATCGTGCGCGAGCTCGGCGCGCTCGGCTACCGGCCGTACCGCAGCGGCGCGAACTTCGTGCTGTTCGGGGGCGTCGACGACCCGCACGCGGTCTTCGAGGCGCTGCTCGAGCGCGGCATCCTGATCCGCGAGATCGGGCTGCCGGGATGCCTGCGCGTCACCGCGGGCACCGAGGCCGAGACCACCGCGTTCCTCGAGGCGATGGCGGCGTTCGCGCCCGCCCGCACCGCCGCCGGCGCGTGACCCGCCCAGGATGCCGACGAACCGCCCGAATAGGATGACCGCATGACCACCGATCGCCCCGCGCGTATTGCGCGCGTGCAGCGCGAGACCAGCGAGTCGAGCATCGACCTCTCGATCGACCTCGACGGCTCCGGCACGAGCGACATCGAGACGACCGTGCCGTTCTACGACCACCTCCTCACCGCGTTCGCGAAGCACTCGCTGACCGACCTGACCGTCCGCGCGAAGGGCGACATCGAGATCGACGTGCACCACACGGTGGAGGACGTCGGGATCGCGCTCGGCCGGGCGATCCGCGAGGCGCTCGGCGACAAGCGTGGGATCTCGAGGTACGGCGATGCGCTCGTGCCGCTCGACGAGGCGCTCGCACAGGCCGTCGTCGACATCTCCGGGCGGCCGTACCTCGTGCACGGCGGTGAGCCCGCGGGCTTCGAGTTCCACCTCATCGGCGGGCACTTCACCGGGTCGATGGTGCGTCACGTGTTCGAGGCCATCACCTACAACGCCGGGCTGACGGTGCACGTGAACGTGCTGGGCGGACGCGATCCCCACCACATCGCCGAGGCCGAGTTCAAGGCGTTCGCCCGCGCGTTCCGGCAGGCGAAGGCGTACGACCCGCTGGTCACCGGCATCCCGTCGACGAAGGGCGCCCTGTGACGGCGGTGCGTCGCGTGGCCGTGCTCGACTACGGGTCGGGCAACGTCCACTCGGCCGCGAAGGCCGTCGAGCGCGCCGGGGCCGAGGTCGAGCTGACCGCCGATCGCCGCGTCGCGATGGAGGCCGACGGACTCGTGGTGCCGGGCGTCGGCGCGTTCAAGGCCGTGGTGGACCAACTGAAGTCCGTTCGCGGCGACGAGATCATCGACCGGCGTCTCGCGGGCGGCCGGCCCGTGCTCGGCATCTGCGTGGGCATGCAGGTGCTGTTCGAGCGCGGCGTGGAGCGCGGTGTCGACACCGAGGGACTCGGCGAATGGCCCGGCATCGTGCGCGCGCTGCCGAGCGACGTGCTCCCGCACATGGGATGGAACACCGTCGAACCCGATCCCGGGTCGGTGCTGTTCGAGGGCATCGAGGACGAGCGGTTCTACTTCGTCCACTCGTACGCGGCGCAGGACTGGCACCTCGACGTGATGCCGCCGTTCCCGCAGCCCGCGCTCACGTGGGCCGAGCACGGCGGACGGTTCCTGGCCGCCGTCGAGAACGGGCCGCTGTCGGCGACGCAGTTCCACCCCGAGAAGTCGGCGGAGGCCGGCATCCGACTCCTGTCGAACTGGATCCGCTCGCTCGGGTGACGCCGGTCGACCCCTGGTTCGTCGCGACCGGCACCGTGCGGACTAGGATGCTGTGACTGTGCCGAAGCCGCGGTCGCGGCATCCGATTCGAGGACAGTGATGAGTGAGTTCAGTAAGACCCCCCGCCTGGTGCTGCTTCCCGCGGTCGACGTCGCCGGCGGCAAGGCCGTCCGCCTGACCCAGGGCGAGGCGGGCACCGAGACGAGCTACGGCGACCCCGTCGACGCGGCGGGCGACTGGGCCGACCAGGGCGCCGAGTGGATCCACCTCGTGGACCTCGATGCCGCGTTCGGGCGGGGCTCGAACGCCGGCGTGCTCAAGAAGGTCATCCGCCAGGTGCGCGGCGTCAACGTCGAGCTGTCAGGCGGCATCCGCGACGACGCGTCGCTCGAGCACGCGCTCGAGATCGGCGCCAAGCGCATCAACCTCGGCACGGCCGCGCTCGAGAACCCCGAGTGGGCGGCCTCTGTCATCGCCCAGTACGGCGAGGCCATCGCGATCGGGCTCGACGTGCGGGGCACCACGCTCGCCGCGCGCGGCTGGACCAAGGACGGCGGCGACCTGTGGCAGGTCATGGACCGGCTCGAGGAGGCCGGCGCCGCCCGCTACGTCGTGACCGACGTCACCAAGGACGGCACGCTCCAGGGGCCCAACCTCGACCTGCTCCGGCAGATCATGGATCGCACCCACCGGCCCGTCATCGCGTCGGGCGGCGTCTCGAACCTCGACGACATCGCCGCGCTGCGCGAACTCGTGCCGCAGGGCCTCGAGGGCGCCATCATCGGCAAGGCCCTCTACGCGGGCGCGTTCACGCTGCCCGAGGCGCTGGATGTCGCATCCCACTGACCCCGCCGCCGACTCCGCGGGCCGACCGTGGGGAGGACGGTCGTTCCAGGCGAACCCGCACGCCGCCGACGACGGACGCATGCCGGCCGAGCTGGGCGCTGCCCTCGCCCGGTTCCGCTCGGGTGACGGCGGACAGGCCGACGTCGTCGCGGCCTTCGGGCGCTCGCGCCTGCTGATCCCGCTGCTCGCCGAGCTCGGCGACGGCGGCACGGAGCTGGGCGCGCACGGCCACGCCGTCGACAAGAGCCAGGAGCTCTCGATCGTGACGGTCGAGGGACCCGACGGTCGTCGCGTGCTGCCGGTCTTCGGTTCCGTCGAAGCCATGTCGCGGTGGAATCCCGCGGCGCGACCGGTGCCCGCCGACGGCGTGCGCGTCGCGCTCGCCGCAGCGGACGACGGCACGGAGCTCGTGGTCCTGGATCCGGCGTCGGAGACCGAGTTCGTACTGCGACGCCCGGCGGTGTGGTCGGTCGCGCAACAGGTCGCGTGGCGCCCGGCGTACGAGTCCGACGCCGTGCGCGACGCATTCGAGCGCTCCGTGGCGGGTGAGCTCGCGGTGCTCGGCGTCGACCTCGAGGCCGGCGACCCCGACGCGCGACTCGCGGGACCCGAACTCGTCGTGCGGCTGCGGCTCGTCGCCGGGCTCACGCGCGGCGAGCTCGACGCCACCACGGCCCGGCTCGCCCGCCGCTGGTCCGAGGAGGACGCGATCGCGACGGGAGTGGATTCGCTCACCGTGCGGCTCGTCGCCGACGCGTCGGACGCAGCCGGGCGCTGAGGCTGGCATAGTCTGCTGGCATGACCGACGCCTCCGCGGGGAATGCCGGCCCGCGACCGACCGACGCGCTCGACGAGGACGACCAGGTCCCGCCGCCGCCCGAGCGGCCGGCGATGTCCGACCGGCGCCGGCCGCCCGTTCGCAAGCCGGTGCCGCCGCCGTGGCCCATCCCAACCGCGCGCATCTTCTGGTTCCTGAGCTTCGCCCTGAACGCCGGGGCGATGCTCGTCGCGTTCCTCGGCCGCGACGCGATCGAGGCCGAGCTCGAGGAGACGCTGCTGCGCGTCGCTCCCAACTACGACGCGGCCTCGATCGGCTCGCTCGTCGACGGCATCTACTGGGCCTCGATCGCCGCGCTCGGCATCGTGATCGCGCTGGAGGCCGTGCTCCTAGCGTTCCTGGTCAACCGGCGCGGGGGCGCGCGCTGGGTCCAGATCCCGGTCCTCGTCGTGCACGCCGTCGCGGCGACGGCCGCCCTCGCGTTCCTCACCGTGGCCGAGTTCGGCCTCCTCGTCGAGGCGCTCGTGCTCGGCGGGTTCGCCCTCGCGGTCATCGCGTGGGTCTTCCCGCTGCTGCCCTCCGCCCATCGCTGGTTCCGCACGAAGGGCGAGACGCACACCACGCCGACCGACTGACTCGGGCCCGGCGGCCACGACGAGCGACTCGCAGGTGCGCACGACCACGTCGCAGGCCTCGGCCGCGGCCCGATCGAGCAGGGGACTGCCGGCCAGGGCGCGCCAGCGCCTCAGGGCCTCGGTGGCCGCGCCGTGCAGTTCCTCGGCGGAGGCGTCCGCGTCGAGTCCCAATCGCGAAGGGAGGTCAGTCCCGGAACCGCCGATGAGGCGCTCGGCGTCCTCGGACTGCTCCCGCGGCAGGCCGATGCCGCTCGTGCGAGCGGCGGCGAGCACGGCGAGCTCGCGCAGTTCGTGCGCGTTCGCCTCGAGGCGCTCGATCGCGCCGGCGAGGAACCCGGCGGCCGACGGCGGGCGCTCGACGATCAGCGCTCGCAGGGCGGTCAGCACGGAACTGGACTTGAGCACGTCGGCGCGCGAGCGGAACTGGCCGCCGACGAGGTGGACCAGCTCGTCCATGCCGGAACGCCGGTACAGCTCGTCTGCGAGTGCGGAGGCGTCCTCATGCCCGGCCCTGATGGACGCCGCCGCCATCCGCAGCCCGAACATGCCGAAGCGTTCGAGCAGTCGTGTGCGCTCCTCGGGCGGAATGTCCGGGAGCGCGTCGGTGCGGACGAATCGATCCACCGACACGAGCATCCGCTCCCGGGCGGTGCGCCCGAGCCGCGCCAGCCGGAGGAGCGCATCGAACTCGTGCTCGCGGAGCGTCCGGGCGGACTGGGCGAGCAGTCCGGCGATCGGGACCACGTCGAGCGCGAGCGAGCGCAGGGTCCCATCGTTCCGGTACCGCTCGGCGATGCCGCGCGCGGACAGCAGCGCGTCAATGCGCCCAGCCCCGATCTCGTCGGCGCGCGACAGCACGGCGATCGCGTTCACCGTTCGGGACGGCGTCACGGCGGGATCGTGGAACGCCGAGAGGAACCCGAGGTCGGCCGAGTGCATGTGGCGGGTGAGGTAGACGATCGCGTCGGCGGAGGACGCGGACGTCTCGGGCGCGAGGAAGCTCGCGGATCGCGCCGAGATGTCGGTCGAGAGCGAGCCGATGCCGGGCGTGTCGATCAGCGTGACGTCCCGCAGCCGGCTCGACGGCCACTCGACGACGATGCGCTCGATCTCGTCGGGGGTCGCTTCGCCGAGCTCGATCTGGAGGCGGCCGTCGATCCGCCGGATGGGCAGCGACTGCGACTCGCCGTCGCGGAGCTGCATCGTGATGCGCGGCGTCGCGCCGTGGCGGTACCAGATGATGACCCTGGTGCACTCGCCGGCATCGGTCGGAGCGACCTCCTCGCCGATGATGGCGTTCAGCAAGGTGGACTTGCCGGCCTTGACCATGCCCGCGATCGCGACGCGGAGCGGCTCCTCGAGCCGATCGCGCATGCCGCGGATGCGCTCGAGTGCGAGCGCGTCGCCGGCGTAGTGGTCGGCGGCGGCCTCGAGGAGATCGCGTGTCTGCTGGAGGAGGCGCGCGCTCACGCCGGGTCGCCGCCGATCGCCGACGCGGCGCCGGACCGGCCGGATCCGGGCTCGACGGGCGGGGTGCCGATGCCGTCGATCGCGACGACCTTCGCCGAGAGCGCATCGACCCGCTGCAGGTCGCGCTTGAGCTCCTGCACTCGGCGGTCGCGATCGCTGGCGAACGTGTTGGCGGCCTTCTGCGCCGCGATCACGGAGTCGGCGAGCGAGCGGTGGTGCTCGTCGGCGATCGCGGTGAAGTGATCGCGCGTGACCCGCTGGACCAGCCTGAGCCGGTCGCGCAACTGCTTGCCGACCTGGAAGATGATCTCGTCGACCTGGCGCCGGATCAGCGTCTTCGCCTCGGACCGTCGGCGCTGCAACCGGTTCTCCTGGTCCTCCTTGTAGGCCTTGCGGCCGATGACGGCGCCGGCGGCGAGCGAGAGCGGGTTGATGATCGACATGCCGACGATCCCGGTCATGATGCCGACCATCAGCACGCCGCCGTAGGATCCCCGCAGGCCGACGTAGAACTTCTGCATCGCCCCCATCCGCCCGGAGTCGAGCTTGGACATGTCGTCGACCGGGTCGAGCACGCCGTGGGTGTCGTCGACGTGGATGCGCGGGAGTGCGATCTCCTCCTCGGTGAAGTGCCGGGCGACCTTCGCCGCGAGCCACTGGGCGCGCTCCTGCGTCCAGACGAACGTGTCGGTGACGGCCGAGGAGACGCGCTGCTCGAACCACTCGACGAGCTCGTTCCAGACGGGGCCCGGGTCGCCCTCGTCGATCGCGTCCTCGGCCTCGCGCTGGATGGTGCGGAGCCGGTCGCGCAGGTCGTGCTCCATGTCGGCGATGAGGTCGGTGGCGCCGTCGTTGAGCGTGACCTGCCACCGCGAGGAGTTGCGGCGCAGCTCGTCGGCGCGGGTCCTGGTGGCCTCGAGGCGCGCGAGCAGCTCGGGCGTCTTCTCGGGGTTCAGCAGCGCGTCGAGCTCGGAGTCGATCGCGAGTCGCAGGTGGTCGATGGCCGACACCAGGTCGGCGGCGGCCGCTCGTCGCTGCAGCAGCTCGGCCTGCCCGACGACGTCCCTCCGGAGGTACGCGATGAGCGTGGCGAATCCCGACTCCGTGTTCAGTTCGTGATCGGACGCCTCGATGGCGGCCAGTCGCAGGGTCGACGAGACGGGGAACATCGGGATGTCCGCGTCGATCGCCTCGAGGTGGGACCGGTCGAGCTCCTCGATGCGCCGCCATTGCGGGTACAGGTCGATCTTCGACAGGACGCACGCGACGTTCGGCGAGATGCGCATGGCGTGGCGCAGGAACTGGATCTCGGGCTCGGTGTACTCCTGCGAGGCGTCCGAGACGAACAGCATGGCGTGGGCCGATGGCAGGGCGGCGAGGGTCGTCAAGGCGTGCGCCGAGTTCAGCCCGCCCACGCCAGGCGAGTCGATCAGCGTGAGCCCGCTCTTCAGCAGCTTCCGCGGAAGGACGACCTCGGCGCCCGAGACGTCACCGTCGGGACCCCGGCCGCCGCGTTCGGACACGTACCGGGCGAGCTCGGCGATCGGCACGTCGGTGCGCTGCGACCGGCCATCCGACTCGATCGTGCCGCCGATCGCGGTCGTCGAGACGACCGAGGCCGCGGCGCGCTCGCCGTACCGGACGGTGGTCGGCACCGCCGTCGCGATGTCGTCGTCGACCGGACACACCGGCGCGTTGACCACGGCGTTGACGAGCTGGCTCTTGCCCTGCTTGAACTCGCCCACGACGATGACCCGGATGTCCGGCGCCTGCAGGCGCTCGAGCGCCTGCTCGAGGCGCCGGCGCAGATCGGCCCGGTCACCGCTTCCTGCGAGTGCGATGCCCTGCTGCATCAGTCCGATCAGTTGCTGCATCCGGAAGCCCCCTCCATCATGCGTCTCTCATCCAACCAGATGGCAGGACGAACCGACCCGGCGCGGAGGAGATCCGCGCCGGGCCGGTCTGGTGCCTGCTGTGTATCAGAGGGTGACGTCCTCGATCTCGACGTCCACGTCGGTCTGGTCGCCGGGGCCGGTCTCGACGTTGTTGTCGTTGAGCGAGTCCTCGATCTCGACGTTGTCGTCGAACGAGTCGACGGCGACGTTGTTGTCGTTGAGCGAATCGTTGACGACGGTGTTGTCGTTGAACGAGTCGACGGCGACGTTGTTGTCATTCGCCTGGAACGAGTCCTCGACATCGACATCGACGTCGGTGGAGTTGTCCTGGAAGGAGTCCTCGATGTCGACTTCGGTGGAGTTGTCGGTGGAGTTGTCCTGGAAGGAGTCCTCGATGTCGACTTCGGTGGAGTTGTCGGTGGAGTTGTCGACCGAGTTGTCCTCGTTGAAGGAGTCCTCGATGTCGACGTCCACGTCCACGTCGGTGTCGGTCTCGTTGAACGAGTCCTCGATGTCGACCTCGGTCGAGTTGTCCTGGAAGGAGTCCTCGATCTCGACCGAGTTGTCCTGGAAGGAGTCCTCGATGGCCACGTTCGTCGAGTTGTCGGAGTTGTCGTTGAACGAGTCCGAGACCGCCACGTTGGTCGAGTTGTCGGAATTGTCGTTGGTCGAGTTGTCGGAGTTGTCGTTGAACGAGTCCTCGATCTCGACCTCGGTCTCCTCGTTGAACGAGTCGTCGATGTCGACGTCCAGGTCGAACTCGGTGTTGCCCACTGCGACGCTGCCGCCGGCGACGATGTTGCCGTCGCCCATGGCGTTGGCCTCGTTGTCGAACGACTGCGTGACGTCGCCGCCGGCCACGATGGTCTGGTTGACCGACTGGTCCTGGATGATGTCGCGGTCGTCGATGTACGAGTAGTTGTTCACGATGTTGAGCAGCTTCTGGACGGCGACGTCGTGGTCGCCCTTGTCGCCGTGGTGCCCGCCCCAGTCGTCCTTGCCCTTGCCGCCCCAGTCGTCGTCGTCGTCCTTGCCGTGGCCGCCCCAGCCGCCGCCGGAACCGCCCCAGCCGCCGCCGACTGAGCCGGACGCGCTGCTGTCGATGCTGTTGCCACCGGTGTTGTACTCGCGGTCGCCGACCGGCGCGAAGTCGAGCGCGACCGGGAGCACTGCGTCGACGTCGGCCGCGCAGATGCCGTTCAGGCCGGCGTTCGTGAGCGCCGTGTCCGGGTCGGCCGCGAATTCCGCGCTCGCCTCAGGGCTGCGCAGCAGGCCCATGAGGAAGTCCAGCAGTGCCGTGGTGATGTTCGCCATGATCCTTGCTCCTCTTCAGTGAGGTCGATGGCCGATCCCACGCCGGCCCCCCGCTTGCCAGCGTGCTCCGCGGGGTGGAGGAAGTGCATCGGGGGGAATCCCCCTCCCTACGGGGGCCCGATAGGGGATCCGCCGTCGGCCGGCGTGCGATGCGGATGGTGCGGGGGCCCCGCTCAGTCGTCCTCGAGCTCCAATCGCAGCCTCGCCATGAGGTCGGACCGGTTCGAGGCACCCAGGCGGCGCCGGATCCGCGCGATGTGGTGCTCCGCGGTGCGCGGCGAGATGAAGATCGCAGCACCGATCTCGGCGTACGTCTTGCCTGCGAGGACGAGGCGGGCCACCTCGCGTTCGCGCGCGCTCAGGCGGATGCCGTCCCCGGCGGCGGGCCCTGTCGCGCCGGATCGATCCGCCTGCGCCGCCGGTGCATCCGGCCGGTCCATCGGTTCGTCCGATTCGTCCGCATGCAGGCTGCGCGCGAGGGCGAGCAGGTGCAACGTGTCGCGGTGCTCGGCCGCGCGAGCTGCGGCGTGGCCGGCGAGCCGACCCGCGTCCCAGGGATACCCGGCAGCCATGAGGTCCTCGACGGCGCGTTCGACGGCGTCCACCGTGACCTCGCCGGCGAGTGCGGCAGCCCAGGTCCGGCCTGCCCGCGCGAGACGCCCGGCAGTGCGGCTCCCGTCGATCGCCTCGAGTGCTGCGGCGTGCTGCTCGACGGCGGTCGGCTCGTTCCGCAGCAGCGCGGCGCCGATCTCCGCCCAATGGAGCGCCGTGGACCAGGATGCGGGATGTCCCATGCGGTCCAGCAGCCCCCATGCCGCCTGGAGGTGCGGCTGCACGAGCGGCATCTCGCCGACCCGCGCGGCGGCGACGGCGAGCTCGGCGAGGACCGGCAGGGTCGTGACATCCACCTGCATCGACGCGATCGCCGGTCGCGCAGCCTGCCAGGCGCGCATGAGCAGCGGGATCTCGCCCTGGTGGCGGGCGAGCGCGACCCGCACGGCCGCGGCGAGCAGCTCATCCCGAAGGCCCGGCGGACAGGTCGCGAAATCCGCCTCGGCGGCGTCGAGATGGGCGCGCGCGTGGAGTGGACGGTCGGCGCGCAGCGCCACGAGCGCACGGGTGAGCAGCAGTCGCGCCCGGAAGGCGGGGCCGCCCTGCCCACCGTCGATGGCGGTCTCGACGACCTCGTCGGCGATGCCGACCTCACCCAGGTTCGATGCCACGAGCGCCGCCAGCACCGCGGGTGCCTCGGGCAACGGGACGATCTCGGCCGAATCGGTCATCACGCTCGACGCGCGCAGCAGGAGGGCGAGCGCGCGGTCGCCGTCGCCCTCGATGGCTGCGACGACCCCGTCTGCGGCGAGTTCCGTCGCCACGTGCGATGACGCGGGGTAGGGGACCGGGTCGGTGCGCAGCCTGACGGATCGCGACCGTTCGACATCGCCCACCAGGGCGAGGCACGTGGCGGCGAGCGGTCCGAGCGCACACTCCGCTCCCGCCAGCCGCTCGTAGGCGGACGCACTGCGCTCGAGCAGTCCCTCTCGCGCCCACACGGCCGCGGCCACGGGCACGGCGCGGCAGAGGTCCGCGCCGTCGGCTTGCCTCAGCAGGCCGTCCACGAGTCGTTCGGCGGTCCGGATGTCTCCGATCGCCCACGCCGCGGTGGCGCGTCGCGCGTCGAGCCCGGATGCATCGGCTCCCGCGGCGATCGCGAGTTCGTAGAGTTGCGTCGCCGTCCGCGGAGCGGTGGGAAGCGCCGAATCGGCGCGGGCCTCCAGCGCCCCGGCGACACGAGGGTCCGAGTAGCCGTCCCGCGCGAGCAGGTCCGCGATGCCGGAGAGCGGCTCGCCCGAGGCCTCGACCGCGTCGACGAGCTCGCGTCGCAGCGTCCACGCCTCATCGGGCAGGGCGGTCCGCAGGACGGCGAGCCGGACGATCGGCGGCAACGAGCCGTCGGATGCCGCGAGCCCGTGTGCACGCGCGGATGCGAGGAGCGCGCGCGTGTCGGTGGCGGCGAAGCGTGGCGCGGTCGCGAGGGCGGAGGCGGCCGCGGAGAATCCGACCGCCTGCGCGAGGAGGAACTCGCGCACATCCGGGTCGAGCGTCTCCAGCCCCTCAGCCACTCGGACGACGATCGCGTCGGGGAGGTCCGCGTCGCGATCGAGCGCCGCGCCGTCGTCGCGGAGCTGGATCAGCACGAGGTCCACCAGCCGGGAGTGGCCGCCGGTCAGTTCACGCACGTAAGCGAGATCGACGTCGGACGCGTCGCCGAGCAGCGCGGACGCCCGTGCACGCACGGCGTCCGGTCCGAGCGCGCGCGGGGCGCTCGTCGTGTTCGATCCGGGCGCGTCGGCATCCGGGTCCGGCCGTGCAGCGGCCGGAGAGTCCCGATGCATCATGGGGTCGCCGGATCCGTGGGCTCCGGCGACGGCTCCGGTGCCGGCTCGGGCGAGGGTTCCGGTGCCGTCGTGGGCTCGGGCTCGGGGACAGGCTCGGGTTCGGGCGCGGGCTCAGGGACCGGATCCGGTGAGGGTGTCGGGTCGGTCACCGGATCTGGAGTCGGCTCGGGTACCGGGTCGGGCGAGGGAGTGGGCTCGGGCGACGGTTCGGGTGAGGGCTCCGGCGACGGCTCCGGCGAGGGATCGACCGAGCCCGGCGTCTCCGGTTCCGCCACCGCCGAGGAATCCGTCGTGTCGACCGGCGCGGGCGCGGCGCTGCCGCTCGTGGGTTCGTTCGCCGCGGATCGACCGACCTTCAGCGGCCCGGGCGCGGCGTCGGCCTCCGACTCGTCGGTCCGCGTGAACGGGTCGTCGGCGGGTGGCGGGAGATCGGGCGCGTTCTGCGCGATCGGGCCGCCCGTGACATAGCGGCCGTCCAGCGTCGCGCCGGCGGCATCCAGAGCCTCGGCTCCATCGGCGGCCTCATCGGGGCTGCCGCCGGCGCCGAGCGGCGTGATCGGCACCACGACCGCGAGCAGTGCGGCCGCCACCCCGGCGAGGATCGTCGCGCGCAGGCCGAGCGACATCCGAGCGGTCGAGCCGTTCGATGCGTCCATGACCGGCGGATCGTCGTCGGTCCCCGGTCGGGACGCCGCGCCGACCACCGATGCCCCCGCGACGAGCTCGTCCTCGGGTGCGGCTCGGACCACGCCGGCCGGCTCGAGCACCCGGGCCGCCGCCACGGCCGCGCCGAGGCTGATGGTCGCCTTCGGGTCGGCGTCGATCACGAGCGGCAGCTCGAGGTCGGCGGAGATGAGCTGCGTGACGGCGGGGATCCGCGACGAGCCGCCGATGAGCAGCACGGCCGCCACGTCCTCGCGGTCCACGTCGGCGTCCTCGAGCGAGGCGCGCAGCGTGTCGAGCGTGCGACGCAGGCCCGGTTCGATCATCTGCTCGAACTCCGAGCGGACGAGCCGCACGCGCGCGTGCGCGCCCGGAAGCATGACGGGGACGGTCGTGTCGGTGTCGAACGAGAGCGATTCCTTCGCATCGGTGCAGTCGCTCCGCACGCGGGCGAGGGCGACGGCCAGGTCCGCATCCGCCTCGTCGGCACGGGCGAACGCTTCATCGGCCTGCGATCGCACGTGGTCGAAGACGAGCTGGTCGAAATCGGATCCGCCCAGGCGGTCGATCCCGCGCGGCGTGCCGATCACCTCGAGCTCGCCCGCCTCGTCGCGGCGGAGCAGCGCGACATCGAAGGTTCCGCCGCCCAGGTCGTAGACGGCGAGCGTCCGCGACGTATCGAGATCGTGCTGGGCGAGGTAGTGCAGGCCGGCCGCCTCCGGTTCGCTGACGAGCGCGACATCCGCGAGCCCGACGCCCGCGAGCGCCGTGCGGATCAGGTCGAGGCGGTGACCGGCCCACGAGGCCGGATGCGACATGGCGATCGCTGCGGGCGGCCCGCCCGCCTGTGCTTCGGCTCGGTCGACGACCCATCGAGCGACCAGCGCGAAGAGGTCCTCGGGAGCCAGCACGAGATCGCCGACGATGATCGGCGTCTCGTCGCCGATCCGACGCTTGAATTCCCGGATGACGCGCTCGGGCCGGTCGATCGCGCGACGTTCCGCAGGTTCCCCGACGATCACGGTCCCGTCGTCGCCGAGGTACACCACGCTGGGCACCGCGGCCTTGCGCGTCCCGAGTTCCAGTGGTTCGCTCACCGGCGTGCCGCCTGCCGCCGGCCGGGCGATCGCGGCGGCGGTGTAGGTCGTTCCGATGTCGATTCCGAGTGCGTATGAGTCCACGGACTCGCCCCCCTCGCGTGGCATCGGCGACGCCGCCGTTCGAGTCGTGCCACGACCCGTCTACTATCCCGCGGCGCCGGAGGGGCGGCAAGGGGGTTGCGCTCCCCGATTCGGGGTACAAATCGCACGTGAATCGCGTATCGGCAGCGTTTCCGGACTGACCACCGGGGGACAGGCGGCAGGTGGGATCGAGTACCCCAGAACGGGGGTACTCGATGTGGCGGATGGGCAGTGATACTGGGTCCGATGAGGCGGGCGCAGAGGGGCGTGGTGCTCGCGGCCACGGGCATCGCCGGCATCGCCCTGGCCGTGAGCGGCTGCGGCCTGTCCGTGTTCTTCCCGACGGTCGAGGAATCCGAACCGACCGGCGAGAAGGTCGATGCGGCGTTGGAGCCGTACTACGGGCAGGTGCTCCGCTGGGAGGACTGCGGCGACTTCCAGTGCGCGACGGCGCAGGCGCCGCTGGACTGGGACGCACCGACCGAAGGCGACATCCAGCTCGCGCTCATCCGGAAGCCCGCGGCATCCGACCGTCTCGGTTCACTGCTGGTCAATCCCGGCGGGCCGGGGGTATCGGGGTTCGACGCGGTCGCCAGCTCGCTCGACCTGACGGTCACCGCGGCGCTCCAGGAGCGATACGACATCGTGGGGTTCGATCCTCGCGGCGTGGGGCGTTCATCGGCGGTCGACTGCTACGACGACGAAGGACTCGACCGCCTGATCTTCGGCGTCCCGAACGCCGTGCGGGGCACCAACACCTGGCTGACGAACCAGAACGAGCAGACGCACGCCTTCGGCCAGGCGTGCGCACGCGAGAGCGGTGCCCTGCTGGGCCACGTGGACACGCTGAGCGCCGCACGCGACCTCGACATGCTCCGGGCCGCGCTCGGTGAGAAGGAGCTCGACTACCTGGGCTACTCGTACGGTGCGTACCTCGGCACGGTGTACGCCGGCACCTTCCCCGACAAGGTCGGCCGACTCGTCCTCGACGGTCCCATCGACCCGACGCTCGGACAGCCCGAGATCGCCCTCGCCCAGGCCAAGGGCCTCGAGACGGCGCTGCGCTCGTACCTCGCCACGTGCATGCCGGCCGCGACCTGCCCGTTCGCCGGCACGGCCGACGACGCGCTGACGATCATCCGCGAACTGCTCGAGACGCTGGGCAAGACGCCGATCCCCTCCACGGACGGGCGGCCGCTCACCTCCGACACGTTGCTCATCGCGATCGCCGCACCGCTCTACGACCGCGAGGCATGGCCCGTGCTCGACCAGGTCTTCGCGACGGTCGTGTCGGGACAGGCCGAGTTCGCGCTGTCAGTGGTCGACGGCTACTACGGACGGAATGCCGAGGGTGCGTACACCAACAACCTCGCCGAGTCGCTCCGCGCGATCACTTGCATCGACTACCCGGCGCAGAACAACGTCGAGGTCATGAAGGAGCAGGCGCGGCAGCTGAACGACGCTGCTCCCTACCTCGGCGTGTTCCTGACCTACGGCGATCTCTCGTGCCTGTCCTGGCCGTACCATCCCGAGCAGCCTCGTGCCGCCATCGCCGCGAGCGGCGCCGCGCCGATCCTCGTCCTCGGCACGACGAACGACCCGTCGACCCCGTACGAGTGGGCCGTGACCGTCGCGACGCAGCTCGAGAGCGGGGTCCTCGTGACCCGAGAGGGCGACGGCCACACGGCGTTCAACAAGGGCAACGCGTGCGTGGATGCCGCGGTCGAGCAGTACCTCGTCGACGGCACGGTGCCGCCGGCCGACGTGACCTGTGCGCCGTGAGGTCGTCGCCGCGCATTGACGACGCCGGCCGGACGAGCGCAGGATCGGGATGCGCGCCGGCGCGCGGAATGCAGGTGGAAGATGCTCGAGCGGCCTGACGACGCCGTCCCGGATGCGGCCCTCCGGCCGCACGACGAGGCCCTGCTCGACCTCGCGCGGCGCTACGCCGGCGGATGGCTCGAGGCGCTGCCCGAGCGTCGGATCCCACCGCGCGCGACGATCGACGAGATGCTCGAGGCCCTCGGCCGCGACCTTCCCGAGCGGGGCGAGCCCGCGGACGCCGTGATCGAGCGGCTCGCCCAGCGCATCGAGCCCGGGCTCATGGCGATGGGGTCGCCGCGGTTCTACGGCTGGGTCATCGGCGGCACGCAGCCCGTCGCGCTCGCCGCCGACTGGCTCGTGTCGACGTGGGACCAGAACACCGTGTTGCGCTCGGTCATGCCGGGCGTCATCGCGGCGGAGGAGATCGCGGGCGCCTGGCTCGTCGACATGCTGGGCCTGCCGGTGGGAAGCGGCGTGGGGTTCACGACGGGCGCGACGACCGCGCAGGCCGTGAGCCTCGCCGCCGCTCGTGACGAGGTGCTGCGACGCGTCGGCTGGGACAGCGCGCGGCACGGGCTGGCCGGTGGGCCTCGCGTGCGGTTCATCGTCGGCGAGGAGCGGCACGGCACGGTCGACCTGGCGGGCCGGTACACGGGCCTCGGCGAGCCGACGGTCGTGCCGAGCGATGCGCAGGGGCGCATCCGCGTCGATGCGCTGCGGGATGAACTCGCATCGGGCGAGGGTCCGGCGATCGTGCTGCTGCAGGCGGGCAACATCCACTCCGGCGCGTTCGACGACCTCGGAGCGGCGATCGGCGTCGCGCACGAGGCCGGCGCGTGGGTGCACGTGGACGGTGCGTTCGGCCTGTGGGCGGCCGCGTCGCCGCGGCTCCGGCACCTCGTGAAGGGGCTCGAGCACGCGGAGTCGTGGTCGACCGACGCGCACAAGACGCTCAGCGTGCCGTACGACTGCGGCATCGCCATCGTGCGGGACGTGAGCGCGATGACGAACGCGCTCAGCATGCACGCGAGCTACCTGCAGGCCGACGGCGTCGTCGCCGATCCGCACGACAAGGTGCTCGAGCTCTCCCGTCGCGCTCGCGGGGTCCCGACGTGGGCCGTGCTGCGGCACCTGGGGCGCGAGGGGGTCGCCGCCCTCATCGACCGGCTCGTGGACTCGGCTCGCATCATCGCGGAGGGCGTCGGCGCGCTCCCCGGCGTCGAGGTGCTGAACGACGTGGTGTTCACGCAGGTGTGCGTCGCGCTCGAGGACGATGCGGCGACCGAGGCGCTGAGCGCGCGCCTGTGGGCCGACGGCGAGGTGCTCGCGATGACGTCGCGCTGGCACGATCGCGCCGTCGTGCGCTTCTCGGTCAGCAACTGGGGCACGGATGCCGCGCAGGCGCGCCGCACGGTCGCCGCGGTCGAGCGCGCGCTCGCCGCGGTGCGCTCGGGCGGCGCGTGACGCGGGCGCACTGCCGGTCGAGGCGCGACGCGACCCGGTGACGATGTCGGTGGCATCCGCTTGGATGGAGGGATGACCGGGGCGCTCGAATCATTCGCGCCCGCGACGCGGGCGTGGTTCACCGAGTCGTTCCGCGAGCCCACTCCCGTGCAGGATGCGGCGTGGCGGGCGATCTCGCAGGGCGAGCACGCGCTCGTGGTCGCCCCCACCGGGTCGGGCAAGACGCTCGCGGCGTTCCTCTCGGCGATCGACCGCCTGCACCACGGCCCGACCCCCATCGCCGACGCGGCGACCGGCGAGGTCGTCGAGACGGCTCCGCGCACGACTCGGGTCGTCTACCTCTCGCCGCTCAAGGCGCTCGGCGTCGACGTCGAGCGGAACCTCCGGGCACCGCTGGTCGGCATCGGCCGCACCGCCGCGGCGATCGGCGTCGAGGTGCCAGAGGTCACGGTCGGCGTCCGCTCCGGCGACACCTCGTCCACCGACCGGCGCGCGCTCGTGAAGCGACCTCCCGACATCCTCATCACGACGCCCGAGTCGCTCTTCCTCATGCTCACGTCGCAGGCCCGCGAGACCCTGGCCGGCGTCGAGACGGTCATCGTCGACGAGATCCACGCGCTCGCGGGCACCAAGCGCGGCGCGCACCTCGCGCTCTCGCTCGAACGGCTCGACGAGCTGACCCGGAACCCCGTCCAGCGCATCGGCCTGTCGGCGACCGTGCGCCCCCACGAAGAGGTCGCGCGGTTCCTGTCGGGCACGCGTCCGGTGTCGATCGTCGCGCCGCCCTCGGGCAAGAAGTTCGATCTCACGGTCACGGTGCCCGTCGAGGACCTGGCCGACCTCTCGGGCGAACCGGGCGGCTCGGTCTGGCCGCACGTCGAAGAGGCGATCCTCGACGAGGTGCTCGCGCACCGGTCGACCATCGTGTTCGCGAACTCCCGCCGGCTCGCCGAGCGGCTCACGGCCCGGCTCAACGAGCTGTGGGCCGAGCGCACCGCACCCGACGAGGCCGAGGTCGAGGGCGATCGCGATGCCGCGGCGCTCGTCGCCGCGGCCGCGGTCGATGCGGTCGCGCGGCGTCCCGCACGCGAGGCCTCCGACGGGTCGGCATCGCTGCCGATCGGGGTGCGCCGCCCGCCGGCGGAACTGCCGGGCGCCTCCGGCATCACCGCGGGAGCCGAGCCGATCATCGCGCGATCCCACCACGGCTCCGTGAGCAAGGAGGAGCGCGCGCTCGTCGAGGCCGACCTCAAGGCGGGTCGCCTGAAGTGCGTGGTCGCCACCTCGAGCCTCGAGCTCGGCATCGACATGGGCGCGGTCGACCTCGTCATGCAGGTCGAATCGCCGCCGTCGGTCGCGAGCGGCCTGCAGCGCATCGGCCGCGCCGGCCACCAGGTGGGCGAAGTGTCGAAGGGCGTGATGTTCCCGAAGCACCGGGCCGACCTGCTGCACTCGGCCGTCGTCGCCGAGCGCATGATCGCCGGCGGCATCGAGCCCATGCGCATCGCGACCAACCCGCTCGACGTGCTCGCCCAGCAGACCGTCGCGGCGGCCGCGGTCGACGAGTGGGAGGTCGAGCACTGGTTCGACGTCGTGCGCCGCGCGGCCCCGTTCCACACCCTGCCGCGCTCGGCGTTCGACGCGACCCTCGACCTCCTCGCCGGGCGCTACCCGTCCGACCGCTTCGGCGAGCTGCGACCGCGCCTCGTCTGGGACCGCGACGCCGGCACCATCACGGGGCGTCGAGGCGCCCAGCGGCTCGCGGTGACGAGCGGCGGCACGATCCCCGACCGCGGGCTGTTCGGCGTGTTCATGATCGGCGAGGCCGGGCCCGGCCGACGCGTGGGCGAGCTCGACGAAGAGATGGTGTACGAGTCGCGCGTCGGCGACGTGTTCGCGCTCGGCGCCACGAGCTGGCGCATCCAGGAGATCACGCACGACCGCGTGCTCGTCTCCCCGGCGGTCGGCGAACCCGGGCGCCTGCCGTTCTGGAAAGGCGACGGGATCGGCCGGCCCGCCGAGCTCGGCGAGGCGATCGGCGGGTTCATCGGCGAGTTGGCGGGCGCCGAGCCATCCGCCGCCCTCGATCGATGCGAGGCGGCGGGCCTCGACGAGCGTGCGGGCGCCAACCTCGTGCGCTTCATCGCCGACCAGCGCGACGCCACGCGCGTCGTGCCCGACGCGGTGAACCTGGTCGTCGAGCGCTTCCGCGACGAGCTCGGCGACTGGCGCGTCGTGCTGCACTCGCCCTACGGCATGCGCGTGCACGCGCCGTGGGCACTCGCCGTCGACGCGCGCGTGCAGGAGCGGTTCGGCATCGAGTCGCACGCCGTGGCGAGCGACGACGGCATCGTGCTGCGCCTGCCCGACACCGCCGACGAGCCGCCTGGCAGTGAGCTGTTCGAGTTCGACCCGGCCGAGCTCGCCCAACTCGCCACCGAGCGGGTCGGCGACTCGGCACTGTTCGCCTCGCGGTTCCGCGAGTGCGCGGCGCGGGCGCTGCTGCTGCCGCGACAGAACCCCGGCAAGCGGTCGCCGCTATGGCAGCAGCGGCAGAAGGCGTCGCAGCTGCTCGAGGTCGCACGCGACTTCCCGGATTTCCCCATCGTGCTCGAGGCGGTGCGCGAGTGCCTGCAAGACGTGTACGACCTCCCCGCCCTCACGGCGATCGCCGAGCGCATCCGCGCGCGCCGGGTGCGATTCGTCGATGTGACGACCGAGACGGCCAGCCCGTTCGCGGCGAGCCTGCTCTTCGGCTACGTCGGCGCGTTCATGTACGAGGGCGATGCGCCGCTCGCCGAGCGTCGCGCCGCGGCGCTCTCGCTCGACCCCGGACTCCTGGCAGAGCTGCTCGGCACGGTCGAGCTGCGCGAGCTGCTCGATCCGGGCATCGTCGACGAGACCGAGCGGATGCTGCAGCGCACGCATCCCGACCGGCGCGCGAAGGGCGACGAAGGGGTCGCCGACCTCCTGCGCGAACTCGGGCCGCTCACCGGGGCCGAGGTGGCCGAACGCGTCGACGAGCTGACCGATGCCGCGGCCGCCGTCGACGGCCTCGTCGCCGCCCGCCGCGCCGCCCGGGTCCGCTTCGCGGCATCCGAATGGGTCGTCGCCGTCGAAGACGTGAGCCGACTGCGCGACGCGCTCGGCGTGCCCGTCCCGCCCGGGCTTCCCGAAGCGTTCGGCGAGGCCGTGCGCGATCCGCTCGGCGACCTGGTGAGCCGCTACGCGCGCACGCACGGGCCGTTCACCACGCACGCCGTGGCCGACCGCTTCGGGATCGGCGTGGCGGTCGCGCACGCCGCCCTCGGCCGGCTCGCGGGTGAACGCAGGCTCGTCGAGGGCGCGTTCCTGCCGCACGGGTCGGGCGCCGAATGGTGCGACCCCGAGGTCCTCCGGCGACTGCGGCGTCGATCGCTCGCCGCCCTCCGCGAGGAGGTCGAGCCCGTCGCCCCGCGCGAGTTCGCCCGGTTCCTGCCCGACTGGCAGCACGTCGGCGGTCGGCTCCGCGGCGTCGACGGCGTCGCCGCCGTGATCGAGCAGCTCGAAGGCGTGCGGATCCCGGCCTCCGCGTGGGAGTCGTTCGTGCTGCCCGCGCGCGTCGGCGACTACCGGCCCGACCTCCTCGACGAGCTCACCGCGAGCGGCGAGGTGCTGTGGGTCGGGCAGGGGTCGCTCTCGGGCGACGACGGCTGGGTCAGCCTGCACCTCGCCGACACCGCGAAGCTCACGATGCCGGCGCCGGTCGACCAGCCGCTCGACGCACTCGAGACCGAGCTGCTCGCCGCCCTCGGCGGCGGCGGCGCCTACTTCTTCCGGCAGCTCGTCGACGCCGTCGGCGCGACTGACGAGGCGCCGGTGCTCGAGGCGCTGTGGCGACTCGCCTGGGCCGGACTCGTGACCAACGACACGTTCGCCCCCGTCCGAGGGCTGCTCCTGGGCGGCGGTGCGCACAAGACGAAGGCGCCCACGCCGCGAGCGCGCCTGCGCGGCCGGTCGCTGTCGCGACGCGCGCTCGCCGCGTCGGTCGCGGCCGACGGCGTGCGCGCGACGCGCGCGGTGCCGCCCCGCGCCGCCGGCCGCTGGTCCATCCTGCCCGTCCCGAGTGATGCCGCGACGCCCCGCGCCCACGCCCTCGGCGAGACGCTGCTCGAGCGATACGGCGTCGTGACGCGCGGGTCCGTGGTCGCAGAGGACATCCTGGGCGGCTTCGCGCTCGCCTACCGCACGCTCGCGGGGTTCGAGGAGACCGGCCGGGTGCGCCGCGGCTACTTCATCGACGGGCAGGGCGGTGCGCAGTTCGGCACCAGCGCCGCGGTCGACCGGCTCCGCCAGGCACCGGCGGGTGGTGCGGTCGCGCTCGCCGCGACCGATCCCGCGAACCCGTTCGGCGGCGCGCTCGACTGGCCCGAGCCGACTGCCGAGCTCGGTCATCGTCCGGCCCGCAAGGCCGGCGCACTCGTGGCGATCGTCGACGGCGAGGCGGTGTTCTACCTCGAGCGGGGCGGCCGGACCGCGCTCGTCTTCACCGACGACGATGCGGCCCTCGCCGCCGGCGCGACGGCCCTCGCCGCGTCGCTGGCCCGGGCGCGCGGGGCGAGGTTCCGGGTCGAGACGGTCAACGGCGTGGGCGTGTACGGCTCGGTGCTCGAGCTGCCGCTGCGCGCGGCCGGCTTCCGCGAGACCCCCCAGGGGCTCCGCTTCGACGCGAGGGCGTGACCCGATGCCCGAGGGCGACACCGTCTTCCATGCCGCGAATCGCCTCGACGCCGCACTCGCGGGCCGCGTCGTGACGCGCAGCGACCTGCGCGTGCCCGCCTACGCGACCGTCGACCTCGCGGGCGAGACCATCCATTCGGTGGGCAGCCGCGGCAAGCACCTGCTGATGCGCATCGGCGACCAGGTGCTCCACACGCACCTCAAGATGGAGGGGGAGTGGCGGGTGCTGCGCCCCGGCCAGAAGTGGCCCCGACCGGCACATCGCGCCCGCGCGATCATCGAGACCCCGGATGTCACGGCCATCGGCTTCGACCTCGGACTCGTCGAGGTCTTCCCCGCAGCCGAGGAGGGCGAGCGCCTCGGCTACCTCGGCCCCGACCTGCTCGGGCCCGACTGGGATCCCGAGGAGGCCGTACGTCGCCTCGCCGGCGCGCCCGACACGGCCGCCGTCGTGGCGCTCGGCGACCAGCGGAACCTCGCGGGGCTCGGCAACGTGCTCGTCAACGAGGTCTGCTTCCTGCGCGGCATCCGGCCCGACCGCCCCGTCGGCGAGGTCGACCTCCCGGCGACCGTCGATCTAGCCCGGCGGGTCATCCATGCCAACCGCGACCGCTTCGAGCGCACGACGACGGGCGACACCCGACCCGGACGCCGACTCTGGGTCTACGGACGCGCCGACGAGCCGTGCCGCCGATGCGGCACGCTCATCCGCCACACCCGCCTCGGCCGGAACGACGTCGAGCTGCGCGACACCTACTGGTGCCCGCACTGCCAGCCCTGAGGCGAGAGGACTACGAAACGGGCCCGGTCCACTTCTCGCCCGGGCCCTTGCCGAGCTCGTCGGGGATGAGCGACGCCTCGCGGAACGCCAGCTGGAGCGAGCGGAGCCCGTCGCGCAGCGAACGCGCGTGCATGTCGCTGATCTCGGGCGCACCCGCGGTGATGAGTCCGGCGAGGGCGTTGATGAGCTTGCGCGCCTCGTCGAGGTCGGTCTGCTCGTCGGGGTCGTCGGCGAGGCCGACCTTCACCGCGGCGGCGCTCATGAGGTGCACGGCCGCGGTCGTGATGACCTCGACCGCGGGCACCTCGGCGATGTCGCGGGTCGCGTCGGCGACGGCCTGCTCGGCCTCGCCGGCGGCGGTGTGGTCGGCGTGCTCGGGCGCACGCGTGGGCTCGGGCGATGTGTCGCTCACCGGGGGATTCCTCTGCTAGACTACTGCGGGCTCCGGGGCCAGTCCCCGGTACGAAAGTGGAGAGACTCCCACCCGCGCATACCGCTTCATCAAGGTTACCGGGTCGTTCGCACTCCGCTTCCCCGCTCCGGCGGGGGAGTAGCAAGGGTGCCGCATGAGCCCGCGGTGAGAATTCCGCGGGGTGTCATCGCGTGGATTTCCGCTCTCGTCATCGGGCGGCATCCGTCTCCCGATGAGCTGGGAACACAGTTCGAGTAGAGGAGACACGCATCAGCGATCCGCGTACCAATGACCGTATCCGCGTCCCCGAGGTCCGCCTCGTGGGCCCTGGCGGAGAGCAGGTCGGCGTCGTGAAGATCGAGGTGGCACTGCGGCTCGCGCAGGAGGCCGACCTCGATCTCGTCGAGGTCGCGCCGAACTCCCGTCCGCCGGTCGTCAAGATCATGGACTACGGCAAGTACAAGTACGAGGCTGCGCAGAAGGCGAAGGAAGCCCGGCGCAACCAGGCGAACACGATCCTCAAGGAGGTTCGCTTCCGCCTCAAGATCGACAAGCACGACTACGAGACCAAGATGAAGCGCGCCGTCGGCTTCCTGAAGTCCGGCGACAAGGTCAAGGCCATGATCCTGTTCCGCGGTCGCGAGCAGTCGCGGCCCGAGATGGGCGTGCGCCTGCTGCAGCGCTTCGCGGAAGATGTGGCGGAGTACGGCACGGTCGAGCACAACCCCACGATCGACGGCCGCAACATGGTCATGGTCATCGCTCCCCTGAAGAACAAGTCCGAGGCCAAGGCCGAGGCGAATGCACAGCGTGCTGCGGCGAAGCAGCGCCCGGCGGCCGAGGCCGAGGGCGACTCGCCGGAGACGGCCGAGGCCACCGAGGCGTAAGGCCAGCACCCCCGTCCGCCACCCCGGTGGCGGCAGAACCAAGGAGATACACGAGATGCCGAAGCAGAAGACCCACTCCGGGTCCAAGAAGCGCTTCAAGGTCACCGGCAGCGGCAAGATCAAGAAGCAGCAGGCCGGTATGCGGCACAACCTCGAGGGCAAGTCCTCGGTGCGCACCCGCCGTCTGAACCAGGACAAGGTCGCCTCGGCGCCCGACACCAAGGTCATCAAGAAGCTGCTCGGTCGCTGAGCGACGCGACCCGATAAGGAAGTAACAGAGTCATGGCAAGAGTGAAGCGCGCAGTCAATGCGCACAAGAAGCGTCGGGTCATCCTCGAGCGTGCCGAGGGTTACCGCGGCCAGCGTTCGCGCCTCTACCGCAAGGCGAAGGAGCAGGTCACCCACTCGCTGGTCTACTCCTACAACGACCGCCGCAAGAAGAAGGGCGACTTCCGTCGCCTCTGGATCCAGCGGATCAACGCCGCTGCCCGCCAGAACGGCATCACGTACAACCGCCTCATCCAGGGCCTCGGCCTCGCGGGCATCGAGGTCGACCGTCGCATCCTCGCCGAGCTCGCCGTGAACGAGCCGGCCGCCTTCGCCGGTCTCGTCGAGGCCGCCAAGCAGGCGCTCCCGAGCGACGTCAACGCTCCGAAGAACGCGGCCTAGTCCGCAACCTTCGTTTCGACGAACGGCCCGGCACCCCGAGTGGGTGCCGGGCCGTTTCGCGTCTCGTCAATAGACTTGGCCCATGCTCGAGAACCCGAGGTCGCCGCGCGTACGGGCCGTCGCGAAGCTCGCGAAGAAGCCCGCGCGCGTCGAGACGGGCATGTTCCTGCTCGAGGGTCCGCAGGCGGTCGCCGAGGCGCTCACCTTCCGGCCGCAGCTCGTCGTCGAGCTGTACGCGACGCCGACGGCGCTCGAGCGCTACAGCGACATCGGCGACACGGCGATCGACGCCGGGGTCGACGTCGAGTACGTCTCCGAAGAGGTGCTGCAGGCGATGGCCGACACGGTCACGCCGCAGGGCTTCGTCGCGGTGTGCCACCAGTTCCCGACGGCCGTGAAGGACGTCTTCGCCGCGAAGCCGCGCCTCGTCGCGATCCTCGAGGAGGTCCGCGACCCCGGCAACGCCGGCACCATCGTGCGCGCCGCCGATGCCGCGGGCGCCGACGCGGTCGTCTTCACCGGGCGGGCGGTCGACCTGTACAACCCCAAGGTCGTGCGGTCGTCGACCGGCTCGATCTTCCACCTGCCGGTCGCGGTCGGCGCCGAGCTCGAGGACGTGCTCGCGCGGGCACGCGAGGCGGGCCTGACGATCCTCGCCGCCGACGTCAAGGGCGAGGACCTGCTCGAGGCGCGACGCGACGGCGTGCTCGCGCGTCCGACGGCGTGGCTGTTCGGCAACGAGGCGCACGGCCTGCCCGCCGACAAGCTCGCGCTCGCCGACCGCGTCGTCACCGTGCCGATCTACGGGCACGCCGAGTCCATGAACCTCGCGACCGCGGCATCCGTCTGCCTCTACGAGAGTGCGTTCGCGCAGCGCGACTGAAATCACGAAACGGTAACCCCCCGCATGGGCGGTGGCCGAGTGATGCCTCCGAGCCCTAGTTTGGGGGGTATGCCACCGGCCGACACCGCACCAGCAACGTCGAACATCTCGGTCCGTCGCGGCGAACCGCTCGTGATCGTCGACCACGTCGACAAGCACTTCGGCGATCTCCACGTCCTCAACGACATCAACACCGTGGTCAACCGCGGCGAGGTGGTCGTCGTGATCGGCCCGTCCGGCTCGGGCAAGTCCACGCTGTGCCGTGCGATCAACCGCCTCGAGACCATCGACTCCGGCACCATCACGATCGACGGCGAGAAGCTGCCCGAAGAGGGGGCAGGGCTCGCGAAGCTCCGCGCCGACGTCGGCATGGTCTTCCAGTCGTTCAACCTCTTCGCGCACAAGACCGTCCTCGAGAACATCACGCTCGCGCCGATCAGGGTGAAGCGGATGTCGCGCAAGGACGCCGAGACGAAGGCGATGGAGCTGCTCGAACGCGTCGGCGTGGCGAATCAGGCCAAGAAGATGCCCGCCCAGCTCTCAGGCGGCCAGCAGCAGCGCGTCGCGATCGCCCGGTCGCTCGCGATGAACCCGAAGCTCATCCTCATGGACGAGCCCACGAGCGCGCTCGACCCCGAGATGATCAACGAGGTCCTCGACGTCATGGTGGGCCTCGCCGAGCAGGGCATGACCATGATCGTCGTCACGCACGAGATGGGCTTCGCCCGCAAGGCCGCCGACCGCGTGCTGTTCATGGCCGACGGTCGCATCGTCGAGGAGGCGACCCCGGCGCAGTTCTTCGACCACCCCGAGTCCGATCGCGCGAAGGACTTCCTGTCGAAGATCCTCGAGCACTAGACCTCCGGGGCCACGAGCCGCGGAGCACCCGAACGATTCACGAGAGATGAGGCACGAGAGATGAGACGCAGCAGAATCGCCCTGGTGGCCGCGGCCGCCGCGACCGCGCTCCTGTTCAGCGGATGTGCCGGCGACGCCGGCGCTCCGGGCGCTGACGAGGCCGAGCCGAGCGTCGAGGAGACGCCCGAGTTCGAAGAGGGCACGACGATGGCCGACCTCGCCGAGGCGGGCGCCATCACGATCGGCACCAAGTTCGACCAGCCGCTCTTCGGCCTCGTGGGTCCCGACGGCGTGCCCGTCGGTTTCGACGTCGAGATCGGCAAGATCATCGCCGGCAAGCTCGGCATCGCGCCCGAGAACATCGAGTGGGTCGAGACCGTGTCGGCGAACCGCGAGCCGTTCATCGAGAACGGGCAGGTCGACATCGTCGTCGCGACGTACACGATCAACGACAAGCGCAAGGAAGTCGTCGACTTCGCCGGTCCGTACTTCGAGGCGGGCCAGTCGATCCTCGTGCTCGAGGACAACGACACGATCGAGAGCGAGGAGGACCTCGTCGGTCAGCCCGTGTGCTCGGTCACCGGTTCGACGCCGGCCGCGAACCTCGTCGAGCTCGGCGCGCAGGTCATCGAGACCGACACGTACAGCAACTGCCTCGAGCCGCTTCGCAGCGGTGCGGCGGTCGCCGTGTCGACCGACAACGTCATCCTGGCGGGCCTGATCGACCAGAACCCGGGCGAGTTCAAGCTCGTGGGCGAGCCGTTCACGCAGGAGCCGTACGGCATCGGCCTCATGAAGGGCGATGACGAGTTCCGCACCTTCATCAACGACGTGCTCGAGGAGTCCTACGAGGACGGCACGTACGAGGAGGCCTGGGACGCCACCGCCGGCACCGTGCTCGAGTTCCGCGATCCGCCGGCCGTCGACCGGTACTGATCGACACGGGGGTCCGGGCGCCGTGAGGCGTCCGGACCCGCCGGGTCGGTGACCGACCCGGATGGACAGGAAGGACCGAGGTGGACGCGGTCATCGAAAACCTCCCGATGTACTTCCGGGGCTTCGGCATGACGCTGCTGCTCCTGGTGGTCTCGGGAATCGCGGCGCTCGTGATCGGCACGCTGATCGCCGCGATGCGCATCTCGCCGGTGGGGTCGCTGCGGTGGTTCGCGACGGTGTACACCGAGCTGGTACGGAACACGCCGCTCACGCTCGTGCTGTTCTTCTGCGCGTTCGTGCTGCCGCAGCTGGGCTCGCGACTGGACTACGCGGTCGCGGCGATGATCGGCCTGTCCGTCTACACGTCGCCGTTCGTGGCCGAGGCGCTGCGCTCGGGAGTCAACGGCGTGCCGGTCGGCCAAGCCGAGGCAGCCCGAAGCGTGGGCTTCGGGTTCTCGCAGACCGTCGGCCTCATCGTGCTGCCCCAGGCCTTCCGCATGACCATCCCGCCGCTCATCAACGTGTTCATCGCCCTCACGAAGAACACGTCGGTCGCGGGCGGGTTCTTCGTCGTCGAGCTGTTCGCGGTCGGGCGCACCCTCTCCAATGCGAACGGTGATGCGGTCATCCCGATCCTGCTCGGAGTGGCGACCTTCTACCTGATCATCACGGTGCCGCTCGGCCTGCTGGCAGCGCGCCTCGAACGACGTTGGGTGGTGCAGCGATGACCGGATCGAGCGTCCTCTTCGACGCCCCGGGCCCGGTGGCCCGTCGACGCTCCCTGATCGCGTCCGTCATCGGCGCCCTCGCTATCGCGGGCGGCCTGTTCTGGATGTTCCTCACCCTCAACGCGCCACGCGGCGACCTGCCCGGCTACTTCGATCCGTCGCGATGGGACATCTTCGCCGACCCGACCGTGTGGCGGTACATCTTCGTCGCCGGCGTGTGGGGCACGCTCCGCGCCGCCCTCACGGCGGCCGTGCTCGCGCTCATCCTCGGCGTGGTCTTCTCGCTCCTCCGCAGCGCCCACAACCCGTGGATCCGCATCCCGACGGCCGTCGTGCTCGAGTTCATCCGCGGCATGCCGGTGCTGCTGATGATGCTGTTCATCCTGCTCGTGCTGAACACCGGGTCGTTCTGGGCGGTCGTCGCCGCGCTCTCGCTCTACAACGGCGTGCTCATCGGCGAGGCGCTCCGTGCCGGCCTGGCGGCGCTGCCCAAGGGCCAGCGCGAGGCCGGCCTCAGCCTCGGCATGCGCCCGATGCAGTCGAAGATGCTCATCGAGTTCCCGCAGGCCTTCCGCCAGATGCTGCCGATCATCATCGCCCAGCTCGTGGTGCTCCTGAAGGACACGTCGCTCGGCTACATCGTCGGCTACGTCGAGCTCCTGCGGGTCAACATGAACCAGCTCGCGAGCTTCTACGGCAACTACTACCTGTTCTCGTTCTTCGTCGTCACGCTCGTGCTCTACCTCGCGATGAACCTGTCGCTGTCGTGGTTCGCGCGCTGGGTCGCCAAGCGCACCGCCCGCCGCACCGGGCAGAAGCCGCCGAGCCCTGAGGACGAGGACCAGGCGATGCTCATGGCTCGGGCCGTCGCGGACTCGAAGCAGATGGGACAGGGGTCGTTCTAGCGAGCGCGGCTCGCCCACTAGACTCGTTCTTCGTGTCCGAGCCCCTCCAGATCACCGAACCGGCCGTCGAGGCCGCCGTCGAGGCGGCCCTCACGGCGATCGCCGCGGCCGGCGACTCCGCGGCCCTGAAGGCCGTGCGCGCCGAGCACACCGGCGAGAAGTCGACGCTCGCGCGGCTGAACGCATCGCTGCGCAACGTGCCGAACGACCAGAAGGCCGCCCTCGGCAAGCTCGTCGGCTCCGCGCGCGGCCGAGTGAACCAGGCGTTCGCCGCGCGCGAGGCCGAGATCGTCGAAGCCGAGGCCGAGGCGCAGCTCGCCGCCGAGGCGGTGGATGTCACGGCGCTGCCCTCGCGCTTCACGGCCGGCGCGCGCCATCCGCTCACCCTGCTGCAAGACCGCGTGTGCGACGTCTTCACCGGCATGGGGTGGGAGATCGCCGAGGGCCCCGAGGTCGAGAGCGAGTGGTTCAACTTCGACGCGCTGAACTTCGATGCCGACCACCCGGCGCGCGCGATGCAGGACACCTTCTTCGTCGACCCGCCCGAGGCGCACCTCGTGCTGCGGACCCACACGAGCCCCGTGCAGGTGCGCTCGATGCTCGACCGCGAGGTGCCGATCTACGTGCTCGCGCCCGGTCGCGTCTACCGCACCGACGAGTTCGACGCCACGCACCTGCCCGTCTTCATGCAGTTCGAGGGGCTCGCGGTCGACAAGGGCCTGACGATGGCGCACCTGCGGGGCACGCTCGACCACTTCGTGAAGTCGATCTTCGGCGACGACGCCAAGGTGCGCCTGCGCCCGAGCTTCTTCCCGTTCACCGAGCCGAGCGCCGAGCTCGACTTCTGGCACCCGACGTTCAAGGGCGGCGCGCGCTGGATCGAGTGGGGCGGCTGCGGGATGGTGCACCCCAACGTGCTCCGCGCCGCGGGCATCGACCCCGAGGTGTACACGGGCTTCGCGTTCGGCATGGGCATCGAGCGGGGTCTCATGCTCCGCAACGACGTCCAGGACATGCGCGACATGGCCGAGGGCGACATCCGCTTCTCACAGCAGTTCGGAATGGTGGTTTAACGATGCGAGTGCCGCTCAGCTGGCTCGCCGAGTACGTCGACCTGCCCCCGGGCACGTCCCTCGAGGACGTGCACGCCGCGCTCGTGCGCGTCGGGCTCGAGGAGGAGGACGTGCACACGTTCGACCTCGAGGGCCCGATCGTCGTGGGCGAGGTGCTCGAATTCGTCGAGGAGCCGCAGTCCAACGGCAAGACCATCCGCTGGTGCCAGGTGCGCGTCGCGCCCGAGGGCGAGACGGCCGCCGACGGCGGCGACGCCGTGCACGGCATCGTGTGCGGTGCGCGCAACTTCTTCGTCGGCGACAAGGTCGTGGTGACGCTGCCGGGCTCCGTGCTGCCCGGCCCGTTCCCGATCGCCGCGCGCACGACCTACGGGCACGTGTCCGACGGCATGATCGCCTCGGCGCGCGAGCTCGGGCTGGGGGAGGACCACGAGGGCATCCTGCGGCTGTCGACGCTCGGCATCGACGCGCCGGTCGGCACCGACGCGATCGCGCTGCTCGGGCTCGACGACGCGGCGGTCGAGATCAACGTCACGCCCGACCGCGGGTACGCCTTCTCGATCCGGGGCGTCGCGCGCGAGTACGCGCACGCGACCGGGGCCGTGTTCCGCGATCCGGCGGGTCAGGTCGAGGCAGCGGATGTTGCGAGCGACGCGTTCCCCGTTCGCGTCCACGACTCGGCGCCGATCCGCGGGCGCGTCGGCGCGAGCGTCTTCGCGACGCGCATCGTGCGCGACATCGACCCCACCCGGCCCACACCGGCGTGGATGATCGCGCGACTCAAGCTCGCCGGCATCCGCTCGCTCTCGCTGCCCGTCGACATCACGAACTACGTCATGCTCGAGCTCGGCCAGCCCATCCACGGCTACGACCTCGACGCGCTGCAGGGCGGCATCGTCGTTCGGCGCGCGCAGCCCGGCGAGACGCTCGAGACCCTCGACGGCAAGGTGCGCACGCTCGACCCCGAAGACCTGCTCATCACCGACGACCGCGGGGCGATCGGCCTCGCGGGCGTCATGGGCGGCGCCGAGACCGAGATCGGCGACGCCACCCGCAACGTGCTGATCGAGGCCGCGAACTTCGACCCGGTGTCGATCGCCCGCACCGCTCGCCGTCACAAGCTGCCGAGCGAGGCGTCCAAGCGCTTCGAACGCGGCGTCGACCCCGCCATCGCCGGCGCGGCGGCCGCCCGTGTCGCGCAGCTGCTCGTCGACCTCGCGGGCGGCACCGCCGAGCCCGGCGGCTCGCTCATCCACGAGGCGCCCGAGCGCGAGCCCATCCCGCTGCCCGACGGCTACGTGACCGAGCTCATCGGCGTCGAGTACACGGCCGACGAGGTGCACGACGCCCTCGCCGAGGTCGGCGGGCGCGTCACGCGGGTCGACGGCGGCCTCGAGGTGGTCCCGCCCACGTGGCGTCCCGACCTGACCGGCAAGGCCGACCTCGCCGAGGAGGTCGCGCGCCTGCTCGGCTACGACCGCATCGCGTCGGTCCTGCCCGTGGCGCCGCCCGGGCGCGGCCTCACGCGCTCGCAGCGCGTGCGTCGCGGCGTGGCCGATGCGCTCGCGGCGGCCGGCGCGACCGAGGTGCTCGCCTTCCCGTTCGTGACTGAAAACGAGAACGGCGTCTACGGTTCGGTCGACGGGTCGCCGGTGGCGAGCGTGAAGCTCGCGAACGCGCTCGACGCCTCCACGCCGTTCCTCCGTCGCTCCCTGCTGCCCGGCCTCATCGGTGTCGCGCGGCGCAACCTGTCCCGCGGGCTGACCGACCTCGACGTGTTCGAGCTCGGACTCGTCTTCCTGCCCGAGACCGGCCGAGCCTACGGCACGGCGGCGCTGCCGATCGGGTGGGAGCGCCCGTCGGACGCGGTGCTCGAGGAGCTGAACGCCGGGATCCCGCGGCAGCCTCGCCACGTCGCCGTGCTGCTCGCAGGCGACCTCAGCCCGAAGCAGCCCGGTCGCGCGGCCGAACCCGCCGGAATCGCCGACGCACTCGACGCCGTGCGTCGCATCGCGCAGGCGGCGGGGGCCGAAGTCGAGTTCGCGCAGGGGGCGCATCAGGCGCTGCACCCGGGCCGCACGGCCGAGGTCCGAGTCGCCGACCAGGTCGTCGGCTACGCCGGCGAGCTGCACCCGCGTCTCACGGCCGAGGCCGACCTGCCGCGCGTCGTCGCCGTCGCCGAGGTCGACCTCGACGCGATCCTGGCCTTCACCGACCCGTCGGTCGAGGCCCGCCCGATCGGTGCGCTGCCCGCCGCGACGCAGGACCTCTCGCTCGTGGTCGGCGCCGATGTGCCGGCGGCGAGCGTCGCCGACGCGGTGCGCGAGGGTGCGGGCGACCTGCTCGAGGAGCTCCGCCTCGTCGACGACTACCGCGGCCAGGGCCTGCCCGAGGGCGCGAAGAGCCTGACGTTCGCGCTGCGCTTCCGCGCCGCGGACCGCACGCTCACCGCCGCCGAGGCGAGCGAGGCGAAGCTCGCGGGGGCCGCGCTGGCCGCCGAGCGCACGGGCGCCGCCATCCGCGACTAGGTCGTCGCAGGGGTGACGCCGCCCGTCCCGCGGCGGTAGCGTGAGGCATGGCCGAAGCGAAGACCGTCCCGACCGGCGAATCGGTGTCCGACTTCCTCGCCGCCGTGGAGCCCGCTGGGCGCCGCGCCGACGGGTTCGAGCTCCGCGAGCTGTTCGACCGCGTCACCGATACCGATGCCGTCATGTGGGGTCCGTCGATCGTGGGCTACGGCCTGCATCATTACCGGTACGCCAGCGGTCGGGAGGGCGACTGGATGGTCGTCGGGTTCTCACCGCGGAAGGCGTCGATCTCGCTGTACGGCTTGCAGACGCCGGGCGCCGAGGAACTGATCGACCGGCTCGGCAAGGTCAAGATCGGCGCCGGGTGCCTCTGGATCGGGCGGCTCGAGACCGTCGACCGGCACGTGCTCGAGGATCTCGTCGATCGAGCCTGGGTGCGTACGCGCGGCGACGACATCGGGTGACGCCTCGGTGGCCGCCGGTTTGCGAGTCGGCGCGACGGCTCGATAGGGTCGCTTGCATGTCCACCGCCCGGCAGCCCCGAACCGCACGCGTCGCGCGTGTCGTCGTGGTGCGCCGACGTCGTGGCGAGCGCCGAATCCAGGCGACTCCCGCGACGGCCTGAGCCTGCCGTCCTGGGCGTCGCCGGAGCCGACTCACTCGACCGATCAGCCCATAAGGTGGAATCCATGACGTTCACCGTCGCCGTGTCCGGCGCGTCCGGCTATGCCGGGGGCGAGCTGCTGCGCCTGCTCGCCGACCATCCCGAGTTCGAGGTGCGCACCGTCACCGCGCACTCGAACGCGGGCCAGCCCCTGAGCGCCGTCCAGCCGCACCTCCGCGGGTACACGCACCTCACGCTCAAGGAGACGTCGACCGAGACGCTCGCCGGCCACGACGTCGTGTTCCTCGCGCTGCCCCACGGGGCGTCGGGCGCGATCGCGGCCGAGCTCGGCGAGGACACCCTCGTCATCGACTGCGGTGCCGACCACCGGCTCGAGTCCGAACAGGACTGGGCCGACTTCTACGGTGGCGAATTCCACGGCACGTGGGAGTACGGCGTGCCAGAGCTGCCGCGCATGTCGGGCACCCAGCGCACGCGGCTGGCGAAGACCCGTCGCATCGCCGCGCCGGGATGCAACGCCTCGACCGTGGCGCTGTCGCTCGCACCGGGCATCCGCGCCGGCGTCATCGAGGACCGCGACATCGTGTCGGTCCTCGCGGTGGGCCCGTCAGGCGCGGGTCGTGCGCTCAAGGCGCACCTGCTCGGCTCCGAGATCCTCGGCTCGGCGAACCCGTATGCCGTGGGCGGCACGCATCGGCACATCCCCGAGATCCAGCAGGCACTCCGCTGGGCGGGTGCGGCGGCGCCGACCATCTCGTTCACCCCGACGATCGTGCCGATGTCGCGGGGCATCCTCGCGACCTCGAGCGCACGCATCGTGCCCGGTACGGATGCCGCGACGGTCCGTGCCGCTTGGGAGGACGCCTATGCGGGGGAGCGGTTCGTGCAGCTCCTGCCCGACGGGCAGTTCCCGCGCACGGCCGACGTGCTCGGTGCGAACACCGCCCTGCTGGGCCTCGCGGTCGACGAGGCCGCCGGCCGCGTGGTGGTCGTCGCGGCCGTCGACAACCTGGTGAAGGGCACCGCCGGTGCCGCCATCCAGTCGGCGAACATCGCGCTCGGCCTCGCCGAGGCGACCGGCCTGCCCGTGAACGGGGTCGCGCCGTGAGCGTCACGTCTCCGGCTGGGTTCGAGGCCGCGGGCATCGCGGCCGGCATCAAGCGCACCGGCGCGCTCGACCTCGCGCTCGTCGTCAACCGCGGTCCGCGTCAGGCGGGTGCCGCGGTCTTCACGTCCAACCGCGCGAAGGCCAACCCGATCCTGTGGTCCCAGCAGGCCGTCGAGGACGGCGTGGTATCGGCCGTCGTGCTGAACTCGGGCGGCGCGAACTGCTTCACCGGCCCCGAGGGATTCCAGGTCACGCACCGCACGGCGGAGGCCGCGGCATCCGCGCTGCACGTCTCGGCCGGCGACGTGCTCGTCTGCTCGACCGGGCTCATCGGCGACCAGCTCGACGGCGAGGTGCTCGAAGAGGGCGTGCTCTCGGCGGCGAACCGGCTCGCGAGCGATGAGGCAGCCGGCGCCGACGCGGCCCGCGCGATCATGACCACCGACTCGCGACCGAAGACGACGCAGGTCGTGGTCGACGGATGGCGGATCGGCGGCATGGCCAAGGGCGCGGGCATGCTCGCACCCGGCCTGGCCACGATGCTCGTCGTGCTCACGACCGATGCCGACCTGCCGTCGGCAGACCTCGACGGCGCGCTCCGCGAGGCGACCCGCGTGACGTTCGACCGGCTCGACTCCGACGGCTGCATGTCGACGAACGACCAGGTCACGCTGCTCGCATCGGGTGCCTCGGGCGTGACGCCGGATGCCGCGACGTTCGTCGAGGCGCTCACGACCGCGTGCCGCGACCTCGCGATCCAGTTGCAGGGCGACGCCGAGGGCGCGAGCCACGACATCGCGATCGAGGTGCGCGGCGCGGCGACGGAAGCGGACGCCGTCGAGGTGGGGCGCTCGGTCGCGCGCAACAACCTGTTCAAGGCTGCGATCTTCGGCAACGACCCGAACTGGGGCCGGGTGCTCGCGGCGATCGGCACCACGCGGGCGCCGTTCGACCCGTACCTCGTGGACGTCACGATGAACGGCGTGCGCGTCTGCCACGCCGGACGGCCCGATCGGCCGCGCGACGAGGTCGACCTCGCACCGCGGGCGACCCACGTGCTCATCGAGCTGCACGCGGGCGAGGCATCCGCCACGATCTGGACGAACGACCTCACGCACGACTACGTGCACGAGAACAGCGCGTACTCGAGCTGAGCATGAGCGAGGAGCAGATGACGCACGACGGCGACGCCCGCACGGATGCCGCTGCCGCCGCCCGCAAGGCCGAGACGCTGATCGAGTCGCTGCCGTGGTTGAAGCGCTTCCACGGCGAGACGATCGTCGTGAAGTTCGGCGGCAACGCGATGGTGAGCCCCGAACTCCAGCGCGCGTTCGCCGAGGACATGGTGTACCTCCGGTACGCGGGCATCCGGCCCGTGGTCGTGCACGGCGGCGGGCCCCAGATCTCCTCGATGCTCGAGCGGCTCGGCATCCCGAGCGAGTTCCGCGGCGGATACCGCGTGACCACTCCCGAGACGATGGACGTGGTGCGGATGGTGCTGTCGGGGCAGGTCAACCGCGAGCTCGTGAGCCTGATCAACGAGCACGGGCCGCTGGCCGCCGGGCTCTCCGGTGAGGACGCCGGGCTGTTCCGCGGTCGCCGTCGCGGCGCGGTCGTCGACGGCGAGGAGGTCGACCTCGGCCTGGTCGGCGACGTCGTCGTGGTCGAGCCCGAGGCGGTGCTCGCGCAGGTGGATGCCGGCCGCATCCCGGTCGTGTCCTCCATCGCACCCGACCTCGACCAGCCGGGTCAGTCGCTCAACGTCAACGCCGACTCGGCCGCGGCGTCGCTCGCGGTCGCGCTCGGGGCCGCGAAGCTCGTCATCCTCACCGACGTCGCGGGGCTGTATCGCGACTGGCCGAACCGCGACTCGCTCGTCTCCGAGATCGACGCGGCCGAGCTCGAGGCCCTGCTGCCGTCGCTGGAATCCGGCATGATCCCGAAGATGGCCGCGTGCCTCGAGGCCGTGGCCGGCGGCGTGCCGAAGGCGGCGATCATCGACGGGCGCGTGCCGCACTCGATCCTGCTCGAGGTCTTCACGCGGCAGGGCATCGGCACCGAGGTCGTGCCGACGGCGACCGCCCCGACGGATGCCGCGGAGGTGATCGCGTGACCGGATGGCGCGATCGCTTCGAGCACCGCATGATGCGCACCCTCGGGACGCCGCTGCGCAAGCTCGAGCGCGGCGAAGGCGCGTGGGTCTGGGATGACGAGGGCACGCGCTACCTCGACTTCCTGGCGGGAATCGCCGTGAACTCGCTCGGCCACGCGCACCCGGTGTTCGTGGAGGCCGTGTCGCGCCAGGCCGCGACCCTCGCGCACGTGTCGAACTACTTCGCGACGGAACCGGCCCTCGAGCTCGCCGATCGGCTCGCGCGACTCACGGGCGCCGGCGACGCGGGTCGCGTGTGGTTCGGCAACTCCGGTGCCGAGGCCAACGAGGCCGCATTCAAGCTCGCCCGGCTCAACAACTCGGGCGGGGCGCGCTCGCGCGTGCTCGCCCTCGTCGACGCGTTCCACGGCCGCACGATGGGCTCACTGGCGCTCACCGGGAAGCCGGCCATGCGGGAGGCGTTCGAGCCGTTGCCCGGCGGCGTGCACCACATCCCGTCGACGATCGCGGCGCTCGAGGCCGAGCTCGACGACGGCGTCGCGGCCCTCATCGTCGAGCCCATCAAGGGCGAGGCGGGGGTGCTCGACCTGCCCGACGGGTACCTGCAGGCGGCGCGCGAGCTGACCCGTCGCCATGGGGCGCTGCTCGTCGTCGACGAGATCCAGACGGGCGCCGGCCGCACGGGCGAATGGTTCGCCTTCCAGCACGCCGGGATCCTGCCCGATGCGATCACCGTCGCGAAGGGCATCGGCGGCGGCTTCCCGATCGGGGCGCTCGTCACCTTCGGCCACGCCTCCGACCTGTACGCGAAGGGCCAGCACGGCTCGACGTTCGGCGGCAATCCGCTCGCCACGTCGGTCTCGAACGCCGTGCTCGGCGAGATCGAGCGCGCCGGACTCGTCGAGAACGCCGCGCGTCGTGGCGCCGAGCTGCGCGAACGCGTGCTCGGGCTCGGCTCACCGCTCGTCGCGGGGGTCCGCGGACGCGGCCTGCTGCTGGGCGTCGCGCTCACCGAGCCCGCCGCCGCGGCCCTCTCGTCGGCGGCCCTCGACCACGGACTCATCGTGAACGCCGCCAACGACGCGACCATCCGGATCGCGCCCCCGCTCAACATCGGCGACGCCGAGCTCGACGAGTTCGAGGCGCGGTTCTCACGCGCGCTCGCGGCCGTCGCCGTCGCCGCCCACTGACCCGACCGCCCGCGCGCCAGCGGCGCGCATGAACGGAAGCCCACATGACCCGCCACTTCCTCCGCGACGACGACATCACGCCGGCCGAGCAGGCCGAGATCCTCGACTTGGCCGAGCAGCTCAAGGCCGACCGCTGGTCGCAGACGCCGCTCGCCGGTCCGCAGACCGTTGCCGTGATCTTCGACAAGTCGTCGACGCGCACGCGCGTCTCGTTCGCGGTCGGCATCGCCGACCTCGGCGGGTCGCCGCTGATCATCTCGACCGCATCGAGCCAGCTCGGCGGCAAGGAGACCCCGTCCGACACGGCGCGCGTGCTCGAGCGGATGGTGTCGGCCATCGTGTGGCGCACGTACGCGCAGTCCGGCCTCGACGAGATGGCCGCGGGCACCACGGTCCCGGTGGTCAACGCGCTCTCCGACGACTTCCACCCGTGCCAGCTGCTCGCCGACCTGCTCACGATCCGCGAGCACAAGGGCACCCTCGCGGGCCTCACGGTCGCGTTCCTCGGCGACGGCGCCTCGAACATGGCGCAGTCGTACCTGCTCGCGGGGGCGACCGCCGGGATGCACGTGCGCGTGGCCTCGCCCGAGGAGTTCGCGCCCGCGGCATCCGTCGTCGCCGACGCCGACCGGATCGCGGCCGGAACGGGCGGATCGGTCACCCTGTACACCGACCCGGCCGAGGCGGCGGCAGGCGCCGACGTGATCGTGACCGACACGTGGGTGTCCATGGGCAAGGAGGACGAGAAGGCGCACCGCGTCGCGACATTCGGCGCGTACAAGGTCGACGCCGAGCTCATGTCGCTCGCGAAGCCCGACGCGGCGTTCCTGCACTGCCTGCCCGCCGACCGCGGCTACGAGGTCGCCGCCGACGTCATCGACGGGCCGCAGTCGATCATCTGGGACGAGGCAGAGAACCGGTTGCACGCGCAGAAGGCCCTGCTCGTGTGGCTGCTCGCCAGGAAGGACGCGTGAGCATGGCCGGATCGAACGGCACCGACGACCGCCACGGCACCAACGAAGGCTCGCTCTGGGGCGCACGGTTCGCGGGCGGCCCGTCGCCCGAGCTGCAGCGTCTCTCCAAGTCCACGCACTTCGACTGGCAGCTCGCTCCCTACGACCTGGCCGGGTCGCGCGCGCACGCTCGCGCGCTCGCCGCGGCCGGCTACCTCGGGTCCGACGAGCTCGATCGCATGCTCACCGGACTCGATGCCCTCGAGGGGCGCGTGCTGTCGGGCGACCTCGTCGCCGCCGATTCCGACGAGGACGTCCACGGCGCCCTCGAGACCGCGCTCATCGCCGAGGTCGGCCCGGAGCTCGGGGGCAAGCTGCGCGCGGGCCGCAGCCGGAACGACCAGATCGCCACGCTCGTGCGCCTCTACCTGAAGGACCACGCCGCGACCATCGGCCGGCAGCTCGTGCACCTCATCGATGCGCTCACGGCCCAGGCCGACCAGCACCGCACCGCGATCATGCCCGGACGCACGCACCTCCAGCACGCCCAGCCCGTGCTCCTCGCACACCACCTGCTCGCGCACGGCTGGGCGCTCTCGCGCGACCTCGAGCGCCTCGTCGACTGGCTCAAGCGCGCGGATGTCTCGCCCTACGGGGGCGGTGCGCTCGCCGGCTCGACGCTCGGCCTCGATGCGGCCTCGGTGGCCCGCCACCTCGGGCTCGCCGCACCGGCCGAGAACTCCATCGACGGCACCGCGAGCCGCGACGTCGTCGCCGAGTTCGCGTTCGTCACGGCGATGATCGGGATCGACCTCTCGCGCATCGCCGAGGAGGTCATCCTCTGGAACACGCGCGAGTTCGGCTTCGTCACGCTCGACGACGGCTACTCGACCGGATCGTCCATCATGCCGCAGAAGAAGAACCCCGACATCGCCGAGCTCGCGCGCGGCAAGTCGGGCCGGCTCATCGGCAACCTCACGGGCCTGCTCGCCACGCTCAAGGCCCTGCCGCTCGCATACAACCGCGACCTACAGGAGGACAAGGAGCCCGTCTTCGACTCGGTCGAGACGCTCGAGGTGCTCCTGCCCGCGTTCACCGGCATGATCGAGACGCTCGCCTTCCACGCCGACCGGATGGCCGAGCTGGCCCCGGCCGGCTTCTCGCTGGCGACGGATGTCGCGGAGTGGCTCGTGAAGCGCCGCGTGCCGTTCCGCGACGCGCACGAGATCACGGGCGAGCTCGTGCGGTACGCCGAGGAGCATTCGCTCGACCTGCACGAGGTCGACGATGCGGCGCTCGCCGGGATCTCGCCGCAGCTCACGCCCGACGTGCGCGAGGTCCTGACGATCGAGGGCTCCGTCGCGAGCCGCGACGGCGTGGGCGGCACCGCGCCCGCTCGCGTCGAGGCGCAGTTCGCGGCCCTGACCGACCGCGTCCGTCACCTCGTGCAGGCGCTGCCCGGCGGCGACGTCTGAGGCGGCGCACGATGGCGACGGGCGAGCGGATGGCGCGGGCGGACGACGCGACGCTCGTGCACCCCGATCGCGCATGGTTCCTCCGCGACTCCGTCGCGCTCGCGCCGCTGCTGCTCGGCGCCGTGCTCGCGTACGAGTCCGACGAGGGACGCGTGGCCGTGCGGCTCTCCGAGGTCGAGGCGTATCGCGGCGTCGGCGTGGATCCCGGCTCGCACGCGTTCCGCGGCCCGACCGCGCGCAACGCCGTCATGTTCGGCGAGGGCGGTCACCTGTACGCCTACTTCACGTACGGCATGCACACGTGCCTGAACATCGTCGCCGACCACGCCGGCACGTCAGGTGGCGTGCTGCTGCGAGGGGGCACGATCGTCGACGGGATCGAGCTCGCACGTTCGCGCCGACCGCGGTCGACCGAGCGCGATCTCGCTCGCGGACCGGCCCGGCTCGCACAGGCGCTCGGCGTGCCGCTCGCACGCAACGGCAGCGACCTCCTGGCGCCGCCGTTCGAGCTGCGGGTGCCGGTCGAGCCGCTGCCGCGCGAGACTGGGCCGCGAACGGGCATCGCCGGTGCCGGGGGAGCGGTGGCGTTTCCCTGGCGGTTCTGGTTGCCGGGTGACGCGGGGGTTTCGATCTACCGGCGGCATCCGAAGTCGCACTGAGACCGGTACCGCGGCGTTCGATGCATCGAGACCGGTCAGCGGATCGCCATGTGCACCGTCAGCGCGGCCGCGCAGGCCCAGGTGAGGCTCGCGAAGGTGCCGATGATGAAGCGCTCGCGTGCCTCGGGTGCCTCGAGCTCGGTGAACCGGCCGACGCCCTTGATCGCCACCACGATGGCGAGGCCTTCGGGGAAGCCGGCGATGATCGACCCCGCGCCGCCGACGCGCTCGAGGATGCCGATCGTCAGTCCGCCCCGCAGCACCTCGCGGCGTGGCGGCGCGATGCCCGGCTCGCGCGGCTCGTCTGAGCGCACGGCCACGAGGATGCCGCCGTGCGCGCCGGGCGCCGCGCTGCCGCCCATCGCCAACTGCAGCGCGGTCGCCGCGGCGGGGCTGCCTCCGAAGACCGCGACGGTCATCCCGAGCAGGGCGATGAGCGGCGCCGCGACGGGGGGCACGTCGGCGCGCACGGTCGACGCTGCGACGAGCGCGACGACCACGGCCCCGCCTGCGATGTACAGGTAGGGCAGACGAGGGCGGTGATAGGCGAGCACCGAGAACACGGCGGAGATCGCGAGCGAGCCGATGATCACGGCCCAGCCGAACGCCGACATGGCATCGTTCAGGTTCACGTCGTCTCCGCTCCTCGGGGTGGGTCCGCGACCGTCGGGATCGGTCGGGCGTCGTCGATCGAGCCTAGCGATCGCCGCCGTCACCACGCGCGTGTCCCGTGCGGGCGAGTCGTGCCTCGGCGGGGTCGGCCGCGTGGTCGAGATCGGCCAGCAGGCGCACGAGGCCGGGTCGGGCGTCGTCGTCGATCGACCACACCGCGGCCTTGAGGCGCTGGCTCACCGCCGCGTCGGAGATGCCCAGGGTCTCGGCCGCGCGCTTCTGGCTGCCGACCTCGCGGACGAGGTCGATCGCCTCCCAGCCCTGCGGGCTGCGACGGTCGCGCACGAGCAGGAGCAGGCGGACGAGCGGCTCGAGCTCGGCGGCCTCGAGCGCCGGCGCCGAGGCATCCGTCGCCGTCGCAGGATCGATCGCCGCACGCAGCGCGAACCTGCCCTCGGCGCGCTTGGCGGCATCGACCGCCTCACGTGCGGCGATGAATGCCCCGCCAGCGGCCTTGCGGACGGCGTCGGGCAGGGGAGTGCGCACCTCGCCCACGCCGAGCCCGGTGCTCCAGTGGCCGTCGCGGCCGAGCGCGAGCACGAGGTCGAGGGCGGCGTCGGCGTGCTCGGTCAGCGCTTGGAGCTCGTCGCCGGCGGTCTGGTCGACGGGCAGTCGCAGGCGTTCGCCGAATCGCTCCTGCAGGTCGGCCTGCATCGCGGCGGATCGGTCGATGTCGGTGCGGCTGCCGACCTGGTCGGCGGTGATGACGAACACGTGCCCTCCTTCGACGTCACGCTGAAGGTACCATCCTTCACGAATACAAATCAAGGATGAATCCTTCATGCGCGATGATCAAGCCGGATACCTTCGGGACGGCGGGTCCACGGCCGCTGCTACCCTTGCTGTCGTGTCCGACCCCGCCATCCTCGCCGAACAGCAGAACGACCCCACGTTCGACGACGTCTGGGAGGAGCTCCGCTGGCGCGGGCTCGTCCACGTCTCGACCGACGAGGCCGCCCTGAAGGAACTGCTCGCGGGGGAGCCGATCACGTACTACTGCGGGTTCGACCCGACCGCGCCCAGCCTGCACCTCGGCAACCTCGTGCAGATCCTGACGCTGCGTCGCATCCAACTCGCCGGTCACAAGCCGCTCGGGCTCGTGGGCGGGTCGACTGGCCTCATCGGCGACCCGCGACCCACCGCCGAGCGAACGCTCAACACCAAGGAGACCGTCGCCGAGTGGGTCGAGCGGCTTCGCGCCCAGGTCAGCCGATTCCTCTCCGCCGAGGGCGACAATGCGGTGCGCATGGTCAACAACCTCGATTGGACCGCCGACCTCTCCGCGATCGACTTCCTGCGCGACATCGGCAAGCACTACCGCGTCGGCACCATGCTGAAGAAGGATGCGGTGGCCTCACGCCTGAACTCCGACGTCGGCATCAGCTACACCGAGTTCAGCTACCAGATCCTGCAAGGCTTCGACTTCCTCGAGCTCTACCGCCAGTACGAGTGCGTGCTGCAGACCGGCGGAAGCGACCAGTGGGGCAACCTCACGAGCGGCACCGACCTCATCCATCGCGTCGAGGGCCGGCACGTGCACGCGATCGGCACACCGCTCATCACGAACTCCGACGGCACCAAGTTCGGCAAGAGCGAGGGCAACGCGATCTGGCTCGATGCCGAGATGTGCAGCCCGTACCGCTTCTACCAGTTCTGGCTGAACACCGACGACGCCGACGTGATCGACCGGCTCAAGGTCTTCACGTTCCTGTCGCGCGAGCGCATCGACGAGCTCGCGGCGAAGGTCGAGTCCGAGCCGTTCCGGCGCGAGGCGCAGCGCGTCCTGGCGCACGAAGTCACCACCCTGGTGCATGGGGCGGATGCGACGGCCGCCGTCGTCGCGGCCTCGCAGGCGCTGTTCGGGCAGGGCGATCTCGCGGGGCTCGACCAGGGCACCCTCGAAGCCGCCCTGCGCGAGCTGCCGAACACCGACGCCGCGCCCGGCGCCCCGATCGTGCAACTGCTCGTCGACACCGGGCTCGTCTCGAGCCTCAGCGAGGGCCGGCGGGCGATCGCGCAGGGCGGCGTCTCGCTCGACAACGTGCGGATCGACGACGAGGGCGCCACGATCGACGGCCGCGTGCCGCCGGGCGGCATGGCCGTGCTGCGCCGCGGCAAGAAGACCCTCGCGGGCGTCTTCGTCCGGTAGGTCCCCGTGGCGCGAGGGCGAGCGGGAGACCGTCTCCTCGCGCGCGTGTGGGCCGAGCTCGGCCGTGACCCCGGCGAGCTCCGCGGGCTCGCGGCGCTGCCCGAGGTGCCGCTGCCCGCGCGGCTCGACGTGTCATCGCTCGCTGCGGCATCCGTCGCGGCCGCGACCCTGGCCGGCTGGGCCCACGCCGCCGAACCCGGATCGCTGCGCCTCGACGGCGCGCGCATCGCGACCGCGTTCACGAGCGAGCGCGTCGTCGAGTTCGACGGCCAGGCGCCCGCCGTGTGGGCCCCGCTGTCGGGATTCCGGCGCGCGCGGGACGGCTGGGTCCGCACGCACGGCAACTATCCGCACCATGCCGCGGCACTGCGGCGCGTGCTCGGGCTCTCCCAGGCGGATGCCGCGGCGCCGCCGATCCTCGATGCTGCGGTCGCGGCGTGGGATGCGGGCGAGTTCGCACGAGCCGTGACCGCGGCGGGCGGCATGTGCGTCGCGGTCGCACCCGAGGATCCGGCGGCCGACGCCGCGCTGGTCGCGGCGCCGCTCGTCGAGGTGACCAGGCGGGGGGATGCCGCGACGCGTCGCCTCGCGCACGGCCGCGGTCTCGGGCTGCCGCTCGCCGGGGTGCGCGTGCTCGACCTCACGCGCGTGATCGCGGGCCCCGTGGCCACCCGGACCTTGGCGCTCCTCGGGGCGGAGGTGCTCCGGATCGATCCGCCGTCGCCCGCCGAGATCGGCTGGCAGCACCTCGACACCGGTCCGGGAAAGCGCACCGCGATCCTGGACGCCCGGACCGAGCACGGATCCGCGCGGCTCCATGAGCTCGTCGCGTCCGCCGACGCGCTCGTGCTCGGCTATCGGCCGAGCGCGCTCGCGCGACTGGGACTCGACCCCGACACGCTGCTCGAGCAGTACCCGGGGCTCGTCGTCGCCCAGCTCTCGGCATGGGGCTTCGACGGGGACGCGGCGGAGCGTGGTGGATTCGACAGCCTCGTGCAGGCGGCATCCGGGATCGCGCTCGTCGAAGGCGGCCCGGAATCACCGGGGGTGTTGCCGGCCCAGGCGCTCGACCATGCGACGGGCTACCTCGTCGCCGCGGCCGTGGCCACGATGCTCCACCGGCGCAGCGCGGAGGGCGGGTCCTGGCTGGCGCGGATGTCGCTGCGCCGGACGGCCGCGGAGCTGCTCACGACGCCGCGGCGCGAAGAACCGTCGCCGGCCGGCATCGACGACGCGGTGCGCGCCGGGCACACGACGACGCTCGTGGGAGCCGCCGGATCGCAGCGGATCCCGTTGCCCGCAATCGCCTCGCCGGGCGGCGCGATGGCGTGGCGCGAGGCACCGCATCCGTTGGGGTCGGACCCCGCCGGATGGGCGGGATGACGCGCGACACGCCCGGGATGCAGGGCCAAGTTGCGGCGCCCCCGGGATCTCCGTAAAGTATTCATTCGTTGCCCCACAGGAGCGAGAGAGGCGAAGAGCTTCTCCTCCTCAAGCGGCACGATCCCGAACCTCACGATCTGATCGTCCTGGTTCGAAGCGTTCGGCTCGGTCCCTCGGGATCCCCGGATGATGACAACGAAACAGCCTCGGCTGATCGATCCGCGTCAAGCGGTCGTGACCCGGGTGCGTCCGTTTCTTGAGAACTCAACAGCGTGCACTATGTTCAATGCCAATTTTTTGAACCCCGTGTTTCCTGCCCTTTTTGGGGGTGGGGGATGGGTTTCCTTTGATTGATGGACAATTTGATTTTCGAGTCAGTTGTTTCTCTGTCAGTGATTTGAACTCCCTGATGCCCTTTGGGGTGTTGGGAACCATTTTTTTTGGAGAGTTTGATCCTGGCTCAGGACGAACGCTGGCGGCGTGCTTAACACATGCAAGTCGAACGATGAACTTCCAGCTTGCTGGGGGGGATTAGTGGCGAACGGGTGAGTAACACGTGAGTAACCTGCCCTGGACTCTGGGATAACCCCGAGAAATCGGAGCTAATACCGGATAGGACCCTGTACCGCATGGTGTGGGGTGGAAAGTTTTTCGGTTTGGGATGGACTCGCGGCCTATCAGCTTGTTGGTGAGGTAATGGCTCACCAAGGCGTCGACGGGTAGCCGGCCTGAGAGGGTGACCGGCCACACTGGGACTGAGACACGGCCCAGACTCCTACGGGAGGCAGCAGTGGGGAATATTGCACAATGGGCGCAAGCCTGATGCAGCAACGCCGCGTGCGGGATGACGGCCTTCGGGTTGTAAACCGCTTTTAGTAGGGAAGAAGCCTTTCGGGGTGACGGTACCTGCAGAAAAAGGACCGGCTAACTACGTGCCAGCAGCCGCGGTAATACGTAGGGTCCGAGCGTTGTCCGGAATTATTGGGCGTAAAGAGCTCGTAGGCGGTTTGTCGCGTCTGCTGTGAAATCCCGGGGCTCAACTCCGGGCCTGCAGTGGGTACGGGCAGACTTGAGTGGTGTAGGGGAGACTGGAATTCCTGGTGTAGCGGTGGAATGCGCAGATATCAGGAGGAACACCGATGGCGAAGGCAGGTCTCTGGGCACTTACTGACGCTGAGGAGCGAAAGCGTGGGGAGCGAACAGGATTAGATACCCTGGTAGTCCACGCCGTAAACGTTGGGCGCTAGATGTGGGGACCTTTCCACGGTTTCCGTGTCGTAGCTAACGCATTAAGCGCCCCGCCTGGGGAGTACGGCCGCAAGGCTAAAACTCAAAGGAATTGACGGGGGCCCGCACAAGCGGCGGAGCATGCGGATTAATTCGATGCAACGCGAAGAACCTTACCAAGGCTTGACATATACGAGAACACCGTAGAGATACGGGACTCTTTGGACACTCGTATACAGGTGGTGCATGGTTGTCGTCAGCTCGTGTCGTGAGATGTTGGGTTAAGTCCCGCAACGAGCGCAACCCTCGTCGCATGTTGCCAGCACGTTATGGTGGGGACTCATGTGAGACTGCCGGGGTCAACTCGGAGGAAGGTGGGGATGACGTCAAATCATCATGCCCCTTATGTCTTGGGCTTCACGCATGCTACAATGGCCGGTACAAAGGGCTGCGATGTCGTAAGGCGGAGCGAATCCCAAAAAGCCGGTCTCAGTTCGGATTGAGGTCTGCAACTCGACCTCATGAAGTCGGAGTCGCTAGTAATCGCAGATCAGCAACGCTGCGGTGAATACGTTCCCGGGCCTTGTACACACCGCCCGTCAAGTCATGAAAGTCGGTAACACCCGAAGCCGGTGGCCTAACCCTTGTGGAGGGAGCCGTCGAAGGTGGGATCGGTGATTAGGACTAAGTCGTAACAAGGTAGCCGTACCGGAAGGTGCGGCTGGATCACCTCCTTTCTAAGGAGCATCTGGACACCCCTGGTGGTGTTCCAGGCATGCCGGCATCAAGGCGAACGTCCTTGGTCGGCTGCTCATGGGTGGAACATTGACATAGGTGCTCGTCTGAATGGTTCGGACCTAGTACGCCTCTTCGGGGGTTGGAACGGTGTGGGCCGGCCGGGCGGGGCACGTGCACGCTGTTGGGTCCTGAGGGACCGGGCGCAGCCCCTGCTGCGGGTCGCATCTTCGGGTGCGGGTTCGTGGTGGGGCGGTTTGGACTCTTCAGGCCTTCATGACGCCGACCGGGTGGTTGGTGGGGTGGGGGTTCTGGCCGTCTGTTGAGAACTACATAGTGGACGCGAGCATCTTAGAAGCAGCCTTCGGGCTGTTTCACAATAGGTGAGTCGCCAGGTGGGTGCCTTTCGGGGTGCCTGTGCTGGCGTCTTCACTGGTCAATTTCGCATCCGGGCCTTCGGGTTCGGGTGCGCGATTCGAACTCATGTGATTTCAAGTTTCTAAGAGCAAACGGTGGATGCCTTGGCATCTGGAGCCGAAGAAGGACGTCGTAATCTGCGATAAGCCTCGGGGAGCTGATAAACGAGCTGTGATCCGAGGATTTCCGAATGGGGAAACCCCGCCGGGCCCCTTGTGGTGACCTGGTGACTCCCGCCTGAATATATAGGGCGGGTAGAGGGAACGTGGGGAAGTGAAACATCTCAGTACCCACAGGAAGAGAAAACAACCGTGATTCCGTGAGTAGTGGCGAGCGAAAGCGGATGAGGCTAAACCGGTCATGTGTGATACCCGGCAGGGGTTGCATGGTCGGGGTTGTGGGACCTTTCGCGCTGTTCTGCCGGACAGCGGCGGTGACGTGTCGTGTATAGACGAACCGGATTGAAAGCCGGACCAGAGTGGGTGTGAGTCCCGTAGTCGAAATGCGCGGCCGGCCGGAGAGGTATCCCAAGTAGCACGGGGCCCGAGAAATCCCGTGTGAATCTGTCAGGACCACCTGATAAGCCTAAATACTCCCAGATGACCGATAGCGGACAAGTACCGTGAGGGAAAGGTGAAAAGTACCCCGGGAGGGGAGTGAAATAGTACCTGAAACCGTTTGCTTACAAACCGTCGGAGCAGCCTTGTAGCTGTGACGGCGTGCCTTTTGAAGAATGAGCCTGCGAGTTAGTGATCTGTGGCGAGGTTAACCCGTGTGGGGCAGCCGTAGCGAAAGCGAGTCTGAATAGGGCGATTCAGTCGCAGGTCCTAGACCCGAAGCGAAGTGATCTATCCATGGCCAGGTTGAAGCGACGGTAAGACGTCGTGGAGGACCGAACCCACTTAGGTTGAAAACTGAGGGGATGAGCTGTGGATAGGGGTGAAAGGCCAATCAAACTTCGTGATAGCTGGTTCTCTCCGAAATGCATTTAGGTGCAGCGTTGCGTGTTTCTTGCCGGAGGTAGAGCTACTGGATGGCCGATGGGCCCCAACAGGTTACTGACGTCAGCCAAACTCCGAATGCCGGTAAGTGAGAGCGCAGCAGTGAGACGGTGGGGGATAAGCTTCATCGTCGAGAGGGAAACAACCCAGACCACCGACTAAGGTCCCTAAGCGCGTGCTAAGTGGGAAAGGATGTGGAGTTGCACAGACAACCAGGAGGTTGGCTTAGAAGCAGCCACCCTTGAAAGAGTGCGTAATAGCTCACTGGTCAAGTGATTCCGCGCCGACAATGTAACG
>NZ_JBHTTM010000007.1:0-19577 GCF_042794545.1 Agromyces sp. NPDC056523
CCGCGGAAGCCGAAGCGACCTACTTCCGTCAAAGCCCGCCATCTGAAACCCTTCAAATGGCACAAGAAACCCTCCATTGAACCCGGGGCGGTTCAGTTCGGGTCGTCCGGTGCGCTCGGTGCGGCTTTCGGGATGAGCTCGTACGCGAACGCGGGAGTGCGACGGTTGATGCTGCGGTGCGGGCGCTGGGTGTTGTAGTAGTCGCGGAACCCGTCGAGCACGACCTGCAGCTCCTCGATCGTCGCCACGGGGTGGGCGTGCAGGTGTTTCTTCAACGTCTGCCAGAGCCGCTCGATCTTGCCTTGGGTGGTGGGCTTGTAGGGCAGCCCGTTCTTCTGCGCGATGCCGTACAGCGCCAGCAGCGTCTCGAACGCGTTCGGGTTCCCGGTCCCAGCCGCGGTCCCGGCGTATCGGGTGGTGTAGACCATGCCGTTGTCCGTGAGCGTCGACGCCGGGAACCCGTGGACGGCGCCCGCCGTCGTGAACGTGTCCGTCACGGTGCGGCCGGACACCCGGCGGTGGGCGGTCAGGTGCAGCAGGTAGCGGGAGTGGTCGTCGAGCCAGCCGATGATCTCCACCCCGGCCCCGGTGCTGAGCGTCCAGTGCGTGAAATCGGACTGCCACATCTGGTTCGGCCGATCGGCCGCGAACCGCAGGTACGAACTCCTGGGGCGCTTCTGCGGTTGGGGTTGGATCCGGCCTGCACGCGTGAGCACCCGCCACACCGTGGACCGGCTGACCCCATGCCCCTCGCCGAGCAGATGCGTGTGGATCGTGTCGCACCCCGCATCCACCCGAGCCCGGTCAGCTCGTCGCGCAGGGCCAGGATCCGGTCACCGACTGATCCCGCCACCCGAGTCGGTGACGACAACGGTCGCCTCGAGCGCGGGTGGAACGCCGCTTCACCCTCGACGCGCCAGCGGTGATGCAGCTTGTGCACGAGCGTCTTGGATACCCCGTACCGGGCGGCGACCTGCCCGTAGGAGAGCCCTTGAACGGTCACGGCCTTGATCAGCAGCTCGTACTTGCCCACCGTTCACGATGTCGTGAGACATCCCGCCGCTGGCCAGCCCGCCGTTCACGATGTCTTGAGACACCCGTTCACGATGTCCTGAAACCAGACACCCCTGGGTCCACCATGTGATGTCTCAGGACATTGTGAACGGCTGAACCCGCGGATGACGCGGGTTCAGCCGTTCTTCGTATGCCGGCCGGAGCCGGCGTCGAGCTCGCCCCCTTCCTTCGACGTGCTCGCGTCGGCCGGTCGGCCGGTCACGACGCCAGCTGCGGCCAGGCCATGCCGAGGCCGAGGCAGACGAACGACGCGAGGGCCATCGGCGTCCTGATGGTCTGGCCGAGGTGCCACCGGTCGCGCAGCTGCACCCAGTCGGATGGAGGAGACTCGGGGTCCCATTCGGCGGCGAGCCGGTTGACCGGGACGTTGACCATCAGCGTGACCACGATGGCGCCCGCCCAGAGCGCGAGGGCGAGCGCCGAGAACACGAGCGCGGCGCGATCGGCGGTGACGATCGACAGGACCAGGACCGGCACGATCGACACCCCGGCTGCGATCACGAGCACGGGCATGATGCGGCCGACCGCAACCTCGAACGAGTGCTTGACCAGGGTGAAGTCACGCGCGCCGAGCGTGCGCTGGACGCGGACCTGGCCGATCTGCGTGGCGACGAACATCCCCGCGATCACGCCGACCAGGAGGAGGCTCACCAGCTGGGTGAGGGCCATCAGTCCGCCCATCGCACACCCCCTGAGCACCGTCGCATAGGACACGGTACGCCTGCGCTCCCACGCCGAGCGCGGCTCGTACGCTGGAGGCATGAGCGACGCGATCGAACCCGAGGGCCTCGATCGCGCCGTCGAGCCCGCGCTGCACCGGCACAGCGACTACGGCGCCGAGGTGCTCGACGAGCGGCACGTGGCATCCGACCCGCTCGTGCAGTTCGACCGATGGTTCGCCGAGGCCGACGCACGTGGCGTGTACGAGCCCAACGCCATGGTGCTGGCCACGGTGGATGCCGACGGCACGCCGTCGAGCCGCACCGTGCTGCTGCGCGGCGTCGACGACCGAGGGTTCGTGTTCTACACCGATCGGGAGTCCCGCAAGGGGCGGGCGCTGGCCGCGCATCCGACGGCCACGCTGCTCTTCCCGTGGTACCCGCTGCATCGGCAGGTCATCGTCACGGGAGAGGTGGGCTTCGTCGACGACGAGGACTCCGACGCCTACTGGGCGGGTCGGCCGTACGGGTCTCGGATCTCGGCCACGACGAGCCGGCAGTCGCAGCCGATCGGGTCGCGCGCCGAGCTCGAGGCCGGATTCGCGGCGCTCGCGGAGCAGTACGCGGGCGTCGACGAGGTGCGCCGTCCTGAGCGGTGGGGCGGATACCGGCTGCGCCCGTGGCGCGTCGAGTTCTGGCAGGGGCGCACGTCGCGGCTGCACGACCGGCTGGTGTTCACGCGCGATCCCGGGGCGGATGCCGCGGGATGGCGCCTCGAACGGCTGCAGCCGTAGCCTGCGCGGGCGGCGGCAGGCCCGGGCGTAGGGTGGGACGGATGCCGCAGCAGCCTGGTGCCCACGCCCCGATCGCGAACGACAAGCGCTGGCGCGCGTACTGGGTCTGCGTGGGCGTCGCGGCCATCACGATCGTCGATCTCACCAAGGTGAACGTCGCCCTCCCCGCGATCGAACAGGCGCTCGGCGCGGGTTCGACCGAGCTGCAGCTGCTCGTCGCGGGCTTCGTGCTCACCTTCGGGCTGACGCTCGTGCCGGCGGGCCGACTCGGCGACCAGGGCTCGCGCAAGGTGATGTTCCTCATCGGCCTCTCGCTGTTCACGGTCACCAGCCTCGTCTGCGCGCTCGCGCCGACCACCGGCGTCCTCCTCGTCGGCCGCCTCCTGCAGGGCGTCGCGGCCGGGATCCAGATGCCCCAGGTGCTCGGCCTGGTCCAGCAGCTCTTCCAGGGTGCCGAGCGCGGTGCCGCGTTCGGCCTGTTCGGCGCGACGATCGGCATCGCGACCGCGTTCGGGCCGACGCTCGGCGGCTTGGCGATCGCCATCGGCGGTCCCGTCGACGGATGGCGCGGCATCTTCTGGATGAACGTCCCCCTCGCGTTGCTCGCGATCGTCTTCGCCGCCTGGCTGCTGCCGGGTCGACCGCCGGGCGACCGCGCCCGGATCTCGCTCGACCCGGTCGGCGTGCTCATCTTCGGCGTGGTGGTCGTGGCGCTCATGTGGCCGTTCCTCTTCACGACCGGCTCGCCCGACGACGACCCGGCGCGCTGGTGGACGCTCGTCGTGTTCGCCCTCGCGACCGTGGCGTTCATCTGGTGGGAACGGCGGTACGCGGCATCCGGCCGCGCGCCGCTGGTGCCGCTCGGCCTGTTCTCGCTGCGCTCGTATCGCAACGGCACGCTCCTGGCCACCGCCTACTTCGGAGCGGTCCCGGCGTCGTTCCTGCTGACGAACCTGTTCCTGCAGCAGGGCCTCGGACTGGAGGCGGTCTACGCCGGCATGGTCACCATCGGCTTCGCGCTCACGAGCGCGGTCACGTCGTGGATCGGCGGGCGGCTCGTCAATCGGATCGGCCGGCCCCTCGTGGTGCTCGGCGTCGCGCTGCTGCTGGTGGGCCAGGGGCTGCTCGTGCTCGTCGCGGTCGGGACGCCGCCCGAGCTGACGCCGTGGATCATGGCCGCGGTCATGCTCATCGGTGGGACCGGCGGCGGGTTGGTCATCGCCCCGAACCAAGTGCTGGCGCTGGCCGACGTCCCGGTCGTGCAGGGCGGCCTCGCCGGATCGGTGGGCCAGCTCGGGCAGCGCATCGGCACCGCGATCGGCACGGCCGTGGCGCTGTCCCTCTTCTACTCGGCGATCTACAGCGAAGAGGGGCAGGCGGCGCGCATCGACGTGTTCCACGCCGCCTATGCCGCAGGCATGGCGGCGGTGGGCGGACTGCTCCTGATCGCGCTCGCGGTCGGCCTCGTCGACCTGCGGCAACGCCTCGCCGACCAGCGGGTGGCCTGACCGGAACGGAGGCGCGGAGGTCGCCGCCGGCTCAGGCGGCGAGCACGCGCTCCGCGTCGAGCAGCGCGGTGAGCTCTGACGCCGAGTGCTCGCGGCCGAACGCGGGGTGGCCCGGCTCGAGCGCGCGACCGTTCGCGAGCCCGCCGCCGTCGACCGCGTCGAAGCCGAGGTCGTCGATGAGGCGCGCGACGACCTCGCGGGCACCCTCGTCGTCGCCGACGACCGCGAGCGCGCGCCGCAGCGGCGATCCGGCCGGCATGGCGTCGTCCTCCATGTCGTGGTAGCCGAGGTGATTGAGCGACTTCACGACGCGGGCGCGGGGGTTGAGCGTGGCATGGATCTCGGTCGTCGAGCGCTCGTCGGCATCGATCTCGGCGATGTGCCCGTCGACCGGCGGCCAGTAGTTCGTGGCATCGACGACGACCTTGCCGTCGAAGGCCTCCCACGGCACGGTGGCGGCCTTGCCGAAGGGCACCGCGACGATGATCACGTCGGAGCCCTGGACGAGGTCGGACGGCGAGGCGACCCGCGCGCCGGGTGCGACGACCGAGACGAGCAGGTCGAGGGCCGTCTGCCGCGGTGAGCCGGTGAGCGCGACCTCGTAGCCGCTGTCGACGAGCAGCCGGGCCAGCGCGGTGCCCACCTTGCCGGCTCCGAAGATGCCGATCACCGGTCGGTCCGCCACGTGCTCCTCCTCACTCGCGGGCCGGCCGGATGGCTCAACCCGCCGACGACGCCTCGCGACGCCGTCACCCGTGGAAACGCCCCGCCCGGCCCGGGCATTCCCGGCGGCACCGGCCCGGAATAGTCTCGGGGTGGGCGGGGTTCCGTCCCATGCAGGCAGGCGCATCGACCACGGACGGGGAGCAGGCGGATGACGCGACACCACGAATTCGGGCTGGACACGTTCGGCGACGTCACGCTCGGCCCCGACGGCGAGCTGCTCTCCCAGGCGCAGGTGCTGCGCAACGTCGTGGCGGAGGCCGAGCTCGCGGATCGCCTCGGGCTGGACTTCTTCGGCGTCGGCGAGCACCACCGCCACGAGTTCGCGATCTCCGCACCCGAGGTGGTGCTCGCCGCCATCGCCGGCCGCACCGAGCGCATCCACCTCGGCTCGGCGGTCACGGTCCTGAGCTCGGATGATCCCATCCGGGTCTACCAGCGCTTCGCGTCCCTCGATGCGCTCTCGAGCGGGCGCGCCGAGGTGATCCTCGGCCGAGGGTCGTTCATCGAGTCGTTCCCGCTCTTCGGCTACGAGCTCAGCCACTACCAGGACCTGTTCGAGGAGAAGCTCAACCTCTTCGCGGCGCTCCTGCCCCAGGAGCCGGTCACGTGGGAGGGCAAGCTTCGGCCCCCGCTGACCGACCAGCTCGTCTACCCGCGGGTCGAGGAGCGCGCGCTCAAGACCTGGGTGGGCGTCGGCGGCAGTCCCGAGTCGGTCGTTCGCGCAGCGAACTACGGGCTGCCGCTCGTGCTCGCGATCATCGGCGGAAGCCCGGTGCGCTTCGCACCGCTCGCCGAGCTCTACCGCAAGGCGCTCGCGCAGTTCGGCTACGAGCCGCAACCGATCGCCGTGCACTCGCCCGGGATCATCGCCGAGTCCGACCAGGAGGCGCTCGACACCCTCTGGCCGCACTACGAGACGATCATGAACCGCATCGGCCGCGAGCGCGGTTGGGGCGCGGTGACCCGCGAGCACTTCGAGGGCGAGGCCGGCCCGCACGGCGCGCTCTACGCGGGGTCGCCCGAGACCGTCGCGCGGAAGATCGCTGCGGCACTGCAGACGCTCGGCGCCGACCGGTTCGACCTGAAGTACTCGAACGGCACGCTGCCGCACGAGGTCATGATGCGCAGCATCGAGCTCTACGCGACCGAGGTCGTCCCGCGCGTGCGCGAGCTGCTCGCCGAAGCCGACGACGCTGAAGCAGCGCCGGCCGGCGCGGCCGCGCCTGCCGATCCCTCGACGACGGCCTGACGCCGAGCGCCCCGGCGATGGGGCGCTCGCCTCACGGCTGGGCGCCGGCGGCGCCGGCCTGGCCGGACGCCGCACGACGACGGCGCACCGAGGCACGGAACCACGCGGCATCCGGCAGCCGCGACAGGAACGTGCCGGCGAGGATCGTGACGAGTACGTACCCGGTGGCGAGCGGCGCGAGCGCCGGCTCGACCCCGGCACCGACCGCGAGACCCGCGATCACGATCGAGAACTCGCCACGCGGCGCGAGCACGAGCCCGGCGCGCCACTGGCCGAGTGTGCCGACACCGGCCATGCGCGCCGCGTAGGAGCCCGACACGAGCTTGGTCAGGATCGTCACCGCCGCGAGCAGTGTCGCCGGCAGGAGCATCGTGAGCAGTGCGGCCGAATCGGTCGTCAGCCCGAAGAAGACGAAGAACGTCGCCGCGAAGAGGTCGCGCAGTGGCGTGAGCACCGCGCTCGCGTTCGCCGCGACGCGGCCGGACAGCGCGATGCCCACGAGGAACGCGCCGACGGCGGCCGACACGCTGACCTCCTGCGCGAGCCCGGCGACGAGCATCACGAGTCCGAGCACGCCGAGCAGCAGCGGCTCGGCGTGCTCGGCCGGGAACAGCCGCGAGATCACGTGGCCGTGCCGGAGGGCGACCCAGAGGATGAGCGCGACCACGCCGACCGCCACGGCGACGGCGATCGCGCCCTGCACGAGGCTCACGCCGACGACGATCGCCGAGAGCACGGGCAGGTAGAACGCCATCGCCAGGTCTTCGATGACCAGCACTGCGAGCACCGACGGCGTCTCGCGGTTCGACAGTCGCCCGAGATCGCGGAGGAGCTTCGCGATGACGCCGGAGGACGACACCCACGTCACGCCCGCGAGGGCGACTGCGGCGACGGGCCCCCAGCCGAGCAGGAGCGCGAGCGCCGCACCCGGCAGCGCGTTGAGGACGGCGTCGATGATTCCCGCCCTGCGCGAGGTCAGGAGGCTCGAGAACAGCTCGGGCGCCGTGTACTCGAGCCCCAGCAGTGCGAGCAGCAGGATGATGCCGATCTCGGACGCGGTCGCGAGGAACTCCTCGCTCGCCTGCAGGGGAAGGAGGCCGCCCTCGCCGAAGGCGAGGCCGAGCACGAGGTAGAACGGGATGGGCGAGATGCCGAGGCGGAGGGCGAGGCGGCCGAGCAGGCTCATCGCGAGGAGCAGCGCGCCGACCTCGACGAGGAGCAGCGTGGTCTCGTGCATCGCGGGCCCCGGATCAGTCGGGGCCGTGGGCGAGCAGGTTGGCCACTCCGTCGAGGCCGTGACGGGTTCCGACCGCGACGATCACGTCGCCGGCGCGCAGCACGTCGGCGGGCGTGGGCGACGGGATCACCTGGCCGTCGCGGACGATCGCGACGATCGACGCGTGCGTGCGCGTTCGGGCCTTGGTGTCGCCGAGCGGGCGGTTGAGGTACGGCGAGTCGGTCGGCAGGGCGAGCTGCTCAGTGAAGAGTCCCGCGGTCTCGTCGGAGAGGCTGGTGAGGCGGGACATCATCACGGAGGCGCCGAGCACGTCAGCGAGCGCGGCGGCTTCGTCGTCGCTCAGGGGGATGGAGTCGCGGCAGGCGTCGGGGTCGTCGTCGTCGAAGACCCCGAGATCGCGTTCACCGTCACGGTGCGACACCACGCTGATGCGCCGCCCGCCCTCGGTCACGAGGTCGTGGCGGAAGCCGATCCCGGGCAGGTCGACCTTCTCGATGCGAATACCCACGCCCGACATGGTAACCCCGCCCGGCGACGTCGGTGCCGAGGAACGCTCAGGCGACAGGCGATGCGGTCGTGGTCATCTCGAGGACGGGCGTGCCGTCGTCGTCGACGAGCTCGAAGCGCACGTGGATCGCGCCGAGCTCGCCGAGCGAGCCCGCGTGCGTTCCGCCGCATGGGATCCGCGCCGACCCCTCGGGCAGTTCGCACACCCAGGTGCGCCGATCGGTGAGGTGCTCCCCGACGCGCTCGACCCGCACGACCGCGTCGTCGGCGACCCACTCCGCGAGGGTGGCGTCGACGGATACCGCCAGCGCCTCGAGTCCGTCGGCGAGCCCGGTCGCGTCGAAGCCGGCGCGTCGCAGCGACTTGTTGAGCCGGTAGCGGTCGACGGATCCCTCGGGGTGGATGCGGGAGGACGCGATCGCGATCCCGTCGAAGTCGGGCGAGCCCAGGGCGTCCTCGCGCGCCGCCTTGCTCCAGCGGCCGGCGAGCGCGCGATTGAGGGCGAGGGATGCCGCGTGGCAGGCCGTGTGGCCGAGCGAGAGCGAGCGACGGGCCGCGCCATCGGCCTCGACCTCGATCTCGTCGCCCTCGGCGACCGGCGCGTCGCCGTCGATGAGGTGCGCGACGAGGAACGCCCAGCCGTCGGTGCCCGTGCGCACCGGGAGATCGCCGATGTGGAGCTCGTTCCCATCGGTCGCGGCCACGACGGCGTCGAGGATGGTGAACTCGCGATCGCCGGCGCGCAGTACGCCGCGGTCGGCGGGTTGGTCGGGCCAGGCGTGGTCGACGGGATGGATGCTCGTGCGGTCGGTGATGACCGCGAGCCGCCCATCATGCGGCGCGACGTGCAGAACGTTCGCGGCGGCCAGCAGCTCGCCGGCGGGGAAGGTGACGACGGTGTCGGTGCCCGGCAGGCCCATCAGATGCCGGACTCGCGGCGCCCGAGCACGTTGATCGGGATCGCGAGGGCGGCCGAGGCGCACAGGATGCCGCCGAGGAAGACGATCGCCTCGAAGCCGATCACGACGTCGGCGACGCTCATCAGCCAGAGGCCGAAGACGAAGAGGGCCATGGCGATCAGGAAGGGGAACAGGCTCACGACGGACTCCTTTGCACGGGCGGCATGCGCCGCGGCGCCAGTCTATCGAGGGGCCGTGCCGACGTCAGTCCGTCACGGGACCGAGCCACGCGTTCGCGATCGTCGTGAGCGCGGCATCCTCGCTCGACGGATGGAACACGCCCGCGAGCACGTCGCGCTGCAGCCGCCCGAGCTCGTTGCCGTCGAAGTAGGTGCCGCCGCCGGACACCTGCACGGCGCGCTCGACGACCTCGCGAGCGGTCTGGACGGTGCGCACCTTCACACCGGAGAGCTTCGCGAACCAGAACGCGCCGTGATCGACGCCGTCGCTGACGTCGCGTGCGAGCGAGAGGAGCTGCGGCGGGACGGCGTCGAGCGCGAGCGCGGCCTCGGCGATGCGGCGTCGCGCGTCGGGATCCTCGGAACGCGGGTTCCCCGTCTTCTTCGAGACACGGGCCCTCGCCGACTCGATCGCGAGGTCGAGCGCCCGCGTGGCCAGCCCCGCGTAGACCGAGCTGAGGAAGAGCTCGAAGCACGCGAAGATCGCGAACACGAACGGGTCGGGGTTGGGTCCCGGGTCGAGCCGGCGCACCACCCGGTCGGGCGCGGCGACCGCCCCGTCGAGCACGGTCGTGCGGCTCTGCGTCGCGCGCATGCCGATCGTGTCCCAGTCGTCGAGCACCCGGATGTCGGGATCCTCGCGGTCGATGAACCCGTAGACGATCTTCGGCGCGTCGTCGGAGCGCGAGTCGAGGCCGTGCACGCCCAGCCGCGTCCACGCGGGCGAGAGCGACGTGAAGATCTTGCGGCCGGAGTACCGCACGCCGCCACCGGGCTGCGGGTCGGCGACCGTGCCGGAGCCGAAGAGCATGAGGTCGTTGCCGGCCTCGCTGATCCCGAAGGCGAACACCTCGCCGTCGGCGGCTTCGCGCAGCACGAAGTCGAGGGAGTCGTCGCCCCGGTCGTGCAGCACCCGCGCGACCCCGGTCCAGACGAGGTGCATGTTCACGCCGAGCGCGGTCGCGGGTGCCGCGCCGGCCAGGCGCATCTGCGCACGCACGACGTCGTCGAGGTCCCATCCGAGCCCGCCGAGGTCGATGGGCACGAGCGCACGGAGGTAGCCGCGCTCGCCGAGGTCGGCGAGGTCTTCCGTGAAGAACGCGTTGCGCCGGTCGTAGTCGGCGGCCCGTGAGCGCAGCCGCTCGAGCAGGTCGTCGTCGAGCAGGGAGTCCGGGGTGGGCGCGCTCACGTCGCCAGCCTACGCCGGGCGATCGCCGTCGGTCCGGGCCGCCTCCTGCCCGTCGGGGTCGGGATGGTGGCGGCGGCGCGTCGCCAGGATCACGACGGCGGCGATGATCGCCGCGACGACGAGGAGCACGGCGAGCCAGGGCAGGAGCACGCCGGCGACCACGAGCAGGCCGGAGGCGAAGGCGACGAGCGCCTCCCAGCCTGCGACGAGCCCGCTCCAGAAGTCGTCGGGGCCCGCATCCGGGGCGAGGCCCTCCGACAGCAGTTCGACCGTGAGCGTCGAGTAGTCCACCTGGTCGGCGAGGTAGTCGCGCTGCGCCACGAGGCTGTCGAGCTCGGCCTGCCGCGACGAGAGCTCGGACTCGATCGCGATGAGGTCGGCCGTGGTGTCGGCATCGGCGAGCAGCGCGAGCAGGCGGTCGACAGAGGCCTCGAGCGCCTCGATGCGGGCGTCCAGGTCCTGTCGCTGCTGCGTCACGTCGGACGCCTCGAGCTGCACTGAATCGACCTCGCCGAGTTCGCGGAGGTCGGCGAGCACGCGCTCGAACTCGTCGGCGGGGATCCGCACCACGAGCGTGGCGCGCGCCTGCTGGCTGTCGGTGCCGGGGGTCTCGCTGCGGCCCTCGATGCGACCGCCTGCGGCGTCGACGAGGTCGGTCACCTGCGCCGCCGCATCCGTCGGGTCGTCGACCGTCATCGCCAGCCGGCCCGTCGTGATGACGCTGCGATCGTCATCGACCGGCTGCTGGGGCGCGAACTCCTCGCCGCTCGCGTCGCCGCCGTCGGCGGGTGCCTCGACCCCGACGTCGGGCTGCGGTGCGACACCGGGCTCTCCGCCGCTGTCGGAGCTGCCCTGGCCCATGCTGCAGCCGGAGAGGAGGAGTGCGGCGATCGCGGCGATGGCCGCGGCGTGATGGGCGCGTCGGCGGGTCATGCGGTCACGGTACTGCCGGGGCGCGAGTCCATGTCTGGAGGCCCGCTGGGAGTCGGGTCACGATCGGGTTGCGGTCGGCTGGGAGCGCCGCCTCAGTCGTGGTCGGGATCTCGCCCGGTGCGGACGCCGCTCTCGAGGGTCGCGATCGCCGCGACATCCGCGTCGTCGAGGTCGAACGAGAACACGTCGAGGTTCTCGGCGATGCGCTCGGGGCTGGATGCCTTGGGGATCACGATCGTGCCCTGCCGCACATGCCACGCGAGCACGACCTGGGCGGCCGATCGGCCGTGCTTCGCGGCGATCGGCTCGAGCACCGGATCGCCGAGCAGGCGCCCGCGGGCGAGCGGCGACCACGCCTCGGTGCGGACGCCGAGTTGCTCGTGCGCGGCGCGGAGCTCGCGCTGCGGCAGCCACGGGTGCAGCTCGACCTGGTTGACGACCGGCACGACGCCGGTCGCGTCGATGATGCGGTCGAGGTGGTGCGCGTGGAAGTTCGAGACGCCGATCGAGCTCACGCGTCCCTCCTCGCGGAGCCGGACGAGCGCGCGCCACGTGTCGACGTACCGGTCGCGCGACGGCACCGGCCAGTGGATGAGGTACAGGTCGAGCCGGTCGAGGCCGAAGCTCGCCATCGCGGCGTCGAACGCGCGCAGCGTCCGGTCGTAGCCGTGGTCGTCGTTCAAGACCTTGCTCGTGACGAAGACCTCGTCGCGCGGCAGCCCGGACTCCCGCACGGCCGCGCCGGCCTCGGCCTCGTTGCCGTACAGCGCCGCGGTGTCGAGGTGGCGGTACCCGAGGTCGAGGGCCGTGCGCGCGAGCCGGGCGGCATCGGCACGCGGCACCTTGTACATGCCGTAGCCGACCTGCGGGATGGCGCGGCCGTCGGCGAGCGGGATCAGGGGTGCCAGTGGCGGATGCGACATCCGTGCGCCTTTCTCTGGGGAGTCGACCGCGTCTCAGCTCGGCGTGACCGGGACCGGCTCGGTGTCGGGGATCGGGCTCGCGTCGCGTCCGCGGAGGTCGGGATGCCAGCGTCGTCCGAGCGCCGGGACCACGACGCCGAGGAACGCCAGCACCGACGCGGCCCAGAACGCGCCGACGGCCTCGTACCCGTCGATGAGGAACCCCGCGACGGCCGAGCCGAGCGCGGCGCCGATCAGCTGTCCGGTGCCGACCCAGCCGTACGCCTCGGCCGTGTCTGAGAACTTCACGCTCACCGAGACGATCGTGAACAGCACCGCGAGCGCCGGAGCGATGCCGATGCCGGCGATGAACAGCGTGAGCGCGAGCCACCAGAAGTCCATCGCGAACGCCGCGAGCGACACGCCCACGAACACGATGAGCATGCGGCGCGCGGTGGACCAGGGGCTGATCGGCACGTGCCCGAGCGTGAGGCCGCCCGCGAGGCTGCCGATCGAGAAGATCGCCAGCACGAAGCCGGCCTCGGCGCCGTCGTGCCCGAACGCGGCGACCACCCCGGCCTCGACCGCGGCGCACGCACCGATGAGGAGGAAGCCGACGACGGTCGCGAGGAGCACCGCGGGTCGTGCGAGCACCGTGCCGAACCGCCGCTTGGACCGAGGGATGCGGACGCGTCCGAGTTCGGGCGACGCGATGAACCAGATCGTCCCGCCGATCATCATCACGGCGGCGAGCAGGATGCCCCAGACCGTGCCGACCTGCGTCGAGACGAACGTCGTGACCACCGGTCCGACGACCCAGATGATCTCCTGCGCGGAGGCATCGAGCGAGAACAGCGGGGTCAACTGCCGGGAGTTGACCATCTTGGGATAGATGGTGCGCACCGCGGGCTGCACGGGCGGCGTCGCGAGTCCGCACAGCAGGCCGACCGCCATGTAGAGCGGAACGGTGAGCGGCAGGACGCCGATCGCGATCACGGAACTCGCGCACACGACGAGCGTCACGGTGAGCACCGGGCGCATGCCGAGGCGGCCCATCAGACGACTGGTCAGCGGGCCGGCGACGGCCTGGCCGATCGAGGTCGCCGCGAGCACCAGTCCGGCCGCGCCGTACGAGCCGGTCTGTTGCTCGACGTGCAGCAGGAACGCCAGCGAGAGCATGCCCGACGGGAACCGTGCCGTGAGCTGGGCGGCGATGATGCGAGCGACGCCCGAGGTCCTGAGCAGTTCGGTGTAGCTTCCCACGGTGGCTCGATCCTATCGGCGGGGATGTCGCGGCCCGCGGCGCCCCGTCGGCGAATACCGGGCCGGATGGCGCGGCCGAGGTCGCGCCATCCGCTCGATCGCACGCCCGATCAGTCTGGCGCTATATAACACAGAACTGATAGAATGTCGCCGTGCACGCATTCGACGTCCTCGGCGACCCGGTGCGCCGTCGCATCCTCGACCTGCTGGCCGACGGCGAGCGGCCCGCCGGCGCGGTCGTCGACGTCGTCGCGACCGAGTTCGGCATCACGCAGCCCGCGGTCTCGCGGCAGCTGCGCATCCTGCGCGAGCAGGGGTTCGCGAGCGTCCGTGTCGACGGCGCGCGCCGGATCTACGCGCTCGAGCGCGCGGGGGTCGACGAGGCCGCCGCCGAGCTCGACCGCTACCGGCGGTTCTGGCGACAGCGGCTCGACGCGCTGCACACCGAGGTCGCGCGCGGTACGCGCGCCCGACGGAAGGACGCATGATGACCGTGACCGGCGACATCCTGCCCGACGACCCGGGCTTCCTCCTCGAGTTCGACGAGGTGTACGACACCGATCCCGACGACCTGTGGGAGGCGATCACCACGCCCCAGCGGCTCGCGCGCTGGATGGCGACCTACCGCGGCGAGTTCCGCCTCGGCGGGCACTGGCAGGCGATGCAACTCGACGGCGGCGTCTACTGCGACGGCGAGGTCACCTCGTGCGAACGGCCAGTCGGGTTCACGACGACCTGGACCGTGGTCGGCGAGCAGCCCACGCTCGTGACCGTGCAGCTCGCACCCGAAGGGGCGCGCACGCGCCTGCGGCTGCGGCACGAGCACGTGACGCGACTCGAGTACGGGCCGGGATGGCATGCGCACCTCGAGGGACTGACGCGCCACGTCGCCGAGCCGACCGCCGAGCGCGATCGCGACGAGTGGGTCCGGCGGATCGCCGAGCTCGAGCCGTCCTACCTGGAACGGTTCGCGGCGCTCACTCCGAAAGCGCCTTGACGATCCGCTTGACCGACACCGTCTCGGCGGTGCGCAGCTCCTGCGCGAACAGCCCGACGCGCAGCTCCTCGAGCAGCCACCGCACCCGCACGAGCCTCGGCTCGGCCTCGGGATCGATCGGCACCGTGCCGCCCGCCTTCTCGTAGGCGGTGCGGGCCTGGTCGAACTCCGTCGCGAGCTGGCGATCGCGGCCCGGATTCTCCTGCATGCGACGCACGCGCACGACGATCGCCTCGAGGTAGCGCGGCAGGTGCCGCAGGTGCCCGAGCCCGGTGGCCGACACGAACCCGGATGACACGAGCCCCTCGAGCTGGGCGCGCGCGTCGGCGAGCGCCGCCATGAGTTGCAGGCTCGACGCCTTCGCGATCGCGCGATCGGCCTCGCGCGCCGCGACGAGGATGCGTGAGACGAGCGCCACGGTCTCGAACATGCGGTCCATCACGCTCGTCGACACGGCGTCGCGCACCGCCTCGAACTCCGCCCGCGTGCGGATGAGGCCGTCGGGGTGTCGCGACCGGAGCTCGGCGTCGACGACGGCCGCCAGGCAGTCCTCGAGCAATGCGCGCGGTCCGGCATACGCGCTCGTCGCGAGCGCGAGCTTCTCCTGGTTCGAGAGGTGCTCCTGCACGTACGCCACGGGCGACGGCGTCGCGAGCACGAGCAGACGACGGATGCCGCGACGCGACGCGCGATCGCGCTCCTCCGCGGTCGGGACCAGGCGCAGGGCGACCGAGGCGCCCTCGTCCACGATCGCCGGGTAGGCCCTCACGACGTTGCCCGCCTGGCGGGTGTCCACGTGCGGTGGGAGTTCGTCCCACTGCCACGCGGTGATACCGGCCTGCTCGGCGAAGGTCGACTGCGCTGGTCGAGGAGCCGTCGACGGCGGCGTCTCGAGACCTGCCTGCTCGGTGCCATCCGCTCGACCATGGTGCCGACCCGGTCTGTCGCCGTCACCCGCGAACGTCGAGGCGACCGCCCGCCCGGCCCGCACCGCGAGCCGCTGTTGCAGCGCACCGAGGTCCTTGTCGTCGCCGACCGCGCGGCCGCGTTCGTCGACCGCGCGGAATGTCACGCGCAGGTGGGACGGCAGCCGGTCGAGCTCGAAGTCGTCGGCCGTCACGGGCGCGTACGTCAATCGTTTGATGACCCCCGCGACCGCCTCGGCGAACGGCGGACGAGCCTCGCCCGCCTCGGGACCCTGCGGCAGCTCGGCGCCGATCTTCGCCGCCCACTCGGCCGCGGGCACGACCTGGCGGCGGAGCACCTTCGGCAGCGTGCGCAGCATCGCGGTGACGAGTTCGTCGCGGAGCCCCGGCACCTGCCAGTCGAAGCCCGACGGCTCGAGACGGGGGAGCAGCACGAGCGGCACGAGCACGCTCACGCCGTCGTCGGGCGCGCCCGGCTCGAACCGGTAGCGGAGGGTGAGCGTCTGGTCGCCCTGGCGCCAGCGGTCGGGGAACCCGCGGTCGGCGCTCATGTCCTCGTCGCCCACGAGATCGGCCGCGGACATCGTCAGGAGATCGGGGGAGCGACGGTGCTCGGCGCGCCACCAGCGCTCGAACGCGCGCGCGTCCGTGGCATCCGCCGGCAGCCGCTGCTCGTAGAACGCGACCACGGCCTGGTCGCCCGCGAGCACGTCACGCCGGCGCGTGCGCTCCTCGAGCTCGCCGAGCTCGCGTCGCAGGTCGCGGTTCTTCCGGATGAACGCGTAGACCCGCTTGTCGAGCCGGGACCAGTCCCAGTCCTCCTCGACGAGGGCGTGCCGGATGAAGAGCTCGCGCGCGAGCGCCGCATCGACGCGGGCGAGCTGGATGCGCCGCTTCGCCACGATCGGCACGCCGAACAAGGTCACCTTCTCGTCGGCGACCGCCGAGCCCTGCCGGCGCTCCCATCGTGGCTCGGAGTACGTGCGCTTCGCGATCGGACCCGCCAGCTGCTCGGCCCACGCCGGGTCGATCGCAGCGCCGGTGCGGGCGAACAGTCGGCTCGTCTCGACGAGCTCGGCCGCCATCAGGGCGGCCGGCGGCTTCTTCGCGAGTGCGGAACCCGGGAACACCACGAACCGTGCGTTGCGTGCGCCGACGAACTCGGCCTGCGGGCGCCGTCCTCGGCGCTCGGACTCGCGCTGGCCGCCGGCGCCGCCGCGCCCGCTCGACGTCTTCGCGTCGTCGCGCAGCCCGATCTGCGAGAGCAGCCCCGCGAGCAGCGACCGGTGGACGCCGTCGGGGTTCGGCGCCCCGGCCGCACCAGCGACGTGCAGCCCGAGCGGCTTCGCCAGGCGCACGAGCTGCCGGTAGAGGTCCTGCCATTCGCGAACGCGCAGGTAGTTGAGGAACTCGCTGCGGCACATCCGCCGGAACGCGTTGCCCGACAGCTCGCGCTGCTGCTCCTCGAGGTGGTTCCAGAGGTTCAGCAGGGTCAGGAAATCGCTCGTCGGATCGACGAACCGCGCGTGCATCGCGTCGGCCTGCTCACGACGCTCGAGCGGACGCTCGCGCGGATCCTGGATGGTCAGTCCCGCGACGATCACGAGCACCTCGCGGCTCACGCCCTGCGCCTTCGACTCGAGCACCATGCGGGCGAACCGCGGCTCGATCGGCAGGCGCGCCAGCTGCCGCCCGATGCGGGTGAGCTGCGGGCCCTCCGCGTCATCCGCATCGTCGATCGCCCCGAGCTCGCGCAGCAGTTCGACGCCGTCGCGGATGCCGCGGCGATCCGGCGGCGTGAGGAACGGGAACTCCTCGACCGGGCCGAGCCCGAGCGAGGCCATCTGCAGGATGACGGCCGCGAGGTTCGTGCGCAGGATCTCGGGGTCGGTGAACTCGGGCCGCTTGCCGTAGTCGTCCTCGGAGTAGAGGCGGATCGCGATGCCGTCGCTCGTTCGGCCCGAGCGGCCGGACCGCTGGTTCGCGGATGCCTGCGAGATCGGCTCGATCGGCAGCCGCTGCACCTTCGAGCGCGCCGAGTAGCGGCTGATGCGTGCGGTGCCCGCGTCGACGACGTACCGGATGCCGGGCACGGTCAGGCTCGTCTCGGCGACGTTCGTCGCGAGCACCACCCGGCGGCGCAGCCCCGGCACCTTCGAGGGCTCGAACACGCGGTGCTGGTCGGCCGACGACAGCCGGCCGTACAGCGGGAGCACCTCGGTGACGTCGGCGGCCCCGCGCCGCGTCGCGTGCGCCCGCACCGCCGCCTCGGCGTCGCGGATCTCGCTCTCGCCGGAGAGGAACACGAGCACGTCGCCCGGCGCCTCGCGCCCGAGCTCGTCGAGCGCGTCGAGGATGCCCCGCTGGATGTCGCGGTCCTCGGCCGCCGCGCCCTCGTCGTCCTCGTCGGCATCGGACCCCGCCGACTCGGCGACGAGCGGGCGGTACCGGACCTCGACCGGGTACGTCCGGCCGGACACCTCGATGATCGGGGCCGGCGTGCCCGAAGCATCCGCGAAGTGCCTCGCGAAGCTCTCGGGATCGATCGTCGCGCTCGTGATGATCACGCGCAGGTCGGGCCGGCGAGGGAGTAGGCGCGTCAGGTACCCGAGCAGGAAGTCGATGTTGAGGCTGCGTTCGTGCGCCTCGTCGATGATGATCGTGTCGTACCGGCGCAGGTCGCGGTCGCGGTGGATCTCGTTGAGGAGGATCCCGTCGGTCATGACCTTGATGCGCGTCGACTCGCTCACGCGATCGGTGAACCGGACCTGGTAGCCGACGAGGCCGCCGAGCTCGGTGTCGAGCTCCTCGGCGACGCGCTCGGCGATGGTGCGCGCGGCGATCCGTCGCGGCTGGGTGTGCGCGATCGACTCGCGCCCGAGCTCGAGGCAGATCTTGGGCAGCTGCGTGGTCTTGCCCGAGCCCGTCGCGCCGGCGACGATGACGACCTGGTGGTCGCGGATGGCGCGCGCGATGTCGTCGCGTCGACCGCTGACCGGCAGCTCGGCCGGGTAGGTGATCGTCGCGGGGATGGGCGCAGGCATAGCCCTCCATCCTACGACGGGCGGATGCCTCGCCCCGAGGCGCCGACGCGCCGGGCGCATCGCTTTCGCGACCGGCGAACAGGGGATGGAAGTCGGGGTCGCCTGCGGTTGCATGACCGTATGACGCAGATCTCAGCGACATCCGTTCCCCGCATCCAGCTCAACGACGGCCACTCCATTCCCCAGCTCGGGTTCGGGGTGTTCAAGGTCGACCCCACCGAGACCGAACGCATCGTGACCGACGCGCTCGAGGTCGGCTACCGGCACCTCGACACCGCCCGCATCTACGGCAACGAGGAGGGCGTCGGCCGTGCGCTCGCCGCGTCGGGGATCGCCCGCGAGGAGCTGTACGTCACGACCAAGCTCTGGAACGACGACCAGGGCACCCGGTCGGCGCTCGACGCGTTCGATGCGAGCCTCGAGCGCCTCGGCCTCGACTACGTCGACCTGTACCTGATCCACTGGCCGGTGCCGTCGCAGGACCGCTTCGTGGAGGCGTGGCAGGCGCTCGCCCAGATCCGGGAGTCGGGACGCGCCCGGTCGATCGGCGTCTCGAACTTCATGGTGCCCCACCTCGAGCGCATCATCAGCGAGACGGGTGTGACGCCCGCCGTCGACCAGATCGAGCTGCACCCCGCGCATCAGCAGCCCGACGTCGTCGACTTCGCCGCAGGGCACGGCATCGCGATCGAGTCGTGGGGCCCGCTCGGGCAGGGCAAGTACCCGCTGCTCGAGAACCCCGTGGTGGCGGATGCCGCGGCCGCCCACGGCGCGACGCCGGCGCAGGTCGTCATCCGCTGGCACCTCCAGCGGGGCTTCATCGTGTTCCCGAAGTCGAACCGGCGCGAGCGCATGGCCGAGAACTTCGACGTCTTCGGCTTCGAGCTGACGGACGACGAGGTCGCCGCGATCACGGCGCTCGAGGGCGCGTACGACGGCCGGCTCGGCCCGGATCCCGAGGCCTTCGGCTGATCGATTCGCCGCGCGACCGGGGGTTCGGCAGACGCCGCCGGCCCCGGTCGCGGGCACCCGGGCGGCGCGACACGCCCGGGATGCGCGCTCGATTTGTCGCGGCGGCCGGAGCCACGTAGATTTCTTCTTGTCGCCACGGCGGCCGGGAGCGAGAAGCCCTGGCAGGCCGGGCGAAGGTCTTAGCCAAACAGCCTCGAAGGCGCACATTGCGACTCGGTTGCTTCAAGCCTAAGATTATCTAGTTGCACTCCAACACGAACCGCACCTCCTCGAGGTGCATCCGGCCGCGGATCCCGCTGTCGGAGGATGGTTCGCGGGGTGCTACAGTAGAGAGGTTGCCCTGGGGGCAGGCCGCGAGGCTGCAACCCGGGTGCGTCCGTTTCTTGAGAACTCAACAGCGTGCACTATGTTCAATGCCAATTTTTTGAACCCCGTGTTTCCTGCCCTTTTTGGGGGTGG
>NZ_JBHTTM010000008.1:0-4561 GCF_042794545.1 Agromyces sp. NPDC056523
CGACAGATAGGGACCGAACTGTCTCACGTCGTTCTGAACCCAGCTCGCGTACCGCTTTAATGGGCGAACAGCCCAACCCTTGGGACCGACTACAGCCCCAGGATGCGATGAGCCGACATCGAGGTGCCAAACCTCCCCGTCGATGTGGACTCTTGGGGGAGATAAGCCTGTTATCCCCGGGGTAGCTTTTATCCGTTGAGCGATGGCCCTTCCATGCGGAACCACCGGATCACTAAGCCCGACTTTCGTCCCTGCTCGACTTGTAGGTCTCGCAGTCAAGCTCCCTTGTGCCTTTACACTCTGCGAATGATTTCCAACCATTCTGAGGGAACCTTTGGGCGCCTCCGTTACCTTTTAGGAGGCGACCGCCCCAGTCAAACTGCCCACCTGACACTGTCTCCCCGCCCGATAAGGGCGGCGGGTTAGAAGGTCAATACAGCCAGGGTAGTATCCCACCGATGCCTCCACCGAAGCTGGCGCTCCGGTTTCCAAGGCTCCTACCTATCCTGTACAAGCTGTACCAACATTCAATATCAGGCTGCAGTAAAGCTCCACGGGGTCTTTCCGTCCTGTCGCGGGTAACCTGCATCTTCACAGGTACTATAATTTCACCGAGTCTCTCGTTGAGACAGTGCCCAGATCGTTGCGCCTTTCGTGCGGGTCGGAACTTACCCGACAAGGAATTTCGCTACCTTAGGACCGTTATAGTTACGGCCGCCGTTTACTGGGGCTTCAATTCGCACCTTCGCTTACGCTAAGCGCTCCTCTTAACCTTCCAGCACCGGGCAGGCGTCAGCCCCTATACTTCGCCTTACGGCTTCGCAGAGACCTGTGTTTTTGCTAAACAGTCGCCTGGGCCTATTCACTGCGGCTCTCTCGGGCTTGCACCCTAACAGAGCACCCCTTCTCCCGAAGTTACGGGGTCATTTTGCCGAGTTCCTTAACGAGAGTTCTCTCGATCACCTTAGGATTCTCTCCTCGCCTACCTGTGTCGGTTTGCGGTACGGGCACCTCTCACCTCGCTAGAGGCTTTTCTTGGCAGTGTGGAATCAGGAACTTCGCTACTATAATTCGCTCGCCATCACAGCTCAGCCTTCACGGGAAACGGATTTGCCTATTTCCCAGCCTAACTGCTTGGACGCGGATATCCAATACCGCGCTTACCCTATCCTCCTGCGTCCCCCCATTGCTCAAATGGTGAGGAGGTGGTACAGGAATATCAACCTGTTGTCCATCGCCTACGCCTTTCGGCCTCGGCTTAGGTCCCGACTAACCCTGAGCGGACGAGCCTTCCTCAGGAAACCTTAGGCATTCGGTGGAGGGGATTCTCACCCCTCTTTCGCTACTCATACCGGCATTCTCACTTCTAAGCGCTCCACCAGTCCTTCCGGTCTTGCTTCACAGCCCTTAGAACGCTCTCCTACCACTGTTCGAAGAACAGTCCGCAGCTTCGGTGATACGTTTAGCCCCGGTACATTTTCGGCGCAGAGTCACTCGACCAGTGAGCTATTACGCACTCTTTAAATGGTGGCTGCTTCTAAGCCAACATCCTGGTTGTCTAAGCAACTCCACATCCTTTTCCACTTAACGTATACTTTGGGACCTTAGCTGGCGGTCTGGGCTGTTTCCCTTTCGACTACGGATCTTATCACTCGCAGTCTGACTCCCAAGGATAAGTCATTGGCATTCGGAGTTTGACTGAATTCGGTAACCCGGTAGGGGCCCCTAGTCCAATCAGTGCTCTACCTCCGAGACTCTTACCTTGAGGCTAGCCCTAAAGCTATTTCGGAGAGAACCAGCTATCTCCAGGTTCGATTGGCATTTCACCCCTACCCACACCTCATCCCCGCACTTTTCAACGTGCGTGGGTTCGGGCCTCCATTCAGTGTTACCTGAACTTCACCCTGGACATGGGTAGATCACCTGGTTTCGGGTCTACGACCACGTACTCAATTCGCCCTATTCAGACTCGCTTTCGCTGCGGCTCCGCATCTTCTGCTTAACCTTGCACGGGATCGTAACTCGCCGGTTCATTCTACAAAAGGCACGCCATCACCCGTTAACGGGCTCTGACTACTTGTAGGCACACGGTTTCAGGATCTCTTTCACTCCCCTTCCGGGGTGCTTTTCACCTTTCCCTCACGGTACTGGTTCACTATCGGTCACTAGGGAGTATTTAGCCTTGGGAGATGGTCCTCCCGGATTCCGACGGAATTTCACGTGTTCCGCCGTACTCAGGATACATTCAAGAGAGAACGAAGTTTCGACTACAGGGCTGTTACCTTCTATGGCGGGCCTTTCCAGACCTCTTCATCTACCTCGTTCCTTTGTAACTCCGTACAGAGTGTCCTACAACCCCAAGAGGCAAGCCTCTTGGTTTGGGCTTGTTCCGTTTCGCTCGCCGCTACTCAGGAAATCGCATTTGCTTTCTCTTCCTCCAGGTACTTAGATGTTTCAGTTCCCTGGGTCTGTCTTCCTTACCCTATGTATTCAGATAAGGATACCATACCATTACGTATGGTGGGTTTCCCCATTCGGAAATCTCCGGATCAAAGCTTGCTTACAGCTCCCCGAAGCATATCGGTGTTCGTCCCGTCCTTCATCGGCTCCTAGTGCCAAGGCATCCACCGTGCGCCCTTTCTAACTTAACCAAACTAAAAATTAAAAAATATGAGCTACACTGTTATCTAGTTTTCAAAGAACATACATTTATATATGAGAGATAGTTCTCTCAAAACTGAACAAAACGAAACACGGAAACTTATATTGATGAACAGCGTTCATCAATTCTCCATAGAAAGGAGGTGATCCAGCCGCACCTTCCGATACGGCTACCTTGTTACGACTTCACCCCAATCATCTGTCCCACCTTCGGCGGCTGGCTCCATAAAGGTTACCTCACCGACTTCGGGTGTTACAAACTCTCGTGGTGTGACGGGCGGTGTGTACAAGGCCCGGGAACGTATTCACCGCGGCATGCTGATCCGCGATTACTAGCGATTCCAGCTTCACGCAGTCGAGTTGCAGACTGCGATCCGAACTGAGAACAGATTTGTGGGATTGGCTTAACCTCGCGGTTTCGCTGCCCTTTGTTCTGTCCATTGTAGCACGTGTGTAGCCCAGGTCATAAGGGGCATGATGATTTGACGTCATCCCCACCTTCCTCCGGTTTGTCACCGGCAGTCACCTTAGAGTGCCCAACTGAATGCTGGCAACTAAGATCAAGGGTTGCGCTCGTTGCGGGACTTAACCCAACATCTCACGACACGAGCTGACGACAACCATGCACCACCTGTCACTCTGCCCCCGAAGGGGACGTCCTATCTCTAGGATTGTCAGAGGATGTCAAGACCTGGTAAGGTTCTTCGCGTTGCTTCGAATTAAACCACATGCTCCACCGCTTGTGCGGGCCCCCGTCAATTCCTTTGAGTTTCAGTCTTGCGACCGTACTCCCCAGGCGGAGTGCTTAATGCGTTAGCTGCAGCACTAAGGGGCGGAAACCCCCTAACACTTAGCACTCATCGTTTACGGCGTGGACTACCAGGGTATCTAATCCTGTTCGCTCCCCACGCTTTCGCTCCTCAGCGTCAGTTACAGACCAGAGAGTCGCCTTCGCCACTGGTGTTCCTCCACATCTCTACGCATTTCACCGCTACACGTGGAATTCCACTCTCCTCTTCTGCACTCAAGTTCCCCAGTTTCCAATGACCCTCCCCGGTTGAGCCGGGGGCTTTCACATCAGACTTAAGAAACCGCCTGCGAGCGCTTTACGCCCAATAATTCCGGACAACGCTTGCCACCTACGTATTACCGCGGCTGCTGGCACGTAGTTAGCCGTGGCTTTCTGGTTAGGTACCGTCAAGGTGCCGCCCTATTTGAACGGCACTTGTTCTTCCCTAACAACAGAGCTTTACGATCCGAAAACCTTCATCACTCACGCGGCGTTGCTCCGTCAGACTTTCGTCCATTGCGGAAGATTCCCTACTGCTGCCTCCCGTAGGAGTCTGGGCCGTGTCTCAGTCCCAGTGTGGCCGATCACCCTCTCAGGTCGGCTACGCATCGTTGCCTTGGTGAGCCGTTACCTCACCAACTAGCTAATGCGCCGCGGGTCCATCTGTAAGTGGTAGCCGAAGCCACCTTTTATGTCTGAACCATGCGGTTCAAACAACCATCCGGTATTAGCCCCGGTTTCCCGGAGTTATCCCAGTCTTACAGGCAGGTTACCCACGTGTTACTCACCCGTCCGCCGCTAACATCAGGGAGCAAGCTCCCATCTGTCCGCTCGACTTGCATGTATTAGGCACGCCGCCAGCGTTCGTCCTGAGCCAGGATCAAACTCTCCGATAAAGTAGTTTGACTGACTACGCACATCGCTGTGCGATTTATTTAAAACTTTGAATTAACAGGTACGTTTTGTCTTGTTTAGTTTTCAAAGATCATTACCGCTTGTTGAAGCAGCTTTATTATCTTACCACTCAGCTTCTTTTATGTCAACAACTTTTTTTAAGTTGTTTCCGAAGCTTTTTGTTGTTGTCTGCTGTGCATCAGCGACGTTTAATAA
>NZ_JBHTTM010000009.1:0-2133 GCF_042794545.1 Agromyces sp. NPDC056523
GCACAGACAACCAGGAGGTTGGCTTAGAAGCAGCCACCCTTGAAAGAGTGCGTAATAGCTCACTGGTCAAGTGATTCCGCGCCGACAATGTAACGGGGCTCAAGCACGCCACCGAAGTCGTGGCATTACCGCATTCGATAGGCCTTCGTGGTCCAGTCGTGGTGATGGGTAGGAGAGCGTCGTGTGCCGGGTGAAGCGGCGGTGGAAACCAGCCGTGGACGGCACACGAGTGAGAATGCAGGCATGAGTAGCGAAAGACGGGTGAGAAACCCGTCCTCCGGAAGACCAAGGGTTCCAGGGTCAAGCTAATCTGCCCTGGGTAAGTCGGGACCTAAGGCGAGGCCGACAGGCGTAGTCGATGGACAACGGGTTGATATTCCCGTACCGGCGAAGAACCGCCCACACGAAACCAGGAGTGCTAAGCATCCCAAGCCGTGACCGACCCTTCGGGGAACGTTGCGGGGCGGCATGCGACCCCATCTGGTGGAGTGAGCGTGATAACAGGTGTGACGCAGGAAGGTAGCCCAGCCCGGGCGATGGTTGTCCCGGGGCAAGCGTGTAGGCCGAGCGATAGGCAAATCCGTCGCTCATCCAGGCTGAGACGTGACGCGGATGAAAAGTGGGTGATCCTATGCTGCCGAGAAAAGCATCGACGCGAGGTTCCAGCCGCCCGTACCCCAAACCGACTCAGGTGGTCAGGTAGAGAATACCGAGGAGATCGAGAGAATCGTGGTTAAGGAACTCGGCAAAATGCCCCCGTAACTTCGGGAGAAGGGGGGCCGGATTCGTGAAGGGACTTGCTCCCGGAGCGTTGAAGGCCGCAGAGACCAGTGGGAAGCGACTGTTTACTAAAAACACAGGTCCGTGCCAAGTCGCAAGACGATGTATACGGACTGACGCCTGCCCGGTGCTGGAAGGTTAAGAGGACCGGTTAGCCTCACGGCGAAGCTGAGAATTTAAGCCCCAGTAAACGGCGGTGGTAACTATAACCATCCTAAGGTAGCGAAATTCCTTGTCGGGTAAGTTCCGACCTGCACGAATGGCGTAACGACTTCCCAGCTGTCTCAACCGCGAACTCGGCGAAATTGCATTACGAGTAAAGATGCTCGTTACGCGCAGAAGGACGGAAAGACCCCGTGACCTTTACTACAGCTTGGTATTGGTGTTCGGTGTGGCTTGTGTAGGATAGGTGGGAGACTGTGAAGCGGGCACGCCAGTGTTCGTGGAGTCATTGTTGAAATACCACTCTGGTCACTCTGGATATCTAACTTCGAACCGTGATCCGGTTCAGGGACAGTGCCTGGTGGGTAGTTTAACTGGGGCGGTTGCCTCCCAAAGAGTAACGGAGGCGCCCAAAGGTTCCCTCAACCTGGTTGGCAATCAGGTGGCGAGTGTAAGTGCACAAGGGAGCTTGACTGTGAGACTGACAGGTCGAGCAGGGACGAAAGTCGGGACTAGTGATCCGGCAGTGGCTTGTGGAAGCGCTGTCGCTCAACGGATAAAAGGTACCTCGGGGATAACAGGCTGATCTTGCCCAAGAGTCCATATCGACGGCATGGTTTGGCACCTCGATGTCGGCTCGTCGCATCCTGGGGCTGGAGTAGGTCCCAAGGGTTGGGCTGTTCGCCCATTAAAGCGGTACGCGAGCTGGGTTTAGAACGTCGTGAGACAGTTCGGTCCCTATCCTCTGCGCGCGCAGGAAATTTGAGAGGATCTGACCCTAGTACGAGAGGACCGGGTTGGACGAACCTCTGGTGTGCCAGTTGTTCCGCCAGGAGCACCGCTGGTTAGCTACGTTCGGGATGGATAACCGCTGAAAGCATCTAAGCGGGAAGCCGGCCTCAAGATGAGATTTCCATCCCTTCGGGGGAGAGGCTCCCAGCCAGACGACTGGGTTGATAGGCCAGATGTGGAAGCACCGCAAGGTGTGCAGCTGACTGGTACTAATACGCCGACAACTTGACAATCACCACACACACCACGTTTCGTAAGGCAATGGTGTGTGGCCCTGATGACTCGCGTCCACTCTGTGGTTCCCAACAGACGGAAACCCAACCACAACAGAACAGAGCAACACACCCACCACCCCGACCCACACGGGCGGGCCTGGTGGGCACCGAGACCACCAACCCC
>NZ_JBHTTM010000010.1:0-1050 GCF_042794545.1 Agromyces sp. NPDC056523
TGAACCGCCCCGGGTCTGGTGGAGGCATTGATCTCACGAAAGGGTGATGTCATGCCGGCGCAGAAGAAGTACCCAGTGGAAGTGAAGGACCGGGCGGTGCGCCTGGTCGCGGATCTGCTGGCCGATCCCGAGGCGGGCGTGTCCATCATGGCCGCGTGCCGCCAGGTCGGCGGGCAGTTGGGCATCAATCTGGACACGTTGCGAGGGTGGGTCAAACAGGCCGAGATCGACGCCGGGCACAAGCCCGGGCTCCGCACCGACGAGCGGCGGCGGATCGTCGAACTGGAGCGGGAGAACCGCGAGCTGCGGCGGGCGAACGCGATCCTGAAGACGGCGTCGGCTTTCTTCGCGGCGGAGCTCGACCGCCCATCGCCCAGATCGTGAGCTTCATCACCGAGCATCGCCACGTGGTGTTCGACGGCCGGGAGTTCGGGGTCGAGCCGATCTGCAGGGTGCTCACCGAGCACGGCTGCTCGATCGCCCCGTCCACCTACTGGGCCGCGATGAAGCGACCGGATTCGGCCCGGGTGGTCCAGGATCGGGCGCTGCTGTCCCAGATCCGGCGCGTGCATGGTGAGAACTACGGCGTGTACGGGGCGCGCAAGGTGTGGCGGCAACTGCTGCGCGAAGGCACCAGCGTCGGCCGCGGCCGGGTGGAACGGCTGATGCGCCAAGCCGGGCTGCACGGCGCGATCCGCGGCGCGGTCACCCGAACCACCCGCCCGTCCGCGGCCGCGCCACGTCCCGAGGACCTCGTCGAACGCCGGTTCCGGGCCGACCGGCCGAACCAGCTCTGGGTGGTCGACTTCACCTACGTGGCCACCTGGTCCGGGTTCGTGTACGTCGCGTTCTGCGTGGACGTCTACGCCCGCCTGATCACCGGCTGGCGGGCATCCCGGTCGATGAGCACCGACCTGGTGCTGGACGCGCTCGAGATGGGCATCTGGCAGCGCTCCCGCGCCGGGCACAGCCTGCACGGCCTCGTGCACCACTCCGACGCCGGCAGCCAGTACACCTCGATCCGGTACACCGAACGCCTCGCCGAGGCCG